>VSSA01000002.1 GCA_008123405.1 Nocardioides sp. BGMRC 2183
CGCACGCGACTGCAGCACAGCGGTGGTGATGCGGTCGGTGCGAGTACCGAGGATCGACATGAAACGGGGCCTTCCGAGGAGCGATTCGGTAGCCCTGATTCTACGCTCATTCGAACTGCTGTTCTACCAGTCTCCGACCCTCTGTGGAGGACCATCTCCGCAGGTCAGGCTGTGGATGACAGGTGGGCCGGCCAGTGACTGACGGCACGGTTCGACTGGCCAGACGCGCCCTTCGCCGCCTCGCGCGCGACCGGGTGATGGTCACGCTCCCGACGTACCTCCCGAGAGGGTGACGACGATCTTCCCGACGTGCTGCCCGCGTCGGAACTCGGCCTGGGCCGCGGCCAGATCCTCGAGGGGGAACGAGGCCGCGACCACCGGACGGACCGACCCTGCCCGAGCGGCGTCGACCAGCACGTCGAAGTGGCGGCGGGTGTGCATGGAGGACCCGATCAGGCTGATGTTGTGCAGGTAGAGGCGACGCAGGTCGAAGTCCACGACCGGCCCGGCGACCGCCCCGGCGATGACCCACCGGCCTCCGTCGCGGACCCAGGGCATGAGCTGCGCGACCAAAGGACCGCCCGCCACGTCGGCGACCGCATCGACCTCGCGCTGACTGCATCGGCGGATCTCCCCCAGCACGTCCTCGGCAGCACGGTCGACAGTGTGTGCGGCACCAGCCGCGCGTACGTCGTCCGCCTTCGCGCCGCTCGTGATCGCGATGACCTGGGCGCCACGGGCCGCAGCGAGCTGGACCAGCGCGAGCCCGACGCCACCTGACGCGCCGGTGACCACGATCATCTCGCCCGCACCGATGTCGGCGCGTTCGAGCATGCCGAGCGCCGTGCCGTAGGACACGGGGAGCGCCGCCAGTTGGGCATCGGAGAGCGGCGACCCGGAGACGTCGTGGGCGCGTGCCGCCTGCACCGTCACGTAATCGGCGAATCCACCATCGGCTTCGCTCCCCAAGAGTCCGACCGGCGGAGCATCGGGCGTTTCATCCCGGTAGAGCGCCGGATCGACCAGGACCCGCTCACCGATCCGCGTCTCGTCGACACCGCGACCCACGCCCGCCACCACACCGGCGATGTCACCTCCCTGCACCCGCGGGAAGGCAATCGGCCCTCGCCATCCGGCCTTCGCATCGGGGTCGCCGGGGAGGCCGTAGGCACCCTCGCGGGTCCAGATGTCGGTGTTGTTGACCGCCGCGGCGGTGACCCGCACCAGCACCTCACCTGCGGCAGGCTCCGGGCGGGGCCAGTCCGTGCGCAGCCGAAGCGCCTCCGGCCCACCGTGCTCGGTCAGAACCGCTGCCCTCATCGAGTCCATGCGGTTCATCGTGGCAGCGACGGTCAAGGGAAGCTGACGCCGGATCCACCCGCGGGCGGGACCGAGAAGACGTGGTGCCGGAGGGCTGCTATGAATGGCACCGCTCCGTCCTCAGTACGTCGTACCACCCAGCACCCATCGAGGCTGAAGAAGACATGACGATCGCGGCACTGCTCGGTCTGGTCGGCCTCGCGCTGATCGACAGCACCAGCGTCGGTACCCTGGTCCTCCCACTGCTGATGCTCACCCATCCCCGGGTGCGGGCCTCCCGGGTGGTGGTCTACCTCGCGACGATCGGGACCTTCTACCTCCTGCTCGGCCTCGTGCTGCTCGGCGCGGCCGACCTGCTGAGTGACATCGGCACGCGACTGGACGAGAGCCGCACGGTCGATGTGATCCAACTGGTGGTCGGCGTCTGCCTGCTGGTCGGCAGCTTCTGGCCGGACACCCCGTGGGCCAAACGGGCTGCCGAGCAGCGTGCGGCCGACGGCACGCCGAGCCGGGCTCGCCGCTGGGTCGACACCGTGGCGGCCGCCGACGCCCAGTGGGCGACGGTCATCGGCATCGCACTGGTCGCCGGACTGATCGAGGCGGCGGGCATGTTGCCCTACCTGGGTGCCGTCGCCCTGATCAGCACCAGCGACCTCACCATCGCCGGCCAGGTGGCGACGCTGGCCGGTTACGTCGTGGTGATGACCCTGCCAGCGCTGGTGCTCCTCGGGCTGCGCATCGCCCTGCACGACCGGATCTCGCCGTTGCTCCAGCGGGTCTCGGACTGGATCGGCCAGCGCACCGCCGGCGCCGTCTGGTGGGCGATCGGGATCATCGGGTTCCTGCTCGCCGCCGACGCCGCCAGCCGGCTCTTCGGGTGACTGTCAGGAGGTCACCAGGTCAGCTCGATCTCCAGCTCGTTCTCCTCACCGAGCTCCACCTCGACCTTGAGCTCCACCTCGTCGGGTACGTCGACGGTGATCCGGTGGCCGTTGCGTTCGAACTGGACGGAGTTGTGCCGAGCCAGCGCGTCGGCCAGCTCGCGGAGCTTGGCGGCGGCCTCCTCGCGGCGCAGGCGCTGGGTCTGGTCGATCTCGAAGAGGTCCACGGGTGCTCCTTCGTCGGGTGCTGGTCGTCTCCGACGGTACCGACCTCGATCACCTGGCGTCTGCGGGCAGGATTCCTTCTGTCGGCGGCGCGTCCTACGTTGTTCGCCATGAGCGATGACGCCGTCCTGAAGACCGCCTTGGACCAAATGGAGACCCTGATCCGCGACGCTGCGCGGCAGCCGGACGCCGCCACGCCGTGCAGCGACTGGTCGGCGGAGCAGTTGAGCGAGCACGTCGTCGCCAGCACGCTGACCTTCCTCCGGTCCGCGCGGGGGGAGCAGGTCGACTGGTCCGCACCGCCGCCCGTGGTCGACGGTGACCTCGCCGAGACCTTCGCCACCGCGGCTGCCGACCTCCTCGAGGCTCGTGCGGACGCCGGAGAGGCGGCCGGCCCGGCCGACATGCTGCTCGCGGAGTACGCAGTGCACTCGTGGGACTTGGCGATGGCGATCGGTCGGAGCACCGAGAGGTTGGACCCACAGGTTGCCGAGCGTGGTGCCGCCTTCATGTCCGCGAACCTGACCGACGACCGGCGCGGTGATGCCTTCGATCCCGCGCAGCCGGCGCCGGAGGACGCTGACGCCTATACCCGGATCGCCGCCTTCGCCGGCCGTCAGGTGGGCGCGGCATGACCCGGGTCGGCGTCGACGTCCATCTCTCCGTCGACGCCCATCGCGGCACCGGCCGACCAGACGCCCGAGCAGCCGGTGACGTTCCGGCGCTGAATCCACACAGCACGTGACTCCAGGCTGAACTTGGATCGACGCTGAGCGCCGACCGGAGCCCGGACACCGCACCTGAGGTGTCCGGGCTTTCCGCGGCTTGACGGAATACGGTAGGGGGGTATGGTGTTGTCCTGTGCACCAGCCCCGATCGAAGGATGCGCCGATGGCCGACGAGACCAGCCACCACCAGCACAGCTACATCGCCAACAACACCAAGGGCGACTACCTCAAGCGGCTGAAGCGGATCGAGGGCCAGGCCCGCGGCCTGCAGCGGATGGTCGAGGAGGAGAAGTACTGCATCGACATCCTCACCCAGGTGTCGGCGATGACGAAGGCGCTCGAGGCGGTCGCGCTCGGCCTGCTCGACGAGCACATCGCGCACTGCGTGGTGAACGCGGTGCACGAGGGCGGTGACGAGGCCCAGATCAAGCTCAAGGAAGCCTCCGACGCGATCGCGCGCCTCGTTCGTTCTTGAGCCATCCGTTCCTGCGTCAGCACTCAGCCAACACCCATCAGATCACCGAGAGGACCACGACCATGAGCGAGATCGCCACCTACACCGTCACCGGGATGACCTGCGGCCACTGCGTCGCCTCCGTCACCGAGGAGGTGCAGGAGATCGCCGGCGTGGAGAACGTCGAGGTCGACCTGCCCACCGGTGCCGTCACCATCACCAGCGCCGCTCCCCTCGACGCCGCCGCGGTCAAGGCCGCCGTCGAGGAAGCCGGCTACCAGCTGGCCTGAACGTCATGAGCACCCCGCTGAGACTCCTCGGCTTCATCGCCGCACTCGCGGTGGCCTTCGGCGTCACGTTCGTCGTCGGCCGCGCGATCGGTCCGATCGAGGACGCCACCGCGACGCCGAGCCACGATGACGCCCACGCCGGTGACGGGGACCGAGACGGCGAGGGGGGACACGGCGACTCCCACGCGGAGCCCACGGCCGCCGACCAGGAGGTGCCCGGCGGACTCCAGGTCTCCGAGGACGGCTACACCTTGGTGCTCGACCGCACCGAGACCCGTCCCGGCGCCGATCGTCCCCTCTCCTTCACCATCACCGGCCCCGACGGCGCCCCGGTCACCCGCTACGACGTGGCACACGGCAAGCGGCTCCACCTGATCGCCGTACGACGCGACGGCACCGGGTTCCAGCACGTTCATCCGACCCTGGACGAGCGGACCGGCGCCTGGACGACCGAGCTGGACCTGACCCCCGGCAGTTGGCGGACCTTCGCCGACTTCACCGCCACCGGCGGGGAACCGCTCACCCTCGGTGCCGACCTCGCCGTCCCCGGTGACTTCGACCCCGCCGAGGAGACCGCAAGCGTCAGCACCGCGACGGTGGGCGACTACGAGGTCACCCTCGCCGGTGACCTGACGCCCGGCAGCGACGCCGAGCTGACCGCGACGGTGACCCGCGACGGCGTACCGGTCACGGATCTGCAGCCCTACCTGGGTGCCTACGGACACCTGGTGGCGCTGCGCTCCGGCGACCTCGCCTACCTGCACGTCCACCCCGACGGGGAGCCCGGGGACGGCAGCACCGAGCCGGGGCCGGAGGTCACCTTCTACGCGTCGGTTCCCTCCGAGGGCCGCTACCACCTCTACCTCGACTTCCGCCACGACGGACAGGTGCGGACCGCGGCGTTCACCCTCGACACCTCCCCGGAGAGCTCCGCTGGTGACCAGTCGGGCGAGCACACCGACGACCACGACCACTGACCCTCGGAGAGGAGTCGCTATGACCACGCAGTCGCACACCGGAGTCCCGGTGGACTCCGTCGAGCTCGCGATCACCGGGATGACCTGCGCCTCCTGCGCCAACCGGATCGAACGCAAGCTCAACAAGCTGGACGGCGTCACCGCGACGGTCAACTACGCGACCGAGAAGGCGAAGGTGACCTTCCCCGAGGCGCTCGCGCCCGAGGAGCTCGTCGCGACCGTCGAGCAGGCCGGGTACGGCGCCACGTTGCCCCCGCCGCCGACGTCGGCCCCGAGCGGGGATGCGTCGGCCGCCGCCGAGCCCGACACCCTCCTCGCGCTACGTCAGCGCCTGCTGGTCTCGGCGGTGCTGAGCGTGCCGGTGATCGCGATGGCGATGGTGCCGGCCTGGCAGTTCGAGTACTGGCAGTGGCTCTCGCTGACCCTGGCCGCTCCGGTCGTGGTGTGGGGAGCGTGGCCGTTCCACAAGGCCGCCTGGGTGAACCTGCGCCACGGTACGACCACGATGGACACCCTGATCTCGCTCGGCACCCTGGCCGCATTGGGCTGGTCGGTCTATGCCCTCTTCTGGGGCACCGCGGGCGTGCCCGGGATGACCCACCCGTTCGAGCTCACCGTCGAGCGCACCGACGGCAGTGGCAACATCTACCTCGAAGCCGCAGCCGGGGTGACCACCTTCATCCTGGCGGGCCGCTACTTCGAGCAACGGTCCAAACGCCGCGCCGGCGCCGCGCTCCGCGCACTGCTGGAGCTCGGCGCGAAGGAGGTCGCTGTCCTGGGACCCGACGGCGTCACCGAGACCCGTGTCCCGATCGAGCGGCTCACGGTCGGGGATCGCTTCGTCGTACGACCTGGCGAGAAGATCGCGACCGACGGCAGTGTCGAGGAGGGCACGTCCGCGGTCGACGCCTCGATGCTGACCGGGGAGTCGGTCCCGGTCGAGGTCGGTCCGGGCGAGGACGTGGTCGGCGGCTGCGTCAACGCCGGCGGACGGCTCGTGGTCCGCGCCACCCGGGTCGGCGGCGACACCCAACTCGCCCAGATGGCGCGGCTGGTCGAAGACGCACAGAACGGCAAGGCGCAGGTGCAGCGCCTCGCCGACCGCGTCTCCGGCGTCTTCGTCCCGATCGTGCTGCTGCTCTCGGCGGGCACCCTCGGCTTCTGGCTCGGCACCGGAAACGGCGTCGCGGTCGCGTTCACCGCCGCGGTGTCGGTGCTGATCATCGCCTGCCCCTGCGCACTGGGCCTCGCCACGCCGACCGCGCTGATGGTCGGCACCGGACGCGGTGCGCAGCTGGGCATCCTGATCAAGGGCCCCGAGGTGCTCGAGTCCACCCGCGCGGTCGACACCGTGGTGCTGGACAAGACCGGCACCGTCACCACCGGGCAGATGAGGCTGGGCCAGGTGATCCCCGCCGATGGCGAGGACGCGGAGCAGGTGCTGCGCCTGGCCGGTGCGCTGGAGGATGCCTCCGAGCACCCGATCGCCCGTGCGATCGCCGACGCGGCCCGCGACCGGACCGGTGCGCTGCCCGCCGTCGAAGGCTTCACCAACCTCGAGGGACTGGGCGTGCAGGGCGTCGTCACCGACACCGCCGATCCGAGCGTCAGTCATGCTGTCCTAGTCGGGCGTCCGCGCCTGCTGGCCGAGTGGTCACAGCAGCTCGACCCCGCGCTGCAGCGATCCTTCGAGGAGGCGCAGGCGGCCGGTGGCACCGCGGTCGCCGTCGGTTGGGACGGCAAGGCCCGCGGCGTGATCGTCGTCGCCGATGCGATCAAGGAGACCTCCGCCGCCGCGATCCGCGGGCTGCGCGACCTCGGCCTCCGGCCGGTCCTGCTCACCGGCGACAACGCGGCCGTGGCCCGCACGGTGGCCACCGAGGTCGGGATCGACGAAGCCGACGTGATCGCCGACGTGCTGCCCGCCGACAAGGTCGACGTGGTGGCACGGCTGCAGCGCGAAGGACGGGTCGTGGCGATGGTCGGGGACGGCGTCAACGACGCGCCGGCGCTGGCCCAAGCCGACCTCGGACTGGCGATGGGAACCGGCACCGACGTGGCGATCGAGGCCAGCGACCTGACCCTGGTCCGCGGCGACCTGCTGGTCGCGGTCGACGCGATCCGGCTGTCGCGACGTACGCTCTCGACGATCAAGGGCAACCTGTTCTGGGCGTTCGCCTACAACGTCGCCGCCCTGCCGTTGGCCGCCGCCGGCCTGCTCAACCCGATGCTCGCCGGGGCCGCGATGGCGTTCTCCTCGGTCTTCGTGGTCTCGAACAGCCTGCGGTTGCGGCGGTTCCGGCCGGGCTGAGGGGTCGGCGCGTTTGCGTCATACGAACCGTGGCGCCCCGACCCCGATCGGTATGACGCAAACCGGGCGACGCGGGGCCAGGAGCGGCGTCAGCCTCGGGCGGTGTGACGCGCCAAGTGCTCCTCACGGGCGACTCGTCGCAGCACCTTGCCGATCATCGAGCGGGGCAGTTCGTCGACCACGTCGATCCGCCGCGGTACGGCGTAGCCGGGGAGGCGGTCGGCGGCATAGGCCCTGAGCTCGGCGAGGGTCGGCGCCACCGCCCCATCCGCCGGTACGACGACCGCCAGCACCTCCTCGTCCGAGCCACCCTCGCGCGGCAGACCGACCACCGCGACGTCCTCGATCGCGGGCATCGTGCGCAGGTGGTCCTCGACCACAGAGGGGAACACCTTGAACCCGCCGACCACGATCATCTCCTTGACCCGGTCGACCAGCGTCGCGAACCCCGCCGCGTCGACCTCGACCACGTCGCCGGTGCGCAGCCAGCCGTCGGTCAGGACGATCGCGGTCTCGTCGGGGCGGCCGACGTACCCGTTGAAGACCTGGGGACCGCGGATCCACAGCTCGCCGCGGACCACCCCGTCCGCGCGAGCGACAGCGTCGGTCCCGGACTCGGCGTCAACGACCCGGATCTCAGTATTGGGGAACGGCAGGCCCAGCGTGCCGGGCCGGCGCAGCGGCGAGCACGGATTGCCGAGGGCGATCGGCGACGCCTCGGTCATCCCGTACCCCTCGATCAGCAGGCCGCCGGTGCGCCGCTCCCAACGTTCGGCGACCTCGCGGCCCAACGGCATCGCACCGCTGAAGGCGAGCTCGATGCTGCGGAGGTCGACAGGACGCCGCTCCGCCTCGACGCGGTCCAGGATCCGGCCGAACATCGGAGCCACTCCGGGCAGGAAGGTCGCGGGACGCCGTCGCTGGGCCGCGACCACCGCGGCGGGGTCGAAGTTCGGGAAGGCGACCAGGGTCGCCCCGATCGTCGCCGGCAACACCAGGCAGAAGATCATCCCGAAGGCATGGAAGAAGGGCAGCATCCCGTAGACCACCTCCGCGCCGTCGGCGAACCCCGCCCACGCCTTGCCGTGCAGTGCATTGGCGAGCAGGTTGCGATGGGTGATCGCGGCGGCCTTCGGCACCCCCGTGGTGCCCCCGGTGAACAGGATCAGCGCGGTGTCGTCGGGGCCGCGACCGTGGCTGTGCTGCTCGGGGTGGACGTCACGCAGCAGGTCGCTCCACCGTGACGCACCGGCCTCGTCGCCGCCAGTGAGCGCGTCGCGCTTCTCCCGCGCCGCGGCGACCGGCAGACGCAACAGCAGCCGCGCCCACAGCGGCAGGTCCTCGGCCACGTCGACCGAGACCACCTCCCGCAGCTGGCCCTCGCCGGCGCGCCGCGCATCGGCGACTCGGTTGCGCCACACCAGCGCCACGCTGCTGCCGGCCAGCGCGAACTGATCGCGCAGCTCCTCGGTCGAGTACGTCGGATTGTGCTCCACCACGACCCCACCCACCGCGAGCACGGCATGGAAGGCGACCACGTGGGAGGTGCAGTTGGGCATCACCAGCGAGACCGCGTCGCCCTCACCGACCCCGAGCTCGACCAGTGCGGCAGCGGCGCGCTCCACATCAGCTGCCAACGCCGCATAGCTGGTCGTCTCGCCGAGGAAGTCGACGGCGGGGCGGGCACCCCACCGATCGGCCGCCTCCGGCAGCAACTGGTCGAGGGTCGTGTCCGGGATCTCGATGTCCCCGGGGACGCCATCGCTGTAGTTGTCCAGCCACGGCCGGTTGTCGAACAAGTCGGTGTCCTCTCGGGCTCGGTGACCCTCGCTCATCGTACGGCGAGGGGCACCGACTCCCGGAGGCCCACCTCCTGCGCCTGGAGGTGCTACTTCTTGAAGGCGTCCTTCACCTTCTCGCCGGCCTGCTTGAGGTCGGCCGCACCCTGCTCACCCTTGCCTTGGGCTTCACGCTTCTCGTCGCCGGTGGCCTTGCCCTCGGTCTCCTTGGCCTTGCCGCTCAGCTTGTCGGCAGTGTTCTTGATCTTGTCGTCGAGTCCCATCGGGTCCTCCTTCGATCGAGTACTCCCAGTCGAGCACGGTCGATCAAGCCGTACCCGATGCGCACGCCGGTAGCCCGGTCACGCCGGGGTGAGGCGCAGCAGCCGTCCCGCACCCTCGTCCTCGAGCAGCCAGATCGCCCCGTCGGGCGCCTCCTCGACCGCTCGGATCCGGTTCTCCATCTCCCAGGCGGTGACCTCGCCGGCCTCGGCGCCGTCGAGGTCGACGCGGATCAGCGTCTCTCCGGAGAGACCGCCGAGGAAGGCGTCGCCGGTCCAGTCGGCGAAGAGGTCGCCGCGGTAGAGCATCAGGCTCCCGGGCGAGATGCTGGGATTCCACGAGGCCGCCGGGGCGTCGTACCCGTCGCCGGGGGCGTGGTCGGGGATCCCCTCGCCGTCGTAGTGGTCGCCGTTGGAGACCTCGGGCCAGCCGTAGTTGTTGCCGGCCTCGATCAGGTTGAGCTCGTCCCCGCCCTCCGGCCCCATCTCCGAGGACCAGAGGCGCCCATCGGGAGCGAACTCCAGTCCGAGCGGGTTGCGGTGGCCGTAGCTGTAGATCTCGGCAGCCGGCCCGCCCTGGTCGGCGAACGGGTTGCCGGGGGCGGGCTCCCCGTCGAGGGTGAGCCGGACGATGGTGCCGAGCGTGTTGGAGGTGTCCTGCGCCGGGTCCATCAACTGCCGCTCACCGGAGCTGATGAAGAGCCGCTTGCCGTTGGGGCTGAAGGCGATCCGGTGCCCGAAGTGTCCATCGCCGGTGACCTTGGGCGTCTGGCGCCAGATCACCTCCAGGTCCTCCAGGGACGCGGTGCCCTCGCCTCGCTCCAGCCGGGCCCGGCCGACCGCCGCGCCGGCAGTCCCGCCGTCACCGGCCTCCGCCCAGCTGAGATAGATCGTCTGATCGTCCACGAACCCCGGACTCGGTACGACGTCGCCCAACCCGCCCTGCCCGGCGTCGACGACCTCGGGGACACCGTCCACCTCCACCTGCTTGCCGGTCTGCTGGTCGCGCAGGTGCAGCACCCCGCTGCGTTCGGTGATCAGCAGGTCACCGGTGTCGGGGAGGAACGCCATCGCCCACGGCTCGTCGTACTGATCCACCTCCTCGACCTGGAACGGACCGCTCCTGGTGGTCTCTCCGGTCGGTTCCCAGGAGGGCAGCCCGCTGCCGCCCGGGGTGCCGGAGTCGGTGGGTGAGGGGCTGGCGGCGTCCTCGCTCGACGCGCTCGATCCGGCGGAGTCGCTTGCGGCGGGCTCGGCGGACCCGTCACCCCCCTCGCCGGAACACCCGGTGGCGAACAGGGCGGTGGCGGCCAGCAGGGTGAGCACACGACGTGGGCGCGTCATGGACCCATCCTGCCTCGCAGCCGGTCAGTCACGGCCTGTCCCTCAGCCGATCCGGCGGAACTTGGTCCACCCCGACCACCCGCGCTCCTCGAGGATCTGCACGAGCTCCGGCGCGATCGGCACCATCTGCAGGAAGAGGCTGTCCAGCAGCTCGGCGAGGTCGTCACTGATCTCGACGTCGTCCTCCCAACGACGCTGGTCGTCGGGATCCGACGTCTCGAGGAACCCGACCAGCTGGTCGGCGAGCATCTCCACCCGCGGATCGCCGGGCTCCCACTCGATCGCGGCGCCGAGGGTGCGGTAGTGCTCGGCCAACGCAGGGTCCTCGAACTGCTGGCTCTTCATCGCCATGAACTCCGGCATCTGCTCCGGCATCCGCGCCGCCACCAGGATCCAGGCGTCCCGCTCACCTCCGATCAGTCGCTCGGAGAGCCCGAGCGACCGCAGCCGATCGAGGTAGGCGACCGCCTCCGGCGGCAACGCGATGTTGTCGCCGGCCGCGAGTTGGGCGATGCGCTCGCGGGTACGTTGCAGCGCTCGGATCTCGGCGCGCAGCCGCTGGTCGATCTCGGCAACAGCGGCCGCGAACTCATCGGCGTCCGCCTCCACCAGCTCGCCGACACGAGCCAGGGGGACGCCGGCATCGGCCAGCGTGCGGATCTTGATCAACTCGGCGACCGCGCGGGCGTCGTACCGCCGGTAGCCGGAGCGGTCCCGCTCCGGCTCCGGCAGCAGTCCGGTCGCGTGATAGTGGCGCACCGCGCGCACGGTCACTCCGGCGTACGACGCCAGCTGGCTGATCGTCAGCATGGGCCCAGCATGCCTTCACGCGATGCCTTCACGCGATGCCCTCACGCCGCCCGGCCACGGGCGAAGAGGCGCCGCGACCATGCGAAGCAGAGCACCGAGCCGAGCACGCACCAGCCGATCGCCCACCACAGGTCGGCGCCTGGTGAGACCCCGGCCAGGCAGGCACGCAGCGTGTCGATGATCGGGGTGAACGGCTGATGGTCGGCCACCCACGCAAGTCCGCTCGGCATCGAGTCCGTCGGCACGAACCCGCTGGAGAGGAAGGGCAGCAGGATCAGCGGGAGCGGTGCGTTGCTGGCGGCCTCGACGCTGCCGCTGGCCAGGCCGAGCGCCACACACAACCAGGTCACGGTCCACCCGAGCAGCAGCACCAGGCCGGCGGCGCCGAACCAGCCGAGTGCGCCGGCGTCGGGGCGGTAGCCGAGGCCCACGGCCACCAGCAACACCAGCACCACGCCGAGGACGGTCTGGGCGAGGGCCGCGAGGACATGGGCCACCAGCGGTGCCGAGCGCGCCACCGCCATCGTCCGGAACCGGTCGATGATCCCTTCGCATGCGTCCTTCGCGACCATCACCGCGGTGCTGTTGGCCACCGACATCACGGTCATCACCAGGATCGCCGGCGCGATGTAGGCCAGGTAGGCAGCACGCCCCTCCTCGACGCCGCTGGCCGGCAGCCCGGCCCCCATCGTGCCGCCGAAGACGAAGACGAAGAGCAGCAGGAAGACCACCGGCATCGCGACGACGGTCACGGTGAGCGACGGATAGCGCTGCAGGTGCAGCAGGTTGCGACGCAGCAGCGTGGTCGAGTCGCGGACGACGTACGTCGTGCTCATCGCGCGCCCGCCTTCTCGTCGATGTCGGACTCGGCCCGCGCAGCCGTCCCGATCGTGGCCCTGCCGCGGTGCCCGGTGAGGGCGAGGAACACGTCGTCCAGATCTGGGGTCAGCACGGTCAGGTCGGCCACCGCGTCGTCGTCGAGGTCGGCGAGCATCCCGCGCAGTGCGGCCACCGAGCCGTCGTAGGGCACTCGGTCGGCGCGGCCGTCGACGTACTGCACCTCCAGGGCCGCGCCGGGGACCTGGCGCTTGAGCTCGGCCGGGGTGCCTTCGGCGACCAGTCGTCCGCCGTCGAGGACGCCGACGCGGTCGGCGAGCTGGTCGGCCTCCTCCAGGTACTGGGTGGTCAGCAGCACGGTGACACCGGCAGCCACCTGTTCGCGGACCACTGCCCACAGCTCGCGCCGGCTGCGCGGGTCCAGGCCGGTGGTGGGCTCGTCGAGGAAGATCACCCGCGGCGACCCGACCAGGGTCATCGCGAGGTCGAGCCGCCGCTTCATGCCACCCGAGTACGTCGCCACGCGGCGGTCGGCCGCCTCGACCAGGTCGAAGCGGGCCAGCAGGTCCTCGACGACATCGCGTCCCTGCGCCCTCCGCAGGTGCTGCAGGTCGGCCATCAGCAGGAGGTTCTCCCGACCGGTGAGCAACTCGTCGACGGCTGAGAACTGTCCGGTCACACCGATCACGGTGCGGACCCGATCTGGGTCCTCGCGCACGTCGTGGCCGCCGATCCGGACCTCGCCGTGATCCGCGGAGAGGAGGGTGGAGCAGATGTTGACGGTAGTGGTCTTGCCGGCGCCGTTGGGGCCGAGCAACGCATAGACGGTGCCGGTCGGCACGGTCAGGTCGAGGCCGTCCAGCACGGCGGTGTCGCCGTAGGACTTGGTGAGGCCGAGGATCTGGATGGCGACCTCGGAGGGGTGTGTCGTCGTGGTCATGCGACCAGCGTCGAGGGTTGACGCTGCGTCAAGGTCAAGCAGGTTGGAGCTCCTAGCCGAACCGGATCGGGAACCGCAACGCCCCGGTGTTGCCGGAGACCGGCAGCCACTCGCCCGGCCCGTCGGCCACGGCGCCGGGCATCCGCCGCGCCAACAGTGGCAATGCGACTGCCATGTCGGTGCGTGCCACGAAGTGCCCCAGGCAGTGATGCACGCCGCCACCGAACCCCAGGTGGGGCGGTCGCTCCTCGGCGCGGGTGATGTCGAACTCCGGCCCCTCCACCGCACTCGGGTCGGTGCCCGCGGAGTGCGAGAGCACCTGCACGATCGAACCGGCCGGCAGATGCAGGCCGTTGAGGTCGACGTCCTCGACCGCCTCGCGGGTGACCCAGGTGACGGTCGGGTTGACCCGCATCACCTCCTCGACGGCGGACCGTCCGAGCTCGGGACGCTCCCCGAGCAGCAGCCACTGGTCGGGGTGGCGCAGGAAGGTCTGGACGGCGAGACCGATCTGGTTGCGGGTCGTCTCCATCCCGGCGAAGGCGAGGAAGACCAGGGAGACGACCAGCTCGTCCCGGCTCAGTCGGCCGTCGCTCTCCTGCGCCTGGAGCAGGGTGGTGACCAGGTCGTCGCGGGGGTGGGCGGCACGATCGTCGATCACTTGCTCGACGTAGCCGGTCAGCCCGGCCAGCGCCGCCTCGATCCGCGGCAGGTCCTCCTTGATCCGGATGCCGAACGACTTGCCCAGGTCGTCGGCCCAGTGCGCGACCTGCGCCCACTCCTCCTCCGGCAGCCCGAGCAGCAGGCAGAGGATCCGGGCGGAGTAGGGCTCGGCGAACTCAGCGATCAGCTCCACCTCGCCGCGCTCGGCGAAGGCGTCGATGAGCTCGGTCGCGATCCGCTGGAAGTCCGGCTGCATCGCCTCGATCGCCTTGCGCCGGAACGCCGGCATCAGCAGCCGCCGCAACCGGGCATGGTCCGTGCCCTCCAGGCTGAGCAGCACGTCCTGCCACCAGCGCAGGAACGGTCCCTCGTGGACGCCGTTCTGCTCCGGCCACCGCGCGTTGCCCTGGCGGAACCGTCGGTCGGTGAGCAGCGCGCTCGCCTCGGCATAGCGCAGCACCGCATAGCCGTACGACGTCTCCGCGTACCACTGCTCAGCACGGGTCTCGTGCACCCGCGGGGAGGTGACGTCGAAGGTCGGGTCGGCGAGGTCCAGGTAGGCCGTCGGGGTCTCGGGTGCGGGCACGGGGCGAGTCTCGCACGGGGCCGGCGCGTCTCGGCGTCCGCGAACAAGGGCGGGCCGCTCTGACCAGCCGGGTCGGTCGGAGCGCCACCGTCACACGCCCATGACAGTTGTCATCCCGGACCGGTGACGCCCGACAGTCCCGGCCGTCGGCGATCCCGACCAGAGTCGTGGTCATGAGTTCTCCGTCCGCCCCCGCGATCGAGCTGCGCGGGTTGCACAAGTCGTTCACCCGGCCGGGCCACCCGAGTGTGGAGGCGGTCCGTGGCGTCGACCTCACCGTCGACCGGGGCCAGATCGTGGCCTTCCTCGGCCCCAACGGCGCCGGCAAGACGACCACCCTCGACATGGTGCTCGGGCTGACCGAGCCGACCTCCGGCACCGCCCTCGTGTACGGCGACCGCCCCCGCCGTGCGATCACCGCCGGCCGCGTCTCGGCCGTGCTCCAGACCGGCGGCCTGCTCCGCGACCTGACCGTGCGGGAGACGGTGCGGATGATCGCCTCCACGTTTCCCCGGGCGGCCGACGTGGACGACGTACTGGAGCGCGCGGGGTTGGCCGACCAGCGCGACCGGATGGTCTCCAAGTGCTCGGGCGGGGAGCAGCAGCGGCTGCGGTTCGCGTTGGCGCTGCTGCCCGACCCGGAGCTGTTGATCCTGGATGAGCCGACGGCCGGGATGGACGTCGCGGCACGGCACGACTTCTGGGCGGCGATGCGGGCCGAGGCGGACGCCGGACGGACGGTGGTCTTCGCCACCCACTACCTGGAGGAGGCGGACAGCTTCGCCGAGCGGATCGTGATGATCGCGCAGGGTCGCGTCATCGCGGACGGCACCACCGCCGAGATCCGCAGCCGGGCGACCGGCCGCACGGTCACCGCGTCCCTGCCGCCCGGTCGGGTCGGGTCGGTGGCGGCCGCACTGCGCGAGCAGGAACACGTGGCCGAGGTGAGCCTCGCCGGCAGCCGGATCACGGTCCGCACCGGCGACTCCGACCGGGTGGCGCTCGCGCTGCTGACCGAGCTCGGCGGCACCGAGCTGGAGATCACCACCGGCTCACTGGACGACGCCTTCCTTGCGATCACCGGCGACGACCAGCTCCACACCGGTGCCGACACCGAGATCGACACCCAGGCCGACACCCAGGAGGGCGTGCGATGAACACCGTCTACTTCGGACTCGAGCTGCGCCGGATCGGCCGCGACCTGGTCTCGATGTTCTTCATCGCGATCCTCCCGGCCTTCATGTACCTGATCTTCGGCGCGGCGCAGGACTACGGCCAGGAGAGCGCCGGCAACGGCAACGTCACGATGTACGTGATGATCTCGATGGCCGCCTACGGCGCGGTCACCGCCACCACCGGGATCGGCGGGATGGCGGCGGTGGAGCGGATGCAGGGCTGGGGCCGCCAGCTCGGGCTGACCCCGATGCCGGACTCCCAGTACGTGCTGGTCAAGTCGCTGATCGGACTCTGCATCGCCGGCGTACCGGTCGCGCTGGTCTACCTGCTGGGAGAGCTGACCGGTGCCGACGGGACGGTGTCCGCCTGGTTGCTCAGCGGCCTCTTGGTGATGGTCGGCGCCGCGGTCTTCGCCGTCTTCGGGCTGGTCTTCGGGCTCGCGTTCCGCAGTGAGGCAGCGGTCGGCGCGGCGTCGGGCATCCTGGTCATCTTCGGCTTCCTCGGCAACCTCTTCTTCCCGCTGGACGGCGTCCTGCTGGCGATCGCCAAGTTCACGCCCCTCTACGGCTACGTCTCGCTGGCGCGGCGCCCGCTCACCGAGGGCTACCTGGTCGACCAGACCACCGGTCAGGCCGAGTTCGAGCCGCTGTGGGTCGCGGTGACTAACGTGAGCGTGTGGCTGCTGATCCTGAGCCTGCTGGCGATCTGGCTGGTACGACGCGGACGCGGCCGGCAGTGACCGACCCGACGACCCCGGCCGAGCCCCGGGAGGTCCGGGAGCCGTGGGAACGCTACGGCTGGGCGATGGGCGCCATCTGGCTGGTCTTCCTCGGGTTCCCGGTCATCGCGCTGATCACCGGCGAGGAGTACTCCACCCCGGTCCGGGTCGCCGCACTGACCCTGATCGCCGTCTTCGCGGTGCTCTACGTGTCCGGCTTCGCCAGCGGCTGGGCGGGCTACACGCGCCGTCGACTCCCCGGCGGACCAGTCGGCTGGTTCCTGCTGCTGGCCGCGATCGTGGTGGCGACCGGAGCACTGGTCGGCGACGAGGCGCTCAGCATGGGCCCCTTCCTGGTCGCCTACGCCGTCTTCGTGCTGCCGCGACGGGCCGCGGTGGTGGCGGTCGTCGCCACCTTGGTGGTCGCAGCGGTGGCTGCCACCGTCGGGGGCTGGTGGGCCGACCTGTGGTTCCTCTTCGGCGTGATGTCCCTGCTCGTCGTGGTGGGCCTGATCGTGCGCGGACTCGAGGTTGCCGACCAGGCCCACCAGGCCCTGCGGCGCGACCACGAGCTGGTCACCGAGCGGGAGCGGATGGCCCGCGACGTGCACGACGTACTCGGTCACTCGCTGACCGTGGTGGCGGTGAAGGCCGAGCTCGCGGGGCGCCTGATCGACGTCGACCCGGCACGCGCGAAGCAGGAGATGGACGACGTCCAGCGGCTCGCGCGGACCAGTCTGGGCGAGATCCGGGCGACCGTCGCAGGGTTGCGGGTGGCCCGGTTGGACGAGGAGCTGGCGACCGCGCGTGAGGCGTTGGCCGGTGCCGGGATCACCGCCGACCTGCCGACCGACGTCACCGAGGTCGATCCGCGGCACCGGATGGTGCTGGCCTGGGTGCTGCGCGAAGCGGTCACCAACGTCGTCCGACACAGCGGCGCAGGCGCCTGCACGGTCGAGCTCGGTGCGACCTGGCTGCGGGTGCGCGACGACGGCGACGGCACAGCCGACCTCCAGGAGGGCAACGGTCTGCGCGGGATCCGGGAACGGGTGCGCTCCAGTGGTGGCGAGGTCGAGGTGGAGTCGGTGCCAGGCGCCGGGACACGGGTGGAGGTACGACTGTGACGATCCGAGTGTTGTTGGCCGACGACCAGGCGCTGGTCCGCGGTGCGCTCGCCGCGTTGCTCGGCATGGAGCCGGACATCGAGGTGGTGGCCGAGGTCGGCTCGGGCGACGAGGTCGTCGCGGCGGCGCGTCGTACCGGCGCCGAGGTGTGCGTGCTCGACATCGAGATGCCCGGCATGGACGGGATCGCCGCCGCCGGCGAGGTGGCTCGCGAGCTGCCGGGTGTCCGCTCGGTCATCGTGACCACCTTCGGCCGCCCCGGCTACGTACGGCGCGCGCTGGACGCCGGTGCCAGCGGCTTTCTGGTCAAGGACACCCCCGCCACCGAGCTCGCCGAGGCGGTACGACGCGTGCACGCCGGCCTGCGGGTCGTCGACCCCGCCCTGGCGACCGAGTCACTCTTCGGCGGGGACAACCCGTTGACCGACCGGGAGCGGGACGTGCTGCGCGCCGCGCTGGACGGCAGTCCGGTCTCCACCATCGCCGGCTCCCTGCACCTCTCCCCCGGCACGGTGCGCAACTACCTGTCCTCGGCGATCGGGAAGACCGCCACATCGACCCGCGTGGAGGCGGCGCGGGTGGCGCAGCAGCGCGGCTGGCTCTGACGTCCAGGTCGTGAGCGTCAGCGAGGCCACTGGCCCTCGCTGACGCTCACAACGCCGTCGCACTCAGACCGGCGGGCGTCGCTGGCCGCGCTCCAAGTCACCGAGGACGGTGCGCACGAGTGCAGCCTCGGCAAAATCGTCGTCCATCAACGCCTCCTGGAGGATGTCGTGGAGATCGTCGATCCGGTGGTCAGTGGTGGCGCGGCGGTCGCTGGTCGTCATCGGGTGCCCTCCTTCACGTCATCGATTAGGACGCACCAAGTGCCTCGAAGGTTGCATCCCACGCCGATGCGGCGCAACCGCGCCTCGGGCGCACCGGTCCCTACGGACTCAACGGTCGGACTGCGACCGGCGCTCGAAAACGAGATGGACGACGCCGCTCGGGGACGAGACCGCCTCGATCGCGTAGTCGTCCTCCAGTGCCTCGAGCCCGTCCCAGACGCGCACCCCACGCCCCAGCACGATGGGCACCTGCACCAGGTGCAGGTGATCGACGAGGCCGGCGGCCACGAAGTCCCGTACGACGCTGGGGCCGCCCCCGATCCGCACATCACCCCCGCCGGCGGCCTGGGTCGCGACCGCCAGCGCGTCGGCCGGGCTGGCATCGAGGAAGTGGAACGTCGTACCACCCGCCATAACCAGGTCGGGGCGTGGGCGATGGGTGAGCACGAAGGTCGGGGTGTGGAACGGGGGCTCCGGACCCCACCAGCCCTGCCAGTCCGGATCGTCCTGCCAGCCGGGCGGGCCGAACTTGTTGGCGCCCATGATCTCGGCTCCGATGCCGAGCTCGTGCCGGGCTGCGAACGCGTCGTCGACCCCACCTGAGCCGCCCTCGCCCCAGAAGCTGGTGGCGAAGAGCCACTCATGCAGCCGCTCTCCGCCATGACCGAAGGGCGCCTCGAAGGACTGCGGCACGCCGGTGGCGAAGCCGTCGAGAGAGATGGAGAAGTTGTGGACGCGCACGCGGGTCATGTCGAGGGCAGACCTCCGGCGGCGCCCGGACTCATCGGTGGCACACCGGCTGGGCCTCGAACCGTGGAACTTGTCAGCCGAAACCCGCGCGACACGCCGTGGGCCCCCGGCGTGTCGTGCGGGTTTCACCGGCTGACCGGGGAAACCCGCACTCCGCAACCCTTCCACAAAACTTGTGCAAAGACTCTTTGCACAACTATTGTGCATGCATGCCCACCTCCCCCGAGCCCCCCGAGTCGGCCATCCACCTCAGCGCCACCGCCGTGAAGGTGCTCGCCCACCCGCTCCGCTCCCGCCTGCTCAGCGCACTGCGCCGCGGCGGACCGACCACGGCGACGGCGCTGGCCGAGGAGTTGGACACCAACAGCGGCGCCACCAGCTATCACCTCCGCAAGCTCGCCTCGGTCGGCCTGGTCGAGGACACGGGGGAGGGTGAGGGGAGGCGACGCGAGTGGCGGGCCGCGAGCCGGCTGCACTCCTGGGACGCCAGCGACTTCGCCGAGGACGAGGACGCCACCACCGCACTGAACTGGCTGATGCGCGACTATCTGACCCAGTTCGTCGCCCGCTACCAGGACTGGCTCAACGTCGAGGACACCTGGCCGCTCGCCTGGCGCGACGCGGTCGGTTCCAGCGACGACCTGGTGGTCGGCACGCCGGAGCAGCTGGACGCGATGCGCCACGAGATCTGGGACGTCATCCAGCGCTACCGCAAGGCAGGGTCGGATGACCCGGAAGCGCGCGCCATCGCCGTGCACTTCACGACGTTTCCGCGCGACCCCCGGGCGACGTCGTGACCACCCCACCGGGCATCAGCCACCTCGATCCGGTGGCGGCCCGACGCGTCTTCCTGCTGCTCTCCTTCACCCGTTGGTTTCCGGTCGGCCTGACCGTCGCGGTCCTGGTCCTCTACCAGCTCGACCGCGGCCTGAGCGTCCCTCAGGCGCTGACCGCCAGCGCGATCAGCGGTGTCGTCGTGATGCTGCTCGAGCTGCCCACCGCCGGATTCGCCGACGGCTTCGGGCGGCGGCCGGTCTACCTCGCCGCCGCGGTCGTCAACGTGGCCGCATCTGTGGTCTTCCTCGCCGCCCGTGACTTCTGGATGTTCGCGGTCGCCGCCGCGCTCAGCGGCCTCTTCCGGGCGCTCGACTCCGGACCCCTCGAAGCCTGGTACGTCGACACCGTCCATCTCACCGATCCCGACGCCGATGTCGACGGCGCCCTCGCCCGCCAAGGCGTCGTGCTCGGTACGTCGATCGCCGCGGGCTCGCTGTTGTCGGGCGCGCTGATCTGGTGGCATCCGATCGGCGCGATCTCCGCCCTCACTCTCCCGGTGATCGTCTGCGCGGTGCTCACCACGGTGCACCTGGCCGCCGTACTGCTCCTGATGCACGAGCCTCGACACCCCGAGACCACCGCTGCCCTGGCCCGGGCGTGGGCGTCGGTGCGCGGGGCGCCACGGGTGGTGGTCGACGGCCTCGGGCTGCTGCGCAGCAACCGGATCCTGCGCGGCCTGGTGCTGGTGGAGCTCTTCTGGTCGGTGGCGATGGTGATCTACGAGTCGTTCCAACCGATCCGGTTGGGGGAGTTGCTCGGAGACGAAGCGCAGGCGGGCGCCTGGATGGGGCCGGTCGCGGCCGCCGGGTGGGCGGTCTTCGCTCTCGGCTCCGCCCTCGCCGGCATCACCGCGCGACGGATCGGTGTCGCCCGGACCGCGATCGTGGTCCGGGTGCTCAACGGACTCGGCGTGGTCGCGATGGGCCTGGTGGTCGGCCCGATCGCCCTGATCGTCGCCTACCTGGCCACCTACACGCTGCACGGTGCGGGCGGGCCCGTCCACAACGCGTTGCTGCATCGGCAGGCAGAGGCCCGCAACCGGGCGACCCTGCTGTCGATCAACTCGATGACCGCGTTCGCCGCCTTCGCGGTCGCGGCCCCGCTGCTCGGCATGCTCGCTGCCGCCACCACGACCCAGACCGCGATGGTCGCGGCCGGAGCGTTCAGCGTCTTCGGCGCCCTCTGCTACCTCCCGGCCCGCCGGGCGGAGCGAGTCGTCCGGCACCAGGTCGATCTGACCGCAGAATCTCCCGCGAGATTGGGGTAAAGGCGGGCAAGGGGGGTTCCCAGCGGCGACAAGAGGGCTTAGGTTCAGCCACACCGAAGGGTCGGCGATGCGCGCTCGGGAGCATCCTGTACCCGGGTCCTCATCGATCTCCCGAGCACTGCACCTCGGGAGATTCATGTGAGGCGAACCCGCACACTCACGACGACGGCCGCCCTGATGTCCGGCGGCCTGCTGCTCTCGTTCGGCGCCACCGCGCCGAGCAGCAGCGCCGTCCCGGACGTGGACGGCACGGAGAAGGCAGGAAGCAAGGCCGACCGGCGCTCGGCGATCCACGAGTCCGCGGCCAAGGGGGGCAAGAAGGGCCCCAAGTTCGACTTCTCCGACACGGTCACCGCGAAGGCCGTGATGGATCGGCTGGAGGACTTCCAGGAGATCGCGGACGCCAACGACGGCAACCGCGCCGTCGGCACGCCCGGCTACGAGGCGTCCGGCAAGTACGTCGAGCAGACGCTGCGCAAGGCCGGCTACGCCACCAAGCGTCAGTACTTCAACGCCGAGACCTACACCGTCGACGCGTTCTCTCTCGAGGTGACCGGTGTCCCGCTGGAGCCGGTCGTGATGTCGTACTCATCCTCCACGCCCGAGGGCGGCGTGACCGGTGACCTGGTCGCCCCCGCCAACGTCGAGGGCTGCGACGCCGCCGCCTGGGAGGGCGTCGACGCCGCCGGTGGCATCGCAGTGGTCAGCCGTGGCTCCTGCTCGTTCGGCGAGAAGGCCGCGGCCGCCGGTGCTGCGGACGCCGCCGGAGTGATCGTCTACAACAACACCGAGGGCGCGCTCAACGGCACCCTCGGCGGCACGCTCGAGGGCTCGGCCCCCGCGGTCGGCGTGACCCAGGCCGAGGGCCAGTCGCTGCTCGACGCGATGGCCGAGGGCCCGGTCTCGGCAACGATGAACCTTCAGGCCACGGTGGCGACGACCCGCACCTTCAACGTGATCGCCCAGACCCGCACCGGCGACCCGGACAACGTGGTGATGCTCGGCGCCCACCTCGACGGTGTCGAGGACGGAGCCGGTATCAACGACAACGGCTCCGGCTCCGCTGCGATCCTGGAGACCGCCGTGCAGCTCGCCAAGGCGACCGGCCAGGACAAGGGCAAGTCGGCCAACGCGAGAGCGGCCAAGGGATCCAAGGACAAGGGCAAGAACAAGGGCCCCAAGAACAAGTGCAAGAAGGACAAGGGTCCGAAGAACAAGGGCCCCAAGAAGTGCAAGAAGCCGCAGAAGCCGAAGGGTCCGAAGCTGGAGCTGAAGAACGCTGTGCGCTTCGCCTGGTGGGGCGCTGAGGAGATCGGCCTCGTCGGTTCGACGCACTACGTCGACAACATCGTCGAGAACAACCCCGAGCGTCTCGACCAGATCAGCTCCTACCTCAACTTCGACATGATCGGCTCGATCAACTACACCGTCGGGGTGTACGACGCCGACGAGTCGACGTACGAGGCGCCGGTCGAGGTGCCGGAGGGCTCGGCCGAGCTCGAGGCGGTCTTCACCGACTACTTCGACGACAACGGTCAGCCCTGGGTGGACTCGGAGTACTCCGGTCGCTCGGACTACCAGGCGTTCATCGAGAACGGGGTGCCCGCCGGCGGCCTGTTCAGCGGCGCTGACGCGATCAAGACCGAGGAGGAGGCTGCGGTGTTCGGCGGTACGGCAGGTCGTGCCCTCGACCCGAACTACCACTCCCCCAACGACGACATCGACAACATCTCGCGTGCCGCGTTGGAGATCTTCGTGCCGGCGATCGCCCACGCGGTGGACGACCTGGCCGCGAAGTAGATCGGCGCTGATCCGGGACTGACCGGCAGCTCCGCCCAACACGACCGCCGTCGCGCCTCCGGGTGCGGCGGCGGTCGTCGTACGTCGTCCCGTGGGAGGACGCCCCCGGAGGTCCACCCGCATTAGCCTCGGTCGCATGGCTCGACCACCGCTGCGTCTCAGCGAGGGCGGCCGTCGGCTCTTCGACCTCGCGTTGGCCGGTGGACTCTGCTTCGTCGGAGTGCTCGGCTACGTCACGGCGGGCATGCCGGTGGAGGCGCTGCTCACCGGCGCCCAGACCGCGCCGCTGTTGTGGCGCCGCAGCGCCCCGTGGCCGGTCTTCCTGGTCGTGGCCGGCGCCAGTGCGATCCAGGCGCTGCTGGTCGCCGAGCCGATCTTCGGCCAGTTGGGATTCCCGATAGCGCTCTACTCCGTGGCGCGGTGGGCGCCGCGCTGGCAGGGCGTGCTGGCGCTCCTGATCGGTTATCTGGGCGCCCTGATCGCCTCGGTGCGCTGGATCCTCGGGTTCGGCGCCACCGCACTGAGCTCGAGCTCGATCACCTCCTACGTGATCACCATCGGGGCGATCGTCACCGCCGCGGCCGCCCTCGGCTTCGCCGGCCAACAGCGGGAGCGGTACGTCGCCGGGCTGGTCGAGCGCGCCGAACAGGCCGAACGGATGGCCGAGCGGGAGATCGAGCTCGCCGCCCGCGACGAGCGCTCCCGGATCGCCCGCGAGATGCACGACGTGGTCGCGCACGGACTGTCGGTGATCGTGGTGCAGGCCGACGGCGCCCGCTACGCCGCGGCCCAGGACCCGTCCGTCGCGGTGCGCACCTTGGAGACGGTGGCGGAGACCGGTCGGACCGCCCTCACCGAGATGCGACGGCTGCTCGGCCTCCTCCGCGAGGGCGACACCGGGGTGGCTCCACAGCCGGGTCTCGCCGACATCCGCCACCTCGTCGCAGAGGCGCGGGCAGCCGGCACGCCGGTCGAGGCGGTGCTCCCCGAGGACGTGGTGGAGGTGCCGCCGGGGGTGGGGCTGGCGTCGTACCGGATCGCGCAGGAGGCGCTGACCAATGTCCGCAAGCACGCCGGACCGCACGCGACCGCCCGGTTGGAGCTGAGCGTCGCGCGGGAGGTGGTGCTCGTGGTCCGCGACGACGGGCGCGGCGCGTCTGCCCCGGGGGACGGACGCGGGCTGGGCGTGCTCGGGATGCGGGAGCGAGCCACCGCGCACGGCGGCCGCCTCGAGGCCGGTCCGGCCGCCGGCGGCGGCTTCGTCGTCTCTGCGAGGATCCCGGTGCGATGACGGAGACGAACCCGACCCGGGTCTTCCTGGTCGATGACCAACAGATGGTGCGCGCCGGCTTCCGCATGCTGCTGGAGAGCCAGCCGGACATGGTGGTCGTCGGCGAGGCCGGGGACGGCGGCGAAGCGCTGCAGCAGCTCGCGGTGACCGCCGCCGACGTGGTGCTGATGGACGTCCGGATGCCGCGGCTGGACGGGGTGGAGGCGACCCGGCGGCTGCTCTCCGCCGACGGGCCGCAACGACCGCCGCGGGTGATCGTGCTGACCACCTTCGACCTCGACGAGTACGCGTTCGCCGCGATCCGCGCCGGGGCCTCCGCCTTCCTGCTCAAGGACGCCGCCCCGCCCGACCTGCTCGGCGCGATCCGTGCGGTCCGGGCCGGCGACGCCGTGGTCGCGCCCAGCACCACGCGCCGCCTGCTGGACCACTTCGCGGCACTCCCCGATCCGACCGAGGCGGCGCCCTCGGATGCGCGCCTCGCCGGGCTGACCGAGCGGGAGCGGGAGGTGCTCACCCTCGTCGCGCGCGGCCGCAGCAACACCGAGATCGCCGCGGACCTGGTGGTCGCCGAGACCACGGTGAAGACCCACGTCGGGCGGATCCTGGCCAAGACCGGGGCGCGCGATCGCGTGCAGCTGGTGGTGCTCGGGTACGAGACGGGGCTGGTCGCGCCCTGAGTCCGGGGTCAGCCGGGTGAGCCGGGGTGAGCCGGGGTGAGCCGGGAGTGGGCCTCGTCACACACGTCACTTGCGCCCCACGGCAGAGGCGAAGCCGTCACTTCTCAGGGGTTGCAACGCCTGAGAAGTGACGGGATCCCCGGTTCACCGGGGAAACCGATACCCCCCCGCACCCCGGCACCACGACATCGGCCGGAGCCCCGTCCTCCCACGGTCGTACGTCGACCCGACGTGCATCGGCCCCGCGTCGTAGTCAGGTCAGGCCCGGAGTCCGACGATCCACCCGCCCGACTCGGCGAGCGTGGAGACCATGACGACCACGAGCACGACCCCACCTCAGACCTCCGTCGCGGCGAGCGCCCGCGGCCTGACCCGCACCTACGGGGCCGCCGACCGTGCGGTGCACGCGCTGCGCGGCGTCGACCTCGACCTGCCAGCCGGGCGGTTCACCGCGATCATGGGGCCGAGCGGGTCCGGGAAGTCGACGCTGATGCACTGCCTGGCCGGCCTGGACCCGGCGACCAGCGGAGCGGTGACGGTGGCCGGACGCGAGCTGGCCGGCCTCGACGACACCGCGCTGACGCTGTTTCGCCGCGAGCACATCGGCTTCGTCTTCCAGGCGTTCAACCTGCTCCCGATGCTGACCGCCGGCCAGAACATCCTGCTGCCCCTCGAGCTCGCCGGGCGCGAGGTCGACCGGGCACTCTACGACCAGGTCGTCTCCGTGCTCGGGCTCACCACCCGGCTCGGCCACCTTCCCAGCGAGCTCTCCGGCGGCCAGCAGCAGCGGGTGGCGATCGCCAGGGCGCTGGTCACCCGGCCCGCGATCGTCTTCGCGGACGAGCCGACCGGCAACCTGGACAGCGAGGCGAGCGCCGAGGTGTTGGGCCATCTGCGCCGGTCGGTCCGTGAGCTCGGGATGACCGTGGTGATGGTGACCCACGAGCTCGATGCCGCGGCCTACGCCGACGACGTGGTGGTGATCCACGACGGCGCGATCACCGCCCACCTGGTCGAGCCGAGCGCCGACGTGCTGGTCGCCGCGCTGCGCGGACGGAACCGCTGATGCGCACGGCGCTGCTCGCCTCCCTGCGCCACCACACGCGGCGCTACGTCGCCTCCGGGCTGGCCGTGGTGATCGGGGTGGCGTTCATCGTGGTCACCGGCATCCTGACCGGGGCCACCCGGGAGGGACTGACCGCGGACGTCGGGGCCCCCGTGGCCGGCGTCGACACCGTGGCGACGGTGGATGACCCGCAGGCAGCGCAACGGTTGCTCGATGAGGCGGCCGCGCGCGACGTACCGGCGTTGGGGTTGGGGTATGCGATGGAGCCGGTCGCCCGCGACGGCGTGCAGCTGGCCGCCTCCGCCGACATCGGGGAGGCGTCGTTGACCCCGTCGCTGCAGTGGCAGGAGCTCGAGGAGGGGCGCTTCCCGGCGACCGCCGGCGAGGCACTCGCCGACGTCAACGCCGCCAAGCGGACCGATGTGGGGGTGGGCGACGTGCTGCGGGTCGGCACGGGTGCTGCGGCGAGAGAGGTCGAGGTGGTCGGGATGGTGGACAGCCCGGCCGCGCTGGGCGCCTCGCTCTACGTGCCGTGGCAGGTGCTCTCCGGGTTCGACGGGACTCTGTGGATCGACGCCGTCGCCTGGGGCGGCAGCGCCGATCTGGCCCGCGAGATCGCCCCGGCTGCGGAGTTGGAGCCGGCGACCGACTGGGTCGCGGAGCGTCAGGCAGAGATCGCGCGCGGGGTGGACGTGATCGCGATCATGGCACTCATCTTCGTGGTGATCGCACTGGTCGTGGCGGTGCTGGTCATCGCGAACACCTTCGCGATCCTGTTCGCGCAGCGTCAGCGCGACTTCGCACTGCTCCGCTGTGTCGGCGTCACCCGTCGCCAGCTGCGGCGCAGCGTCCGGGTCGAGGCGCTCCTCCTCGGCATCGTCGCGTCGCTGACCGGGGTCGCCGGCGGGATCGCGCTCGGGTTCGGCGCGGTCGCGCTGGTGCGGCACTGGTTCGCCGACATGGGGACGGCCTCCCTGCCGCCGGTGTGGCTGGCCGCCGGATTCACGGTCGGCGTGCTGGTCACCGTGGCTGCGGCCTGGATGCCGACCCGGTCCGTCACCCGCGTCGCACCCCTGGCGGCGCTGCGTCCGGACACCGGCGTGGACGTACGCTCAGCCGCCGGTCGCGGACGCCTGACGCTGGCCGCCCTGGCGCTCGTCGGCGGTGTCACGCTCCTGGTCCTCGCGGTCCTCGGCCACCAGGTGCCGCTGATGCTGGCCGGCGGCACGGCAGCGTTCATCGGTGTCCTCCTGTTCGGTCCGGTCCTGGTGCCGGCCCTGATCCGGCTCGTCGGTCGGCTGCCGGGGGCCGGTCCCGTACGACGCCTGGCCACCGGCAACGCCGTACGGAATCCGCGTCGGACCGCCACCACCGCAGCCTCGCTGCTGATCGGGGTCACCCTGACCACCGCGGTGCTGACCGGGCTGGCCTCGTCGCGGACCGCGCTCGACGTCGAGATGGACGCCTCCTATCCGCTCGACGCGACGGTCACGGCAGCCACCGACCCGCTCGAGACCGGCCTCGCCGACCGTGCCACCGCGCTCGACGGTGTGGACGACGCGGTCACCCTCGAGGGCACCTTCGCCCGCGCGGCCGACGTACGTCTCCCGCTGGTCGGCGTCGGCACCCGTCCGGCAGTGGTGCGCGGACCCGACGACCTGGTGCCCCGCGACGGGCAGCTGCTGCTGCCGATCGCACTCGTCGAGGAGCTCCCGAAGCACCTCGCCGACCAGGTGTACGACGACGCCACCCTCACCCTGCGCGTCGCCGGTCGCCCGATCACGCTGGACACCGTGGTCGACGACGGCTGGGGACGCTCCGGCCTGGTCTCCGCCGCCACCCTGGCCAGGATCGACCCCGATCCGCAGCCGGTGGCGTTGTGGGTCCGGGCCGCTGACGGCGCCGATCCCGAAGACCTGCAGGGCGATCTGGCGGCACTCGCCGGGGCGTCGGGCGCTGCGCTCGAGGGTGGCTATGGCAACCGCAGCTGGGTCGACCTGCAGGTCGACGTGCTGACCGGTGCGGTGGTGAGCCTGCTGGGCATCGCGATCGCGATCTCGTTGGTCGGTATCGGCAACACTCTCGGGCTCTCGGTGCTGGAGCGGGGTCGGGAGAACGCGCTGCTGCGCGCCCTCGGCCTCACCCGCCGGCAACTGCGTCGCGCGATGGCGGTCGAGGGGCTGCTGCTCGCCGGTGTGGCCAGCCTGCTGGGAGCCGCGCTCGGTCTGGCCTTCGCCCGGGTCGGCGTGGAGGTGATGGTGCAGCCGGCGGTCGAGCACGTGGTCTTCGCGGTGCCGGTCGTGCAGGTGGCTGCGGTGGTCGGTGTCGCGGCGCTGGCCGGGCTGGCCGCCTGCGTGCTGCCGGCGCGGCGTGCGGCCCGGGTGGCGCCGGCCGCCGGGCTCGCGTTGGAGTAGCGCCCCGACCGGGATCGAGAGTGGGGAAGCGCTGTTCAAGCCAGTTGAACAGCACTTCCCCACTCTCTGTGATCAGTCAGAGGTCCCAGGCCACCAGCCGGATCTCGTCCTGCTGCGCAGGGACGACCTGCTCGCACTGCGCGTCGACCGGGCAGTCCCATCCGCTCCACTCCCCGTCCTCCTCGGTCACCACCAGGACGCTGCCGTCGGTGTCGAACGTCGCCGCCTGCACCGAACCGGGCGGGTCGTAGCGCACCGTCTGGGAAGGGTCGCGCCAGTTGACGATGGTCGGCTTGCCGCTGTTGTCGAGGAACCAACCGCCGTCGTAGGACAGGATCCCCTCGTAGCCGTCGACGGGCTCGGCGAACTCCCAGTCGCCACCGAGCCGGGACACGTCGACCTCGCTGGCCTCGAAGCCGCCGACCACGCCGGCGTGGGCCTGACTCACCGAGCTGCCGGTCGGCACCGTGCGGTCGGTCGTGACGTCCCAGGCCGACGAGCGACCGTCCGCGTCGTAGAAGACCACGCCGTCGGCGACGACGTACGGCATCGGGCACTCGGTGAAGGCGTCCTCCCGTGGCCCCGGCGACTCACCTGCGGCGAGCTCGCGACTCTTGCCGGTCTTGGTGTCGAAGGCGGTGCGGGTGCAGTCGAACGAGCGGCGAGCGACTTCGCGCTCCTGGTCGACGTCGTAGACGACCATCTCCGAGCGCAGGCTGGCCCGGTCCTCCTCCGACCACGCCACCATGCCGCTGCCGCTGTCGGCCGCCACCCAGTCCCGGTACGACGCCCCGCCGGCCGGGGTCGCCGACCCCAACGGGACCACCTGCCCGTCGAGATCCAGCAGTGTGGGCCGACCGGTCTCGGGGTCGGGGAAGGCCAGTCCCCGCGCACTGACGTGGGCGCCGGTGTCCCACACCGTCTTCACCGCGTGGCGCTCGCCGTTCAGGTATACCGAATCGCGCGTGACGAAGAGCCCGGTGGGGCCGTCCATCGCCGCCGGACCGGCCGCGCCGTTGGACGCCACGGGCAGGCCGTCCTGGATGCGTTGGCGGCCGGGCGCGTCACCGATGGTCGTGCCCACCACGACCGTCGCCGCGGTACCCGCCGCCACCAGCGCCGCCGCGGCGACCCTGCGGCGGTTGCGGCGCTGCCGGCCGCGGCGCACGAGGGTGTCGGTCACCGGCGCGCCCGGGTCGAGGGCGCCGAGTCGCTCCTCGAACACCGACGTCAGGCGGGTCTCCAGGTCGACGTTCATTGCTGTTCTCCTCGTTCGTCTCGTGGGTCTCGTGGGTCTCGTCGGGTCGTCTCGGACGAGGTGGTGCGGGCAGGTGCTGTCTCCGCAAGCGCACCGCGCAACTTGGTCATCGCGGCGCTCGCCAGGCTCTTCACGGTGCCGGGAGCGATCCCCAACGAGTCGGCGATCTCCCGCTCGGAGAGGTCCTCGTAGTAACGCAGCACCAGCACGGCCCGCTGCCGTTCGGGCAGCTGGAGCACCAGCATCCACAGCTCGTCGTCGTGGTCCGGTGCGGACGCGGCCGGCACCGCCGCTCCGCGCCACGGGTCGTCGGTCAGGACCTCCCGGCGGGTGCTCGCGCGGCGCCACGTACTGGTCGCCTGGTTGACCACGATCCGCCGCACATAGGCATCCGGGTGCTCGGCTCGGCGCACCTTGCGCCAGTTCGCGAAGACCTTCACCAACGATGCCTGCAACAGGTCGTCGGCCGCGTCGACCGACCCGGTCAACGCATAGGCCGTGCGGAACAGGCGTGACCACGCCGTCTCCACATAGGCGGTGAACTCCTCAGCCAGGTCCATGCCCTCTCCCCACGCGATTGCTTCTCACCAACCTGACGCGGCGGCCGGCTCCCAGGTTCATCCCCGGCGTGGATTCCTCACGATCATGGTGTGCGCCGCAGGGCGCTCCCGTCTCGTCCGGCGCCACTCCGGCCTGCTGCCGGCGGCATGATCCTCGATCCGTGGATGTGCGCCGTCGCGAGCGGCACCGCAGGGGTGCGATCGCAAGGCGCAGACGCGAAGGCAGTCTGGTTGCACTGTTGAGCGGCTGCAACGCAGCGAGCGCGCCGCTGTGGGGCCGCGCAGTAGGCGGCCATCCACGGATCGAGGATGATCGGTCCCGTGGACGACCTCGTGGACGGTGACGCCTCGACGGTGCTGGACGACCCGGTCGGCGCCTCGCTGCGCGGTGCCCACGCCCATCTGGCGCGCGGCACCGGTCGCGCCCTCGCCTACCGGCCCGACGTCGCGACCTTCGTCGCCGCCCCCACGTCGGCCGACTGGGCCGATCTCGCCACGCTCCTGGGGCCGGGCGGGTTCGCGGACCTGTTCAGCGCACCGGTGCAACCCCCGGCCGACTGGGCGCCCGTCTTCACGATGACCGGGGTGCAGATGGTCGGTGGTCCCTCGGCTGTCGCCGCGACGACAGCCGGGACGGTGCGGCTTGGACCGGCCGACGTACCCGAGATGCTCGAGCTCGCCGCGCTCACCCGACCGGGCCCGTTCTGGCCGCGCACCGTGGAGATGGGCGATTACCTCGGGATCCGTGACGCCGGGCGCCTGGTGGCGATGATCGGCGAGCGGTTGCACCCGCCGGGTTGGACCGAGATCAGTGCGGTCTGCACCCACCCCGACCATCAGGGCCGCGGGTACGCCGCGCGACTGGTCCGCGCAGCGGCCGCGGCGATCACCGCGCGCGGCGAGCGGCCGTTCCTCCATGTGGCGAGCGACAACGACCGTGCGATCGCGCTCTACGAGCGGCTCGGCTTCCGCGTGCGGCGGGAGGTGACGTTCCGCGGCTTCCGCGTGCCCGGGTGACTGGCTGACCGGCTGACCGCGTGACCGGGTTCGTCCGCGGCCGGGTCTCGTCGTCGGCGCGTCAACTCTCGTCGCGGCGCGCGAGCACCTCGACCACCGCCGGTGCTGCCAGCTCGATCGCCAACAGCAGGTCATGGAACCGGTGCGGCCGTCCCAGGGTGGCCCGGGTGAGCAGACGCGAGGCGCCACCGACCGCCATCAGGCCAGCGAGCAGCCGCATCCGGCCGAGGTCGGGCGCGTCGTCGGAGGCGGCCAGCCAGTTCATCCCGTAGCCCGCGAAGACCGCCCCCATGAACCGTAGGTGGGAGTCGACCGTCTCGTCCCCGGCCATCCCCGGCTCGACCCGCACGCCACCGACGACCTGCGCGCCGCCGATCGCGATACAGGACCAACCCATCACTCGCCCGAAGGTCTGCAGTGTCGTCATGGTCCCAACCTAGTGTCCTGTGGCGACACTAGTGGCTGCTTGGGGAACCAACGCCCGGCGGCACGCGTTCCACCCCCGTCGACACCCACGGCGAGAGGACTTCATGACCACCAGCCACCCCGTGCTTCCCCAGCTCGATCGACTGCTCGCGCTCGGCCTCGACGAGCTGACCGGCCGCAGTGCGGAGGCCCTGCGCCAAGAGGTCGTCACCCTCCCCACCCTCGACGCCGCTGTGCTCGCCGTCCACCCCGCGCTGGTGCCGGCCAGCCGCCTGGCACCGCTGCTCCAGCACGCGGGTCGACCGGGCTTCGTGGTCGTCGACATGACCGACCTGGACGAGTTCGTGCCGGTCGCCGGCGCCGACGTACCGGATCGGCCGCTGTATCTGCTCACCGATGTCGAGCGTGGCGACGAGATGCTGAACTGGAGTCCTGAGGAGGCGGCACCGGCGCTGGCCGAGCGCGGGCGGACCCCGTTGACGGTGAACGAGGGGATCAGCTGGCTCCTCCAGGACCCCTCGCGGCTGGAGCCCAACCACTGCTTCATGTGCATCGGCTCCCGCAAGCCCAAGCACCCCGCCAGCAAGGGGTACGACGCCCGCACTCCCGCGATCTGGATCAGCAGCGGCACCGGGCGGGACGGGCGCGAGCGCAAGGATGCACCCAAGGTCGGCTGGTGCTGGTGGCGCAACCGGCACACCTGGCTGGGCTTCGCCTCGGCCGGGGGCCGGGTGGCCGCATAGCTGAGAGCCGCCCGCTCCTTGTGTCGTCGTTTGCTGGCACTGGTTGCCACCAAATGACGACACAAGCCGGGTGCCACAGATCAGTTCCACGGATCGGTGAGCTCGCGCAGGTCGAGCACCGCAGCCCGCAGCGCCTCCATCCGCTCGACCCCCAGGTGCTGCTCCCACTCGGACTCGACGATCGCCTCGATCTCGCGGGCGCGTTCGCGCGCCCGCAGGCCACGGTCGGCGAGGCGGATCAGTCGGGCCCGGGCATCGCGTGGGTCCGGCTCGCGCCGGACATAGCCGGCCCGCTCCAGCTGGTCGACCAGGAAGCCGGCTGTCTGCTTGGTGACCTGGGCCGCCGCCGCGAGCTCGGTCAACCGCATCCCGCTCTCGTCGAGCCGGGCGGCCATCCGCGCCTGGGCGAGGGTGAGGTCGTCGTACCCACCGGTCCATAGGTGCTCGAGCACCCGGTCCTCGACGTGGCGCACGGCGACGAACATCCACACGGCGGTGCTGGTCACGACCCCTCCTCTGGCACTTGACGACGGTGACGACGTGTCCGATATTAGTCAGAGAGACTGACGAAATGGATCGGCCATGGACAGAGAAGCTGTCTGGGACGTGGTCGTGGCGCAGCGCCGCCACCTCCACGACCACCTGCGGGACCTGAGCGCCGCGGAGTGGGAGGCGCCGTCCGCCTGCGCCGGGTGGCGGGTGCGGGACGTGGCCGCCCACGTGATCTCAGCACCGCAGCTGCGCTGGCGTGCCACCGCTCGCGCGACCAGCGGGATGTGGCGTGGCTACAACGCGGCGATCCTGCGCGACGGCCAGCGCCGGGGCCAGGCCTCCATCGCCGACATCCTGACCCAGTACGACGACTGGGCCGGCGTCCGTCGCGGCCCGCTGACCGTCACCCACGTCGAGCCCCTGGTCGACGTCCTGGTGCACACCCAGGACATCCTGCGGCCCCTCGGCCGATCCCATCAGCCACCGCCCGAGGCAGCGGCGGTGGCCGCCGACCGGTGTCGCCTGCTGGCACCGCTGTTGGGCAGCACCCGGGCGATCCGCGGGGTCCGGCTGCGCGCCACCGACCTCGACTGGGAGCGAGGTCGCGGCCCCCTGGTCGAGGGTCCGATGCTGGAGCTGCTGTTGCTCTGCGCCGGTCGGCATGCTGACCTGCCGGAGCGCTCGCCCGGCTGAGGGGCACCATCGGGTGGATGCGTCGATCAGGCGTTGGGGCCGATCGGATCGGACCGCGATGATCGGGCGCAGGTCGCGCCGCCGCGGCAGGCTGGGGTTGAGAGGAGGTCGACGTGATCGGCGTACTGAATCAGCTCAGCGAGGCCGTCGAGGAGCACCTGAGCGAGCCGCTCGACATCGAGCGCCTCGCGACCGGGCTGGGCACCACCGAGTACCACCTGCGGCGGATGTTCTCGTCCTTGGCCGGAATGCCGCTCTCGGAGTATGTCCGACGGCGGCGGATGAGCGTCGCCGCGGCCGAGGTGATCGCCGGCGAGGACCTATTGGGCGTCGCCGTCCGCTACGGCTACGGCTCGACCGAGGCGTTCGGCCGGGCGTTCCTGGCGGTGCACGGCGCCCGGCCCGCCGACGTACGACGCGACGGCGGCCCCCTCCGCAGCCAACCGCAACTCAGGTTCCGCCTGAGCGTCGAAGGAGACACCCCCATGGACACCCGCATCGCCGCCCGCCCGTCGTTCCGCCTGATCGGCCACGCCACCCGCGTCCCGCTGATCCACGAGGGCATCAACCCGCACATCCAGGCGCACGTCGAGTCCCTGCCGCCCGAGGAGCACGTCCGTCTGAAGTCGCTGAGCACCACCGAGCCCGGTGGGCTGTTGCAGGTCAGCGCCGACGTCGACCCCGACTACACCGAGGGCAGTGAACTGACCTACCTGCACGGGGTCGCGGTCGCCGAGGAGACGCCGGTGCCCGACGACCTCGATGTCATCGAGGTGGCGGCAGGCGACTGGGCGGTCTTCCGGACCAGCGGGCCGCATCCTTCCGCGCTGCAGACGACCTGGGCGGCCACCGCCACCGAGTGGTTCCCGTCGAACCCGTGGCGATTGCGCCCCGGCCCCTCCGTCGTGGCCGTGCTGGAGCGCGCCGACGACTTCACCACGGCGACCTGCGAGCTCTGGCTGCCGGTGGAGCGCGCCGACGCGCAGCACCAGGCCTAGGAGGGTGCTGAGCGCGGGACCCGGTAGCGCAGGTAGACGACCTCGGACGCGAGCGCGCGGCATTCGACCAGCTCGAGGTCGACCATCCGCTCCCGCTGCGCGAAGAAGGGCAGGCCGCCGCCGAGCAGCACCGGGCACAGCCGGATCCGGTACTCGTCGATGAGGCCCTCCGACGCCGCCTCGGCGGCGAGCGTGGCGCCGCCGATCGCGATGTCACCGTCACCGGGTTCCGTCCGCAGGCGCTCGATCTCCGCGGCGAGCTCACCGGTGGCGAGGCGGGCGGTGCCGCTCACCTCGGTCAAGGTGGTCGAGAAGACCACCTTGGGCAGTGCGTTCCAGACCCGGGCGAACTCGCGGTGCGCGTCGTCGAGCGAGGGGTCCTCCTCGGCGTCCTGCCAGAAGAGCATCGTCTCGTAGAGGCGCCGGCCCATCACGTGGACGCCGAGGCCCCGCACCTCCTCGGTGGCGAGGGCGAAGACCTCCTCGTCGGGCGCACCCCAGCCGATGCCGCCGTCCGGCCCCTCGACGTACCCATCGAGGGAGACGGTCAAGGAGTAGGTGACTGTGCGCATCGGATGTCCCCTCGAGGTTCCGTGGAGCTCGCGGACCACGAGCGTACGCTCCGGACGAGTCGAACGGATCCGATCGCCGAGCACGAGGAGCACCGATGACGGACGAGACCTGGCAGGTGGTCAGTGAGGGCTACGCCTTCCCGGAGTGCCCGCGCTGGCATCAGGGGGCGTTGTGGTTCAGCGACGTGCATGCCGGGGAGGTGCACCGGCTCGACGTCACCAGCGGCGACTCCGAGGTCGTCTTCACCGGTGGCCACCACAACGCCGGGATCGGTTTCCTGCCCACCGGTGAGCTGGTGATCGCCGACGGCACCAGCCGGAAGGTGCTGCTGCGCCATGCCGACGGCTCGGTCACCTACCACGCGGACCTGCGGGGTCTGGCGACCCACACCCTCAACGACATGCACGTGAGTCCCGCCGGCTTCGCCTACGTCGGCAACTACGGCGACGACAGTGTGCCGCCGGCACCGGCCTTCCCCGCCACCCTCGCCATCGTCGCGCCCGATGGCACCGTGCGCGCCGGCGCGACGGGGCTGGAGTTCCCCAACGGCGTCGCCACCGACCCCACCGGCACCGTGCTCTATGTCGCCGAGACGCGGTCCACCCCCTCCCGGATCAACGCCTACGACGTCGCGCCGGACGGCTCCCTCTCGGGTCGTCGAACGCTGGTGGAGTTCGCCGAAGGCGTGATGGCGGACGGCATCGCGGTCGCCCCGGACGGTCACCTGTGGGTCGCCTCCCCGTTCACCGGCGAGGTGATCGAGGTGGGTGCCGATGGCGCCGTACGCCAGTGTCTGCCGGTGCCGACCCCCTACGCGGTGGCCGTCGGTAGCGGCCGGCTCTTCGTCTGCTCCTCCCCCACCTGGGTGCCTGAGGAGGCGGTGCGGCTGCGCGCCGGACAGATCCTCGCAAGGCCGCTCTCCTAGGAGTCTGCTAGCGGCGATAGACGCTGACCAGCACGCCGTACGTCGACTCCGCCGACCCCGCCGGTGCCAGGTCGTCGACGACCCGCTCCAGGTGCGTGGCCAGCGCCTGCGCCTGGCGGCGGGTGAGCCGGATCGTGCGGTGGTTGAGCAGCGGGTCCGTAGCCTCGACCACCTCCTCGGTGATCGAGGCCAGCATCGCGCGCGTGGCACTCTCGTCGTCGCCGACGCTCACCCGGCCGGCGGTCGTCACGTAGTACTGCTCGGTCCCGCCGCGGACGGTGCGTCTGCGGTCCGGGCGCAGCAGCCCGACGTCCACGAGCACCTTGACGTGGTGGGCGACGTTGCCCTTGTTGATCCGCAGGCGGTGGGTGAGCTGGCTGACCGTCGCACCCTCACTGCCTGTCGCCCGCCAGATCTGGTGGCGGGTCGGGTGGGCGAGCGCCCGCGTCTGGTCCGGGGTGGTGTGCGTGACGGGTTCCACGGATCAAGCGTCAAGAGCGATTGACGCTTCGTCAAGGGGTGCGGTCGGCTACGTCCATGCTGATCTCACGCATCCAGGACCTGGTCCGCACCCACTACGTCTTCCCCGAGGTGGCTGCCCGCATCGCCGACGCCCTCGACGCGGTCGTCCTCGACGAGCATGACGAACCGGCGCTCGCCGAGACCCTCACCGCGTGTCTGCAGTCGGTGAACGGCGATCGGCACCTGCGCGTGCGGCATTACCCGGACGGCGTGCCGCCCGAGCAGGACGAGGACGAGGTGCGTGCCCACTTCGCTGCGCTCGCCCGCGTGCAAGGCCCCGGCATCACGGAGGTACGTCGCCTCGCCGGCAACGTCGGTGTGCTGCGGCTCGGCCCGGTCATCCCTCCCCCGGAGCAGGCCGGTCCGGCGGCGAGCGCCGCCCTATCCCTGCTCGACGGCGCAGACCGGCTGGTGCTCGATCTGCGCGACTGCGTGGGCGGCGTACCGTCCTCGGTCGCGCTGCTGGTCAGCCACCTCCTGGGCGACCAACCGGTGCACCTGCTCGACCTGGTGCACCGCGACGGGACCGTCGAGCCGTCGACCACCACCCCGAGCGTGGCGCCGCGGATGCCGGAGACGCCGGTCGCGGTCCTGACCAGCAGCCGGACGTTCAGCGGCGGGGAGGAGCTCGCCTACGACCTGCAGGCGCTGGGCCGCGCCGTCGTGGTCGGGGAGCCGACGGGCGGCGGAGCCCATCCGCGCGAGGCGTTCGACCTCACCGACCACCTCCAACTGCACGTGCCGGTCGCGCGCACCGTCCATGCCGTCACCGGCACCAACTGGGAGGGCGTCGGCGTCCTTCCCGACCACGCGTGTGGGGAGGATCAGGCGCTCGACCGGGCGCTGGCGCTGCCCTGGCCACTCCAGGCCTCGCGCATCTGCTGACCGCGCAGGTCACTGAGGTCGCGCACCTGGACGACGACGCCGATCACGAAGAGCACCGGCCAGGCGACGTACCAGCCGATGTGCTCCTCGCCCACGCGCCCGTCGCTGATCTGGCCGAGGGTGATCTGGTCGAGGACCAGCAGCAGCCCGCCGAGCACCAGGCTGGTGCCGGAGGCGGCGCTCAGCAGCACCAGCAAGAGCGCGGGAAGGTTGGCCACGATGGCGAGCACGCCGAGCAGCAGCCCGGCGGCCACCCCGAACGTGGTGAGCAGCCAGGACTGGTCGAGATCGAGCGCAGCGGCGAGGGTGGCCCCCAGCACGAAGCCCATCGACGCCATGGAGAGCACCACGCTGACGGCGTAGAAGAGGTACGCGATCAGCGCGAAGGCGATCGCGCAGACGATGCCGACGAGCCAGCCGGTGAGCGTGGTCAGATATCCGTCGCCGGTCACGTTGTCGACGACGCCGGCGCCGAGGGCGAAGCCGATGAAGGCGCCCCAGATTGCGAGCAACAGCCGCATCGCCCAGTGGCCACGCAGGCAGAGGAAGAGGCCGATGGCGATCGCGAGCAGTCCCACCACGATGTCGTTCATGCTCGATCCTCCGCGCCTCGGCCGCTCCCGGGCCGGGAGCGGGTGCCTGAATCGGAGCGTAGCCGCTCGCCACCTGTCGCGGCGGGACCCGGAGGACCCCGAAACCCGACGGGTGCCGGTCGACATGTCCGCGTCATCCATGGGGTAGGAAGTGGGGCGTGATCCTCTCTCTGCGCATGCTCGCCGGCTCGATGATGGGTGCCGTCGTCCTGATCTGCTTCGCGCTCTGGTTCGTCCTCGGCACCGCCGACGACGCGTTCGCCGCACCGGAGACATGGGCGCTCGCGGTGGTGGTCGCCGAGGGTCTGGCGGCGCTCGTGGTGGTGACCGTCGTCGGCTACAACACGCCGGCCATCGCGCCCGGAGCGGAGCGCACGAGCTATGCAGGCGCGTTCCAGGCGTCGATGATGCTGCGGCTGGCCGTCGGCGAGAGCACCGCGCTGATCGCCCTCGCCCTCGGCTTCGTGGTCGCCGAGGGCGGCTACCTGCTGGTGCTCGTCGGCGCCGCGATCTCGCTGGTCACGATGGGCCTGCACGGCTACCCGTGGGAGTACCCGATCGAGCGCTACCGGGCACGCCTCGAGCGCGACGGAGGTACGTCGTACCTGCGCGAGGACCTCGGCCTGGCACCGAAGTCCGGCGCGGCCATCCGGGAGCTGTAGTCGGAGCCGGGGTCTCCCGACGCCTCGCGCGGGGTCATGTGGTGACCCCGCCCTCCACCGCCTGCTCGTCGGGCTCGTCGAGTTCGTCGGGCTCCCACCGCAGCAGGTCGCCCGGCTGGCACTCCAGCACCTCGCAGAGCGCGGCCAGCGTGGTGAACCGGACCGCCTTCGCGCGTCCGTTCTTGAGGACGGCGAGGTTGGCCGGGGTGATCCCCACCTGGTCGGCGAGGGTGCCGACCGCCATCTTGCGACGAGCCAGCATCACGTCGATGTCGACGACGATCGGCATTCAGATCACCTCGTCGAGTTCGGCCCGCAGGTGCTTGGCGTCGGCGTCCAGAGCGACCGCCTGCGCCAGCAATGTCCGCATCACGTAGACCAGGAGCGCGACGCCGGCGGTCACCAGGGCGAGACCGCAGACCAGTGCGACCAGGCCGGGAGCGACCTCGTCCTCGGGCACGTCGTGGTTCGCGAAGCGGGCCACCACGGCGATCGCGAAGAGGACCACCGCGGCCGCAGCGATCGCACCGATCATCACGTCGACGAACCGGAACGCCGCCGAGGAGAAGACCGTGCCGCGTCGGACCATCGTCAACAGCCGCCAGACGCAGACCCCCACGACCTGGCAGGTCGCCACGCCGAGCACTCCGAGGACCACGAAGGTGATCTCGAACCATGCGGGGTCCGGAGCCGTGTCCAGCCACAACGCGGCCACGATCGCGACCTGCACCACGACGGAGCCCAGCAGGGCGATGGCGATCACCGCCCGCAGCACCACGTTCACCCAACCGATCATCACTCAACCTCTTTTCGCCGTTGGTCGATTGAAACCTATCGTTTTTCAATCGATCAGGCAAGTGGGTCGACTGACGTCGGTCGAGGGTGCGTCTCCCAGGTCATCGCCTGCCGCGGCGGCGTGGTCGGGTCAGGAGGCGAAGGCCTCCGCCTCGCCCTGCTCGGCGACACAGAACTGGTTGCCGTCGGGGTCGGTGAGGGTGACCCAGCGGAAGTCCTCATCGCCCCGCCGGCCGACCAGGCCCGCTCCCGCGCCGAGCAGACGGTCGACCTCGGCGTCCAGGTCGGACGCCGTCAGGTCGAGGTGGAAGCGGTTCTTGCCCTCGGTCGGGTCATCGACCTTCTGGAACGCCAGCATCACCGGGCCACCGGAGACCAGAACGAACGTGCCCTCGAAGGGATCGGCGACCTCCCCACCCACCTGCTCGGCCCACCAGTTCGCCAGCGGCAGGGGGCCGGTGGTGTCGCACGTGATCATGCCCAATGTCATCGTCATGGGGTGACGATAGGGCGGAGCACCGACACCCTGCGGTCACGTGAGCCGAGCGGGGAGGGACTGGTCAGTGAAGGAGCAGGAGCGAGTGATGCCGTCGCAGGGAACGCGCACCGGAGCGGCCGCCGCCGTCGTACTGCTGCTGGGGGGCTGCGCACTGCTGAGTGGCTGCCAGCTGCTGAGTGAGCTGGGTGACGACGGGGTCTACGACTCACCGTTGACCGCCGACGACCGACGTCCGCCTGGGCCGTCGTTCCTGCAGTACCCGATCTGGCGCAAGGGCGAGCAGAGCGCGCCGCTGATGCACACGGCGGCGGGCACCCGCGAGGTCCGCGGGTCGTCGGCCTGGTGGACCCGTGACGGAGACCTGGTGACCGGCGACTACGACGTGCTGCGGCTGTTCGGCGCCGATCGCGCCGACGGCGAGGACGCGCAGATCAGGGTCCCTGGGCTCAACCCCGATCAGCTCGGCGTCACGGGTGAGGCGATCTCGGCGCTCCAGTTCGACGACGCGCTGACCATCGACGTCTTCTCCCCCGACCTCGCCGACCACCGCACCATCGAGGTGCCGGCCTCGGCGCTGGACACCGACCAGGCCTCCGGCGGGTCCTCGGACGCCGAGCTGCAGCTGCACGGCGATCCCTTCACCCTCGACGGTGTGACGTGGGTCGAGTGGGGCGTGAACTCCGAGGACGACACGCTGACCGACCACGGGCTGCTGCGGATCGAGGGCGACGAGGTCGACGGGGTGCTCCGCAACCAGCCGATCGTCCGTCTCTACCCCGCCTACGACGGCTCTGCCCTGTTGCTGCTGCGCCAGGACAACGGCGAGGACGAGGACTGCGGCGGCTGCGTCGTCGAGCAGGACCTGGTCGAGCTCGACCCCGACACCGGCGAGGTGGCCGCCGAATACGGCATGCCACCGGGCTACCAACGCGACTGGCGGGTCGATGCGGTCGACAAGGTCGGCGACACCGTCGCCGTTCGGTTCCGGGTCTACGAGGGCGAGGACGAGAGCGGTCACGCCGAGTGGCAGCTGTGGACCTACGACGGCGAGTGGACCGAGCAGGAGGCGTTGGCCGGCGTACGGGTCTGGTATCAGGACGGCGGTCGGTTGGTGGAGAGTGCGTTCGACCCGGAGGGAGCCGGCAACACCTCCGCCGGGGAGTACCCGGCCACCCTCACCTGGGTGCCCGGGGAGACCGGCGACATCTCCGGTGGCGAGGTCGTGGCCGAGCCGTCGAAGGAGACCTGTCAGCTCGGCGGCCGCGAGCAGTTCTGTGGGCAGATGGTGACCACAGGCTCGCTGCTGCCCCGCGAGTGAGGCTCGGATCCAGGCTTGTGGCGCCCGCCCAGCGTCAGTCGGGGTCGGTGCCTGCGCGCAGGTCGACCCGCAACCGCGCAGCATGGACGGCTCGCAACAGCCGGGCCAGGGTCGCTTCGTCGCCGACGGCCGGACGAAGATCGGCGAGCAGCCGGTCACGGGTGCGCACCACCGGTTTGCTCCGCTGCGGGCCGTTGGTCGACCTTCGGCACCGCGGCGGTGCGCGGGTCCCCGCTTTTGCGATGATCGCGCCATGCTGACCGGCGCCATCACGCAGTACTTCGACGCGCTCGATCGCGCCTGGGACGACCACCGTGTCCGCGCGCTCACGCAGCCACTCGGCACCGCGACCATCAGCGACACCCACGCGAATGACGTCGCGGTGCGACACGTGCGGTTCGGCGAGACCGGCGTCGCTCTCGAGTTGCGCGGGGATCGGCTGACGTCCGTCGTCTTCACCGTCTCCGACGGCATCGCCACCGCACCGGGTGGCCGCGGCACGGTGAGGCCTTTCGGTCGCGAGCCGCGGGCGACGTACCCGTGGATCGACGGGTTGATCGACGGCATGTCGCAGCACTCCTCGCGCGCGGATGTCCGCGCGCTGCTGGGTGAGCCACTGCGGGCGTGGTGGGCCTACGATGATTACCTGGTCGGCGAGCGGTTGTTGAGTGTGACCTTCTACGGCGCGCAGTTCGACGAGTTGCGCGAGGTCACCTTGCGCCACGAGGACCCGATCCTGCTCCGGTACGACGACATCCACCGCTCACCGGTGGCCAAGCGGCGGGACGGTCGGATCTTCTTGGAGGTGCCGGTCTCGCTGGGGGCGGCGGACACGCTGTGGGACTTCGAGATCACCGCGGAGCAGCTGGCCGCCCTGACCGACCGTTACCGATTCGAGCTGCTCGTACGGCGGCTGCGCGGCGGCGCCGACCGGGAGAAGACGCGCTCGATCATCGACGCGGTCTGCGACGACTGACCTCGTGGTCCGAGCTCCTGGCGCTCAGGGCACGAGGTTGGAGAAGCGGCGCCTTCCGATCTCGTCGGCCTTCGACGCATCGTCGGTGAGGCCGAGGTAGCCGCTGCGCTCCACGACGACGTCCGACGCCGCCTCGGCCCGCTCCTGCAGCTCGGTCAGCTCCGGCAGGTCACGCAACGGCACCAACACCGAGGTCCGTGGCAGGCGCGGCAAGCTGCTGTGCCGGTCCGGGCGTCGGGGCTCGGTCAGAGCACAGCCCGCATCGCCGGGAAAGTGGTCTCCACGAAACCGGCGCGCTCGTAGAGACCGCGGCCCACTTCGGTGGCCATCAACTCCGCACGCCCAACGCCGGTCGAGCGCGCCCAGGCCATCACCGCCTCGAGCGCTGCGCTGCCGAAGCCGTCACCGCGACGGTCCCGGACGGTGACGATGTTGCTGACCAGGACGTCGCGGCCCTCCGGCACTGCTGGTGAGGGCGCCGCGTCGCGGATCGTCCCCATCGCACACGCGACCACCCGCTCCCCCTCGGCGACAACCACGACGGCGGCGCGCTCGTCGTCGAGCCGGTCTTCGAACCAAGAGGTCGCGCGCTCGCGCCACCCGGGGTCGGTCTCCTCGACCCCCATCGAGGCGAACATCTCGGCCCGCAACGCGACCAGTTGAGCGATGTCGGAGCGGCCGGCACGTCGTACGACGCCACTGATCTCGATGCGTTCGCCCATGGCGGTGCTACTGAACCTCGACGACGTCGATGAGGAACCAGAGCGTGGAGTTGCCGGGGATCGCCGCGCCGCTGCCCGCGGCACCGTAGCCGTAGGCGGGCGGGATCTGCAGCAGCACTCGGCTGCCGACCTTGACCCCGGTGAGCCCGATCGACCACCCCGGGATCAGGCCGCTGAGGGGCGAGGTGAGCGGCTCGCCGCGCGAGAAGCTCTCGTCGAACGGGGCGTCTGCGTCGTAGGTGGAGCCGAGGTAGTTGACGACCACCGTGTCCGACGCCTTGACCGCGGCCCCGTCGCCCTCCTCGAGTACGACGCGCTGCACCGGCGTGTCGAGCTCGGGCTCCTCGATGCCGGTGAAGTCGAGACCGGTCGGCTGGCCGCCCTCCTCCACGACTGAAGGCTGCGTGTCCGGCTCGGCGTCGTGCGCCTTGTCGTCGCCTGGCTCCGGCGCGGCTGCCTGCTTCTCGATCAGGTCACCGACGACCACCACGGTGTCCTTGGCGTCGATGCCCAGCGAGTTGTTCTCGACCTGGTCGCCGAAGAGCGCCGTCGGGTCGGCGACCACTGCGACCCGGGAGCCGTAGGTCTGCCCCTCGAACAGCGCGCTGAACGCCTCGCCCACCTGGGCGGGGTCGTAGGGGATCGCCTCCGCGGCACCGTTGTCGTAGTCGCTGTACACGTCCTGTTTGGCGGTGCCGTTGCCCACCCACAGGTAGACCATCACGGTGTCACCCTCGGCGAGGGCGTCCCCATCCCCCTCGACCAATGTGGTGGCCGTGGTCTCCTCGGGCATCGCGATGCTGTCGGTCCACTCGGCGGTGATGCCCTCGCCCACCTCACCGGTGAACGTGACGCCGTCGAGACTCCCCTCGCCGCCCGCCGCTTGCGAGGACCCCGACCCGCCGTCGTCCTCGGCGGTGTCGGATCCACCGCACGCGGCGAGCGCCGTGGCGAGGACAGCTGCGGAGAGCAGGGCGACAGGGCGGCGTAGACGTCGATGCACGAGTTCTGACCTTCGGGTTGGGGCGCGCGACGTCGGCCGCGCGGAGCGGGTGCAGGCTATCGGGGGCCGCCTGAGCGAAACCTGTGCGTCCCACCAGCAGTCCTTTGCACGAGCGCAGGCGGGCCGACATCGTCGGCCCGTCGGCAGCTCGGCGACCTGATCGCCGAGCGTTCCAGCGATGTGGTCACCATGCAGGCCCATCGGTGCTCGCGGGCCCGGGATCGGCCAACTCAGGCCGAAGGATCGTCGCCAGCCCGATCCCCAGAGGTGTCACCAGATGTGCTGGTACAACCGGCCCGCGCCCTGAGACAGCACAGCCAGATTGCTGGGTGGAGCTGTGGAGAACGCTGGGGTGACCTGCGGAAACGGTGTTCCACAGAGGGTCGATGGGGGTAGAACATCTGTTCGAATAGGCATAGAATCGGGGTCACGAAGCCAGCTCTCGGAAGGCCCCGTTTCATGTCGATCCTCGGTACCCGCACCGACCGCATCACCTCCGCGGTCCTGGACGCACGGGCCGGGTTGGCGGGGGTGGCTGAGGCGCAGCCGGGGTTCCTCTCGCAGAGCGATCGGGAGCGGTTGTTGGTCGAGCTGGTGGCCCTGGAAGCACAGGTGACCGAGCTGCGGATGCGGACCATGGCGGCGTCTGCTGATGTTGCGTCGGCGCATGGGGCGCGGGATGTCGCGGGGTGGGTGGCGTTGCAGACCGGGACCGAGCCGGTCCGGCTGCGCTCGGAGCTCAAGGTCGCCGCCTCCATCGACCGGGCCTGGCCGCGGGTGGCAGCAGCAATGGCACGCGGGGCGTTGTCGTTGGAGCAGGCGCGGGTGATCACCCAGGGGTTGGATGCGTTGCCGGCCCGGATCGACGCCGATGCTCGGACCCGGGCCGAGGTTCATCTGGTGGGGTTGGGGACCGGCGAGATGGACGAGGTGCCTGAGGGTGGGTTCGGTCCGCGTCATCTGCGGCTGTTGGCCGACCGGATCCTGTACGTCGTGGCTCCCGAGGTCGCTGAGGCCGAGGACGCGAAGCGGCTGGCCGCCCTGGACGCCGCCGCGCGTGCGAAGACCTCGCTGAAGATGCGGCCCCACGGTGACACCCCCGGATTGACCCGGATCACCGCCCTGGTCCCCGACCCCATCGCGGCCCGCCTCGCAACGTATCTCGACGCCTACACCTCACCGCGCCGCCACTCCCTGCACGAGGAAGCCGGCAACCCGGATACCGAACGGCTGCCGCAACACAGGGCCCGCGGCCTCGCGTTCTGCGCCCTGTTGGAGCACCTCGACCCCACCAAGCTCCCCGCCCACGGTGGGGACGCGACCACCGTGATCGTGAACATCGACCACGACCAGCTCACCAAGGACCTCGGTGCCGCCGGCCTCCTCGACCCCCTCCAGGACGGGGAGCAGCGGATCAGTGCTGCCCAAGCCCGGCGTCTGGCGTGTACCGCGAAGATCCTCCCCGTCGTGCTCGGCGGGAAGTCCGAGGTCCTGGACCTGGGACGCGCCCAGCGGCTGTTCTCACCCGCGCAGCGCAAAGCACTCCAACTGCGCGACAAGTGCTGTCGGGCCGAAGGGTGCACCATCCCCGCCCGCTGGTGCGAAGCACACCATCTCGACCCCTGGTCCCAAGGCGGAAAGACCGACCTCAAAGACGGCGTCCTGCTCTGCTCCTTCCACCACCACCTCGCACACGACCCCGCCTACGAAGTCACCCGCCTCCCCAGCGGCGACCACCGCTACCACCGACGAACCTGAGAGACGCGCGACCTCTAGGAGATCGCGATCTCTAAGCCTCGCTCAGGTGGCGGGCGAAGAAACGAGCCGCGTCCTCCCCGGCGTACGACGGCACGCCAGTGTGGCCGCCCAGGTTGGCTTGCAACGTCTTCTCCACCGAACCAAGGGCATCGAAGAGGTCGAGGGCAGCCTGCCGGTCGTTGCCCTCGTCGTCCCACTGCAGGATGACGTGGACCGGCACGGTGACGCCTCGTGCCTCCTCGACGATCGTGCGAGGCACGAAGCTCCCCGCGAAGAGACCTGCCGCGACGATGCGCGGCTCCACGACGGCCAACCGCACCCCGATCGCGATCACGCCACCGGAGCATGCAACCGGGCCGCCGATCTCCGGTAGGGACAGCAACACATCGAGGGTGGCCCGCCACTCCGGCACGGCCCGGTCCACGAGCGGGAGGATGAGGCGGTCGATGATGTCCTCGGGGACCGGTTCGCCCGCCTGCAGGACGCGGCGCAGGTCAGCGCGCGCTTCCTCGACCTCGGGTAGACGAACTCGGTCACCGCTCCCGGGGAGCTCGATCGTCGCCGTGGCGAAACCGTCCGCCGCGGCGTGCCGGGCGCGTGCGGCGAGGCGCGGATACATCCGATCCACCCCGCCCGGGTGACCAAGCAGGATCAGCGGCACCGGGGCCGCACCGTCGGACCGGAGAGAGCTCGGAGTCCACAAGATCCCAGGGATGTCGCCGAGCTCGAAGACCCGCTCGACGAGAACGTCGTCGACGCGCGCCTCGCCCAAGGCCCAATCCGTGCGCGCCGAGTCGTCGCCTCCGAAGGAGTCGCTCATCGGTTCCGTCCCTTCGCACAGCGACACCTCGCTCACCGTACGCGACGAGCGGCGCGCACGAGCGGCGCGCACGAGCCCGGCCAACCTCTAGATGACAAAGTCCTCTAGGACGCGAAGAGTCGCTCCAAGTGCTGGTCGATGGCATGCAGTACGGCGTCGGGGCTGATCACCTCGAGTTGCAGCAACGGGGTGAACCCGGTCAACGCGAGGATGAGGTCCGTCTCGACTGCCGGATCACGATCGCCGGAGATCTGTCCGTCGGTGATCGCTTGTCGGATCACGCCCTCCACCAGCGCGCGGCCTTCACTCATGCCCGCTCGGGCCTGCTCGTGAAGGTCCTGGTCGTGCAGCGCCTCGAGGACGTAGGCGGCATTCATCCGGCTCGTTGCGCGTGAATCAGGATGCAGCGGCAGCATCGCGGTCAGTGCGATGCGCAGGGCGTTGCGAGGATCCGGGGGCTGGGGGAGCGCCGCCAGTTCGCCGGCGACCCGGGCCGCGGTCTGCTCGGCAGCGAAGTCCATCGCGAAGGACAGCATCGCCGCACGGGACGAGAAGTAGTGCTGCAGTTGCCCGAGCGAGACGTCCGCCTCGCGGGCGACTTCTCGCATCGTCGCCCGTGCCCACCCCTGCTCATCGACCACTCGCCACAGTGCATGCGCGATCGCTTCTCGTCGTTCGCGGTGGTTGACCTGCTTCGGCACTCGACGCTCCTGGGGACGGTTTCCATACGCGTGACATAATACAGTTGACTTGTTTCCGTGGATGGGAGGACGGCGTGTTCGGCGACCCCTACGCCATCGTGATCGACGATCAGGTCGCGATCGCGCTGCTCGCCGACCGCCAGGTGCGCAAGGCGATCGCGGCAGGCGAGTTCGACGACCTGCCCGGAAGCGGAGAGCCGATCGACCTGCCCGACCACCACGACCCCGAGTGGTGGGTGCGCAGCCTGATGCAACGCGAGCAGGTCGCTCTGCTGCCACCATCCATCCAACTGCGCAAGGACGACGCGGCCCTGGACGAGCTTCTCGATCAATTGTGGGACGAAGCCGGCGTCCGCCGCGAGATCGAGGAGTTCAACGCGCGTGTGATCCGCGCCCGCTACGAACCGTCGGCAGGCCCGCCCCTGATCACGATGCCGCGCGACCCCGACGCCACCGTGGCCGCCTGGGCCCACCGACGAGCCGCCCGCCGAGCCTCCCGCCGGGCCGAGCGGGCCGAGCGGGCCGACGAGGCGCGCACAGCGGCACGCAGGGATGAGCACCGTCCCGGTCGGCGCTGGCGCTTCCGTCACCGGTGACCCGAGCAGCGAGGTTCATCGCCACGCCGCATGCTGCCGCGGTCGAACCCAGCCCCACCACGACATCGGTCGACTCCGCGCTCACAGATCTCGTGGCATCCCGCCAGTAGGGGCTCCTCCCCGTTCGAGACTCATAGCGATCCTCTGCAGTCGATACGACACCAGCGCCACCCAGGCGAACCACACGGTCAACCCGACGCGCATCGCGAGACCGCCACCCACGAGCTCGAACCCGGTGAGCATCGTGCCTCCAAGCACCCCACCGACTGTGACGCAGCCAGCGATCAGCGTGGGGATCCGCAGGTCCTGCCAGCGCTCAGACCTCTTGAAGGCCCGCGCCAACGCGAAGATCGCCACGAACATCCCCACGACAGTGACGATCGACTCGACCTGGTGCGCTGCAGCGCCCCACGAGGTCCCTCCGGCGCTGCACCCGATATCGATGGCGCGACAGTCCAGGCGGAGCCATCCATCGAGGAACACGCCCACTCCGACCACCCCCAGGGCAGTCACTCCGACCTTGCTGGGCGGGCCGTCGTCTCCAGCTCTCCAGAGTCCGAAGGCGAGGGCCGCGACGAGCAGGCCCGTCAGATTCGCCCCGATCTGGTTGTAGATCCAAGCCTGGTCGGCGGTGAGTGCACCGAGATCACTCACCTGATCATCCAGAAGGCTGTACGTGTCCGGCTGGCTCATCCCACCCGCGACCCACCCGATGAGGAACGTGAACGGCGCCAGCAGGCCGCACAGCGCACACACGCGAAGCAACGCGCTCCGGGGGCGGAGTTCACTTCTTGGCATCGGTGGAGTCCTTTGCTGGTGCATACGCTCGTGAGGCGGCCACCACGATCCTCCGCGCCCGACGTACGACGGGATATCGGGAGCAACCCTGATCAGGCCCTGAATCCGACACCGACCGTGGGTGGCCCGCCGCCGAGCACGCGACAGTGGCTCTGCTGATCAGGCGAGGCCGTGATGGGTGCGGAACACGTTGTCGGGGTCGACGGCTCGCTTGATCGCTTCGAGTCGGAGCACGTCCTCAGGTCGGTAGCCGCTGGCAAGCTCGGCAGCGCTCACGTCGGGGCCGGAGAGGAAGTTGACGCAGACGCCGCCCGTCCCCCAGGGAGCCATCTCCTCGAAGAGACGCTTGTACGCCGCGCGCAGGCGCGGCGCCTCGGACGTCGAGGCCGCGCCCCCGGCGTACAGGACGAACTCGCCGTCTCGGCGGCCGAGGGCGCTCGGCACCGCGCCCGCGCGACCGAGTGCACCCCCGGTGTGCCGCAGCTCCACCAGGTACGGCGCCTCAGCCGCCGGTCCGGCGTGCTGCAGCAACGCGCGGGCCGCAGCCACGTCGAACGTGTGCAGCACCCGGTTGCGGGCGTGGAACGCGACCGGCGCGGTGGGCTCCGCGTGGATCGTCCCGAGCTGTGGGTAGGGCATCTCGGTGACGGTGTCGGTGATCGGGCCCAGTGCGCGGAAGGGCGCCACGAGTCGTTGCCCGTCTGCCACGGAACCGGTGAAGGCGAACCGCAGGTGCGCGACGTAGCGCCCGCGCAACTCCTCGGGCAGCGCGGGGAGGTCGGGCATCCGGATCAGCAGCACCGAGGAAGCCATCTCTTCCGGCACCGTTGCCGTCCACTCGGCCCAGGTGCTCAGGACCCGGTCGGCGAGGTCAGCAGGGAAGTGCATGCCGCCGCCGTAGAGCCGGGTGATCGGGTGCAGGTCGATCTCGATGGCGACCACGACGCCCAGGGTCCCCCGGCCGCCGCCGCGCAGGGCCCAGAACAGGTCCGGCTCCGAGGTGGCCGTGGAGCGGCGCAGGACGCCATCGGCGGTCACCACCTCTATCGCGCGCACATGGTCGACCGCCCAGCCGAGACTCCGGCCGAGGACGCCGAGACCGCCGCCGAGATGGAAGGAGACGACTCCCACCTCCGGGGAGGAGCCGGCGAGCGGTGCCAGGCCGTGCACCGCGGCGGCCTGGGTCAGCGCACCGCCGCGCACCCCGGCCTCCACGCGCGCCCAGCGCCCGACAGGGTCGATGGTGATGCCGTCCATCCGGGAGGTGTTGATCAGCAGCTGGCCGTCGGCGGGCCGCGACGGGCCGTGGCCGGTCGCCAGCACGGCTACGCCGAGACCGCGGTCGGTCGCATGACGGACGGCGTCGACGACGTGGGCGGCGTGCTCGGCGGGCACGATGATCTCGGGCTTGTGCTCGACCGCGAGGTTGTAGCCGAGGCGTTGGTCGTCATAGTCGGGATCCGTGGTGTTGAGGTAACGAGTCATGCGACGAGCCTTGCCGCCCATTCCGGCTGGAACAACGACAGTTCGGCGATCGATTGATAACCTCAGCGTGATGGAACGTCGCGAGATCGAGATCTTCCTGACGCTCGCCGAGGAGCTCCACTTCGGGCGTACGGCGCAACGCCTGCTCATCTCGCAGTCACGCGTCAGCCAGACGATCGCCAAGCTCGAGCGACGCTACGGTGTGACTCTGTTCGACCGGACCAGCCGCCGGGTGGAGCTCTCTACGGTCGGCGCGGCACTCTATGCCGACGTCCGCGCCGGACACGACCGGATCGAGCGCGGCATCGCCGCCGCAACGGCGGCCGGCCGCGGGGTCGTTGGCATCCTCACGGTCGGGCTCGAAGCCCCGGCGGTCGTGGAGCTGGCGGCACCCACCTTCGCCCGCTTCCGCGCGACCAACCCCGACGTCGAGCTGGTGTTTCGCGAGGCCGGCTTCACCGACCCACTCGACCTGCTGGTCACCGGCGAGGTCGACACGACCATCACCAACGCACCGGTCGAGGAGGAGGGCCTCGAGGAAGGTCCCCTGGTGTACGCCGAGCCCATGGTGCTGGCTGTCGCCCGGGACCACCGGTTAGCGGGTCGGTCCACCGTCAGCCTGGACGATCTCGAGGGCGAGACCGTCTATCGGGCCGGTCGCCGAGCGGCGCCGTACCGTCCCGAACCCGACCACACCGCCGCCACGTTGCTCGAGCTCCTGGCGCTGATCGCTGCCGGCGAGGGGGTGTGCCCGCTGGGCGCACACGCCGGCGACTATTTCGCTCGCCCGTCGGTGGTGATGGTGCCGTTCGAGCCAGCGGCACCACCCGCCCGCTGGGTGCTCTGCTGGCGACGCGGCCACCGCACTGCCCGCGTGGCCGCGCTCGCGGCCGCGGCTCGCTGAGCAACGACGACCCTGCCGCGGCCGGCGGCGAGCCCGCTCCGCTGCTCGCTACGGCGCCGTCGTGGGAGACACTCCTCGAACCGGCCCCGCGTTCGTCGCCAACGAGTATCCACCGAGACGTCGTACCCGCATCCTCCTCGGCCTATCCGAGGAGGCCGAGGACCTCCTCGGCCGGATCCTGCTGGCCGGACAAGGGCGCGCGCTCGCTCGGTGGGTAGGTCTGGACCTGGAACTCGCCATCCGCCGCGTTGAGCACCACCCCACTCACCGGGCACTCACGAGCGGCCAGTGCCACCGCGGCCGGGGCGACGGCTTCGGCCGTGAGCTCGTCAGGCGCCGTCGACCGACGGAAGATCCGTGTCGCCGCGATCGGCTCGATCGCGTTGACCCGAATCCCCAACTCGGCGCCCTCGCCGGCGAGACCGTTCATCAGTCCGAACTGGGCCGCCTTGCCCACGCCGTAGGCAGTGACGTCGGAGCCGTCGTAGGCCCGAAGTCCGTAGCCGGACACAGTCAGCACGATGCGGCCGTAGCGCCGCGCGCTCATGGTCGGCCAGACAGCCCTCGTCAGCCACCACGCGGACTCCACATTGACGGCCAGCATCCGGCGCCATTCGTCCTCGGTCGTGTCGGTGATGCTCCCGTAGCGGACGATGCCGGCGCTGTGGACCAGCGCATCCAGACGTCCGTGACGTTCCAGGACTCCGCCCACGAGTGTGTCGCACCCGTCCTTCGTCGACAGGTCCTCTGTCCGCGCCTCGGCAGCAACGCCGGTGGTGCGCAGCTCGTCAGCGACCGACTCCGCGGCCGCCGGGTCGAGACCGGTCCCGTCGCGGGCGACACCGGCGTCGTGTACGACGACCGTCGCTCCTCGGCGTCCGAATGCGGCGGCGTAGGCATGCCCGAGGCCACCGGCCGCGCCCGTGACGACGACGACCTGCTCGTCGAACCGGATCATCGAGCGATCCAAGCACATCGGCCACCGGTCAGCCTCGGGCTACTCATCTAGGGTGTTGCGCCATGGCCGTCGTTCATCCCGCCACCATCACGCCGACCAAACCCGAGGTCCTCTCCGCCTGGCTCGGCGGCCAGGTCGAGGTGCTCGGCACCTACCGGTATGACGACCCCGCCGGCGAGGTCGGTGTGGAGGCCTTCGTGGTGCACCGCGGCGATGAGCTGCTGCACGTCGTCCTCACCTATCGCGGTGCACCGATCGACGGGGCCACCCAGGTCGCGACGATGGAGCACTCGGTCCTCGGCGCACGCTGGGTGTACGACGGAACCACCGACCCCGTGGCGCTCGGCTGTTACGCGCGGGCGCTGCGAGGCGAGCAGGAGCAGGCAGCCGTGGAGATCTGGCAGGACGGGGAGGTCGTCGAGGTGCGCGAACCGACCGCCACCGTGTCCCGCGAGCCCGGGACCGGCAGCAGCCTCGCCATCGTCGGAGAACTGGCTGCAGTCGAGCCGAGTGATGGCGCCCGCCTCATCGCGACGTGGAACCGCGGCAGCGCCGTCGTGGCACGACTGATCTGAGACAACCGGCTTCGAGCCGACGTACTCAGCCGAGTCCCGCGTTGAGCGCGATCACCGCCAATTGGGTGCGGTCGCGAGCGTTGAGCTTGGCGAGGATCCGGCTGACGTAAGTCCGCGCCGTGGCAGGACTGATGTGGAGCGCTGCCGCGATCTCGGCGTTCGTTTCTCCACGGGCCAGCCGCTCGAGGACTCCCAACTCGCGGTCGGTGAGGTCGGCGAGCCCTGGGGCGGGCGGCACCGGAGCCGGTGCTGCCGCGAGGTGCTCCATCACCCTGCGGGTGACGTCCGGTGAGAGCAGGTTGCCGCCATCAGCCACAGTGTGCACCGCGCTCCTGAGGTCGTCGGCCGGCGTGTCCTTGAGTAGGTACCCCGCGGCCCCGAGCCGGATCGCCTCGAGGATCTCCTCGTCGTCGTCGAAGGTGGTGAGGATCAGCACCCGAACGGCATCGAGCTCGGGCTCAGCACGGATCCGGCGGGTGGCCTCGATGCCATCGGTTCGCGGCATCCGCACGTCCATCAGCACGACATCCGGCAGAAGCCTCCGGCTGAGGGACACTGCCTCATCGCCGTTGCGCGCCTCGGCGACGACCTCGAGATCCGGGTCGCTTGCGAGCAGGGCCCGGAGTCCGGCGCGCACCAGGTCTTGGTCATCGGCCAGCAATACGCGGGTCATGGCATCGCCTCGTGGAGTGGGAGAGTCGCCCAGACCCGGAAGCCGTCGCTGTCGGGACCGGCAGCCAGGGAGCCGCCGAGGGCAGTGACCCGCTCCCTCATGCCCGTGATCCCATGGCCGGTGCCCGGCGACCCGGTGTGGTGGGGCCCGCCGTCGTCGCGGACTTCCAGCTCCAGCACGTCGTCGTGGTCACGCACGGTGATGGTGGCTCGGGTGGCCGTGGCGTGCTTCACGATGTTGGTCACCGCCTCCTGGATGATCCGATACGCGGCGGAGTCGATGATCGCCGGGAGGTCGCGGGATACCCGCACGTCCATGGTGACGGTGATCCCGGGCACGGTGGCCTTCAGGGCATCGAGGTCGTCGAGAGCGACCACGGAGCGCGGTGCTCGGTCCTCGGTGCGAAGGAGCCCGACAGTACGACGCAGCTCAGTCATGCTCGCGGTCGTCGTGTCCCGGATCGTCCGCAGCGCCGCGCGAGCCGTTTCCTGGTCGCCACGCCCGACTGCCTCGCGACCGACGTCGGCGTGCAAGGAGACCACTGAGATGGCGTGACCCAGCGAGTCGTGGAGGTCCCGCGCGATCGCGATGCGCTCCTCGCGTCGTTCGGCCTCGGCCTGCTGCCTGGCCTGCTCCGCCATGAGTTGGACGTTGCGCCGCATGCTCTCGGCGGCGAGGCGGCGCGTCCGGATGCTATGGCCGAGCGCGATCGCCGCTGACATCAGCAGCAGGTGTCCGGGCAGGTCATAGCCGACGACGTACGAGAGTTGCTGTCCGTCAGCGATCCGGAAGCCGACGCTGGTCACCATGACGACGACCGCTGCACCGATTGCCCAGGCGAGTCGTCCGAACTCGGCGGCCGAGAGCAGGGCGGTGGCCACCGGCACCGCGACGCCGATCGCGGGGTAGCCAGCGATGTAGTAGGAGAACAGACCCAGCACGGAGACCACCAGCACCACGACCGGATGGCGTCGCCGAGCGAGCATCAGCCCGCCCAGGCCGGCAGCCCACAGGTAGGCGGAGGAGTCGGGCTCGTTGCGCCCACCCTGGCCCGTGCTGATGACGACGGCAAGCGTCACCGTGACCGCCGTACCGAGCAATGCGTCCACCACCCACGCCGGCAGCCGACTCCTCGGCTCGGCGGCGGACGGCGTCATGTCCTCAAGGTAGGCGATCGTGTTGACGCGGGCAGTCGTACGAAGGCGACAACGGAGGTCGCGCCTCGACGTACTACTCTCGAGAGCGCAGACGGATGCCTACGCTGCGGTGGCCTTTCTAGGGTCGCGGTCATGACCGAACCAGACGTGACTTCGGCCCACACATCTCTGCGCGCAAGGCTGGGCCTTCCGCTGATCGCAATCGTCGGGCTCGCCCTGCTGGCCGCCCCGCGCGTGCCCCTGCACGACCTCGATGTGATCGAGGAGGGGAGCGTCGTCAACTCGCTCTTCGTCTTCGTGCCGCCCCTGATCTGGATCGCGGTCGCGGTGCTGAAGCGGGTGCCGAACCCGCTGCTGACCCTGCTCGCGATCGGACTCTGCTACGGCGTCCTCCTGGCCATAGGTCACCAACTCCTCTGGGAGGAGTCCTTCGGGAACGATCCTCCGGAGTTGGGTGGCAACCTGTCCGATATCGACCCCACCCTCGAGGAAGTCATCATCCGTTCCTTCGCCATGGTGTCGAGCATCTTCACCGGGCTGATCGTCGGGGTGATCACCGGACTGGTCGCCTGGGCTATCAGAGCAGGAGATCAGCGAGTCCGGCGCCGTTGAGCGCGATCCCGCCTTCCGGAGCCCCCAACACCCCGGCGCTGCGCCTGAAGGTGCTGGGACCGGGTCAGCCGAGCAGTCCCTCGACCAGGTCGGCGGCCCGCGACGCGCCGCCCTCGGCGACCGACGCGGCTTGCAGGTCGGCCGAGCGTCGTACCCGTTCGGGCTCGGCGAGCAGTTCCTGGAGCGCTGAACGCAGGGCCTGGGGCGTGGCGTCCGCCGTGTCGATCCGCCGGGCGACACCGAGCTCGACCAGCCGGTCTGCGTTCATGAACTGGTCGACGGCCTGCGGGATCGCGATCATCGGCACACCGGCCAGCAGGCCCTCGTTGCTGCCGCCCATGCCGGCGTGGGTGACGAACGCGTCTGCCTCGGCGAGTACGGCGCGCTGCGGGACCCACCGGTGGGTCTCGACGTTGGCTGGCAGGTCACCAAGCTCGGCGGGGTCGAGCTGGGTGCCGGTCGCGATGACCAGGTGCCATCCGGGCAGCCCGGCGAAGGCGTCGATGCAGTGACGGTAGAAGTCGGCCCCGGCGCCGTACGCCGATCCCATCGACACGAGCAGCACATGCTCGGCGTCAGCGGGCCGGCGCCAGCCGGGCTCGTCGTCGAGGGCGAAACAGGGGCCGACGAAGGTGACCACCTGCTCATCGACCCGGTCGGCGTTGGGCTGCATCGCCTTGGGGATCAATGCGAGCACCTTCGCCGGTGCCGCCGGGAACTGCTCGGGGTCGAGCGTGGTCGCCCCGGAGCCCGCCAGCCAGACGCGGAACCGCTCGATCAGCGCGTCGTACCCGGGCAGCTGGCGCATCTGTGGGAGCACCTCGTCTGCATATCCCTTCCATGCGACGTACGTCGGCGACACCTGCACGTAGGGGCGCCCCTGCTGCTCGGCGAGGGCACGCGCGGCGTAACCGCCGATGTCGTAGAGGTAGGCGTCGGCCGGGTCAGCGTCGTAGCGCGCGTGGAGTTCGGGCAGCACGGTGATCGCGTCGTCGAGGAAGATCCCCATGCCTGCCACCGGATCGTCCGGCCACTGCCGGTCTTCGACCGGTAGGACCGTCGGCATCGACACCAGCTCGGCCCCGGTCGGCGCGATGTGCTCGGCCATGGACTCGTGGGTCGCGTAGGTGACACGGTGGCCGCGTCGTACCAGTTCTCGAACAAGACCGAGGCCAGGCAGGACATGGCTCAGTGCAGGCGAGGCGACGAACGCGATGTGGCTCGGGGAAGGCATGTCCCCGGAGGCTAACGTCGCCAGTATTCAGGTCGCGACCGATTTCGTGGCACGCCGATCTCGGGGCCGATGCAACCCTCTGCTCCCGAGGCCCGGGCCCCTCGCCCGGGCCCTCCGTCACACCCCGGTCGTCTCACCCCCGGCCGTCACCCACACTGCGTAGTACCCCGGTAGGGGTCGGAAAGTGGCTCGGCAGAGTGACGTGCGGGGTCGAGCATCGTCTCTACCGTCCGAACCATGAGAACCTCACCTTCGCCGCATGCCCGGCACCAGGCCGGTCATCCGAACGCCGACCGTCATCTGTGCGCACGGGGTAGCCGCTGATGGCCGTCGTCGTGATGTTCGTGCTGATCGTCCTGGACGGGGTGGTGCCCCTGGTTCCCGGGGAGGCGACCCTGCTGGCACTGGCGCCAGCGGCCGTGGCTGTTGGCTGGCCCGCGGTGCTCGGTCTCGGGATCCTCGCCGCCGCAGCAGCGGCCCTGGGCGACACCATCACCTATCGGCTGGGCCGGCGGGTCGGCACCAGCCGGTTTCGCTGGATGCGGCGGGCGCGGATCGCCCACGTGCTCACCCGCACCGGCGACGCTTTGGAGCGCAACGGCATCGGCGTCATCACGACGGCTCGGCTGATGCCGGGGTGGCGGGTCGCCGTCACCTTCATGGCCGGTGCCACCGGGATGTCTCCGCGCCGGTTCCACCTCGCCAGCGCCCTGGGCGCGATGCTCTGGGCGGCGTACCTGTTCTGCGTCGGCACCATGGTCGGCGCAGTGACCGGCGGAAACGCACTCGTCGTGGCGGTGATCTCGATGGTCACCATTGCCGTGATCAGCCAGTCGGTGACGTGGGTGGGACGGAGGTTCCGGATGGTTCCGGCCCTGATGCGGTGCTCGGCTGGGCTCCGGACGCGCGCGGCGGCGGTCGTCCTCGGATCACCGCGGCACGCGTTGGCGGTAGTTCCCTGAGAGTCGCGATCTCTAGGGTGGAGCAATGACCGCGGTTGACGAGCAGGGTCCCGCAGCGCTGCTCGGGGACGCTTCGCGTCGGTGGGTCCGGCTGCTGCCGTGGGTCGTGGCGTTCGTCATGGTCGCTGTCTTGCTGCCGACCACGGTCGACGTGCTCAGCGGTGACTACGGCCTGAACGTCGGCCTCGCGAGCGCGCTCGCCGTGGCCCAGACGGCACCGCTGCTCCTCGCGGTCGTCCGTCCGCTGGAGGCGTGGTACGTGATCTTCACCGCCGACGTGATCGGTGCGGTCGCTCTGCTCTTCGTCGACTTCGGAGACCAGCTGGTGTGGCCGTTCCCGCCGATGGAGATCGTCGGGTACGTCGCCCTCTGCCTCGCCCTCGGGCTGCGCGAACCGCGCCGGACGCTGATCCTGGTGTGGCTGGCGACCGCCGGCGCGAACGCCGGGCTGGGGTTCTTCGCGCCGCAGGAGACCAGCGGCAGCGTCGCGCTGCTCACCATCCTCGGCGGCGTCGCGCTCGTGCTCGGCGCAGCGATCCGGGAGGGCTACGAGGCGCGGCGCAGGCTGGCCGAGCAGGAGACGATCAGCGCGGCCGAGCGCGAGCGGAGGACGCTGCTGGAGGAACGCGCCCGGATCGCCCGCGAGCTCCATGACGTGGTGGCGCACCACATGTCGGTGATCACGGTGCAGGCCGACACCGCGGCGTACCGCCTCGACGGGGTGTCGCCGCAGGCGCGGGAGGAGTTCGGCTCCATCGCGGCTACTGCGCGCGAGTCGCTGGCCGAGATGCGTCGACTCCTCGGCGTGCTGCGCAGCGAGGATGCCGAACGCGAGCTCGCTCCGCAGCCGGGACTCACCCGGGTCGGGCACCTGGTGGAGGCGACAGGCAGGGCCGGGGTTCCGGTGGATTTCACCCCGTACGAGGCCAACGTGCCCGAGGCAGTGGGCCTGACGGCGTACCGGATGGTCCAGGAGGCCCTCGCCAATGTTGTCCGCCACGCGCCCGGTGCACCGACACAGGTGTCCGTCTCGGCCGACGGGGAGGACCTCACCGTCGTCGTGGTGAACCGCGCGCCGGCGACGCCGCCGGCCGAGCCGTTCGAGTCGACCGGCACAGGGAACGGCCTGGTCGGGATGCGCGAGCGCGCCCGACTGATCGGTGGCACCCTCGACGCGGGGCCGCTCCCCGATGGTGGCTTCCAGGTCACCGCGCGACTCCCACTGACCGAACCGGACACCGAGGGGGAACCCACGTGACGACGCGCGTCATCATCGTCGACGACCAGGCCATGGTGCGCGGCGGGTTCGCCGCGCTGCTCGCGGCACAGAAGGACATCGAGGTCGTGGGTGATGCCCCAGACGGGGAGCAGGGCGTCGCGCTGAGCCGGCGAACACACCCCGATGTCGTACTCATGGATGTCCGGATGCCGGTGATGGACGGACTCGAGGCCACCCGTCGGCTGCTCTCGCCCCCGCCGGGCGTGGAGCATCGGCCGCGGGTGCTGATGCTCACCACCTTCGACCTCGACGACTACGTCTACGAGGCGTTGCGCGCGGGCGCGAGCGGGTTCCTGCTGAAGGACTCGCCCCCGGCCGATCTCGTGACCGCGGTACGCATCGTGGCCGCGGGCGATGCGCTGCTCGCACCCTCGGTGACCCGCCGGCTCATCGCCGATTTCGCTCGACAACGCCCCGCCTCCCGGGGCAGGCCCGCGCTGCGGCTCAACGCCCTGACCGAACGTGAGACCGAGGTGCTCTCGATGGTGGCCCGCGGACAGTCCAACGCCGAGATCGCGGCCGACCTGGTGCTGGCCGAGCAGACGGTGAAGACCCACGTCAGCCGGATCCTCGGCAAGCTCGACCTGCGCGACCGCGCCCAGGCGGTGGTCTTCGCCTACGAGTCGGGACTGATCACTCCCGGCGGGTAGCGGCTGCCGTCGTCAGGGGCGCTCGGGTGCGTCACTGTGGTACCCGGGTAGGGGATCGAGGTTGGCTCCGTGGAGTGATGTCTCCCGGATAGCCGTGGCCGCACTCTTCGTCGTGTCAGTACGACGAGTGAGAGGGCGACGATGAAGCAACGCAACAGGCCGAAGCAGGCGGACCGCGCAGGAGCGCCGGCCGTCCCCACCCCGGGCCTGGCAGCACTTGCACCACCCGTGTCCGCCACCCCGGGACCGCTGCGCTACGGCTTGCACGACGCCGACGGACACCTACTGCTGGCCAGCGACCCACCGCGAGGAGCGCGCATCGTCGAGGCCATCGGGGACGTCGTCACCGCCGACCACATCGCCGTGATCGTGCCCGGCAACGGACATCATCGGGGCAACTACTTCAGCGAGCGTGGACCGGTCGGCCCCCGCGTACGCGGGCAGCTGCTGCTGCGCACCATGCAGGCACTCGACCCCAACAGCCGAGTGGCGGTCGTGGTGTGGGTGGGCTACCACGCGCCCTCCGGCCTGGCGGCGGCCGCGGCGAACTCTCCCGCCCGCGACGGCGCCGCAGATCTCGCTCGCCTGACCCACTACCTGCCACGGTCGGCACAGGTCACCCTGATCGGGCACAGCTACGGCAGCACCGTCGTGGGTCTCGCGCTCGCTGCGGCGCACGCCACCGACGCCGTGGCGTTGGGCAGTCCCGGCATGGGGGTGTGGCGACGCGACCAGCTCGGATCCGGTACGACGCTGTGGGCCGCCCAAGCCGACTCCGACTGGATCCGGTTCTTCCCCCGCGTCCGGCTCGGCCGACTCGGGTTGGGACGGTCGCCGTTGCACCCGGAGCTGAACGCCCGGCGGTTCGAGACCGGCGACATCAGCGGCCACTGCGCCTACTACGCCGAGGGCAGCGAGTCGCTGCGCAACGTCGCCCGCATCGCCCTCGGCCGGTACGACGACGTGACTCGCCCCGGGGTCGGCGCCTTCGCCCCACACCACCTGCCACAGCGCTCCCTGCGTCACCTGGAGGTAGCAGCATGAGCCCGCACAGCCGCGAACCCGCCGTACTCGTCGAAGGCCTCGTGAAGAGCTATCCGGGTCGGGGCACCGTGCTGGACGGCCTCGACCTCAGCGTCGCCGCCGGCACCGTGCACGGCCTGCTCGGCCCCAACGGGGCCGGTAAGACCACAGCAGTCCGAATCCTGTCCACCCTGCTGCGCTTCGACGCCGGCCGAGCCCGCGTCGCCGGCCACGACGTGGCACGCAACCCGGCCGGGGTGCGTGAACGGATCGGGGTGGCCGGTCAGTACGCAGCTGTCGACGAGATCCTCAGCGGCCGGCAGAATCTCGAGCTGTTCGGACGCCTGCACCACCTGCGCCTGCGCCACGCGCGGCGGCGAGCCGGCGAGCTGCTGGAGCGCTTCGACCTGGTGGCCGCCGCCGACCGACCCGTGCGGCACTACTCCGGTGGCATGCGCCGCCGCCTGGACCTGGCGATCAGTCTCATTCGCAGTCCCCAGGTGCTCTTCCTCGACGAGCCCAGCACCGGGCTGGATCCGCGCAGCCGCAACGAGGTCTGGGAGGCGGTCCGCGAGCTGGCCGGGGCCGGCACCACCGTGCTGCTCACCACCCAGTACCTCGAGGAGGCCGACCGGCTGTGCTCCCGGATCTCCTTGATCGACGGCGGACGGCTCGTCGCCGAGGGCTCCCCGGCCGACCTCAAGTCGCGGGTCGACGGCAGTCTCGACGACGCGTTCTTGTTGCTGACCTCCGCTGGTGCGCACGACGGGCGGGCCGCATGAGCACCCCAGTGAGCACCCAGGTGATCGCGGGCCCTGCCACCCCCGCCCCACTGCTGGGCTGGGCGGTCGCCGACACCTGGGTGGTGGCCCGACGCCACCTGCTCCGGCTGGTACGTCGTCCCGACGAACTGCTCGGCACCCTGCTGATCCCGGTGATGGCCGTGCTCATGTTCGGCTTCGTCTTCGGCGACGCGCTGGGCTCGAGCATGGCCGCGCCCGGCGAGGAGTACCGCGAGTTCCTGTTGCCCGGCGTGTTCACGCTCACCATGGCATTCGGCATCGGCACCACCACCATCGCAGTCGCCGGCGACGTACGAGGCGGGGTGTTGGACCGCATGCGCTCGCTGCCGATGTCGCCGGTCGCGTTCCTGGCCGGACGAGCCTTGGCCGACGTGATCACGGCCGTCGCCGAGTTGGCCCTCCTGATCTCCCTGGGGCTGCTGTTCGGCTGGCAATGGCACAGCGGCCTCGGAGCCGTGCTCGCGGCGGTGTGCCTGCTGCTCGGCTTGCGGCTGGCGTTCTCCTGGATCGGCATCGTGCTGGGGCTGCTGGTCAGCAGTGCAGAGGCGGCCATGAAGTACTTCGCACTGGCCTTCCCGCTGGCGATGGTCGCCGACACCGTCGTCCCCACCTCCCTGATGCCCGGGTGGCTGAGCGTGCCGGCGGCATGGAATCCGCTCTCCGCCACGGTCATCGCCTCCCGGGACCTGTTCGGCAACCCTGCCGGTCCGGCGACCTCCTGGGTCGCCGATCACGCGCTGCTGATGGCCGTGGCCTGGCCGGTCGCCATCGCCGCCGCCTGCCTGCCACTCGCCCTCGGGCGCCTGCGCCGGTTGGCCCGGTGACCGGGGTCTTGCGCCGAGAGCTCGATCGCCTCATGCCTGCCCCGGCACCGAACGTTCCACCGCCTGGTCAGCCGTATAGCCGCGTGCAGGGCCCGGCCGCACGCGGTCATCGCCGGCGGACCGGTCGTCGCGGCAGGTGCAGGGATCGCTTTGATCGCCGGTGTCAGTTCGGCTGGCGGGATCGTGCGGCCGGACGAACGTGGCGACCAACGGCTGCGGCTGAGATGCGGCGACAATGCGGCTATGGGCGACAGCGAGGTTCTTGTTCTTGCCGGTCCGCCGTGCGCCGGCAAGTCAACGCTCGGAAGGATGCTCGCTGATTCAGCGCGTGAGCGAGAGGTCTATCTGGAGGTCGACACCCTCTTTTCGCTGCTTCTGCCGCGATCGGATCGGAGCAAGCAGGACCGGATATTGGCGTACGACGCGGCGCACGCGCTTGCGCGCACCCTGATCGTCCACCAGCACACCGCGATCCTGGAGTGCACGTATGCGAGGCGAGAGCAACGGGCCAGTCTGCTCGAGGCGATGTCGACTCTTCCGTTCTGCGCGCTGAAGGTGGTCGAGTTCGTCATTTCTCCAGAAGAGGCCGTTCAGCGCTTTCGCAAGCGGCGCGAAGCCACGGATCTCGACGAGACGTCGCTGCGCGAGCGTGTCGAGAACTTTCCCTACTGGGACGGGGCGCTTCGGATTGATTCCTCGGCCGCTGACCCTCGCGCCCTGGCAGATGAGGTAGCCACCTGGCGCCAGGGAGGATCGCCGCCGGCTGACTGGATCGAGTGGGTGGAGGTGGGACGGAGCTGGAGCTGACCGCACACCGATCCCGTTGCGGGACGGTGGCCGCTGACTCGAGAGCAGCGGCGAATCTGCTCGCGGTCGTCCTCCCGCCCCGTCTCGAGGCGCTGCTCAACGCGCTGTGGTCGTTCACGGTGAGACAGGTGATTCGTCAGCGCGCGTGGCCGCGGGAACCGCGGGGGGCCATGTGCCGATCGGCTTGCCTCGCGGGTGGTCGGCAGGGGCATTTCTGTCCTTCGGCACCCGTGTCATCCTTGATGCCGACCCGCTGTCTACGGGCTGGCCTGCCCTGTCGACCAAGCCCAGGCCGCGATCGCGACGCGGTTCGAGACTTGGAGCTTGCGTCCGATGTTGGCCACGTGGTTCTTCACCGTCCCGGCGCTGATGAACAGCTCGTCGGCGATCTCCGCATTGGTCCGGCCCTGGGCGACCAGTCGCACCACCTCGAGCTCGCGGGCGCTGAGCGACGGGCCCTCGGAGCTGAGACTGGTCGCAGCAACGACGTGGCGCAGCAGCCGGACGGTGAGCTGCGGGCTGATCAGGGTGTCGCCGGACATGGCCGCGCGGATCGCCTCGACGAGCAGCCCCGGCCCGGATCGCTTGAGGAGGAACCCGACCGCGCCGTTGCGCAGGGCGGTGTGGACGTACTCGTCGAGATCGAACGTCGTCACCACGATCACGCGCGTGGGCTCGGCGACCTGGGAACCGGCGAGCGCCCTGGTCAGCTCCAGGCCGTCGAGACCCGGCATGCGGATGTCGGCAAGCACCACGTCGGGCCGGAGGCGCCGCGCCTGGTCGAGGGCCGAGGTGCCGTCGGGGGCCTCGGCGATGACTGTCATGTCGGGCTGGGCATCCAGAACCATGCGGAAGGCGTCGCGGATCCCTGGCTGGTCGTCCGCGATCAGGACCCGGGTCGTCACGCCGTCGCTCCTTGCTCTGTGGTGCGGGACAACGGAAGGACGACGGTCACTTCCCAGCCGCGCGATCGACGCGGCCCGGCCTCCACACTGCCACCGAGGCGCTGCACGCGTTCGGTCATCGCAGCCAGACCGAGCCCGGCGGTCGCCCGGCGTGACGACCCGGACCGCCCGTCACCGTCGTCGACGATCGAGACCAGCAGACAGCCGTCGGCTTCCGTCAGCACCACGGTTACCGCCGTAGCGCGGACGGCGTGGCGTCGTACGTTCGTCAGTGCCTCGACCACAGCGCGGTATGCCTCTGCCCCTGTGATCGCGCTGACCTCGTGGGTCAGCCTCCGCTCGACGACGGCCAGGACCTCGCCGGCAGCGGCGAACCTCCGCACCAGCTCGTCGATGTCGTCGATGCCGCCGCGGGTGATGCGGACCGGGTCGCCGTCCTCGCCCAGTCCGTGCACGGTCTGGTCCATCGACTCGAGGGCGCGGATCCCGGCAGCCTCGATCTGCCCGAGCAGCTCGGCAACCCTCGGATCGCCCAGGGGGAGCACTGCAGCACCGGCCTGGGCGCGCGCGACGATCTCGCTGATGTCGTGGGCGACGAAGTCGTGCAGATCCACCGCGAGCCTCAGTCGCTGCTCCGTCCTCGCGGTGGCGATCGCCCGCGCTCGCTCGGCGGCGACCCAACGCAGATACAGGGCCGCGGCTCCCAGGACCACGGGCGGGATGAGCCAGGCCGCGCTTGCCGCCGCTGCGGTCAGGACCGGTTCGTCGCGAACGAAGCGCTGCACCCACAGTGTCGATCCGGCAGCGGCAAGTGCCCCGGACACCACCGCTCCCCGGGGCTCCGACCAGCGGACGACGACGAACACCACGGCAGTGAGCACGAGTGGCTCGGCGAGCAGCCACGTCCCGGCATCCTGGTCCTGACCGGTCATGGCCTGATCTGTCGTCCGGATCAGCGCGGTGACGGCGATCGAGATCGAACCGGCTGCGGCCGCTGTGACCGCAGTCAGGGTTCGTCTATCCACTTCTCGGAGCCTAGGCGCTCGACAACGAGGCGTCGATGTGCCGATCGGCATGGGTCCGGGCGCAGGCGGCCGCCTCGACGTGCCGGTCGGCATCTGGGCGCACGGCGCCGGGCGGACGAGGCTCGAACCATGAGAACAATGCGGGCTTCATGGATCGGATACGTCGTGGCTGCCTGGTCGGCGGCGTACGGCGCGGCTGGCGTGTGGTGGGCCCTCGGTGGTGGCGGGTTCCCGTTCGGGACCGGCGACCCTGAGCTGATGGCGGAGCCGGACGTGGCGTTCAAGGTCTCCTTGCTGGGGCGGGCCACACCTGAGGTCGCCGGCCCAGTCATCGCCGTGCTGGGGATCGCTGGCGCGGTCGTGGCGATCGCGATGACCCGCATTCCGGTCCGGGGATGGCTTCGATGGCTGCTGCCGGCGTTCGCATGGTTGCTGGCGATCGCGCTGACCGTCGGCATCCAGGACTACCGGACGCTGATCGTGGTTGCGTACACACCGATCCTGGCGATCGGCAAGGTCCTGGGGGTCTGGCCGGACGGCAGTGGCTGGAGCGATCTCTATCTTGCGCCGCGGCTGAACCTGCTGATGTGCCTGCTCGCGGGGGTGGGTTGGGCACTCCTCGCGGTCGCCTTTCGCCGCTTGATCGCCGGAGCGTGTGGGTCGTGCGGGCGTGCTGACGCCGTCGAGCGCACTGTCGTGGACCGGTGGGGACGCCGCGCCGTCTGGATCGCGGTGGCAGCGCCGCTGCTCTACTGCGGCACCCGATGGGCGTGGGCGCTCGGCTTCTCGCTCGGGATGGACCCGGAGGCGTACCAGGAGGGCAAGGAGGAAGGCTTGTGGATCGCAGGCGCGGCACTGGCTTCCCTCGGCATCGTCGGGGCGGTACTGACGCTCGGGCTGATCCAGCGCTGGGGCGAGGTGTTCCCGCGCTGGGTCGTCGGTCTGCACGGTCGACGGGTCCCGCCGATGATGGCCGTCGTGCCGGCCGTGCTCGTCTCGGTGCTGGTGTCCTCGGCGTCGTTCATGTACCTGCGCATTGTGCTCATCGACGGCCTCACGGCTGAGAACTGGGCGCTTACGCTGCCCGAGGTGTTCTGGTCGGTTTGGGGAGCGGCACTGTTCGTGGCTGCCCTCGCCTACCACCGCCGCAGGCGGCCTGCATGTGCGATGTGCGGCCCAGAGAGCGGGGTCGAACTTCCGGCCGACGTGTACGTCAGTCCACCGGACAAGCCCGGATCAGGTTGCCGTCGTCCGGATCGGTGATGACGAATGTGCGGCCGCAGCAGCACCCGCAGCTCCTGTGGTCAGTGCGCCATGTCGACGAACCGGGAGTAGTGACCCTGGAACGCGACGACGATGTCCCGGGTCGCGCCGTTGCGGTGCTTGGCCACGATCAGGTCGGCCTCGCCGGGGCGGGTCGACTCCTTCTCGTAGACGTCGTCGCGGTGCAGGAGGACGACCATGTCGGCATCCTGTTCGATGGAACCGGATTCGCGCAGGTCGCTGGTCATCGGACGCTTGTCGGAGCGCTGCTCGGGACCGCGGTTGAGCTGGGACAGCGCGATGATGGGAACCTCGAGCTCCTTGGCCAGCAGCTTGATCTGGCGAGAGAACTCCGAGACCTCGATCTGTCTGGACTCGACCTTCTTGCCCGAGGTCATCAGCTGCAGATAGTCGAGGACGATCAACTTGAGGTCGTGCTTCTGCTTCAGCCGCCGCGCCTTCGCCCGGATCTCGGTCATCGTCATGTTCGGCGAGTCGTCGATGAACATCGGCGCGGCCGACACCTTCGACACGTGGCGCGCCAACCGCTCCCACTCCTCGGTGGTCATCTTGCCGTTGCGGATGTGGTTGAGCGGGATACGCGCCTCGGCCGAGAGCAGCCGCATGGTGATCTCGGTGCGCGTCATCTCCAGGCTGAAGAAGACACTGGCGAGATTGTTGTGGATCGAGGCTGCCCGGCAGAAGTCGAGAGCCAGCGTCGAGTTGTGGGTGGGCACCATCGCGCGGCCGGCGAGGTAGAGGTGGTCCTCGTTGTCCACTTGCACGCAGCGCACCGGCACCGAGGGGATCGGCCTCACGTCGACGACGTAACGCCGGCCGGTTCGCACGGTCGATGTCGGACGGGTCTCCTTGTGGAGGACTGCCTTGCGGTGAAGTCGGAAGACGTCATCGGTCGTCGAGAACGTCAGCGTGTGGCAGGTCGAGGATGCCTCGGACCGACCCCGCACCGGCTTCGTCGCACGACCGCACCGGTAGCCGAGGCTGACGATCAACTCGTAGACGTCGTCCGCCAGACGCTCGTCGGTCACCGCGAACTGGACCGAGCCGCTGTGGCGAGCGACGGTGCCGTCGGTGTCGAGGAGCCCGGCGAGCAGCGCGCGCCGGTCCTCCTCCCTTGCCCGGAGGTAGGAGGCGGGAACGTGCTTGTTGCCGAGTACGCCGACCTTGCGGAGCAGCGCGGTGAACGAACCGTGATCGAGGTAGCACTCCCGACACTGCCACGCCTCGCCGGAGTAGGACTCGCCGCAGTCGGGGCACGACATCCGCTCGGGGTGCGCGCCCTTGTTGCGTAGACCGCAGTCGCGACCGCACGTCGCCACCCGCGGGTGACGCGCGACGAACTCCGCACCGCAGACGTCGCACTCGCGCCTGAGCTCGTCGCGCGCGGGCAACTGCAGGCTGTAGAGCATCCGCCCGCGCGGCTCGCAGCGATAACCGAGGCCCTCGATCATCATCGGAATCTCGTCGGACTCGCTGGTGAAACGCGCACCGGCCGCGTGACCGTCGCCGAGCCAGGCACCGAGCACGTAGGGGTCGATCGGCAACTCCCGCTCGTCCCCGGCCAGCGGCGATGCGTTGACGACGGCATGGTTGGCGCGTCCGTCCTTGCCGATCCTCAGCGTCGCGGCGATGTCCTCGGTGGTGATGACCTCGGCGAAGCTGCGCTGGTTCTTGGTGCGGTTGTGATGATTCTCCGCCGCCCACCTCGACTTCCGCACCCGTCGCGTCTCGGTCAGCCACTGGTGCTGACCGTCCGCGACGATCGTCGTACCGTCGGAGAACTCCACCTCGTAGCACGGACGGTCGTGCAGGACTTCGGTCGCGGCCACCACGGTCGTGGGGTGACCCGCGGCGTCGTAGAGCTGATCACCCACTGCGACCTCGCCCATGGTGGTCCACCCGGTCGGGGTCGGCAGCGGTGTGTTCAGCGCCAGCGCTTTGCCGACGGCAGGACGCGCCGCCACGATGATCATCTGACCGGAGTGGAACCCGTTGGTCAGCTCGTCGAGGTCGGCGAAGCCGGTGGGCACGCCGTAGATGCCCTGCTCCCGGTTCTCGATGGCCTCGATCTCGTCGAGGACGCCGTCCATGATGTCGCTCAGCGGGGCGAAGTCCTCGGCCTTGCGTCGGTCGGTGACCTGGTAGACCTCGGCCTGCGCCTGGTTGACGATGCCGTCGACCTCGCCCTCGCCGGCATAGGAAAGTTGGACAATCTTGGTGCCGGCGTCGACGAGGCGACGCAGGATTGCCTTCTCCCGGACGATCTCGGCATAGAAGCCGGCGTTCGCGGCGATCGGGACATTGGCGGCCAGGGTGTGCAGGTAGGGAGCCCCGCCGATGCGCTGCAGCTCGCCGCGGCGCTGCAGCTCGCCGGCCACCGTCACCATGTCGGCCGGCTCGCCGCGGCCGTAGAGGTCGAGGATCGCGTCATGGATCTGCTCGTGCGCGGGCCGGTAGTAGTCGACGCCGCGGAGCACCTCGACCACATCGGCGATCGCGTCCTTGGAGATCATCATCGCGCCGAGCACCGACTGCTCGGCGGCCATGTCCTGCGGTGGGGTGCGATCACCTGGACGCTGCGGCGCCTCACCGGGCGCGTAGGACGCGGGACCGTCGCCGAAGTCCTCCGGAGGTTCGTCGGTCCACGGTCGGGACCCGGTCTCCGTGACGCTCACTCGACCTCGCCTTCCCGCCCGTCGGGGCCTTCTGCTGGACTGTCCACGCCGACCCGGCCCCGGCACTGTTCGGTGCCGAACGCTGGGGCCGATCGGTTGGCTTCGGGGCTGATACTGCCGGGAGGGTCCGACCGATCTCCGCCGGAGAAGTTACGGGCTGGGCAGGGCAGACAAAAGGACGTTATCCACAAGCCTTGGGGATAACTGGTGGACGTTCGTGGACGACACGCCATGGCGATGTGCACCGTCTGGGGAAAGAACTGTGGAGACATGGCACGAGCAAGCGCCCAGAGGCGGGCTGACCTGCACGAACGCGCTGAGGCGCCTGTGGAACGAGAAATTGTGGGCGAGAAAAGTAATGTGACCTTGTTCACTTTACGTTCGCCCAAGGGCCAGTCGGACGTGATCGACGGGACCTCGTCCCGCCTTCGGTATCCACAGAGTGCCGCACGTTATCCACGGCCCGTTGCGAGCCCGGTCGACGAGCGACGAGGAGCAGTGTGATCCGCACCGCCTTCCGTCGTACCGAACGACAGCGCAGCGAGGACCGCGAGATCGCGCGGATCGCGATCCCGGCCTTCCTGGCCCTCGTCGCAGAGCCGCTCTTCCTGCTGGGCGACGCCGCCGTCGTCGGCCACCTCGGCACCCGGGAGCTGGCCGGGCTGGGCATCGCGGCGACCGTGCTCCAGACCGCTGTCGGTCTCTGTGTCTTCCTCGCCTACGGCACCACCGCCGGCGTCGCGCGACAACTCGGCGCCGGCCGACTGGCAGCCGCGCTCAGCCAGGGCATCGACGGACTCTGGCTGGCGGTGGCGATCGGGATCCCGTCGACCGCTGTGGTCGGACTGGGCGCAGCCCCGCTTGTCGACCTCTTCGGTGCGTCACCTGCCGTCGCCGACCCTGCGGTCAGCTACCTGCGGGTCGCGGCGCTTGGCATCACCCCGCTGCTGCTCATGCTGGCCGCGACCGGCGTGCTACGGGGTCTGCAGGACACCCGCACACCTCTCGTGGTGGCGATCGCCGGCAACGGCATCAACCTGGTCCTCAACATCCTCCTGGTCTACGGCCTCGGCCCGCTGCCGCGGATGGGCATCGCCGGCTCCGCTCTCGGCTCGGTGCTGGCCCAACTCGCCTGCGCGGCCGTGCTGGTGCTGATCGTCGCCCGTGCCGCCGCCCGCGAGGGGAGCTCGCTGCGGCCGCATCGGCGCGGGATCGCCGCAGCCGGCCGCGCCGGCGTACCACTTCTGGTGCGGACGCTCACCCTGCGCGCCTCCCTGCTGGTGACCACCTACGCCGTCGTGCTCGGCACCAGCGGCACGAGCAGCACCGGGGGCGCCGGGGACGACGCGGTGCCGATCGCCACCCACCAACTGGCCATGACGCTGTGGGGTTTCCTGGCTTTCGTATTGGACGCGATCGCGATCGCCGCCCAGGCGATCACCGGACGCTACCTCGGCGCCGGGGACGTGGCGGCGACCCGCGCGGTCACCACCCGGATGGTGTGGTGGGGGGTGGTCAGCGGCGTCGCCACCGGCATCGGCCTCGCCGCGGTGGCGCCCTTCCTCGGCCCGCTGTTCACCTCGGACGCGGCCGTGCACGACGCGCTGATCCCGGTGTTGCTGGTCGCCGCGCTCGGCCAGCCGATCGCGGGCGTGGTCTTCGTTCTCGACGGCGTCCTGATCGGCGCCGGCGACGGACGCTACCTGGCCTGGGCCAGCTTGATCGTCCTGGCAGCGTACGCTCCCGCTGTGCTCCTCGCCGCCGCCCTCGGCTCCGGGCTACCGCTGCTCTGGGTCGTCTTCGTCGCGATCTTCATGGGCGGGCGCTGCGTGACGCTGCTGCATCGTTCCCGCGGTGACGCGTGGATGGTCACTGGCGCCGGAGGTGCCGGGTGAAGCCCCTGCAGTGGGTCGCGATGGGCCTGGTCATCTGCGTCCTCGAAGCGCGTTTCGGCTCGTACGACGCCCTGCCCGACCCGATCGGCTGGCTACTCGTCCTCGGCGGACTGCTCGCGCTCACGCGTCGTACCGACGTGGGGTTCCGGCTCGGGTTGGGCTACCTCGGAGTGCTGGCGCTGGTGATCGCCACGGTGACCTGGTTCCCCGCGGTCCAGGACGCTCTCGACGACGCCGACCCGGAGCTGGTCTGGTCGCTGGACGTGCCGGCGCTCGCGTTCCAGGCGCTGCTGTGCCATGCGTTGGCCGGACTGGCCGTCGGGGCGTCGGAGCGGACCGCGGCCACCTGGTTCCGCCTCGCCTCGCTCGGGCTGGCCGTCGCTCTGGTGGTGCCGCTGCTCTACCAGGCCGGCTGGGAGTGGCTGGCGCCGGCGGGCGACCTCGGGCTGATCGTGCCGCTGGTGCTCATCGGGCTGCTCTTCTGGTACTCCGGGCGGGAGTGGACCGGGGCGGAGCAGCACCTGCCGCGATCGGTCCGTCGGGCGACCGAGCCGCGGGGTGACTGAGCCGACTTGTCAGCCAGAACCCGCACGACACGCCGGTGGGTGTCGGCGTGTCGTGCGGGTTTCACCGGCTGACCGGCGAAACCCGCACCCCCAGAGAACGCAGCGACGGCCGGCCCCGATCGGGGCCGGCCGTCGCCGTACTGCTGAGCTCTGCTCGAGTCAGGCGGGGATCACGTTGAGCGCGACCGCCGCGGAGACCTCGTCGTGCAGGCGCACGGACACCGCGTGGGCGCCGAGCGACTTGATCGGCGAGCCGACGACGATGGTCCGCTTGTCGACGGACTCACCGGTGAGCTCCGCGATCGCGGCGGCGATGTCGGCGACGGTGACCGCACCGAACAGGCGGCCACCCTGACCGGCCTTGACCTTGACGTCCACCGGAGCCTGCTCCAGCTTGGTCTTGATCTCGGCGGCGTGGGCCTCGTCGCGGACCGCACGAGCAGCGCGAGCGTTCTTGATCGCGTCCGCCTCGGCCTGCGCGCCGCGGGTCCACCGGATGGCGAAGCCCTGCGGGAGCAGGTAGTTGCGGCCGTAGCCCGACTTCACCTCGACGATGTCGCCGGCGGAACCGAGCCCCTCGACCTCCTGGGTGAGGATGATCTTCATGTCAGTTCTCTCCTTCTCTACCGCTGCTCAGCGACCGCTGGAGGTGTAGGGCAGCAGCGCCACCTCACGAGCGTTCTTCACCGCGATCGCGATGTCCCGCTGGTGCTGCACGCAGTTGCCGGTCACCCGACGGGCGCGGATCTTGCCGCGGTCGGAGATGAACTTCTTCAGCAGAGCGGTGTCCTTGTAGTCGACACCGGTCGCCTTCTCCTTGCAGAACTGGCAAACCTTCTTCTTCGGCTTGCGGACGACTGCCTTCGCCATTGTGGTGCTCCTCCTCAGAGCCCGGCCGCCTCAGTCACGAGCGACCGGAATGGTGGTGATGAATATTCGGGTGGTGGGGCGGAGGGGTCCGCCCACCGGGTTGATCCTCAGAAGGGGGGTTCGTCGTTGCTGACGCCCGGAGCGCCCCAGGGGTCGTTCGGACGGCTGCCGCCGCCTTGGCCACCCTGGCCGCCCTGGCTCCCCCACGGGTCGTTGGCCGGCTGGCCACCACCCGCGGGCTGACCGCCGCCGTAGCCGCCGCCACCGCCGGCTCCACCGCCGCCGCTGTAGCCGCCGCCACCGCCGGAGCGCTGGACTCGGGCCACCTTGGCGGTCGCGTAGCGCAGCGACGGGCCGACCTCTTCGACGTCGATCTCGAAGGCGGTGCGCTTCTCACCCTCGCGGGTCTCGTACTGCCGGGACTTCAGTCGTCCCTGCACGATGACCCGCATCCCCTTCTGCAGCGACTCCGCCACGTGCTCGGCCATCTGCCGCCAGGCAGCGCAGGAGAGGAACAGCGCTTCGCCGTCCTTCCACTCGTTGCTCTGGCGGTCGAAGGTGCGGGGCGTGGACGCGATCCGGAAGTTCGCCACGGCAGCACCCGACGGGGTGAAGCGCAGCTCCGGGTCGTCGACCAGGTTGCCGACGACGGTGATGACGGTCTCGCCTGCCATGTTGTCTCCTCAGATGCCGATCAGTCGCCTGACCCGTGCCGGGTCGCGAAGTTGCGTTGCACCATCGTGACCGAGAGATCCGACAAGGAACAGCGTCGGTCCACAGGCACGAGGTGCCGAGCCGCGTCAGGAGACGGGGCGCAGCACCTTGGTGCGGAGGATCGCCTCGTTCAGACCGAGCTGACGGTCGAACTCGTCGACGGTCGCGGGCTCGGCGGTGAGGTTGATGACGGCGTAGATGCCTTCGGCGTTCTTCTTGATCTCGTAGGCGAGACGCCGACGGCCCCACACGTCCACGTTGTCGACGGTGCCACCGTCGTTGCGGATCACGTTGAGGTACTTGTCGAGCGACGGCTGAACGGTGCGCTCGTCGAGGCTCGGGTCGAGGATGACCATGACTTCATAAGCACGCAAAGCGGTCTCCACCTCCTCTGGACTCAGGCGGCCACGGACTTTCCGTGGCAGGAGGGCTTTGCCATGCGCCCACCTCGGTGGCGGACGCGACGGGTCAGGTTATCAATCCGGTACGACGCCCGCCCAATCGTCATCGGACCGCGGCGCCCCCGGGGGTCGATGCCCCGGGTTGCGTCATACCGATCGGGGGTTGGCGACAACGATTCGTATGACGCAACCCCCGGCACCCGCACACCCCACAGCCCACCCGCCCGCACCCGCCACCGTCGGCCCCCACGCCTACGCTGGCGCCATGAGCGAACTGCGCATCGGAGCCCACGTCGACCAGACCGACCCGATCGCCGAGGCGGCCGCCCGTCAGGCGCCGCTGGTGCAGTTCTTCCTGGGCAACCCGCAGTCCTACAAGGGCCCGGTGCTGGCCTACGAGGGTGGCGCGGAGGCGCTCAAGGCCGATGCCGCGTCGGCGGGGGTCGACCTCTACGTGCACGCGCCGTACCTGATCAACGTGGCGACGACGAACAACCGGCAGCGGATCCCGAGCCGCAAGCTGCTGCAGCAGCACATGGACGCGGCTGCCGAGATCGGCGCCAAGGGCCTGATCGTGCACGGCGGGCACGTGACCGATGACGACGACCCGGCCAAGGGCTTCGACAACTGGCGCAAGGCGATCGAGGCGACCGACATCAAGGTGCCGCTGCTGATCGAGAACACCGCCGGCGGGACCAACGCGATGACCCGCTACCTGGACCGGATCGCCGGCGTCTGGGAGGCCATCTCGGCCGCCGAGGGGTTCGAGGACGTCGGCTTCTGCCTCGACACCTGTCACGCCCACGCCGGCGGCAACGCGCTGGAGACGATCGTCGAGGACGTCCGGCGGATCACCGGGCGGATCGATCTGGTGCATGCCAACGACAGCCGCGACGCCTTCGACTCCGGCGCGGACCGCCACGCCAACTTCGGCAACGGTCAGATCGATCCCGACCTGCTCGCCCAGGTGATCCGCGACGCCGGCGCCCCGGTGATCTGCGAGACCCCGGGCGGCTCGGCAGAGCACGTCACCGACTTCGACTGGCTGCGCGAACGGCTCTGACTCTCACCGCCCGCTGACTCACGGCTCGACCGCCTCCATCCGGGCGAGCAGCCGCGCCGCCCACGGACTCTCCGCCCGGACCAGCACGGCCGGGTTGCCGAGGGGAGCGTCGACGGTGACCGTCGTGCCGCCGTCGTACCTCTCTCCGGTGAGCAGGTGCCGCCACTCGCCGTCGGGCAGCACCACCTCGACCTCGGTGCCGCCCTCCTCGAGCACCGGCGCGACCAGCACGTCCTGGCCAACGAACACCTGCCGGTCGGTGTTGGCCGCGCTCGTGCCCGGCGCGACCAGCCACCCGTGCCGCCAGTACGGCACCCCGGTCCGCGCCGCCTCCCGCAACACCGCCCGCCGGTACGGCGCCAGCGCGGCGAAGACCTGCGTCATCCGGGCCAGGTGGTCCCGCACGCCTGCCTCATCCCAGAGCTGCAGGTTCTGCGCGGGTCGGTTGCCCTCGTGGGAGCGCATCACCGGTCCGAAAGCGGCCAGTTCGGCCCAGCGCTGGAGAAGCTCGGGGCTGCGGCGATACTTCCGCACCACGGCGTCGATCGAGGTGTAGCCGCCCAGGTCGCTGTGTACGACCGGCCACCCGGAGACGCCGGCGGAGAAGGTGCCGAGCAGCGTCGAGGCGAGCCCGTCCTCGACTGCGAAGTCGACCATCTGGTCGCCGTTCCACGCCAGCCGGTGGCGCGAGCCGAGGCCGCCGGAGCGGAACCAGGTGAGGCAGTCGCTGCCGGTCGCGGCCTGGCCGCAGGCCGACCCCACGGTCTGGGCCCACAGGTCCGGCCACCGGTTGTGCAGCAGCTCCGCGTCGCCTGAGGCGAGCTCGGCATCGAACGGCAGCCCCTCGCCGAAGTCGGCCATGAAGCCACGGACGTCAGCAGCCAGCACCTCCTCGGCGATCACTCCTGCGAACCACTCCCGCGCCGCCGGATCGCTCAGGTCGATCAGATAGGCGTCGAACCCTCCCTGATCCAGCGGATACGGCTCACCGTCGCGGGTCACCAGATAGCCCCGCTCCCGAGCCTCGGCGAAGAGGTCGCGGAATCCAGGATCGTCGGTGACACCGGGCTTCGTCGCCGGGTCGACGACGAACGGGTTGACGTAGGTGGTGGTCCGGATGCCCTCCTCAGCGAACCCGGCGATCAGCTCCTCCCAATCGGGGTACAGCTCTCGGTCGACCTGCCAGGTCCACCACAGGCGCTGCCCGAAGTCCGTGGTCCGCTGCCCGACCCAGTCCTGGATCCAGACACCGGCGACGTCCACCCCCGCCTCCTGGAGCGAGGTCACCTTGCGACGTACTGCCTCGCTGCCGCCCTGGGCGCCGACGATGAGGCCCTCCTGACTCCACCGCGGCAGCCGCCCACCCGGCGCGTCCGCCGGTCCTGAGGTGCGCGCGACCAGTTCTCCGGGCGTCGCCGCAGCGGTCAGCCGTCCCACCATCCGCGTCGCCCGCAGCTCGAGGCCGACCCGGTCCGGGTCGCTGAGGTCGGCGATCCCGACGGCATGGCTCTGTGGGACCTCCGGGTCCAGCGTCAAGCCGCGCAAGTCCTCGGTCACGTACGTCGCCCACGCCGCATAGGTCATCTGATCGGTGCCGCCGGCCCCGTGGTTGGTCAGATCGGCGAGGAAGGTGAGCGGCTGCTCGCCCCGCCCGACACCCTGCTCGCGCACCAGGAGCGGCAGCACCCGTCCGTCCAGGTCGAAGTCGGTGAACTGCTCGCCGAAGCCGTGCACGCCGGCCCCCGTCGTACGACCGGAGAAGAGCGTGACCGAGTCGGCGGCGTCGGCGACCTCCACCTCGAAGTCGACCGCCGTCGCCGACCCGGTCAGCCTCAGCGTGTAGCCGAGGGCGTCCTCGCGCGATCCGAGCCGTCCGCGCAGGACCACCGCGCCGGCATCCACCTCGACCGCGGCGATGGTCTGGTCGCGCCACACCCGATCGTGCTCGGTGCCCACCCAGAAGTAGCCACGGTGCTCCTCCACCTCCAGCTCACCGGCGGTCGCAGCCAGGAACGCTTCCTGCGGCACCGACGACCAGGCGGTGGCGTCGTCGAAGCGCACCTCCACCCCGGACCCGGTCACCTCCACCTCGGCACGACCGGAGCGGAAGGTGCCCTCCGCGTCGTCGGCGACGGAGAGCTCACCGGGCTCCAGGGTGGCGAGGTGGTCCCCTGGGAGCGAGCGATAGCGGACCACGACGGCGACCACGGCGAGCACCAGCACCACCGCAAGACCGAGTGCCATCCACTTCACGACCGCGCGCCAGCGTCGCCGCGCGCCCCGCTCAGGGCTGTTCAACATGGCGCGACCCTAGTGTCCTGTCAGGCTGATTCGCCGCCGTATTCGCCAGCCGTGGCACGCACCTCGCGGCGTTGGCCGCGCTCGACAGACACCCGGTATGCCTACGCACGGCCGCCTGGCGATGCACGCACCACGACCATCGACTACGTCAGCGCTTCAACCTGACAGGACACTAGTGTCGCTTGTCGGTCGTTCAGGGCGCGGTCTCCGGGAGTGGATCGATGGCGCGGGCGTCGCTGGCACGCAGGCCAAACGCCAGACCGCCCGCGACGACGCCGATCCCGAGCCATACCGCGACGCCCGGCACCTGCCCCGTGATGGCTGCGCCGACGGCCACGGCGGCCACCGGCGAGACGCCCATCAGGAGCCCGGCGCGTCCGCTGCCGACCCGTTCCACGCAGCCGTACCAGAGCACGAAGGCGACCGCCGTCACCGCGACGGCGAGATAGACCGTCGCGACGAGATGTCCCGGCCTCAGCTCGGTCAGCGCGACCGGTCCTTCGATGGGCAACGCCAGCACGGCGAAGACCAGCGCAGCCAGCAGCGTGGTGTGCACCGAGACCGCCACCGGGGAGTGCCGCCGCAGCACCGGGACGGCGAACAGCGTGAAGCCGGCTTCGCACACCAGCACGACGACAGCCCACCCGAACCCGACCAGATCGCTGCGACCCCACCCCTGCACGATCGCCGCGCCGAGGGTGACCGCGACCGCGGCCACGATCACCTGGGTCTCGGGCCGCCGGCCCTCGGTGAGCGGACCCGCGACCGCCAGCACCAGCGGTACACAGGCCATCGCGACGGCGAGGACGGCGGGCTCCGCGTGCGCCGACCCATGGACAAGGGCGATGTTGAAGAGCACCAGCCCGGTCAGGACCACACCTGCCAGCCACAGCCAGTCCGTGCCGCGCGGCATCCGCACCGTCCGGCCGCTCCACCGGGCGAAGCCGAGCAGCAGCAGACCGGCGAGCGCATAGCGCAGCGACTGGGCGCTGAGCATCGGCGCGGTCCGGAGCACACCGGAGACCGCGACGCTCCCGCCCACGAACGCCATCGCCAGTGCTCCGCCGCCCAAGGCAAGGGCGTCGACCGCCCCGCTCGACCGCGGCGCTCGCGGACCGGCGGACGCGAGCGTGCGGCTGGTGTGGACATCGACCATGCTGGCAGTCTGGGGTCGGACTTGGCCCAGTCAACAGATCCAACTCGGCACAGTCTTGTCGGACCAACCCGCCCCGGCCCAGGAGAACCACGATGCCGCAGCCACGCCGGCCGTGCAGCGTCGGCGCGGACTTCCTCCAGCTCGACACGGCGCACGCCCCCGCCCGGGACCTGACCGGATGGCTCACCGCCCAGGTCCGCGCCGCGGTCGCCGACGGCCGGCTGCCGGCCGGGGTGCGGCTGCCGGCGACCCGCACCCTGGCCCAGGACCTCGGGGTGTCGCGCGGAGTGGTCGTCGAGGCCTACCGACGGCTCGCCGACGAGGGCCTGGTCGACACCCGGACCTCGGCCGGCACCAGAGTCCGTGCGCTGGCACCAACCCCGGCGCCCGCCGCCCCACCCGACACCCTCGTCCTCCCGGCCGATCGGCTGCCGCCCATCCCCCGCAGCGCCGCGAGCATCGACCTGAGTCCCGGCGTCCCCGACCTCGCGGCGTTCCCCCGCGCCGCCTGGTTGCGCGCCGAGCGCGCGGTCCTGGCCGAGGCCACCGCCACCGATCTCCGGTACGGCGACCCGCGGGGCAATCACGTCCTCCGCGCTGAGCTTGCGACGTGGCTCGCCCGCACTCGCGGCGTACAGGTGGAGCCGGGCGGACTCGTCGTGGTCGCTGGGGTTGCGCAGTCGCTGGCGCTGCTGGCGCACGTGTTGCAGGCGAATGGCGATGGTGCCGACGGCATCGACACCATCGCCATCGAGGACCCAGGCTCCCGGGGCGCCCGGGAACAGCTGCAGCACTGGGGCATGGCCACCCCGGCGGTGACCGTGGACTCCGAGGGGCTCCGCGTCGACGAGTTGGCGGCGCTCCGCGCACGCGACGGCGGTCCGGTCCGCGCCGTGGTCGTCACCCCGGCACATCAGTACCCGACCGGCGTCGCCCTCTCGCCACAGCGACGCCGCGACCTGCTCGCCTGGGCGGCGGCCGGCGACGGTGGGCCGGGGTTGCGTCCTACGAAAGGTGGCCGCCGACCCCCGGAACGTAGGACGCACCACGGTGCCGCGGGCCCCCGCCTCATCGTCGAGGACGACTACGACGCCGAGCACCGCTACGACCGGGCGCCGGTGCCCGCCCTCCAAGCAGCGGCGCCCGAGCTCGTCGCGCACACCGGCAGTACGTCGAAGTCGCTCGCGCCCGGGATGCGTCTGGGGTGGCTGGCACCCCCCGCCCGGCTGCTGGCCGACCTCGCCGCCGCCAAGCACGCCTTCGACCTCGGCAGCCCGGCCCTGCCGCAGCTGGTCCTCGCCCGGCTGCTCGCCGTCGGGGACTACGACCGGCATCTGCGTCGCGTGCGCGTGCGCCAGCGGCAGCGTCGGGACGCGATGGTCGCCGCCCTGCGCGACCTGGTGCCCGGGGGCGAGGTGACCGGCCTGGCCGCCGGCCTGCACCTCCTCGTCCTGCTGCCCGACCACCACGCTCTGCAGGACGACCAGGAGATCGTCGATCGCCTCGCCGAGGTCGACGTGATCGCGCAGCCGCTCTCCTGGCACCGCACCGCGCCAGGCCCGCCCGGCCTGGTCCTCGGCTACGCCGCCCACCCGCCGGACCGGCTCCGTGAGGCCATCAGTCGGCTGGCGCGCGTGCTCTCCTGAGCTGGTGGGAGCCGGGAGACGGCCGGGACTTCGCCGCCGGATAGCCTCGTCCCCATGTCCGAGCGCCCGTCGACCCTGCGCCCGATCAGCCTCCGTTCGATCAGCACGGACGAACACCGCGCCTACCTGGCGAGCCTGCCGGCGGCGAGCTTCCTGCAGACCCCCGGGTGGGCTCGGGTGAAGCCGGAGTGGCGCAGCGAGTCGGTGGGCTGGTTCGGTCCCGACGGCACCCAGTACGGCGCCGCGCTGGTGCTGCACCGACAGCTGCCCAAGATCGGCCGCACCCTCGCCTACCTGCCCGAAGGGCCTGTCATCGACTGGTCCGACGACCGCCTCTCCGACTGGCTCGACCCGTTGGCCGCCCACCTCAAGCGACAGGGCGCGTTCGCCATCCGGATCGGGCCGCCGGTGGTGGTCCGCCGCTGGACCACAGCGCAGGTCAAGGAGGGCATCGCGGACCCGGAGGTACGCCTGCTCAGCCAGGTGCCGCCCACCGAGCGGTCGGCGGTCGGCGCCCGGGTGCTCAGCCAGCTGAGTGAGCTCGGCTGGCGCCACCAGGGTGTCGAGGGCGGCTTCGCGGCGGGACAGCCGGCATTCGTCTTCCAGGTCCCCCTCTCCCACGCCGACGGCACGCCCCGCACCGAGGACGAGGTGCTCAAGGGGATGAACCAGCTGTGGCGCCGCAACATCAAGAAGGCAGCCAAGTCCGGGGTCGAGGTGACCCGGGTGGCCACCGGCACCCCCCAACTCACGACCGAGCTCACCGCAGCGCTGGCGGAGTTCCACGCGCTCTACGTGCACACCGCCGAGCGCGACCACTTCACCCCCCGCCCCGCGTCGTACTTCACCGCCATGGCCGAGGCGATGGCGGCCGACGATCCGGACCGGTTCACGCTGTGGCTGGCCCGGCACGAGGGCGACCTGGTGGCGGCCACGATCGCGATCCGCGTCGGCGAGCACGCCTGGTACTCCTACGGCGCCTCCTCCACCGAGAAGCGTGAGGTGCGCGGCTCCAACGCGGTGCAATGGGCGATGATCCGCGACGCCCTCGAGCACGGCGCACGCGTCTACGACCTGCGCGGCATCACCGAGACACTGGACAGCGACGACCCACACGTGGGTCTGATCCAGTTCAAGGTGGGCACCGGCGGCGAAGCCGTCGAGTACGCCGGCGAGTGGGACCTGCCGCTCAACCGGGTCCTCTACAAGGCGTTCGACCTCTACATGAAGCGACGGGGGTGAGGTTGTGAGTCTGGTTCTCACCGTGGACGGCCCGCGCTGGCGGGCCCACCTCGAGGACGTGGCCGCGGCAAACCCGGGCCTGGTCCCGGTCGCCAAGGGCAACGGGTACGGGTTCGGACTGGGTCGCCTGGCCCGCCGCGCGGAGTGGCTGCGCGAGCGTGGCCACGACGTACCGGCGCTGGCTGTCGGCACCTACGAGGAGCTGGACCAGGTCGCCACCCGCTGGTCCGGCGACCTGCTCGTGCTCACCCCGTGGCGGCCGTGGGTCGCCCTGCCCGGCCCCAGTTTCAGCCGGCGCCTGATCCACACCGTCAGCCGGCTCGAGGACCTGCGCGCCCTGCTCGCCGCCGACCCACGAGCCCGGATCGTGGTCGAGCACGTCACCAGCATGCAGCGGCACGGGATGAGCGCCCGTGAGCTCTGGGAGGCCGGCGACCTGCTCCGCAAGCACCCCGGCGCCCGGGTCGAGGGGCTCGCCCTCCATCTCCCCTTGGCGGCCGGTGGCCACTACAGCGAGGTCACCCGGCTGATCACCGACGCGATCGGCGCCGACGTCGCCGACCTGTCCACCGTCTGGGTCTCCCACCTGACCGGGCGCGAGCTGGCCCGGCTGCGCACCGAGTACGGCGACTTCGCGGTCCACCCCCGGATCGGCACCGACCTGTGGCTCGGTGACCGCGGCGCGCTCACCGTCACCGCGACCGTGCTCGACGTGCACCCGATCGCCCGCGGCGAGCACTTCGGTTACCGCGGCCGCAGCGCGCCCAAGGACGGCCACCTGCTGGTCGTCTCCGGCGGCACCGCGCACGGGATCGGCCTGGAGGCGCCGACCGGCGAGCACTCGCTGAAGGCGCGGGCGGCAACGATCGCCCGCGGCGGGCTGGACGCGGCGGGCTTCGTGCGCTCGCCGTACTCCATCGACGGCAAGCAGCGGCTCTTCGCCGAGCCGCCGCACATGCAGGCCTCGATGCTCTTCCTGCCTGCGGGCGCGCACGTCCCCGCGGTGGGCGACCCGATCGACGTGCGGGTGCGCTACACCGCCACCGCGTTCGACCGCGTCGAGATCACCGACTGAGGCTCCGCCTTCACCGGGTCGTGCGCCGGCCGGTACATGTCGCGCACGATCACCCCGGCCAGGTAGAGCTCACCGAGCACCCGGACCAGGATCGCCAGCCAGTAGAAACCGGCGTCACCGCCCCCGGCCGGCTCCAGGTAGCCGCCGAGGTACCACCAGACCGAGCAGAAGTAGAAGAGCTCGCAGCCCTGCCAGATCAGCTGGTCACGCCACCGCGGGCGGGCCAGCACGGCCAGCGGCAGCAGCCACAGCACGTACTGCGGCGAGTAGACCTTGTTGACCAGCAGGAAGCCGACCACGATCAGGAAGCCGAGCTGTGCCAGCCGTGGTGATTCCGGCGCCCGGAGCCCGAGTACCAGCACGCCGAGGCACCACCCGACGAAGAGGATCCAGGACCAGTCGTTGACCGTCGACGCGGCGAACCCGATGTCGCCGGCCTGGTCGGCCAGCAGCCACAGCGAGCCGAGATCCGCGCCCCGGTCGGCGTTGAAGCTCCAGAACACCTTCCACTGCTCGGGTCCGGTCAGGTAGGCGGGCAGGTTGGCCACCACCCAGCTGGCCACCGCAGCGCCGACGGTGATCGCGAACTCACGCCACCGTCGACCCCGCCAGCACAGGATCAGGATGCCGCCGAGCAGGAAGAGCGGGTAGAGCTTGGCGGCCGTGCCCAGACCGATCATCACGCCGGTCAGCACTGGTCTCTCCCGCGCCCAGGCCCACAGCGCCGCGGCGACGAAAGCGACCGCGAGCAGGTCCCAGTTGATCAGTGCGGTGGCCAGCAGCGCCGGGGAGAGCGCGAACGCCGCCGCGTCCCAGGGACGGTCCCGATGCGTGTTGGCCATCAGCCACACCGAGAGCAGCGCCAGCACCGCGAATCCGAGGGCGTTGACCAGCAGGAACCTGGTGATCTCGGAGCTGACCTCGGGCAGGCCCCACAGGTCGTCGACCGGCAGCCGGTAGCGCTCGGAGAGGTCCGGGAGGCCGTCGATCGCCTGGGTCAGCCACGCGGTGCCCCACGCCCAGTAGGCGATGCCGACCGGATACTCCATCACCTCGTACCGGTCCCGGGTCTGCTCGTCGTCGGAGTAGGGCCAGGCCCGCTCGGCCAGCCCGCGCTGCACGTAGAGCGGGCGCAGGTCGGTGTAGCACATGTGGGAGTAGGTCCAGTTCTGGTCCTTCCCCTCGGCCACCGAGCACGGGGCCTTCTGCAGCATCCCGAGCGAGATCACCACAGCGGTGAGCAGCAGCAGCGCCCGGACCGGGGTCCACCAACGATGGCGGGTGGCACGCTCGCCCATCGGGCCGCCCACCGACTCGCTCATCGCGCGGACGACCGGGTCCTCCCGGCTCGGGTACGCCGTCACCGCCCGGGACCGCTCCTGGTACGTCGACCTCGCCGACCGCGGCGACCGACACGTTCACGTTGCGCCGTCGAGCCGCGCCGACCGAAGATCCCACCGCCGTTGCTCGGCGCGGTCGTCGTCGGGTCCGGCGGGGTCGGGTCATCATCCGGCGGGTCGTCCGTCGGGTCGGTCGGCTGCGTCGGCTGCGTCGTCGGGTCCTTCGACGGCTCCTTGGTCGGGTCCTTCGACGGCTCCTTGGTGGGCTCCTTGGTGGACGGCTTCTTCGACGGATCCGGCTTGTTCGTCGGCTCCGGCGGCGCCGTGGGAAGCGGCTCGTGACCGTCGGTCGGTGCCTCGCCGTCGACGTAGACCGGCTCGGGCAGCTCCTCGACCGGCTCACCTTCCAGGGCCCGGTTCATCACCGAGACCCAGGTGTCGGCGGGATAGCCGCCGCCGAAGTAGTTGGGCAGCCAGTCCTTGAGCTGTTCGTTGCCCTGTCCCCGCACGTACATCACCGCTGTCGACAGCTGCGGGGTATAGCCCGCGAACCAGGCCGAGGAGACCTCGCCCGCACCGTTGGTGGCGGTGCCCGTCTTGGCACCGGCCGGGCGATCGATCAGCGCCGCCTTGTACGCCGTACCGCCCTCGGCCTCGACGGTCTCCTGCAGTGCGAAGGAGGTGTCGGCGGCGATGTCCTCGCTGACCGCTCGGTGGTTGCTCACCTGGTGCTGGTAGCGGACCTCGCCGTCCCGGTCGACCACCTTCTCGATCACGTAGGCGTCGGCGGCGACACCGCCGTTGGCGATCGTGGCGTAGCCGTTGGCCATGTTGATCGGGCTGACGGTCTGTGAGCCCAGCGATACCCGCGCATTGGGTTCGAGGCCGGGGGTGGAGGTGGGGATGCCGTAGGGCTTCGCGTCCGGCTCCTCGGGCGGGACGCCCATCGCGTTGGCCATGTCGATGATCTGCTGCGGACCCTCACCGCCCATCTCCAGCGTCATGTCGACGTAGGCGGTGTTCACCGAGTGCTCGGTGGCGGTGACCATGGTGATCGCCGACCCGTAGTCCTCGTCGCCCTGGTTCTCCACGTAGGCGCCGTCCGGCGTCTCGTACGGCGAGTTCCCGTCGAAGGTGTCCTTCAGCGAGAAGCCGGCCTTGATCCCGGCGGCCAGCGCGAACGGCTTGAACGTGGAGCCGGCCTGGCCACCGGCCACGGCCCAGTTGAGCTGGGAGTCCAGGTAGTCCTGTCCGCCGTACATCCCGCGGACCGCGCCGGTCCCGGGCTCCACGGAGGCGACCCCGACATGGAGGTCCTTGTCGGAGAACCCTTCCGGACGTGCCTCGGTGACACCCTCCTCGGCGGCCTGCATCGCCTTCGGGGTGAAGGTGGTGGTCACCTCGAGCCCGCCGCCGGTGATCTCCTGCTCGTCGAAGCCGAGGTCGAGCAGCTGCTGCCGGACCAGCGAGAGCACGTGGCCCTTCTGGCCGCCGTACTGGTCGTCGGAGGAGATCTTCGGGAACTTCGGCAGCTTGCGCGAGGCCTTCTCGTAGGCGCTGTCGGAGATCGTCCCCATGTCGTGCATCCCGCTGAGGGTGTACTCGTAGCGACCCTTGAGCCGCTGCCGCGCCTCCTTGCCGTTGGCCGGGTCGAAGGCGGTGGGGTTGTTGAGGACCGAGGCCAGCGCGGCCGACTGCCGCAGCGTCAGGTCCTCTGCGTCGCGGCCGAAGTAGGCCTGGGAGGCGGCCTGGATGCCGTAGGCGCCGCGCCCGAAGTAGATCGTGTTGAGGTAGCCCTCGAGCACGTCCTCTTTGGAGTATTGGTTCTGGATCTTCAGCGAGAGGATCGCTTCCTTGATCTTCCGCTTCCAGGTGCGGTCCTGGGTCAGGTAGAGGATCTTCACGTACTGCTGAGTGATCGTGGAGGCGCCCTGGGTCGAGTTGCCCTGGGCGTTGGAGAAGGCGGCGCGCAGGATGCCGCGCGGGTCGATCCCCTCGTCGGTCCAGAAGCTCTGGTTCTCGGCCGCCACCACGGCGTCCTTGATCGACTCCGGCATCTCGTCGTAGTCGATGGCGTCGCGACGCTGGATCGCGAACTGGCCGATGTCGGTCTCGCCGTCCGCGTAGTACACGTGGGTGGTCTCGGTGAGGAACTCCGAGTTCGCCTCCGGGATGTCGATCGCCCGGTAGGCGTAGACGAAGGCACCGATGCCGATCAGGGCGAGCACCAGACCGAGGATCAGACCCCACTTGAAGGTGGTCCGCAGCCGCGTCTTCCAGGTCTTGGGCGCAGCCGACTTGTTGCTGCGTCGGGAGCTGCGCGAGCTGCTGCTCGTGGCACCCGCCTTCCGCTTGCCTTGGGTCACGTCCTCACTCATTCGTGCCGGGGATCGGTACGGCGCCGGCTCTCCCGGCCGAACGCCGCAGATCAGAGTACGGGTGCGTGGGTGGGGGTCCCTCATCGTGACACCGGGTGTCGCCGCCCAGTGCTACCGGCCGGTCACCTTCTGAGCGCCAGTGAGACACCACGATCCATCGGGAGTTCACGTCCGCGGGATATATCGATACGATAGGTCGCATGGCACGTCGTGGAGAGACCATCGAGCTGGCAGTCCTCGGGCTGCTGCACGAGGGCCCCATGCACGGCTACGAGCTGCGCAAGCGGCTGAACCTGATGCTCGGCTGGGGGCGGCTGCTCTCCTACGGCTCGCTCTACCCGGCGCTGAAGAAGATGCTGCGCGGCAGCCTCATCGCCGAGGTCGCCCCCGAGCAGGTGCCCGGCGCCGTCGCGTCGCGCCGCCAGCGGATCGTCTACCAGCTGACTGACAAGGGTGCGGCCGAGTTCGAGCGGCTGATGTCCGAGGTCGGGCCGACGGCCTGGGAGGACGACAACTTCGACATCCGGTTCCGCTTCTTCTCCTCCACCGACATGGAGATCCGTCTCCGCGTCCTGGAGGGTCGCCGCTCCCGGCTCCAAGAGCGCCTGGACCGGGTGCAGCGGGAGCTGGCGATGACCCAGAAGGAGGTCGACCGCTACGCCGCGGAGCTGCAGCGCCACGGCGTCGAGTCGGTCGAACGCGAGGTCCGCTGGCTCTCCGACCTGATCAACGCCGAACGAGGGGCGCGTACCGACACGCCGCCCCCTCCCACCTCGCCGGCGCCGTCGCCGGCGAGCAACGACTGACCGCCAGAGAATCCCCCGCGAGGAGACCCCTCGCACCAGGACGGGCCCCGCCGTCCACGACCACGATATGGAAAGGACTCCCATGAGTTCGGTTCGAGTAGCGATCGCCGGCGTGGGCAACTGCGCTACGTCCCTGATCCAGGGCGTGCACTACTACCGGGACGCAGACCCGACCAGCAGCGTCCCCGGCCTGATGCACGTCCAGTTCGGCGACTACCACGTGCGCGACGTCGAGTTCGTCGCCGCGTTCGACGTCGACGACAAGAAGGTCGGCAAGGACCTCTCCGAGGCGATCAACGCCAGCGAGAACAACACCATCCAGATCGCCGACGTGCCCACGCTCGGCATCGAGGTGCAGCGCGGCCCGACCCTCGACGGCCTCGGCAAGTACTACAAGGCCACCATCGAGGAGTCCGCCGCGGAGCCGGTCGACGTGGTTCAGGCGCTCAAGGACGCCGAGGTCGACGTACTGGTCTCCTACCTGCCGGTGGGATCCGAGGAAGCCGACAAGTTCTACGCGCAGTGCGCCATCGACGCGGGCGTCGCCTTCGTCAACGCGCTGCCGGTCTTCATCGCCTCCGACCCGGAGTGGGCCGCGAAGTTCGAGGCCGCCGGCGTCCCGATCGTCGGCGACGACATCAAGTCGCAGGTCGGCGCGACCATCACCCACCGCGTGATGGCCAAGCTGTTCGAGGACCGCGGCGTGACGCTGGACCGCACCTACCAGCTCAACGTCGGCGGCAACATGGACTTCAAGAACATGCTCGAGCGGGAGCGGCTGGAGTCGAAGAAGGTCTCCAAGACCCAGGCCGTCACCTCGAACCTCAACGGTCCGCTGGCCGGCAAGGTCGACGACAAGAACGTCCACATCGGCCCGTCCGACTACGTCGCGTGGCTCGACGACCGCAAGTGGGCCTACGTCCGCCTCGAGGGCCGCGCCTTCGGTGACGTCCCGCTGAACCTGGAGTACAAGCTCGAGGTCTGGGACTCGCCGAACTCCGCCGGCATCATCATCGACGCCGTCCGTGCCGCCAAGATCGCCAAGGACCGCGGCCACGGCGGCCCGATCCTCCCGGCCTCGGCCTACCTGATGAAGTCCCCGCCCGTGCAGATGGAGGACACCGAGGGCCGCGCCAAGCTCGAGGCCTTCATCAAGGGCGAGTGATCCACGGGTCCAAGGACCCAGCAGTACGGCGAAGGGCCGGCCTCACGTGTGGGGCCGGCCCTTCGGCGTACCGGTGGAGCTGGGTGTCGGTTTCCCCGGTGAACCGGGGATCCCGTCACTTATCGGGGGAAACTTCGCCTTGGAAGTGACGGTTTCACCGGTGAACCGGGGAAACCGACCCCCCCCGACTCACCCCTCCGCCTCAGCCTTGATCCGCTCCAGCGTCTGCCGCATCCCGCTCCGCAGCCCGGCGGTGAACTTCTCCTGGCCACCGAGCACGTACTTGGTCAGGTTGGTGGAGAGCGCCGAGATGCCGTCAGGGGTCTCGCGACGCTGGGTGACCCTGGTGCCGGTGCCGGTCGGCTCCACCGAGAACGACCAGATGGTCTTGTTCTCAGCGATCCGGAACGCGAAGTCGCCCGGCCCGGCGTCGGTCGGCGGGGTGAATCGCACGACCTTGCCCTTGGTCGGCCAGACCAGCAGCTTCTGGCGGTTGATATTGGAGAACCTCGCTCCCTGCTTCACCACGCCGCCCTTCACGGTGGAGCGCACCACCTGCGGGCTCCACTGCGCCATCCGCGGGATGTCGGTCAGCAGCGCCCACACCGTCGGCGCCGGCGCGTCGATCTCGATGGAGTCCTCGAGCAGCTTCTCGTACGTGTCCGTCATGCGCCGGAACATACTGGCGGTACGGCGCCCGCGGAAGTGGCGTCCAGGCCTCGGTCGGCCCGGCCACCCGTCGGCCTCAGTCGTTCGCCGTGCGCTCCCGCCACCACTCCATCAACGCGGCACGGGCGGCCTCGGCGTCCATCGGCCCATGGTCCAGGCGCAGCTCCAGCAGGTGTCGGTAGGCCTCGCCGACCTCCCGCCCAGGGCCGATCCCCAAGGTCTCCATGATCTGGTTGCCGTCGAGGTCGGGACGGATCGAGGCCAGCTCCTCGGCCTCGGTGAGTCGCTCGATCCGTGCCTCGAGGTCGTCGTAGGTCCGGGCCAGCCGCTGTGCCTTGCGCTTGTTGCGGGTGGTGCAGTCGGCCCGGGTGAGCACGTGAAGCCGGTCCAGCTGGTCCCCGGCGTCGCGGACGTAGCGCCGGACGGCGGAGTCGGTCCACTCACCAGTGCCGTAGCCGTGGAAGCGCAGGTGCAGCTCGACCAGCGAGCAGACCGCGTCGGTGACCTCGTTGGAGAAGCGCAGCGCCCGCATGCGTTTGCGGGTCAGCTTCGCCCCGACCACGTCGTGGTGGTGGAAGGTCACGGTGCCGTCGTCGAGGAAACGCCTGGTCTTCGGCTTGCCGACGTCGTGCATCAGTGCGGCGAACCGGGAGACGAAATCGGGGCCGCCGCCCTCGGAGAGCCGCGACTCCAGGTCGATCGACTGCTCGAGCACGGTCAGCGTGTGTTCGTAGACGTCCTTGTGTCGGTGGTGCTCGTCGCGCTCCAGCTTCAGCGCCGGCAGCTCCGGCAGCACCCGCATCGCCAGCCCGGTCTCCACCAGCAGCTCCAGACCCCGCCGCGGCTGCGGCGCGCAGATCAGCTTGACCAGCTCGTCGCGGACCCGCTCGGCGGAGATGATCTCGATGCGGTCCGCCATCGAGGTCATCGCGGCGACGACCTCCGGCTCAGGGGTGAAGCCCAGCTGAGCGGCGAAGCGCGCCGCCCGCATCATCCGCAGCGGGTCGTCGGAGAAGGAGTCCTCGGGGCGGCCCGGGGTCCGCAGCACGCCGGTCGCCAGATCGACGACCCCGCCGAACGGGTCCTCGAGCTCCCGCCCGGGCACCTTGACCGCCATCGCGTTGACGGTGAAGTCGCGGCGGCCGAGATCGCCGACCAGGCTGTCGCCGTACTCGACCTCGGGTTTGCGGCTGTCGGGGTCATAGGACTCCGAGCGGTACGTCGTCACCTCGACCATCCAGTCCCCCCGGCGGGCGCCGATGGTGCCGAAGTCGCGGCCCATGTCCCACCACGCGTCACCCCAGGCCCGCAGGATCCGCTCGGTCACCTCCGGACGCGCCGAGGTGGTGAAGTCGAGGTCGCCCGCGCGGCGACCGAGCATCGCGTCCCGCACCGGACCGCCGACCAGATGCAGCTCGTGGCCGGCGGCTGCGAACCGCTCGCCGAGCTCGTCGATGACCGGCGCGATCCGATCCAGCTCGGCGGCCACCGCGGCCTGCACGTCGACCAGCCGCAGCCCCCCGCCATCGGGGGTCCCGGCGGTCCCGGTCGGTGCGTCATCGGTCGGGTCGGTCACGGCGCAGAAGTCTAGGAGACTGCTGCGGCGTGGCCGGCGACGGTACGGCTGCCCTCCTCCGGCCCGCCCTCCGCCAACCGGTGTCAGGTCCCTACTACTCTCGTGGGGTGGTTCAGCACTCCCGATGGTTCGTGCGCATCGCCGCAGGATCCGTCGCCGGAGTCCTCGCAATGCTCGGTACGACGACCGCCGCCCCGGCGGCGCCCGCCACCGACCCCGCAACCGCCGCCACCGCAGGCGCCGTGAGCGTCGCGGACCGACGTGACGAGACCCGGACCGCCGCCACCGCCGACGACGCTCCGCTGGCGCTGACCATCGACGCGTTGGACCCCGGGGTGCTGCCCCGGACCGGTCCGGTGACGATCAGCGGCACGGTCACCAACAACGACGACGTGGAGTGGCGCGATGTGCGCCTCTACCCGTACCTGAACACCGACGACTGCCTCGTCGACAGCACCTGCGGCGGACCGCTGACCACCGTCGAGGAACTGGTCGAGGCGGCGGATTCGGACGCGGAGGCCCTGGTCGGGGAACGCATCACCCAGGTCCGCGACACCATCACCGAGCTCGCCCCCGGGGCGACGACCACCTTCAGCCTCACCGTCCCGCAGCGGGTGCTGCGCCAGGAGATCGCCACACCGGAGCCGGGCGTCTACTGGTTCGGGGTGCAGGCACTGGGCTACTCCGAGAGCACGCCCGACGACCTCGTCGCCGACGGCCGGGCGCGGACGTTCCTCCCCTACGTGCCGACCGGCGCCGCCGCACCCAGCGGCACGGTGGACGCGGCGGTCGTCGTACCGCTGCGGGCGCCGATCACCCATCGCGCCGACGGGTCGCTGACGCGGACCAAGCGGTGGGAGCGGCGGCTCTCGGTCGACGGCGGCCTGGGGCGGATGCTCGCCTTCGGCGAAGCCGCGAGCGGGCAGACCGTCAGCTGGCTGGTCGACCCCGCGGTGCCCGACGCAGTGCGCCGGCTGGCCAGCGGCAACCCGGCCCGCCAACTGCTGCCCGCGACACCTGACGACGAGGAGGAGTCGGAGTCGCCGACCGACGGCGAGACCTCGGAGCAACCCGAGACCGAGCTGGAGCCGGCGCCTGGGCTCGAGGCACTGCCGAACGCCCAGCCCTGGCTCGATCGGGCGCAATCGGCCTTCGCCGGCAACGAGGTGCTCGCCCTGCCGTACGGCGATCCCGACCTCTCCGGAGCCGACACCTCGACCGACGAGCTCTACGCCACTGCCCGGACCCAGCAGGGCGAGGTCCTCACGGGTTGGGACACCACGACCACCCCCGCCGTCTCCGGCCCGGACGGCTATCTGGACCCCGAGGCGCTCGGCGCCCTCTCCGACGAGCCCGTGGTCCTGCTGACGGACCGGATGTTCGGCGAGGAGGAGTATCCGGACGGACCGCCCGCCACCGGGGAGGTGGGCGGCAACGCGGTGGCGGTGACCTCCTCCGGCGCCGCCAGCGGCGGCCCGGGCCCCAATCCGCGCCAGACACCGGTCGAGCTGCGTCAGCGGCTGCTGAGCGAGGCGGCGGTGCGGCTGCTCGCCGACGACGTCACCCCCGACCCGGTGTTGGTGGAGATCCCCTCGACGGTCGCTGCCGAGGATGCCGACGAGTTCTGGGAGGGCTTGGACAAGCCGTGGTTGAGCCTGACCGGCGTCGGTCCGGTGGTCGCCGGTGAGCGCACCGAGATCACCGCCGACTCGCTGACCTACCCCGAGGAGCAGCTGGCGCAGGAGCCGATGTCGTCGCTCTATGCGGAGGCCGCCCGGCTGATCGAGGCCGGCGGCACCCTGCAGAACATCCTCGGTGAGCAGTCCACCGTCGGCGGCGAGGTCACCCGCGAGGCGCTCACCGGCACCTCCTTCGAGCTGCGCGGCGACGACCGCGCCTACACCCGTCTCACGGTCTCCCGCGCCTGGATCGACCGCCGGCTCCGGTCGGTCGAGATCAGCGCACCGCCGGGGGTCACCCTGTCCAGCTCCTCGGGTCGCTTCTCGGTCACCATCAGCAACGAGCTCGACTACATCGTCGAGGTGCAGGTCGTGGCCGAGGCCGACTCCGGGGTGGAGCTGACGACCTCGGAGCCGATCGTGCTCGGTGCCGACAGCAGCACCTCGGTGTCGCTGGAGGTGCACACCACCCGCCCCGGGGTGCACGACGTACGCCTGGCGGTGACCGACGTCGACGGCCAGCCGCTCGGTTCCTCCGACACGGTCCCGGTCCGCTCCGGACAGGTGAGCATCGTGATCTGGGGGATCATCGGCGCCGGCGTGGCGATCCTCTTCGTGGCGATCGCGATCCGGCTGTTCAAGCGGATCCGACGGGCTCGGGCGTCCCGGACATGAGCACCCCCGCGGGCGGGGAGGCCGTACCCGGCAGCGGCCAGCTCGAGGGCGAGCTCGAAGGACAGCTCGACCAGCGCCTCGAGGACAGCCAGCAGGCGGTGCTGCGCAACAGCCTGGTGATGGCCGCCGGCACCGTGGTCTCCCGAGCCAGCGGCTTCGTCCGGTCGATGCTGCTCGCCGCGGCGCTCGGGCTGGGGCTGCACGCCGACATCTTCACCGTGGCCAACACGGTGCCCAACATGCTCTACATCCTGCTGGCGGGCGGGGTCTTCAACGCCGTCCTGGTGCCACAGCTGGTGCGGGCGATGAAGAACGACCCCGACGGGGGCGCGGCGTACCTGAACCGGGTGATGACCCTGGCGCTGCTCTTCCTCGGCGGCATCACGGTGCTGCTGGTGATCGCGGCGCCGCAGGTGATGGACGTCCTGCTCAGCAGCGCGTACGACGCCCCGGAGATGGCCGAGGAACGCCAGTCGGCGATCGACTTCGCCCGCTTCTGCCTGCCGCAGGTCTTCTTCTACGGGATGTTCGTGCTGGTCGGCCAGGTGCTGAACTCCCGCGGTCGGTTCGGTCCGATGATGTGGGCGCCGATCGCCAACAACGTCATCTCGGTGGCGGTCCTGGTGACCTACCTGTTCGTCTTCGGCCCGGCGTCGTCGAGCGAGTCCCACGCAGGGTTCACGCCAGGTCAGGAGGCGCTGCTGGGCATCGGGTCGACCCTGGGCATCGCCGCCCAGCTGCTGATCCTGCTGCCCTACCTGCGGGCGGCCGGCGTCCGCTACCGCCCGCGCTTCGACTTCCGTGGCGTCGGACTCGGCCACACGCTGCGACTCGGCGCCTGGACCGTCGGCTTCGTCATCGTCAACCAGATCGCCTACACCGTCGTGGTCCGGCTCGCCTCCGGCGGCACCGCGAGCGACACCGACGGCACCGGCATCACCATCTACTCCAACGCGATGCTCGTCGCGATGGTGCCGCACTCGATCATCACGGTCTCGCTGGCCACCGCGATCCTGCCGCGCCTCTCCCGCTCCGCGGCCCGCGGCGACCTGGCCTCGCTGACCGGGACGCTGGGCTCGACGGTGCGGACCGCCCTGGTGGTGGTGGTCCCGTTCGCGGCGCTGATGCCGGCGATCGCACTGCCGCTGGCGCACGCCCTGTGGGGCCATGGCGCCGCCGCCGAGACCTATCCCCGGTTCGTCGACCCGCTGATCCTCTTCGGGTTCGGGATCGTCGTCTTCACGGTGCACTACCTGGTGCTGCGCGGCTTCTACGCCCTGGAACGCAACCGGCTGGTCTTCTTCATCCAGTGCGCGATCGCGGCGGTCAACATCGGGGTGGCGATCGCGCTGGTGCGCAGCACGCCGCCCGCGCAGACCACCTCGGCGCTGATCGTCGCCTACATCACCGCGTACGCCGTCGGGGCGCTGCTCTCGGTCACCCTGTTGCGCGGCCAGCTGCGGCGCCGCCGGCGCCGCTCACGCGACGCGACGGGCGTGGGCGCGAGCTGGGTCGGCTTCACCGTGCGGCTGCTGCTGGCCTCGGCGGCTGTCGCGGCAGTGTCGCTGCTGCTCCGGATCGTGGTCGGCGACACCATCGCCGAGCTGGTCGTCGACCCCGGCTGGATCTGGTCCGCGGTGGAGGTCGTCCTCGTCGGTGGCGGCACGGTCGCCGTCTATCTCACGACCGCCGGCGTCTTCCGGCTCACCGAGGTCACCGCGGTGACCCACAGCCTTCTCTCCCGGGTTCGCCGGTGATGCAGTCATCGACGGGTACAGCGCTTTACGATGGAGGCGATCAGGGAGGACTGGAGTGGCTACGTCGACGCGCCCGGGCGATGTGCTCGCTGGCCGCTACCGTCTGATCGACCTGCTGAGCGAGAGCGGTGGCGGTCGGTTCTGGCGGGCCCACGACAAGGTGCTCGAGCGGTACGTCGCCCTGCACGTCATCTCCGAGGCCGACCCGCGGGCCTCCTCGCTGCTCTCCGCCGCCCGCGACTCCGCGAAGGTGCTGGACTCCCGGATCCTGCGGGTGCTGGACGCGGAGACCCAGGACGGCCTCTGCTTCGTGGTCAACGAGTGGGGCACCGGCACCTCCCTGGACATCCTGGTCACCCACCGCGGCGCGATCGACCCCGGCCCGGCCGCCTGGATGGTCGCCGAGATCGCCGAGGCGATCGCCCGCGCCCACGAGGCCGACGTGCCGCACGGCCGACTCAACCCGGAGAACGTGCTGATCGACCAGCAGGGCGGGGTGAAGCTGATCGGCCTGTGCGTCGACGCTGCTCTGCACGGCCTGCCGCCGGGCCGCACCGAGCAGGACCGGGCCGACATCGGCGGACTGCTCTACTGCGCCCTGACCGCACGCTGGCCCGGTCCGTCGGCCTCCGAGGTCGCCGCCGCCCGGACCTACCACGGCACCCCGCTCGCCCCCCGCCAGATGGTGCCCGGCGTGCCCCGCAGCCTGGACGCGATCTGGCGCGAGATCGACCAGCAGCGCCGTGCGCCCGGCCAGCAGCACCGCTGGCGCGTGCCTGCGGTCGGGTACGGCGACCACCCCGACGTCTCCAGCGCCGCCGCGATCTCCGAGCGGCTGACGGAGTTCGTCGGCGACGCCGCCGACATGTCCTTCGCGCTGGCCGCCGCCAGCCTGCCGATCAACCAGGTGCGGCCGGTCTCGTTGCCGGCGCTGAGCGACCCGCCGGTGCGGATCGAGCCGCGCGGCTCCGCCGCCGAGCCGCCCACCGCTGTCGAGCCCCCCACCGACGCCGATCCGGCATCGGGAGCGGACGAGCCTGCGACCCAGGTCGAGCTCGACCTCGAACAGGAGCCCACGGGAACGCCCGACGAGGACGACATCCCCTCGCCGTCGGAGATCCGGGCCCTCACCGACCAGCCCACCGAGGCCGGGATGCCGGTCTTCGGTGAGGACGACGAGGTCAGCTGGATGCGGGCCCGCGCCACCCCTCCGCCGCCGCCCCCGCCGTTCGAAGACCCGCCGGAGCGGCCGCTCTTCGCCCCGGAGACCCCTGAGGGTGCGGCTGCGCGACTGGCGCGTGCCCAAGCCGCGTCCCCCACCCCGGTCCAGGTCGCCGAGCACACCCGCAACCGCACGCCGGGCCCCGGTGACTACTGGCCCTGGGACGACACCGATCACACCGGCACCGCCGAACGGGTCGCCGTCGACGACGAGGAGATGCCGGGCCGGTCCTGGCTCCGGCTTGCCCTCGGGGTCGGGTTGGCCGTCGTACTGCTGGTGGCGGTGGCGGTGGCGTTCAACGTCGGTCGCGGACGCACCCCGCTCGGGCAGGAGGAGGAGTCCGGGCCGGTGCGCGGCAGCTCACCGGCACCCAGCGTGGCGCCGACCGCGATCCCGGACACCGAGGCGATCGACTTCGACCCCTTCGGCACCGATGGGGAGAACCCGGAGACCGCACCACTGGCGGTGGACGGGGATCCGGCGACCGCCTGGCGCACCTCGACGTACAACGACCAGCTCGGCCCTGCCGCCCCGGCGCTCAAGCCCGGCGTCGGGCTGATCATCGACCTCGCCGAGAACCGCACCGTGACGGCCGTGGACCTGCAGCTGCTGGCGGGTGAGGCCGACGTCCAGGTCTCGGTCAGCCGCGAGCTCCCCGACGCGGCGCCCGAGGAGCCGAACATCGGCTCCGGGACGGTCGGCAGCTCCTCCACCATCGACGCGGACGCCGACGCGATCAGCCAGGGCACGACGACTGGCCGCTACCTGCTGGTGTGGTTCACCTCGCTGCCGCAGGTGTCCGACGGGTACCGCGCCGAGCTGGCGGAGGTGGTCGTGCGTGGACACTGATCGCGGACCCGACACCGAGCCGGTCGAGTCGACGGACGTCGAGCTGCTGCGGGCCCACGTCGCCGGCGACGCCGAAGCGTTCGGCGTCCTCTTCACCCGCCACCGCGACCGGCTCTGGGCGGTCGCGCTGCGCACCTGCGGCGACCCCGAGACCGCCGCCGACGGGCTTCAGGACGCGATGATCGCCGCCTTCCGGCGCGCCGACTCCTTCCGGGAGGACGCCCGGGTCACCACCTGGCTGCACCGGATCGTCGTCAACGCCTGTCTGGACCGACTGCGGGCGGCGAAGGTACGACGTACCGAACCACTCCCCGACGACACCGATGACGTCGAGCACCTGACCCGGACCACTGTCGACCCCGAGCCCACCACCGATCCGAGCCGCGCCTACGAGCGCACCGAGCGGCGCGCCGCCGTGCTGGAGGCCCTCGGCGCGTTGACGCCCGAGCAGCGGGCAGCCGTGGTGCTGGTGGACATGGAGGGCTACTCGGTGGCCGAGGTGGCCACGATGCTGGACTGTGCGCCGGGCACGGTGAAGAGCCGCTGCTCCCGGGCGCGCTCCCGGCTGGCCCTCCTGCTCGCCGACCTGATCACCACCAGTGACGCCTCTCACCCGGTGTCGTCGGCCGTGGACCGGAACCAGCCGATCGGCGCGGACGTCGGATCAGGGACCCGCCGTGGCCCGCCGCCGGTCGCCGAGGCGCTCGACTGAGCCTCACGCGACCGACACCGGCGCTCCGGCGTACCCCCTCTGCGAGGAACCTTCGGCGATGACCACCCCCCACGACCCGCACTCCACTCCCGACGACCCGACGTCGCGCGACGCTGCTCCTCTCGACGCTGCCCGCGAGCAGGCAGTACGACGCCTGCTGGCTGAGGCCGGCGGACCCGAAGCCGTCCCCGAGGAGGTCGCGGCACGTCTGGACGCCACCCTGGCCGATCTGGTGGCCGAGCGCTCCGAGGGCGCCGACCCGGCGACCACACCGGTGATCGCACCGGTGACCGATCTCGCTGCCCGGCGACGGCGGCGGCTGATGCGCGGGGTGCTCGGAGCCGCGGCAGCCGTCGTGGTGATCGGCCTGGGGCTGCAGTTCACCGACGACACCATCGGCGACGGCGTCTCGAGCCTGGCCGACGGAGATCCCGACCGCGGCAACGACGCCGCCGGCGCGATCGAGTCCGGTGACGGCTCGGGCGACACCCAGGACGACACGACGTCGGAGTCCCAGCTCGACGAGTTCGCCGAGGCTGATGCAGGCGACCAGTCCCAGCGCTCCGGCCCGACGAACGAGGACCAGGCTCCCCGAAGCTCGCTGGCCGAAGCCAAGCGTCGTACCGTCGACGAGCCGGTCCGGGTGATCCGTGACGCGCACTTGCGCGACGACCTGGTAGCGCTCCAGGACCGCGGACTGCCAGCGCCCGCCACTGCCGACTACTCGGGTGTAGTGGTGACCGCACCGCCGGGCTTCGCCTGCGCAGAGATGGAGCTCGGCCCCGGTATCTATGTGGCCGCGCGCTACCGCGGTGAGCCGGCACTGGTCGGGTTCCGGGAGCCGGTGGGCTCGACCCAGGTCGCCGACGTCGTGCGTTGCGGCACCGGCGACATCCTGCGGTCGATGACCCTGCCGGCGCCGTAGCCCGGCTTAGACCCGCGGACGGGTGTGGGGCGAGGGAATCTTCCCGCCTACGATCGGGTTGGGATGATCGCGCCCGCCGTACCAGAGGAGAATTCGTGACCACCGACCCGAACCCGTCCGACCCGATGTCCGCCCCCCGCAACGTCATCGTCATCGGCTCAGGTCCCGCTGGCTACACCGCGGCGATCTACAGCGCCCGCGCCAACCTGCAGCCGTTGGTCTTCGAGGGCTCGGTCACCGCCGGCGGCGCCCTGATGAACACCACCGAGGTGGAGAACTTCCCGGGCTTCCGCGACGGCATCCAGGGCCCGGCGCTGATGGACGAGATGCGCGCGCAGGCCGAGCGGTTCGGCGCCGAGCTGATCGCCGACGACGTGGTCGAGGTCGACCTCACCGGCCCGATCAAGGTGGTCAAGACCGCGACCGACACCTACACCGCACGTGCCGTGGTGCTGTCGATGGGCTCGGGCTACAAGAAGCTCGACCTGCCCAACGAGGACGCCCTCTCCGGACGCGGCGTCTCCTGGTGCGCGACCTGCGACGGCTTCTTCTTCCGCGACCAGAACATCGCCGTGGTCGGCGGTGGTGACTCCGCCGTCGAGGAGGCCACCTTCCTGACCCGGTTCGGCTCCAAGGTCACCCTGATCCACCGCCGCGACGAGCTGCGGGCGTCCGCGATCATGGCCGAGCGTGCCTTCGCCGACCCCAAGCTGGAGATCGTCTGGAACGCCGAGGTCGCCACCATCAACGGCACCGAGTCGCTCGAGTCGCTCACCCTGCGCGACACCGTCACCGGTGAGACCTCCGAGCTCCCGGCGACGGGCCTCTTCATCGCGATCGGCCACCTGCCGCGCTCGGAGCTGCTGGTCGGCCAGGTCGACCTCGACGACGAGGGCTACGTGCTCGTCGCCCCGGACTCGACCGCGACCAACCTGCCCGGCGTCTTCGCCTCCGGCGACCTGGTGGACCACCGCTACCGCCAGGCGATCACCGCGGCCGGCAGCGGTTGCGCGGCAGCGCTCGACGCGGAGAAGTACCTGGCCGAGCTGGACTTCGCCTCCTCGACCGCTGCCGACGCGGTCGCCGCGGCCACCAGTTGACCCGCACCTCACACCGGCGGTGGGAACACCCCTCCGACCGTCGGTGTTCACACTGATAGCACCGCACACCGAGGGCCACCCGGCCCAGACGAAGGGAAGATTGTCGTGGGCAACATCGCAGCCGTGACCGACGCCGAGTTCGACGCGCAGGTCCTCAAGTCCGACAAGCCGGTCCTGGTCGACTTCTGGGCCGAGTGGTGCGGTCCGTGCCGCCAGGTCGCCCCGATCCTCGACGAGATCGCCGGCCAGCACGGTGACAAGGTCACGTTCTTCAAGATGAACGTCGACGAGAACCCGGTCACCCCCGCGTCGTACCGGGTCACCGGCATCCCGACCATCAACGTCTACCAGGGCGGCGAGGTCGTGAAGAGCATCGTGGGCGCCCGGCCGAAGGCGGCGCTGCTCAAGGAGCTCGCCGAGTTCACCGGCTGATCGCGACGTCGTCAGAGGTTCCGCCCAGAGCGGCTGACGAAGGCCGGCATCCCAGGTGGGGTGCCGGCCTTCGGCGTACCTGGGCGGAAATCCGGTGGCGCGCGCCTGAGAGGATGAGCCCGTGCGCCAGATCCGTCAGAGCAAGAAGCTGCGCGATGTCCGGTACGACGTCCGCGGCCCCATCCTCGTGGAGGCCCAGCGTCTGGAGGCCGAGGGCCACCGGATCCTCAAGCTGAACATCGGCAACCCGGCCCCGTTCGGGTTCGAGGCGCCGGAGGCGATCCTGGCCGACATGCGCCACCACCTCGACGAGGCGCAGGGCTACAGCGACTCCCGGGGGATCTACTCCGCACGCACCGCTGTCGCGCAGTACTACCAGTCCCGCGGGCTGCAGCACACCGAGGTCGAGGACGTCTTCATCGGCAACGGCGTCTCCGAGCTGATCTCGATGGTGCTGCAGGCGTTCGTTGACGACGGCAACGAGATCCTGGTGCCGGCGCCGGACTACCCCTTGTGGACGGGCGCGGTGACGCTGTCCGGCGGCGTTCCGGTGCACTACCGCTGCGACGAGAGCAACGACTGGATGCCGGACCTTGCCGACATCGAGGCCAAGATCACCGAGAACACGCAGGCGCTGGTGATCATCAACCCCAACAACCCCACGGGTGCGGTCTACAGCAAGGAGATGGTGGCCGCCCTGGTCGACATCGCCCGACGCCACCAGCTGGTCGTCTTCGCCGACGAGATCTACGAGAAGATCCTCTTCGACGACGCCGTGCACCACCACGCCGCGGCCGCTGCCGGCACCGACGTCCTCTGCCTCACCTTCAGCGGCCTCTCCAAGGCCTACCGGGTCTGCGGCTACCGCGCCGGCTGGGTGATGATCTCCGGGCCCAAGGAGATCGCCGAGGAGTTCCTCGAGGGCCTCACCCTGATCGCCAACATGCGGATGTGCGCCAACGTGCCTGCCCAGCACGCGATCCAGACCGCGCTCGGCGGCTACCAGTCGATCAACGAGCTGATCGTGCCGGGTGGTCGCTTCTACGAGCAGGCGATGCTGGCCGACCGGATGCTCAACGAGATCCCCGGCGTCACCTCGGTCCGACCCCGCGGCGCGCTCTACTGCTTCCCGCGCCTGGACCCCGAGGTCTACGGCATCGTGGACGACCAGGAGTTCGTGATCGAGCTGCTCCGGGCGAAGAAGATCCTGGTCACCCACGGCACCGGCTTCAACTGGCCGGCGCCGGACCACTTCCGGCTGGTCACGCTCCCGGACGTGGAGGTGCTCGAGGAGGCGATCACCCGGATCGCGGACTTCCTGTCCACCCGCCGCTGAGCCCTCCCTAGGCTTGCCTCAACGACCCCTCCGAGAGGCCCCCGATGCTCGACATCACCTACCCGCCCGTCATCGTCACCGCGAAGGTGCTCTTCAAGGTGCTCGGGCAGCGGTTCCAGCTCACCGGCACCGAGAACGTGCCCCGCAAGGGCGGGGCACTGCTGGCGATCAACCACACCGGGTACGTCGACTTCATCTACGCCGGCCTCGGCGCCCACCCCTCCAAGCGGTTGGTCCGGTTCATGATCAAGAAGGAGATGATGGACGCCCCCGGCGTCGGTCACCTGCTCCGCTCCTTCCACCACATCCGGGTCGACCGTGGCTCGGGCGTCCAATCCGCCCGCGACGCCATCGCCTACCTCCAGCAGGGCGAGGTCGTCGGCATCTACCCCGAGGCGACGATCTCCCGTTCCTTCGAGATCAAGGAGCTGAAGAGCGGCGCCGTGCGGATCGCCGCGGAGGCCGGCGTACCGCTGATCCCTGTCATCGTCTGGGGACCCCACCGCCTGATGACCAAGGACCACCCCCGCGACTTCTCCCGCTCAAAGAAGACGATCGCGGTCAAGGTCGGCGAGCCGATGTATCCCACCGGTGAGGACGCGGCCGGAGAGACCGCTCAGCTCCGGACGGCAATGCAGCAGATGCTGGACGACGTCATCGCCGACTATCCCGACGACGAGAAGGCCCCCGGCTCGTGGTGGACCCCCGCCCGCTACGGCGGCTCCGCCCCCACTCCGGAGCGTGCCGCCGAGCTCGACGCCGCAGAGATGCGGGAGCGGGCCGCCAAAAGGGCCGCAAAGGCCGCGGAGAGGCGCGCGAAGAACGGATAGCTGACGACGTGAGTTTCCCCGCTGCAGCGGGGAAACTCACGCTGACGCACGAAAGGTTCGGCGGGTCAGCGTGAGTCTTCTGGCGAAACAGCCAGTGGTCGACCTTCCCGCGGCGCGTCCACTTACGTCGAGACCGGCGCCCGCGCAACCTGCAGGTACCGTCGCGCACCCGAAAGCGATCAATCCATAGATCGCCTCATCGCTACATCGATTCATCGCTTTGTCGACAATCAGGCCGGCGACGATAGTCCGCGGCGCGAGCCGTCCCGGCTCGCCTACGTCGACGAGCGGAGCGACGCCCTCGCTGGTGACGGATGCGTCAGATGGGGCGGTCGTTGCGGTTGCGCGGGTCGATCAGGTCGACGATGCGCTGCAGGTCGCCGGTGTTCGCGAACTCGATCGTGACCTTGCCCTTGGACTTGCCCAGATCGATCTTCACCCGGGTCTCAAGCCGGTCGCCGAGCCGATCGGAGAGCTCGGTCAGGCCCGGAGCGCTGGCCTTGGTACGTCGTACCCGGGGCTTGGTGCCCGGCGTCTCGCCGAGCGCGACGATCTCCTCCAGCGCCCGCACACTGATCCCCTCCGCCACCACCCGCTGCGCCAGCTTGTCCTGTTGCTCAGGGTCGGTGACGCCCAGGAGAGCCCGAGCGTGACCGGCGGAGAGCACCCCGGCGGCGACGCGGCGCTGCGCGGCCGGCGTCAGCTTGAGCAGGCGCAGGGTGTTGCTGATCTGGGGCCGAGAGCGACCGATGCGTTGGGCGAGCTCCTCGTGCGTGCACGCGAAGTCCTCCAGCAACTGCTGGTAGGCAGCGGCCTCCTCCAACGGGTTGAGCTGGCTGCGGTGCAGGTTCTCCAGCAGCGCGTCGCGGAGCATGTCGGTGTCGTCGGTCTCCCGCACGATCGCGGGGATCGTCGGCAGGCCAGCCTGCTCGGTGGCCCGCCACCGGCGCTCACCCATCACCAGTTCGTAGGCGTCCGGGGCGGTCCGGCGCACCACGACCGGCTGAAGCAGCCCGATCTCCTTGATCGAGTGGACCAGCTCGGCCATCTGGTCCTCGTCGAAGACCTGCCGTGGGTTCACCGCGTTCGGGCTGATGTCACCGACCGGAATCTCGGCGAAGTAGGCGCCGTCGACCGGCTTCAGATCCGAATCTGCGATCTGCGGGCCTCCCGCAGACCCGTTGGACCCGGGGTCCGCGGATCCGCTGGCCGGCGCTCTCGCGGCAATGTCCGCATCCTGAGTTACAGCCTTGACATTCGCCCCCTCGATCGGGGCGGATTCAGCCTCCGTCGGCGCACTCGGGATCAGGGACCCGAGACCTCGCCCGAGACCGCGACGCGGTGGGTTGGCCATTCTCAATTACCCCCTCGTTCGATGACTTCGCGGGCAGCCTCGAGGTACGAGAGTGCGCCCGGCGAGGTCGGGTCATAGGTGATCACCGTCTGGGCGTACGACGGCGCCTCGCTGACCCGCACCGAGCGCGGGATCGAGGTCTTCAGCACCTGACCCGAGAAGTGCTCGCGCACCTCCGCCGCCACACCGGCCGCGAGGCGGGTGCGGCCGTCGTACATGGTGAGCAGGATGGTGGACACCGTGAGGTCCTGGTTGAGATGCGCCTTCACCATCTCCACGGTGTTGAGCAGCTGCCCGAGACCCTCGAGCGCGTAGTACTCCGCCTGGATCGGGATCAGCATCTCCGACGCCGCCACCAACGCGTTCAACGTCAGCAGGCCGAGCGAGGGAGGACAGTCGATCAGCACATAGTCGAAGCGCTCCTCGCCGACCTCGTCCGCCGACCCGACCCGAGGGTGTCCCAGGATCGCCTTCTTCAGGCGTCCCTCGCGTGCCACGACGCTGACCAGCTCGATCTCAGCACCGGCGAGGTCGATGGTCGCCGGCACCACCCACAGGTCGCTGATCTCCGGGCACTGCTGCGCGATCTCCGTCAACGGGGTCCCGTCGACGAGTGCGTCGTACGTCGACAGCGTGCCGCGGTGGTGATCGATGTTGAGCGCCGTGGAGGCGTTGCCCTGCGGGTCCAAATCGATCACCAGGACCCGCTGACCGAGCTGGGTGAGGGAGGCGGCGATGTTCACCGTGGAGGTGGTCTTGCCGACCCCACCCTTCTGATTCGCCACCACGAACACCCGCGTCGACGCGGGGCGCCGGAGTTGCTCGTGAGGGATGCCCTGACGGACCTGTACCGTCCGCTGCGCGGCCTGAGCGAGCGGCGTCTGGTGATCGTCGTAGTCGGTGCTCAGCTCAGCGAGCTCGGCGGCGGTGCGTACCGTCCGCACCGGCTCATCGGCGGGCGTTCCACGTGAAACATCCACGTCCTTGTCTCCTTCGACCCCGAGTTCGCGCTGTGGATAAGTGGGAGCGTCCTGTGGAATGTCACGCTCAGACGGATGCTCCGCACCGGTGGAAAACCCGTGGGACGGGTCTCGCGTCACGTCCGTCTCCTCTGCTTCTTCGATCGCTTCGATGAAGGCGGGCGCCGCCGGGACTGGCCCGAGGCACTGGAAGGTCGCAACGATACCCGGGGTTCGTCCGCCCAGGTGACCCGGACCAACCGGACGGAGCCAGCCTCCGGGTCGTCGTACTCGAGGATCTCGGGAGGTGCGCATCCCCAGGCCGCGAGCACCTCAGCTGCAGAGTCGAGCTCGTCGGCTGCCGACGATCCCTTCATCACTGTCAGCGCACCGTCAGCCGCGACCAGCGGCATGCACCACGGGACCAACCGCTCCATCGCCGAGACGGCGCGTGCGGTGACGACGTCGAAGGTCCGCTTCCCGTGAAACAGCTCTGCCTTGCCCCGGGCGACCGTGACGTTGTCCAACCCGAGGGCGGCCACGACCTCCTCCAGGAACGTCGTACGACGCAGCAGCGGCTCGATGAGGGTCACCCGGAGGTCCGGGCGGGCGATCGCCAACACCATGCCCGGCAGCCCCGCGCCTGATCCGATGTCAGCGACCGCGGCGCCGTCGGGGAGGGCCGGAGTCATCAGCGCCGAGTTGAGGATGTGGCGGTCCCAGATCCGTGGCGCCTCACGGGGTCCGATCAGTCCGCGCACCACCCCGTCGGTCTGGAGCATCTCGGCATAACGAACTGCCAACGGCAGCCGAACGGACCCGAACAGCCGCGCGGCCGCGGGGGGAACCTCGTTCCCACCCGCGGCCGCGTCCGGAGCGTGTTCCACGTGAAACGTCACTCCTCCGACGGAAGCACCACGACGTAGCGGCGGGGCTCCACGCCGGCCGATTCCGAGGTCAGCCCGGCTGCCGCAACGGCGTCGTGGACGACCTTGCGCTCGAACGGTGACATCGGCTCCAGCGACTCGGGCTCACCCGAGGCACGGACCCGCTCGGCCGCCTCCTCACCGAGCTTGGTGAGCCGGGAGCGCTTGTCGGCGCGATATCCGGAGACGTCCAGCATCAGCCGGGAGCGCTCGCCGGTCTCGCGGTAGACGGCAAGTCGCGTGAGCTCCTGCAGCGCCTCCAAGACCTTCCCGTCCGTGCCGACCAGCTGGTTGAGGTCGGCTCCGACGATCGAGACCGACGCCCGGTCGGCCTCGACGTCCATGTCCAGATCACCGTCGAGGTCGGCGATGTCGAGGAGCTCCTCGAGGTAGTCCGCTGCGATGTCCCCTTCGCGCTCGAGACGCTCCAGACGGCCGCTCGACGTACCGGCGGCCTCGCCGGCCTCGCCGTCCTCCGGCGTCGACGCATCGCTCTCAACGACCTCCGAGGTCTCCGCGGTGGTCTCCAGCTCGGTCTCTGCACTCACTTTCCGTCTCCCTTGCTCTGGTTGGGACGGTTTTGGCCGCCCGAGGATTTCTTGCGCGCGGAGCGCGTCTGACGCTTCGGCTGCTCACGTCGCGCGGGTCGTTGGTCGGTCTCCACCGGGGCTTCGGGCTCATCGGCGACGACTTCGCCGCGCTTGGCCGCCTTCTCCTTGTCGCGGGCCTCCTTGGCAGCGAAGGCAGGCGTGCCGGGCGCCGGGTTGTTCCGGATCACGTAGAACTGCTGACCCATGGTCCAGATGTTCGAGGTCGTCCAGTAGAGGACGACACCGATCGGGAACGCGACACCGGTGACCGCGAAGACGAACGGCAGCACGTAGAGCAGGATCTTCTGCTGCTGGGCGTACGGTCCCGAGAGCGCGTCGGCCGGCATGTTCTTCATCATCAGCTGGCGCTGCGTGGTGAAGCTGGTGACCACCATCGTGGCGAAGAGGACGAAGGCCACGACCATGACCAGGCCGTTCGGGTCGGGCCCCCAGACCCGGGCGCTCCAGAAGGAGTCCGCGATCGGGATCTTCCCGAAGATCTCGGACTGACCGAACTGCACCGCCTTCTCCTCGGTGAGGAATCCGTGCGCGGTGCCGTTGCGGGCAGCCTGATCGAGGATCCGGAAGAGCGCGAAGAAGATCGGCATCTGCAGCAACAGCGGCAGACAGGAGGCGAACGGGTTGGTGCCGGCCTCCTTGTAGAGCTTCATGGTCTCTTCGGCGAGGCGCTGCCGGTCATGCCCGTACTTCTTCTGCAGTGCGCGCACCTTGGGCTGCAGCATCTGCATGTTCCGGCTGGACTTGATCTGCCGGACGAAGAGCGGGATCAGCGCGGTGCGGATGACGACCGTCAGTCCGATGATCGACAGCACCCAGGACATGCCGCCCGCGGGGTCGAGGAAGAGGCTGAACAGCTCGTGCCAACCGATCAACACCGCTGAGATGGCGTAGTACAGCGGCGTCATGATCAGGTTGCCGATGTCGCCGAGAATGCCCACGGATCAGGCTCCTTGTAGGGGTCGGGCCCCGTCGACCGACTCGGTCGGGGGCGTTGCAACGTGGGGCGTCTCGCCGCGCGCCGGCGGCACGTGGTCGACACCCCCTGGGTTCCAGGGGTGGCAGCGGCCTAGGCGACGAGCCGCCAACCAGGTGCCGCGCAGCACGCCGTGCCGTTCGACGGCGGTGATCGCGTACGCCGAGCAGGAGGGGTAGAAGCGGCAGGTCGGGCCGAACATCGGGCTGATCGCGAACTGATAGGCGCGGATCAGGGCGACCACGATTCGTTTCACGTGGAACAACTCCCTTCCCTCATCTCGGCCACCATCTCGGCCACGCGCCGCTCGGGCGGTCAGGCACCGACCCGCGACAAGCACCGGTCCAGGTCGCGATGGAGGTCGTTGTACGACGCCGACGCCGACGCCGGTGTGGCACGGACGACCAGGATGCAGCCGTCCGGCAAGCGGCCGAGGCGCTCGCGCATCAGGTGGCGGAGGCGCCGCTTCACCTTGTTCCGCACGACGGATCCACCGACGGCCTTGCTGACGACGAACCCGACCCGCGGCCTGGCAGCGGGCCCCGACAACACCAAAGCCTCCTCACCCGAGTGGATGAGGAGGTGGGTGACGAGGGTCGCTGAGCCGGAGCGGCGGCCCGTCCGCGCTGCGCGACGGAACAGGTCCGCCTCGGTCAGGCGCGCGGCTCGCGGCAGCACGTCAACTCCGGCCACCGATCCGCGCTCAGACAGCGAGGCTCTTGCGGCCCTTCCGGCGCCGGCTCGACAGGATGGAGCGACCCGCACGGGTGCGCATGCGCAGTCGGAAGCCGTGCGTCTTGTGACGACGACGGTTGTTCGGCTGGTACGTCCGCTTGCTCACGTCTGACCTCTCAAAGGTGGTTGGGAAGGGCCTTCCGATGCGCGGCAGGTCACCGCGCCACGGGTCGGCCGGCACCGCGCAGCCACGCTTCCGCCCCGCTCACGCAGGGCAGAACGTCGTGGACATGCGGCGCCGGTCGACACCGGATGACCGATCCACGGTACGCGGTGGGCGGAGACAGGGTCAAACCAACGCACACCCCCGGATCCGGCGGCCGAGGAGGCGTCCGGGACAACCTGTGGATAGCGTCTTGATCCACAGGCCCGGAGAGGACTAGTTTCAAGCCTTCCGGGATTCCCCGCCGCTCCCTGGAGTGGACTTGGTGCCGACCCACACCGCAGGCCCGGATGCTCCTCACAATGTGCATCTGACCTGCGGATATATCGGTCATCACGCCAGCCTCGATCGGCCTCGGTCACGTTCCGCCCACCCCGGTGGAGCACCGTTCACAGCCTGTGGACAAACTTGTGGAACCACGATCCGGCACCCCGTTCGATCGTGGAGACCGACCAGCAGCGAGTGAGAGGCAGACGTGACCGGGAACCCCGAGCACCAGGGCACCGACGACCCTACGACCGGACAGCCCGCGGTGAGTCCCGACGAGCGCCTGGCCCAGGAGTGGCGCGTGGTCGTCGACGACCTCCAGGCCCACCAGCGCGCATGGCTCCAGGCCAGCAAGCCGGTCACTCTGCACGGCACCACCGCCATCGTGGCGGTGCCCGACGACTTCACGCGCAAGCGGCTCGAGGGTCGCCTGCGTGGCCAGCTCGAGGACTCGCTGAGCGATCGCTTCGGTCACGAGGTCCAGCTCGCGGTGACGGTCGACGCCAGCCTGCTCACCGAGCCCAACGAGGGCAGCGACTCCTTCGCCGGCGAGTACACCGGCGGCGACGTACCAGAGGAAGTCGCGGAGGAGGCGCGGGAGAGCGTCGATATGTCGACAAGTGGCTATGTCGATGTGCCGACGCCACCCGAACGGAGCCCTGCGACCGGTTTCGATCCCGCCGAGCCGACCGGCGCCGGGGTGACCACCCCGGTCGGCCAGGGGGCACAGCCCAGTGCGGCGCCGGGCGAATCCCGACTCAATCCGAAGTACACCTTCGAAACCTTCGTCATCGGTTCCTCCAACCGGTTCCCGCACGCCGCCGCGGTCGCTGTCTCCGAGGCTCCGGGCCGCAGCTACAACCCGCTGCTGGTCTACGGGGAGTCCGGACTCGGCAAGACGCACCTGCTGCACGCGATCGGCCACTACGTGCGCACGATCTACGCCGGCTCGAAGGTGCGCTACGTCTCCAGCGAGGAGTTCACCAACGAGTTCATCAACGCGATCCGCGACGACCGACAGGACCGCTTCAAGCGCAAGTACCGCGACGTCGACGTCCTGCTGATCGACGACATCCAGTTCCTGGAGGGCAAGACCCAGACCCAGGAGGAGTTCTTCCACACCTTCAACACGCTGCACAACGCGAACAAGCAGATCGTGCTCACCTCCGACCGGCCGCCCAAGCGGCTCGAGGCGCTCGAGGACCGGCTGCGCAACCGGTTCGAGTGGGGTCTGATCACCGACGTGCAGCCGCCGGACCTGGAGACCAGGATCGCGATCCTGCGCAAGAAGGCCGCGATGGATCGCCTCACCGCGCCCTCCGACGTGCTGGAGTTCATCGCCTCCAAGATCCAGACCAACATCCGGGAGCTGGAAGGTGCGCTGATCCGGGTCACCGCATTCGCCAACCTCAATCGCCAGGAGGTCGACCTGACCCTGGCCGAGATCGTCTTGAAGGACCTGATCCCCGAGGGCGGCGAACCGGAGATCACCGCACCGCTGATCATCGCGCAGACCGCTGCCTACTTCGGTCTGTCGATCGAGGAACTCACCGGCCCCAGCCGCGGCCGCCACCTGGTGATGGCCCGGCAGATCGCGATGTACCTCTGCCGCGAGCTCACCGGACTGTCCCTGCCCAAGATCGGCGCTCAGTTCGGCAATCGCGACCACACCACCGTGATGTACGCCGAGCGCAAGATCAACCAGCTCCTCGGTGAACGCCGCGCGGTCTTCAACCAGGTCAGCGAGCTCACCAACCGGGTCAAGATGCAGGCCCGCCAGGGCTGAGCGGCAGCACGACCCGCACCCACGACCCTGTGGAGGAACCGGTGAAAACTGTGCGAACTACACGGGGAGGATTCCGTGGAGCCACCGGGACCGGTCTCCCCAGCACCGTCGCACTCCACACCGCGGCCCAGCGTCACCCGATTTCATCCACACGGTTGTCCCCCACCGGATCCGCGGCTGACCAGCAGGAACGAACCTTCTCCACAGTTTCCACCGGTGCTATTACTCCTCCCGAATTACCTAGGCACCAGACAGCTCGTGAACTTCTCCCGACCCCCTGCCTGGGGATGAACCTCCACCCAGCGCCCGCTGCCGATGCCCACACACCACGCAGCCAATGCCTGCGTGGCAGGATGCTCGGTGCAGGAAGGTCCGTGGGATTCGCGGACGGTTCACCAGATTCCCGGCATACGACGAACTCCTCGTCGATGGCCCGTCGCAGAAGAGGTACGCCGTAGTGAAGTTCAGAGTCGACCGCGATGTCCTCGCCGACGCCGTCGCCTGGGCAGCGCGCAGTCTTCCGGTGCGTCCGAGCGCCCCCGTGCTGGCCGGTCTGCTGATCGAGGCGGGGGCCGACGGCCTGGTGCTGTCCACCTTCGACTACGAGACCTCGGCGCGAGCCACACTCGAGGCCGACATCAGCGACGAGGGCACCGCCCTGGTCAGCGGCCGTCTCCTCGCCGACATCTGTCGTGCCCTCCCCGCCAAGCCGGTCGAGCTGTCGCTGGACGGCGCCCGAGTCGCGGTCACCTGCGGTTCCACCCGCTTCTCCCTGCAGACCATGCCGGTCGAGGACTACCCGAGCATTCCGGACATGCCGGCGGCCAGCGGCGTGGTGAGCAGCGAGGACTTCGCGCATGCCGTCGCCCAGGCGGTCACCGCGGCCGGACGCGACGACATGCTGCCGGTGTTGACCGGCGTTCGGCTCGAGATCGAGGGGGACAACATCGCCCTCCTCGCCACCGACCGTTTCCGACTCTCCCAGCGTGAACTGACCTGGCGTCCCAGCACGCCGGACGCCTCGATCGCCGCCCTGGTGCCCGCCAAGGTGCTCGGTGACACGGCGAAGTCGCTGACCGGCGGCGATGTGACGATCGCGCTCTCGGCCAGCGGATCCGGCGACGGCCTGATCGGGTTCGAGGGGCAGGGACCGGGCGGCGTACGTCGTACCACCACGCGACTGTTGGACGGCGAGTTCCCCAAGGTCCGCAGCCTCTTCCCGAACGAGAAGCTGACCGTGGCGAAGATCGAGCGCAAGGCGCTGATCGAGTCGGTCAAGCGGGTGGCGCTGGTGGCCGAGCGCAACTCGGCGGTCCGCCTCGCCTTCGCCGACGGTGTGCTCACCCTCGACGCCGGATCCGATGACGAGGCGCAGGCCTCCGAGGGCGTCCCCGCGCAGATCGACGGCGACGACCTGGTCACCGGGTTCAACCCGCAGTTCCTGCTCGACGGCCTCAACGCGATGGACGAGGCCGAGGTCGAGCTGGCCTTCACCCAGCCGGCCAAGCCGGTGGTGATCAGCGGCGTGAGCGATGCCGACGCGGACGCGGCGAGCTTCCGCTACCTGCTGATGCCGCGTCGGCTGCTGAGCTGACCGGCGGTCTCGACCCTCACCGGCCGAGGCGCACGTACGCACCACGTCCCCGCACGGAAACAGAGGTGACGCAGATGGAGATCGGACTCGTCGGACTCGGGAAGATGGGCGGCAACATGCGCACGCGGCTGCGCAACGCCGGCCACACCGTCGTCGGCTTCGACCGCAACCCCGACGTGAGCGACGTCGACACCCTCGCGGCGATGGTCGACGCGCTCCCCTCCCCCGCGGTGGTGTGGGTGATGGTGCCGGCAGGAGACCCCACGCACGCCACCATCACCGAGCTGAAGGAGCTGCTGAGCGAGGGTGACCTCGTCATCGACGGCGGCAACTCGAAATACACCGACGACGCCGCGCACGCCGAGGACCTCGCGACGGACGGCATCGGCTTCGTCGACTGCGGTGTCTCCGGCGGCGTCTGGGGCCTGCAGAACGGCTACGCCCTGATGTGCGGCGGTGCCGACGAGCACATCGCGCTCGCCCAGCCGATCTTCGACGCACTGAAACCCGACGAGGGTGGTTTCGTGCACGCGGGCAAGGCGCCCGGGGCCGGGCACTTCGCCAAGATGGTCCACAACGGCATCGAGTACGCGATGATGCAGTCCTACGCCGAGGGCTGGGAACTGCTCGAGAAGGTCGACATCGTCGACAACGTGCCGGACATCTTCGACTCCTGGCGCAGCGGCACGGTGATCCGCTCCTGGCTGCTCGACCTGCTGACCGAGGCGGTCCAGGCCGACGAGCACCTCGACCAGCTGCGCGGCTACGCCGACGACTCCGGCGAGGGCCGGTGGACCGTCGAGGCAGCGATCGAGAACGCGGTGCCGATGCACGTCATCGCCGCTTCGCTCTTCGCCCGGTTCACCTCGCGGCAGGAGGACAGCCCGGCGATGAAGGCGATCGCCGCGATGCGCAACCAGTTCGGCGGGCACGCCGTGCACACCCCGCCGCCCCCCGGCGGCGAGGAAAACCCTGGTTGAGCCCTGGTGGACTGGCGCGAGCGATGTCGCGCTGGCGTCAGGCAGCGAGGACGGCGCGCACCACGGCGAAGACCAGCCAGGACGCCGCGATCGTGATGACGAGCGGGTGCCGTACCCAGCGGTCCACGTCCGGTCCGCTGCGCCCGGTCACCCGCGCCCGTACGACGAGCACCGCCAGCGTCAGCACCACGGCGATGCTGAGCAGCCCGAAGGGGTGGGCCAGGAACGACTCCCGCCACCACCCGTGGGTGGCATAGACCCACGACCGGGTCAGGCCGCATCCGGGACAGGGCAGCCCGGTGAGCAGGCGGAACGGGCAGAGCACCGGTCCGTCCTCGATCGTCTCCGGCGAGAAGAACACCGACGCCGTCAACGCGACGACCCCGCCACCGGCGAGCAGCTGGGCGCTCGTCGGGGACGGGGTCGTCGTACGAAGGTCGGTCACGACACCATGATGCGTGACGCGGTGGTGCCGAAGGGACTCAGCGGAGCGGACGGCCCTGGGCGTCCGGGATCTTGCGGAGCAGGATCAGGATCAGGTCGATCAGCGACCAGATGCCACAGCCACCCAGGGTGAGCAGCTTGGCGACGCCGAGACCGGTGTAGCCGAGGTAGAAGCGGTCGACGCCGAAGGAGCCGAGGAACCACGAGATGAGGACCGTGGTCAGCCACTCCTTGTCGGAGTAGAGGCCCGGGACGTCGCGGGCGGAGTAGTACTGCTGGGAGTCGGCACTGCGGACCGGGGTGTCCGGCTTGATCTGTGCGGAGACCGCCATCTGGGCGAGGCTGCCGTAGTCGATGGGTCCCTGCTCCTGGCCCATGTAGGAGACGTAGAACGGGCCGGTCGGTGCACCGTAGCCGGCGGGCTGCTGGCCGTAGCCGTAGTTCTGGCCGCCCTGGTAGTTCGGGTCCTGAGGCTGGTCCCCGGGGGCGCCGTACGGAGGGTTCGGTGGTTGCGTCATGCCGAGCAGCCTAGGCTGATCGCAGCCTGTTGAAACGTCGGTGGACGCCCCGCGGGCGAATTTTCGTGCCCGGAGCGTGCGTCGTGGCCCCGGGGCGGCGCCGACGAGGGCGCGGAGGAGAAGGAGGAGACGTGCACGTCGCGCGACTGAGTCTCCACGACTTCCGCTCCTACGCGTCGGTCGACGTCGACCTCTCCCCCGGCGTCACCTCCTTCGTGGGCCGCAACGGCCAGGGCAAGACCAACCTGGTCGAGGCGATCGACTATCTCTCCCGGCTCTCCTCGCACCGGGTCGCCTCCGACGCCCCGTTGATCCGGTCCGGACAGCCCCAGGCGATCGTGCGGGCCGCCGTCGTGCGCGACGGACGGACCGCGGTGCTCGAGGTCGAGCTCAACCCCGGCAAGTCCAATCGCGCCCGAGTCAACCGCTCACCACTCCCCCGGGCACGCGAGATCGTCGGCCTGGTGCGCACCGTGGTCTTCTCCCCCGACGACCTGGCGCTGGTGAAGGGGGACCCGGGGGAACGCCGCCGCTTCCTCGATGAGCTGCTGGTCCTGCGAGCCCCCCGGTACGCCGGCACGCGGGCCGACTACGACCGGGTGCTCAAGCAGCGCAACACCCTGCTCAAGACGCTCTACTCGGCGCGCGGCAGCAGCCGGGACGCGGCGCTGGCCACGCTGGCGGTGTGGGACGACCACCTGGTGACGGTCGGGAGCGAGCTGCTCGGAGCGCGGCTGCGGCTGGTGGCCGACCTGGCGCCGTACCTGGGGAAGGCGTATGAGGCGGTGGCGCGGGGGGCATCGCGCGATGACGCACGGATCGGGTACGCCGGGACCGTCGAGGTGGACGGGGTGCCTGGGACGGATCGGATCGCCGACGTGTTCCGCGAGCGGCTGGCCGCGCGGCAGCGGGACGAGATCGACCGCGGGGTGACGCTGGTCGGACCGCACCGGGACGAGCTGCAGCTGACCCTGGGGCCCGGCGACGACGCACGGCTGCCGGTGAAGGGCTATGCCTCGCACGGGGAGTCGTGGTCGTTCGCGCTGGCGCTGCGGCTGGCCTCCTACGACCTGCTCCGCGCCGATGGCGACGACCCGATCCTGATCCTCGACGACGTCTTCGCCGAGCTCGACGTGGAGCGCCGCAGCCAGCTCGCGGCACTGGTCGCCGGGGCGGAGCAGGTGCTGGTCACCGCGGCGGTGGAGGCCGACGTACCGGCTGAGCTGCGTGGCGAGACGTTCCACGTCGCCGACGGGGAGGTACGACGTGGCTGACCCGGACGAGCGCGACGCCACCGATGGCCCGGAGGGGGTGGAGGAGTCGGCCGCCGAGGGGGTCGAGCACCAGCCCGACGGGCTGGACCTGGCCCGGAGCGCGATGCGGTCGGCGGCCGGATCCACCGCCCCCGCGGATTCACGGTCACGCCGCTCCTCCCGCACACCGGCGGGGAAGGACGGTCCGCAGCGCCGCAGCCGCCGGCTGCGACCCGGAGAGGCTCAGATGAGCGGGGCACACCCCGACGGTCGAGATCCCCAAGGCGTCGGCGCGGAGCTGGACCGGCTGATCGGCGACCGTGGATGGGCGCTGGACCTGCAGGTCAGGGGTGTCTTCGCCCGGTGGGCTGAGATCGTCGGGCCCGAGATCGGCCTCCACTCCACGCCCGAGACCCTGCTCGACGGGGTCCTGGTGGTGCGGACCGAGTCCACCGCCTGGGCCACCCAGCTCAAGCTGCTCGCCGCGGACGTCGTACGACGCCTCAACGACGAGCTCGGCGACGGCACCGTGACCGTGGTGGAGGTGCGGGGGCCGAACGCGCCGAGCTGGAAGCACGGGCGACGCAGTGCTCGTGGGTCACGGGGGCCGCGGGACACCTACGGGTGAGTGGTGGCGGGGTGGTGTGTGGGAGTTTCCCCGCTCAGCCGGGGAAACTCCCACTGACCCGGCAAACCTTTCTGTGGTCAGCGTGAGTTTCCCCGCTGCACCGGGGAAACTCCCACCAGCCACACCAGAGCCCCGAACACCCACTTCGACGTATAGGGCTCTGGCGACACCCCTGTCTGGCGCGCAGAATGGCGGTTGCAGGCCTCTGAGGCCCTATCGAGGGCCCCGGTGGTCCCCAGCCCGAGAGGCGATCCGTGATCTGAGGCCTTCTGCGGGGTATCATGGGGCCCTGGCCGGGACCATGCCGCCACCGGGACTCCGGGGCGCTCGACTCGGCCAGCGTCATGTCCGTCCTCGCGCGCCCGCGCGAGGCCCGCCGACCCGAAGAGGTTCGTGTGTCCACTGCCGACCAGTCCACGCCCGCGACACCCGACCAGGCATCTGAGCAGGCACCTGAGCGGGCTCCCGACGAGGCAACCACGGCGGCAGCCGCGACGGGTGACTACGACGCCTCCGCGATCCAGGTCCTCGAGGGCCTCGAGGCGGTCCGCAAGCGGCCGGGCATGTACATCGGTTCCACCGGTGAGCGTGGCCTGCACCACCTGATCTGGGAGATCGTCGACAACGCCGTGGACGAGGCGTTGGCCGGCTACTGCGACAAGATCGTGCTGACGCTGCAGGCCGACGGATCCCTGAAGGTCGAGGACAACGGCCGTGGCATCCCGACCGGTACCGCCCCCGGCCAGGAGATCCCAGCCGTCACGCTCGCGCTGACCGTGTTGCACGCGGGCGGGAAGTTCGGCGGGGCCGGCTACAAGGTCTCCGGTGGTCTGCACGGTGTCGGTGTCTCCGTGGTGAACGCGCTGTCCACCAAGTTGAAGGTCGAGGTCAAGAACCGCGGCAAGCTCTGGGAGCAGGAGTTCTCCCTCGGAGACCCGGACTACGACCTGCGCGAGGTCCGCGACCTGGAGCCGGACGAGCGCACCGGCACCACCGTCACCTGGTTCGCCAGCGAGGAAATCTTCGAGACCACGACGTACTCGCTGGAGACGATCACCACCCGGATCCGCGAGATGGCCTTCCTCAACAAGGGCCTGGAGATCGTGGTCATCGACGAGCGTGAGGACGCCGGCGATCTGGCCGACGCGGTCGCCGACGACACCGTCCCCGCGCGCGTCGACGGCGGGGCCGAGGGGACCGGCGCGATCAGGCGTGAGGGGGCCGGGCTGCGCCAGGTCTTCAAGTACGAGCGCGGCCTGATCGACTACGTCGAGCACATCAACCGCACCAAGCAGGCCGCGAACCCGACGGTGATCAGCTTCGAGGCAGAGACGCCGGCCGACGCCGACTCGCACATGAGCCTCGAGGTGGCGATGCAGTGGAACACCACCTACACCGAGTCGGTGCACACCTTCGCCAACAACATCAACACCCACGAGGGCGGCACCCACGAGGAGGGCTTCCGCGCGGCGCTCACCAGCCTGGTCAACGGCTGGGGCGAGGAGTGGGGCCTGATCAAGAAGCGTGAGGACCGGGTCAGCGGCGACGACATCCGCGAGGGCCTGACCGCGATCATCTCGATCAAGGTCGGCGAGCCGCAGTTCGAGGGCCAGACCAAGACCAAGCTGGGCAACACCGAGGCCAAGGGCTTCGTGCAGCGGGTGGTCAACGACCGGCTCGGCGAGTGGCTGGAGAAGAACCCGGCCGAGGGCAAGGACATCGTGCGGCGCGCCCAGGCAGCAGCCTCCGCCCGGATGGCGGCCCGCAAGGCCCGCGACCTGGCGCGCAACCGCAAGGGCCTACTCGGTGGCGGCGGTCTGCCGGGCAAGCTGCGCGACTGCAGCTCGCGCAACCCCGAGGAGTGCGAGGTCTTCATCGTCGAGGGTGACTCGGCGGGCGGCTCGGCGGTGATGGGCCGGGAGAACCGGATCCAGGCGATCCTCCCGATCCGCGGCAAGATCCTCAACGTCGAGAAGGCGCGCATCGACAAGGTCCTGGCCAACCAGGAGGTGCAGGCCATCATCTCCGCCCTCGGCACCGGTGTGCACGAGGACTTCGACATGGACAAGCTGCGCTACCACAAGATCGTGCTGATGGCCGACGCCGACGTCGACGGCCACCACATCAACACGCTGCTGCTGACGTTGCTGTTCCGGTTCATGCGACCGCTGATCGAGGCCGGGCACGTCTTCCTCGCGCAGCCGCCGCTGTACCGGATCAAGTGGAACAAGCCGCACGAGCACGAGTACGTCTACTCCGACGCCGAGCGGGACGCGGTCGTCGCCGACGGCCAGGCTGGAGGCAAGAAACTGCCGAAGGAAGCGCCGATCCAGCGTTACAAGGGTCTCGGTGAGATGAACGCCGACGAGCTGTGGGAGACCACGCTCGACCCGGACCAGCGGGTGCTGCTGCAGGTGACGCTGGAGGACGCCGCGCAGGCTGACGAGATCTTCTCGATCCTGATGGGCGAGGACGTCGACCAGCGCCGCTCCTTCATCCAGCGCAATGCTAAGGACGTCCGATTCCTCGATATCTGACAGGAGGCACGATGCACGCCCGCTCGCCACGTTCTCCTCGCTCGACGACCCGCTTCGCTCGAAGGTCGCCTTCGCTCGTCGGCCTTGCGATCGGACGCGCCTCGCGCCTCCTGACATGCCCTAGCCGCTTCTAGCGGTTTCTATCAGATCTTCTAGACATTCTTAGAATGACGCAGAGAGAGCAATCGTGACTGAGACCCCGACCGACCCGACCGAGCCCGACGCGCGGATCCGCCCGATCGACCTGCAGGAGTCGATGAAGCGGTCCTACATCGACTACGCCATGGCGGTGATCGTCGGCCGCGCGCTGCCCGACGTACGGGATGGTCTGAAGCCGGTGCACCGCCGCGTCCTCTACGCGATGTACGACGGCGGCTACCGTCCAGACCGCGGATTCAACAAGTGCGCCCGCGTCGTCGGTGACGTGATGGGTAACTACCACCCGCACGGCGACTCGGCGATCTACGACACCCTGGTGCGGTTGGCGCAGCCGTGGGTGATGCGCAACCCGCTGGTCAACGGGCAGGGCAACTTCGGTTCGCCGGGCAACGACCCGGCGGCGGCGATGCGGTACACCGAGTGCCGGATGGCGCCGCTGGCCATGGAGATGGTCCGGGACATCGACGAAGACACCGTCGACATGACCCCGAACTACGACGGCAAGACGCAGGAGCCGACGATCCTGCCGGCCCGCTTCCCGAACCTGCTGGTCAACGGCAGTGCCGGTATCGCGGTCGGCATGGCGACCAACATCCCGCCGCACAACCTGCGCGAGGTGGCTGCCGGTGCCACGTGGGCGCTGGAGCACCCCGACGCCACCCGCGAGGAACTGCAGGACGCGCTGGTCGAGCGGATCAAGGGCCCCGACTTTCCCAACGGGGCGCTGATCGTCGGTCGCGAGGGCATCGAGCAGGCCTACCGGACCGGTCGCGGCTCGATCACCCAGCGCGCGGTGATCGAGGTCGACGAGGACCGGCAGGGACGCACGGTCCTGGTGATCACCGACCTGCCCTACATGGTCAACCCCGACAACCTGTTGGTGAAGATCGCCGAGCTTGCCGACGCCGGCAAGGTGCAGGGCATCGCCGACGTCCGCAACGAGACCTCGTCGCGGGTGGGTCAGCGGATCGTGGTCGTGCTCAAGCGCGACGCCGTCGCCCGCGTCGTACTGAACAACCTGCTCAAGCACACCGAGCTGCAGACCAACTTCTCGGCCAACATGCTGGCGCTGGTCGACGGCGTGCCGCGGACGCTGAGCATCGACCACTTCATCTCGAACTGGGTGGCACACCAGATCGACGTGATCCAGCGACGCACCCGCTACCGCTTGGGTGAAGCGGAGCGGCAGGCGCACATCTACCGCGGTCTGGCCAAGGCGCTCGACATGCTGGACGAGGTGATCGCGCTGATCCGCCGCTCCCCCGACGTGGAGCAGGCACGCACCGGGCTGATCGACCTGCTGGAGATCGACGAAGTCCAGGCCAACGCGATCCTGGAGATGCAGCTGCGGCGCCTGGCCGCGCTGGAGCGGCAGAAGATCATGGATCGCCTCGCCGAGCTCGAGGCGATCATCGCCGACCTCGAAGACATCCTCGCCCGCCCGGAGCGGCAGCGGCAGATCGTGATCGACGAGCTCGGCGAGATCGTCGAGAAGTACGGCGACGACCGCCGTACCCAGATCATCGCGGCCGCCGGCGACATGTCGATGGAGGACCTGATCCCCGACGAGGAGCAGGTCGTCTCGATCACCCGCGGCGGCTACGCCAAGCGGACCCGGTCGGACCAGTACCGGCTGCAGAAGCGCGGTGGCAAGGGAGTGCGCGGCGCGACGCTGAGGGGCGACGACGTGGTGGAGCACTTCATCTCCACCACCAGCCACCACTGGCTGCTCTTCTTCACCACCGCCGGACGGGTGTATCGGACGAAGGTCTACAACCTGCCCGAGGCGTCGCGTGATGCCAAGGGTGGGCACGTGGCGGGGCTGCTCAGCTTCCAGCCGGACGAGTCGATCGCCCAGGTGCTGGCGATCCGCGACTACGAGCAGGCGCCGTACCTGGTGCTCGCGACGCGGCACGGACTGGTCAAGAAGACCCGGCTCGGCGATTACAACAGCCCCCGTCAGGCCGGCGTCATCGCGATCAACTTCCGCGAGGACGACGACGAGCTGATCGGTGCCGAGCTGGTCGCCGAGGGCGACCACATCCTGCTCGTCTCCCGGAAGGGGCAGGCGATCCGGTTCGAGGCGACCGACGAGCAGCTGCGGCCGATGGGGCGCGCGACGTCGGGCGTCACCGGGATGAAGTTCCGCGACGGCGACGACCTGCTGTCGATGTCGGTGATCCGCGCGGCCGTGGTCGAGCAGTCCGAGGAGGAGGCCGCCGCGGACGACGACGTACAGATCCAGTACGTCTTCACGATCACCGACGGCGGCTTCGCGAAGCGGACCCCGATCGCCGACTACCGAGTGCAGGGCCGTGGTGGGCTGGGCATCAAGGCGATGGCGCTGGCGAACGAGGACCGCGGGTCGCTGGTCGGCGCGTTCATCGTGGTCGAGGGCGACGAGGTGCTCTCGATCACGGCGAACGGTCAGGTGGTGCGCAGCCCGATCAACGAGGACTTCCGCCCGACCGGTCGTTCGACGCAGGGCGTGACCTTCGTGAAGCTCAATGCGAAGAAGGGCGACAGCGTGGCCGTCGTCGCTCGCTCCGTGGAGAGCAAGGAGGCCGACGAGGGCGTCGACGACGCGCCTGATAACGGGGAGGTCGCCGCTGAGGACTCGGCCGCTCAGGCTCCGGATGCCACAATCGAGGGGTCCACGGACGCCGGGGCCGCCGGTGACGGGGCTCCCGACAGTGCGGGAGAGAGTGAGAGCTGATGACCGATCGAGTCGACGAGACCACGATCAGGACCGACGATGCGGGCAGTGACGCCCGCACCGCCGAGGTCCCGACGGTGAAGTCGGGCGAGGAGTCCGGCTCGGATTCCGGAAGTGGTTCCGGAGCCAGCCCGAAGACGGCCGGGCCGGCCCGGCCGCCGATCCCCCCTCCCCCGTCGCAGGCCCCCAAGGTCGCTCCGAGCACGGCGCCTGCGCCTGCTGCTGGCGGCGCGAAGCGTCCGGTACGACGCGCGCGGCTCCGCCTGACCCGCGTCGACCCCTGGTCGGTGATGAAGACCGCGTTCCTGCTCTCCATCGCGTTCGCGGTGGTGACGGTGGTCGCGGTGGCGATGGTGTGGCAGGTCCTCGGCGCCGCCGGGGTCTGGGACTCCATCAACTCCACCATCCAGGAGAGCATCGGCGGCGAGGACGTCCAGAACTTCCAGATCGAGGACTATGTGGGCACCAGCCGCGTGCTCGGGTTCACGATGCTGGTGGCCGCCATCGACGTCGTACTGCTCACGGCGGCGGCCACTCTCACCGCGTTCCTCTACAACATGTCCGCGGCCCTGCTCGGCGGCGTCGAGGTCACCCTCGCCGAGGACAACTGAGCGGCGCCGCCTCGATTTCGTTGGCCGGACCCGCTCCGGTAACGTTCGTCCTCGGCTTGGGCGGACGAGGCTTCCACTCCGACGTCCATGCCGACCCGGGCCTATAGCTCAGACGGTTAGAGCGCTTCCCTGATAAGGAAGAGGTCACAGGTTCAAGTCCTGTTAGGCCCACCGGTCACCCGTGACCACACCGATCCGCACCACGGAGGTCCTCGTGAAGAAGATCCTTCTGGCAGCGCTCGCGGCCGCCGCGGCCGTGTTCGCCAGCAAGAAGTTGCAGCAGAGCAAGGCCGAGAAGGCGCTCTGGGCGGACGCCACCGACAAGCTTCCGGAGGCCTGACCTCCATCCCATCGCCGGCGATGTCGGCGTTCAGGGGCCTTGGCGCAATTGGTAGCGCACCTGCTTTGCAAGCAGGGGGTTAGGGGTTCGAGTCCCCTAGGCTCCACTTGAGGAAACCGCAGGTCATCCTGCGGTTTCTTTCAGATTCCGGCCCATCCCCTACTAGCGCCGGACCCGCTGCGCGGGACTGGTGGGGGAAATCGATCCCCGCGCAGGAAGGTCCGACTGCGCCTCCCATGCACCTGATCGGAACTCTTTCAGACGAGTCAGTGCGTCCTCGGCGGCATCCTTGTCGACGCGTTCCCCGCTGAGGGTGGCCAACCGGTCGAGCAAACGGCGGCCACCGACAAATTCGATGCCGTCAATCTGGAAGTTCTCCGGTACCTGGTCCTGGGCCGGACCCCAGATGACGATCAGTGGCGTCACGGCTACCGAGTGGATCTTGGCTCGATGCGTGCCCCGCTCGGGCTTGAGGAGGCTTCGGGTCACGGCATCGGCTCGAAGCTTGACCCGGGCAGCCGAGCGGACCATCTCAGTGGTGTCAGCGCCGTCGCTACGCCACTTGGAATCGATGGCCACGATCCCGCCGCCTCGGGTGAGGACGAGATGATCGAGGTCGCCGCCTTGGAGGTTGATGCTGTCGACCCACCCCCAGATTGCCCGCTTCCTCTTTGCGCGTCGCAACTCATCGCGGGTGGCTTCCTCGCCCCAAGCGCCACGCAGTTGCCAGATCGCACCGCGCTCGTGGGCGAGGAACGCAGCGTTGACGAGGTGAAGGGCGATTGCGACGAGCGCCGTCTGCAGCGCACCGAGGAACCACCATCGGAAGCTTCCATCGGGGACGAGGGTCAGGATCAGCGCCGTCTCGAACGCGAGCAGTACGACCAAGCCGAGCGTCAGAATGGAGAGCATCCTTTTCTTGCCTCGTGCCCAGGCTTTGAAGAGACCGCGGTAGGCGCGTCGCGGGTATGGGGCAAACCTGGTCATCTGGTCCTCATCAGCTTGCGACGACTTTGGCGGCGGTGAAGAAGTCGATCGGCATGGGGGTCTCTAGCTTCCACGTGATCGCAATCGGCCGTTCGCCCTCGTGGTTGACGTAAGTCGCCGGTCCGAGGAACAGGTAGGGCGCCCCGGTTCCGTACTCGTCGACGGACGTCTCTCGAACGAACAGCAGGACGTTGCTGGTGCCGTTGACGTACCGCCGGCCGGTCGGTGAGGAGATGGTGGTGCGACTCTGGGACTCCCAGTGGAACAGGGCCCGGCTGATGGGGTAGTCCCGGTACATGGTGGTGGGTGAGAAGGCTGCCTCGGACTTCTTCAGTTGAATGAAGAAGGCGTCGGTGTTGATGTCGGGTGCCCAGAGGACACCTTCGCGGAAGTTGATCGGAGGCTTCGCGAGACTCGCGTCACCGAGCGCCGCGAGCACTTCCTCTCGTCGGTAGCGGCTGTGCACCTGGAGCGGGATGCCCGCAAGGTCGCCGGAAAGCTCGAGGGTCGTACGTCGCGCATTCTCGAAGCCGATGTCCACGAGAGTCGACAGTTCGTTCACCGCGACTGCGTCGGATCGAAGTGAGCGGATTCCGTCCTCGATGCTGGTGAATCCACCGCCGTTGGGCCAGAGCGAGAAGAAGAGCATCTCGGTGAGGCGGCGTTCGGACGGCGTCCAACGTGTCGGCTCGGTGGCCGCATTGAGGACCGACTGGTAGATAGACGCTCGTGGGCGATCGTCGACGTGGATCAGTGAGCGTCCGCGCTTCAGGAGCTCGTCCTCACGGGGACCTGCCGGCTGGGTCTCGAAACCGGCGTCCCGTCTAAGCCGGGTCCAGGAGCGGCCCGACTTCAAGAGGTCGGGAAGAGCGGCGCCGGACTCGTCGAGATACTCGCGCAGGTCGACGTTGCCGATGCTGCGCAACTCGGAGAGTAGGTCGCTCCATCGGCTACCGACCTGCGTCTTGAGGTTTGCCAGGACAGCAGCCTGCGTCTCCTTGTCCATCACGATCTGGCAGCCGCTGGGCAGAAAGGGGAACTCTTGGTCGACCGCGCTCCCGAGCCTGCTGCGGGACAGGCCGGTGAGAGCGGTGAGCTTGAGGTCCCAGCGGAATCGCTTGTGCTGATGGCCCACGAAGTCGAGCACGGTGAGCACCGCCTTCTCGGCTGTACGGCGAAGGCCGCGTCCGAGCTGTTGGAGGAAGACGGTGGCGCTCTCGGTCGGCCGCAGGAAGAGGATCGTGTCGACGTTGGGGATGTCGAGGCCCTCGTTGAACAGGTCGACGGTGAACAGGACATTCACGCCGCCATCGCGGAGAGCTGTGAGGGCTGAGGCGCGTTCGTCTGGCGCGGCATTGCCCGTGACGGCGCGGGCGGAGATTCCGGCTTCGTTGAAAGCGGCTGCCATGTACTTCGCGTGCTCGATCGTGACGCAGAAGCCCAGCGCTCGCATCGATCCGGTGTCGAGGACCTTGTCGTTCAGCTGCTTGAGAATGATTCGCGTGCGGGCGTCGTTGCCGGTGAAGAGGTTGGACAACTCGCTGTCGTCGTACGTGCCGCGCTTCCAGGTGAGCTGGCTGAGGTCGGTGTTGTCCGCGACCCCGAAGTAGTGGAACGGGCACAGTAGCTCGGCACCGAGTGCGTCCCAGAGCCGGAGTTCGGTGGCGACCCGGCCGTCGAAGAATGCGTCGCGGACGTTGATGCCGTCCGCGCGCTCGGGGGTCGCCGTCAGGCCGAGTAGCTCCTTCGACGCGAGATGGTCGAGCAGCGTCCGGTATGTCTTGGCGGCTGCGTGGTGGAACTCGTCGATCACGACGATGTCGAAGGCGTCAGCCGGAAGGTTCTCTACGCCGTAAGAGCTCAGTGACTGGACGCTGGCGAAGACGTGCCTCCAGTCTTTCGGGAACGCTCCGTCGACGTAGAGCTCGCCGAAGTTCGCGTCGGCCAGCACCTCCCGGTAGGTGCGTAATGACTGGGTGAGGATCTCCTTGCGGTGGGCGACGAAGAGGAGCGAGGGCCGTCGGGACGGATCGGAGGCGAGTCGTCGGTAGTCGAGGGCGGCGACGACGGTCTTGCCGGTCCCGGTCGCTGCGACGACGAGGTTGCGATGGCGATTGTGGACGCGACGCTCTGCGTCGATTTCGTCGAGCATCTCCTGTTGGTAGGGATACGGAGTGACCGCGAGCCCAGACAGGGAGAGCGTGACCCGATCGCTCTGGGCGCGTCCGCCGGCCTCGGCCAAAGCAAGGTCGAGACGATCCGCGTCACGGCTTGGCTGGTAGGACTCGAACGCGGCGTCGTTCCAGTACGTGTCGAACGTGGCGTTGAACTTCTCCAACAGCCCGGGCGTCGCAACTCGGGAGAGCCGGACATTCCACTCGACGCCTTCGAGCATGGCGGTGTGGGTGAGGTTCGAGGAGCCGACGTAGGCGGTGTCGAAGCCAGTGTTGCGGTGGAACATCCACGCCTTGGCATGCAAGCGAGTCCGTTGGGCGTCGTACTGCACCCGGACCTCGGCGTCGTACTCGCGCACCAGGTGGTCGAGGGCGCGCCGCTCGGTGGAACCCGTATACGTCGTGGTGATCACGCGAAGCTGGCCGCCTCGCTCGCGTAGCCGGCGTAGTTCGGGGTCAAGTAGACGTAAACCAGCCCAGCGGACGAAAGCGCACAGGAGGTCGACGCGGTCAGCGGTGTCGATCTCGGTGCGCAGTTCTGGTCCGAGGCTCGGCTCGGACTTCGCGTTCGTCATGAGGGCGGCATCGGAGAGCGGTGTGCGGGGACGGGCACCGGGATAGGTGACGACGCCGGGACCGGGCGACGGCGCGAGCCGGAGGAGCTGTGACGCGGGTGTCGTGACCTCGGTGCCGGACTCTTGCAGCGCGTCGATCAGCTGGTTGGCGAGAGCGACCGCGTCGTCAGCGCTTTGGCTGGCGAATGCTCGGTGCGCGGAGGCGTAGATGTGCCGGGCAAGGACGTGGGGGAGATCGACCGCGTCGATCTCGCCAGTCGCAACCTCGAGGCCCGTCACCGTGGCCAGGTGCGCCTGCAGATCGGTGGTCACCAGAGATTCGTGCAGCCCAGGTGCGATCGGCTCGAGCATCATGGCGCTAGCTTTCCGCAAGTGACCGCCGCGAGTCGGGACGTTCGCTGAACTCGGAGTCATGAGGGCGTCTGGTTCGCACCACGTCTTGGCAGGTGAGACGCCATGGGCGGAACTCTGTGCCGGGCTGGCACTGGTTGTCACGGGCTGGCACCGAATGGCACGGGTTTTCTCGGAGTGGGCGAAAGTGCCCGTTGACGGGTCCGGGCTCGCGGCGCACATTGGAAGCTCGTGACATGGTCCGACTCAGGTGGACTCCGCCACGGATGACCGTCTCGCGAGTGGAGGTTGGATGCCGGTGCCATCGTGGTCATCACTGACGAGGTCGTTGGCGTGAGGCGCCTGCCGATCGTATAGGCGCATAGCGCCGCCAAGCTGAACCGCTACTTCCGAGCTGTCCGGCAGGGTCCTCTCAACTCGCGTCGAGAAATGCTTGGTAGCGCGCTTCGAGCAGCAGCCGGTCGGGACGCTCAGTCCGGGGTTCGTGGTCTTCCCACGAATTCTCCGCGTCGCGGATCAGTCTCCTGTTGACTTCGGACGGCGGGACATCCGCCGGGGTCAGCCGACCTTGCGGTACTTGCGGTGCATGGTCTGCCGGGTGACGCCGAGCAAGGTGCCGATCTCGGCCCAGCTCAGGCCGTGGTGGCGGGCCTTCCGGACAGCGACCTCCTCGCGTCGAGTCAGTTCCCGCTTGGCCGCCGCGACAGCCGCCAACTCCGCGACGGGTCCACTGTCACTATCCTGTGGGTCTATCGAGGTCTTCACTGGTGTCAGCATATGCTGACAGATCCCGCGATCAAGTACGCCGCATCGCGGTCCGTCTGGCGGACCCGCTGCTCATCACGTGAGGGTGGTCGTCGCACTCACGAGCACGGCTGTGCCGAGCGAAACCACCAGGCCCGAAGCGATGACGCCGAGGGCGCGTGTCGTGCGGGGTCCGATCGAGGCGCCGAACAGTGAGCCGGCGCCGGCGAGCAACAGCTGCCAAGCCAAGGACGACACTCCGACGGCAGCGATGAACACGACCGGCGCGACCCAGGAATCACTTGAGGTGCTCAGCGCTCCCGCCAGGGCAACGAAGTACACCAGAGTGATCGGGTTGATAGCGGTCAGGACGACGAAACGGACGAAAGCTCGCCAGGCCGGGGCCCTATCGATCACTGGCGCCTCGGGCTCGCGAACCCGCCTCCAGGTCGCGACCAGCTGGCGCATCCCGATGCCGACGATCGCGACACCAGACATGACGAGGAAAGTTCCACGGTGGTCCTCGATGGCCGAGGAGACCTGCGCGCCGATCACGGTCGCCAAGGCGCAGTAGACCAGGTCCACCACCGCTACCCCGGCAGCTGCTGCTGCGGCGACGCGGAACCCGTTCACCAACCCCTCGCGCAGCAACAACGCACCGATCGCACCCAGGGGCATCGCCACACCAAGTCCGGCGACAACACCGGCCACGGCCGGCGTCCAGAGCTCACTCATCACGTGGACAAGCGTGGCGAGGCCCTATGTCGTTCGCCGCTACTTTCACGGCTGAACGCTAGGTTCTTCCGTGTGGACCCAGTAGACGAGCAGATCGTTGGTCATCTCCGCGAGAATGGCCGCTGCTCGTTCAGCGACCTCGGCCGGTTGGTGGGCCTCAGCACCAGTGCCACCGCGGCCCGCGTCCGACGCCTGGAGACGGCCGGCATCATTCTGGGCTACACGATCCTGACGGCCCACGACATTCCGGGACCCCAAGGCGGGCTCGAGCTGTTCATCGACGTACGACTGGCGCCTGACACTGATGGCGAGACGTTCCTGCATCGGGTTCGTGCCATCCGGTCGATCGCGGAAGCCATCCACGTCACAGGCCCATTCGACTACCTCGTCCGGGCTCACGTTCCCGACACCGGCGCTCTGGATCTCCTGCTGCGCCGCCTCAAGGCGGAGTGCGGGGTCACCCAGACCCAGACCCGGGTCGCGCTGCGCGCCCCCTAGACGGTATGCCCAGCCAAGCTGTCCGCCCGGTGGTGGGTGGCCCTCACCGACCGAGGCCGACAGCGACACTGCCCATATTGATCACTGCCCATGGTTGAGCAGTCGTCATCTGTCGGGAACAGCCTCAGTCGCCGCCTCGACCGCCAGGTCCGGACTCGCCAGGACCGGGACCGAGAGGTCGCCGAGCAGTGCCCGCGCCCCTGCCATGCTTGCCTGTGCGAGGACGATCACGTCCACCGAGGTCGCGATCGAGCGGGCGGCGTCCGCGATCTGCTTCAGGTACGAGTCCTGGTCCTCGGCCTCGAAGGCGGCCCAGGCGGCGGACACCGACACGGCCACCAGCTCCGCCGCGACGTCGGCCCTGCTCGCCTCCTCCTCCAGCAACAGCGTGGTCGGCTGGAGCGTCGACTCCAGTGCCGCGATCACCCCGATCCGCCGCCCCATCCGTACGGCGACGCGGGCCATCGGCCGATCCACCCGCAGCACCGGCACCGCCACCTCGGTCCAACCGACTTGCGCCGTGAGCTCCTCGACGATCGGCCCGAGTGTCGAGCAGGTGCACACCACGACGTCGGCACCGCGAGCGACGAGATCGGTCAACGCGATCTGCAGGTCGACTGCGAGTCCGGCCGGGCCACCGCCGGACCGAGCCTCCTCGAGCAGCTCCGGGCGGACCGAATGCACGGCGCGTCCCGACGCAGACAGCACCAGGGCGTCGAACGTGGCGACGTGCGAGGGCGCCGTGTGCAAGAACCCCAGAGTCGGCGTGGTCGGTGGCGTCATGGTCGGCCAACCCTCGCACGCCGCGGCGACGCTCGGCTGTGGCGGCCGGGCCCGGCCGTCACGCGCGCAGGAGTGCGCCGGCGAGCGCGATCAGTGCACCGGTGGACGTGACCGCGCGCAGGCCGTTCCACCACTGCCAAGCACTCTCGAACGCGGACCTCGCCGCGGCGGGGTCGTCCGCACCCGCCTCGAGGGCGTTGTTGAGCGGGATGTTGGCCGCGACCGTGATCACCACCGTCGCGACCGCCAGTGCCAGTGCCACGATGGCCCACGGCCGACTCGGCGACGTGGCCAGCACGGCACCGGCGGCCGCCAGCAGCGGTGCGCCCAGGAAGGTCGTCAAGAAGACCGGGTTCACGATCGCGTGGTTCATGTGGTTCAGCGTGATGACGAACGTGCGATCGTCGGTGCGCCCCATTCCGGGCATCACCGCACACGCCCAGATGTAGTACGTCCCGGCTTGGAGTCCGGCGGCGCCGGTGGCGGCGATGAGGACGATCGATCGAAGCGTGGTCATTCCTCTATCCCAGCGGCGAGGACCGGTCCCCGACCATGGCGCGGCGACGCAGCGACATACGCGATCGTCTCGCGACACGATCGTCGTGCGCCGCTCGTGACAGGACACGGGACACTAGGGTGCCGACCATGGATGGGCTCTCGGCCGTGCTCGAAGGGCCCCGCGCACGGGACGCGTTCCTGGTGCGTTGCCTGATGGGCTCCCCGTGGTCGATCCGTCTCGCCGACGAGGTGCCGTTGAGCCTGACCGCCATGGTGAGCGGTACGGCGTGGGCGCAGCCCGACGGGCTCCCCGCCGTGCTGCTGCATCCGGGCGACGTCGTCATCGCGCAGGGCGCCGGGCATTGGACGGTCGGGGACACCCCGACGACCCCGGTCACGGTGACGATTTTGCCGGGCCAGGAGTGCTACGCCGACGACGGCCGCCGTCTCACCGAGGAGTACGACCTCGGCGTGCGCAGCTGGGGCAACACCCAGGACCCCGACACCGTGATGCTCAGCGGCTCCTACCAGCTGGGCGGAGAGGTCGGCGCGCGCCTGCTTCGCGCCCTCCCGCCCCTCTGCGTGATCAGTGAGGCCGAGTTGGGGTCACCATTGATCCCGCTGCTCGACGCTGAGATCGTGCGCCCGGACCCGGGACAGGACGCCGTACTCGACCGGCTGCTCGACCTCCTGTTGATCGCATCGTTGCGTGCCTGGTTCTCGCGGCCGGACGCGGCCGTGCCGGGGTGGTACCTCGCCCAGGGCGATGCGGTCGTCGGGCCGGCACTCCAGCGGATGCAGGGCGATCCCACCCATCCGTGGACGATCGCAGAGCTGGCCCGCGCGTCGTTGGTGTCGCGCGCGGCGTTCGCCCGCCGCTTCTCCGAGCTGGTCGGTGAACCGCCGATGACGTTCCTGACCCGCTGGCGGTTGGCCCTGGCGGCCGATCTGCTGACCGACCCCGACCTCACCCTGGAGGCGGTGGCGCGCCAGGTCGGCTACAGCACGCCGTTCGCGCTGAGCACTGCCTTCAAGCGCGAGTACGGCGCCAGCCCGCGCGACTACCGAGAACGCTCCGTTCGGACCGGATGAGCCCACCACAGCCGAGCACCCAGGCTGCCTCGCCGTCGCCTCTCCCCGCCGACCCGACGGGCTGATTGGATGACGCCATGGATCCCGTGGTGAGTGTCGCCGGAGGTCAGATCGTCGGAGCCAGCCGGGCGGGGGTGAACGCCTTCCTCGGCATCCCGTACGCCGCCCCCGCGGTCGGCGCCGACCGATACCGCGCGCCGCAGCCGGTGGTCCCGTGGACGGGTCGGCGCGACGCGACCCGGCACGGTCCGACGCCGGCGCAGACGCCGTACCCGGATCCGATGTCGACGGTGCTGCCCAGCTCGGTGACGCCAGGCGACGACTACCTCAACGTGAGCGTCTGGGCGCCGGTCGCGGGCGAGGACCTGCCGGTGATGGTCTGGCTGCCCGGCGGCGCCTTCGTGCGCGGTGCCAACTCGATCGCCACCTACGACGGGTCGGCGTTCGCGCGCGACGGTGTGGTCATGGTCGGGGTGAACTACCGCCTCGGCGCGCCGGGGTTCGCGGTCCTCGACGGGGCGCCCACCAACCTCGGCCTGCGGGACCAGATCGCCGCACTCACCTGGGTCCGCGACAACATTGCAGCGTTCGGCGGCAACCCCGACAACGTCACCCTGTTCGGCGAATCCGCCGGTGCGATGAGTGTCGCGACCCTGATGGCCTCGCCCGCCGCCGACAGTCTCTTCCACCGCGCGATCGTGCAGAGCGGTGGGGCGACCGCGGCCTGCACCCTCGACGACGCCCGCCTGGTCAGCGCCGAGCTCGCCGCGCTGCTCGGAGTGCCGGCCACGGCCGAGGCGTTCGGGGCGCTCGACCCCGGCGCCGTACTCGACGCACAGACCGCGCTCGCACTGGCCATCCAGGCCGATCCCGATCCCGAGCGTTGGGGAGCCAGCGTGCTGCGGGGTGGCCTGGGGATCATGAGCCTGTTCCCGGTGATCGACGGCGAGGTGGTCCCCGGGGTACCCCAGGTCGGGATCGCAGCTGGTGCGGCCGCGGGAATGCCGTTGCTGGTCGGCACCACGACCGAGGAGTTCCGGCTGTTCCTGGCCTCCGCCAGTCTCCTCGAGGCGCTCACCGCCGACATGCTGCCGCTGCTGGCGGAGCGCTACGGGTGGCCGGCCGACGCGGTCGCGACGTACACCGCGAACCGGCCCGACGCCCCCGCCGGCGACATCGCCGCCGCGATCCTCACCGATGCCGCCTTCCGCGCCCCGGCCACCGCGCTCGCCACCGCCCAGGCCGCCGCCGGCGGCGCCGTCCACTCCTACGAGTTCGCCTGGCCCACGCCCGTGAACAACCTCGGCGCCTGTCATGCCCTGGAGCTCGGGTTCGTCTTCGACACCCTCGATCACAGCTCCGGACTCGTGGGCGAGAACCCGCCCCGCGAGCTGGCCGTGGAGATGCACCGCGCGTGGGTCGCGTTCGCTCGGGACCGCGACCCCGGCTGGGGCACGTGGACGCCGCAGGAGCCGACGGTGATGACCTTCGACCTCGACTCCCAGCCGGTGCGTGGTCCGCGCACCGACGAGCTCGCCCTCTGGGTCTAGTGTCCTGACAGAACACGAGGAGATCGTGATGCGCGCCCACACCCTCGCCACCGGCGAGATCGACCTCCGCGTCCTCGAGCAGGGCACCGGCCCCGCAGTTGTGCTCTGCCACGGCTTCCCCGGGCTCGGCTACAGCTGGCGTCACCAGCTGCCGGCACTCGCCGACGCCGGCTATCGCGCCATCGCCCCCGACATGCGCGGGTACGGCGGCAGCGGGCGTCCCACCGACCCGGCCGCCTACGACCGCCAGCACACCGTCGCCGACCTGGTCGGTCTGCTGGACGCGCTGGAGGTCGAGGAGGCGGTCTTCGTCGGACACGACTTCGGCGCCGCCTTGGTCTGGGACCTGCCGCAGTGGATGCCCGGGCGGGTCCGCGGCCTCGTCCAGCTGAGCGTGCCGCGTGCCCCACAACTGCCGATCCTGCCCAGCCAGGCCTTTGCGATCGCGGCGAGGAAGCACTGGCTCCACCTGCACTACTTCCAGGAGCCGGGAGTGGCCGAGGCCGAGCTCGACGTACGGCCAAGGGAGTTCCTGCAGCGAGTGTTCTGGGCGCTGTCGGGCGGCTACCGCTACACCGACATCTATGCGCACCCCAGTGAGGGGAACGGTTATCTCGACGTCCTCCCCGAGGCGCCGGAGCTGCCCTGGCCGTGGCTCAGCGCCGCCGAGCTCGACCTGTACGTCGACACCTTCGCTGCGACCGGCTTCACCGGGGGACTCAACTGGTACCGCGCCAGCGACCACCTTTGGCGGGAGAAGCAGGAGCGGCCGGACCAGCCGGTCACCGTGCCCACCTGCTTCATCGCCGGCGACCGCGACCCGGTGATGCAGGTCGCCGGCAGCTCGGTCGAGGAGATGCGGACCCTGGTGCCGGGGCTGGAGCAGGTGCACCTGATCCCCGGGGCGGGCCACTTCGTGCAGATGGAGGCGCGGGCCGAGGTCAACCGGCTGCTCATCGACTTCCTCGACGACCTCCACGGCCGCTGATCCGTTCGATGCTCGGCTCTGCCAGCGAGGAGTGGTCGGGCAGGAACTCGGCGCGCTCATGACGGCGCAGGGATCGCAGTGACTCCAGCGCGTGCGTTGCTGTCGGCGGCCCGCTGGTCACCGTCGGATCGAGCGCCATCCGCACCAACCCGGACTCGGTGACGGGGGTGGTCACGGCAGCAAGGCTGCGTCAGCGGCCGGGGTGGAGGTCCTCCACCCGCAGGTCGAAGGCGTGGGCGAGCGCCGCGGCGAGCAGGGGCTCTTGGGCGTCGAGGAGGTAGCCGACGTGGCGACCGAGGCCTGCCACACCCACCGTCTGGACGTTGTCGCAGGAGACGACCGACTCGTGGTCGAGCCCGTTCGCGCGGCCGACGAGCACCTCGGTCGCCAACCCGCGGATCGTAGAGGTGATCGGGGCAACGGTCACCCAGGTGAGGGCATCACGGGCGCTCTGCCGGGTGAGGATCACCGCCGGGCGCGTCTTCTGCAGCCGCACCAGGTGGATCGGTCGCATCAGTCGAGCTCGGGGTACACGCGATCAGAGCCGGCCCACTCGTAGAGATCGGGATACCCGCCGGTCTGCCGATAGATCTCGGCGTCCCGCGCTGCGATCACCTGCCGCTGGTAACGGATCAGCGCCTTCGTGGTCACCGCCGCCCGTGATCCGCCGCCAGCGGCGACCTGCTCATCGATCCACGCGACAAGGTCGTCAGGAAGGCGTACGGCGATCTGGGTGCTCACGGTCATCATGGTACCGATCTGGGATGCAGGGCCGGGGGTCACGAGAAGACTGGACCGATGGCGACAACGCCGCCACCGGTCCTCCACAGACCTCTAACTCGACTCCGTCCTCAGCGCAGACCCACCGCCGCCTCTAGCACCGGCAACGCCACCGCCCAGGGGATCCGCTCCTGCTCCAGCCGTACGTCCCCCTCCGAACGGAGCCGCGCCAGCGCCGCCGCCTCGCCGGGGGTGAGGGAGTCGAGCTCCGCGCGCGTCGGCTGGGGCTCGGGCACCCACAGGTCGCGGTGATCCAGCAGGGTCTGCTCGTCCATCAGGATCGTGGTGACATCGGGCAGCCAGAACCGCAGCCGATGCAGGATCGCGAAGCCGTGAGAGTCCAGGTCGCCCCAGTAGACGACGCGCGCCTGCTGCGCCCAGGGGAGCCGACCGGCCGCGTCGACGTCGTACCCGGAGCCGTGGAGCGCGACTACGCCTGGCCACGAGGGCAAGGCGAGCATCGACTCGAGGTTCTCCAACACCAACACCACCGCCGGCGCGACCGGCAGGGTCGCCAGTTGCGCCGCCGGCGCCGCGAGGTCACGCAGCCCGCCGACGGCCAGCGCCGGGTCGAGGATCCGCACCCGGACCAGGCGGTCCGCCTCGACCAATCCCAGCCCCTCCGCACCGGTCGCGGCGGCATGCAGATCAGTGACGACCGCCCGATGTTTGGCCAGCCACTTGGTGTCGACACCGCGGATCGGCACCTGACGCGGCCGCAGTCCCTCGGAGGGGTACGTGGACAGCCAGGCGACGACGGCAAGGACCCGCTCGAACCGGTCGTCGGGCCACCCCAGCAGCGTGGTCGCGTGCCTGCGGAGCGCGGTGTCGAGCGCCGCCGAGGGTCCGAGCGCGTCCCGCACAGCGGCCAGCCGTCGGGTCAACCGCGCCCAGTCCCGCGCCGCCGTCCCCTTCGCGAACCCGGCGACGACGTCCGCTCCTGCCAGCCGAAGCCGGACCGGCACGTCCTGGCGCCCCAGTCGCTTCCAGTCCCGTGTCTCCCAGTCGACCTCCGCCCCTGGCGGCAGTACGACGCCGCGCCACGCCCGCACCCACGCCTCCGCCGCGGACTGATCGGCCAGCGCGGCGTGCTCGGTCGGCGGCTTCAGAGCGACAGCCATCGCGGGTGCGGCGGGCGGCTCGACGGCCCACGAGGTCAGCTTCTTGGTCAGCTTGTCGTGGGCGAGCCGCCGCGCCTCGTCGACGCCGATCACTCCTCGCTCCACGCCACGTCGGCGACGATCGACCGCTGCCGGGTGGGGTTCTCGATCGAGGTCGCCGCGCCGACGTACGGCTCGATGGTCTGCAGCAGCTTCTGCGGTGTCGCCAGCACCATCTGGAACCCGAACTCGACGAAGATGTCCAGCGCCATCCGGGTGTAGCGGGTGTCCGCCTTGTCGAACGCCTCGTCCAACACGATCGTCCCGTAGCGCGGGAAGGCGTCGTCGGTGTCGGCCAGCTGGTAGCGCAACGCAGCGGCCAGGCAGAAGATGACCAGCTTCTGCTGCTGTCCACCCGACATCGCCGCCCCGGAGTCGTACGTCGCCTGCACCCGCTCGTGGTCGTCGATCTCCTCGGCCAGGAACGTGACGTGGAGGCGCGTGTCGAGACACTGCTGTCGCCAGGTGCGATCGGCGTGCTCACTTGAGGCGAGCCGCCGCATCAGCGAGTCGAGGGTGGCGAACCGGCGCTCGGCCGAGGCCAGGTCGTCGTCGGTCCAGCTGCCCTCGGCCACCGACCGCAGGTCCGTGATGAACCGGTTCACCGTCTCGGTGCGCCGCGTCTTCACCCGCAACCGCAGGTAGCGGCCCTCGTCGAACGGGGACCGGCGCAGCGAGGCGTTGACCGGGGTGACCCGGTCCTGGATCTCGCGGGGCGCGGCCAGGATGTCGCTGACCAACTCGCCGATCAGGTCGCGGGATCGCTCCCGGAGCAGGCGCAGGAAGTTCGCCTCGTGCTCCGGCAACCCCTGCGCGACGATGGTGTCGAGTAGCTCGAGGTAGCCCTGCCGGTCGTCCACCCCGGCGACCAGCTCCGCGGAGGCGGCCGCTGCCGGCCAGGTGTCGTTGAACGTGGTCGCCGCGCCGACCAGGGCCTCGCTGGCCCGCTGCACGTCGCGTAGCGCGTGGTCGCGCTCCTGACCGAGCTGTTGGGTGACCTGTTGCCCCACCTCGCCGATCGCCGCGCGGGTGAGGTTGCGCCGCCGCGCCCGGAACCGCCGGGTCAACTCGGTCATCACCTCGGCCTCGACCTCGGGTACGGCGCCGCTGGCCAGCTCCGCCTCACCGCGGTCGATCAGCTCCGCGAGCTCGGTCTCCTGGTCCCGGGCCGACTGCAGTGCGACCTGACTGCGAGTCAGCGCCTCCTGCGCCGCCTGCCGCTCCTTGCGGGCGACTTCGGCGGCGCCGACCGCGGCGTCGAGGTCCGCGTTGTCCTGGGTCAGTGCTCGCAGCTGGTCCTCCAGCGCGGTCACCGCACGCGCTGCACCGTGCCGGTCGATGTCGGACCAGGCCTGCTGGCGCGCCCCCTCGAGGACCGTACGTCGGCGAACCTCGGCCCCGCGCTCGCGCTCGATCCGGTCGACGACCTCCTCGATCCGGCGTTGCTCCTCCGTGGCGGCCCGCAGCTGCTCGACGAGTGCCTCCAGCTTGGCCTCCCGGTCACCGAGCACCCACTGGCTCCGGTCGTCGATCGCCCGACGGTCGTCCTTCTCATACCGGATGCGGGAGGTCTTGATCTGCCCGTTGACCGTGACCGCCCGGGGGTGGTCGTCGAGCTCGTCGGGGGACTCGACGCAGGCGACGTCGTACCGCTCCGAGAGCTGGCCGGACACCCACTCCGCGAACGGGCCCGTGGAGACGCGGACCCGGTGCACCAGCGACCGGTCGCTGCGGGCGGGACGGGGCGCGGGCGCGTCGTCGGCCACCTCCTCAAAGACCAGACGACCGGGGAGCCGGTGGGTGTCGATCCAGCGGCGTACGGCGCCGAGGTGCTCCGAACGCACCAACAGCGCGAGCGCGAACGGGCGCAGCACCCGCTCGATCGCGCCGGTCCACGCAGCGTGCTCGGGGCGGACCTCGATCAGCTCGGCGGCGAAGGGCAGCGCCGCCGTCGGGAGTCCCAGCTCTCCGGCCAGCGCCGAGCGGATCCCCAGCAGGCTTTCGGGGACCGTGCTGCCGCTGGTCCGGATCGAGGTGATCGCGGCCTCGATCTCCGCGGTGCGCTCCCGGGCGCCGGCGAGACGGGCGAGGTCGTCGTGTCCCACCGCGACCGACCGCAGCTCCTCGGAGAGGATCTCGTCGATCGCCCGGATCAACTCGGCGAACGCCTCGGCCGTCTCCGGGGCGCCGTCGACCCCGGCTCGGCGCAGCTCTGCGCCGAACCGCTCCCAGCGGGCGGCGACATCGCCGGCGGCGTCGGAGGCGGTCCGGATGCGCTGCTGGAGGTGCTCGGTCTCGGCGCCGCCGAGCTGGAGCGCCAGCCGCTCTGCGCGACCGACCGCGTCGTCGGCGCTCGTGTAGGCCACCGCGGCCCGATCCGCCTCGATCGTCAGGCGGCTGAGGCGTTCCCGGACCGCCTCCACCTCGGCCCTGGCGAGCTCGAGCCCGCGGCGACGCTGGAACGGGCCGACCGAATCGATCAGTCGACGGGCACCCTCCGCGGTCGCCTGAGCGGCGTCGTACCGCTCCGCCTCGGAGCGCAGGACCAGCAGGTGGTCGCGCTGCTCGCGCAGCTGCACCACCCGGTCGTGGGCGTCGCTCAGCTCGCCGAACTGGTCCACCGCGTTCTGTGCGACGGCGAAGGTGCCGGGACGCTCCAGCATGTAGTCGCGGAAGAGCTGGTCCAGACTGTCCAGGCTCTTCGCCGACTGGGTTTTGTGCAGCAGTTGCAGCGCGGTCTCGTCGGCGATGCCGAAGAGCGAGCGCATCCGGGCGTAGAACCGGCCATGGGAATGGTTGCTCGTGACCACCGCGTCCGGCCACGCCTTCTGCACCCGCCGGGTCTCCAGCCCCTTCACCGCGAACTCCTGGAGTTCGCGCAGGTCGACGGCGGAGCGTTCGAGCAGGCAGAGGTCGTTGACGTCGGCCGAGGTCGTCGTACCGGCGCGAGCGAAGAAGAGACGTCCCAGCGAGACGACGGCGCCGGCACCGTCTTCGAAGCGCAGCACGATCCCGCTCCAGGTCGCCTTCGGCCGCAAGTAGGCACTGACGACGCGGTCCTCGCTCGCGTCCACCGTCCGGGACCAGGCACCGCGGACATAGCTGTAGACGCTGCGTTGGTCGTGCCGGGAGCCCGCTCCCTGCGCCGCCTGGTTGAGGCGCAGCCACTTGTCCGGGGTGAGCACCGCGGCGATCGCGTCCAGCAGCGAGGACTTGCCGGAGCCGGACGGTCCGGTGATCAGGTGGCCGCGCCGCGCCACCGGGAGCCGGTAGATGGCGCCGTCGAAGGTGCCCCAGTTGGCCAGCTGGACCTCCGCCAGGCGCCACTGCACCCGTGGCGCCGCCGGTATGGCGAACAGCGCGTCCTCGGTGCTCATCACTCGCTCCTCGGGTCGGCCTGCGCGTCGTCGCCGTCAGTGCCTTCGCCGGTGTCGTCGCCCGCGATCCGGCGGTATTCGCCGGTCAGTGCGACGACGAGGTCGTGGTCGAGCAGGAACTTCACCACAGGCGAGATCTCGGCCCGGTCCTCGCCGACGCTGTGCAGGACGCGGAACTTGTTCAGCATCCGGTTCCAGGCGGCGTTCAGGTTGCGGGCGAAGGTCGAGCGATCGCCGGTGCGGTAGACGTCGAGGCGCTCGTAGATCTCGCTCTGCCCGACGATCACCCGCTGCTCGCCGGGCGCGGCGAGCATGAGCTGGCGGAGCACCAGCAGCATCGCGGTGTCGAGGAAGGTCAGGCTCTCGGTGCGCAGCGGACTCGGCACGTCCAGCTCGGTGGTGCGGACCTTGCGGACGAAGGCGAACTCGTCGACCGGGTCGAGCACCAGGTCGAGGAACAGATTGTGCAATTGTGCGCGGATCGAGTCCTCGTCGGCGAGCAGCGCAGCCCACAACTGTGGGCGCCGCGCGCCGGAGAGGTAGGGGCCCTTGACGATCTCCAGGAGCGCTCGGCGGGACTGTTCCTGCAGCGTGCCGAGGTCGCCGGTCCACAGGGTTGGCTTGGCCCGGGTGTCCTGCTCGGTCATCAGATCCTCTCGGTGAAGACGTGGACGGCGACATCGGCGGCGCGGTCGACCCCGTCGAGGCCGGTCCAGGCGAGGCGCTCGTGGTCCTCGGGGCGGACCTCGCCGTTGGCCAACGCCAGCGACAGCAGACCGACGACGCTGGCCAGCCCCTGGGTGGCCGGCGCTGCCCGCAGGATCTCGGCGACGCTGGCGGCACCGTGCTCGGTCAGCACGTCGTTGACGTTGTCGATGAGCTCGGCGAAGTCGATCTCGCTCTCCCGGGCGATCGCGGCGAGGGCGGCGAGGTCGATGCTCTCGGTCTCGGCGTCGGGCAGCGCGGCCCCGGTGTCGTAGTCGGTGGGGTCGTGCGGGGCGATCTCCCCGACGGTCGCCAGCCGCAGCGCGGACAGCTCGAGCTCGTGCGGCACGTCGGCGTACGGCTTGACCTGGCGACTGGCGGGCACGGCAGTCGCCAGCGCCGACTGCAGGGCGTCGCGCAGCGCCCGGTCGCGTTGGAACTCCTGGGAGTAGACGTAGCGGCGCAGCCCGCGTGCGAACTCGGTCAGCTCGCCGTGCACCTCGCGGCTGCCGCGTTTGAGGTCGCGCACCAGGGAGCGGAGCGTGCGACGGGAGTCGGGGTCGAGATAGCCGGCGAAGTCGCGTCCGAGCACTGCGCCGAGGTCGGCCTCGAACGCCGAGGAACGCTCCGGGTCGCGGATCAGCGAGGAGAAGGCGCTGAACGTCAATCCCTCCTCCGACGTCTCGATCAGGTCGACCCCGCGGAACACGTCGTCGAGCACGTTGCCCTGATCGTCACTGTCCAGGATCCGGGCGCGCAGCTGGTGGTTGAGCTCCTCGAACCGGGCCCGCACGCCGGCGAAGTCCCCGGGCAGGTCGCGCGCCTGCAGCAGTACGTCGGCCACCCGCTCGAGCGCCTCGCGTCCGTCCAGCACGTCGACCTCACCGCGGTTGACCCTGGCGATCTCCTCGTCGATCCGATCCCGCTCGGCCTCCAGCGAGGCCAGACGGCGAGTGGTGTCGGGATCGGTGTCGATCGCCAGCTGGCGCACCGCCTGCGCCAGGCTGAGCAGACGGGACTGGGTGATGGTCGAGCGGGGCGCGTCGAGCTGGGCGAGGACCCGCAGCGCGACCACTGCGTCCGGCGCCAGCTCGAGGGTCTCGCCGCGCGTCTCGGCCGCCGGTCGTCGTACCAGAAAGCCTGCGTTGCGCCAGTCGTCGCAGTAGCCGCGGGCGGTCTGCGGCAGGTCGATGTGGTCGCGGAGCACCTCCAGATCGGCGTCGATCAGCTCGTGGAGATCCTCCACGGGCAGTCGCGCGCCGGGTGCACCCAGATGGGTGGTCAGCAGGGCCGCGATCACTGGCGCGTTGTCGGCCCTCAGCAGGCGGAGCGCAGCACTCTCGTCGACGAGGCGGCGGTAGGCCAGCGCGACGGCGAGTGCGGACATGCGGGCCATCTTGTCAGCCGGGTCCGACGGATGTCGGCGGTCTGGCGGCCCCGGGATCGTTCGCCGACGCACCCTGCACTTGTGGCTCACGGCAACGGGTGGCGCTGGGTGGCTCTGCGGCACGCATGGCGAGTGGTCCGGCTGATCGAGGTGGGAGCGGAGTGAGTCTCGGAATCCGCCGGCCGCCGGCGAAGCACCCCTATCGGCCACCTTGTCGGCGTTTTGCTGGCCGCGGTTCGGCCCAACTCCTGTCCACAGGCCAGGCCTCCGGGGCGGTGGTCCACACGGCTGGGAGAGGTGGTCGAACTGATGTTCGTGCGGGCGTAGCGTCACGGACATCAATCACCGCCGTGGCGAGGCTCTTGTAAGGGATGGCCCGATGTCTGTGACCGGTACCCGCACCGACCGCATCACCACCGCGGTCCAGGACGCGCGGACGGGCCTGGGTGAGGTCGCTGAGGCGCAGCCGGGGTTCCTGTCGCAGACCGATCGGGAACGGCTGTTGGTCGAGCTGGTGGCCCTGGAGGCGCAGGTGGTCGAGTTGCGGATGCGGACCCTGGCCGCGTCTGCTGATGTTGCGTCGGCGCATGGGGCGCGGGATGTGGCGGGCTGGGTGGCGTTGCAGACCGGGACCGAGCCGGCCCGTCTGCGCTCGGAGCTCAAGGTCGCCGCCTCGGTCGACCGGGCCTGGCCACGGGTCGCGGAAGCGATGGCACGTGGAGCACTGTCGTTGGAGCAGGCGCGGGTGATCACCCAGGGGTTGGATGCGTTGCCGGCCCGGATCGACGCCGATGCTCGGACCCGGGCCGAGGTTCATCTGGTGGGGTTGGGGACCGGCGAGATGGATGAGGTGCCTGAGGGTGGGTTCGGTCCGCGTCACCTGCGGCTGTTGGCCGACCGGATCCTGTACGTCGTGGCTCCCGAGGTCGCTGAGGCCGAGGAGGCGAAGCGGCTGGCTGCCCTGGACGCGGCGGCCCGTGCGAAGACGTCGCTGCGGATGCGGCCGTTGGGTGAGGGGGTCACCCGGATCACCGCCCTGGTGCCCGACCCGATCGCGGCCCGGTTGGCGACGTATCTGGATGCTTACACCTCACCCCGCCAACACTCGCTCAGCACCGAGACAGGTCAGGAGGGTGCGGGGAATCCGGATGCGGAACGGCTGCCGCAGCACCACGCCCGGGGTCTGGCGTTCTGTGCGTTGTTGGAGCACCTCGACCCCAACAAGTTGCCCGCCCATGGTGGGGATGCGACCACGGTGGTCGTGAACATCGACCACGACCAGCTCACCCGGGACCTCGGTGCCGCCGGCCTCCTCGACCCCCTCCAGGACGGGGAGCAGCAGATCAGTGCCGCCCACGCCCGGCGCCTGGCGTGCACCGCGAAGATCCTCCCGGTCGTGTTGGGCGGCAAGTCCGAAGTCCTGGACCTCGGACGCGCCCAGCGGCTGTTCTCACCCGCGCAGCGCACAGCACTCCAACTTCGCGACAAGTGCTGCCGGGCCGAAGGGTGCACCATCCCCGCCCGCTGGTGCGAAGCACACCATCTCGACCCCTGGTCCCAAGGCGGGAAGACCGACCTCGCCGACGGCGTCCTGCTCTGCTCCTTCCACCACCACCTCGAACACGACCCCGCCTACGAAGTCAGCCGCCTCCCCACCGGCGACCACCGCTACCACCGACGAACCTGAGCGGAGCGACCGATCAGCCGGGTCCCTCGGGATGCGCCAGGTCATAGGCACGCGCGACCTTCTGCGGGACCACCATCCGCCAGGCATCGACGACGAACTCGCGTGCTTCCACCGGGTCCAGCTCCGCGAGCCGTGAGCTGACCCAGTTGAACCGCAGGTCGGCGGGTGCGGGCAGTTGGAACTTCACGGGGTCACCGGCGATCAACGCCGCCCGCTCCTCCTTCGGGAAGGCGAACTCCATCGTCAGCTCGTCGAGCGAGAAGGCGACGTACACGATCTGTTTCACGCGGAACTTCAGCCGCCCACGGACGACGACCTCGTAGGACCGCTCGAGCTCGCTGCCGAGCGATCGCACGTCGTCGAGGACAGCCATGGCCGGTGGCTCAGGCGCAGGGATCGACGCCCGGCTTCCCCGGCCGCTCGATGCCACGTTGGTCGAGGATCCTCTCCAAGACCGTCGGCCGCGCCGGCATCAGCCCGTCCGCACAGGTGTCGATGATCTTTCGGTACGTGGCCGCGTCGTCCGGAGCCGAGCCGCTGAACCACACATGCACGGCATACCCGTCATTGTGGGCACGCTCGACGAACTCGCGGGTGGCGATCGGGATGCCCGAGTAGGTGACCGGCACCTGGAGGGCGACGGTGCCCTCCATCGGCAAGGTGTCGCTGAGCACATAGGCGGTGAGCGCCGCCATGCCGGGCGCCAGTCCGATCTGCGGGGCCTGCTGGTGGAAGTCAGTCAGGGCGGTGTCGTTGAACGAGGCCACGATCACGTCGGTGCGGCCGACCCTGTTGAGGAAACGCGCCAGCAACCGCCCCGTCCGCTGGTACGACGCCAGGTCGGTGTCCGCAGTCCCCTTGATCTCGATGTTGATCGGTGTGCTCGGGAACTGCTGGAAGATCTGCCACAGCTGCGGCACCCGGAAGTCCTTGCGGACATAACCGGGCACCTTGACCTTGCCGTAGCGGGCGCCGCGCAGCTTGTACTTCTTCGCCGGGAGGCCGTGCACGGCACTCTGGCCGGACACGAACCAGTGGGCGGCGTCGAGGCGGCGGATCTTGCTGATCGGGAGGTCCTCGACCTTGCCCTTGCCGTTGGTGGTGCGGTCGACGGTCGCGTCGTGGATCACCACCAGGCGTCCGTCCTTGGTCGAGTGCACGTCGAGCTCGAGCATGTCCGCGCCGAGCTTCGCAGCCCGCTTGAAGGCGTACATCGTGTTCATCGGTGCCTCGTCCTCGCCGCCGGAGTGGGCCACGTTCATCACCCGGCTCTCGAGCCACGGGTTCGTGGGCTCCTCCGGCGCCGCCGCCGTGACTGAGGTCGAGCCGGCCAGGACGAGGGCGGTGAGGGCCGCGGGGATCACCAGACGCAGACGCATGGGCACAACCTAGATGGCGCCGCGCCGCCGCGGCACAAGCCAGCCTTGTGAGCGCCCAAGAACGTCCCGCTACCGCGCGCGCAGCCGGTGCCGAAGGCTGGTCACCATGAGCGCGACCCTCCACCCCGGCACCACGGCGGGCGGACTCCGGACCCGCCGGTTCCTCGCCGAGCTCGGCGGCGCACCCATGCTCGGCCATGTCGGTCCGAATTGGTTCGCGGCGGTGATGGGGACCGGGATCGTCGCTGTCGCGCTGGTGGGTCTGCCGTTCCACGTCCCGGGCGCGGAGACGGTGGCCGCCGCGATCTGGGCACTCGCCGCCGGGCTGCTGCTCGTCCTCACCGCCGCCACCGCGCTGCACCACCGCCACCACCCGGTCGCCGCCAGGGCGCACCGCCTCGACCCGGTGATGGCGAACTTCTACGGCGCGCCGGCGATGGCGCTGATGACCGTCGGAGCCGGAGCTCTCGTCGCGGGGCAGCGGTGGATCGGCACGCCGGTCGCACTCACCGTCGCCGCGACTCTCTGGACCGCCGGCACCCTGCTCGGACTCCTCACCACCGTCGCCGTGCCGCTGCTACTCGCCGGCCAGGGCCGGCGACTCGAGGACGCGTTCGGTGGTTGGCTGATGCCGGTGGTGCCGCCGATGGTCAGTGCAGCCACCGGTGCCCTGCTGATCCCGCATCTGCCGGCAGGGGAGCCGCAGGAGACGATGCTGCTGGCCTGCTACGGATTCTTCGGGATCTCGCTGCTCGCCAGCCTGCTGCTGATCCCGGTGCTGCTCCGTCGACTGCTCAGCCACGGGGCCGGTCCGGCTGCTGCAGTGCCGACCTGGTGGATCGTGCTCGGGCCGCTGGGCCAGTCGGTGACCGCCGCCCACCACCTGGGGCTGTTGGCGCCGGGGATCCTGCCGGCGCCGTACGGAACGGCCTTCGAGAGCCTGGCGCTGGTCTACGGCATCCCGGTCTGGGGCTTCGCGATGGTCTGGTTGGCCCTCGCTGCCCAGCTCACCGTCCGTTCGGTCCGCGGCGGGATGCCGTTCGGTCTGCCCTGGTGGTCGTTCACCTTCCCGGTCGGCACCGTGGTGACCGGCACCTCCGCGCTCGCCGACGTCACCGGTCTCGGCGTCCTCGCTGCCGCGGCGGGTGTCCTCTTCGCCGGACTCGTCGCCGCGTGGGCACTGGTCGCGACCCGCACCGTCCGCGGCGTGTACGACGGATCGCTGCTCGTCTAGATTCGCTCCGTGACCCGGCGCACCGCGGCGACGGACACCGGCGAGGAACGCTACGAGCTGACCTGGACCGGCAAGCGCGCCGCGCTCGCGGCCGCCCGTACGCCGAGCGCGGGTCGGCTCGTCGCGGACCCCGACCGGTCGATCGACGGCCCCGCCCCACCGCACCTCTTCGTGGAGGGCGACAACCTCGAGGTGCTCAAGCTGCTCGCCGCCGAGCATGCCGGGCACGTCCGACTGATCTACATCGACCCGCCCTACGCCACCGGCAACGCGTTCGTCTACAACGACGACTTCGGCGACCGGGGCCGGCACAGCCGCTGGCTGTCGATGATGCTGCCGCGCCTGGTGCTGGCACGCGACCTGCTGACCGACGACGGGCTGATCGCGGTCTCGATCGACGACCACGAGACCGCCCAGCTGCGCCTTCTCCTCGATGAGACCTTCGGAACAGACAACTTCGTCGCCACCGTCTGTGTCCGCGCTCGAGCCTCGGTCTCCAACGACCGGCTGGTCTCACCCTCCCACCACTTCGTGCATCTCTATGCCCGCGACATCGGCGCGCTCTCCGCCCGCCGCACCGGATTCGGACTCGACCCGGTCCTCGACGGGTTCGACCTCACCGACGAGCGCGGGCCCTATCGCCTGGTGCCGCTCGACGGTCCCGGCGGCGCCAAGAAGGGCAATCCGCACTACGAGTTCCAGGGGGTCACCGGCTACTGGCGATACTCCAAGCGCACCATGCAGGCCAAGTACGACGCCGGCCTGGTCGTCGTACGCCCGCGGGCGCTGCTGCAGAAGTACTACCGCGACGACGCGGCCGCGAAGCGCCGCACCGCCACCACCTGGTGGGACGAGGAGATGCAGACCTCGACGGCCACGCGGCGGCTGCGGGAGCTGATGGGGGAGGCGGTCTTCGACAGCCCGAAGCCGGTCGAGCTGGTCCGCCGCCTGGTGACCATGGCGGCCAACGAGGACGGCGACGTGGTGCTCGACTTCTTCGCCGGCTCCGGCACCACGGGTCAGGCGGTGCTCGAGGCGAACACCGCTGACGGGCGGAGACGCCGCTACATCTGTGTCACGCTCCCTGAGCCCACCGCGGAGCGATCCGAGGCGCGCAGGGTGGGCTACCGGACCGTCGCCGACATCACCGTGGCACGGCTGCAGCGCGTCACCCCGGAGGGGGAGGGGCTCGAGGTGCGGCTGCTCGTCCCTGAGAACACCTAGCCTCGGCCACTGTCCGCGGGGCAGACTCGTGGGTGCAGCAGCATCCGCCGAGCGAGGAGGAGTGCCGTGCCGCTGGAAGGCATGAACGCCAAGATCGTCGAGGAGTTCCGCGCCAACGACGGGAAGGTCGGTGGTCCCTTCGAGGGCGCGCCGATGGTCGTGGTGCACCACGTGGGCCGCAAGTCCGGGGAGTCCCGCACCAATCCGATGATGTACCGCCCCGACGACGATGATCCGGACACGATCTACGTCTTCGCCTCTGCAGCCGGTGCACCGAAGCACCCCGACTGGTACCACAACCTGGTCGCAGCCGGCGGCGCCCGGATCGAACGCGGCACCGACGCCGGGATCGAGACCTACGACGTCGCGGTCAAGGAGGTTATCGGGGAGATGCGGGACGAGATCTACGCCGCGCAGGCCGCCGACTACCCCGGCTTCGCCGGCTACGAGGAGAAGACCGCCGGCATCCGGACCATCCCGGTGCTCGCCCTGGAGCGCGCCTGAATCCAGGCTGAGCGCTCACCCGTTGCGCTGCTGGAACGAGGTCACCGCGTCGTCGACCTCGAGGTGCACCCGCCGGTCGGCGAGCCGCTCCTCGACGCCGCCGACCCGCACCAGCGCGTGCACCTCCGTGCGTACCCGCGCCAGCTCCAGGCTGACGCCACGGCGGTCGAGCTCGTCGAGCAGTTCGTGCAGCACCTGGATCGCGGAGGAGTCGATGTCGTGGGTGGTCTCCAGGTCGAGGACGACGCAGCGCGCCTGCTGCTCTTCCTGCAACGCCAGCACCTCGTCACGCAGCCGGCCGGCGTTGGCGAAGAAGAGCGGCGCATCGAACCGATAGAGCAGTAGACCCGGCACGGTGACCGCCCCGACGTGGTCGTCGATGTCGCGGTAGGTGTCGGTGCCGGGAAGCCGCCCGAGCACCGCGCCGGTGGCATCCGCGGCGCGGAGCACCATCAGCAGCATGGTCAGTCCGATCGCCACCGCGATCCCGACCAGCATGCCCAGCCCGAGCACTGCGGCCACGGTCGCCACCGCGGTCCAGAACTCGCTGCGTCGGTAGCGCCAGAATGCCTGGAACTCGGCGACATCGAAGAGCGAGATCCCGGCGACGATCACGATCGCAGCCAGGGTCGCGGTCGGCAGGTAGTCGAAGATCGGGGCCAGCGCCACCAGCGTCAACACCACCAGGGCTGCGGCCACCAGGTTGGCCACCTGCGAGCGTGCACCGGCGTCGCGGAGCACGAAGCTGCGCGACTGGCTGCCGTTGACCGGGAACCCGCCGAGGAGACCGGCCCCGAGATTGGCAGCCCCGACCCCGAAGAACTCCCGGTCGGCGTCGATCCGGTCCGGCGTGCCGACGGTCAGCGACCGCGCGGTGAGCGCGCTGTCCGGATAGACGAGCAGCGCGATCGCCAAGGCCGGCCCGACCAGCATCCCGACGTCGTCGAGGCCCACCGCAGGCAGACCGATGGACGGGAGGCCGCTGTCGAAGGCACCGACCACCGTGACGTCGACGTCGAACGCCGCGACCACCGCGATCGACCCCGCGACCGCGATCAGCGCCCCGGGCACGGCGGGCAGGAACCTGCGCAGCGCCAGCACCAGGATCAAGGACACGGCCCCGAAGCAGACTGCGGTCAGGTCGGCCTGGTCGAGGTTGCGCACCACCGCCCCCACCTCGGTCAGGTACGGCGTCGGGTCGATCGACGCGCCGACGAACCCCTCGAGCTGGCTGCTCACGATCAGCACGCCCGACCCGAAGACGTAGCCGGCCAGCACCGGCCGGGAGAGGAAGTCGGCGGCACGCCCCAGCCCGAGCAGTCCACCGATGACCAGGAAGAGGCCGACCAGCAGGGCGAGCACGACGGCCAGGTCGACGTACTCCTCGCTGCCGGGGGAGGCGTGGACGGTGAGGGTGGTGGCCACCATCAGCGCGACGGTCGACTCGGCGCCGACGTTGAGCACTCGCGAAGAGCCCCACCAGAGGTAGGTGATCATCGCGCCGACCGCGGTGTAGAGGCCGATCACCGGTGGCAGGCCGGCCAGCACGGCGAAGCCGAGGGACTGCGGCACCAGCATCGCCCAGAGGGTGGCGCCGGCGAGCAGGTCGGCGGAGAGCCATGAGCGGCGGTAGCCGGCGAAGGCACGCAGCCCAGGGACCGCTCGGGACAGCGTGGCGCTCATCCTCGATTCCTATCAGGACTGGCGGGGATGGCGCGCTTGTGCCTGGGTCACAAGATGCCGCCGATCTTTGTGCGCCGGGGTGTGGTCCACGTCATAGCACGAGCGGCAGTGTCGGCGGCCTCCACACGTCCGCTCCCGACCAGGAGGCCCCGCCATGGGTCAGGCACTCGCCGTCTACACCCCGATCTTCGCGTTCATGTTGCTGCCCGTCTGGATCCCGATCATCGCCGTGGTGTGCGGCAGGGCCGCCGACGCCGTACGGACGCCGCCGGTGTCCGCGGCGAAGGCCGCGGTCGATGCCGCCAAGGAGCGCAGCCTGCTGCGCCGTAGTGAGATCCAGGCTCGGGTGCCGGCGGCGTCGCCGGCACCCACGGTCGCCGAGCAGGCTGCCTGAGGTTATCGGCTGGTGGTGCGCCGGTACTGCCGGACCGAGAGCGGCCCGAAGACCGCGAGCAGGATCCCCACCCAGATCAGCGTGTAGAGCACCGGGTGCTGCATGGACCAGGTGTCCGGCACCGGCATGTTGCCGTTGTTGCCGAAGAGCTCGCGGGAGGCCTGGGTCAGGGTCGAGACCGGGTTCCAGGTGACGAAGGTGTAGAGGAGGCCGTCGAAGGAGCTGGCCGGAACGAACGCGTTGGAGACGAACGTCAACGGCATGATCACGATGAACGACGCGTTGTTGATCACCTCGACGCTCGGCACCAGCAGGCCGACGTAGGCCATCACCCAGCTGATCGCGTAGGCGAAGACCAGCAGCAGTGCGAAGCCGGCGACCGCATCCACGAATCCGTCGCGGATCCGCCATCCGACGAGCAGACCGGTCAGCGCCATGATGATCAACGAGAGCACGTTGTAGACCACGTCCGAGGTGGTTCGGCCGACCAGCACCGCCGAGGAGGACATCGGCAGTGATCGGAACCGGTCGATGATCCCCTTCTGCATGTCCTCGGCCAGGCCGGCGCCGGTGAACGTCGCACCGAAGACAACGGTCTGGGCGAAGATCCCCGCGATCAGGAACTCCTTGTAGTCGACGTTGCCGCCGGTGTCGATCGCACCGGCGAACACGTAGGCGAAGAGCAGCACGAACATGATCGGGCTGATCAGCACGAAGACCAGGATCTCGGGGACCCGCTTGATCTTGATCAGGTTGCGCTGGGCGACCACCCAGCCGTCGGTGAGTGCCTGGGTCGTGCTCATCGGGTCGCCTCCGCCTGTGTCTTCTCCTGCGTTGCTTGCTCGTCCTCGGCGGGCCGTCCGGTCAGCGCCAAGAAGACGTCGTCCATCGTGGGACGCCGCAGGCCGATGTCGAGCACGGTGACGGTCTCCCGTTCGAAGCCCTGCAACACCCGGAGCAGGTCGCCGGTGCCGGAGCCGTGCACCGCGGCGGTGAGCTCGCGACCGTTGTTGGAGACGAGGACATCCGCGGCGGCGACCTCGGTCAGCACGCGGTGAGCTGCGTCGCGATCCTCGGCGTCGGCCAGCACCACCTCGATCCGCTCGCCGCCGGTCTGCGCCTTCAGCTCGTCAGCGGTGCCCTGCGCGATCGCACGACCGTGGTCGATGACCATGATGTCGTCGGCGAGCTTGTCCGCCTCCTCCAGGTACTGCGTGGTGAGCAGCAGCGTCGACCCGCCACCGACCAGCTCCCGGATCACGTCCCACATCTCCTGCCGGCTCCGCACGTCCAGGCCGGTGGTCGGCTCGTCGAGCACCAGCACCGGCGGCTCGGCGACCAAGGCTCCGGCCAGGTCGAGCCGCCGCCGCATCCCGCCCGAGTAGGTCTTCGACGGCCGGTCGGCAGCGTCGGTGAGCGAGAACCGCGCGAGCAGCTCGCGCGCCCGCTCCTGTGCTCGGGCCTTCCCCAGGTGATAGAGCCGGCCCACCATCACCAGGTTCTCGTAGCCGGTGAGGTGCTCGTCGACCGCGGCGTACTGTCCGGAGAGTCCGATCCGGGAGCGCACTCCGACCGGATCCTTCAGTACGTCGACCCCGGCCACCTCCGCGCTGCCCGCGTCGGGCACCAGCAGGGTGGTCAGGCAGCGCACGGCGGTGGTCTTGCCCGCGCCGTTCGGGCCGAGCAGGGCGAGCACCTTGCCCTCGGGGACCTCGAGATCGAGGCCTTGGAGCGCCTTCACGCTCCCGTAGTGCTTGGTCAGTCCGCTGGCGCGGATCATCGTCGTCATCGAAGCCTTCCCTCGTCCCGCGCCGGTCCCTCCCGGGCCGGCGAATGATGCCGACGTTAGTGACTGCCACCGACAGTCGAATTCATCGCAAGTCGCACCCCGTTGGCGAGACGTAGGCAAGGCTTACTTGTCTGGAATGGTTCAAGAAAGGGTGCCATAGTCGTTGCATCAGGTCCGCACCGGACCTCGGATGGTCCAGCGAAAGGAGCACCACCCATGGCCACCACTGCGACCCATCACGACAAGCACGTCTCGCACCCCGTCTTCGTCGCCGACGAGACCTTCGCCGGTCACCTCCAGCAGGTCCTCGTCGACCTCACCGACCTCCACCTCCAGGGCAAGCAGGCCCACTGGAACATCGTGGGTGCCAACTTCCGCGACCTGCACCTGCAGCTCGACGAGATCGTCGACGCGGCCCGCGACTTCGCCGACGACGTCGCGGAGCGGATGCGCGCTGTCTACGTGGTCCCGGACGGCAGCTCGGCCCGGGTCGCGGCCCAGTCCAGCCTCCCGGCGTTCCCGACCGGCGAGGTCGACACCGGTGACGCGATCGACGCCATCGTCGCCTCCATCTACGGCGTCTGCGGCACCGCACGCCGGGTCCACGACGAGATCGACGCCGCCGACCCGACCACCGCGGACATGCTGCACGAGATCCTGACCCGCCTCGAGCAGCTCGCCTGGCTGACCGACGCCGAGCGGCGTCAGCCCGGTACCTCGGTGCCGAAGCCGATCAACGCCTGAGGCTGGTCAGAGAGCGCGATCTCTGACGCCGGCTCCTGCTCCCTCTGCGCGGAGCGGGGGCCGGCGATCTCTCATCAGCGTGGACCCGGTTGGTCGGTGCGCTCGACCGCAGGCACGTCGACGTTCTGCGGCGGCAGGTCGCCGGCGGCGATCGCGGCCACCACGTGGTGGATGCGTTCGCCGCTCGCCCGCCAGTCGCCGGCGTCGGCCTGCCAGTGAATCCGGAAGCCGCGTCGCGCCTCGATGGTCCAGTGGCGGCCGAAGATCACCCGGACCAGCAGCGCGATCGGGAAGAGCAGCAGCAGGGCGAGCAGCTCCAGGCTGGCCACGATCGCGAGCACGATCAGCGGCAGGCAGATCACGCCGAGGATGATCAGGCTGATCGGGTCGTCGCCGAGGTTCGCGGGCATCGCCTCGAACGGTCCCCGCCACATCCCCTTCAACCGTCGCCGCCACGGCACCCAGCGCCGGGTGACGCGCCAGGTCTGTCCCCACGGGTCTCGCACCTTCACGGCGAGCCGTCTACCCGCCCTCGTCGCGGACAATCACCGCGTCTCGCGGACAAACCCCGGTGGCGGCTCCGGTGGGCGCCGGGTTGCGTCATACGAACTGATGCCGGGCGACCACAGAACGTATGACGCAACCCCGACCCCGAGCGCTCACTGCCCGACGATCACTGCGGCCAACCGGTCCTCCCAGGGCAACTCGACCGACTCCCCGGTCACCGTCTCCAGCGCGACCCGGTGCACCGTGCCCTGGTAGGCGAAGCCGTCCCGGGTCCCGTAGTCGGGGGTCACCGGGGTGCCGCGGTCGATGCCGACATCCAGGGTCTGGTCCATCGAGAACATCGCGGCCAGCGACCGCTCCAACCGGCCACGCGCGCCCACCTCGCCGTCGACCACGAGGGTGACCTCGCCGCCCCGGCCGGGCCCGCCGCCGTCGTAGGCGAAGTGGAGCTCGACCACGTGATCGCCCGCCTCGTCCGGCAGCGGAGCGGCGGCCCGCAGATGGGTCCACTCGACGGCCGCATAGGAATAGGCCCAGCTCGGTACCCCGTCCTTCACGTAGAGCGACCAGCCGCCGAACCCGCCGCCCTGGGCGACCAGGACGCCGTCGTCGTACCGGCCGCCGTGGAACGTGGCGGTGATCCGGTAGGAGCCGTTCTTCACATCCGGTACGGCGTCCTCGCGCAACCGCCCGTCGTCGGGCCCGAGCACGATCGAGGCGGGTCGCTCCGGCCGCGCGCCACCGGCCGCCCCGAACCGCCGGATCAGCTGGTCGTCCATCGGATAGACCCGGTTGCGGCGCGCCTCACTGTCGAAGAGCGCCTGCAGCTCGGCCAGGAGCTCAGGGTGCTCGGCGGCGAGGTCGCGGGCCTGGGACCAGTCGGTGGTGGTGTCGTAGAGCTCCCAGACGTCCTCGTCGAAGCGGGGGGTCTCTTGCGACGCCGGATGCCAGGGCGCCTTGTGCGGCGCGACGGCCGTCCACCCGTCGCGGTAGATCCCGCGGTTGCCGAACATCTCGAAGTACTGGGTGGTGTGCTGCTCCGGTGCGCCTGGCGCGTCCAGGCAGTAGCCGAAGGAGACCCCGTCGAGCGAGTCCTGGTCGACGCCGTCGATGGTCTCCGGCACCGGCAGCCCGATCAGGTCCAGCACGGTCGGCATCACGTCGTTGACGTGGTGCCACTGGTGGCGCACCTCGCCCTTCGCCGCGATCCCCGCGGGCCAGTGCGCCACCATGCCGTTGCGGGTCCCGCCGTAGTGTGAGGCGACCTGCTTGGTCCACTGATACGGCGTGTCCATCGCGACCGCCCACCCGGCGGGGTAGTGCGGATAGCTCTCCGGTCCACCGAGCGCGCCGGGGTTGTCCTCGATGAAACCAGCGATCCGCTCCGCCGACTCCGGGATCCCGTTGAAGTGCAGGTGCTCGTTGAGGGTGCCGACCATGGTGCCCTCCGCCGAGGCACCGTTGTCGCCGAGGATCAGCATCACCACGGTGTTGTCGAGCTCGCCGCGCTCACGCAGCGCCTCGACGAGCCGGCCGATCTGCGCGTCGGTGTGCTCGGCGAAGGCGGCATACAGCTCCATCAGCCGCTGGCCGGTCTCGCGCTCGAGGGCCGGGATCTCCTCCCAGTGCGGGACGCCGGGCGTCCACGGCGCCAGCTCCGCTTCGGGCGGTACGACGCCCAGCTCGCGTTGCCGTGCCAGGGTGATCTCGCGCTGCTGGTCCCAGCCGTGAGCGAACTCGCCGCGATAGCGGTCCCGCCACTCGGGCGGCACCTGGAACGGCGCGTGGGTGGCGCCGAACGCCAGGTAGCAGAACCACGGCTTGCCCTGCCCGTGGCGCGTCACCTGGCCGGTCCAGGAGATCGCCTCGTCGACCAGGTCCTCGGAGAGGTGGTAGCCGTCGGCTGCGCTGCGCGGCGGGTCCACGAAGGTGGTGCCGCGCACCAGCGTCGGCTCGAACTGCGAGGCCTCCCCGCCGAGGAACCCGTAGAAGTGGTCGAACCCCTCGTGGGTGGGCCACCGGTCGAACGGGCCGGCGGCGGTCTGCTCCCAGGGAGGGGTCTGGTGCCACTTGCCGAACGCAGCCGTCGCATAGCCGTTGCCCTGCAGCACCTGGGCCAGGGTGCCTGCCGAGCGCGGCCGCATCCCGCTGTGACCCGGCGCGCCGGTGGAGATCTCCACCACGGTGCCCACGCCGACCCGGTGGTGGTTGCGGCCGGTCATCAGCGACGCCCGGGTCGGGGAGCACATCGCGGTGGTGTGGAACCGGCTGAACCGCAGTCCGTCGTCGGCGAGCGCCTCGGCGGCCGGCATCCGGCACGGGCCGCCGAAGGCGGAGGAGGCGCCGAAGCCCATGTCGTCGAGCAGGATCACCAGCACGTTGGGTGCCTGGTCCGGTGGGGTGAGCCGGTCCCGCACCGGCAGCGGGTCGACCTGGTCGCGCACGTCGGCGGCGGCGTCGTACGACGCGAGGGTGCCGCCATAGGGGAGGTGGTGGCGGAGGTGGCGACGGGCCTGGTCGAGCGGGGCGTCGGGGTGGTCGGGCACGGGTGTCTCCTCACGGGTGGGGGTTGATGTTCAGGCGCCGAGCCCCATGCAGATTGGCTCGGATCTCGTTGAAATCGCAGCCAATCGGCATGGGGTTCGGCGGGGGCGGCTTGCGGGATCAGGAGGCGCGGGCGCGGTCCAGGGTGCGCACCCGCCTCCCACGCTGCGCGGGGTCCGGGATCGGCACGGCGTCCAACAGCCGCCGCGTGTACGACGCCTGCGGCCGTGCGAACACCTCGCCGACCGGTCCGGTCTCGACGAGCTCCCCGGCGCGCAGCACAGCGACCCGGTCGGCCACCTGATGGACGACCGCGAGGTCGTGGCTGATGAACAGGCAGGCGAACCCCAGCTCGTGCTGCAGGTCGCTGAAGAGCTTGAGCACCCGCGCCTGGACCGAGACGTCCAGGGCGCTGGTCGGCTCGTCGGCGATCAGCAAGGTGGGCCGCAACGCGAGCGCCCGGGCCAGGGCGACCCGCTGGCGCTGCCCGCCGGAGAGCTCCCGAGGCCGTCGTTCGGTGAAGGAGACGGGCAGCTGGACCGCGTCGAGCAGCTCGGCGACCCGGGCCTGGCGCTCAGCCGGCGTACCGATCCGGTGGACGTCGAGGGGCTCGCGGATCGACTCGCCGATGCTGAACCGCGGATCCAGCGATGCCTCGGGATCCTGGTGCACGAAGGCGAGGCCGCGCCGCAGCTCCTGGAGCTGGCCGCGAGTGCCGGCGAAGAGGTCGCGGCCGCGTAGCCGGACGGTGCCCTCCGCGAGAGGCACCAGCCCGGCGGCCAGGCGTCCCAGGGTGGTCTTGCCGGAGCCGGACTCTCCGACCAGGCCGACCACCTCGCCCGCGGCGACGCTGAGGTCGACGCCGTTGACCGCGGGGAAGGCCCGCCCGCGGCGCTGGGACCCGTAGCGGACGCAGACCCCGGCGAACTGCACCGCGGGCGGCTCCACCTCACCCGGAGGCAGCGCCGCGATCCGGGCGGCACCGCTCGACGGCGTCTCGTCCTCGGTCCGGTCCGGCAGCCGCGGCACCGAGCCGAGCAGGTGCCGTGTGTAGGGCTCGCGGGGGTCGGCGAAGAGCGCCCGGGTCTCACCGGTCTCGATCACGTTGCCGGCCTGGAGCACCAGGATCCGGTCGGCGATCTCGGCGACCACGCCCATGTTGTGCGTGATCAGCACGATCGCGGTGCCGGTCTGCTCGCGGATCCGGTTGAGCAGGTGCAGGATCTCGGCCTGGACGGTGACGTCGAGCGCGGTGGTCGGCTCGTCGGCGAGCAGTAGCTCGGGTCGGTTGGCCAGCGCCAGCGCCAGCACCACCCGCTGCTTCTGTCCGCCGGAGAGCTGGTGCGGGTAGTAGCCGAGGCGTTCGGCCGGATCGGGGATCTCGACCTGCCCGAGCAGCTCCAAGGAGCGCTCCCGGATCTCGGTCTTGTCCCGCATGCCGTGGGCCCGCAAGGCCTCTTTGAGCTGCCAGCCGATCGTGCGGACCGGGTTGAGTGCGGTCTGCGGCTCCTGGAAGACCATCGCGATCCGGTTGCCGCGCACGCCCGCGTAGTCGCGTTCGTCGAGTCCGAGGAGCTCGGTGCCGTCGTACCGGATGGAGCCGGTGGCGCGCGCACCGCGCGGCAGCAGGCCGAGGACCGCGCGGGCGGTCATCGACTTGCCGGAGCCGGACTCGCCGACGAGGGCGAGGATCTCGCCGCGACGGACCGTGACGGAGACGTCCACCACGGCCGGACGCGGGTGGGAGAACGAGATGGCGAGATGCTCGATCCGCAGCAGCGGCTCGGCGACCAACGCAGAGCGGGTGGCAGGGGCAGAGCGGTTGGCAGGGGTGGGATCAGACACGACGGGCCTCCGCGAGGGACTGGGAGATGAGGAGCAGGCCGAGCACCAGGGCGACGACCAGGGTCAAGGGGCCGACGGCGAAGAACGGGGCGTTGTACATCAGGCGCACGCCGTCCTTGATCAGCGACCCGAGTGAGGGGTCGGGCGGTCGGACGCCGAGTCCGAGGAAGCTCATCGCGCCCTCGATGAAGACCGCGACCGACATCGAGACCGCCAGCTGCACGGTGAGCGGTTCGAGAGAGTTGGGCAGGATGTGGCGGCGCAGCACCCACCAGGAGCCGGCGCCCACCACTTGGGAGGCCTCCACGAACGGCATCTCCCGGATGGTCCGCACCGAGGTGCGGACGAGGCGCCCGAAGACCGGGATCTCCACGGCCACGATGACGATGCCGATCGTGAACAGGCCGGGACCGAAGAACGCGGTGAGCAGGATCGCCAGGATCAGCGTCGGGAAGGCCAGCAGCAGGTCGAAGAAGCGCTGGGCGATCACGTCGGTCGTGGTCCACCAGCTGGTGACCAAGCCGCTCAGCACCCCGAGCGCGGCGCCGATCGGGACCGCGGCGAAGACCACCACCAGGTCGGCACGGATGCCGAAGAGGGTCCGAGAGAGGACGTCCCGGTTGACCTCGTCGGTGCCCAGCCAGTGGCTGCTGCTCGGACCGAGCAGGTTGGCGCCCTCGATCTGCTCGTTGGGTCCGTACGGCGCCAGCAGCGGCGCCAGCAGACCGAGGGCGACCACGGTGCCGACCAGGATCACACCGACCAGACCGCGGCCCTTCCGCAGAGAGTGAAGGAAGCCGGGTCGGCGGGTGGTCGGGGCGTCACCCGGGGGCGGTCCCTCTGGGACCGGGCTGATCGGTTCGTCGACGCCGGCGACGGGTTCGAACGTGGCGGACATGTCAGGACACCCCCTGGAGCCGGACCCGGGGATCGAGCCAGGCGTGGACGAGATCGGTGGCCAGCTGGGTGAGCACGAAGACCACCACGGAGAGCAGCAGCAGGACCTGCACCACCGGGTAGTCACGGGCGGCGATGCCCTGCTCGATCAGGCGGCCCAGACCCGGCCAGGCGAAGACCGCCTCGACCAGGATCGCGCCGCCCAGCAGGGTGCCGAACTGGATGCCGAGGATGGTGACCGTCGACGGCAGCGCGTTGCGCAACGCCTGGGTGAGCACGATCCGGCGGCGCCCGATGCCCAGCGCACGGGCCGTGGTGACGTACGGCTGCTCCAGCTGGCTCTGCAGCGACTCGGTGAGGAACCGGGTCAGCGCTGCCCAGGCCGGCAGGGCTAGTGCGGTGGCCGGCAGCAACAGGTACTGCAGGGCGATGTCGGGGCGGGCGAAGAAGCCGTCCGGCGGCGTGCCTCCGGCTGGCAGGACCCGGTTCTGCACCGCGAAGAGCAGGACCAGGATCAGCGCCGTCGCGAAGGTCGGCACCGCCACCGCGAGGGTGTTGGAGGCGGCCAGCAGGTTGTTCAACCACTGCTTGTCGAGCACCACGGCCAGCGTGCTGGCGATCACCGCACCGACCACCGCGATGAGCAGCGCGGTGAGGGTGAGCACGATGGTGTTGAGCGCACCGGCGATCACCAGCTCCGAGACCGACCCCCCGAGCCGGTACGACGGTCCGAGGTCGAAGCGGGCCAGGTCTCCCAGCCAGGTGAGGTACTGACTGAAGAACGGCTGATCGAGGCCGAGGTCGGCGCGGATCGCGGCCCGGGACTCGGGCGTGGAGTCCGGTCCGGCCAGGATCGTGACCGGGTCGCCGGGAACCAGTCGGATCAGGGCGAAGATGCCGAGCGAGGCGAGCAGCAGCACCAGGGCGGCCGAGCCCAGGCGGCTGGCGACGTAGCGGGTCATCAGCTCACTCCGCGAGGTAGGTCTCGGTCAGACGCAGCTCGTTGCGCTTGCTCTGGTCCAGGCCGCCGACGTTCGTCGAGGTCACCGTCTGCGGGTGCAGGATGGCGATCTCGAGCAGGAAGGCCCCGTCGAGCAGATCCTGGTTGAGCGCGTCGTACTGCTCGTCGCTGACCTCGCCGGGCTTCTGCTTCCAGGCGGCCTCGGCGTCCTTCTGATACTGCGCGTCGAGGTATCCCGAGGTGTTCTTGTCGGCGTTGAACGGGTACGCCGAGACGGTCAGCGTCGACGGGTTGTACTGCGCGTAGGAGTGGTAGAGCAGCCAGAGGCCCTCGAACTCGCCACCGATCAGGCGCTTGATCGACTCCGCCTGCTCGACCGGGTCGAGCTGGACCTTGATGCCGATCTCGCCGAGGTCGGCCTGGACGATCTGGGCGATGGCGCCGAAGTCGGTCTGCTCGGCCGGGTAGGTCAACGGCAACGTGGGGACCTGGCCGGTCTCCTCGGTGACCTCCTCGACCAGCGCCTTCGCCTGCTCCAGGTCGTAGTCGTAGGTCGCGGCCGCCTCGGCGTCGTACGCCGGGGAGTACTCCGGCCACGGCAGGCTGCTCGGGACGCCGGCGCCGCGATAGACGTCCTCGACGATCCGGTCGCGGTCCAACGCGAAGGCGATCGCCTGGCGCAGCCGGACGTCGGAGAGGGCCTCGTTCTGCACGTTGGCGCCGACGTAGACCTGGGTCTCCGCGCCGACCCACTCGGTGACGTCGAAGCGCTCGTCGTTGCCGAGCGACTCGATGTCGCGCCCCGATGCGCCGGTGACCAGGTCGAGCTGACCGGCCCGCAGCTGGGCGACCTGGGCCTGCGGGTCGGGGATGATGCTGACGTCGACGCCGTCGAGCAGCGGCGCGCCGCCCCAGTAGTCCTCGTTGGCCTCCAGGCTCAGCGTCGAGCCGGGCTGCCAGGAGTCGAAGGTGAAGGGCCCGGTGCCGATCCAGGCCGTGCCCGCGCGGAGCTGGTCGATGCTCTCGGAGTCGATGATCGGCACCATGTCGAGCAGGTCGAAGATGTTGCTGACCGGGTGCTCGAAGCTGAGCGTGATCGCGTGCTCGTCACTGGTGTCGAAGCCGGTGACCGCCGCGGCAGTGCGCTGCAGCTGGACGGTCCACAGCGGGTCGGCCCAGGTCTTGATCGAGAACTCGACGTCCTTGCTGGTGAACGGGCGGCCGGAGTGGAAGGTGACGTCGTCGCGCAGCTGCAGGGTCAGCTCGGTGCCATCGTCGTTGAACTCCCAGTCGGTGGCGAGGTTCGGCGCGGGTTCGACGCTGTCCAGCGGATAGTCGACGAGGGTGTCGTAGACCGCCCCGACCAGCACGTCGCCGGTCTCAGACGAGTTGGTGAAGGTGTTGGCCGGCACGATGTCGCTGGTCGTGCCGATCCTCAGCGTGCCGCCCTGCTGCGGCTCGTCGGCGGCTGCGCTCAGTTCGTCGACGGCCGAGGAGCAGCCGGTGACCAGGACCGCGGCGAGAGCCGCAGCGGCGAGGGCGGTCAGCCGGGACCGGCCACGTGGATGGGGACGTCGTGGATGGGGGCGACGTGGATGGGGGTGACGTGGGTGTGCGAGGCGTGGAGACACAGGAGTCCTTTCGCAGGGGGCGCGGGGGCGGAGAGGGACCGGGACGGTCCGGGGTCAGGCGATGGCCGGGGAGGTCGGAGCCGCCGGTCGTTGGGGCCGGGCGACGAGGGCGAACGGGTCGTCGTAGATCGGGCGGAGGGCGACCGTGCAGGAGGAGACGGCCTGGATGCCGGCGCCGAACCTGGTGAAGGAGACCGGTACGTCGTGCAGCGCGCCCCGGTCGCACTCGGCGAGCACGTCGGCGAGCACGGCGGGCTCCCCGGTGAACCCCTGGCCGACCAGGACCACGCGGTCGGGCGCGATCATGTCCCGCACGGTGGCGGTCACCCGGCCCAGTACCGCGGCGCGCTCGGCGAGCAGCGGACGGATCGCGGCACCCGCCGCGTAGAGCGCGGCCGGGTCGTCGCCGTCGACGATCCCGGCGGCGCGGGCACGGGCCATCACTGCCTCGTTGCCGGCGGTCACCTCGAGGCAGCCGGTGCGCCCGCAGGAGCACTGCACGTCGGAGCCGGTGGGGAAGTGGCTCAGCGAGCTGACCCGGGAGACCTCGACGCCGGTGCCCTTGTCGACCGCGGCCGCGAAGCCGATGGTGTCGCGGGCGTAGACGTAGAGGGTGACACCGGTGGTCCCCTGCCGCCGGTGGAAGTACTCGGCAGCGGCGACGGCGGCGATGTGGTCGCCGCTGCGGACGTCGAGTCCGGTCAGCTCGGCGAGCTCGCTCTCGATCGCCGCCTCGTCCAGGCCCAGGTCGCGCCAGGGTGCCACCACGCCGAGCGCCAGGGGTGCGCGTCCCGGCTCGTCGGCCAACAGGTCGGAGGCGGCGCGGGCCAGTGCAGGAAGATCGGGCGCTGCGCCGGCGGAGCGCCGGATGGTGCGGTGGGTGATCACCCGGCCTGCTACGTCCCCGAGGGCGACGGTGGCGATCCGGCGGCCGATGTGCACGCCGAGCACCGCGAAGTGGTCGGTGTCGATCTGCACCGGGGTGCTGGGACGTCCGACGGCGCCGGTGCGGGCCAGGTCAGGCCGCTCCCGCAGCAGGCGGGCCTCGACGAGCGGTCCGACGGAGCGCCCGATCGTGGCGACGCTGAGTCCGGTTCCGCTGGCGATCTCCTCGCGCGCCGCACAGCCGGCCGCGCGAACGTGCTCGAGGACCTGGCCGGCGGTGGCGGCGAACCGGCCGCGGGTGACGGTGATGGTGGGCGAGCGATGACGCACAGAGGAACCTCCGATGGAGAGTCGGGGGAGTCGGCGGCTGGCGGCGGCTGTGCGGCGGCAGCGATGTCGACCGGGTGGGACGGTGGTCGATCAAAGTCTATTAGATCGGTCGACAAACTGTAGAACATGGCAAGGGGCGCATTTCAAACCGACACCGGCCGAGACGGCTTTCGGCGCAGCGAGCGCGAAAACCTTGTCGCCGTACGACTCGATTGCGGACCTTGGTGGGGCCCATCAACCGACGTTGAACCGACTCACAAGAGGGACGCCATGACCATCCAGCTCGACCGTCAGACCCAGCAGAACACCGACATCACCGTCACCAAGCTCGGCTCCCGGATCGGCGCCCGGATCGAGGGAGTGCGCCTCGGCGGCGACCTCGACGCCGACACCGTGGCACAGATCCGCACCGCGATCCTGGAGCACAAGGTGGTCTTCTTCCCGGCCCAGGACCACCTCGACGACGCCCAGCAGATCGCCTTCGGCGAGCTGCTCGGCCCGCTCACCACCGCGCATCCGACGGTCAACACCGGCTCCGCGCGGGTGCTCGCACTCAAGGCGACCAAGGGCATGGCCGCCAACTCCTGGCACACCGACGTCACCTTCGTGGACCAGGTGCCGGCCTTCTCGATCCTGCGCGGCGTCACCATCCCCGCCTACGGCGGCAGCACCAACTGGGCCAACACGGTGACCGCGTACGACGCCCTGCCGGCCCCGCTCAAGGCGCTCGTCGACCAGCTCTGGGCGGTGCACTCCAACGACTACGACTACGCCAACTCCTTCGACACCGAGGACCAGTCGAACCCGCAGTACACGCGGGAGGAGTTCACCCGGGAGATCTACAAGACCGAGCACCCGGTGGTGCGGATCCACCCCGAGACCGGCGAGCGCGCCCTGGTGCTGGGTCACTTCGTGCAGAAGTTCCAGGGCTTCAACTCCAAGGAGTCCGCGGCGCTGTTCAACCTCCTCCAGGACCGGGTGACCAAGCTGGAGAACACGATCCGGTGGAACTGGACGCCGGGCGACGTGGCGATCTGGGACAACCGCGCCACGCAGCACTACGCGGTCGCCGACTTCGACACCCAGACGCGTGAGGTCCGGCGGATCACCGTCTCCGGCGACGTACCGGTCAGCATCGACGGCCGTTCCAGCCGGGTGCTCGAGGGCGACGCCTCGGTCTACAACCGGCTGGACGAGCTGATCCGCTGACGGTTGGCGGGCTGACGTTCAAGCAGCGAGCCCCCTGCGGATCGGCTCCGAACTCGGCAGGAGATCGACGGATCTGCAGGGGGCTCGCCAGCCGCAGGCACGGGCGAGGGGCTCCAGGCATAGGCTCCCCGCATGGCGAGGAGGAAGCGTAAGCAGGGGGCTGCGGGGACGGGACTGGTCGCGGGAACGCCGGCCGGTGACGCGGCCATCGCGAAGCTCCAGGAGCTGATCCGGATCCCGACGGTCTCCGACCGCGACCCGGCGAAGATCGACCTGGCGGCATTCGACGAGTTCGTCGACACCCTGATGGAGCAGTTCCCACTGCTCCACGAGCACCTGTCGCTGACCCGGGTCGACACCCACGGGCTGCTCTTCGGTTGGCGCGGTCGGGGCGAGGACGCGCCGGTCGTGCTGATGGCGCACCTCGACGTGGTCCCGATCGGCGACGAGAGCCGCTGGACCCACCCGCCCTTCGGCGCCGAGATCCACGACGGGGTGGTGCACGGCCGCGGCACCCTGGACGACAAGGGCTCCCTGGTCGCGATCTGTGAGGCGGTCGAGGCGCTGTTGGCGGTCGGCTTCGTGCCCGCCCAGGACGTCTGGCTCTCCTTCGGCTGCAACGAGGAGGTCTCCGGTACGGCGGCCACCCTCGCCGTCGAGGAGCTGACCCGCCGCGGGGTACGGCCCTGGTTCGTGCTCGACGAGGGCGGCGCCATCGCCGGCGAGGCGTTCCCCGGCGTCGCGGTGCCGATCGGCGTGATCGGGGTGACCGAGAAGGGTGTCACCTCCCTGGAGCTGACCGCCGAGGGCCGCGGTGGCCACGCCTCCACACCTGCCCGCAATGGCCCGACCGCCCGGATCGCCCGCGCGATCACCCGGCTCGACGCCCACCCGATGCCCGGCCGCCTGCCGGAGGCCACCGTGGAGCTCTTCTCCCGGATGGCACCGCACATGGCCGGACCGCTGCGGCCGGTGATCCGGAAGGTGGTGGATGCTGCCGACTCCCGGCGGCTGCGCCCACTGATCACCCGCGCACTGGTCGCCGCCGGCCCGGAGGCCGCCGCGCTGACCCGCACCACCTTCGCGGTCACCACCCTGTCCGGCTCGCCGGCGCTCAACGTGATCGCGGCCAGCGCTCGCGCGGGCGTGAACATCCGGGTGATGGTCGGGGACACCGTCGCCGATGCCGTGGCTCACGTGCGGCGGGTGATCGATGACGACTCGATCCGGATCGACGTGGTGGAGTCCAACGAGCCCAGCCCGGTCTCGCCGTACAGCTCGCAGGTGCACCAGCGCGAGGACCCGGCGTTCGCGCTGCTGGAGCGGACGATCACCGACTGCTTCACCGACGCGGTCCCGTCGCCGTACGTGATGATGGCAGCCACCGACAGCCGGTTCTTCACCGCGATCAGTGACCGTGTCTACCGGTTCACGCCGTTCCGGATGAGCAAGGCGCAGCGCGAGGCGATCCACTCCTACGACGAGCAGATCGGCGTCCAGGACTATCTCGACGGTGTCGAGTGGTACCGCCGACTGATCGCCGGACTGCCCGGCCACGGCGAAGTGACGCGATGAGCACCCCCGCCGCCGGGCTGACCCCGGCCCGCGGCCTCGCGGCGATCGTCGGCTTCCTGGTCTGCGTCGAGCTCGCCAGCGGCATCCTGCAGGGCTACTACACGCCGATCTTCTCCGACATCGCCGACCACCTCTCGATCAACGACGCCGACGTCAACTGGTTCGAGGCGGCACAGCTGATCGTCTCCGCGCTGGTGGTGCCGCCGCTGGCACGCCTTGGCGACCTGGTCGGACACAAGTCGGTGCTGCTCTGGTCGACAGCGGTCACCGCGGCCGGCTCCTGGGTGATGGCGTTCGCGCCGAGCTTCACCACCTTCCTGATCGGCTCCGCGCTGCAGGGCGCCTACGTCGTCTGGCTGCCGCTCGAGGTGGCCATCGTCTACCGCCGTACGGCCGGAGATCCGCGGCAGCACCTGCTCACCCGACGTGCGGCCGCGGTGCTGGTCGGCGCGCTCGAGCTCGCCGTGATCGTCGGCGCGTTGACCTCCGGAGCGCTGGTCGAGGCAACCTCGATGACCACCCTGCTGGCGCTGCCGGCGATCGCCGTCACCGCCTGTTTCCTGGTGATCTGGTTCGGCATCGAGTCGGTCCCCGGCACCTCCGGTGGGCGGCGCCCCGGAGCCGCCGACCTCGACCTTCCCGGCCTGGGGTTGCTGATCGCCGCGCTCGGGCTGGTGATGGCCGGCCTGATCGTGATCCGGTTGGAAGGTCCGGGCAGCCCGATCCCGTGGCTGCTCCTGGTCGCCGGGGTGGTGGTGATGGCGGTCTTCGTCCGCGTCGAGCTGGCCACGCCCGAGCCGATCGTCGACGTCCGGCTGCTCGCCGCCGGTGGCCAGTGGCAGGTGCAGCTGTGTGCCTTCCTCTTCGGCATGTCGGTGCTCGGCGCCCAGATCCCGCTCTCGACCTTCGCCCGCACCGACCCGGAGACGGTCGGCTACGGGCTGGGGGCTAGCGCGGGCTTCGTCTCCACCCTGGTCGGCCTCTACGTCATCTTCATGGCTATCGGCGCGTTCTCGCTGCCGCTCACCTCGCGGCTGCTCGGGGAGCGGGGCGCCCTGGTCACCTCAGCGCTGCTGGTCGCCCTGGGCTACGGGTTGTGGCTGCCGCTGCACGACTCCACGCCCCAGGCGTTGGTGAACATGGCGATCGTCGGGCTCGGCTCCGGCGCCCTGGTCGCCGCGCTCCCGGCGATCGCGGCGGCCGCCGCCCCGCCCGAACGGACGGGTTTCGCCACCGGCATGACCAACGCGACCAAGACCGTCGGCGGCGCGATCGCCTCCGCCGTCTTCGCGATCGCCCTCTCGGCCACCGGCTCCCTGGAGGCGGCCGAGGAGGGCCATGCCCCCCTCTCCGGCTACCTCACCGTCTGGGGCCTCTGCGCGGCCAGCGCGTTCGTCGCGGCACTCGCCCTCGCGATGCTGCCCCGGGTCCGCGTGCCCGACCCCGGCGACACCGCCGCCACCATGGCTGCCGACGTCGACCGTTGAGTTGGGGTTTTGGGCCCGTCGAGTTGGCCTTTTGGGCCCGTCGAGTTGGGGTTTCGGGCCCGCTGAGGGGTTCGCTCGCGAGAGTTGAATGGTCATGGGAGCTGTGGATGCGGGCGTAGCGTCGGACCATGACTCCCGCAGAGCTCTTGACCGATGCCCTCGGCCGGGTCCGTGAGGACGTCGACGGCGTCCTGGACGGTCTCGACGAGGCGACCCTGCACGCGAGCCCGGGCAACGGCGCCAACACCATGGGCTGGTTGATCTGGCACCTGACCCGCGTCCAGGACGACCACATCGCCGGCGTGGCCGGCACCGAGCAGGTCTACACCGCACAGGGGTACGCCGACCGGTTCGCCCTCGATCTCGACGTCACCGACCACGGCTATGGCCACACCCCGGAGCAGGCGGCCGCGGTCACCGGCTTCGGGCCAGGCCTGGTTGCGGCGTATCACCGGGCGACCTACGCGAGGACGACGGAGTATCTCGCCGGTCTCGAGGCCGAGGAACTCGAGCGGGTGGTGGACACGAACTGGGATCCGCCGGTCACCCTCGGGATCCGGTTGGTGAGCGTGTGCAACGACTCAGCTCAGCACGTGGGCCAAGCGGCCTATGTGCGCGGACTGCTCGAGGACTGGGCGCCGCAGTCGGGGTGAGGCGCAGCGCCGGTGTGGCCCGGCCTGTAGCGTCATACGACTCGGGGGTCGGAGGCCTCAGAACGCATGACGCACTGCGGCCGCGCGCGTGGTTGCGGCGATCGCGTCCAAACCCCAACTCGACGGGCCCGAACCCCCAACTCGACGGGCCCGAACCCCCAACTCGACGGGCCCGAACCCCCAACTCAACGGTCGTTGTCGGCGGTCGGGGCGTGGGTGATCCGGTAGCGCACGAACGAGGGCACCGCGAGGGCGGCGATCATGGTCCCCACCACGACGAGGACGCCGCCGCCGGCAGCCGCGGCCGCCGTACCGACGACGGCGGCGGTGGCGCCGTGGGCGACGTCGGCGATCCGGGGGCCACCGGCGACGACCACGATGAAGATGCCCTGCAGCCGACCGCGCACAGCGTCCGTGGCGGCGGACTGCAGGATGCTCATCCGGAAGGCGGCCGAGGCCATGTCGGCGGCGCCGCCGACGACCAGCATCGCGATCGCGGCGACCAGCCAGCCGGGAGCCGAGCCGCCCTGGGCGGTCGCGGCCCCGACCGCGAGGCCGAACCCGACCATCGCCAGGCCCCAGACCACGATGCACCAGATCACCGCCAGCCCCTGTCGGGAGATCCGCGAGACCCAGCCCGACAGCACCCCGCCGAGCACGGCGCCGGCCGGGATGCCGGCGAAGAGCAGCGCGAAGACCAGGCCGCCCTCCTCCGGGCCGGCGAAGCTCTCGTGGGCGATCTGCGGGAAGAGCGCCCGCGGCATCCCGAAGAGCATCGCGATGATGTCGACGACGAAGGACATCATCAGCACCGGCTGGGTGCGCAGATAGGTGAGCCCCTCGACCACCGAGCGAAGCCCTGGCGGACCGCCCACCACGCCGTGCACCGGCAGCGGTGGCAGGCGCACGACCGCGCTCAGCGTGGCCAACAGGCAGATCGAGTCGATCAGGTAGAGCCACGCGAAGCCCGTGAACGGGATCAGTACGCCGGCGACCAGCGGTCCGGCGATCGCCCCGGCCTGCATCACCGTCATGTTCAGTGAGTTCGCCGCGGGAAGCAGCCGGTCGGGGAGCAGCCGTGGCAGCACCGCTGAGCGGGTCGGTTGGTTGACCGCGAAGAACCCCTGTTGCACGGCGAAGAGGCAGAGCAGCAGCCACACGTTGGTGGAGCCCACGGCCGCCTGCACCCAGAACAGGACGCTGGTCACGATCAGCCCGGTGGTGGTGACGATCAGCAGCGTGCGACGGTCGAAGTGGTCGGCGAGCGCGCCACCCCACAGCCCGAAGACGACCAACGGGACCAGACCGAAGATCCCGGTCAGCCCGACGTACGCCGAGGAGCCGGTGTCGGCGTAGATCTGGGCCGGGACTGCGACGACCGTCAGCTGGGCACCGATGACGGTGATGATGTTGGCCAGCCACAGCCGCTTGAAGTGCGGGTTCGCCAACGGGCGGGTGTCGGCCAGCAACCCCCGCAGATCCACCACCTGGCGATGGTAGGTCGGTCCGCACGCGGGACCGGGATCGGGCGGGCCGTGATCCGGCCCACCCGACCCCGGCGATGCGACGAGGATCAGCGCACGTTGGTCAGCGCACGCTGACCTTCTGCGCCCGCAGCTTCTTCTTGCCCTGGGACACGGTCACCGTGTAGGTGCCCTTCTTCTTCGGCGCGCGCAGGGTGAACAGGTCGGACTTGACCGTCGCGGTCGACCGGGCGAGGACCTTGCGACCCGACTTCCACACCACGCTCACCTTCGTGCCGTCGGCGATGTTCGCGGTCCGCACCCAGTAGCCGGTGCGCGCGGCGACCTTGCCGGGCAGCTTGCGGACCACCGCGGCCGGCTCCGGGGCGGGCTCGTCGCCGTTGAGCACCGCGACCAGGTCGGTGACGTCCGGCACCTGCACGGCGTCGACCGAGCGGTCCGCGTCGAGCACGCCCACCGTCACGTAGCCCTCACCGAGCAGCTTGGTGTCGGTCCCGGCGGCGTGCGGCTCGCTGCCGAGCCCGAGGACGATGTCGTAGAGGGTCGGGTCCTCACCGGCGGCGGGCGCGAACTTGATCGAGGCGAGCGAGGCCTGGGAGTTCGATGCGTAGCGGATGCCGAGCGGCTCGGCGCGCGTGCTGCTGAGCTGTGGATAGTTGACGTTGAGGAACTGTCCGCGCGGCAGGACCGGGAGGCCCTCGTCGATCATCTCGACCAGCAGGTCGGCCGTCTCGTCGTAGGCGCCGCCGGCGTCGTTGCCCCACGGCGCGGCGGTGGAGATCGCCACCGCCGGTACGTCGTACGCGCCGCTGGCCACCGTGGCCGCGCCGACGGTGCCGGAGTAGTTGGTGTCGAAGCCGGTGTTCTGCCCGACGTTGGTGCCGGAGATGACCAGGTCGGGCGCGTCGTCGGAGAAGAACTCGTCCATCCCGAAGTGGACCGTGCCCGCGGGGCTGGTGGAGACGCTCCACAGGTCCGGCTCGTGCTCGACGGCGTTGACCTGCCCGCCGAGCTGCACCCGCGCGCTCACCCCGCTGTTGTTCTCCGACGGGGCGACGGTGACCACGTGGTGGCCTGCCTCGGTCAGCGCCTCACGCACCGCGGTGATGCCGAGCGCGTCCCAGCCGTCGTCGTTGGTGAGCAGGATGTCCAGCCCCTCGGTCGGCAGCGTCGCACCGGTGGCGGCCACGGGGGCAGTGGCCGGGACGGCGGGGCGGTCGGCGGGGCCGGCGCCGGGTGCGGCCTGTGCGCTGGTGCCGGGTGGGAAGACGAGAGCGGAGACGGCCAAGGCTCCGGCAGCAGCCGGCAGGGCGAGACGACGGTTGACCAACATGGGGGTCCCTTCGGTTCGGGCGAGCTCCTGACGCGTGTCAGAAGTCGCCGCAAGATAGTGACCGGCGTCACATCCCAGCGGGCCGTCTCCCGGTGAGTGGGACACGATCGCACCGGCCTGCGCGCGACCTGCTGGGCGAGGGCCGAGGACGGTCTGAGGGCCAGGTCGGAGGGGCGCGGGAGAATTGTCGTGGCGTTGTGTCGTACCGACGTGGTCTCGTTCGTGGAGAGGATGAGCGGCGGCCGACGGAGCTGCCACCGACGAGGAGAACAGAGATGACTCAGTACCTGCTGTCCGTGCACGGCAACGAGGAGCAGTACGCCGCGGTCTCCGAGGAGGAGATGCAGCGCGCCTTCGCCGACGTGGACCGGTTCAACCAGCAGCTCCAGTCCGACGGCGTGTGGGTGTTCGCCGGCGGCCTGCAGGGCGCCGAGACCGCGACCGTGGTCGACGGGCGAGGCGAGAGCCCGGTGTTCACCGACGGCCCCTATCTGGAGACCAAGGAGCACATCGGCGGCTTCTGGATCATCGACGTCGCCGATCTCGACGCGGCGCTCGTCTATGCCGCGGCCGGCTCCAAGGCATGCCAGGGCACGGTCGAGGTGCGACCGTTCCAGTCCGAGCCGCCGGCCGACGCCTGAGCCCAGATCCCGGTGCAGGTGGAACAGCGGACCGCCGAGGCGGCGGCCGGGGTGGAGCAGGTCTTCCGGGCCGAGTACGGCCGGTTGATCGCCACCCTGGTGCGTCGTTTCGGCGACATCGATCTCGCCGAGGAGGCGGCCGGGGAGGCGCTGCTGATCGCGTTGGAGAAGTGGCCAGTTTCCGGCGTACCGCCCAATCCGGGCGGGTGGCTGACCACCACCGCCGGCAACCGGGCGATCGACCGGATCCGGCGCGAGCGGCAACGTGACACCAAGCACCGGGCCGCCGCGATGCTGTACGACGACACCCCGCCCGAGCCGACCGGCCCGGTCACCGACGATCGACTGCGCCTCCTCTTCACCTGCTGCCACCCGGCGTTGGCACCCGAGGCGCGGATCGCGCTCACGCTGCGGCTGCTCGGCGGGCTCACGGTCGCCGAGATCGCCCGCGCGTTCCTGGTGCCGGAGACCACGATGGCGCAGCGGATCACCCGGGCGAAGCGGAAGATCGCGGCGGCCAAGGTGCCCTACCGGGTGCCCGAGGCCGAGGATCTGCCTGCCCGCGTCGATGGCGTGCTGACCGTGCTCTACCTGATCTTCAACGAGGGCTATCTGGCCAGCGGCGAGGGTGAGCCCATCCGTGCCGAGCTCACCGGCGAGGCGATCCGGCTGACGCGGGTGCTGCACCAGCTCCTGGATGAGCCCGAGGTGACCGGCCTGCTCGCTCTCGTGCTGCTCACCGAGGCGCGCCGGGAGGCGCGGGTCCGGGACGGGATGCTGGTCACCCTCGCCGATCAGGACCGTGGCGGGTGGGACCGTGCCCTCATCGCCGAGGGCCACACGCTGGTGCGGGAGTGCCTGGCGATCGGCCGGCCGGGGCGTTACCAGGTGCTGGCCGCGATCAACGCGGTGCACACCGACGCCCCGAGCACGGCGGCGACGGACTGGACGCAGGTGGTGGCGCTCTACGACCAGCTGCGCCGCATCGACCCGTCGCCGATCGTGGCGCTCAACCGGGCGGTCGCGCTCGCCGAGCTCGACGGTCCGTCGGTGGCGCTGGCCGAGGTGGAGGCGCTGGGCGACCGTCTCGACGGCTACCACCCCTGGCATGCGGCCCGCGCCGACCTGTTGCGTCGGCTGGGTCGGAGCGCGGAGGCCGCTGACGCCTACCTGGCCGCCATCGAGCTGACCGACAACGGGGCCGAGCGGGCCTATCTGGCTCGGCGACGGGGTGAGCTGGTCGGCGCCGAGCGGTAGCGCTCGTACGCTGGCCGCCATGACTCCCCTGGACCTGCCCACCTCCTCCGCCGACGACCACCGGGAGGTCTGGTCCGCCTGGGTCTCCGAGCGCGCCCGCGCCGAGCTGGCTGCCGCCGAGGAGCTCGTCGAGCAGGTGCGGAGTCAGAGCGACGCGGCGGACCCACGGGCGACGCTGCAGTTGTGGGACCGCGCCGCCGGCCATCTCGGCAACGCCGCCGCGATGGGGTCGCTGATCGGCAACGTCCACCCCGACGCCGAGGTCCGCGACCTGGCAGAGGCAGCCGAGCAGGACGCGCAGCGGATCGCCACCCGGTGGAGCCTGGACCGCGGCCTGTACGACGTCTTCGCCGGCCTCGACACAGGTGAACTGGCCGGCGATCCGCTGGCCGAGCGGATGCTGGCCAAGGTCCGCAACGACTTCCGCCGCTCCGGCGTGGACCGGGACGACGCCACCCGGGAGCGGATCGCGGCGATCAACGAGCGGCTGACCGAGCTCGACCAGGAGTTCTCCAAGGTGATCCGTGACGACGTCCGCACGGTGCGGGTCACTCCCGACCGGCTGGACGGTCTGCCCGAGGACTTCCGCACGGCGCACCCGGCCGGTGAGGACGGGCTGGTCACCCTCACCACCGACTATCCTGACGTCATCCCGGTGCGGATGTTCGCCCGCGACCAGGGGCTGCGTCGCGACATCACGGTCGCCTTCCTGCAGCGCGGCTGGCCCGACGCCGAGCCGCTGCTCACCGAGCTGTTCGCGCTACGCCACGAACTGGCCACCACTGTCGGCTTCGAGGACTGGCCCTCCTACGACGCCGACGTGAAGATGATCGGCACCGGCGCCGCGATCCCGGCGTTCATCGACCGGATCGCCGACGCCGCTGCAGAGCCGCTGGAGCGTGACCTGGCGGTGCTGCTCGAGCGCTACCGGCAGGACTTCGGTGATGCGACCGCGATCGAGCCCTACGACGCCAGCCATTACCAGGAGCTGGTCCGGGCCGAGCAGTACCAGGTCGACTCCCAGCAGGTGCGCACCTACTTCGACTTCGCCAAGGTGCGCCAAGGACTGCTGGAGGTGACCGGACGCCTCTTCGGGCTGCGGTACCAGCCGGTGCAGGTGGCGACGTGGCACGCCGACGTGGCGTCGTACGACGTGGTGGTGGCGCGGGGGGAGCGCGTCGGCGAGGCGATCGGGCGGATCCACCTTGACCTGCACCCGCGCGAGGGCAAGTACAAGCACGCCGCGCAGTTCACCCTCACCGACGGGGTGGCCGGCGTGCAGGCGCCGGAGGGGGTGTTGGTGTGCAACTTCCCCCGCGGGCTGATGGAGCACGACGACGTGGTCACGCTCTTCCACGAGTTCGGACACCTGCTGCACCACGTGCTCGCCGGCCACGGCGACTGGTTCCGGTTCGCCGGGGTGGCCACCGAGTGGGACTTCGTCGAAGCGCCGAGCCAGATGCTGGAGGAGTGGGCCTGGGACGCCGAGGTGCTGCAGACGTTCGCCACCGATGCCTCCGGCACGCCGATCCCGACCGAGCTGGTCGAGAAGATGCGGGCCGCCGACGACTACGGCAAGGGGATCCAGACCCGCACCCAGATGTTCTACGCGTCGATGTCCTACTGGTTCCACCGCGATCCGGCGGACGCCGCCGCGGCCGGCGGTCAGCCGCCCGCGCTGACCGACCGGATGATCGAGCTCCAGGCCCGGTACGCCGCCCTTCCCTACCTCGAGGGCACCCACATGTTCGCCAGCTTCGGCCACCTCGGTGGCTACAGCTCGGGCTACTACACCTACATGTGGTCGCTGGTGATCGCGAAGGATCTGTTCAGCGCCTTCTCCGGGGACGCCCTCTTCGACCCCGAGGTGGCCGGTCGTTACCGCGACCGGGTGCTCGCCCGGGGTGGGCAGGCCGACGCTGCCGACCTGGTGGCGGACTTCCTGGGGCGGGCGTACTCGTTCGATGCGTATGGGGCGTGGTTGGCGCGGTGAGGCTGCGGGTTTCGCCGGTCAGCCGGTGAAACCCGCACGACACGCCGAGCGAACCCGGCGTGTCGTGCGGGTTCTGGCTGACAAGTCCAGTGCCGAGCAACTTCAGGCACTCGTGGACTTGTGTCGCTACTTCTTCCGACGTATGCTCACGATATATCGCGAAATGCCGACGAAATGACGCAAGGCCCACCAGAGGCCAGCGCATGCCGGCACGCGATACCCGAATCCCACAGAGCGCCCCCACGAGGAGGCGCACCCGAACCGAAGGAGGTCCCACCATGGGACGCCACGACGATGAGTTCTGCGGCGGCTTCGGCCGTCGCGGCTACGACGAGAACTACGGCCGCCGCGGGCGCAACGCCTACGAGCGGTACGACGACACCGAGCCCAAGCGTCGCCAGCGCGGCGGCTGGGGCGCCTGGACCGACGGCCCGTGGGGCGAGCACCCGCGCCCCGGCGGCCACCGCGGACCGCAGGGGGTGCCCCCCGGCCCGCCGCCGTGGCTGGCCGGTCTGCTCGGCTTCGGTCGGCCCGAGACCGGACGCGGCCCGCGGGTACGACGCGGCGACGTACGGTCCGCGATCCTGGACGTGCTGCGCGCGGCCGGCGAGCGCGAGGAGTCGCCGAACGGTTACCAGGTGATCCAGCGGATCGCCGAGCGCAGCGCCGGTGCCTGGCGCCCCAGCCCGGGATCGGTCTACCCGACCATCCAGCAGCTCGAGGACGAGGGCCTGGTCGAGTTGGACGAGGAGAGCGGTCGCCGCGCGCTGCGGCTGACCACTGCCGGTGCGCGCTACTGCACCGAGCACACTGAGGAGCTCGCTGCGGTGTGGGCGCCGTTCGAGCGCACCCCCGAGGTGCCGGGCAACGCCGAGCAGGCCGACATCAAGGCCGAGATCCCGCAGGTGATGAGCGCGGTCTGGCAGATCGTCACCAACGGCTCCGACGCGCAGCGCCGGGCGGCGGTCGAGGTGCTCGCGGACGCCCGCCGGCGCCTCTACGGCATCCTCGCCGACGGCCCCGACCAGGAGACGCCCGAGGACTGATCCTCAGCCCGTACGACGACCGGCCGGTCCTCACCGCCTGCCGGGTGCCGGGAAGCCCCCAGTTACCCTGCACCACGTGAGGACCGGCCGATTGCTTGCTCTGGCGACCTGTGCGGCCTGGGGTGTGGTGAACGCGTCCGCCGGGGTGGCTGCCGCGGAGACCACCGCTGTCGACCTGGGCGGCGCCGAGATCTCCGGCAGCGTCACCGACACCGCCAACCCGGCCGTTCTCGCTCCCGGGGTCTGGTCCGACACCCTCGGCGCCACCGGTTCGGGTAGCGACCGCCACTATTTCCGCTACGAGCGCCGGATGGCGGACAGCACGGTCCACATCGGCGTGGTCGGCGCGCCGGCGACCGGCTCCGACGGCATCGGCCTCGACGTGTCCACAGGCGACACCGACTGCGGCAGCAACTCTGCGTCGGCGAGCTACGGATTCCCGCAGTTGGTGGTCGGGACCTCGCTGGCGGTCGGCGGCGAGGACCGTGACGATCCGTGCCTGAGCAACCCAACGCTCGCCATCGAGGTCAACCGCGGCTCCTCGAGCGCTGACGCCGACCTGCCAATCGCCCTCAAGATCGTCGAGGAAGCCCCGGTCACCGGGACCGACGACCTCCCCGAGCCGCCCGAGGACGACTCCTATCGCGCGGTCACCTCCGACGCCTCGCCCGCCGACACCCCGGGCGCCACCACCTTCGACGATGCCCCCGAACTGGACGCCACCGCCGATGGCACCAAGGTCGCGACGACGCTGGCCGAAGGCGAGACGCAGCTGTGGCGGGTCCCGGTCGGCTGGGGCCAGCAGGTGAGCACCGTCGCCGACCTCCCCGCGTACGACGACGGCGACCCCGACCTGACCTTCTACGGGCCGGACGTGGAGTTGCGTGTGGTGAGCCCGATGCGTGCCGTCTCCTCCGACACCACTGACGACGGATCGTCCTCTGCCCACTACGGCGAGGAGCCCGCACAGGCGACCGTCGGCACCGCTCCGGTGACCTACCTCAACCGCTTCGAGTACAGCGGCGGTCCCGCGGCGCCCGGCGAGTTCTGGGTGCAGGTCGCGGTCGCGCCCAAGGACGACAGCGCCGAGGGGGAGCCGATCGAGGTGCCGGTCGAGCTGACCGTCGCCGTGACCGGGTCGGAGGACGGGGTGCCGACGTACTCGCCCAACGTGCTGGGGCCGGACGGCAACGATCCGCCGAGCGGCTACGACCCCCAGACCCCGTTCCTGATCGATGCCGAGACGTTCTCCGCCACCGCTGCCGACGGCGCCGTGCTGCCCGCCGACGCCGACGACGCCGACGGCTGGTGGGGCCCGAAGCGGTACGCCGGCATCGGGCTCGCCCTCATCGGCGGGGTCTGCTTCGCCGCCGGCGCCCTCCGACTGCGCCGCCGCTGAGGCCGTTGAGTTGGCCTTTCGGGCCCGTTGAGTTGGCGGTTGGGGCCCGTTGAGTTGGCCTTTTGGGCCGGATGCGAGGGTCGAGATCACGACCTGGTGTGCGTTTGAGCCGGGTCGGCGGGAATTCGGTGGGCGTTTGAGCCGGGTCAGATCAGCAGCAACAACAGTCCGAGCAGCAGTACGAACGCGCCCCCACCCATCAGCGCGTACGACGGCACGGCCGAGGCCTGCGCCCGCCGGGAGCCGCCCGTGGCTCCGGTCCCCGCGCCGACCAGGGTCGGCGCCGCACCGGGCGGGAGGACTGAGGTGCCCTGCCGCGTCTCGCGTGCGGTCGGGGCGGTCTGGCCAGGCGGCGGCATCGAGGCGGGCGTCGAGGTCGGCGGCGGAGGCGGGGGCGGCGGAGAGATCGTGCCGAGCGTCCCGGTCCCGGGGCCGCTGACGCCGCCGCTCGACTCCGGCAGCGGCGGGAACTCGTCGTCGATCCGCACCCCGTCGCTCGGGTCGGCGGGCAGTGCCAGCAGCCGGTGCATCGCCGGCGTACGGCGCAGCTCGGCGGCGGTGGGGCGCCCGGCGACGTCGTACCGGGTGGCGGCCTCGATCAGGTCGATGACCGCGTCGTGCCCGGGGTCGCCGTTGCGCATCGTGGAGAGGTCGATCGGCGGCGGCGCGCCCTCACCCGGGGGCCGCTTGCCGGTGAGCATCTCGAGTACCACGATGCCCAGCGCGTAGACGTCCGAGCGGGGGTCGGGATCTGCGCCGTGGTATTGCTCCGGCGCCATGTAGCCCGGCGTCCCGATCACCATCGCCACGTGGGTCAGCCGCGGCTCGTCCTCGGGCACCGCGATCCCGAAGTCGGTCAGCCGCAGGTGCGGCACACCGGTCCCGGTCGGCTCCAGCAGGAGGTTGCCGGGCTTGATGTCGCGATGCACGATCCCGGCCGCGTGTACCGCCTCCAGCGCCTGCAGGGTCTGGTCCGCCAGATGCCCGATCCAGTACGGCGACAACCGCCCGTGCTTCTTCATCAGCCCGACCACGGACCCACCCCGGACCAGCGGCATGGTGAACAGCACCCGGTCGTCGACGCCCGCCCACGACTGCGGGGTGACCACGTGGGTGTGGTCGATCCGCATGGACTGCTCCCGCACGAAGCGCAGCAACATGGCGGCGTCGGCCTGGCGCAGCATCTTGGCGGCCTTGAGCTCGCCGTCGTGCCGGTCGAGCACTCGCCACACCGTGCCCATGCCGCCCGACGCGATCGGATCGATCAGCTCGTACCGTCCGGCGAAGACCTCACCCATGGACGACGAGCCTAGGTCATCGGGGTCGGTGGCCAGCGGGGTGCGTGCCGGGTTGCGTCATACGTTCTGAGGGCAGCCGGCCACGATCGGTATGACGTCCGGCTTACGGTCCGCGGGTGCCGCATTACGTCATACGTCCTGAGGGCAGCCGGCCACAGTTCGTATGACGCAAACCCCAACCCCGGGCTGCGGTGGTGGACTCAGGGCACCAAGTCGATCGCACGGTGCAGCCACACCGAGCTGGGGTGCATGCCGACCTTCCGATAGAGCGACAGCGCGCCGGTCCGGGAGTCGGTGGAGAGCGAAGAGGTGGTGGCGCCGCGGCTCCGGCCCTCCGCGAAGGCGGTGACCAGCAAAGCCTGCGCCAGACCGCGGTTGCGGTGGTCGGCCGTGACGGCGAGACGATCGACGTAGGTGTCGGTGACCCCGTCGGTCTCGACGTTCCAGGCGAAGGCGACGCCGACCACTCGACTCTCCTCGCCGGTGTCTGGGTCCCAGGTGACCACCTGCAGGTGCCACGGCTCGAACCCGGGACGCTGCCAGACCCCGGCGGCGAAGTCCTCGAGGCTCTGCCGCGGCCGTTGCGACCACTCACCGAAGGCATCCTCGACGACGGTGTGGGTCTGCGGATACTCCTCAGCCGTTGCCTCGCGCACGCGGTAGCCCGGTGGCAGCGGACGGTCGGCGATCTCCTCGCCGGCGTCGAGGCGCAGCACCCAACTGGTCCACCGGATCCGATAGCCGAGCGACGTCAGCAGTCGGTCGCCCGCAGACCCTTCCGGCACCGGCATCCCGACGATCGCCGAGCCGCGGGAGCGCGCCAGCTCCCGCACCCAGTGCGCCAGCCAGGTGCCGATGCCGCGGCCGCGGGCGTCGGGGAGTACCGCGGCGTCGTACCGGTCACTGCTGACCAATTCGGCGAACGCGACGAGACGGTCGTCGTCGAGGACCGCGACCGAGCTGGAGCCGAGATCGTGGGAGGGCCGCTGCCAATCGGCGACGATGTCGGCCTCTTCGATCTCGACAGTGCCGATGTCGTGGCGCTCGGCGGCGGCGATCACCGCGAACACCGCGTGCGCGTCGGCCGTGGTCAGCGGTCGCGTGACCAGTCCGTCGGGCAGCGCGGGGGCGAGGGCGTCAGGATGCACACCGCTGAGTGTGCGCCGCTGCGGCCGCTTGCGCACCCGAGAAACGGACGAAACGGTGCAGGCTTGCGTCATACGTTGCGCGGCCCCCGACCCCCAGAACGTATGACGCAAACCGGGGGCGGGGGCCGTGGGCCGAGGGCAGGAGCCGTCAGGCGTTGCGGATCGCGGAGATGTCGAACTCCAGCTTGACCTTCTCCGAGACCAGGAAGCCGCCGGTCTCGAGCGCGGCGTTCCAGGTGAGGCCCCAGTCCTTGCGGTTGACGGTGATGTCACCCTCGAAGCCGACGCGGAGGTTGCCGAACGGGTCCTTCGCGGAGCCGCCCTCGGTGAAGACGATGGCGACGGGTGCGGTGACGTCCTTGATGGTCAGGTCGCCGGTGATCGTCCACTCCTCGCCGTCACGCTCGACCGCGGTCGAGTTGAACCGGAGCTCGGGGTAGGTCTCGGCGTCGAAGAAGTCGCCCGAGGCGAGGTGGCCGTCGCGGTCGGCGACGCCGGTGTCGATGCTGGCGGACTTGATCACGAGGTTCACCGACGAGGCGGCCGGGTTGGCGGTGTCGATCTGGGCGGTGCCCTCGAACTCCTTGAACGCGCCGCGGACCTTGGTGACCATGGCGTGCCGGGCGACGAAGCCGAGGCGGCTGTGGGCGGCGTCGATGGTGTAGTCGCCGGTGAGGTCGGCGATCGCGGGGGTGACGGTGGACTCGGACATGCGGTCTCCTCGAGGTGCTGGGTTTGTTGAAGTCTCAACTAATCGAACCGAGGGCCTTCCCGAATCATTCCCGGGTGCGCAGATTTTCTTTCGGCGCGCGTCCCGCACGTGGGTACGACGAAGGCCGCGACCCGCTCGAAGCGGGCCGCGGCCTGTGGTGGTCGTCGCGTGGAGGCCGGTCAGGCGGCGTGAGCCGGACGCTGTGCGCGCGCCGGGTCGATCCACCGCGCCTCCATGCGCGAGCGACCGTCCGGGCCGGTCACCTGCACCCACCGCATCTCGAGTCGGTGGGCTTCGAGGCGATTCGCCTGAGAGTCGTGCATGGGACACCTCCTGTTCATCTTCTGTTCACTAAGATAGCACGGACTCCACTGGGGACCTCCCTGAACCTGCTTCGAGGCTTCGGTGCCCCACTCGGACCCGTGGTTGGCCGGTGCAGGCGCCAGGAACGCTCCACCTTCGGCGTACGAAGGAGGGCTGGCGAGTCACCCCCGCCAGTCCTGCGAGCTGGGGTGTCCCGCAATGCGATCGAACTGTCGACTTCTGCCCGATTTCGGGCAGGAACTTGGAACTCGGGCGATTCGGGCGCATCATTCCGGGGTGCGGATCGATCAGCAGCTGCGTGACCACGTGGTCGCGAGCACGGGACTGAGCCCGTCGGAGGCCGAGCGCGTGATCGGTGACGTGCTCGCCTTCCACGCCGAGCCGGTCGACGCCCTGGTCCGACGGCGCCATGCCGAGCTCAAGCTGCACGGCAGTCGGAACGAGGAGATCTTCCGGACCTTGCGCACCGAGCTGCGGGACCGCGTGGTTGCGGCCCCCGAGCTGAGCGAGCGGCAGCTGCGCCGGCTCGTCTACGGCTGACCGCCCCCACCCCGACCACCCACCCGGCACCACTCGGATCACCCACCCGGCACCACCCGGACCCGAACGAAGGAGACCCTCCATGTGCGGCATCGTCGGCTACATCGGCACCCAACAGGCAGCCCCGCTGCTCCTCGAGGGTCTCACCCGACTCGAGCATCGCGGCTACGACTCCGCCGGGGTCGCCGTGATCGGTGGCAGCGGCGTGCGGGTGGCCAAGAAGGCCGGCCGGGTCCGCGACCTGGGGGAGAGCCTGCCCAAGCGCTTCGCTGGCCGGGCCGGGATCGGGCACACCCGCTGGGCGACCCATGGTCCGGCCAACGACGTCAACGCGCACCCGCACACCGACGCCGAGGGACGCGTCGCGGTGGTGCACAACGGGATCATCGACAACGCGGCCGCGCTGCGCGCCGAGCTGATCGAGGGTGGCGTCGAGCTGATCTCGGACACCGACACCGAGGTGCTGGCCCACCTGGTCGCCGCGTCGACCGCGGAGACCCTCGAGGAGCGGGTCGCCGAAGCGCTCGCCCGGGTCGAGGGCACCTACGGCGTCGCGTTCGTGCACGCTGACTTCCCCGACCGGATCGTGGTCGCGCGCAACGGCTCGCCGCTGATCATCGGCGTCGGGGAGAAGGAGATGCACGTCGCCTCCGACCTGGCCGCGCTGGTCCGCTACACCACCACCGTCGCCCACCTCGACGACGGCGAGATGGCAACCGTCACCTCCGCCGGCTTCACCACCTACCGACTCAGCCCGTCCGGCCCGTCCGCAGTGGACCGCCGCGCGGCCGCCGTCGACATCGACCCCAGCGAGTACGACGCGGGCGACACCGACTCCTTCATGCACAAGGAGATGCGGGAGCAGCCGGCCGTGGCCGAGCGGGTGCTGCGCGGCCGCCTCGACGAGCGGTTCGGCACCAGCCACCTCGGTGGTCTCGAGCTGGATGCGCGCGAGCTCCGGGCGATCCGCCGGATCAAGATCCTGGGCTGCGGGTCGGCGTACTACGTCGGTCAGATGGGGGCGGCCCTGGTCGAGGAGCTGGCCCGCATCCCTGCCGACGCCGAGGCCGCCTCGGAGTTCCGCTACCGCAACCCGATCATCGAGCCGGACACTCTCTACGTCGCGGTCAGCCAATCGGGCGAGACGATCGACACCCTGCTCGCGATCCAGGAGATCAAGCGCAAGGGCGGCCGCGTGATCGGTGTGGTCAACGTGGTGGGGTCGGCGATCGCGCGTGAGGTCGACGGCGGCATCTACCTGCACGCCGGGCCCGAGGTGGCGGTCGCCTCCACCAAGGCGCTGACCAACATGTTCCTCGCCTTCGCTCTGCTGGCGCTGCAGCTGGGGCGGGTCCGCGACCTGTCGCTGGCCGAGGGCAAGGAGCTGATCACCGCGCTCAGCGACCTCCCCGACCAGATCCAGCAGATCCTGGAGTCGGAGGAGAAGCTGGCGCCGATCGCGGAACGTCTCGCCGAGGCGGCCAGTCTCTTCTTCATCGGTCGGGTCCGTGGCTACCCGGTGGCGCGCGAGGGCGCCCAGAAGTTCAAGGAGATCAGCTACCGGCACGCCGAGGCCTACCAGACCTCCGAGCTGAAGCACGGCCCGCTCGCGCTGATCTCGACCGAGGTGCCGACCGTCGCGATCGTCCCTGACGACGAGCTGGTGGAGCGCAACGTCGCCGCGCTCCACGAGATCGCCGCCCGCGGCGGCCCGCTGGTCGTGGTCACCCACGACGGGGTCGACCTCGGTGAGGTGGTGAAGGGCGACTGCCACCGGATCGACGTACCGCGCTCGGTGCGGGCCCTCGACCCGATCCTGCTCACCGTGCCGCTGCAGGTGCTCGCCTATCGGGCCGCGCTGCACCTGGGCCTGGACATCGACAAGCCGCGCAACCTGGCCAAGTCCGTCACCGTGGAGTGACGGCAGTGTTCGGCCGAATCCAGGCGGGACACACAACCCGACGCAGCAGCACTCGCTGGCGCACAGCATTCTTTGTCACCTGCGTGACAAGTTTCGAGTGCAATTAGCCTGTCCTGCCGAGAACTGGCGCACCAAGCCGCAGTGGTGTGCAAACCTTCCCGGCATGCACGCCACATCGAGGCTGGGGCGGGGACAGGCATCCCTTCCCCGCGACAATTCGAGTTCCTCCAGTCGTAGGCCCGGCTTGGCATTGCTTGCTTTGGCACTAGCGACAAGCGCCGCAATCGGAGTCCTTCAAGTCGCCGTGCCAGCACCCGCGAATTCCGACCCATTTGCTCCCTGCTACGCCTTGGACGCGGGTGATCGCGGCGCCTGCGCAACAGATAGCAACCCGATGACCTGGTGTTTCACGCAGTCACTCGACGGTAGGGGTCGCGCCAAAGACGCAATTCGAACAGCGATGAGGCGGCTCAGCAACTCGACAGATATCAACGCGGGGTCGGTCGAGGACTGTTATTCATCTGTCGATGCACGGTGGAGACATGAACCCGGGCTGGGTGCAATGGTATTGGGTCTCCAAATATGTGTAGATCCTCTGACGTCACGAATGTGCAACTCCTCAAATATCTTGATCAACGTCCCTGCCCACAATAACTGGGCGCTGTTTCCGCAGGGCGGCAGTGATGGCGACGTTGAAACCGGTGAAATTGATCTCAATATAGGGATGACGACCTGCCACGAACTGGGGCATGCAGTGGGCCTTGTTCATCACGGGCTGGATTGGTATCGGGACCACGACAACGACTGCATGCGGTCGCCGTGGCTCGAGGCGGAGCAGGCAGACGCCGGCTGGCGAAAGTACAACCAGCACCACGTCAACGACATCAATAGTTGGAGCTACTGAGGAACCGCAACCGACGCTCAACCGTCAGACTTTCGATCGATCTTCTGTGTTCGGAGATCCTGTTTCAGGAGTAGATGATGAACTATCCCGGCTGCCGTCGTGCGGGGCTGGTCGTAGCAGCCACGGTCCTCGCCCTCTCCGGGTGTGGTGTGGGCGATCCGGTTGACGCTGGACCTGACGTCCCGAACGACACTGCCGCCAGTCCGACGGCGGATCGCGAACAATTACACGCACTCTTCGGGGCCGGACAGTTCCGCTACATGACCGTTGACGAGCCGGAACACCTCGCAGCATTGGATACGACGGAGCTTGCGCTTGTGGGAGAAGTCATGGGGTACTCGGAGGGTCCCGACCGGTTCCCGGAGGATCAGACAGACCGCACCGTGCTCATGGAAGTCAAGCCTTCCTACGTCTTCGACGGCAAGAGCCAAGAAGCAGTGCGCGTGATGCTGACGACGGCGTTTGAGACGAAGTTGAGCGACGTCGAGGCCGCTCTTCCGACTGGCAGTACTGCGGCGCTGTACCTCAATGAGGTCATGGATCTCCGCAGCGAGTTCGACGAGCCGGTCTGGGTCCCTGTGTCGCCGCAGGGCTTCCTTGTGGGGCTTCGGTCAGAGGCGGCCTTTCCCATGGACCCACAACTGGACGACAGCCAGGGTTTGCAGGAGCAGGTGCCAGCAGGGGTGCCCGTCCCGTAGTTGCTGGACACGACGGTAGATCGCTTGCGTTTCTGCCGCCGGGGACTGGGATGACCGGATCCGCACCGACCGGGCTGACCCCTACCCGCCGGGCTGGCGGCGGTCCGCAACCGCCCGCGTGGTAGCGCGTGAGCGAGCGCACCGCGCTGAGGAATCTGTACGTGCTGGACGTCACGACTACCGTTGAACGGTGACTTCCCCCGATTCTCCGGCCGACGACACCGCTGAGCCGACCGCCGCGGACGCCGCCGAGGCCACCGAGACCGCCGAGCAGGAGCCGATCGCTCCGGGGTTCGCCGACCTCGGTCTCGGTAAGAAGGTACTCAAGGCGCTCGCCGACGTCGGCTACGAGACGCCCTCGGCGATCCAGGCCGAGACCATCCCTCACCTGCTCGCCGGGCGCGACGTGATGGGCCTGGCGCAGACCGGCACCGGCAAGACCGCCGCCTTCGCGCTGCCCATCCTGGACCGGCTCGACCTGTCGCAGAAGACCCCACAGGCCCTTGTCCTGGCCCCGACCCGTGAGCTCGCACTCCAGGTCTGTGAGGCGTTCGAGTCCTACGCCTCGCACATCAAGGGCGTCCACGTCCTGCCCGTCTATGGCGGCCAGGGGTACGGCGTGCAGCTCTCCGCCCTGCGCCGCGGCGTGCACATCGTGGTGGGCACGCCGGGTCGGATCATGGACCACCTGGAGAAGGGCACCCTGGACCTCACCGAGCTGCGCTTCCTGGTGCTCGACGAGGCCGACGAGATGCTGAACATGGGCTTCGCCGAGGACGTCGAGACGATCCTCGCCGACACCCCTGCTGACAAGCAGGTGGCGCTCTTCTCCGCCACCATGCCGAAGCAGATCCGGGCACTGTCGGCGACGTACCTCGACAACCCCGTCGAGGTCGCCATCGAGCGGAAGACCCGGACCGCGGAGAACATCCGTCAGCGCTACCTGATCGTCAGCTACCCGCAGAAGGTGGACGCGCTGACCCGGATCCTCGAGGTGGAGAACTTCGAGGCGATGATCGTCTTCGTCCGCACCAAGAACGAGACCGAGACGCTCGCCGAGAAGCTGCGCGCCCGCGGGGTCAGTGCCGCCGCGATCAACGGTGACATCGCGCAGCAGAACCGGGAGCGCACGGTCAACCAGCTCAAGGCGGGCAAGCTCGACATCCTGGTCGCCACCGACGTGGCGGCCCGCGGCCTCGACGTCGAGCGGATCAGCCACGTCATCAACTACGACATCCCCACCGACACCGAGGCCTACGTGCACCGGATCGGCCGGACCGGGCGGGCGGGCCGCAGCGGCGACGCCATCTCCTTCATCACCCCGCGCGAGCGCTACCTGCTCAAGCACATCGAGCGTGCCACCCGCTCCACCCTGGAGCAGATGCCACTGCCCACCGTCGAGGCGGTCAACGAGACCCGGCTGGCCCGGTTCGACGACCAGATCACCGCTGCCCTCGAGCACCCCCACTTCGGGTTCTTCCGCGACGTGGTCGGCCACTACATCAAGGAGCACGACGTCCCCGAGGTCGACGTGGCCGCGGCTCTGGCGATCGTGATGCAGGGCGACACCCCGCTGCTGATGGAGCCCGAGCCCGAGCCGGAGCGCCGCCCGCGTCGCGACCGCGACGACCGCGGTCCCCGCGGCGATCGTGACCGCGGCGACCGTGGGGACCGAGGCGAGCGCCGGGGAGGTCGTGGCGGGCAGCCGCTGGCGTCGTACAAGATCCAGGTGGGGAAGCGGCACCGCGTCGAGCCCCGCCAGATCGTCGGCGCCATCGCCAACGAAGGTGGCCTGGACCGGCGCGACTTCGGCCGGATCACCATCCGCGGCGACTACTCGATCGTCGAGCTCCCCGCCCGCCTGCCCGAGGGTGCGTGGGACAAGCTCAAGCAGACGCGGATCAGCGGCAAGCTGATCGAGCTGTCGAAGGACTACGGGCCGCCGAAGAAGCGGTACGACGGCGACTCCCGCGGTGAGCGGCGGGATCACCGCAAGCGCGACTGAGGCGATGCTGTCGGTACGCGGCTGGGAAGCCGTCGGCACGGCCGCGCTGGCCTGCGCCCTCCTGGTCGGCTGCGACAGCGCCGCCGAACCGAGCCCGACGCAGCCGTCGGCGGCCTCCTCCTCCGACCTGGAGCTGAAGGAGCGGCCGGAGAAGCCGTCGGCGACCGCAAGCGCCAAGCAGCGCACCGGCGCCGCCGCCCAGGTCCCCGACGCGGTGATCCTGGAGGAGCTGCGCCGGACCGCCGAGCGGATCGCGCAGCGGCTCCCGTCCGCCGAGCCGACCCTGCTGCCTGCCGACGTCGACCCCGACACCAACCGCGGCCTCGGCTACCGGCTGATGCTGGATTTCGGCTTCGACCGCACCCAGTGGGCCTACCTGGACGCGCTGTGGCACCGCGAGTCCGGCTGGAACCACCTCGCCGAGAACCCGAGCTCGGGAGCCTATGGCATCCCGCAGTCGCTCCCGGCGACCAAGATGGCGGTGGTCGGCCCGGACTGGAAGACCAACCCCGAGACTCAGATCCGGTGGGGGCTGGCCTACATCGCCGCGCGGTACGGCAACCCGCAGGGTGCGTGGGCGCACTCGGAGCGGGTCGGGTGGTACTGAGCCGCAGCCCGCTCACCCCGGCGGGATCAGGGAGCGGACCAGCGACGCGACGTCCTCGGCGATGCCGCGTACGCCGGGCAGGCGGGTCGCCCGGAGCAGCCGGTCGAGGATCGGCACGGCCTGACGGACCAGTTGGCGGGTGCGCGTGCGACCGGGTGAGTCGTCGTACACCCAGAAGAGGACCATCCCCATCTGCACCAGCCACAGCAGCATCGGGAGCTCCTCGCGCAGGGAGGGCGCGACCTTGAGGTCGGAGTCCTCGACCACCCGCCGCATCAGCGTGACCGCTGCGTCCCGGGTGGGCGCCGAGTCGGGACTGAAGACGGACAGCGGGCTGTCCGGCTCGGCGGCGTACTTGAAGAACTTGCCGGCGAACTCGTGGGAGGACTCCGCGACGTCGACCCAGGTCTCGAGGACCGCGGCGAGGCGGTCGGCGAAGCCGGTGGTGGTGGCGAGGACCCGTTCGCTGCCGGCCAGGTGCTCGCTGAAGATCTCGTCGTAGAAGGCGAGGACCAGGTGCTCCTTGGAGCCGAAGTAGTAGTAGGCGTTGCCGACCGAGACACCCGCCTCCTTCGCGACCGCGCGCATCGTGGTGGCGTCGTAACCGCCGCTGCGGAAGAGCTTCGCAGCGGCGGCCACGATCGCCTCCCGCGTCCGACGGGACTTTGCGGTCGTTGCGGTCGAGGCGGTCGAGGCGGTCGAGGCGGTCGATCCGGCGTCGGTCACGTCGCCCAAGGTAGCCGTCCTGGGGCGACGGCTGGGCCCGTCCCTGGGCTCGGCACCGGGCTCGTCACCGGGGTGCGGCGGGTTGGCGCTGACTCCAGGCGTCGAGCTGTGCCCGGTAGTGCGCGCTGCTCTGCTGGTCGATCAGGTGGCGGCGGTGCAGGGCCGAGAAGATCTTCACGTTGACCACGTGGATCAGTCCGGTCACCAGCAGGACGACGCCGACCTTCACGCTCAGTGACTCGACCAGCTCGGTGGCATCCGCCACCGGCCCGCCGGCCCGTAGGTAGAGCAGCACGAAACCCAGGTTGAGCAGGTAGTAGCCGACCACCAGGAGCCGGTTGGTGGCGACCGCGACCTCGGGGCGGTCGAAGACGTCGCTGAGGAAGGCCTGTCCGTGGCGGCCCAGGGTCTGGCCGACCCAGATCACGATCGGCAGGCTGACGGCCAGGTAGGCCAGGTGGGCGATCAGGGTCGTGCTCATCGTGAGACTCCTCTACTTGAACGTGTTCAAAACTCCATGAGTCGACCATATGCCAGATTTTGAACACGTTCAACCATCCGCTTTCGCGCCGCCCGACTCGCCGTGGGCCACCTGAGCTGTCAGCCGGCTAGACCGTCACCACGGCCAGCTCGGAGGGCGTACGCTCGCCGGTAGTCGAGCGAGGGAGTGCCCGTGAGTGCTGTTGATCACCTGCTGGAGGAGTTGGAGCCGGTCGTCGCGGAGAACCTCGATCGTCATCTCGGGCTGGCGCAGGAGTGGCACCCGCACGACTACATCCCGTGGAGCGAGGGCCGCGACTTCGGGTTCCTGGGCGGCGAGGACTGGGCCCCGGAGCAGTCACGGCTCTCCGAGACCGCCAAGGCGGCGATGATCACCAACCTGCTGACCGAGGACAACCTGCCCTCCTACCACCGTGAGATCGCCACCCGCTTCGGTCGCGACGGCGCCTGGGGCACCTGGGTCGGACGGTGGACCGCCGAGGAGAACCGCCACGGCATCGCCATGCGCGACTACCTGGTGGTGACCCGCGGGGTGGATCCCGTCGAGCTCGAGCGCGCCAGGATGGACTACATGACCTCCGGCTACGACTCCGGCGACAAGACGCCGCTCGAGGCGGTGACCTACGTGTCCTTCCAGGAGCTCGCCACCCGGGTCTCGCACCGCAACACGGGCAAGGTCACCGCTGACCCGATCGCCGACCGGATGCTTGCGCGGATCTCCAAGGACGAGAACCTGCACATGGTCTTCTACCGCAACATCGTTGCGGCCGCGCTGGAGATCGCGCCGGACGAGACCATGCGCGCGATCGCCGACGAGGTCATCGGCTTCGAGATGCCCGGCGCCACGATGGCCGGTTTCCGTCGCAGCTCGATGGTGATCGCCAAGGCGGGCATCTACGACCTGAGGCTGCACTACGACGACGTGATCATGCCGATCCTGCGGCACTGGAACGTCTTCGACCGCACGGGCCTCAGTGGCGTCGGGGAGCGGGCGCGCGAGGAGCTCGCCACCTTCCTCGACGGCCTGGACGCCCAGGCCGCCCGCTTCGTGGAGCGTCGCGCAGAGCACCGCGCCCGCGCCGCCGCCCGGTCCGAGGACGGCGCGCCACGCGACATCGTCACCTGACGCCGAGCCTCGGCCGGGACGACCCCGGCGAGCCCCTCAGTGTTCACCGTCAGTAGCGGACGTCGACCCAGACCTGACGGTGGTCCGACGTCGGTACGCCGGTCTCGGGCCACCGCGCCGGGTCGTAGTCGCCGGTCAGGTAGTAGAGGGGATGGTTGTCGGTGGGCCAGAAGATCCCCGAACCGGTGATCCGGGTGCCCCGCGAGGGCAGCACATAGTCGACCCGCAGGTTCCCGGGTGCGGTGTCGGCGAAGTCCGCGGTGTCCAGCGCCGGATCCCCCCGATGTGCGTCGTTGGCCCCGCCCTGGTCGACCGCCTCGACACCCCCGGCCGAACGCGGTGCTGGGTCGTTGATCCGGTGGTGGTCCAGGAGTTGGTCGATGGCGGCGTCGACCGAGTCGCCGTCCATGGGATCGGCGTTCTGGTCCCCGGCGATCACGAACCGGGAGCCGGGGCGGAGGCCGCCGTACCGGCCCCGGTCGTCGTAGATGTAGGAGGCCGTGCGCCCGCCGGAGACGTAGTCGGCCCAGAACCGGATCTCGTCGTGGTTGCGCAGGCCGTTGCGGTCCTCGGGTCCGTCGAAGGTCGGGGGCGTCGGGTGGGAGACGAGGAAGTGCACGGTCTTGCGTCCGATCCGGATGGGCACGTCCCAGTGCGACTTCGAGGAGAGGCGTACATCCTCGAGCTCGGCGGCGGAGTACCAGTCGGCCGGCGCCTCGGTGGTCGGGTCGTCGGGCAGCAGGGCGCCCGGCATGTCGGCCCAACGGAAGGTCTGGAACGTACGCACGGCGCGCGTGTCGATCGGGTAGCGGGAGTAGACGACCATGCCGTACTGCCCCTCGAAGAGGCCGAAGCCGAAGGCGTCGTTGCCGCCACCGACCTCCCCGTTGTTGTCCAGGTCGTGGCCACTGGGCACGCCGGTGTTGGACGGGGCGACGTAGGCGTAGGGGTAGCGGATCGGTCGTGCGCCGTGATGGCCGACCTCTAGGTAGTTCTCCCGGAAGAGGTCGACAGCTGCCGGGTCGTAGTCGAACTCGTTGACCAGCAGTACGTCGGGCCGCACCCGCTGGATCGTCTCCGCGACGTTCGCCGCCTGCTCGTTGTCGGGCGTGGCCAGGTCGACGGCGAGTTGCCCGGCAGCGCCGCGGTTGAGTGAGGCGTTGAACGTGGAGAAGCGAACGTCACGATCGCCGTGGCCGTGCTTCCCGCCATGCCCATGATGGCCGTGCCGCTCACCGGGGTCGGGCGAGGCAGCGCCGGGTGGTGCGGCAGTGAGGGCGAGGGCCGTCGTGGTGACGAGGACGGTGATCAGCCTGGGGATGGGGCGGGTGCGTCGCATGGGGAACCTCCGAGTGGGTGGGCGATCCACGCTAGAACCAACCTCCGTCACGACACAGCGAACTTCGCGTGAACGAGCACCCGCCCCGTCCGATCAGCCGACCGCTCGCGCCAGGTCGCTGGCGGCCAGGTCCCGGTCGGCGGCCGACGCCGCGACCTGACCTGCCGCGGCCGCCTGGAGGACCGAGGCCATCGGCATCGGCAGGTCGCGGTGGTGGGCGAGGTCGCCGGCCGCGTACACCCCGGGAACGCTGGTCGCGCCCATGATGTCGACCAGGACTCCGCCCGCGTCGGCGGTCTCCAGGCCGAGCTGGTCGGCGAACGGTGCCGCCTGGTGCCAGGCCGGCGTCACGAAGAGACCGCTGAGCGCGACCTCGGAGCCGTCGACCAGGTCGACCGCGACCCCCGCCCGCCCCTCGACCTCGGTACGACGCAGCCCGGCCACCCCCGCCTCGACAGTCGTGACCTCGGGTCGGTCGAGCCCCGCGCGCAGTGCCGGGTCCAGCTCCTCGACCGCGACGCCGTCGGTCAGCACCACGATCCGCTCCGCCAGCCGGCCCACCAGCTCGCTGAGCAGAGGCACGTGCGGTCCGGCGCCGAGGAAGCCGATCGCACCGTCGGCCATCTCGTGGCCGTGGCAGTAGGGGCAGTGGGCGACGACGTCGCCGTACAGCTCGGCCAGGCCGGGGACCTCGGGAAGGTCGTCGACGACGCCGGTGGCGAGCACGAGCCGGCGTACGGTCACCGGCTCGCCACCGTCCGGCTCGACCACGAAGGCGTCGACGGAGCCGCGGACCCGGGTCACGCCGACATCGGCGAAGGTGACGCTGGCGTAGGCCTCGACGTCCTTGCGGGCGGCGGCGCGCAGCTCGGCGGGCGGGGTGCCGTCGTGACCGAGGAAGTTCTGCATCGCGTGGGCGGGGTCGTTGCGGTAGCTGTCGGTGCCGAAGACGATCGTGCGGCGCCGCATCCGGCCGAGGGTCAGCGCCGCCTGGAGGCCGGCGCTGCCCGCGCCGATCACCGCGACGTCGTACTCGTTGGAAACCTGGGACATGGGGTTCTCCTCACGGGTCAGGGGGACTTGTGCAGGTCACCAGCCTGTGAGTTGATGTCAACATGAAGTCAAGCCCTGGCGAGATCCGTTGGTCGATCGGAGACCTGGCGGCCCGCTTCGACCTGCCCACCCATGTCCTGCGGCACTGGGAGACCAAGGGGCTGCTGCGTCCCCAGCGCGACAGCGCGGACCGGCGCTACTACGTCGAGGACGATGCCTACCGGGTCGCGGTGATCCTCTCCAGCAAGGCAGCCGGGATGTCGCTGGACCAGATCGCCGGCCTGATCGACGGTACGACGGCCAACCGTCACGCGCTGCTGGTCGCCCACCTCGACGAACTGGACCGGCGCCAGGCGGAGATCGAGCGCTCTCGGCACCTGACCCGCCACGCCCTGGAGTGCCGCGCTCACGACGTCTCCACGTGTCCGCACTTCCAGGCCCACGTGGCCGACATCGTCGCGGGCACCGTGGTCGGGCTACCGATGGACCGCCACGGACACGCGGCTCGAGGTTGAGTCGGTCGTTCGGCCGGTTGAGTCGGCGCTTGGGGGCGTGGAGACGTCCTGTGCTGCAGAAATCTGAGCCTGGGCACGGCGCCCTCCCCATGCTTGAGTGATCCAGATCACATCAGGCACTCTCGGGAAGGCACGCCATGTCGCCGTCGCGTCGTACCGCTCCACCCCTCCTGCGCTCCGCGTTCGCCCCGGCGATCGGGCTCGTCCTCTGCCTCGGCACCGAGCGCAGTGGTGGTCGTCGTCGGCTATCCCAGGGTCTTCATGGGAGAGGACTGCGACGCCGCCACCTTCTTCGCCCCCGCCGAGCAGACCCGGCTCAACGCCACCGCCGACCTGCTCAACAGCACGCTGAGCAGTGCCGCGGCCAGCCGCGGATTCCGCTTCGCCAATCCGACCAGCCGCTTCGTCGGGCACGCCGTCTGCGACGACCCGGAGTGGATCAACGGGCTCTCCAATCCGATCAATGAGAGCTACCACCCCAACCGGGCCGGTCAGGCGTCCGGGTACACGCCGCTGGTGGCCGGTCTGCTGGGCTGACTCTGCCGCTCGCCGAGTTGGTGCGGACCCGGTTGGTAGAAACGGGGCATGCGGCTGACCTCGGCGGGCCCGACCTCCACCCGACGCACCCGATCTGCGCGCCTGAGCGCTCGCGGACTCGCGCTGGTCGCGGTGACAGCCCTCGCTGTGGGCGTGCTGACCGCCTGCAGCGGCGATGACGGCGACGGTGGCGACGGCGATTCGCCGGAAGACCTGGCCGACGCCCTCGCGGCGGCGCTGACCACCGATGCCACCCCGCCCGAGGACGGCGATGGCAGTGAGAGCCCCGGCGAGCAGGACGCAGCGCTCGCGGCGATCGACTTCACCACCGATGCCTCTGCTGTCGCGGAGGAGTACGCCGCGGTGGTCGAGGGGCTCGACGGGACCGGGGTGACGGTCAGCGTCGAGGACGTCACCGGGGAGGGTGACACCCGGTCCGCGACGCTGGCCTGGTCCTGGGCGGTCACCGAGGACCAGGCCTGGGACTACACCTCCGAGGCCACCCTGGAGGAGACCGATGAGGGGTGGGCGGCGGTCTGGGACCGTGGCCTGGTGGAGCCCGGCCTGGGTGCCGAGGACGTCCTCGACGTCACCACGACCAACCCCGAGCGCGGCGACATCACCGGCGCGCGTGGCGCGGTGTTGGTCACCGAGCGGCCGGTCCAGCGCTATGGCATCGACAAGACCCAGGTGAAGCCGGCGGCGGCGGAGCGGTCGGCGCGCCGGCTCGCGCAGCTGGTGGGCATCGACGCGGCGTCGTACGTGAAGACGGTGAAGGCGTCCGGCGACAGTGCGTTCGTCGAGGCGATCGCCTATCGCAAGGGCGAGGTACCCGCCGCCGTCCGCGCCGACGCCGATGCGATCGCGGGAGTGCTCGTCGTCGACGACACCCTGGCGCTGGCCCCGACCAAGGAGTTCGCCGCCCCGATCCTGGGCCGTGTCGGACCGGTCACCGCCGAGATGGTCGCCGAGGCGCCCGACACCTATCGCGCCGGCGACATCGCCGGCGTCTCCGGCCTTCAGGCACGGTACGACGAGCAGCTCCGCGGCACCCCGGGCCGGATCGTCACCGCGGTCCGAGCCGACGGCAACGAGGACGAGCTCTTCGTGGCAGACCCGGTGGCAGGCGAGGATCTGTCGACCACCCTGGACCCCAACCTGCAACAGCGTGCCGAAGAGCTGCTGGCCGACGTCGGCCCGGCCAGCGCCCTGGTAGCGGTGCGTCCCAGCGACGGTGCGATCCTCGTGGCCGCCAACGGGCCGGGCACGGATGGCCAGAACTACGCCACCTACGGGCAGGCGGCGCCCGGCTCGACGTTCAAGATCGTCTCGACGCTCGCCCTGCTCCGCGCCGGTGTGGCGCCGTCCGACACGGTGGAGTGTCCGGCGCAGGTCACCGTCGACGGCAAGGCCTTCGAGAACTACGACGACTATCCGGCATCCTCGCTGGGACAGATCCCGCTCTCCACCGCGGTCGCGCAGTCCTGCAACACCGCCTTCATCGGCCAGCGCGATCAGCTGGGCAAGAAGGACCTGGCGGCCGCCGCCGGCAGTCTCGGCCTCGGCATCGACCACGATCTCGGGTTCCCGGCCTACTTCGGCCAGGTCCCGCCGGCGGCCAGCGACACCGAGGCGGCTGCCGACCTGATCGGCCAGGGCAAGATCCTCGCGTCGCCGATGGTGATGGCGTCGGTGATCGCGAGTGTGCAGGACGGGACGACGGTGATCCCCACGCTGCTGCCGGACCACCAGCCCGACGCCGCGGCGGCCGAGCCCGACAAGCTGACCGCCGCCGAGGCCGGACAACTGCGGGCGATGCTGCGCGAGACGGTGACCTCGGGGAGCGGCGCGGCATTGGCCGACGTACCGGGTCCGCCGGTGATCGCGAAGACCGGCACCGCCGAGTTCGAGCTGGATGGCGCGATCGCGCTGCACGCCTGGATGGTCGCCGCTCAGGGGGATCTCGCAGTGGCGGTCTACGTGGACGAGGGGGAGTCCGGCAGCCGGACGGCCGGGCCGATCCTGGAGGAGTTCCTGCGTTCGGCGCGCTGACCGCTCACCCTGACCCTGACCCCACTCGGCCGTGCCGGGCCGGAAATTAAGAAGCCCCTCGTCGCATGGGGTCAACGAGGGGCTGTGCCGTCTTTCGGTGCTCCCTCCGATCAACGACAGGAGAACAATACCGATAAGTACGGGTTTGGGTAGTCCCCAGACTGAGGGATTTTTCAGTGGGCATGCATTTGGCCCTCGCTCCGCCTCACGCCGACCCCTGCCCAGGGTTGGCGATCAGTGCCAAGGTGGTGGGCATGAGCGATTTCGACCTGCTGCCTGCCGAGCGTCGCCGCCTGCTCGTCGGCGGCAACTGGCGTGAGGCCGAGGGCGGCGGCCGCCTCGACGTGATCGACCCCGCCGACGGCTCGGTGCTCACCGATGTCGCCGATGCGACGCTCGACGATGCCCACTCCGCCCTGGATGCGGCGGTCGCCGCGCAGGAGGAGTGGGCCGCGACCGCGCCGCGGGAGCGCGGCGAGATCCTGCGCCGTGCCTTCGAGCTGGTCACCGACCGCTCCGACGACTTCGCCCGGCTGATGAGCCTGGAGATGGGAAAGCCGGTCGCCGAGGCCGCAGGCGAGGTCACCTACGGGGCCGAGTTCCTGCGCTGGTTCGCCGAGGAGGCGGTGCGGATCCACGGGCGCTGGATGAACGCGCCCGCCGGCAACACCCGGCTGCTCACCGTGCGCAAGCCGGTCGGGCCGTGCCTGTTCATCACCCCGTGGAACTTCCCGCTCGCGATGGGCACCCGCAAGATCGGTCCGGCGATCGCCGCCGGCTGCACGATGGTGGTCAAGCCCGCCGGGCAGACCCCGCTGACGATGCTGGCGCTGGCCGACGTACTGATGGAGGCGGGTCTGCCCGACGGCGTACTGAACGTCGTCACCACCTCCGACTCCGGTGGGCTGAGCGAGACGCTGCAGGCCGACCCGCGGCTGCGCAAGGTCAGCTTCACCGGCTCCACCGGGATCGGGAAGGTGATCGTCCGGCAGTCCGCCGACCAGCTCCAGCGGGTCAGCATGGAGCTCGGCGGCAATGCGCCGTTCCTGGTCTTCGCCGACGCCGACCTCGACGCCGCTGTCGACGGCGCGATGATCGCCAAGATGCGCAACATGGGCGAGGCCTGTACCTCGGCCAACCGCTTCCTGGTGGAGTCCTCGGTGGCCGAGGAGTTCGGCGCCAAGCTGGCGGTCCGGATGGGTGCCCTCACCGTCGGCAGAGGACAAGACGATGGCGTCGACGTCGGGCCGCTGATCGACGAGAAGGCGGTGACCACGGTCAGCGCGCTGGTCGAGGACGCGATCGACCGCGGCGCCCGGGCGCTGACCGGCGGCACCCCGATGAGTGGCGACGGCTATTTCTACCCGCCGACCGTCCTCGTCGACGTCCCCGCCGATGCCGAGGCGGTGCGTACCGAGATCTTCGGCCCGGTCGCTCCGATCACCACCTTCGAGACCGAGGACGAGGCGATCGCCGCCGCCAACGCCACCGAGTACGGGCTCGCCTCCTACGCCTACACCCGCGACCTCGCCCGCACGATCCGGCTGGCCGAGCGCCTGGAGTTCGGGATGCTCGGGCTCAACAGCGGCCTGGTCTCCAACCCCGCCGCCCCGTTCGGCGGCATGAAGTCCTCCGGCTTCGGCCGCGAGGGTGGGTTCGAGGGCATCGAGGAGTACCTGGAGACGACGTACGTCGCGCTGCCTGCGGGTTGAGTTGGGGCGCGGGTTTCCCCGGCTGACCGGTGAAACCCGCACGACACGCCGGTGTGCCACGGCGTGTCGTGCGGGTTTCGGCCGACAACCCCACGCACCCCGCCACATGAAGCCGGATGCGACACCGCCCCGCGCTCGGCGAGAGCACGGGGCGGCGCGGGGCGGCACGGGCCCGAACCCCCAACTCGATGGGCCCGAACCCGCAACTCGATGGGCCCGAAACCCCAACTCGATGGGCCCGAAACCCCAACTCGACGTCAGGCGGGGTCGGCGGCGGCTCCGATGGAGGTCTTCTCGACCGACTTGTGCAGCAGTTCCTGGAGGTCCAAGCCGGTGGAGGTCTTGAGCATCTGCAGGGTCTGGGTGACGTTGTCGTTGACCTGCTTGGGCAGCGCACCGGCGCCGTCGGTGGAGAGCACGGTGAGCTGGTCGATGGCGCTGATCGGCGCGGCCACCTCCTTGGCGATCTGCGGCAGCACCTCGATCAGCATCTGCAGCACGGCGGCGTCGTTGTAGTTCGCGAACGCCTCGGCGCGCTTGTCCATCGCCTCCGCCTCGGCATGACCGACGGCGAGGGTGGCGGCGGCCTGCGCCTCGCCCTCGGCGCGGACCGCCTCGGCCTCCGCCACACGCCGCGCCTTCTCCGCCTCACCGCGACGCTGGCCCTCGATGGCCTCGGCCTCGGCGAGCGCCGAACGGCGGGCCTTCTCGGACTCACCGGTCAGCCGCGCCTCCTCGGCCTTCGCCTGGGCGGCGGCGATCGAGGCGGCCTTGCGGGCGTCGGCCGCCGCGATCTCGGAGGTACGACGCGCCTCGGCCTCCTGCTCCACCCGGTACCGCTCGGCGTCGGCCGGCTTGCGGACCTGGGTCTCCAGCTCCCGCTCGGTCAGCGCCGCGCGCTTCACCGCGACCCGCTCCTGCTCCTCGAGGATCGCCTGGTCCCGCTCGGCCTGGGCCAGCGGACCGGCGGCCGAGGCCTGCGCGGTGGCCGCGTCGGTCTCGGACTTGATCTCGGCCTGGCGCAGCGCGAGCGCCCGCTGGGCGACCGCGATCTCTTCCTCGGCAGCGATCCGGGCCTGCTCCGCGGCCCGACGGGACTCGGCCTCGGCGATCGAGGCGGTCTGCTGGATCCGGGCGGCCTCGGGACGACCCAGGTCGGCCAGGTAGGTGCCGTCGTCGGTCACGTCCTGGATCTGGAAGGTGTCGAGCAGCAGCCCCTGCCCGGTCAGCGAGGTCTCGGACTCGTCGGCGACGCGCTGGGCGAAGGCCGCGCGGTCGCGGATGATCTGCTCGACGGTCAGGCCGCCGACGATGGAGCGCAGCGCACCGGCGAGCACCTCCTGGGTGAACGGCTCGATCTCGTCCTGCTGGGAGAGGAACCGCTGGCCGGCGAGTCGGATCTGGTCGGCGTTGCCACCCACCTTCACGATGGCGACGCCGTCGAGGTTGAGCTTGATGCCCTGGCCCGAGACGGCACCGCGGATCTGCACCGAGATGCGTCGGCTGGAGAGGTCCATCGTGGCCAGCTTCTGCACGAACGGGATCACGAAGACGCCGCCGCCGAGGACGACCTTCTGGCCCGACAGGTCAGTGGTCAGCTCACCGGTCTCCGGGTTGACCACCGCCTTGCCCTTGCGGCCGGTGACGATGAAGGCGTGGTTGGGCCCGGCCACCTTGTAGCGGCTGGTCACCAACAGCACCAGCAGGATGATCAGGACGACGATCCCCAGGATCGGGATCAGGACTTCGGAGGACATCGGGTCTCCTTCTTCGGCGGCGGGCGGTACGTCGAACGCGGGTCGTTCGGACGGGAGTCGGTGGGGTGAGGGTCGGTGGGGTGAGGGTCAGACGTCGGTGTCAGGCGTCGGGCGACCAGACAGCGTTCACCTGGACCGCGGTCGGGGAGAGCACGCCGGTCACGTTGACCTGGCGACCCGCCTCGATCGCCATCCCGGAGGCCGACGCGTTGTAGGTCAGGGTGTGGCCGCCGATCCGGACGCGGATCACGCCGTACCCCTGTTCGGGGATCGGAGTGACCACGTCGGCGAGCTGGCCAACGGTGTCGGCGATGGTGACGGTGCCGTCGCTGGGGCCGTCCTTGAGCAGGCGGGTCAGCCACCAGGCGAACCAGCCCACGACGACCCCGCTGAGGGCGCCGACCCCGACGGCCACCGGCCAGGGGGCGCCGGCGGCGTCGACCGCCGCCGCGCCGAAGCCGAAGGCAGAGACGAACCCGCCGATCACGGCAGTGGAGATCCAGTCGGCGTCGAGTGCGTCGAGGAGGCCGTCGAGCACGCCGTCGAGGAGGTCGCCGATGATCAGCGAGGCGGCGACCAGGACCAGGCCGGCGATGCCGAGGGCGAGGAAGAGGGTCACCGGTCTGCTGCTTTCACCTGCGGTGTGCCGGGACCGCTTGCTCGGCACCGGGACGTCGTGGTCAGCCTGATCGTCGCCGCATCCCTCGAAACCTCTCCGCCGCCGACGTCTCGGGAGATGGACGGTCGACGTGCACCCGCCCTTGACTTCAAGTGAAGTTGAAGATGTCTCCTGGTCGCCATGGAGCCGATCAGACCACACCGCCACGGCCAGCGCGTGGGCGACGGCGGGACCGGGGCGAACTCGGATGCCGTTGTCGGACCCACCGGTCAGAATGGGGGTTGAGAACGCCATGACCGACCAGTTGATCACCGACCCCAGCCACCCCGAGCTGCCCGAGCGGCCGATGCCGTCGGCGCGGCGACTGCCGCGCGCGCTGCGCCCCTTCCGCCACTCCGCCTACCGGCGCCTCGGTGTCGCGATGACGCTGAGCACCTTCGCCGCCGGCGTCTGGGCCGTCGCCCTGGTCTGGGAGGTCATCCGGATCGGCGGCGGCGCCAGCCAGCTGTCGCTGGTCTCCACTGCGAGCGCGGTCGGCGTCATGCTGCCCGCGCTGCTCGGCGGCGTGGTCGCCGACCGGGTGCCGCAGAAGCTGATTCTGATCGGCGTCGCCAGCGTCGAGGTGGTCGGCATGACGACGGCGGCCCTGCTCTCCTGGGCGGACCTGACAGAGCTGTGGCATCTCGCCGTGATCGGCTTCGGGATCGGCGCCGCGATGGCCTTCTACTACCCCGCCTACTCCGCCTGGCTGCCGGCGCTGGTCCCCGAGGAGGACCTGATGGCGGTCAACGGCTTCGAGGGCATGGTGCGCCCCACCGTGGGCCAGGCCGCCGGTCCTGCTGTCGCCGGAGCCGTGGTGGGGATCGCCTCGTCCTCGGCTGCGCTGGCGGTGGCCGCCGCGGTCACCGGTGTGGGGCTGCTGGTGCTCACCCTGGTGCCGCTGACGGCGGTACGACGCGCTGCCGACCCCGACCAGGATCAGCCACGCGGGGTCCGGGCCGCCCTGGTCACCGCCGGTCACGACGTGCGCGAGGGCTTCGGCTACATGGTCCGCACGCCGTGGCTGCTGGCCACGCTGATCTTCGCCTCGCTCTTCATCCTGGTGCTGATGGGGCCGTTGGAAGTGCTGGTCCCGTTCCTGATCAAGGACGGCCTGGGCGGTGACGCCGGCGACCACGCGATGGTGCTGGCTGCGTTCGGCATCGGCGGCGCGATCGGCTCGTTCGTGATGGCCTCCCTGCCGATGCCGCGGCGGTACCTGACCTGGATGAACCTGCTGTGGGGCGTCGGCTGCCTGCCGTTCCTGGTGATCGGCCACGCGACAGCCGTGTGGCAGATGGCGGCCGCCGCCCTGGTCACCGGCGCGCTCTTCTCGGCACCGATGGTCATCTGGGGGACGTTGCTGCAGCGCCGGGTACCACCGCATCTGCTCGGCCGCGTCGCCTCCCTCGACTTCTTCGTCTCGATCAGTCTGATGCCGGTCTCGATGGCGTTGGCGGGTCCGGTGGCCGATCTGATCGGGCTGACCGCCACGTTCACCGTTGCGGCGGTGGTGCCGGTCGTGGTCGCGGTGGTGGCGATCTGGGCCGCGAAGATGCCCGCCGACGAGATCGCCCACCCGCTGCGCGACGAGCCGGAGGAGGTCCCGGTCGGCTGAGGGGCCCGGTCAGGTGGCGCGACCGAGGAGGCCGACCAGGCGTCGTACCGGATCGGCGGTGGCGGCTGCCGGCACCGGAGGCGCGAACCGCCGGGGCTGGCCGGCGGCCGCGGTCTGGAGGTCGTGGACCACCAGCCAACGGGCCCAGGGTTCCAGGTCGACCGCCAACGACGCCGACATCGGTACGACGGTGCCGGTCGTGGTCGCCACATCCCAGCCGTGCACGGCGATCTCCACCGCCGCCAGCCCGGCGACATCGGCCAACGGCAGCGCGTGCGCGCCGAAACGCACCGGCTCGGTCATCCCCGGGCCCAGCGGCGAGGCGAGCAGGGTCCAGGCGCCGAGCAACCGGTTCGCCTTGACCCGCAGTACGGCGAGGAGGTCCGGGTCGGCGCTTGGCGCGGCGGATCGTTCGCTGACACTGCCGCCGGCGCCCTCGGTGAAGGCGTCGAGGCAGTCCTCCATGTGGTCGAGTAGGTCGCACAGGCGCCATCGGTGGCATGGCGTCCGGCGGTCGAGATGGTGCGGGGTGACGGTGGCGAGCGCGCCGCAGGTGGAGGCGAGCGCGCGCTCGAGGAGCTCGACCGCGCTCCCCGTGTCCACCGCCGGACCCAGTGCCGGCGGTGGCACGGTCATCCCCGGCCGCCGCCGAGTGCCGCGGGGTGAGCGGCGAAGAACGCCGAGGGGTTCGGGTCGGGCTCGAAGTCCGCTGGCAGCGACTCCGGCAGACCGAACTGCGTGAAGATGTGATCCCCGAAGAAGGCCGTGACGTGCCGGACCCTGGGGTTCGCGCTGTCGCCGACCATCTGCAGCACCTGGAACTGGAACGGCGTGAAGTGTCCGTCCGGTTGGCGCATGTAGAGCCCGAAGGCCGGCTGCCCGTTGGCCCACACCGGGAGCATCGGCATGTCGTTGACGCCGCCGGGGCACTTGGTCGCGATGAGGTCGCCGATGGTGCTGGCGCCCGCATACCAGTTGAGGAACGGCGGCATGTCCCAGGTGGCGTCGTAGGTGAGCAGCCCGACGATCGTCTCGATGTCCTTGGCCCAGAACGCCTTCAGGTAGGCGTCGAGCATCTGCTGCTGGGCGGGATCGAGATCGGCCTGCACGGTCTCCGGCGTCAACTGCCGCTCGCCCATCGTGGCGTGCGCCCGTTGCAGCGCGGAGTTCACTGCGGCGGTGGTGGTGTCCAACGCGGTCGCGGTCTCTGCGGCACTCCAGCGCAGTACGTCACGGAGGATCAGGACGGCGCGCTGGCGGGCCGGAAGGTGCTGCAACGCAGCAACGAAGGCCAGTCGGATCGTGTCCCGCTCCGCGACCTCGACCGCGGCGTCCGGGACCGGCTCCAGCCACGGCACCTCGTGATCGGTCTCCAGTGCCTCGCTGACCACGGAGTCCGTCGTACCGAGTCCGGCGGGGAGGGGGCGGCGCGGTCGGCCCTCAAGATTGGTCAGGCAGACGTTGGTGGCGATCTTGTAGAGCCAGGTGCGCACCGAGGAGCGGCCCTGGAACTTCGCCGACGACTTCCAGGCCCGCAGCAGCGTCTCCTGCACCAGGTCCTCGGCCTCGTGCACCGACCCGCTCATCCGGTAGCAGTGCGCCATCAGCTCGCGCTGGTAGCGGCCCGTCAGCGTGTCGAAGTCCGCAAGCTCGGCCGACACGCTCGAGGTCTCCGTCGTCGCTACGTCCTGCTCGGTCACCATCGTTCCCATCGCCGGCTCCCTGTGGCTGTTGGTCAGTCTGCCTGAAGGGGTGGACCGGGGGCGAGGGCGAAAGTCATCGGTGGTGGGGGAAGGTGTGGGGTGTCGGTTTCCCCGGTTCACCGGGGATCCCGTCACTTATCGGGGGAAACTTCGCCTAGGAAGTGATGGTTTCCCCGGTGAACCGGGGATCCCGACACCGCGTCAGAGGAGCCCCAGCACCCGCTCCGCGGCCGGCACCGCCCGCTCCCGCTCGGCCGGCACCAACCCCACCCGGGTACGTCGGTCGAGCAGGTCGCCGACGTCGTACGCGCCCTCGTGGGTGACGCCGAAGACCAGCTCGGCGGGGGTGATGGGGAGGCCGTCGACGGCGGGGGCGAGCAGATCGGGCTCGCTCCACCCGGTGGCGGCGCGTGCCGCCTCGAGCACGTACGACGCCTCCGCGCCGAACCGCCGGACCAGCCGCGCCTCCCCTTCCGAACGGGCGGCGCCGACCAGCCGAGCGAGTTCGGGGCGGGCGGCGGCCCCCGCCAGCGGCAGGGATCTGGTGCGGCAGGGGTCGGCGCTCAGTCCGCTCGTGGCCAGGGCGGCGTCGACCGCGTCCTCGGCCATCCGGCGGTAGGTGGTGAGCTTTCCGCCGACCACGGTGATCGTGCCGTGGCGGCCCGGGACCACTGCATGCCGGCGGGAGAGGTCAGCGGTGGAGCCCTCACCGCCGTCGAGGAGCGGCCGCAGCCCGGCGAACGCGCCGACCACGTCGCAGCGGCGCAGCGGGCGGGCGAAGGTGGCGGAGACGACGTCGAGGAGGAACCCGATCTCGACCTCGGTCGGCTGTGGCACGTCCGGGATCGGGCCGCTGACCGGCTCGTCGGTGAGCCCGACGTAGCAGCGGCCGTCGGGCTGCGGCAGCACCAGCACGAACCGGTTGGTCTCACCGGGGATCGGCGCGAACACGGCCACGTCGAGGCCCGGCAGGGTGTCGGCGCCGAGCACCAGGTGGGTGCCCCGGGAGGGGCGCAGTCGGATGTCGGGGTCGACGTCGCCGGCCCACACACCGGAGGCGTTGACCACCGCGGCGGCCTGGATCTGCCGGACACCACCCCCGCCGTCCGCGTTCGCCCGTTCGTCCCGCAGCGAGACCAGCGCACCGCGACCGCCACTACCCGCGCCCACCCCGAGCACCCGGGCCCGCGTGCGGACGTGGGCGCCGTACCGGGTGGCGGTGCGGGCGATGGTGGTGACCAAGCGGGCATCGTCCTCGAGCTGACCGTCCCAGCCGAGCAGCGCACCGCGCAGCCCGTCGGTGCGCAACCCCGGCGCGAGCCGTTCGACCTCGGTCGCGGTCAGCCTCCGGGGCGCGGGGAGGGTCGCGGCGCTGGTCCGAGCGGAGCGGCGGAGCAGGTCGCCGGCCCAGAGTCCGGCGCGCGCGGCCAGCCCTTGGCCCCGGGTGACCGACGCGGCCAACGGGATGACGCTCGGCAGTGCGCGGGTCAGGTGCGGTGCGGTGACGTCCATCAGGATGCCGCGCTCCACGGCGCTCTCGTACGCGACGCCGAGTTGGCCGTTGGCCAGGTAGCGGAGTCCGCCGTGCACGAGCTTGGAGGACCAGCGCGACGTACCGAAGGCGAGATCGTGGGCGTCGACGGCCAGCACGGAGAGGCCTCGGGAGGCGGCGTCGAGGGCCACGCCGGCACCGGTGACCCCCAACCCCACCACCAGTACGTCGACGCGAGCGGGAAGGTCGGCCAGTCCGGGGACGATCCGGGGTGGCGTCATGGCGCCAGGCTCCGCTCGACGACCACCCGCAGCTCCTCCAGCAGGGCTGCCAGGTCGACGTCGTCGTCGGTCATCGTCTGCGCGGAGAGGACGAAGCCGTGGGCGGCGAGCACCACGCCGCGGGCGATCAGATGCGGGTCGCCTGCGCGCAGCGTGCCGCCCTGCTGGCCGGCGTCGATCACGCCGACCAGTGCGGCCAGGATCGCTTCCTGCGAGCGGCCGCGGCGGTTGAGCAGGTAGGGGAGGATCAGCTCCGGGTCGAGTTCGACGATCCGGGTGAAGAGCTCGTTGTCGCGCAACGCGCTGACCGTGGCGGCGCAGGCGTCCGCGACCATCGTCGGGGTCGGCGCCGCATCGTCGCCTCCGGACGGGTTCCACGGGCCGGCGCTCGCCGCGACCAGCTCGGTCCACTCCCGGGTCATCAGGTCGCTGAGCAGGGTCGGCATGTCCGGCCAGGCCCGGTAGATGGTCATGCGGGAGACCCCGGAGCGGCGCGCCACTTCGGTGAGCGTCGTCCGTCGCCAGCCGACGTCCAGGATGCACGCCCGCGCGGCATCGAGATAGGCGTCGCGAGGTTCGGCTTGCTTGTGACGAAGTGACGTCATATGTCACAGTGTAACTCATGAGCAGTGAGATCCAGGCCGATCCGTCTCCCGTCGCGGCCCGTGACCTGCAACCGGAGATGCCCGCCACCCGCTGGGGCGACCCAGCCGCGGCGGCCCCGCTGCCCGAGGCGACCCGGGGCCTGGTCGACCTGGTCTTCGGCCACCACGACACCCCCGCGCGAACCTCGGTCGACCTCCCTGTCGTCGCGCTCGATGAGCGCCACCTCGTCGCCCTCCGTGCTCTGCTGGGCGCCGATCACGTCGGCACGGAGGACGACACCCGTCGGCTGCGCACCCGGGGCAAGTCCACCCCGGACCTGCTCCGCCAACGCAGCGGCGACCTCGAGGACGCGCCGGACGCGGTGCTCCGTCCCGCCGACCACGACCAGGTCGTCGCCGTGCTCGACTATTGCTCCACCCACCGGATCGCCGTGGTCCCCTTCGGCGGCGGCACCAGTGTCACCGGCGGGCTGGTCGCCGATCGTGACTCCGGTCCGAGGGCACTGGCCGGCGTCGTCTCCCTCGACCTCGGACGCCTGCGTCGCCTGCTCGCCGTCGACCCGGTCTCCGCCACCGCCACCCTCGAGCCCGGCCTGCGGGGCCCCGAGGCCGAGGCGCTGCTCGCCGAGCGCGGGCTGATGCTCGGCCACTATCCACAGTCCTTCCAGTACGCCTCGATCGGGGGGTTCGCCGCCACCCGCTCCTCGGGCCAGTCCAGCGCCGGCTACGGCCGCTTCGACGCGATGGTGGTGGGCTTGCGGGTGGCCACCCCGACCGGCGACGTGCGGCTCGGGAGTGCCCCGGCGAACGCCGCCGGCCCGGACCTGCGCCAGCTCTTCCTCGGCTCCGAAGGCACCCTCGGCGTGATCACCGAGGTGACCGTGCGGGTCCGTCCCCTCCCCGAGACGACGTCCTACGAGGGGTGGCACTGGCCGGACTTCGACACCGGCGCCGAGGCCATGCGCACGCTCGCGCAGTCCGACCTGCTGCCCACCGTGCTGCGCCTCTCCGACGAAGCGGAGACCGCGCTCAACCTGGCCGACCCCGAGGCCGTCGGCGACACCGGTGACGGGGCCGGCTGCCTGATGATCGTCGGCTACGAGGGCACCGCCGCCGCGGTGACCGCGAAGCAGCAGGCAGTCAGCGCGGTGCTGAGGGCCGCGGGTGGCACCCCGCTCGGTGCGGAGCCTGGCGAGTCCTGGGCGCACGGGCGGTTCGCGGCGCCGTACCTGCGCGACGGACTGCTCGATGCCGGCGTGCTCGTGGAGACCCTGGAGACGGCCACCTTCTGGTCCAACCGGGATCGGCTCTACACCGCGGTCAAGGAGGCGCTCACCGCCGAGCTCGGCGACGGCACGATCGTGCTCTGCCACGTCTCGCACGTCTATCCGACCGGCTGCTCGCTCTACTTCACCGTCGCCGCCCCGGGCGGCGACGCCGAAGCAGCGCTGGCACGCTGGCTGCCGGCCAAGGCGGCGGCCAGTACGGCGATCGTGGCGACCGGCGCCTCGATCACCCACCACCATGCGGTGGGCACCGATCACAAGCCCTACCTGGCGGCCGAGATCGGCGACGTCGGGGTCGCCGCGCTGCGCGCGGTGAAGGGGGCGCTCGATCCGGCCGGCGTGCTCAATCCCGGAGTCCTGATCCCGTGACCGAGCCACACCGAAGAGAGTTCGCCTTCCTGGTCAACCCGGTCGCGGGCGGCGGCGCCGGTCCGAAGGTGGTGGTGCCGGTGGCGCGGGCGTTGCGCGAGGCCGGCTGCGACGTCGAGGTGCGCTACACCGCGGCAGCCTCCGAGGTCCCCGACCTGGTCCGTGCCGCGGTCGATCGGGATGCGGTGGTGGTCTCCGTCGGCGGCGACGGGATGCTCTCCTCGGTCGCCGGCGACGTCGCCGACGCCGGAGGTCTGCTCGGGCTGGTGCCGGCCGGGCGGGGCAACGACTTCGCCCGCGCGCTCGGCGTACCGGACGACCCGGCGGCGGTCGTCGACCTGCTCCTGCACGGCACGCCGACAGCCGTCGATCTCCTCGACGTCACCGACGCCGACGGCACCCGAGCGGTGGCCGGGTCGGTCTACACCGGCGTCGACGCCCGCGCTGCCGCGATCGTGGACCGGTCCCGTTGGTTGCCCGATCGACTGCAGTACCCGGTCGCCGCCGTCGCCGCCCTCGCCACCTACCGCCCGGTGCAGATCCGCATCGAGCTCGATGGCCGGGTCAGCGAGCACCGCGCGGCCACGGTCGTCGTCGCCAACTCCGCCTACTACGGCAAGGGGATGCGGATCGCTCCGCCCGCCACCCTCGACGACGGGCAGCTCGACGTCGTCGTCATCGAGGCGGCCGGACGGGCCGACCTGGTCCGCTCCCTCCCCAAGGTGTACGACGGCAGCCACATCGACCTGGACGAGGTCCACGTGCTCCGTGGCCGGCGGGTGCGGCTCTCCGGAGCTTTCGTGGGTGGTGCGCCGACGCCGGTCGGCGCCGACGGGGAGCCGCTCTCCGCCCTGGCACCGACCCCCGACGCGCCGCTGGAGGTGGCGATCAGGCCGGGGGCGCTGCGCGTCCTCGGCTGAATCCAAGCTGATCAGCGAAACGACCAGACGAGCAGCTCGCTCGGCACCGCCGCGGTCACCTCGTGCTCCGGCTCCTCGACCAACGCGAACGCGTCCCCCGCCTGCAGCGGCTCGGCCAGCGAAGACCGGAGCAGTGCCCCGGTGACCACGAACGCGTGCAGTCGCGGGGCCGCCGGCAGGGTCAGGGTCTCGCCGGCGTCCAGGCGGACCACGTCGTAGGCGGCGCCGGCCACGCTCAACGCCAGACCGTCCCCCGACTCGCGTTCGCCGTCGCGATCCGCCGCCCCCGCCAGCCGGACCAGCCCCGCACCGGCGGCCGGTGTCGGTGCCTGGTGGGCATAGCCGGGGACACCGTCAGGCGGCGCGGTCAACCAGGCCTGCACGAACCGCGCCGCGCCGGCTCCGGCGAACTCGCTGTGCCGCACCCCGCTCCCGGCGCGCAGCACTCCGCACTCCCCGGCGCCGAGCAGCACCTCGTTGCCCAGCCCGTCGACGTGGCGCACCTCGCCGGAGACCACCCAGGTCACGATGTCCAGGCCCGAGTGCGGGTGCTCCGCGAACCCCTGAGCGGCGCCGAGGAGATGGTCGTCGTGGCAGACCAGCGGTCCGAAGGAGAGCCGATCCGGGTCGTAGTGCGTCCCGAACGAGAAGGCGTGCCGGGTCAGTCGCCCCGGCTCGCGCTCGGTGAACCGCTGCTCGCCCCGCCTGATCTCCACACTCACCTGCCCGATTCTGCCGCAGGCGCGGGGGCTTCCCGCACAACCCTGCCCGCGGTGACCGCCAGCGTGGGAGGGTGTGCGAGTGACCCCATCCCCACTGGCCGAGCGGCTGCCGGCCGGGTTTCGCTTCGGCACCAGCACTGCGGCGTACCAGATCGAGGGGGCTGTCGACGAGGACGGCCGCGGACCCAGCATCTGGGACACCTTCACCGCCCGGAAGGGCACCATCGCGGACGGCTCCAGCGGCGCCGTCGCCTGCGACCACTACCACCGGGTCACCGAGGACGTGGAGCTGATGCGGCGCCTGGGGACCGGCGGCTACCGCTTCTCGATCTCCTGGCCGCGGATCCAGCCGACGGGGAGCGGTCCGGTCAACGCTGCCGGGCTGGACTTCTACGACCGGCTGGTCGACCGGCTGCTCGAGGCCGGGCAGCGGCCGATGGCGACCCTCTACCACTGGGACCTGCCGCAGGCCTTGGAGGACGCGGGCGGCTGGATCCACCGCGACACGGTCGAGCGCTTCGCCGAGTACGCCGCCATCGTCGGCGACCGGCTCGCCGACCGGGTGGAGCACTGGATCCCGATCAACGAGCCCAACGTGACCACCCTGCTGGGCTACGGGATCGGTCTCTTCGCCCCCGGCCGCTCGCTGCTCTTCGACAGCGTCGTCGTCGCCCACCACCAGCTGCTCGCCCACGGACGGGCAGCGATCGCGCTGCGGCAGGCGGGCGCCACCAGTGTCGGCTGCGCCAACAACCACGCCCCGATCTGGCCGGCTTCCGACGACCCGGCCGACGTCGGTGCCTCCAAGCTCTTCGACGCGTTGTGGAACGGCCTCTACGCCGAGCCGATGCTGCTCGGCCACTACCCGGCCGACCTGGAGCCGCTGCTGGAGGAGGTCGTCGAGGACGGTGACCTGGCGACCATCCGGCAGCCGCTCGACTTCTACGGCGTCAACTACTACAACCCGTTCCGGATCGGAGCGGCACCGGAGTCGGACGGCGACGGCGTACCGTTCCAGTTCTTCGACGTGTTGGGTTATCCGACCACCGACTTCGGCTGGCCGGTGGTGCCGGACGCACTGCGGGAGTGGCTGATCATGTTCCGCGCCCGTTATCGCGCGGCCCTCCCGCCGTTCTGGATCACCGAGTCCGGTTGCGCCCACAACATCGGCCCCGACGAGCACGGCATCGTCGACGACCAGGCCCGGATCGACTACCTCCAGGCCCATCTCACCGCGGTCGCCGAGGCGATCGAGCGGGGCGTGGACATCCGCGGCTACTACGCGTGGTCGCTGATGGACAACTTCGAGTGGGCCGACGGCTACCGCCAGCGTTTCGGCCTGGTGCACGTCGACTACGACACGCTCGAGCGCACCCCGAAACGCTCCTTCGGCTGGTACCAGCGGCTGATCGCCGAGCACGCCGCGCATCACGCCTGACGAGGGTCGACTCAGAACGTGCGCCACCTACTGGCGCACGTTCTCAGACGCCGAGCCCCACCACCATCCGCCGCACGATCTCGGCCAGCCGCTCCGGGGAGGTGGCGATATTGAGGCGCACGTGCCCCTCCAGCCCTGGGTGGTAGTCGTGGCCGGGCGCCAGCCGCGCCCGGCCGCGCTCCAGGATCTGCGCCGCCGGGTCGTGGACGCCGTACGCGCGCAGGTCCAGCCAGGCGAGGTACGTCGCCTCCAGTGGCCGCATCCGCGTGGCCGGCAGGTGGGCGTCGAGCAGTTGGGTGAGCAGATCTCGCTGCTCCCCGAGCCGCTGGACCAGCGCCGCGAGCCACGGGTCGCCGTCGGTGTAGGCAGCCGTCGCCGCGACGACACCCAGCGGAGACCAGGAGTCGTTGCGCGCCGCCGGTACCGCCCGGATCCGGTCCCGGGTGATCCGGTCTGCGGCCACCAGCTGCGCACAGCGCAGGCCCGCTGTGTTGAACGCCTTCGACGCCGCCACCACGGCCACCGCATGCTCCGCGGTCCCCTCCAAGGAGAGGTACGGCGTGTGCCGCGGCGACCCCGGCAGCACTAGCGGCGCGTGGATCTCGTCGGAGATCACCCGCGCGCCGCGGCGGACCACCACGTCGCGCAGCCCCTCGAGCTCGGCGCGGGTGAAGGATCGCCCCCACGGGTTGTGCGGGTTGGTGAGCAGCACGGTCCGCGCGCCACCGCCGGCGGGGTCGAGCATCCGGTCGAGCCGGTCCAGGTCGAGCTCGGCGCGCCCGGCGTCGGGGTCGACCTCGAGGTCGAGCCGCTTGCGGCCGGTCACCTCGGCGATGCTGATCAGCGGCGGATAGCCCGGCAACGTCATCACCACCGGCGCCTCCTCGGAGAGCACGTCGAGGGCGAGCCGGACGCCGGCGGTGACGTCGACGACCGGGATCACCCCTGCTGGATCGACGTCGTGCTCGAAGTGGCGCCGGGCGAAGCCGGCGTACGCCTCGCCGAGCGGGCCGCCGAGCGCGAAGTCCGGGTAGCCGGTCATCCCGGCGGCCACCGCCTCGGCCAGCGCGTCGGCCACCGCCGGCGCCAACGCATAGTCCATCTCGGCCACCCAGGCCGGCAGTACGTCGTCGGCCACCTGCCCCCACTTGCAGGGCAGTGCTCGGCGGGCTTCGGTCTCGGTCAGGTCGCGCAGCACGATGCGAGCGTAGAGGCCGCCAGGTGTGAAGTCGGCTGACACGTCCCTTGTGTCGTCGTTCGCTGGCGCCTGGTGCCACCGAACTACGACGTAGCGCGTTCGGCACCCTGCGGGGCGAGCACGCCGCGGATCGCGGCAGCCGTGCTGGTCGCCGAGGTCGACGTGGACGCCTGCGTCTCCTGCGTGCTGGCCAGCCGCTTGGCCTGCTCGTCGATCTCGCGCTGCCAGCGGGTCACCGCCAGGCGCCGAGACTCGGCAACCTCCTGCTGTGCGTCATAGCGGGCGTAGAGCGCTCCGCCGCCGGCCCCGAGAGCCAGCAGCGCGAGCATGAACCAGGCGCCGTTGACGAAACCGAGAGCACCGCAGACCAGTGCGACGACCCCACAGGCGATGGCGGCCGGCGTCGCCCAACCGAGCCTCCGGTCGGGGATCGTCCGGGCCGCCCGCTCCTGCCACGGCTGAGCCGCGCCGTCGGTGGTGACGGTGACCACGTCGTCGCGGAAGCGCAGGTCGACCGAGCGGGGCGCGGGTCGGGTCGCCTCGGCCTCGAGCTGGTCGGTCACCCGCAGCAGTGCCGGGGCGAGCACGCGCACCGCGAGGCCGTGGAGCCCGGTGCCGGGAGCGCGCGTCGCCTCGGTGAAGTCGGTGAGCAGCAGGTCGAGCACCGAGCCCGCGGCGGCGTCGACGTCGGTCGACCGCGCGCCCGGGTCGTCGTACCCGAGGGTGCGGCGGACGTCAGCCATTCGGGCCAGGATGTCGGATTCGGCGGGCGAACCCTGGCCGATCAGCGCGAGAGTGCACTCAGCGAGTGGGTCCTCGGCGGCTTCGGCGGTCGACTCCACCTCGAGGTCCCGACCCTGCAGCGGCGCCGACCGGCCACCGCCGGCGCCCTCGCCGCGCAGGCAGCCGGCCAGGGTGCGCAGGCGCAGCAGGTGGGCCTCGTACTCCTTCGCCTGCGAGGTCGCGCGCCCTGGAGATCCGGTGTACGCCGGCAGCGCGGCCAGCACGGCGGCGTCGACGTCCGGATGCGCAAGTGCCTCCACGGCGACCCGCAGCCGCTCGGCGAGCTGCTCCTCGGCAGTGGTGTCGAGGCGCCCTTCGGCGACCGCGGTCCACAGCTGTCGCTGCAGCACGCTGGCCTCGGCGCCGAACGTGAGCGCCACCTCGAGATGGTCCCGGCTCCACTCGACCCGCCGCGCCTGGAGGTCGACCAGCGTGAGCAGGGCTGCGGTACGACGCGGGTCGCGCCGCCGTGCCTCCTCGACCAGTTCGGTGGCCGCCGGGCTCGGTCCAGGTCCGGTGCCGGCGGCAAGCGCGGCCGCGGCGGCGGAGAGCCAGTAGCCGGGGATGTCGCGCGGCACGGAGACCTGGTGTGTCGGGCCGGCGCCGGTGACGATCACGGAGGCGACGACATCGCCGGCGTATCGTCGCGTGGCGGCCGCTTCGGTGTGCTGGGAGAGCTCGGCGCGGATGTCCTCGTGCTCCAGCAGTGCGACGAACGCCTGGGTCAGCCGGTCGATCTGTGCTTGGAGATCACCCTGCTGGCGGCGCATCTGCTCGGCCAGCCGGCTGCGTGCCTGACGCTCGCCGTGCAGCGCCGCCTCGGCCTCCTCGATCCGCCGGCTCTGGCTCCAGTCGGTCCAGTAGTCGCTCATCGGGCGTCCCCTCGTTCGTCGTGGGTCTCCGATGCCCGCCCACGTCTGAGATAACCCTCGTCAGAGCGCGGCGGCGAGTTCCGTGCCCTGGGCGATCGCCCGCTTGGCGTCGAGCTCGGCGGCGACGTCGGCGCCGCCGATCACCGTCCGACCGTCGGCCACCAGGTCGCGGACCGACTCCTGGCCGACGCAGAGCACGATGTGGTGGACGTCCACGTTGCGGCGCTCGCCGTCCACGGTGAGCGCGAGGCGCACCAGCCCGGTGTCGGCACCGTCGCCGTCGACGACACTCGAGATCGCGTCGTAGGTCGCCCCGCTGATCTGGCGCACCCCGGACTGTTTGAGCACGGCCCGGTGTGCCCACCCGGAGGTCTTGCCCAGGCCGATGCCGATCGGCGTGGTCTTGCGCTGGATCAGGGTCACGTCGCGGGCGACCGGCCGCTGCTTGGGCTCGGTGAGCCCGCCGCGGTGCAGGCTGGGGTCACCGACACCCCAGTAGGACTTCCAGGTGTCGAGATCCTGATCCCCCGCGGAGTGGGTCAGCCAGTGCGACACGTCCACCCCGATGCCCCCGGCGCCGATCACCGCCACCGTCCGTCCGGGGACGACGGCCCCGGAGAGCACTTCGTCGTACCGCACCACGCGGGGGTGGTCGACGCCCGGGATCGCGGGGATCCGCGGCCGGACGCCGGTGGCCAGCACCACCGAGTCGAAGCCGGCCAGGTCGGCGTCGCTCGCCTCCGCGCCGAGGCGGACGTCGACACCGAGGACCTCGAGGCGGCGGCCGTAGTAGCGCAGGGTCTCGGCGAAGTCCTCCTTGCCGGGCACGGCCATCGCGAGCCGGAACTGTCCGCCGATCCGTGGGGACCGCTCGAAGAGGGTCACGGCGTGGCCGCGTTCGGCGGCGGAGACGGCGGCAGCGAGGCCAGCCGGTCCAGCACCGACCACCGCGACGGACCGCGCGCGCCGGGTGGGGGAGAGGACCAGCACGGTCTCCCGACCGGCGCGCGGGTTCACCAGGCAGGATGCCTTCCGGTTGGCGAAGGTGTGGTCCAGGCAGGCCTGGTTGCAGGCGATGCAGGTGTTGATCTCGTCGCCGCGCCCGGCGGCCGCCTTGACCACGAAGTCGGGGTCGGCCAGGAACGGGCGGGCCATCGAGACGAGGTCGGCCTCGCCGGCGGCGAGGATCTCCTCGGCCAGCTCGGGGGAATTGATCCGGTTGGAGGCACTGATCGGGATGCCGACGGTCGCCTTGAGCCGGGCGGTCTGCTCCCGCCAGGCGCCAGGCGGCACCTGGGTGATGATCGTCGGCACCCGTGCTTCGTGCCAGCCGATGCCGGTGTTGAAGACGCTCACCCCGGCCTGCTCGAGCAGGTGGGCGAGCTCGGCGGTCTCCTCCCAGGTCTGGCCGCCCTCGACCAGGTCGAGCAGCGAGATCCGGTAGAGGATCGGGAAGTCGGCGCCCACCAGCTCACGACTACGACGGATGATCTCGATCGGGAACCGCATCCGCTGGGTCGCCGTGCCGCCCCAGGCGTCGGTGCGGTCGTTGGTGCGGGCGGCGAGGAACTGGTTGATCAGGTAGCCCTCCGACCCCATGATCTCCACCGCGTCGTAGCCGGCGCGCTGGGCGAGAGCGACGGACCGGGCGAAGGCGGAGGCGGTCCGGTCGACCTCCTTGGCCGACATCCGGCTGGGCTTGAACGGGGTGATCGGCGACTTCTTGTCCGAGGCGCCCACGTTGAGGGGGCTGTAGCCGTAGCGCCCGGCGTGCAGCACCTGCAGCGCGATCGCACCGCCCTCGGCGTGCACCGCGTCGGTGACCTGACGGTGCCGGGCGGCGTGCAGCCGCGTCGACATCTGCGACCCGAACGGCTTGAGCCAGCCGCGGATGTCGGGGGAGAAACCGCCGGTGACGATCAGTCCGGCTCCTCCCTCGGCGCGGGCCGCATAGAAGGCGGCGAGCTTCGGCAGGTCCCACCAGTGGTCGTCCAGACCGGTGTGCATGCTGCCCATCACGGTGCGGTTGCGCAGTGTGAGCGGCCCGAGGGTGAGCGGCTCGAGCAGATGGGGGTACGGCGATGCGCCGGCCGGCGAGGTCGGGCTGGTCATGCGTGGGCCTCCAGGTATTCGGTCAGCCACGCGACCTGGCTCTCCTCCAGGAGGATGCCGCCGCGCAGCACGAGGTACTGGTCGAGGTCGGTGCCGTTCAGCTCCGACGGGTCGGGGTAGTCGCGCTTGGCGAGTTGGCGGTAGTGGTCCAGCCGGGCCTGGTGGTCGACGAGGTGGGCCCGGACCGAGTCGAGCACCGCGGCCCGGTCGCCGTTGGCGGCGCCGCGCATCTTGACCGCGAGGTCGGAGCGCAGCGGCGTGGGTGGGGTCGGTGTGGCCAGCCAGTCGGCCAGCGCCGCGCGGCCGAGCGGGGTGACGTCGTACACCTTCTTGTCGGGGCGGCCGGACTGCGGCACCACGGTGACCTCGACCCAGCCCTCACCCTCCATCCGTCCCAGCACCCGGTAGATCTGCTGGTGCGTGGCGCTCCAGAAGAACCCGATGGAGCGGCCGAACCGCTTGGTCAGGTCCAGGCCGGAGGCGGGCTGCTCGCAGAGTGCGACGAGGAGCGCGTGGTCGAGAGCCATGGCAGGAGTGTGCAACGGGTTGCACGGACTATGCAACCCGTTGCAGACGGGATGCTGACGATGCCTCGGAAATGGCCGCGGCGCCGGGGCGCTCTACGATTCCTTCCATGCGTCTTCGTCGCCTGGTCCCCGCCCTCGCCGCCACCGGGCTGCTCGTCACTGCCGCCGCGTGCACCGCTCCCGTCGAAGAGGCCGAGGACACCACCGGCGAGACCGCCGAGGCCGGCGCCTGCGCGGTCGAGGACCTGCCGTTGAAGAACGACGGCGTGCTCACCGTCGGCACCGATACCCCGGCCTACGAGCCGTGGTTCGTCGACAACGACCCCACCAACGGCGAAGGCTTCGAGTCAGCGGTGGCCTATGCGATTGCCGACGAGCTGGGCTTCGGTGCCGACCAGGTCGAATGGGTCACCGTGGGCTTCAACAGCCTCTTCAAGCCCGGTGACACCGAGTTCGACTTCGACATCAACCAGATCTCGATCACCGAGGAGCGCGCCAAGGTGGTCGACTTCTCCGACGGCTACTACTCCGCCGCGCAGGCGGTGATCGCCCTCGAGGGCAGCCCGGCGGCCGAGGCCACCAGCCTGGACGACCTCAAGGAGCTCAAGCTCGGCGCCCAGACCGGGACCACCTCGCTGACCGCCATCCGCGACGGCATCCAGCCCACCCAGGAGCCGGCTGTCTTCGACGACACCAACGTCGCGAAGCAGGCGATGGAGAACGGTCAGGTCGACGCGATCCTGGCCGACCTGCCCACCGCGTTCTACATCAGCGCAGTGGAGATCGAGGGCAGCACGCTCGTCGGCCAGTTCCAGTACGACGGAGCCGAGGCCGAGGAGTTCGGACTGCTCTTCGAGAAGGGCAGTGAGCTGGTGCCCTGCGTCAACCAGGCGTTGGCCGCTCTCGAGGAGGACGGCACCCTCGCCGAGATCGAGCAGGAGTGGCTGGCCGACGTGGTCGACGTGCCGGCGCTCGACTGATCGCCCCACGACGTCCGCCGAGCAGTGACCGACCCCGCCGCTGTGCCTGACGCAGCGCCCTGGACGCCGAGCCCGCGCGAGCTGGAGCGCCGCCGGGTCCGTCGTCGTCTGCGTGTGCGCCGGATCCTGATCGCCTCGGTCGCGACGCTCCTCGCGGTCCTGGCGTTGGTCGCCGCGATCGTGCTCTCCCCGGGGTGGGAGCGGGTGCAGGTCACGTTCTTCGATCCCGAGCACGCGCGGGAGTCGTTCCCGGCGTTGGTCGATGGGTTCTGGATCAACGTCAAGATGTTCCTCATCGCCGAGCCGATCATCTTGGTGATCGGGCTCGCGCTGGCGTTGGTCCGGCAGTCCCGGTCGCCGTGGTTCGTCCCGCTGCGTGCCGCGGCGGTGCTCTACACCGACGTCGTCCGCGGCATCCCGACGCTGCTGCTCGTCTTCCTCTTCGTCTTCGGCATCCCGGGTCTGCAGCTGCAGGGCGTCACCAACGACCCGTTCTTCTGGGCCACTGTCGCGCTCGTGGTCTCCTACTCCGCCTATGTCGGCGAGGTGTTCCGCTCCGGCATCGAGGCGGTGCACCCCTCCCAGCTCGCCAGTGCCGATGCGCTCGGTCTCAGCCGGGGGCAGACGATGCGCTACGTCGTGGTGCCGCAGGCGGTGCGCCGCGTCGTACCGCCCCTGCTCAACGACTTCGTCTCGTTGCAGAAGGACACCGCCCTGGTCGCGTCGGTGTCGATCTTCGACGCGCTCTTCTCCGCGCGGGACTACGCCAACTACAACTTCAATTTCACGCCGTATGTGGTGGTCGCGCTCTTCTTCGTCGCGATCACCATCCCGCTCGCCCGTCTCTGTGACTGGCTGGCCCGCAGGGTGACCCGACGCGAGCAGGCGGGTGCGCTGTGAGGTCCGCGATCGACATCCCGCTGCTGCAGGCCACCGGCCTACGCAAGACGTACGGCGACCGCGTGGTCCTCGATGACATCGACCTGACCGTCACCGAAGGTGATGTGGTCTGCCTGATCGGGTCCTCGGGCTCGGGCAAGTCGACCCTGCTGCGCTGCATCGACCTGCTCGAGCAGCTCGACGACGGCTCGATCTTCTTCCAGGGCCTGGAGGTCTCCGATCCCGTGGTCGACCTGCGCGCGGTGCGTAGCGAGATCGGGATGGTCTTCCAGGCCTACAACCTCTTCCCGCACCTGAGCGTGCTCGACAACTGCACCCTCGCTCCGCGGAAGGTGCACGGGGTCGGCCGGCGCGAGGCCAAGCAGCGTGCCACCGAGCTGCTGGAGCGGTTCGGGCTCGCCGAGCACCTGCGCAAGCACCCGGACCGGCTCTCGGGCGGTCAGCAGCAGCGGGTCGCCCTGGTCCGAGCGTTGTGCACCCGTCCCCGGCTGCTGCTCCTGGACGAGATCACCGCCGCGCTCGACCCGGAGCTGACCGGTGAGGTCCTCGACGCGGTCCGCGGCCTCGCCGACTCCGGCACCACGATGATCATCGCCACCCACGAGATCGGCTTCGCCCGGGAGGTGGCCTCCGACGTGGTCTTCCTCGAGCACGGCCGGATCGTGGAGCAGGGTCCACCGGAGCGGGTGCTCGTTGACCCGACCGAGCCTCGGACGCGAGAGTTCCTGGCGCGGGTGCTGCCCGGCTGAGCGACCCACCGGTGGTTGAGGTGCGAGCGGAGCGAGCTCCGAAACCCTCAGCCTCGATCCGTGGATGGCCGCCTACTGCGCGGCCCCACAGCGGCGCGCTCGCGGCGTTGCAGCCGCTCAACAGTGCAACCAGACTGCTGTCGCGTCTGCGCCTTGCGATCACACCCCTGCGGTGCCGCTCGCGACGGCGCACATCCACGGATCGAGGCTGTGAGGTTCCGCTCAGGCTGCCGGATGACGCAGCAGATGTGCCTTGATGATCTTCAGATCGTCCTCGACGACGCCCAACCTGTGGTCGATCGAGTCGAAGCGCACACCGATCACTTCGACGAGGTGGTCGTGTTTGGAGTCGTGCTTCTGGTCCAGGTGGTCGACCGTGGTGTCGAGTCCGTTCGCGAGGGCGTCGATCTTGGTGTCGAGGCGCTCTTCGACCCCGTCGATCTTGGCGTCGAGCCTCTGCCCGACGGCGTCGATCTTCGCGTCGAGCCTGCTCTCGACCCCGTCGATCTTCGCGTCGAGCCTGCTCTCGACCCCGTCGATCTTCGCGTCGAGCCTCTGTCCGACGGCGTCGATCTTGACGTCGAGGCGGCTCTCGACCCCGTCGACCTTGGAATCGAGCGCGTCGATCTTGGCACCGAGCGAGGACGTCACTGAGTGCGTCAGGTAGCGCATGCTGGCGAACATGATCGCGCTGAACACCGCGAGCAGCGTCCAGATCTGTGGGTCGTTCACCAAGTCCACCTCCACAGTGTGCCTCCGACCCGTCGATCGTGTCACTCGCCCGGGCTCACCGCCACGCCTTGCCGTCGCCCCTGTGGAGGGGCGCGCTCACACCCGCATCGCCAAGCCACTGACAGCGGTCGCCCCGGCCGCCAGTGCCGACGCGATGAGCGTTGGCACCAGGCCGACCACCCCGCTGACTGTCAGCCCCAGCAGCGCCGTGGTGCAGGCGATGCCGACGATGCGGCTGCGTCGGGAGGCGGCGGCGCTGGCGCATGCGATCGCGAGTGCGCGGACGACGCGCTCGACGTCGAGGTCGATCATCTCGATCCCGCTCGCGCCCGGTGAGGAGGTATCGCCCGCGACCCGGATCGCGACATCGGCCGCGCCCAGCGGCTCGTGGTGGCTACCGGTGTAGGCGACGACGCGGCCGCGCTCGCGGGTCTCCTCGACCAGCCGGCCGTGCTTCTCGGGTGCGCTGTCGGAGTGCCAGGAGTCGATGCCGCAGGTCTGCGCCAGGTGCTCGGTGTTGGCGGCATTGTCGTCGGAGACCAGGACCGGCTCGAGTCCGCCGTCGCGCAAGGCCGCGACCGACGCCTCGGCGCGGGGGCGGACCTCGTCGGCGACGGTGACGTAGCCCAGCGGGCGGCCGTCCACCTTGACCGCGACCTGCGTGCCGATCCCCGGTCGCTCCGCGACGCCGACCCAGTGTGGGAGCCCGTACTGGACCGGGTGCCGATCGACGGATCCGGTCGTGCCGAGACCCTCGACGTGTTCGACCCCGCTGACCCGACCGCGGGTCGACAGCCGAGCCAACGCGCGACCGATCGGATCGCCCGCCGCGTGCCCCAGGGCACCGGCGAACCAGCGCAGATTCTGTTCGTGGCCGGCGTCGACCGGGTCGACTGCGGAGGCCTTGAGCTCGCCGGTCGTCACCGTGCCCCATCTGTCGAGCATCACCAGGTCGACCCGCGCCGCGCGATCGAGGACCGCGCGATCGGAGAACCGGATCTCTGCACCACCGCTGCGGCGCGCACCCCACCAGCCGAGGGGGCAGAGCGCCACCAGGAGCACTGGCAGGCAGGCGGCCAGCGCCGCACCGCTCAGGTTGATGGTGTCGGTGGTGCCCCACCGGAGGGCGCCGACGGCCGACGCAACGACGACCGCGAGGGGGGCCGCGATGAGGGTGAGGGGAGAGGTGCTGGCTCGAGGGAGCATTCGGGCCGGTTCGCTCATCCACCCTCCCGGTAGCGCTCGAAGTCGCTCTGGTCGCCGGCGAGCCAGAGCGGGACGCTGGCTCTGAGAAGGAGCGTCATCTGGACGACGAACTCCGGGTCGTGGAGCGAGTCGCCGAAGAGCTCGTTGATCCGGCGCCAGCGATAGCGGACGGTCTGCGGATGGACGCCGAGGCGTACCGCGATCTGGGGCGCGCTCTCGCGAGTCTCGAGCCAGACCAGCAGCGTCTCGGAGAGGATCTCGCGCGAGTTCTGCGTCTCCTCGAAGAGGGGCTGGAGCAGCTCTTGGGCCAACTGGCGGCGCATCACCGGCTCGGCGTGCAGCCAGATCTCGGTCCGGTAGGCCGCACAGTCGACCACCGGACGGGCCGGGATCACACCCTTGCGCACCAATGACAGCGCCCGTTGCGCCCAGCGGTACGCCGACGGCGCGTCCCGCCGTTCGACCGGCCAGCAGACAGCGAGGCGAGCGTCGGGCACCTGGGCGCGCACCGCCTCGACTGCGCCGTCGGCATGGGCCCCTTCGGTGACCATGGCGACCCGGTCGCGGATAGTGCCGCACAGCACGGCGGTGGGCAAGTCGTCCGTGTCGAGCTCCGTGCCCGGTGGCAGCTCGATCGCGCTCACCACGAGGTGGGTGGGGACCGGCCACCCCGCGACCACTGCGGACGGCTCGAGGTCGGCGACCTCGGCCCCGGCGATCAGGCCGTCGAGCAGCCGCTGACGGGCCAGCCCGGTGTCCTCCTCGCGTGCACGGCTCGCAGCCTCGTGGCCGTGCCGCACCTGAGCGGCGAGGTGGGCGTTGAAGGAGTCCAGAGCCTCGCGGAGGTCGTCCAGGGCCCCTGGCGAGACCCCGCGGTCGGCAGCGACCACTCGGATCTCGTCCCAGCATGCCCGTACCGCGACGGTCATCGCGCTGTCGATAGCGGTCAGGTTGTTGCCGGCCTCTGCCTCGCGGAATCCGATCCTCCGGTAGAGGTCGTCGATGGCCGCCGAGGAGGTCTGCGTCCCGAGTGCATGGTCGAGGAAGTACGACGCGGCAGTGTTGACCGCGGCGTAGATCAGCTGCTGACGCCCCTCCCCGGGAGTCATCTGCGGCACCGTCGCGCGGATCTCGTCGGTCACCCGCTGTGAGATACGGGGGAGCCGGTTGCGCACCTCGGGCAGGACGAGGCGGGCCGCGTCAGGTAGTTCCACGGGCATCGCGACGTGAGTCACCGGCTCCTCCCTCATCGCCGCACTGGCAGCTCTACCCGTGACGGCGTGTCGCGGGTCACAGTGCCACGAATCGGCGCCGGAGTCGTCGCTCCTTCACGACGAAGGGTGGGAAAGGGGCGCATCTTGTGATCCGCATGACAAAAACCGCGCTATCGAGGGCTGCTGTTGGCGAGTTCGCTCATCGCTGCCGCGACCACGGCGGCCGACTCGCGTGACAGCATGAGTCGGGGATGATGCGATTCGGTCGGCTCCACCGCGACCCAGTCGAAGAGCTCGCCGACGCCACGGCGCAACTGCACCACCAGGTCGAAGCTGGCAACGGACTCCGTCGCCAGCGCCTGGTCGTCGCGAGTGCCGATGACCGGCACCAGCGTCGCCTCGCTGGCGTGCACGCGATCCTCGGGATGGTCCACTTCGGTGTGGTCGCGAACGCACCAGGTCGGGCATGGCTCGACCAGCCAACTGGGTTGCGTGCTGTCCATGGGCGGCCTCCGATGCCGAGCGGGCGGTGCGACTCTGCGGCGAAGGTAGAACGTGCAGCGACACGACGACCGGTCGTCGCGTCGTTCTCCACACCCTTCGCCAGCCGCGCGATGGGATTCCCATACCAGTATGGGTCGGCGGCCCACGGTGGCGACACCTGATCGGCTTCGTTTGTCACCTAGGTGACAACTTCTGCCCTCACTTTGCGTCAGATGCAGGCGCACACGCCACCAACGCCCATTTCTGTGGCTTGATCATCGGCGACGGCTGTGCCGATCCCGAGCGGCGGGGCCATGGGATGGGAGGCGCGATGACGCGTGCGAGCGGGAGAGGTGCGTCCGGGGCGGGCGGTGGAGTGAGGCGCAACGCCTGCGGTCTGGGTGTGGGACCGGCGCTGGTTGGGGTGCCGGCGCACGTCTGGGAGCAGGTGCGTCCGTTGGCACCGATGATGGCGGAACGGGTCACCGAACGGATCCAGCACGAGGTCCAGGCGTACGCCGGACCCGGCGAGGGTCGGCGCCACGGTCTGATCCAGGATGCGGTGACAGCGGCGATCCTCGACTTCGCTGAGCTCGCCAGAGGAAGGGCCCACCATCACGCCGAGGTGGATCGACGGTTTCGCGAGATGGGCTCCGGCCTGGCGATCGAAGGCCACGACCTCGGTCCGGTGCTGGTCGCGTTCCAGGTGGCCGGCAGCGATCTGTGGCGGGAGATCGGCACCCTGTCGCGCCATCTCGGTCTCACCGGCGACGCGGTGCTGGCCGTCGGCGAGCAGGTCGCCAACTACCTGAGGCACCTCGCCGGGCAGCTCGAGATCGGGTTCCGCAGCGCCCGTGTGGCGGTCCGTCGACCGACGATCGGTCTGGTCCGGGCGTTGTTGAGCCGTCCGATGACCGCAGGTGAGCTGGGCGTGCTCGCTTCCGCCGCCGAATGGGTGGTGCCGGGGTCGGTCGTGGTGATCGTCACCGAGGTCGAGTTGTCAGAGGCCCTGGGGTCGCGCCTGGCTGAGTGCGGTGTGCTGGCCGCACGTGAGGGCACCTGCACTGTGCTGATCGGCGGCGAGGAGACACGCGATGCCGCGATCCGTCTCGTTCTGGGCAGCCAACCGCACAAGCCGGTGGCGGTCACCTGGCCGGTGGAGATCACCGAGGTGCGCCACGCGCACCGATGGGCGCAACGGGCACTGAGGCTGCGGCAGGACGGCAGGATCGACGGCAGTCAGCGGGTCGTGGACTGTGCCGCGTTCAAGTTCGAGATCTGGTGGGCTGCTGACGAGTCGCTGGTGAGCTCGCTGGCGGCCCAGGTGCTGGCACCCCTTCGCGCGGCACGTCCCACCCAGCGACCGGTGCTGGCAGCCACCCTCGAGGGTTGGCTGGCGACCCGAGGGTCCACGAAGCAGCTCGCGGCCCACTTCAACGTGCATGAGCAGACGGTCCGCAACCACATCCGTCGGCTCCGGGAGCTGTTCGGTGACCGGTTGGACGACCCGGATGAGATCCGATTGTTGGTGCTCGCGCTCCGCTCGGTGCGGCCCTCCTGAGGTGCCACTGACGTGGCGACGGTCACTTTTCTTGTCACTTGGTTGACAAAATCTGGGCGAGTTTGCGGATTCCTGCCGTTCCCACTGCCGCGGAGCGTCCGGATGTGTCTTGATTGCGCCCGTCCCGATCAGGGACGACAGCGACACGTCGGACGGGAGCACGATGCGACGCCAAGGACGATCCGGAGAGCCACGATCGGCGCTGACGCGCCTGCTCGGCGGCGGCGTGGCGGCAGCGCTCGTGCTCTGCCTGGGGACGCTGCAGTCGAGTACTGCGGAGGACTACGTCACGTCGAGTGCAGACCTCGTGTCGGACCCTCTGGAGCAAGAGTTCCCCGGTGTGCCTGAAGGTCCCTGGGGTGGCATGTGGATCGGGCCGAAAGCGACAGGCATCAGCGAAGTGAGCGCAGCCAGGCAGTGGGTACGTCTGCCGGCGATGTTCAACCTCGCGTGGAACATGCCCATGGTCACCCGCAGGGATGAGGACTGCCGCCGACTCGGCGACTACAAGAAGACCATTGATTTCCAGGCTTGGGTCTACTTCGTTTCGACCGATCCGCGAGCACCGGAGCCGTTCGGGTACGTCGGACCGTTCACGGTGCGGACCGTTGCTTTTGGTTCGATCCCCGTGGAAGCAGAGGTGCTGCTCGGTCAGCCACGCGGAGCCGACGGAAACATCGAAGGTTACGAGCTGCGGCAGACGCAGGGGAGTTTCTGTGAGGGCCGGGGTCCGCACGCGGGTCCGTCGGAAGTCGAGGAGCACTATCCGCCGGTGTCGGTTGCGGCACCGGTCGACCTGTCCATCGTGGGCCTGAAGGTGGACGGGATCGCCGTTGATCTGTTCGACGGTTGTCGTCCGGCAACGCAGACCATGATGGAACTGACCTCGAAGGACTATTACAGCCTGGATCCGACGCTCCGACCCGAGGATCACCCTCGGACGGGCAACACGATGACGACGCCGTTCTTCGCGGCGCCCATCGGTGGGCTCTTGACAGCCTCGATTGACATTGCGCCTTTCGCCGGGTGTCGGACTCGTTCGGGCGAGGACCTATCGCCGCTTCTGACAGCGACTGTCTCAGGCGAGCAGAACGGTGTGGCGCTGCGCAGCGAAGGGCTCAAGAGCGGCGGTGTGGGCTGCGCGCGTGATCGCAGCCAGTGCACGAACCCGCTTCCGAGCTTGCCGCTCCCTTCCGGGCCTACCGGCGGGGTGGGCACCACCAGCCCCGACGTCGAGACCCGAAGGAGGTGATGCGGGAAGTCCATCCGAGCGCCACGTGCGCCGTAGATCAGATTCAGGAAATCGAATCCAAAGCTAGGAGACAACCAGTATGCGAAGGCCACTCATCATCAGCGCGGGCGCCACGACCTACGTCACCATCGACGGATCGGCATCCCCGGCCGGCCCGGTGGACGTCACTGGAGACGTCAAGCCCGGCACGTCGCTCGACTTCGTCACAGACGCGAGTCTCACCGATGCGACCTGTTCCAGCGCGGCCGTGTCCGGCTACGTCGAGCGGGGAGGAGCCGTGACCGCCGGACAGAAGATCGGTGCGATCGAAGGCCTCAACTTCTCGGGATGCTCGGCCGCCGGAGGTGCTTACACCGTCGAGATCGACGGCCAGTTCCCCACCGGTGAGTGGGAGATCCTGGTCGAGGAGACCCCGGCGAATCCGGGGGACCCCGTGAAGATCTCGATCCAGGGCGTGTCGGCCAACATGCACGAGGTGACCAGCCCTCCGGTCGACTGTCACGTCGACGCCACGGCCACGGAGGTGCCCGGAACCTTCTACCCCGGCGCCGGCACCGGATCTCCCGATGGCCGGATCGTCATCGACACGCCGAGCGAGCCCATCGGCGAGCAGCATCCGCTCGCAGTGCAGCCGCTGGACGGCGCCGGCAACCCCGTGTTCCAGACCTGCGGCTCGATCTTCCAGGGCGAGTTCGCCTCGATGGAGGGCGAGTTCTACCTCGAGACCGTCGGGGCTACTCCGGGCGTCATCTCGCACGGTTGAGACAGCGTGTGGGCCGAGCGCAGTTCGCGCGCTCGGCCCACACCACTCAGCCTAGCGACCGTTCACGAAAGGACACATTGAGATGGCATCAAAGACGCCTCGTCGCGCACGGCGAGTGTGGAAGCTGATCGCAGCGACCGCTGCCACCGCTGCAGCACTGACCCTAGGGTCGTCGCCCGCTAGTGCGGCACCGATCGAGATCGACTACGACGTCAACGGACAGACCCACGTTGCCTCCACCGGCTCCGACATCACCCTCGGTCCGGCAGTGATGGAGGCATCGATCGAGGGCGCAGGGAGTTTTGTCGGCGAAATGCAGTTGCCCGGCACCCGGACCGAGTTCGAGTTGGCCGGCTTCATCCCGGTCACCGCGGATGTCAACTTCCTCCCGGTTGGGGATGGGGCAACGACCGGGAATCTGGTCCTCGTGGATCGCATGCTCGAGTTGCACTCCACGACGCAGTACTACGTGCAGCTGAGCAACATCCGGGTGGTCGGATTCCCCTTGTTCGCGGGACCGTTCTGCCGCACCAGTGATCCGGTGACGATCAATGCCAATACGCCGTCCGGGGAGCGTTTCATTCCGGGACAGGGTGGCCGGTTGACCGGCACCTACTCGATCGGCGACTTCCAGCACTGTGGCCTCAACACCTGGCTGATCAACACGATCATCCCGGGTGACGGCAACACGATCGACCTGCAACTGACCAACCCGCAGGCCGGTTGAGCCTCGGCTTCCGGGGACGAGCAGACGCTCGTCTCCGGAAGTGGGGACATGGGTCTTGCACCATCTTTCGAAAGTGGGATTCCTCATGCACAACGAGATCGCAACCGCGCGCGGCCGTCGTCGCGCACGGCGATCCATCACCTACCTGGCCGCCGCAGGCGCTGCCGTTGCGGTGCTCGCCGCGCCCGCTCCGGTCCATGCCTCGCTCGACGTCGGTGACGCCGACGGCTCGGGCGCCATCGAGCAATGGAACGGGATCGAGGCTTCGTATCCGGCTGCCGATGGCCCCTGGTTGGCTGCAGAGTCCGGTAGCACCTCGTTGGGCACCGTGACCTTGGCAATTCGGACCGATGGAACCTTGGAACAGTTCGGATCGACGGTGTTCTTGGACGACCTTCCGCCCGCTCTCGAGGGTAGAGCGGTCCGTTCGGCGAGCCTGTTCACGACGACCAAGGCTGGCGCGGTGCGGGACGATGGCACGCTGGTCGTGTGGGGGATGCCGGCAGGAATGCTTCCGGGCACCTTCTCGCCGTCCCACCTCGTCGGAGGCGAGGGTGAAGCATCCGAAGGCATGGAGGTGGCTCTCAGCGGCTCGCTGGCAGTTGTTCGGCTCGCGGACGGGCGAGCCAGCCTGTACTCGAACGTCACGGGTGCGCCCGAGCTCGTGAAGGACTGGGGCACCGGAGAGGTCGTCACCGATGTGGTCGACGTGACGACGTCCGGTGCGGTGGGCTTCGTACTCCGAGCGGACGGCTCCGTGGTGCGGGTCAGCGTTGCTGGCGATCTTCTCCAGATGGCTGCCGCGAACCCGCAGGATCCCATCGTGGAGATCGAGGAGTGCTTTGGCCTGCGTGCGTCCGGACAGTTGGTCAAATGGGCGTGTGATGGCGGGACCGAGGATTCGGTCGCTGACTACACGAAGTACGTGCCCCAGGCGCCGGGACGACCTGTTCAGTTCGTGGGCGGCGGCGCACTCGGCTCGAAGGCGGCCGCTGTCCGGACCGACGAGGGTTGGGTCGAGGCATGGGACGACAGCACCGGCGCGACCATGCCCGTCCCGGAAGCGATCCAGGGCCACGTCTCTCACCTTGGTGGTGGCGCCGCCTTGCAGGCCATCGTGTCCGACACCCCTGTCGGCGAGGTAGCCGTCGCGACCCCGTCCATGATCTCGGGCACCGCCCAGGTAGGCAGCGAGCTGACGGGTACCCCCGCGACCTTCACGGGATCTCCCGACTCGATCACAGTCGAGTGGCGCGATGCGGAGACGGACGAAGTCCTGGGCGACGCGGAGACCTATACGCCGACCACCGAGGACCTGGGCAGGTCACTGGTCTTAGTGACGACCGCGACGAAGGCAGATCACGACGACGTAGTCTCGATCTCCGAGGCCGTCGGACCGATCGCCGAGGAGGCGGCGCTGTCGACCACGTCGGTCGCCGTCACCAGCGGCACCTACGGCAAGGCAGCCAAGGCCACCGTCACCGTGGACGCCGGCGACGCCGACGCGACCGGGTCGGTGAGGGTCACCGTGGACGGCAAGAGCGCCGGGTCGGCGAACCTGTCGGCCGGCAAGGCCACCGTGACGCTGCCGAAGACGCTGAAGCCGGGCAAGCACACGGTGCGGGCGTCGTACGCGGGAAGTGACGCCGTTGAGGCGTCCACCGGCACGGCGACAATGCAGGTCGCGAAGGGCGCGACCGGCAAGCCGAAGGTGAAGGTGGCCAAGAAGCCCACGCGGAAGAAGGCGGGGCTGGCCAAGGTCGCCGTACCGACCGCCAAGGGCCTGGTGAAGGCTGCCGGCAAGGTCGTGGTGACGCTGAAGAAGGGCAAGCAGACCAAGAAGGTCAAGGCTGCGGTCAAGAAGGGTGTCGCCAAGGTCAAGCTGCCCAAGCTGGCCAAGGGCAAGTGGGCCGTGGTGGCTCGCTACAACGGCAACGCCTATTACAAGCCGATCTCGTCGAAGAAGGTCGTGCTCAAGGTGAGGTGAGACGGCTCGCCTTCATCGAGGCGCGCGGGGTGTCGGTCGGACCGGCACCCCGCGCGTCATTTGTCGGAGCAGGTGTCGGTGAGGCCTGCTGCCGAGCGTGGATGCTACGAAAGTGCTACATTCGTAGTCATGGTTCGGGTGGCGTCTCGAGAGTTGCGCAATGACACCGCCGGCGTCTTGCGTCGGGTGACAGCGGGCGAACGGGTCGAGATCACGGTTCGTGGTGAAGCGGTCGCCAGTCTCGGGCCGTTGACACGCGACCAGTCCCCGTGGACGCCGAAGGATGTGCTCGTGGCCAAGTTGGCCCGCGTCCAGGCCGACCCCGGGCTTGCGGCCGAGTTGGCAGCGCTCGATGCGGAGACCGACGACCTCGGGCCGCTCGAGTGAACGCTGCGGCTCGGGGCCTTCTCGACACCTCTGTCTTCATTGCCCGGGAGTCGCGAGACCTGGATCTGGACGGACTCCCCGACGAGGTCGCCGTCTCGGTGATCACCCACGCCGAGCTCAGCGCCGGGGTGTTGGCTGCCAAGGACGTGGAGACCCGCGCCCGTCGGCTCGTCACACTCACCGCGGTGGCGGACCTCCATCCGCTGCCGATCGATACCTCGGTCGCCGAGGCGTGGGCGAAGATCCGCGTGCAACTCGCCCTCGCGAAGCGCCGGGCCAACGTCAACGACATGTGGATCGCCGCCACGGCACTTTCCCTGGACGTGCCGGTCGTGACGCAGGACGCCGACTTCGACGTGATGGCCGAACTGACCGGGTTGGCCGTCGTTCGCGTGTGAACCCTTGGAATAACTCATCTAGGCGCTGGCGGAGCCCGTCGCGCGCATCAGGTCGTAGGTGCGCTGCTCGATGGTCTCGAGCCGCACCACGCCCATGCCGATTCCCTGTGGATAGGCACGGTGAACCCGGCCTGGGCGCCCAGAACTTGTCACGTACGTGCCAAAGACTGCGGCAAATCTGAAAAATCTGGCGACGACCCCGTTGCGTGACACCCGCCACACCTAGGTTCATCCCCAGCCGCCGTCGGGGCGGCCACCGAGCAGAGGACGGGGAGGGACAGGATGAGTCGTGTACGCGCTGTGGGGCTGTCCCTCACCGCCCTCGTGCTCGTCGTGGGCATTCACGGCTCGGCGACGTCGCCCTTGCCGGTGACAACCGCTGCCGAGCGGGTCGACGGATCGGCAGACCGCGTGACGGCCGCCGGCACCGATGGCGCCGACCAGGATCTTCCGCCGGTCTCGCTCGCTGCCGCCGACCCGGTCGCGACCCGCGGCACCGTGCCGCTCTCGGTGGGCGGGACAGGGTCACTCCTCGACATACCGAGCGCCGCCATCGCCGCCTACCAGCGCGCGGAAGCGGTGATCAACGAGGTCTCCGATTGCCAGTTGGACTGGTTGGTCCTCGCCGCCATCGCCGGAGTCGAGTCTGATCACGGTCGCGGCCTCGACGGTGGTCATCGCATCTCCACGCACGGCACCGTCCGCCCCGCAATGACCGGCACACCGCTGGATGGCCGCGCGGGCCGCGGTACCGTCCACGACACCGACCGCGGGCAGTACGACGCCGACGTGCGTTGGGACCGACCCGTCGGCCCTCTGGGCCTCCTGCCCGAGACCTGGTCCCGGGTCGGCGTCGACGCCGACGACGACGGACGGCGCGACCCGCAGGACCTCGACGACGCGGCACTCGGCGCCGCCGTGCTGCTCTGCGCCGGGGGCCAGCACCTGCGCGGTCCGGCGCTCCACGCGGCACTCGCCGACTACCACCCGGCGCCGGGCTATCCCCGTGCCGTCCTCGCCCTCCGCGACAGGTACGACGCCGAGCGGGCCGCGAGCCTCACCTCCGTGCCCACCGGCGCTGCCCTCCCGGTCACGGTCGCCCTCGGCACCGACGTAGCGGTGCCGACGGACCTCCCGGACCTTTGTGCCTGCGTGCCGAGGTTGCGGCTCGTCGTCGCCGACCGACTGCGAACAGTCCCGCAGCTGCGGGTCAGCGATCCGGACGGCCGAATGCGGGACCCGTCCGCCGAGTCCGAATCCGAGTCCGAAGGCAGCGCGGAGGAGCCGACCGAGGTCGCGGCCCCCGACCCGGCCTCCGACCCGGCCTCCGAGCCCGAGCCCGATGACCAGCCCCAGCCCACGTCCACACCGGACTCCGGCGCGACGGCCCGGCTCGACGAACCGGAGACGGCGCCGGCCGACGTACCCCAGAGCTGCGATGGGACCGATGGTCCCGCCGCGACCGACGACCCCACGACTCCCGACCCCTGCGTCGCAGGCGAGGAACCGACGAACCAGGAGGCTCCCTGATGGGCGGCACCGTTGAAGTCACCGGACTGACCAAGAGCTTCGGCACCCAGAACATCTGGAGCGACGTCACGCTCACCCTTCCTCCGGGCGAGATCACCGCGTTGCTCGGCCCGTCGGGCACCGGCAAGTCGGTCTTCCTCAAGTCCTTGATGGGGCTGCTCAAACCAGAAGCCGGACAGTGCCTGGTCAATGGCGTCGACATGGTGACCGCGAAGGAGTCCCGCCGACTCGAGCTGCGCAAGAAGTTCGGTGTGCTCTTCCAGGACGGTGCGCTCTTCGGCTCGATGAGCGTCTACGACAACGTCGCCTTCCCGCTGCGTGCCCACACCCGGATGTCGGAGAGCCAGGTCCGCGAGGTCAGCATGCAGAAGCTCGACATGGTCGGGCTGCTCGGACAGGAGCACAAGCTGCCCGGCGAGATCTCTGGCGGCATGCGCAAGCGCGCCGGCCTGGCCCGCTCGCTGGTCACCGAGCCCGAGATCATCCTCTGCGACGAGCCCGATTCCGGCCTGGACCCGGTGCGCACCGCCAACCTCGCCCAGCTGCTGCTCGACGTCAACGCCCAGACCGACGCCACCATGCTGGTGGTCACCCACAACATCGAGCTGGCCCGCACGCTGCCCGACAACCTCGGCATGCTCTATCGCCGTCAGCTGGTGATGTTCGGTCCGCGCGAGCAGTTCCTGCTCACCGACCATCCGGTGGTCTCCCAGTTCATGGCCGGCGACCCGGTGGGGCCGATCGGGATGAGCGAGGAGGTGGACCACTCCAGCAACGCACCCGAGACCGACGAGTTCGGCTATCCCGGCGAGCCGGGCGGTGCGGGACTCGCGATCCGGATGGGCGCTCGGACGCTCGAAGTGTTGCCGCGACAGCTCCTCCCGGCCAGTGGCCTGCCGCGCCCCGCGACCGAACGTCACGCACGCCGGGTGGCCAGCGGCGAGTCGTCCCTGTTCATGGCCGACGACGAGGAGGCGGACCGACCCCCACCCGTGAGATCGCTCGACCCGGTCTCGGCCGCGCTGGACCAGACCGGTGAGTTCTTCGCGCTCGGCCTGGACACCATCAGGACCACCTTCCGCCGCGGTTTCGCTGCCCGAGAGCTGCTCGACCAGTTCTGGTTCGTGATCAGCGTGTCCTGGTTGCCGGCGGTGCTGATCGCGATCCCGTTCGGCGCGGTCATCGCGCTGCAGCTCGGCACGCTCACCGTCCAGGTGGGGGCCCAGTCCTATACCGGCGCGGCATCGGTGCTCGCCGTGGTGCAGCAGGCGGCGCCGATCGTGACCACCTTGGTGATCGCCGGCGCCGGCGGTGCCGCGATCTGCGCCGACCTCGGCTCGCGCACCATCCGCGACGAGATCGACGCGATGCGGGTGATCGGCCTCGACCCCGTGCAGCGCCTCGTCGTACCGCGGGTGATCGCCTGCATGCTCGCCGCTGTGCTGCTCAACGGCCTGGTCTCGGTGGTCGGTGTGTTGGGCGGCTACGTCTTCAACGTCATCGTCCAGGGCGGCACGCCCGGTGCCTACCTGTCCAGCTTCACCGCGCTCGCCCAGAGCTCCGACCTGTGGGTCGGTGAGCTCAAGGCGGTCGTCTTCGGCTTCCTCGCCGGTGTGGTCGCTGCCTACCGCGGCCTGCACACCCGCCCCGGACCGAAGGGCGTCGGGGAGTCGGTCAACCAGTCGGTCGTGATCACCTTCCTGCTGCTCTTCTTCGTCAACTTCGTGATCACCACCGTCTATCTCCAGCTCGTCCCCGGGAAGGGCGCCTGATGAGTGCATCGCGACCCCGGCTGGCGCCGGCCAAACGACCCTGGTGGGACCGCCGCCTCGACCGGACGGTGAACGCCGGCCGAGACATCCGGTTCTACGGCGTGGTGCTCCGCGGCATCCCCACCGCGATCCGCCACTACCCCAAGGAGATCTGGCGGCTGCTCTCCGAGGTCAGCTTCGGCAGTGGGGCGCTCGCCGTTATCGGCGGCACGGTCGGCGTGATGACCGGGATGTCGCTCTTCGTCGGCACCGTGGTCGGCATGCAGGGCTATGCCGCCCTGGACCAGATCGGCACCTCGACGCTCAACGGCTTCATCTCCGCCTACTTCAACACCCGCGAGATCGCGCCGCTGGTCGCAGCGCTCGCGCTCTCGGCGACCGTCGGCGCCGGCTTCACCGCCCAGCTCGGAGCGATGCGGATCAGTGAGGAGATCGACGCGGTCAAGGTGATCGGCTTGGACGCCGTACCGTTCCTGGTCTCCACGCGGGTCGTCGCCGGGTTCATCGCGATCATCCCGCTCTACGTGGTGGGCCTGCTGACCTCCTACGCCGGCAGTCGCCTGGTCACCGTCCAGCTGCGCGGGCAGTCCGCCGGCACCTACGACCACTACTTCGACCTGTTCCTGCCGCCGGTCGACATCTTCCTCTCCTTCGGGAAGGTGCTGGTCTTCGCCGTCCTGATCATTCTCATCCACTGCCGGATCGGCTACTTCGCCCGCGGCGGCCCCGCAGGCGTCGGGGTCGCGGTCGGCGGCTCGGTACGCCGTACCCTCGTCGTCGTCGCCGTGCTCGACCTGGCCCTCTCGATGGCGATGTGGGGCACCACGACCACGGTCCGGATCGCCGGATGACCAGCACGATGACGCTGGGCAGGGCCCGCGACCTCCTCCTCGGCCTCGGGTACGTCGGGCTCGTGGTCGCCGTCGGTGTCGGCACCTGGCTCTTCTACAACCAGGCCTTCACCGACCGCGCCGAGGTCACGCTCACCACCGGGACCGTCGGCAACGCGCTGCAGAAGGGCTCCGACGTGAAGTTGCACGGCGTGCCTGTCGGCAAGGTCTCCTCGATCGACCCCCAGCCCGGTGGCGCGGAGCTGACCCTTGCGCTGCAGCCGGAGATCCTCGACGAGCTGCCCGCGACGACCACCGCCCGGCTGCTGCCCAAGACGCTGTTCGGCGAGCGCTACGTGGCCCTGATGGTGCCGGCGGAGCCCGCGGGCGGCGCGGGCGAGGCGGCGGCCGCCGCTCCGGTGGCGACCGCAGGCGACTCCACGCTGCGGGCCGGCGACACCATCGTCCAAGACACCTCGGACGAGGCGGTCGAGCTCGAAGAGGTCTTCGACGAGCTGCTGCCGGTGCTCGAGGCGATCCGCCCCGACAAGCTCTCCGCGATGCTCGGCGAGCTCGCCCTGATGCTGCGCGGCAACGGCGGGCCGATCGGCGACACGCTGGCAGCGTGGGGGCGCTACCTGGAGCGGTTCAATCCGCTGACCGAGCGGATGGCCGACGACCTGGCCGCCTTCGGGCGGGTGGCCCAGGACTATGCGATCGCTGCCCCGGACCTCCTCGACGCGTTGGCCACGATGACCGACACCTCGGGCACCCTGGTCGACGAGCGCGTCCAGCTCACCGAGGCGCTGCGCACCGTGACCAGCGCCGGCGACGCCAGCCACGGATGGATGCTCGACAACTCCGAGACCATCACCGTGCTGAGCCGCGAGAGCCGGGATGCCCTCTCTGCGGTGGCTCCCTACGCCAGCCAGTTCCCGTGCCTGTTCCGGTCGTTGCGCGACTACGTGCCGGAGATGGAGGACCAGCTCGGCAAGGGCACCGACGAGCCGGGGCTGCACGTGGTGCTCAACGTCGAGGAGTCCCGCGGGAGATACCTGGCCGGCAAGGATGCGCCGCGCTATGAGTCCGACGGTCGGCCACGGTGCCCCTACCAGCCCAGTGGCACCTCCTCGTCGTACAGCCCCGACAGCCCCGACAGCCCGGCAGGCCCTGCGAACCCTGAGGCCCGACCGGGCGCCATCCCCGCGCCGCCGATCGACTTCGTGGACCGGTCGGTCCGCAACGGGCTCGGTCCGGCCAACTCCGTGGAGGAGAACCAACTGATCGCCGAGATCCTCGCCCCCACCGTCGGACTCGCTCCTGCCGAGTTCCCGGACTGGTCGAGCCTGCTGCTCGGACCGGTCCTGCGCGGGACGGAGGTGGAGCTGCGATGAGGATCGACAAGTCGTTGCTGGTGACCCTGACCAAGGCAGTCGCGTTCTCGGTGGTCACCCTGCTGGCCACGGCGGCACTCGCCGGCACCATCCGCAACAGCACCTCGGGCGAGGGCACCGAGTATGCAGCTGTCTTCGAGAACGCCACCAGCCTCAACAAGGGCGACGACGTCCGGATGGCCGGGGTCAAGGTCGGCACCGTCCAGGCCGTCGAGGTCAGCGACAACCAGTTCGCCCGGGTCACCTTCACCGTCGCCGACAGCGCGCCGATGCGGACCGGCACCAGCGCGGAGTTGCGGTTCCGCAACATGGTCGGCCAGCGCTACATCGCGCTGACGCCCGGCGACGCCGGGGCCGCCGAGCTGCCGGCCGGCGCCACCCTCGACCTCGATCACACCCAACCCGCCCTCGACCTGACGCTGTTGTTCAACGGCTTTCAACCGCTGATGCGGCTGCTCGACGCCGAGGACGTCAACGAGCTCAGCGGCCAGATCATCGAGGTCTTCCAGGGCGAGGGGGCCACCGTCGACGGGCTGCTCACCAGCACCGCCCGACTGACGTCGACCCTCGCCGACCGGGACCAGGTGATCGGCGACCTGATCACCAACCTCAACCAGGTGCTGACCGTCGTCGGCGACCGCTCCGACCAACTCGACACCACCCTGGTCACCCTGCAACAGCTCGTGTCGGGGCTCGCCGAGGATCGGGTCATCATCGGCGACACGATCACCGGGATGGGCGAGCTGAGCGCGAGCGTCGCCGACCTCCTCGACGAGGGCCGAGCCCCGATCAAACGCTCGATCCAGGGTCTCGGCGACCTCTCGGCCAGCCTCGCCGGCGGCGATGAGCTCGACGAGTTCCTGAGCAACCTGCCCGGCAAGCTGGAGTCGATCGGACGACTCGCCAGCTATGGCTCCTGGATCAACTTCTACCTGTGCTCCCTGGACGGTCGGATCCCGCTGCCCGAGGGCTACTACGGCGACCTCGGGGCGTTGCCCGTCGCAGAGAGGTGCATCTGATGGCGCGGCGCTACCCCACCTCCTTCGCCGAGCGGAACCGGATCGCGATCGCCCTGGTCGGCATCGCCGCTCTGCTCGGGGTCTTCTACGTCACCTTCAACGCCGATGCCATGCCGGTCGTCGGTGGCGGCGAGGAGCACACGGCGTACTTCGCCGAGTCCGGTGGACTGCACGAAGGGGACGAGGTACGCGTCGCCGGCGTGAAGGTCGGAAAGGTGACCTTCGTAGAGCTCGAGGACGACCGGGTGCTGGTCTCCTTCCGCGCCAAGGGGGTCAGCCTGGGCAGCGAGTCCACCGCGGCGGTGGAGGTGAAGACGATGCTCGGCCAGAAGTTCCTCGCCGTCTCCCCGCGCGGCACCGAGGCGCTCGACGGCCCGATCCCGCTGGAGCAGACCACGACGCCCTACGACGTCAACGCGGCCTTCTCCGACCTCTCCGCCACCATCACCGAGATCGACACCGAGCAGATGGAGCAGAGCCTCACCACCCTGGCCGACGCCTTCGCCGACACCCCGGCCGCCGTGCGTGGCACCGTCTCCGGGCTCACCCGCCTCTCGCGCACCATCGCCACTCGCGACGAGGAGCTGGCCGAGCTGCTCACCGCGACCACCGACGTGACCGGGACGCTGGCTGATCGCAGCGAGGAGATCGGCACCCTGATCGAGGACGGTGACGACCTCCTCACCGAGCTCGTCGCACGTCGTGAGGCGGTGCACCAACTGCTCACCAACACCGCGACGTTGGGCACCGAGCTCGAAGGTCTGGTCACCGACAACGAGGAGCAGCTGCAGCCCGCGCTGGACAAGCTCGACGCGGTCAGCGTGGTGCTCCGCGACAACCAGGACAACCTGGACCAGGCGATGAAGGTGCTCGGTCCCTACTACCGGATGCTCGCCACTGCGATGGGCAACGGCCGCTGGGTCGACTCCTACATCTGCGGGCTCTTCGACGAGGAGAACGCGCCGGTGCTCGACAGCGACGTGGTCCGCGACTGCAACCCCGGGGGTGCGCGATGAGGTTCCGCAACATCCTGGTCCTGGTGCTCGTCGCCGCGGTCATCGCCGCCGGGTTCGCCGGCGAGCGCCTGCTCCGCGGCGACGGCACCACCCTCACCGCACGCTTCGACTCCGCTGTCGGTCTCTACCCCGGCTCCGACGTCCAGATCCTCGGCGTCCCGGTCGGCAAGGTGACCGCGGTGACCCCCGACGGGGACGGGATCGAGGTGGCCATGGAGCTGGACCCCGGCGTGCGGGCATCGGCCGACACCGGCGCCGTGATCATCGCGCCGACCCTGGTCAGCGACCGGTTCGTGCAGCTCACCGTGCCCTACTCCGAGGGCGCGAGCGCGATCGAGGACGGCACCGAGATCACCGCTACCGCGGTGCCGGTCGAGATCGACGAGATGTACGCCAGCCTCACCGACATCGGCAAGCAGCTCGGACCTGAAGGGGTCAACAAGGACGGGGCGCTGAGCCGCTTCCTGGAGGTGATGGCGGCGAACCTGGACGGTCAGGGCGCCGACATCAACCAGATGATCGACGACTTCGGCGACGCATCGGGCACGCTCGCCGACGTCGACGACGACTTCTTCGCCACCGTGGCGAACCTGGACCGGCTCAACGACGAACTCCTCGCCCATGACGACGAGGTGGCCTCGGCGAACCGGCAGCTGGCCGACGTGGCGTCGTACCTGAGCGAGGACCGGGAGGACCTGGCCGCTGCGATCACCAACCTGGGATCGGCACTCGGGGTCCTCGACGGCTTCATCAAGGACAACCGCGCTGCGCTCCGCAGCAGTGTGCAGAACCTGCACGGCCCGACGCAGACGTTGGTCAAGCGGCGGGAGTCACTGGCCGAGGCGGTGCGCACCATCCCGTTGGCACTGCAGAACTTCGTCAACGCCTACGACGTGGACAGCAACACGGTGAGCGGACGCGGCAACCTGAACGAGATCACCCTCTGGTCCGAGAGCGGTCAGACCGGTCGTACGTCGCCGGATGCGCCGCCGCTGCTGCTGCCCGGGATGGGGGAGGAGTGAGCATGCATAGACGACACGCCCTCGGTGCTGCGGTGATCGCCGCCGTGATCTGTCTTGGTGGCGCGTTCACCGGCTGCTCGGGTCTCGTGCCGAGCGCCTACGATGCGCCGCTGCCGGGTGGCGCCGACGTCGGCAGTGATCCGATCACGCTGACCGCCGAGTTCGACGACGTGATGGATCTGGTGCCGCAGTCGAGCGTGAAGGTGGACAACGTGGCGATCGGCCGGATCTCGGCGATCACCCTGCAACCCGACGGAGAGACCGCCGAGGTCGAGATGGTGGTGCGCCGCGACGTACGACTTCCCGAGGGCACCACCGCGCGACTCCAGCAGACCTCCCTGCTCGGCGAGAAGTACGTCGCGCTGATCCGCCCCGAGCGCCCCGCGGGGGCGAACGTGGCGGCACTGGAGGACGGCGACCTGCTGCCGTTGGACCAGACCGACGCGGCGGCCCAGGTCGAACAGGTGCTCGGCGCCCTGTCGCTGGTGCTCAACGGCGGCGGCATCGCACAGTTCCAGGAGATCTCCCGGGAGATGCAGGACGTCGGCGGCGGCAGGACCGAGGAGGTCCGCGCCTTCCTCGACGAGCTGCACCGCTTCGTCGGCGTGCTGGACCGGCGCCGCGCCTCCATCACCACCGCGATCGACGGACTTGCCGAACTGTCGGCGACGCTCGAGGGCGACCAGGAGAAGATCGCCACCGCCCTCGAAGGACTCTCCCCCGGCATGGAGGTGCTCGTCGAGCAGCGTCCGCAGCTGGTGAAGATGCTGAGGTCGCTGGACCGGCTCTCCGCCGTCACGGTGGAGACTCTCGACAAGTCGCAGGACGACATCGTGGCGGACTTCGAGCTGCTCGACCCGATCCTCGACCGACTGGCCGCGGCCGGCAGCGCCCTGCCGCAGTCCCTGCAGATCCTGCTCACCTACCCCTTCCCTGACGAGGTGCTCGCCGCGATCAACGGCGACTACCTGAACGTCTTCCTGACCACCAATTTCCGCACCCTTCCCTCTGGGTGCACCGCGGCCGCGTGTTTCTGGCCGCAGGTGGGTGGCGGGTCGGGGACGGGCTCCACGCAACGCCGCCTCCCTCCCTCCCTCGGCGAGACCGTGGAACCCTCCCCGACCGTGCTGCCCTCCACCGACTCGCCCTATCCGGGCTCGCCGACGCCGACGGTCCCCGGACCGTCGATCCTGCCGACCGAGTCCGGCACCCCGGGTCCCTCCGACCCCTCGACCCCGGACTCGTCGCCGACGGGTGAGCCCGGCGGGCCGAGCGAGTCCGGATCGCCGGGGAGCTCTCCCAGTGGCAGCGCCGGCCCGACCGACACCGACACACCCGGAGGTCAGTGATGCAGCGACTCACCCGCGGGATCCGGGTCAAGCTGGTCCTCTTCGTGGCACTCGCGCTGGCCGGTACGACGTACCTGGGCGCCACGCATGTCGGCTTCTCCCCGTTCAGCGACGGAGCGCGGATCACGGTCTCGCTGCCGGAGGCCGGCGGACTCTTCGTCAACTCCGAGGTCACCTACCGCGGCGTGCAGATCGGTGAGGTCACCGCGTTGGAGGCGAGCAGCGACGGCGTCGAGGCGACGGTCGAGCTCGATCCCGACGCGCCCGCCATCCCTGCCGACGTCACCGTGCACGTGGTGAACCGGTCAGCGATCGGGGAGCAGTACCTGGACCTGCGGGGCAGCTCCACCACGGAGACGCTCGCTGCAGACGCGCACCTCGAGGGCGGCACCGACGCGCTGCCACAGGAGATCTCCGAGGTGATCCGCACCGCCCGCGACTTCAGCGCCTCGGTCCCTTCCGACGCCCTGGACACGGTCATCGACGAGGGCTACCTGCTCTCCCAGGGCGCCGGTGAAGACCTGCGACGTCTGGTGCGGACCTCGCTGGAGTTCCAGCAGGCGGCCGACCGCAACTTCATGGTGAGCGAGAGCCTGATCACCAACTCCCGTCAGGTGCTGGCCACCCAGGAGGAGGCGGCCGGGTCGATCCGTGCGTTCAGCAACGACCTCGGCCTCTTCGCCCGCACCCTGAGCGACAGCGACGCCGACCTGCGCACGCTCATCGAGGCCTCGCCCGCCGCGGCCCGACAGATCAGCCTGCTGGTGCGTGACGTCGGCCAGCCGCTGGGCATCTTGATGAGCAACCTGATCTCGACCGCCACCATCTTCGGCACGAACGCCGCCGGGGTCGAGGACGCGATGATCCACCTCCCCGAGGCGATCAGCATCGGCTGGTCGATCAGCACCTCGAAGGGACTCAGCATGGGACTGGTGCCCACCTTCTTCGACCCGCTGCCCTGCACGAAGGGGTACGACGGCACCCAGCGCCGCCGCGGCACCGACACCGGCAAGAGCGCACCGCTCAACACCGATGCCGGTTGCACCGCGTCGCTGAGCTCGGGCAATGTGCGGGGTCCGCAGCATCTGCCGGGTGCCGCGACGCCTACGGGTGCCGCAGCGCCGCAGCCGGAGGACATCAGCGTGGTCGAGGAGATCGACGACCTGCTCGGAGGGAACGGATGAGCCAGACGGAGTCGCAGCGGGGCAGGGCCGCACGGCTGCTCGACGTACTGATCCCGGCGGTCGGGGTGCTGGTGCTGGTGGCGGGTCTGCTGACCTGGTGGCGAGCGACCCAGCACGACGCCGACGAGGTGGTCCGTGCCGAGCTGCGCGACACGGTGCTGATCACCGCCACCAGCCAGATCGAGACGATGAACACGCTCGACTATCGCGACGTCGACGCCGGGCTGGAGAAGTGGCAGGACGTCACGACCGGCACCCTGCACGACCAGATCGTGGAGCAGGGCACCGAGCAGGCGCCGCTGCTGGAGGACCAGAAGAAGATCTCCCAGGGGCACGTGGTGCAGGCCGCGGTGCTGGACCTCACCGAGGACACCGCCACCGTGATCGCCGCGGTCGAGGTCACCGTGCAGGACGGCACCGACCTCGAGGCCGAGCCGACCGTCAAGCGGCACCGCTACTCCGCCGACCTGGTCGAGGTCGACGGGGAGTGGTTGCTGGAAGCCCTCGAACAGGTGGCGGTGAGCATCTCGTGACCGAGATCAGCGAGACCAGTGAGTCTCCCGAGAGCACCGAGGTGCCCGAGCCCGGCGAGTCCGGGGCTACGGGACGACCCGCAGGGTCGGGTTGGCGTCGCTGGGTGCCGTTCCTCGGCGTGCTCTGCCTGGTCCTCGGCCTGGGCGCGTTCTGGCAGGCCGACCGGGCTCGCGACGTCGACCACGTCGGCAACCATGCGGTTGTCGACGCGACCGGGACCGCCGAGGTGCAGGCGGCCGTCTCGCAGATCCTGGTGCGGGTCTTCAGCTATGACTACTCCGACCCGGAGCCCACCCAACGCGCCGCGGAGACGCTGCTGGCCGGCGACGCGCGCGAGGAGTACGAGCTGCTCTTCGAGAATCTGCGGCAGCAGGCGCCGGACCAGGAGCTGATGCTCAGCGCGCAGGTGCAGGTCACCGCGGTCCAGCAGCTCTCGGACGACGCCGCGACCCTCCTGGTCTTCCTCGACCAGGCCTCCCAACGCACCACCGACGAGCAGTCCAGCGTCTCCGCAGCCCAGCTGAGCGTGGACGCCGAGCGGGTCGACGGGGTGTGGAAGGTGGTCGGGTTCGACCCGCTGTGAGGGCCTAACCTCGACCCCATGCGCGCAGTCCAGGTCACCACGCTCACCGGCCCCGACGACATCTCGATCCAGGAGGTGCCCCAGCCGACCGCGGCGCCGGGTCACGTGCTGGTCGAGGTGCACAGCGTCGGCGTCTCCTTCCCGGACCTGCTGCTGACCCGCGGGCAGTATCAGCTCAAGCCCGAGCCGCCGTTCACCCTCGGGGTCGACTTCGCCGGCGTCGTACGCGAGGACGGCGCCGGGTTCCAGAAGGGCCAGCGAGTGGCCGGGTTCGGCTCGCACGGCGGCGCTGCGGAGGTGGTCGCCGCACCCGCACCGATGCTCTTCGGGTTGCCCGACGCGCTCTCGTTCGACGAGGGCTCGGCGCTGCCGATGAACTACCTCACCGCGCTCTTCGCGTTGGAGGAGCGGGCGGGTCTACAGGCCGGCGAGACCGTGTTGATCCACGGGGCTGCCGGAGGGGTGGGCACCGCCACGATCCAGGTGGCCAAGGCGATGGGGGCCCGCACCATCGCGGTCTGCAGTACGTCGGAGAAGCGGGACTTCGCGCGAGCGGCCGGTGCCGACGAGGCGATCGCGATCGAGGGATTCAAGGAGGCGGTCAAGGAGCTCACCGGCGGACGCGGGGTCGACGTCGTCCTCGACGTGGTCGGCGGTGAGGTGTTCACCGATTCGCTGCGGTCCCTGGCGCCCCAGGGCCGACTGCTGGTGGTCGGGTTCGCGGCGGGCCAGGGGATCCCGGAGGTGAAGGTCAACCGGCTGCTGCTCAACAACATCGACGTCCGTGGCGTCGGATGGGGCGACTACGTGCTCAAGCACCCCGGCTACCTGGAGCAGCAGTGGACCCGCCTCGCCGAGATGATCGCCGCCGGTGGGATCGCGCCGCCGATCGGGCGCACCTACGCCATGGAGGAGTTCGGGCAGGCGCTCACGGGCATGGACGGGCGTGCCGCCCTCGGCAAGCTGGTCGTGCGGATCCGCTGAGGACGTTCTGACTCAGCCGAGCCCGGCGATGGTCACCCAGTCCGACTCCTCGGCATCGGCCAGCGCCGCGCCGAGCTCGTCGGGGTCGACGGTCGCCGTGCCGGAGCCCGGATAGGTCGCCACCAGCGCCGTACCGTCCAGGTTGGCGACCACGGATCGGACCTCACCGTCGTCGGAGATCACCACGTAGCCGTCGCCCTCGTCGCAGTCGTAGAGCTCGGGGTCGCACTCGGCTGCCTCGGTGGTGGTGATGTCGACGTACACCTCGGTCGAAGAGAACCGCGATCCCCCCTCGACGTAGGAGAGGCCGACGCCGCTGACCATCCCGTCGGTGCGGGAGATCGACGAGAACTTCGGCTCGAGCCCGTCGATCTCGGGCAGGTACGGCGACAGGCCGCTCGTCTCGATCTCGGCCGCATCCACGGCGGCCTCCTGCGCGTCCCGGACCGCGCTCCACGCCGGTTCGCCGGCCGAGACACCGACACCGAAGCCGACCACGCAGGCGATCAACGCGAACGCCGGGAGCGCGTCGTCGATCCGCGCCGCCACCACGAATGTCACCAGCGCCGCTACCGCTGCCGCGGGCAGGGTGACCGACGCGGAGACCTCCCCGTCACTGCCGGGCGAGCCGAGCGCGGCATAGAAGAAGAGGAGCAGCGGGCAACAGAAGACATAGATGGCGGCGGCGGTCGCGGCCACGGAGAGCGCATGTGGCACTCCACCGAGCCGGGCCACGAAGCCGATCACGACGGTGATCACGATCGCCACGCCGACCCAGCCGTAGTAGCCCCCGTAGGTGTCCGAGCCGATCGCCCCGCGCAGCGGCACCAAGAGCAACAGCCCGACCAGCAGCGCGACCAAGCCCTGCGCGGCCATCCTCGTCAGGCGCTTCGACGCCGTCTCCTCGGACGCGGCCCTTGGTGCGCCCGCCGCATCGTTGGCCGCCTGGTTCGACGGTCGTTTCGACGGTGCGTCCGTGGTGGGGGCCGCGAAGTCGGTGGGCTCGGTGTCCATGCACCTGTCCCTCCCCTCCCGGGGACCGCACCAAACGGCGCAGCGGCGTGAGCGCTTCGTCAGCGCTCGGTCAGCGCCTGCGGCACCACGGTCAGCTCGAAGGGCGCGTCGAGGGTGAGCGACTCGACGCCGCGGGCCGAACCCACCTCAACGCACTCACCGTCCACCAACTGCCAGGCGCGGACGCTGGGAACATCGGGGTCGACGACCCAGAAGTGCGCGCAGCCCGCCTCCATCAACAGATCCTTCTTCAGGCCCGTGTCGTGACGACGGGTGCTGGGGGAGAGGACCTCGACGGCCAGAACCGGCACCTCGACATGCTGAGCGGAGATGTCCACGTCGTGGGTCACGACGATGTCGGGCTGCATCCGGGTCGACTGTCCGGGCAGGCGGACGTCGGTCGGGGCGGCAAACACCTCGAAGCCGACAGGGGCCTGACTGTCGATCTGCCAGTGCAACTTGCGCGAGACCCGTTGGTGCAGCAGGTTGGGCGCCGGGCTCACGACGAGTACGCCATCGAGGAGCTCGTAGCGATGCCCGTCATCGGGCACCTCGTCCAGGTCGTCGACCGAGATGTTCCCCTCGCTCACCACCAGGATCCCGTCGAGGAGCTCGAACTTCGCGCCCCGCCACGGGATGCGGTCGAGGTCGTCGGGCGTCAACGCCCGACTGAACGGCAGGTTGAGCCCCGTCAGGGTCATGGCGTTCATGGTAGGTCGCTCCTTTCGCCATGCCCACCATCCAGTCAGGTCGAGCCGCCGACCAGGCTGGATGGCCAGCGGCCTTGTGGACAACCTTCGGGCTACACCTGGCTGTGGAGAGCAACTGGCCCGCGCGTTCGCCCGTCGCGAAAACGTCAACCCGCGGATATCCGTCGTATGCACCGACGACCTAGGCTCGCCAGGGTGACGATCCTGGACGACGCCCGCGAGGGCATGGACCTGACCATCCGGCCGACCGACGACCTGTTCGGGCACGTCAACGGCACCTGGCTGGCGACCACGGAGATCCCGTCGGACCGCTCGAGCTGGGGTCCGTTCGTGCAGTTGGCCGACCAGGCCGAGGAGCAGGTGCGGCAAATCATCACCGAGCTCGCCGAAGGCGCGGCGTCCACGGACGAGGTGGAGAACAGCGTCGAGGCCCGCAAGATCGCCGACCTGTTCAACTCCTTCATGGACACCGACCGGATCAACGCGCTTGGCACCGCGCCCCTCGAGCCGCTGGTCGCGGCCGTGAAGGGGCTGCGCGACGTCCGCGACCTCGCCGCGTTCCTCGGCGAGTTCGAGCGGATCGGCGGCTACGGCCTCTTCGGCTCCTACATCGACACCGACGCCCGCCAGTCCGACCGCTACCTGTTCCACCTGGTCCAGGGCGGCCTCGGCCTCCCCGACGAGTCCTACTACCGGGAGGACAAGTTCGCCGAGATCCGCACCGCCTACCTCGGCTACCTGGAGCGGATGCTCACCCTCGGCGGCCACGCCGCCCCCGCCGAGGCGGCGCAGCGGATCCTCGACCTCGACGCCGAGCTGGCCCGCGGTCACTGGGAGCGCGCCGAGACCCGCGACGTGCAGAAGACCTACAACCTGATGACCGGTGCGGAGCTCAAGGAGCTGTGCCCGGGCTTCGCCTGGGACGTCTACATCACCAACCTCGGCGGCCACCTGGAGGGCGAGCAGGCCACGATCGCCGAGGTCGTGGTGCGTCAACCGTCCTTCTTCACCCACCTCTCCGGGGTGCTGGAGGCGACCGAGCTGGAGGTGTGGCAGGACTGGCTTCTCGCGCACGTGCTGCGGTCGGCGGCGCCGTACCTGACCGATGAGTTCGTGGAGGCCAACTTCGACTTCTACGGCCGCACCCTCAACGGCACCCCGGAGCTGCGGGCCCGGTGGAAGCGCGCCGTCAGCTTCGTCGAGGGCGCGATGGGCGAGGCAGTCGGCAAGGAGTACGTCGCCCGCCACTTCCCGCCGACCTCGAAGGCGATGATGGACGAGCTGGTCGCCAACCTGCTGGCGGCGTACCGGGTCTCCATCGAGGCTCTGGACTGGATGACGCCAGCGACCAAGCAGCGTGCCTACCAGAAGCTGGAGACCTTCCGGCCCAAGATCGGCTATCCGGAGAAGTTCCGGGACTATGCGGCGTTGACCGTGCGGCCCGACGACCTCTTCGGCAACGCGGCGGCGGCCTCGGCGTTCGAGACCGACCGCCAGCTGGCCAAGATCGGCGCCCCGGTCGACCGCGACGAATGGTTCATGCTGCCGCAGACGGTCAACGCCTACTACAACCCCGGCACCAACGAGATCTGCTTCCCCGCCGGCATCCTGCAGCGGCCGTTCTTCGCCCCCGACGCGGACCCGGCGGAGAACTACGGCGGCATCGGTGCGGTGATCGGCCACGAGATCGGCCACGGCTTCGACGACCAGGGCGCGCAATATGACGGCGAGGGCAACCTCAACGACTGGTGGACGCCGGAGGACAAGGCGGCCTTCGAGGTGAAGTCGAAGACCCTGATCGACCAGTACGCCGACTTCGAGCCGCGCAGCCTGCCCGGCGAGAAGGTCAACGGCGCGCTGACCGTCGGCGAGAACATCGGCGATCTCGGCGGACTCACCATCGGGCACAAGGCCTACGTGATCTCCCGAGAGGCGCTCGGTGAGCGGGCCGGTGTGGAGGACCGCAAGAAGGTCTTCCTCAACTGGAGCTATGCCTGGCGCACGAAGCGGCGGATCGAGCAGGAGCGGCAGTACCTGACCATCGACCCGCACAGCCCGCCGGAGTTCCGCGCCAACATCGTGCGCAACCTCGATGAGTTCCACGAGGTCTTCGGCACCCAGCCCGGTGACGGGCTCTGGCTCGACCCCGAGGACCGGGTGCGGATCTGGTGACAACAGAAACCGGGCCGTCGTGGCGCCGCATCAGTGATTGCGGTGGCACAACGGCCCGGTTTCGACGTACTGGCCCGGGGGTGGGCGAGAAAACTCCCGCTGGGCGGTGAAAGGTTCGGCGGGGTAGTGGGAGTTTCCCCGCTGCAGCGGGGAAACTCCCACTGCCGTCAGCAGGCGCGGATCGCGCCGAACGGCACGTCCCCACCCATGCCGATGCCGGCCGCCTCACCGAACCCGACGCTGAGCACCTCGCCGCGCTGACGCTGCGCCCGGGTCCAGACCAGGGACTTGGTGGCCGAGGTCCTGCCGGCGGCGGCGCGGAAGCTGAGGTTCGCGACGAGCTTGTTGCCATGGATGCGGGAGACGGCGCCGGTATGGGTGTGCTTGGCGCCGCGGTTGTCCAGGCGTCCCTTGATCCGGAACCGGCCGTCGCCGAGGTTCGTCTTGCAGACGACGACCTTGCCGCCGTGCGCCTGGACGCCGGTGGTCCAGGCCGCCTGGGCGGACGGTCCGATCAGCGCCAGTGCGCCGAGGACGAGGGCGGTGAGCAGGCCGACGACGCCGAGGCGGGTCGCCGTACGGCGGGAGCGCAGGGTGGTGGAGTGGGGGCTCATGGCCGGTTGTCTACCCCGCCTACCGCTCGGGTAACGACTTCGCGGGCATGACAGCGGTCACGCGGCCCCACGACCTACCCTGCTGGCCATGACCACCTTCGAACCCGCCGTCGTCGACGCGGTGCTGGCCCACATGAACGACGACCACGTCGAGGACAACCTGCTCATCGTCCGCGCCAACGGGGCACCCGGCGCCGCGTCGGCGGTCATGATCGGGCTCGACACCGAGGCCGGGGTGTGGGAGGCGGTCGGGCCCGAGGGCGGCACGGAGCACGTCCGGGTGCCGTGGCCGGCCGGCCCGATCAGCGAGCGTGCCGAGATCCGCCGCGAGGTCGTCGCCCTGTACGACGCCGCGTGTCGTGCCCTCGGCCAGGAGCCGCGCCCGCACTGACTCCCTGAGAGGTCGCACGGATAGGGCGGCCCTATCAGTGCGACCTCTTAGACTCCCTCACCATGCGGCGACTCGACATCCAGGGACTGCGGGCCATCGCAGTCCTGACGGTCGTCGCCGACCACGCCGGCATCGGGCTCCTCTCCGGCGGCTTCATCGGGGTCGACGTCTTCTTCGTGCTCTCCGGCTTCCTGATCACCTCGCTGCTGGTCAAGGAGGCCGATCGGGAGGGGCGGATCAGCCTGCTGGGCTTCTACGCCCGCCGCGCACGCCGGATCCTGCCGGCCGCGACAGTGGTGCTGCTGGCGATCCTGGCCTTCGCCGCCGCGACGCTGTCCTATCTGCGGGTCGAGCGGATCGCCACCGACGTCGGCTGGGCCGCGGTTTTCCTCGCCAACATCCGGTTCGCCGATCTCGGCACCGACTACTTTGCCGAAGGTCTGCCTCCTTCGCCGGTCCAGCACTACTGGTCGCTGGCGGTCGAGGAGCAGTTCTATCTGGTGTGGCCGCCGCTGCTGATGCTGGTGCTGTGGCTGGCCGGGCGTCGTACGGCCCGGCGCCTCGGCACCCGTCCCGTCGCGGCGGTGGCAGCGGTCGTCGCGGCCCTCGGGGTGGCCTCCTTCGCCTGGTCGGTGCACCTGCTCGGCGACAACCAGACGGCGGCGTACTTCTCCTCCCTCGGCCGGGCGTGGGAGCTGGCGGTCGGCGCGCTGCTGGCGGTGGTCGCGAGCCGGTTCGAGCGGATGCCGACCACGCTGCGCTGGGTGCTGTCGGGTGGTGGTCTGGCGGCGATCATGGTCGCCGCCGTCGGCTACGACGCGAGTACGTCGTTCCCCGGCCCCGCGGCACTGTTGCCGGTCCTCGGCACCGCGGCCGTGCTGGCCGCCGGGATCGGTGTCGATGCGGTCGGGCCGGCGCGGGTGCTCACCGTGCGACCGCTGACCTGGATCGGCGACCTCTCCTACTCCTGGTACCTCTGGCACTGGCCGGTCCTCGTGCTCTGGGAGGCGCAGGCGGTCGGCCCGGTCGGCTGGCTGGAGACGACCGCGTTGGTCGGTCTCTCGCTGCTGCTCGCGATCGGGAGCTACCACCTGATCGAGAACCCGGTCCGGCGCAACCGGTGGGTGGCCGCCCGGCAGCGGCGTGCGCTGGCGCTGTGGCCGTTGGCGCTGGGGATGGTGGTGGCCGGCATGTTCGCCTCGCAGGCGGTGGCCGAGCAGCGTCTGGCCGAGCGGCTCGACGCCAATGCGGAGTTCCTCGACCTGCGCGACGGGGACCTCGGGGTGCGCCAGGAGCTGCGCGCGTCGATCGTCGCCGCGGACGAGGCGGACACGGTGCCGTTCCCGTTGACGGACCTGGACATGGTCAGTGAGCTGGAGCAGGACCTCTGGAACGTGAGTTTCGGCTGCAACGCGCAGCAACCGCGTAGCAGCGTGGAGCTCTGCCCGATCGGCGACAGCGAGGCCGAGCGCACCGCCGTGGTGATCGGCGACTCGCACATGGGGCAGTGGCTGCCCGCGCTCGACGAGCTCGGAGCCGAGCACGGCTATCGGGTGGTGCCGCTGATCAAGTTCGGCTGCTCGCCGTTCGCGGTGGACATCACCTGGGGCGGCCGCGACTATCACGAGTGCACCGACTTCCGCGCCTGGGCGACCGAGCAGGTCGCCGAGCTCGAGCCGGAGGTGGTGGTGGTCGGCAGCCGTGGCCTGCAGCGGAACATGACGGTGCCGGCCGAGGAACGGGCCGCCGCCTGGACTGAGGGCGTGACCGAGACGGTGCGCACGCTGGAGGAATTGACCGACGAGGTGGTCGTGATCGGGGACGTGCCCCCGCTCGGGGTCGATCCGATCGAGTGCGTCACCGACGCCTCGGCGACGATGGCGACCTGCACCACCGCCGCCGAGGAGCGGGTCCTCGAGGCGAACCGGTTGACCGAGGCGGCCGCCCGCGAGTTGGGGGTCCGCTACGTCGACGTCGCGGACCTGGTCTGCGTCGGGGGCCGGTGCCCGGCGGTGGCCGGCGGGCTGATGGTCTACGCCAACGACGACCACCTCAGCCGCACCTGGGTACGGCACGTGACACCGAAGGTCGCCGAGCGGCTCGGCTGGACCTGACGCCGGTACGACGTCGGCCGGTCGTTGTGTCGGAGCGTCGAGGTCGGATGGGACCAGACGCGAAGGACGGGGCGCGAAGGAGGAGACGTGGAGCAGACAGCAACGGCGGAGACGGTGGAGAACGGCATGTCGACGGTGCGGGAGCAGGCCGAGCAGCACCTTCGGGCACTGGTCGGACGCGACGACGTCCGACTCCACGACGACCAGTGGGCAGCGATCGCGGCGTTGGTGGTCGACCGGCGTCGGGCACTCGTCGTGCAGCGCACCGGGTGGGGGAAGTCGGCGGTCTACTTCATCGCGACCCTGCTGCTCCGCGGCCAGGGGGCCGGCCCGACGGTGATCATCTCCCCGCTGCTCGCCCTGATGCGCAACCAGATCGCCGCCGCCGAACGCGCCGGCATCCGTGCGATGACGGTCAACTCGACCAACATCGAGCAGTGGGACGAGGTGCACGCGGCGATCGCGGCCGGCGAGGTCGACGTACTGCTGGTCAGCCCGGAGCGGCTGAACAACCCCGGCTTCCGGGACGAGGTGCTGCCGCGGCTGGCTGCGACCTGTGGGCTCCTCGTGGTCGACGAGGCCCACTGCATCTCCGACTGGGGGCACGACTTCCGACCCGACTACCGCCGGATCCGGACCCTGCTCGGGGAGCTGCCCGACGGGATCCCGGTGCTCGCTACGACCGCGACCGCCAACCAGCGGGTCACCGACGACGTGGCCGAACAGTTGGGCGGCCGAGAGACGTTGGTGCTGCGCGGGTCGCTGGACCGGGCGTCGCTGCGACTCGGGGTGGTGCGGCTGCGGACCGCCGAGCAGCGCCTCGCCTGGCTCTCGGACCACCTGGCCGAGCAGGCGGGCTCCGGCATCATCTACTGCCTGACCGTGGCGGCGACCCAGGAGGTCGCCGACTACCTGCGCTCTCGTGGTCACCAGGTCGCGGCCTACTCCGGACAGACCGAGCAGACCGAGCGGCTCGCCCTCGAGCAGGCCCTGATCGACGGCGAGGTCAAGGCGCTGGTGGCGACCAGCGCGCTGGGGATGGGGTTCGACGCGGCGCTCGGGTTCGTGGTCAACCTCGGGGCCCCGGACAGCCCGGTCGCCTACTACCAACAGGTGGGCCGTGCCGGGCGCGGCGCGGTCGCCGAGGCGCCGGTGGTGCTGCTGCCGGCGACCGAGGACCGCGACATCTGGGCCTACTTCGCCTCGCTCGCCTTCCCCCGGGAAGCGGTGGTGCGCGAGACGCTCGGAGTGCTCGCCGAAGAGGGACGCCCGATGAGTACGGCGGCGTTGGAGCCGCGGGTCGATCTCTCCCGCACCCGGCTGGAGACCATGCTCAAGGTGCTCGACGTCGACGGTGCCGTCCGTCGGGTGAAGGGCGGTTGGGAGGCCACCGGCCAGGAGTGGGTCTACGACGAGGAGCGTTATCGCCGGGTGGCGCAGGCCCGCGCCGCCGAGCAGCAGGCGATGCTGGACTACCTGGCGACCGATGAGTGCCGGATGGCCTACCTGCGCCGTCAGCTCGACGACCCCGAGGTGCTCGCCGACCCGGGCTGGACCTGTGGTCGCTGCGACCGCTGCGGTGGTCTCGAGCTCGACCTGGAGACCTCCGCCGAGGCCGTCTCCGCTGCTGCAGACCGGCTGGCTCGCCCCGGGGTGCCGCTGCAACCGCGCAAGCTGTGGCCGACCGGGCTGCCCACGATCGGCGTCGACCTCAAGGGCCGGATCAACCCGCCGCTGGAGGAGGGACGGGCGATCGCGCGCCTCACCGACCTCGGCCACGGGGCCGCGTTGCGCGAGCTCTTCGCCGCCGACTACTCCGAGCACGCCGAGGGCCGGGTGAAGGACGGCCCCGTCCCCGACTCCCTCGCCCGCGCGATGGTGACCATGCTGGGCGACTGGCGGCCCGAGATCGAGGTGATCGTGGCCGCCGGATCGGTCCGCCGTGGGGCGCTGGTCGCCGACCTCGCCGCCGGTCTCTCCCGGTATCTCGGCAAGCCAGTGGTCGGCGGCTGGACGGTCGTGGACCCCTCGATCCCGCCGGACAAGGGGGCGACCAACTCCGCGCAGCGGGTCGCCGCGGTCTGCCGGCGCAGTGACCTGCGACTGGACTCGCCGGACGCGGTGGCAGGCCGCCGGGTGCTCGTCGTCGACGACCTGTGGGTGACCGGCTGGTCGCTCACTCTGGCCGGCGGGGCACTCTACGACGCCGGCGCCGAGCAGGTGGTGCCGTTGGTGCTCGGCGTCTCCGGCTGAGCTTGGCTGAGCGTGTGTGGGCGTGATCCCCACGGCGTCCGTCACAGTTCGCAGGTCCCGCCTGACCCAGGTCGAGCCTTGTTGATGGCAGCCCCGAAGGCGCTCAGGTCCACGGAATCGTGCTCTCGCGGTCCTAGGCTGCGACCATGACGGACGACGCTGGCCGACGCGACGACGTACCGGACGAGCAGGACGACACGAAGCCTGCTGCACCCGAGCCAGCAGCTGACGTCTCCGAGACGCAGCCGATCGCTGCCAGCCCCGGGGTCGACGACGATCCCACCCGGCTGCCGCCGCCGGCACCAACGCCGTCCGGCACGGCCGCCGGATCGCCGGTCGGTGAGCCGCCGACCTACATCGACAGTGATCCGGACGACAGTCACACCCGCACCTTCCCGCCGCCGGTCGTGGTCGAGGACCACGACAACCCCGTGGGTCCCGGCGGACCGACGGAGCCACCCGCTGCCACGGCGCCGCCGCCGGTGGACCACGGAGGTTTCACCGGTGTGCTTGCGGTGCTCGGAGCCGGGCTCCTGGGAGCGGCGATCCTGATCGCGGCGTTCCGCGGGCGCGACGACGAGGGCGACATCGACTGGACCGTCTACGGCTCCGGCCTGGCAGCCGTCGTGGGCCTGCTCGGGTTGTCGCTGGTGGTGGCGCTGGCGGTGCGTCGTACCGGATCCGGGGGAGCGCGCGCCGACCTGGTCACCTGGTCGGGCGTGGTCGGGATCCTGGGCTTGGGCGTGCTGCTGCCGGTCCTGCTCGACGAGTGGGAGGTGGACCAGCAGGCCTACCTCGTCGGCGCGGTGATGTTCGTGCTGGCAGTCCTCGGCTACCTGCTGGCGCGCCGTGCGGCGTTCGTGGTGACCGCGGTGATCGCGCTCGGCGTGGTGTACCTGCGGGCCTTCGACGACCTGTTCGGCGACCAGATCGAGAGCGACGACGTCACCGTGTGGATAGCGCTCGGGGTGACGGCGTTCGTCGCGATCGTCACCGTCGTCGGGTGGTTCCTCCCCAGCCGTACCGTCACCGGGGTCGCCGTCGGCGTGCTCGGTGTGGTCGGCATCTGCGTCAGCCTGCTCGGGATGCTGCTGTCCCGGATGGTCGCCGGACTGTTCAGTGACGCGGGCATGGGGGGTCTCGCCGGGATGATGCTCGGCATGGGGCCCGACGCCGAAGGCTCGCTGGACGGCTCCGGACTCTCCGCGGTGCCAGCCGACTACGAGAACGACGTGGCGGTGGTGTTGGCGCTGGCCGCCGCGTTGGTGCTGCTCTGGGTGCTCGCCGCCTGGATCTCGGGCCACTCCGGGTTCTCGGTGTTGGCCTTGGCCATGGTCGCGCTGGCCCTGCCGCTGGCCACCATCGTGCTCGCCGTCGAGCACCCGACCTGGTGGGTAGCGGGCCTGGGCGCCGGAGGCGCTGTGTTGCTGCTCGTCGCCATTCCCCTGGCCAAGCGTCGAGTACGCCGCGCCGACGTCACCGCCTGAGGATCGCCGACCCGGCTCAAACGCACGTCGGAAAGTCGCTGACCCGGCTCAAACGCAGATCGCTGGCGGCGCCGGGGAACTCAGTGTCGGGCCCGACCGTTAGCGTCGAGTCTTGTCTCGTCCCGGTCGTGTGGAGGTGTCGGTGAGCTTCGTTCCCGTGTCAGGTCCGGCCACCCTGCGCCCGGCCGACCCGCCGCGGGACAGCGAGATCGAATTCACGGCGTCCGCGATGCCCGGCCGGTCCGGGCGCGTGATCAGCCTTCCCGTCCGTGCCGCCTTGCCCGTGCTCTCCCGGGCCCGGGGCGAAGCCGAGGCGCACCCGAGCATTGCGCTGCTCTCTGCTGCCGCGCTGCTGGCCACCCGCTTCGTCGCCGCCGGCAAGTTGACCCCCGTTGCCGACGCGGCTCCACCCCGGTGGCGGGTGGACGGGCTCGAAGAGCGCGATGAGGAGAGCATCCGGCTGCTCGCCGCGGCTCGGTGCTACGACGATCTCGACACCGACCAGGCGAGCGCAGTGGTGCACAGCATGATCGACGCTGTCGTCGACACGCTGCCGCGCACGGGACCGAGCGGGTCGGCGTCGCGCGGCCGGACACCGGTCCGGGCCATGCCGGGACCCTCGGAGACGACTCCGCAGGCGGCTCCGGTCGACGACGGCTTCGCCGCGCGGGTACGGCGGCGGGTGGCCGAACGTGCCCGTGCCGAGCGGGCCCCCGGCACACGACTGCCCGAGCTGGTGCGGATCTCGCTGCGTGTGGAGGCCGATGAGGAGGACCTCGAAGCCGGCAGTGTCCGGCTGGTGCTCCAGGTCCACGACGAGCGGGACCCACTGCACGTCGCCGACGCAGCGCTGCTCTGGGCTTCCTCCGATGCCGACCCGGCGGCTCCGGGTGGGCACGGCTTCGGCGCCGGCGCCCGGGTACACGCGAGCATCGCGCTCCGGGCGGCGGCGGACGTATGGCCGCCGTTGGAACGGCTGCTGGCGTTCGCCGTACCCGACCAGCTGATGCTGGAGCCGGCTGAGGTATCCAGCCTGCTCGAGCACGTCGCGGCGCTGCGCGACGCCCACGTCGACGTGCACTGGCCCCGCTCACTGGGGCGGGACCTGACCACGCGTGCGGTGCTGGATCGCTCGCCGCGCGACCGCCACGCCGAGCGCAACCCGGAGCTGCCGGTCCAGGACAGCCCGTTCTCGGTCGACGGGTTGTTCTCGTTCTCCTGGCAGGTCGCGCTGCACGGGGAGCCGCTGGAGGAGGCCGAGCTGCGTGAGCTGGCCACGGCGGCCACTCCGATCCTCAAGCTGCGCGGCGCCTGGACCGTGGTCGACCCGACGACGGCGCACCGTGCTCGGAAGCGATTGATTCGCTCGGCGTCGGGGGCGCAGGCGCTGGGCGCGGCGCTGACCGGGGTCACCGAGGTGCCGGCGGCGGAGGGGGACGACCCGGTCGCCGAACAGGTGGTGGTCGGGGCCAGCCTGCTCGCCGTACGGGATCGGGTGTTGGCGGCGGCGACCAGGGACCCGCTGCCGACCCCGGCCCTGCTCCAGGCCGAGTTGCGCGACTACCAGCGACATGGTCTCACCTGGCTCGCTGATCTGACCGGTCTCGGGTTGGGTGCCTGCCTGGCCGACGACATGGGCCTGGGCAAGACGATCACGCTGATCAGCCTGCAGCTGCACCGCCTCGCCGAGGGGCTCGCGCAGGGCCGCCCGACGCTCGTGGTCTGTCCGGCCAGTCTGCTGGGCAACTGGGAGGCCGAGATCCGGCGGTTCGCACCCCACGTGCCGGTACGCCGCTTCCACGGGGCTACCCGCTCGCTGGAGGGGTTGACCTCGGGCGGTGGCGTTGCGTCGTACGAATCGTTGCCCGGCACCCTCGAAACGTATGACGCAACCGGCGGCGCGTCCGGCAGCTTCGGCGGTGGCTTCGTGCTCACCACCTACGGCACCTTGCGCAGCGACCCGGAGCCCCTGACCGCGCTCGACTGGGACCTGGTCGTCGCCGATGAGGCCCAGCATGTGAAGAACTCCCGCTCGGCCACGGCGCGAGCGTTGCGCAGAGTGCCCTCGCACGCCCGGGTGGCGCTGACCGGCACCCCGGTGGAGAACGACCTGACCGAGCTCTGGTCGATCCTGGACTGGGCGGTTCCCGGGTTGCTGGGCAGCCGACAGGCATTCCGCCGCGTATGGGCGGCCCCGATCGAGTCCGGAGCCGAGCCGACGAAGGCGCGCCAGTTCGCCGACCTGATCGGGCCCTTCCTGCTCCGCCGCCGTAAGACGGACCCGGGGATCGCGCCGGAGCTGCCGCCGAAGACCGAGACCGAGCACCTGCTCGGCCTGACCCGGGAGCAGGTCGTCCTCTACGAGGCCTTCGTCCGCGACACGATGGAGCGGATCGAACGCGCTGACGAGCACGCGCGCCGTGGCCTGGTGCTGGCGTTGCTCACCGGGCTGAAGCAGATCTGCAACCATCCGGCGCAGTTCCTCAAGCAGTCCGGCGCGGTCCGGTTGCGTGGTCGTTCGGAGAAGTTCGACCTGGTGGAGGAGCTGGTCGCCACCGTCCTCGCCGAGTCCGGCGGGGTGCTCCTCTTCACCCAGTACGTCGCCCTCGGCAATCTTCTCGAGCAGTACCTCACCTCGATCGGTATCCCCCATCAGTTCCTGCACGGTGGCACCCCGATCGCCGAGCGTGAGGCGATGGTGCGACGGTTTCAGCAGACGCCTGAGGGAGAGCAACCGCCGGTTTTCCTGCTGTCGTTGAAGGCCGGCGGCACCGGACTCAACCTGACCCGGGCCGACCACGTCCTCCATGTCGACCGCTGGTGGAACCCGGCCGTCGAGGACCAGGCGACCGACCGGGTCCACCGGATCGGTCAGACCCGACCGGTCCAGGTCCACAAGCTGGTCACCACCGGCACCATCGAGGAACGCGTCGCCGCGCTGCTCACCCGCAAACGGGCGCTCGCCGACGCGGTGTTGGCTCGCGGGGAGGCGGCACTGACCGAGCTCTCCAACGAGGAGCTGCGCGACCTGGTGACCCTGCGTAAGGACCAGCGACGTGCGGCGATCCTCGATGACCTCCGAGCGCGAGACGACGAGGGCGGTGGGCCGTGAGGAGTACCTTCCCACGGCAGGCCGGCCGTCGGGGTGGCGCACGGTCGTGGTGGGGCAAGGCGTGGCACCGGGCGGTGGAGGAGGCGGCGTTCTCCGAGTCCGACCTGCGTGCCGGTCGGGCGGTCGCCCGGCGCGGCGAGGTCGGCGGGATCAGCGTCGACGCGGGTGCCGTGCTGGCCGCGGTCCGTGAAGGCGACGACGCCTGGACCGTCCAGGTGGAGGTGCCGGTCCTCGAGGACGATCAACGCCGCGCTTTGGTGGACGTGGTCGCTGCCGAGACCGGCCGGATCGCTGCGCTCCTCGACGGTGAGCTCCCGCACGACCTGGTCGAGCACGCCGAGGAGCTCGGCGTCGAGCTGTTGCCCTACGGCGGGGAGCTCGCCGCCGCCTGCACCTGTCCGCACGCCCTCGACCCGTGTCCGCACGCGCTGGCGGTGCTGGCGCAGACGGGGTGGCTGGTGGACACCGACCCGCTGGTGCTCTTCGCGTTGCGGGGTCTGGACCGCGAGACCCTCCTGGCCGACCTGCATGCCCGCAGCGATGCGGCCGACCGCCAGCCTGCGCGGGTCCTCGACCTCGCCGACGACGTCGAGATCGCAGCCGACGCCGTGCTCCGCGCCCGTCGCCTGTTGGAGCTCCTCGAGGTCGGAGCCGACCTTCCCGACGGCCTCCTCTGACGTCGAGTTGGGGTTTCGGGCCCGTTGAGTTGGCGGTTTGGGCCCGTTGAGTTGGCGGTTTGGGTCCCTACAGTTGGGGACCTAGGGCTCGGAATGCGGTTGTGACCTGCGCTTTCGAGGCCTACCGTCAACCTGTGAGCCACTTGCAGGCGCGTCTGCGCGAGGACCTGGGCATCGCGTTGCGCGCCCGGGACCGGGCGACGGCTAGCGTGCTGCGCACTGCGCTTGCTGCGATCGCCAACGCGGAGGCCCAACCCGTGCCAGCCGGTACGGCGAATCCGCCCACGGGCCCCGCCCCTGGCGGCAGGATCGCCGGGGCAGCTCTCGGCCTCGGCTCGGCCGAGGTAGCGCGCCGGGAACTGGCCGAGGACGACGTACGGGCGGTGGTGGCGATGGAGCGCGACGAGTTCATCGCCACGGCGGTCGAGCTCGCCGCACACGGGCGTGAAGCGGCAGCCGAGCAGCTTCGTCATCAGGCGGCGCTGCTGGGGCACTACCTCGAGGATGCTCCCGAGCGCTGACAGCCGGACCGTCCCCAAACCCCAACTCAACGGGCCCCAATCCCCAACTCAACGGGCCCCAAACCCCAACTCGACGGGCTCCAAACCCCAACTCGACGGGCCCCAAACCCCAACTCGACGGGTGGGGCGGAGGTGTCAGGCCTGGAGGGTGGCCTGGAGGCCGGCGACGTAGTCGGCGTAGGCGGAGCGGAGCTCGGCGCCGGGCCAGTCGGCGGGGAGGAGTGACGCCGGGAGCAGTGGGTCGGTGGCGAGGTGGCGCACCACCGCTGCAGCGACGGCGAGGCGCATGGGTGGTTCGGCCGGCACTGTGAGCGTCTCGAGGAGCTGGCGGCCGGTCGCGGCCCACGCCGGCAGGTCCCACAACGTGGCGGCGAGCTCCTGGGGGTCGGTGTCCGGGGTGGCCCGGAAGGTGGCGAGGACGGGGTGGGCGGCGTACTCGGCGCGGCGGCGGAGGTTGGCCGGCCGTGCCCACACTCCTTCGCGGAGCTCGGCGAGACGGTGGTCGGTGAGCGACTCGCGCAGTGCGGCCCGGTCGGCGCCGGAGCGCCCGGTGACCACGACGACGGCCATCTCCCAGGCGCCGTCCCACTCAGTGGCGGCGTCCTCGACGGCTTCGTCCTGGTGACGCTGACGTCGCGCGAGCCGCTCCCCGAGCACGTAGTCGCCGTCGATCCGGTCGAGGTCTCCGGCAGCGACAGCACGGGTGAGCGCGGTGCGCAGCGTGGAGGCAGCGACGTCGAAGTGTGCCCCGGCGGCGGCGAGCTGCGCCGGGGTCCATCGGTCCGGGTGAGAGCCCAACATCAGGCTCAGCACCACCGAGCGCGCCGGGAGGGGAGAGAACTCCACGCTCCACCCTCCTTGCTACAGATCTGGACACAGTTGCTGTGCAAAGCGTAGCATCGCTGTCATGACGACGCACGAGGTGTTCAACCAGGTCCCGCCGTTGGTCGGCCACGACACGGCGGCCGACCCCGTCCTGCTCGAGGGGGTCGAGCGTGAGGGCGCCGGATGGGCGCTGCCGGAGATCCACGAGCTCGGCCGCCTGGCCGGCACCGCCGAGGCGCAGGGGTGGGGGCGCCTCGCCGAGCGCGTCCCGCCGCAGCTGCACACCTTCGACCGCTACGGCAACCGCGTCGACGAGGTCGAGTACGTGCCGGCGTACCACCAACTGATGGAGACCGCGGTCTCCCACGGTGTGCACGCGGCGCCGTGGGGCGACGACCGGCCCGGTGCGCACGTCGCGCGCGCGGCGAAGTTCTTCGCCTGGAACGTCGACGCCGGCCACGGCTGCCCGGTCTCGATGACCTACGCGGTGGTCCCCGCACTGCGGCAGAGCCCCGAGCTGGCCGCGCGCTTCGAGCCGCTGCTGACCAATCGCACCTACGACTTCGGCCTCCGTGACCCCGAGACCAAGGCCGGGCTGATCGCCGGCATGTCGATGACCGAGAAGCAGGGCGGCTCCGATGTCCGGGCCAACACCACCACCGCGACGCCGATCGCCGGCGAGGACGGCAGCTATGTGATCCGCGGCCACAAGTGGTTCACCTCGGCGCCGATGTCGGACATGTTCCTCACCCTCGCCCAGGCGCCGGGTGGCCTCTCCTGCTTCCTGCTGCCGCGGGTGCTGCCCGGCGGTGAGGCCAACCCGATCCGGTTCCAGCGGCTGAAGAACAAGCTGGGCAACAAGTCCAACGCTTCCTCCGAGATCGAGTACGACGACGCCATCGGCTGGCTCGTCGGCGAGGAGGGCAAGGGCGTGAAGACCATCGTCGAGATGGTCAACATGACCCGCCTCGACTGCGTCATCGGGTCGTCCTCGGGGATGCGCAGCGCGCTGGTCCAGGCCACCCACCACGCCCGCCACCGCTCCGCGTTCGGCAAGCTCCTGATCGACCAGCCGGCCATGCGCAACGTGCTGGCCGACCTGCAGTTGGAGTCGGAGGCCGCGCTGACCGCGATGATGCGGCTGGCCGGCGCCAACGACCGCTCCATCCGCGGCGACGAGCAGGAGGGCGCGCTGCGCCGTCTCGCGCTGGCCGCGACCAAGTACTACGTGTGCAAGCGCGCCCCGATCGCCGCGGGAGAGGCGCTGGAGTGCCTCGGCGGCAACGGCTACACCGAGGACTTCGACCTCGCCCGGATCTACCGCGAGATGCCGCTGCTCTCGATCTGGGAGGGGTCGGGCAACGTCGCCGCCCTCGACGCGCTGCGCGCGATCGGCCGCGAGCCCGCCTCCCTGGACGCGTTCTTCGTCGAGGCCGAGCTGGCCGCCGGCGCCGACCAGCGGTACGACGACGCGCTGGCGTCGTTGAAGAAGGAGCTCACCTCCTTCGACGACCTCGAGCTCCGCGCCCGACGGATCGTCGAGCAGATCGCGCTGGTCTTCCAGGCCGGCTTGCTGCTGCGCCACGCCCCGTCGGCGGTGTCGGACGCCTTCTGCGCGACCCGGCTGGGCCGCGACTGGGGCGGTGCCTTTGGCACGCTGCCGGCCGGACTGGACCTGGCGCCGATCATGGACCGGATCCCGGCGACGGCCTGAACGGGCGAAGGGCCGGCGAACCCGGCCGCTCGGGGGGCGCGTAGATCGCGGTCTGAGAGGTAAACGAACGTTCGGAATTGAGGTGGCCGATCCGCGGAGGCCTCGAAACAAGGGGAAAGGCCCACCACTCCATGGCGCGTCGACGTCTGCTCACCATCGCCCTGACCACGCTTGGACTGACGGCCGGCGGGCTGCTCGCCGCGCCCGCCCAGGCAGCAGATGACGGGGTCATCTCCGGCGTCGTGAAGGCCAGGCCGGCCGGCGGCACCGCCTCCGTCATGGCCGACGCCAATGTCTACGCCTATCTGCTCGACGACCAGGGCTTCTCGGAGTTCGCGGGCTCCGACACCACCGACGCCCAGGGCCGCTACAGCCTGACCGGCCTCGCGGCTGGTGACTACGAGGTCCGGATCCTTCCGAGCGACGCGAGTGGCGACACCTACGCCGAGGAGTACTACGACGACTCGTGGACCGCCTACGGCGCCTCCGCGGTGTCGGTCGACGGCGCCACCGCGGCTCTCGACGACGTGGTCCTTGAGCCGGCCGGGTGGGTGACCGGTCGGGTCACCGACGAGACCGGCGCGCCCCTGGCCGACGCGTCTGTCGACCTGCGTACCACCGGAACGAACGGCGGCTACGGCGTGCAGACCGACGCCGACGGCTACTACGACACCCGCGACGGCACCTACACCGCCGACATCATCCCGGGCGACTACACCGTCACCGGCTACGGGCCGTTCTCGGACTCCCTCGATGACCCGGTCTACGACGCCACCGAGCGCTCGGTGGACGTCGACCCGGCTGCGGGCGCCACCCTCGATCTGGTGCTGCCCCGCGTGAAGACGGTCGTCTTCACCGTGACCGACGCCGCGGGAGCGCCGGTGACCGAGGCCCCGGTCGACCTGCGGATCCAGCGCGCGGCCGGCGGTGCCTTCGAGTTGCCTCAGTACGGCCCGATCCAGACCGACCGGGAGGGCAAGTTCCGGGTCGAAGCGCACGTGCACGCCTACAAGGTCGGCTTCCACCCCGCCGACGGCGGCGAAGAGGTCAGCGAGTGGTGGGACGGCGGTGACGGTGCTGCCCGGGAGGCCGGCGCCACGGCGATCACCTGGCCCGCGGGCGCGCCCCTGAAGCGTGAGCACGACGTCGTGCTGGGTGCGCTCGACGCCACCGCTCCGAGCATCACCGGCGCAGCCGTCAGCGGCTCGACCCTCACTGCGAACCCCGGCACCTGGACCCCGGCGGCCCCGGCCTTGGCCTACCAGTGGCTCGCCGACGGAGACCCGATCCAGGGCGCGACCGGACCGAGGCTGATCCTTGCCAACCGCCACGCCGGCGCCGCGATCTCGGTGGCCGTCACCGCCGATCACGACGGACGGACGCGCACCACGACCTCCGCCGCGACCCGCGCCGTGGTCGGCCTGCTCACGAGCAGCAAGCCGCGGATCACCGGACGGTCGAAGGTCGGCCGGGTGCTGCGGGTGAAGCCCGGCGCCTGGGGGCCGCGTCCGGTCCGGCTGCGCTACACCTGGCTGCGCAACGGCAAGGTGATCAAGGGGGCCCGCGCGGCGTCGTACAAGTTGCGGACGGTGGACCGGGGCAAGCGGATCCAGGTGCGGGTGACCGGGACCAAGGCGTCGTATCGCACGGTCACGAAGGCCAGCGCGCGGACCAGGAAGGTCAGCCGCTGAGGGCTGCCCACGCCATCGCCGCGAGCAGGGCGCCGAGCTCGTCGTCGTCGATCGTGTGGCCGGCCCGCGGGGTCGAGTTGATCAGCCCGAACACCGCTTGTACGGCGGCGTGCGCGGTGCCGGCGTCCAATCCAGGGCGCAGGGTCCGCACCTGATCGGCCCACAGATCGACGTACTGGCGCTGGAAGTCGCGCACCGCGTCGCGGGCGTCGAGCGGCAGCGACTCCCAGTCGCGATCCTGCACGATGATCAGCGGCCGGTGCGCCAGGGCGAACTCGACGTGCCAGTCCACCAGCCCGCGCAGCGCGACGTCGGGATCGCCCGCGCCGGCGGCCACCCGCTCCCGCCCCACGGAGAGCAGTCGCTCGGAGATGGAGACCAGCATCTCGGCGAGCATCGCCTGCTTGGACGGGAAGTGCTTGTAGAGCGCGGGTCCGCTGATCCCGACCGCAGCGCCGAGGTCGGCCACCGAGACGCCGTGGAACCCACGCGCGGCGAAGAGGTCCGCGGCGGTGGCGAGGATCTGCTCGCGACGGGTCGGCTCGGCCATGGCAGGAAGGTTAGCGCTCGTTCACCCTGGTCGGTCCGACCCGTTGACCAGCAGGTTAATGCTTATTAACCTGGCCTCGTGTCCGAACCTACCCTCCGCGACCTCACCGCCGAGCTCCGCGAGCGCCTGGCCCGAGTGCGCCAGGGCGGCAGCGAGTCGGCCCGCGCGAAGCACACCGGGCGGGGCAAGCTGCTCCCGCGCGAGCGGATCGACCGACTCCTCGACCCCGGCAGCCCCTTCCTCGAGATCGCTCCATTGGCCGCCTACGGCATGTACGACGCCGGCGCCAACCCCTACGCCGTCCCGGCCGCCGGCGTGGTCGCCGGCATCGGCAAGGTGCAGGGCCGGCTCTGCGTGGTGGTCGCCAACGACGCCACCGTCAAGGGCGGCACCTACTACCCGATGACGGTCAAGAAGCACCTGAGGGCGCAGACGATCGCCGCCGAGAACCACCTCCCTTGCGTCTATCTCGTCGACTCCGGCGGGGCCTTCCTCCCGATGCAGGACGAGGTCTTCCCCGACCGCGAGCACTTCGGCCGGATCTTCTTCAACCAGGCGAACATGTCGGCCCGTGGCATCCCCCAGCTGGCCGCGGTGATGGGCTCGTGCACCGCCGGTGGGGCCTACGTGCCGGCGATGGCCGACGAGACCGTCATCGTGCGCAACCAGGGCACCATCTTCCTGGGCGGCCCGCCGCTGGTGAAGGCTGCCACCGGTGAGGTCGTCACCGCCGAGGAGCTCGGCGGCGGCGACGTGCACGCGCGGACCTCCGGCGTCGTCGACCACCTCGCCGACGACGACGGGCACGCGCTGCGGATCCTGCGCGGCATCGTGGAGACACTGCCCCCGCCCGCCGCCGCTGGCGAGGTCGTCGAGGTCGAGGAGCCGCTGGAGTCGCCCGACACGCTGGCCGACGTGGTGCCCACCTCCACCCGGACGCCGTACGACGTCCGCGAGGTGATCAAGCGCATCGTCGACGGCTCGCGCTACTCCGAGTTCAAGCAGCTCTACGGCGAGACCCTGGTCTGCGCGTTCGCCTCGATCCACGGCCGACGGGTCGGGATCGTGGCCAACAACGGCATCCTCTTCTCCGAGTCCGCGCTCAAGGGCGCACACTTCGTGGAGCTGTGCAACCAGCGCGGCATCCCGCTGGTCTTCCTGCAGAACATCTCCGGTTTCATGGTCGGGCGCGACTACGAGAACAAGGGGATCGCGCGCGACGGCGCCAAGCTGGTGACGGCGGTGGCCTGCTCCGTCGTACCGAAGTTCACCGTGGTCATCGGCGGCTCCTTCGGTGCCGGCAACTACGGCATGTGCGGGCGCGCCTACGACCCGCGGTTCCTGTGGATGTGGCCCAACGCCCGGATCTCAGTGATGGGCGGGGAGCAGGCCGCCAACGTGCTCGCCACCGTCGCCGGACGGGAGGACGACGAGGAGTTCAAGGAGCCGATCCGTGCCCAGTACGACGAGCAGGGCTCGGCCTACTACGCCAGCGCGCGACTCTGGGACGACGGCATCATCGACCCGGCCGACACCCGTCGCGTGCTCGGAATGGCACTCGAGGCCACCGCCGGCGCGCCCGTCCCCGAGCCGTCCTACGGCATCTTCCGGATGTGAGGCAGTGATGACGACGTCGACCACACCCACCATCTCCCGTGTCCTGGTCGCCAACCGCGGCGAGATCGCGCTGCGGGTCTTCCGCACCTGCGAGCGCGTCGGCCTCGACCACGTCGCGATCCACACCGACGCCGACGCCGACGCCGACGCCCCTCACGCCGCGGTCGAGCACGCCGTCCGGGTGGCGTCGTACCTGGACATCGACGCGGTCCTCGACGCCGCCCGGGCCTCCGGGGCCGATGCGATCCACCCCGGCTATGGCTTTCTCTCCGAGAACGCGTCGTTCGCCCGTGCGGTGATCGAAGCGGGGCTGACCTGGATCGGGCCCACGCCCGAGGTCATCGACCGGATGGGGCGCAAGGACGCCGCCCGCGAGCTCGCGGTCGCGGCGGGGGTGCCCGTGGTGCCGTCGTACTCCCTGGATGCGGACCCGGCGAGCTTCGCCTATCCGGTCCTGGTCAAGGCGGCTGCCGGCGGTGGCGGCAAGGGGATGCGCGTGGTGCGCTCGGCCGCCGAGTTCGCCGACGCCGTCGCCGCTGCCGGGCGGGAGTCGCGGTCGGCCTTCGGCGACGACACGCTGCTGATCGAGAAGTACGTCGAGTCCGGCCGGCACATCGAGGTCCAGGTGATCGGCGACGCGCACGGCACCGTGCTGCACTTCGGTGAGCGGGACTGCTCGCCCCAGCGGCGGCACCAGAAGGTGCTCGAGGAGGCGCCCGCGCCGACCCTGACCGCGGCGACCCGGTCCGCCATCCACACCGCGGCCGTCGACCTCGCTGCGTCCGTGGGCTACACCGGCGCCGGCACGGTGGAGTTCCTGCTGGACGAGGCGAGCGGCGACTTCTACTTCCTGGAGATGAACACCCGGCTCCAGGTCGAGCACCCGGTGACCGAGGCGATCACCGGGGTCGACCTGGTCGCACTGCAGCTCAACGTGGCACTCGGCGACCCGCTCCCGCTGACCCAGGACGACGTCACGTTCAAGGGGCACGCGATCGAGGCGCGGATCTACGCCGAGGACTCCTTCGCCGGCTTCCTGCCCCAGGCCGGCACGGCCACCCACGTCGTCTGGCCTTCGGGTGTGCGGGTGGATCACGCTCTGCAGAGCGGCCAGGTGGTCTCCACCTCCTACGACCCGATGCTGGGCAAGGTGATCGCCCGCGGAGCGAATCGGGATGAGGCGCTCGCGCGACTGCTGGAGGCACTGGACGGTACGGCGATCTTCGGGTTGACCACCAACACCGGGTTCCTCCGGGTGCTGGTGGACTCACCGGAGTTCCGCGCCGCGGCGGTCGACACCGCGTGGTTGGACCGCCATCAGGTGCCCGAGCCGGGCGACGATGGGGCTCGGGCGCTCGCCGGTGTGGTGCTCGGTGCGGTGCTGGACGTGGCGCCTCGGGGGCCGTGGCAGCCAGACGGTTTCCGGATGGGCGCGCCACGCGGTCCGTTGGTCGAGCACGGCCGCGATCTTGGCGCCGCCGGCTGGTCGACGGCGGCCGATCCGACGGTGGCTGTGGTGCAGCGCGTCGGGCACGTCGGGCTCGGCGACGGCTTCGTGCTGCGGGGACGTCACGGCAGTGAAGTGGTGCACCGGGGTCAGCGGTTCCTGCTCGACGAGCCTGCCCTCAGCGACGAGGGCCGATCCTCCGGTGACGGCACGGTGGTCTCCCCGATGCCGGGCACGGTGCTCGACGTCCGGGTCTCCGAGGGGCAGACGGTCGAGGTTGGTCAGGTGCTGGGTGTGGTCGAGGCGATGAAGATGGAGCTCGCCCTCGACGCCCCCACCGACGGCACCGTCACCACGGTCGCCGCCGCCGTCGGCGACCAGGTCGCCCTCGGTGCGACCCTGTTCGTGGTGGAGCCGTCGTGAGGTTGAGTTGGCCGTTTGGGCCCGTTGAGTTGTTGGTTTGGGCCCGTTGAGTTGTTCTTTCGGGACGGTTGAGTTGTTCTTTCGGGACGGTGATGCCGGCCGCGGAGTCCCGAGGGAACGAACAAAGGGTCCGCAACGAACAATTCAACCCGCAGTGATGGAGGTGTCAGATGAGCCGAGATCTGCCGATGGTGGTCGGTGAGCCTGGCCTGCCCGACCGGGTCACCATCTACGAGGTCGGACCTCGCGACGGTCTGCAGAACGAGCAGACAGTCATCCCGACCGACGTCAAAGCCACTTTCGTACGTCGCCTCCTCGGCGCCGGGCTGCCCGTCGTGGAGGCCACCAGTTTCGTCCACCCGAAGTGGGTGCCGCAGCTGGCCGACGCGGCGGAGCTGATGCGTGGACTCGTCGACGCACTGGGCGATCCGGCGCGGGAGTTGCCGGTGCTGGTGCCCAACGAACGTGGCTTGCAGCGCTCCGCCGAGCTCGGCCTGCGCCATGTCGCGGTCTTCGCCTCGGCCACCGAGACCTTCGCTGCCAAGAACCTGAACCGCACCCTGCTGACCCAGTTCGAGATGTTCACACCGACGATGGCGCAGGCGATCGACCTCCACATGACGGTCCGCGGTTACGTCTCGATGTGTTTCGGCGACCCGTGGGAAGGTCCGGTCCCGGTCGACCAGGTGGTCGCGGTCGGCACTCGATTGCTCGACCTCGGCGCCACCCAGTTGAGCCTCGGCGACACGATCGGCGTCGCCACGGCCGGGCACGTCAAGGAGCTCATCGCCGCGTTCGGTGACGCGGGCGTCGGCCCGGAACGGTTGGCGCTGCACTTCCATGACACCTACGGGCAGGCGTTGACCAACGTGCACGCAGGTCTGCAGTCCGGGGTGACGACGTACGACGCCTCGGCCGGGGGGCTGGGCGGCTGCCCCTATGCGCACAGCGCGACGGGCAACCTCGCCACCGAGGACCTGGTCTGGTTCCTCAACGGGCTCGGGATCGAGCACGGCGTAGACCTGGACGCGGTGGTGGCGACCAGCGCCTGGATGGCCGAGCAACTCGGCCGGCCGAGCCCGTCGGCGGTGGTCCGGGCGCTCACCGGCTGACCGGCGAAACCCGCACCCTCGGCCGCACCAGAAACTCCCGCGCCGCATACCGCCCCACCTGCCACGTGCTCATCCCATCGGTGGCCATCCCGACTGCACCGCCGACCAGCGGCACCCGACGGCCCACGGTGGTCGCCATCCGCTTGCCGACCACCCGGCTCACCAACTCGCCGGCGAGTACGCCGGAGACGACTCGATCCAAGTGCGGGTCGTGGGCGGGTGCGGTGGCCAGGGCCATCGGCGGTGCGGGGACCTTGCCGGCCTTGATCAGTTTGCGGACGGTGTCGTCTCCGAGGAGGGAGACCATGATCGCGTTGCGGACTCGCGGCTCGTCGAGGTCGTAGCCACGGAGGTGGACGATGCCGGCGACCATCCGCGACTGGATCAGGGTGAGGCCCGCGATGTTGGCCGGCGCGACCAGGGTCGCGGTGATCAGCCCGCCGAGGTTCGTCAGCAGACCTTCGACGCTGGCGTAGAAGACATGGTTCTCGATCACTTCGCGGACGGCCTTGTCCCGGTCCCCGCGCTGTTCACGCAGTTGTTCCTCGGCTGCGTCGGCGGCCGGCGGAAGCGGTCCGACCCCGTTGATCGCCCGCTGCAGCGCCTCGCGCACGAAGGTCTCGGTCAGGCCTGGCGCCAGAGCGCCCACGCGTGGCGCGAGCTGGCGCGCGGCCTGGGCGGCGAGGCCCTTCTTCATGCGGCTGGACATGCTGCCATCCAACCACCCGACTCCAGCCCGAACGAACAACTCAACGGGCCCGAACCCACAACTCAACGGGTGGGGCGGCCGCGTAGCGTTCGGCAGGTGAGTCCGGTCGAGCCGCCGCCGAGTCGTTGGGAGTTGCCGACGGCGGACCAGTTGGCCGAGCTGCCGGAGGACGCGGGGGACCTGGTGGCGCTCGGGGCGGATCTGGAGCCGGGGACGCTGCTGGCGGCTTATCGGCGGGGGCTCTTCCCGATGCCGGAGGGGCGGCGGACGATCGGCTGGTGGTGTCCGGTACGACGCGGGGTGCTGCCGCTGGACCGGCTCAAGATCTCCCGGTCGTTGCGGCGCTCGGCGCGCGACTTCGAGATCCGCGTCGACACCGCCTTCGGTGCGGTGATCGAGGGGTGCGCGGATCCGAGTCGGCCGATGGGCTGGATCGACGGGCGGATCAAGGACGCCTACACCGAGCTGCACCGGCTTGGCTGGGCGCACTCGGTCGAGGCCTGGCGCGACGGTCGCCTCGTCGGTGGCCTCTACGGCGTCGCCGTGGGAGGGCTGTTCGCGGGGGAGTCGATGTTCCACGTCGAACGCGACGCCTCCAAGGTCGCGCTGCTCGGCCTAGTCGAGATCCTGGCCGCGGACGAGGCGGGGGCGCAGGGACGGCGACTGATCGACGTGCAGTGGTCCACACCCCACCTCGCGTCTCTTGGAGTGATCGAGCGGACGCGGGCGTCGTACCTGGCCCGATTGCCGGGGCTGCTCGACGAACCAGACGCGTCCTGGGTGGCGCCGACGCGGGGTTAGTCGTCGGACGGCTCGGGTAGGAGGGCCTCGGATCCGCAAGGATCGAGAAGCTTTCCGGGCGCGAAGCCCGGGTCAACCGAAAGGAATCGACATGCTGCGCATCAAGCGCCCCCTCATCGCCACCGGTGCCGCCGTGATCATGGGCCTCTCGCTCTCCGCCTGCGGTGGCGACGCTCCGACGGACGCCTCGGAGGCGGAGTTCTGCGACGTGGCGATGGACCAGAGCTGGTACGAGGACCTCGGCGAGGACGACTACGAGGGCTTCGTCGACGCCGCGAAGGACTACGCCGAGCGTCTCGAGGAGGTCGGCACGCCGGAGGGGATCCCGGACGATGCGCGGGAGGGCTTCGAGATCTCCGTCGACACCGCGAAGGACCTCGACGCCGGCGAGATCGAGGACGCGGTGAAGGAGGCGCAGGAGGCTGCCGAGGCCGGCGAGGAGGCACCCGAGGACCCGCTCGAGGCCGAGCTGTCCGACGAGGAGGCCGACAACCTCGAGGCCTTCAACACCTACGCGGCCGAGACCTGCAACCCCACCGAGTGACGCTCAGCAGCTGACACACACGACGGCGGCCGGATCCCCTTGGGGTCCGGCCGCCGTCGTGTGTCCAGGTTGGGGGTGGAGACTCTCAGCCGACGTACGGCGGCTGGTCGGTCTCGCTCACCATCGGCCGTCCGGCGGCCTGCCAGTCGAGCATCCCGCCGGCGAGGTTGACGACCTCGTAGCCGGACTGCGCGAGGTAGGCCGTCGCCTGCGCGCTGCGTCCGCCCACCTTGCAGACCACCAGCGTCTGCACCGGCTCCAGTACGGCGAGCTCGGTGACCCGCTCAGGCAGTTCACCGAGCGGGATGTGCAGCGCACCGTCGATGTGCCCGGCGACCCACTCGTCCGGTTCGCGTACGTCGAGCACGGTCAGCCCGTCGGGCAGCGGGTCGGGGACGGCGTCGATGTTCACGGTCGGGATGTTCACTGCTCTGCCTCTCGGTGGCGGACTGCTGCTGCTGCTGCGTCGTCAGCAGGGTACGAGGACGATGGCTGGCAAGGGATACGCCCGACGGGAATATACCCATGGGGGGTATCGTTGGGTTGGTGCAACCGACTGCGAGGAGCGAGACGAGATGAACCACGCCGATCACGCCGATCACGCCGATCACGGCTCCACGCGGCGGATGGCCGTCTCAGCGACGCTGCACTGCCTCACCGGCTGCGCGATCGGCGAGATCGCCGGCCTGATGATCGGGACAGCGATCGGGTTGAGCAACGGCTGGACGATCGGGCTGTCGGTGACGCTGGCATTCTTCTTCGGCTACACGCTCTCGACGCTGCCGCTGCTGAAAGCCGGCCTCGGCGTCGGCGCCGCGCTCAGCGTCGTACTGGCGGCGGACACGCTCTCCATCGCGACGATGGAGGTCGTCGACAACGCGGTGATGGCGCTGATCCCCGGAGCGATGGGGGCGGGACTGGTCAATGTGGTCTTCTGGGTCGGGATGCTGATCGCCTTCACGGTGGCGTTCTTCGCGGCCTACCCGGTGAACGCCTACCTGCTGGCGCGCGGCAAGGGGCATGCGCTCACGCACTCCTACCACGGCGCCGCGGCGGCTGGCGGCGCCCGACGGTTCATCCCCTCGTTCTCGACCGGTGGCCTGATCGCTGCGCTGGTGGCGTTCCTGCTCGGCGGCCTAGTGGTCTCCATCGCCGACGAGACCGGATTCGGGGCCGGCGAGGGGAGCGGCGAGGGGAGTCACGCCGCGGCGGCGGTCGTGACTACTTGAGCAGCTTGCTCATCCGGCGGTCGGCCAGCGGCTTGCCCCCGGTCTGACAGGTCGCGCAGTACTGCAGACTGGAGTCGGCGAAGGAGACCTCCCGGACCACGTCGCCACAGACCGGGCAGGCCTTGCCGGTGCGTCCGTGCACCGCCAGGTGCGACTTCTTCTCGGCCTTCAGCTCGCTGGCGGCCAGGCCCCGGGAGCGCTCGACGGCGTCCTCGAGGGTGCCCCGGAGGGCGTCGTAGAGCGTGGTGAGCTCGTCGTCGGTCAAACTGTTGGCCGCCTTGAACGGGGACATCCGCGCCGCGTGCAGGATCTCGTCGGAGTAGGCGTTGCCGATCCCCGCGATGGTGCCCTGGTGGCGCAGCACGCCCTTGAGTTGCTTGCGGCCCTCGCGAGTGAGGATCTCTCCCAGTACGTCGCGGGTGAACGCCTTGACCAGGGGGTCGGGCCCCAGCCGCGCGATGCCCGGCACCTCCATCGGGTCGCGCACCAGATAGCAGGCCAGCGACTTCTTGGTCCCCGCCTCGGTGACGTCGAGTCCCGGCGAGGACTCGAGATCGTCGGGGTCCTCGGGGCCGGGGGAGAGGACCACCCGGATGGCCAGTGTCGACTTCGGGCTCGGCTTGGGAGGCAGCGCGGGCACCTCGTCGCGCCACCGCACCCACCCGGCCCGCGCCAGGTGGAAGACCAGGTGCAGTCCGCTGGCCTCGATGTCGAGGAACTTGCCATGGCGGGTGACGCCGTCGACGAGGGTGCCCTCGATCGCCGACAACGGCGGGTCGTAGGTCTTCAGCGCGCTGAACTGGGCGACGTGCACCTTCGTGATGGCACGCCCGTCCAGCCGGCCGGACAGGTCCTGGGCCAGCGCCTCCACCTCGGGCAGTTCAGGCACGGCGCCAGCCTAGTGTCCTGTCAGGCTGATTCGCCGCCGTATTCGACGACCGTGGCACGCACCTCGCGGCGTTGGCCGCGCTCGACAGACACCCGGTATGCCCGCGCACGGCCGCCTGGCGATGCACGCACCACGACCATCGACTACGTCAGCGCTTCAACCTGACAGGACACTAGCCATGACGGCCGACGAAGACCGGTGACAGGTACGTCGCCCGCGGGGCATGATGGGGCATGGCCAAGACGCGTCCGTTGCCCGAGGTGGGGTCGGTCCACCTCGATGCGCGCGGCAGCGACCGGGCACTGCGGGCCAGCTGGCATCCGGCGCCGTCCGATGGCGGAATCGGCGTGGTGATCCTCTCGATCTGGCGCGGCAACGTCTGCACCGGCACGGTCCGGCTCACTGCCGACGAGCTGCCCGGGCTGATCGCCACGCTCGCTGGCGCACTCGACGCCGCGCAGGGTCACGAGGGTCCGCGGCCGTCGTACCTGACCTCAGCGTCTTGACGGGAAAAAAACTCCGGGTCCGTGTCGATCCGCCGTCGAGCCGTTCGACCTGGGGGTGAGAGAGTCCCGCGTGGGACCTCACAACCGGAGGAGAAACACCATGAAGTACATGCTGATCATGCGCTCGACCGACGACTCGTGGGCGGACGGTGGCGAGGAGGAGTTCGACCTCGACGCGATGCTCGAGACCGTGGGTCGGTTCAACGAGGAGCTCATCAACGCCGGCGTCCTGCTGGCCGCCGAGGGGCTCGCGATGGAGCCGGGCGTCGTCGTCGACCACTCCGCTGAGACGCCGGTGGTGACCGATGGCCCCTATGGCGAGACCAAGGAGCTGTTCGGCGGGTTCTACCTGCTCGACGTCGCATCGCAGGAGGAGGCGGTCGAGTGGGCCAAGCGGCTGCCGATGACCGGCGCCGGGGTGAAGACCGAGATCCGCCGGGTCACCACGCTCGACGAGTTCCCCGCGGACAACGAGTGGATCCAGAAGGAGAAGGCGTGGCGGGAGTCCACGGGCAATCTGTGACGGATGCCCGCGGCGGCCGGGCAGCCGTCGAGGCGGTGTGGAGGATCGACTCCGCCCGCATCGTCGGCGCCCTGGCCCGCTACACCGGCGACTTCGCGCTCGCCGAGGACGTCGCCCAGGAGGCGTTGGCCGAGGCACTGGTGAGCTGGCCGACCGACGGCGTACCGGCGAACCCGACCGGTTGGCTGCTGACCGCGGGCCGGCGTCGTGCCATCGACGCGTTCCGCCGACGCGCCGCTCGCGATGAGCGGTATGCCTCGCTGGCAGTCGGCCGCACCGAGGCCGATGGCGGGGACGACCTGCTCTTCGACCCCGACCGGATCGACGACGACGTCCTCGCACTGGTGTTCACCGCGTGCCACCCGGTGCTCAGCAAGCAAGCCCGGGTGGCGTTGACGCTGCGCGTCGTGAGTGGCCTCAGCAGCGACGAGATCGCTCGTGCGTTCCTGGTGCCGACCGCCACGGTGCAGGCGCGGATCACCCGCGCGAAGAAGGCGATCGCGGCAGCAGGCGTCGGGTTCGAGGTGCCCTCGCGCGAGGAGCAGCGGGAGCGCCTGGGTGGGGTACTGAGCGTGGTCTACGTGGTCTTCACCGAGGGCTCGACGGCGACCTCGGGCGCGGACCTGATGCGCGTCGACCTGGCGCGGGAGGCGATCCGGCTCGGCCGCGTGCTGGCGCGCGTGCTGCCCGAGGAGCCCGAGGTGCACGGCCTGCTCGCCCTGATGGAGCTGACCGCCGCCCGCTTCGCGGCCCGCACCGACGCCGACGGGGCGCCCGTCCTGCTCGAGGATCAGGACCGCCGCCGGTGGGACCGCGGCGCGATCCGTCGGGGGCGCGCCGCGTTGGCGACCGCGTCGGCAGCCGGACGCGGCCTCGGACCGTACGGGCTGCAGGCCGCGATCGCCGAGTGCCACGACGTCGCGCCGTCCGTCGAGGCCACCGATTGGAGCCGCATCGTCGTCTTGTACGACGCCCTCGGCCAGCTCGCCCCATCGCCCGTCGTCGCCCTCAACCGGGCCGTTGCCGTCGCGATGGCGGACGGACCCGCGGCCGGGTTGGTCGAGGTGGACGCGCTGGCCGGCGAGGAGCTGTTCCGCTCCTCCCACCTGCTGCCGATGGTGCGCGGCGAGCTGCTCACGCGCCTCGGTCGCGCGGAGCAGGCTCGGTCGGAGCTCGCGGTGGCGATCGAACGGTGCCCGAACGCGGCCGAGCGGGTCGCGTTGCAGCGCAAGTACGACGCGCTTGGATGAGCCAACGTCAACCTGTGATTGACAGATTGCCATGCGTCAACTCATGATTGACGCATGGAACCTCGCAATCTCACCGGAGTGACCCTCGACAAGCTCGTTGCCGGGCTCGAAGCCGCGCATCCGGACGTCCGGGACCGGATCGGCGACGCGATGCTGATCGCCGAGCACCTCGACCAGGTCGGCGACGAGTTGATCGAGCACGTCGTACTCACGGCCCGGTCCGAGGGGATCTCGTGGTCGGAGATCGGCACCCGGATGGGGGTGTCCAAGCAGGCAGCTCAGCAGCGACTGGCCAAGTCGGCGGCGGCCGACCTTCCGCCGCTCAGCCCCGAGCAGGGCTTCAGCCGTTTCACGGTCGAGGCCCGCAACCTGCTGGTGGCGGCCCACGAAGCGGCGCGGGTGCGTCGCGAGCCGCACCTGACGGTTGCCCGGCTGGCCGTCACCGTCGGTGTCGAGTCCGCTGCCGACCGCCTGCCGATGCCCGGTGAGGAGGAGTTGTCGCTCGTGCCGTACGACGACGATGCCAAGGCGGCGCTCGCGCGCTCCTTCGAGCTCGCCATCACCGCGGGCGCTGACATGGTCGAGGTCGCCCACGTGACCGAGGCGGTGGAGGCCGGACTCGCCGGATGATCGGCTGCCGAGCACGGCCTTCGATGCGACACGCTAGCGATGTCTAAGCCGTTCGCTAGACATGTCGATACGGTCCGATCGTGGACCCGATCCGTAACCCCTACGCGCCCGGAGCCGGCCAGCGCCCGCCCGAGCTCGCCGGCCGCGACGACCAGTTGCGCGCGTTCGACGTCGTACTGGAGCGGATCGCGCGGGGTCGCGCCGAGCGCAGCCTGGTGTTGACCGGCCTGCGCGGGGTCGGCAAGACCGTGCTGCTCAATGCGCTGCGCTCGGCGGCGGTGCGCAAGGGGTGGGGGACCGGGAAGCTGGAGGCGCGCCCGGATCAGTCGCTGCGGCGGCCGCTCTCCTCGGCGCTGCACCAGGCAGTGCGCGAGCTCGGCCACCCCGAGCCCGATGAGGCCGCCCACGTGCTCGGGGTGATCCGGGCGTTCGCGGAGCGGGAGGCGGGGACGGACGCGAAGCTGAAGGACCGGTGGAGCCCGGGGATCGCGGCGCCGGTGGTGCGGGGACGTGCCGACTCCGGTGACATCGAGATCGACCTGGTCGAGCTGCTCACCGACGCCGGCGGGCTGGCTGCCGACGTCGGCAAGGGCGTCGGGATCTTCATCGACGAGATGCAGGATCTCGGCCCGGCCGATGTCTCCGCTCTCTGCGCCGCCTGCCACGAGCTCAGCCAGAACGGACTGCCGGTGATCGTGGTCGGGGCCGGGCTGCCGCACCTGCCGGCGGTGCTGAGCGCCAGCAAGTCCTACTCCGAGCGGCTCTTCTCCTATCAGCGCATCGACCGGCTGGTCCGCGAGGCCGCCGACCGCGCGCTGACCGCTCCGGCGGGGGAGGAGGACGCGGAGTTCACCGACGAGGCCCTCACCGCGATGTACGACGCCACCGGCGGCTACCCCTACTTCATCCAGGCCTACGGCAAGACCGTGTGGGATCTCGCCCCCTCCTCGCCGATCACCGCCGACGACGTCGAGGTCGCCGCCCCCGAGGCCGAGCGCGAGCTCGCCGTCGGGTTCTTCGGCTCCCGCTACGAGCGGGCCACGCCGGGCGAGCGGGACTACCTGCGGGCGATGGCCGACGCGGACGGCGATCTCGGTGAGGACCCGGTCGGGTCGGTGGCGACCTCGGACGTGGCGGTCGTCCTGGGGAAGAAACCGCAGTCGCTCTCCCCGGCGCGGGACTCGTTGATGAAGAAGGGGCTGATCTACTCCGGCGAACGCGGCCGGATCGCGTTCACGGTGCCGCACTTCGGGCGGTATCTGCGCAGCCAGGGGTAGCCGCAGGCGGTGACTACCGGGCGGCTCGCGACCCGGAGAACGCATCCACGAGCTCGGGGATCTCGCGCAGGTGGCGTCCGAGCACCTCCACGCAGGTGTCGCCGTCATGCTCTTCGAGGGCGACGAGCAGCTCGCGGTGCTCGATCTCGATCGTGGTCAGCCGGGAGGGACCCTCGGTGAGGGTCCTTGTGCCGAGGCGCACCTGCCGCGGCTGGAGGGAGTCGTAGAGCTCGGAGATGACCGCGTTGCCCTGGTGCCGCACGATCGTGGAGTGGAAGAGCTGGTCGAGCTGGGCGAACCGGTTCCAGTTCCGCTCCACGCCCGCCTGCTCCATCTCCTGCACCAACGTCCGAGCCGCCGTCGGTACGCCGGCCTGCCGGCCGCAGATGTGCCGCAACGCGTCGGACTCGAGCACGTAGCGGGCCTGGTAGAGCTCGCGCATCTCGGTCGCGGTGACCACCCGTACCTGGGCACCGCGGCGCGGCACGAGGTCGACGTACCGCTCGACTTGGAGACGTTGGAGGGCCTCGCGAACCGGCGTGCGTGAGGTCTTCACCCGCTCGGAGAGAGCCACCTCGTCGATGAACTCGCCCTCGGCGAAGACCCCGTCCAGGATCGCGTCGCGAATCCAGACATAGGCGCGCTGACCTGCAGTGGGACCCGAACGTCCCGCTCCGCTGCGGGTCTCGACGCGTGACATGGAAGACATTCAATCATTTACACGGACTGCATTCAGTGTGTATACACGTCGTCTACACCTTGTGTTCCGCATCACCGCGCAGGAGAGTTGTTGTCATGACCGAACGTCCCGAAACCGCCCGGCCCGCCGCGCCGGGCATCGCGATCTGGCTCACCGAGCCCTCGATCGCTGCCGTCGAGATGGGCCGCCTCGCCGGGTACGACACCGTCGTGCTCGACATCGAGCACGGCCTGTTCGACCTGCACGCCCTCGACCGGCTGATCCCGTTCATCCGGGCCAAGGGCATGCGCGTCATCGCGAAGGTCCTCGGCCCCGAGCGCGGACCGATCCAGCAGGCCCTCGACTTCGGCGCCGACGCGGTCGCCATCCCGCATGTCGAGTCCGCCGAGCACGCTGCGCAGGTCTGCGGCTTCGCCAAGTTCCCGCCGCTGGGCGACCGGTCGTTCGCCGGCGGTCGCACCTCGGACTACCGCGGCTTCACCGACGCCTGGGTGACCGCCCAGGACCGTGACACCCACTGCTACCCGATGATCGAGGACGCCTCGGCGTTCGACGAGGTCAAGGCGATCCTCGACCTCCCGGTCGTCGACGGCATCTTCGTCGGCCCCTCCGACCTCTCGCTGCGCCGCGATCGCGGCGCCTACAGCGTGACCGACGAGGACCTGGCCGACATCCGCCACCTGGCGCGGGCGGCGAAGGACGCCGGCAAGCCCTGGCTGCTGCCGGCCTGGAGCGCGGCTGAGCAGCGGCTCGCCGTCGAGGAGGGCGCTGCCACCATCGTCGCCTCCATGCAGTACGGCGCGATGCTCGCCGGCTTCACCAGCACCATCGAGAACCTGCAGCAGATCCAGCACGACGTGAGGAGCACCCGATGAGCACCCTGACCGCCGCGATCGGCCAGTTCGCCCCCGGCGACGACAAGTCCGCCAACCTCGACGTGATGACCGGTCTGCTCCGCGACGCCGCCGACCGCGGCGCACGCCTGGTCGTGCTCCCTGAGTACGCCGCCTTCACCGTCCCGACGATGGACGAGCGGTTCGTGGAGACCGCCGAGACGCTGGACGGCCCGACCGTCAGCGGCCTCGCGGCGGCAGCCGAGGAGCTGGGCCTGACCGTGGTCGCCGGGCTCAACGAGGAGGCCGAGGACGGCCGGATCCACAACACGCTGGTGGGGCTGCAGGACGGCAAGGTGGCGGCGGTCTACCGCAAGGTCCACCTCTACGACGCCTTCGGCTACCGGGAGTCCGACCGGGTCATCGCCGCCGATCCCTCGACTCCCCAGCTGCTCGACGTCGATGGCTTCAAGATCGGCATGCAGACCTGCTACGACCTCCGCTTCCCGGAGACCTCACGGGCCCTGGTCGACGCCGGCGCCGACGTGATCGCGCTCCCTGCGGAGTGGGTCCCCGGCCCGCTCAAGGAGTACCACTGGAACACCTTGCTGCGCGCCCGGGCGATCGAGAACACGGTCTACGTCCTCGCCGCCGACCAGATCGCGCCGGCCGGCAGCGGCAACAGCGCCATCCTCGACCCGATGGGCATCCCCGTGGCCGCGCTCGGCGAGGCGGCGGGGATCGGGGTGGCCGTGCTCGAGCGCAGCCGCATCGAGCACGTGCGCACCGTCAACCCGGCGCTCGAGCTGCGGCGCTACCGCGTCGTGCCGGAGGTCTGAGCAATGCGCGCCGGGACCGTCGGTCGGCGTCTGCGGACGCCGGCCGCGGCAGCGGCGCTGATCCTGGGAGCGACCGCGCTCAGCTCGTGCGGGACCCAGGACGGCGACTACGTGCTGCACTACACCACCTACTCCAACCCGACCTCGGACCAGTCGCGCACGATGCAGCGCTGGGCCGAGGAGGTCGAAGAGCTCACCGACGGTGGGGTCCGGGTCGAGTTCCACTACTCCGAGAGCCTGGTCGGCGCCGACGAGTCGGTGCAGGCGACGTTGGACGGTCGTGCGGACCTGGCTCAGGTCGGCTCCATCTACGCCGCCTCGGACCTCTCCATGTTCACCGTCATCGAGCTGCCGTTCGAGACCAAGAACCCCGAGGTCCAGATGACCGCGATCGAGCGGCTCTACGAGGAGAACGAGACCTACCGCGAGGACTTCGATCGGCAGGGCGTGCACCTGCTCTTCCCACTCCCGCTGGGCATCGACATCGTCGGCCTCGAGGAGCCGGTGGAGGGCCTCGACGACCTCGAGGGCCGCAGCATCCGATCGGGCGGGCTGACCTCCGAGGCGCTGCTCGCCGTCGACGCCAACCCGGTCGCGATGACCGCCACCGACATCTACGAGTCGATGGAGCGCGGCGTGGTCGACGGCTACACCTCGCTGGCCGTCGCCAACCTGCCGACCTTCGGCCTCTCCGACACCACGCCGTACGTCCTCGATCCGGGCATCGGCTCCTACTCCTCCTCGATCGTGGTGATCAACGAGGAGCTGCTCGACTCGATGCCCGCTGACTATCAGCAGGCGATCGAGGAGGCGTCCAGCCACGCGATCGCCAACGGTCTGGAGGAGATGGACGCGCTCGGCGAGGAGGCCTGCACCGACCTCACCAGCTCCGGAGCCGAGTTCTCCACCCTCTCCGACGCCGAGGTCGAGGAATGGAAGGACGAGGCCGGCATCGCCGACGGCTGGGTGGACCGCTACGCCGACCGCGGGTACGACGCCGCGTCGGTGCTGGAGGACTACCGCCAGATCATCGCGGAGGAGACTCCACGCTCCGACTACGCCGACCCGCTGCTCACCTGTACTGAAGGAGGCAGCCGATGAGCGCCTCGCCGACCATGCCGACCGGCACCGCTCCGGTCGACCACACCGAGGTGTCGGTGCCCCGGCCGCTCGCGCTCGTCGCCCGTGCGATGAGCGTCACCGCCGGGCTCCTGCTGCTCGTGCTGATCCTGCTCACCGTCGCCGACGTGGTCAGCCGCAACGCGCGAGACCACTCCATCGTCGGCACCGTGGACATCTCCACGATGCTGCTGGTGGCAGCTGCCTTCCTCGGCCTGGCCAGCGCGGAGATCGACGGCAAGCACGTCACCGTCGACCTCTTCGAGGCCCGGTTCGCGCCGCTGGTGCGATGGGTGCTCTCGCTGGTGCGGGCGGCATTGCTGCTCGCTCTCGGCGTGCTGCTCACCTGGGGTCTGAGCGAGGTGCTGCTCAGTGCGCTGGAGCGCGGGGAGACCACCAACGACGTGCTGCGGCTGCCCACCTGGCCGGCCAAGGCCGTCCTCGTCGCCTCCTTCCTGGCCTTCTTCGTGGTGGCCGTGTGGAAGGAGCTCCTGACCTACGCCGACCTCCGGTCCGGCCAGCAGTCCGAGCAGAGCGGAGTCAACCGATGACCGCCACCACCGCCGCCGTCCTGATCCTGGTCCTGCTGCTCTTCTTCGGGCTGCTCGCGATCAGGCTCCACGTCGGCCTGTCCTTGATGAGCGCAGCCTTCGTCGGCGTGCTGCTGCTGCGCGGCACCGGCGCCGCCACCAGCACCGTGGCCAGCATGCCGTTCTCCACCTCGGCCAGCTATTCGCTGACGATCATCCCGCTGTTCATCCTGATGGGTGTCTTCGCGGTCCGAGCCGGACTCGCTCAGGCCGGCTTCGACCTCGCCTCAGCCGTCCTGAAGCGGCTGCCCGGTGGCCCGGCGCTGGCGTCGCTGGCCGGGTCCGGCATGTTCGCCGCGGTCACCGGCTCCAGCGTGGCGACTGTGGCCACGATGGCGCGCGTCTCCACCGACGCGATCGTCCGTGCCGGCTACGGCATCAAGCTGGCCGCGGGCGTGGTCTGCGCCGGCGGCACCCTGGGAGTCCTGATCCCACCCTCGATCGTGCTCGTCCTCTACGGCGTGGTCACCGAGGAGAGCATCGGTCAGCTGCTGCTCGCCGGTGTCGGGCCGGGGCTGCTCACCATCGCGGTGTATGCCGTGACCATCGTCGGCCTCGTCTCCTGGCAGCGCCGGCGGCACGCCTCCACGTTGGTCCGCTCCGAGCGCGGTGCGGCCGGGGTCGGGGCACCGGCAGGTGAGCGCGCTGCGTCCGGGGCCTCCGGTGTCCCGACGGCTCCCGCCGCGGAGCCTGCGCCGGCACCGGGTCCGCCGCGCCTGGACCTGGTCGGCTTCCTCTACCTGGTGGTGATCTTCGCCGTCTCGATCGGGACCATCTATCTCGGCGTGGCGACACCGACCGAGGCCGCCTCGTTCGGAGCGCTCGCGGCGATGGTGATCCTGCTGCTGCGCACCCGGCCGCCGGCCTGGATGCGCGCGGTCGGGGAGTCGCTGAGCGAGGCGGTCGGACTGACCGCGATGACGTTCCTGCTGATGGCCGGCGCCGGGGTGTTCACCTACTTCCTCGCGCTGACCGGGGCCAGCACCGAGCTGGTCGGCTGGGTGCTGGAGGCCGACCTGCCGCCGTACCTGGCGCTGGTGCTGTGCCTGCTGCTGCTCCTGCCGTTGGGCATGTTCCTCGACGGGATCTCGATGATCCTGATCGCTGCGCCGCTGCTGCACCCGATCCTGGTCGGCTACGGCTTCGACGGCATCTGGCTCGGCGTGCTGATCGTGAAGGTGGCCGAGATGGCGCTGGTGACGCCGCCGGTCGGGATGAACGCCTTCGTCTACTCCGGCGCCGTCCGAGAGGCGGGGCTGGGGCGGGTCTTCCGCGGCATCGTCCCGTTCATCGTGGCCGACATCGTCGTGGTCGCCCTCCTCATCACCTTCCCCGACATCACCACCTGGCTGCCGACCATGTCCGGCACCCAGTGACCCATCTTCCCCGAAGGAAAGGACCCTCCATGTTCCAGATGAACGACATGCCTGCCCAGGTCGACCCCGCCCTCCTCGAGGAGCTCAGCGACGTCTGCGTCTCCACGCTCGGGCATCTGCGCGACCACGGATTCGCGATCGGGCTGGTCCCCAACCGGCGGCCGATCCGCGTCCTCGGCACGGCCGTGACGGTGCGGATCCCGCACCTGGACTCCACCGCGGTGCACCTCGCCGTGGACCACCTGCGCCCAGGCGACGTGCTCGTCGTCGACCAGTCCGGTGACCACACCCGTTCGTGTTTCGGCGGCCTGGTCTCCTTCGCCGCCAAGGCGCGGGGCGCGGCGGGTGCGGTGATCGACGGCTCGATCAACGACCACGACGAGACCGAGGCCTACGACTTCCCGGTGTTCTCCCGCGGCTACAGCCCGCTGACCACCCGGATCGGCGGCATCGAGGGCGCGATCAACGTCCCGGTCACCATCGGCGGCGCCGTGGTCCGTCCGGGCGACCTGGTCTTCGCCGACTCCGACGGGGTCGCCTTCCTGGCGCCCGAGGAGGCGGTCGGCCTCGGTGCACTGCTGCGCGGCAAGGAGCAGGCGGAGGTGCCGGCGCGGGACAAGATCGCCGCCGGCGGTTCGCTGGCGGAGTTCTCCGGGGCGGTCGCCTGGCACCCGCGGGGGTGAACGCGAGCGAGTCAGTGACCCCGCGCCGCGAACGGCGCGGGGTCCGCATAGCCCGGACGATCGCAGGACGGGCGGCGAACGGGGTCAGCCAGGGGTGAGGTGGCGGCAGGGCCGCGTCACCCGTGGGCGCCGCGCCGTCGCGTGAGTAGCGCGATGCCACCGCCGATCAGTGCGAGTCCGATGACGCCGCCGACCAACAGCCCGGCCGGAGCGCCCGTGTCCGGGAGTCCACCCCCGTCCCGGGGGCTCGTGCTATCGGGATGCCCCGGCGTCTCTGTTCCGGACGTCGGCGCCTGCGAGCTCGGCGAGACGGAACTCGACTCGGTGGGGTCGGTCGGGTCCGTGGGGTCGGTCGGGTCCGTGGGGTCGGTCGGGTCCGTGGGGTCGGTCGGGTCCGTGGGGTCGGTCGGGTCCGTGGGGTCGGTCGGGTCCGTGGGGTCGGTCGGGTCGGTCGGCTGGGCGCAGTCGATGGTGCCCTCGAACGGGTAGTGGTGGATCTCCTCACCGCCCTCGGTCACCAGGGTCTGGGAGATGATCTGACCCTCGTACGGACTAGACGGGTCGAGGACCAGGTCGACCCCGGGAGCGTAGATCGAACCGCTCACGAGCTCGCCGGTGATCTCGACCTCGGAACCGGCGTTGGAGCTGAGATCCCACAGCGTGTACGGCGCGACGCTGTTCGGGTTCTCCGCGTTGGGAGCCGTCACGCCGTCGAACACCGGCATGTCCAGCGTCGCACCCGCGGCGCCCGTCACCTTGAACACCAGCGTGGTGTCTGCCGAGAGCGGGTTGCTGAGCAGGATTCGGGCGCCGGGTCCGAAGATCGGGGAGTCCGGGGTGACCGTGACGACGTTGGTGGCACCCGGGGTGATCTCGATCAACCAGTCGTCGGCGTCGCCACCCGGCTCGATGGTGGTGCTTTGCTCCAGGCCCGCGAGGCACGTCACGGCCTGGTCGGTGTTGTCGAGGCTCGCGAAGTAGTCGTCCCAGCCGCTGTCGCTGAGCTGCACGCGTGACCCGTTCGCCGGATCGGGGTCGGCGACGTAGGGCTGAAGGGGGTCGTAGATACCGGGCTCGCTGCCGCTCGCCCCGCCGGAGACCCAGATGGCGCCGGCGCCACGCTCCGTGACGTTCAGTCCGTCGAGGACGCCGATCTTGACGAAGCCGAGCTGATCGGCGGGTTGCGGTTGCCCTCCCAGGGTGTCGTTGCGGGAGCTCACCTCGGAGACCTGGCCCGTCGAATTGTCGAACGCGCCTCGCACCAGGAGGCGGGTGTAGTCACCGTCGATCTGGGCGAGGGAGTAGTCCGGTGGCGTGAGCCCGGTGCTGTGGACCAGTGGATACGTGTTGTCGAAGCTGAAATCCCCACCGGTGGCGATCGAGCCCTCGATCTCGGAGTTCCCGAAGTGGGCGTCGCCCTCCGTGCGGACCGTGAAGTCACCGGCCGCGGCCATGGGGTTGATCAGCGGTTCGGCGTGCGCCGGGGTCGGGCGGGACAGCGCGCCGGTGACGGCAGCGATGATGATGGCGACCGCGGTCGCCGAGGCAAGGACGACAGCTGACGACTTTTGGGCGCGCTTCACACGCGGGAGCGGGAGCGGGAGCATTGACGACAGCCTACGAAGCACGCTTTCGCCGTCGAAATCGCCCGGGTGTCTCGGGGACCCCGACCTTGTGGTGGATCGCGCCGGAATAGTGCTCATCCCCCGCCTTCGCCGTTCAGCCCAGTTGGCTCGGGCGTCGGTCGCCCACGGTGTTTCGAGGACACCGGACGAGCGATGCGACTACCGTGCCCGACGAGGATCAGGACGACAGAAGGAGCCGTTCAATGGCGCGGGTGGGATGGGCGATCACCGTGAGCCTGGCGGTCGGGCTTGGCGCGTCGGCGTGCGGCGGTGAGTCGGCGACGGCAGACGACGCGAGTGCCGCGGTCGAGGACTTCCTGAAGCAGCTCTCCGCCGGCGACTACGACGATGCCTGCGACCGGCTCACCGAGGACGCTCAGCAACAGGTCGTCGACGAATGGAACGAGTTCGACGACGAAGGCGTCGACTCCTGCTCAGGCGCGTTCAAGGCAGGAATGGCGTTCGCCGAGCTCTTCAGCGACGAGGGAGACGATCCTGACGAGTTCGACGTAGTGGACGTCACGGCCGAGCTGGACGGCGAGACCGCGGTAGCGACTGTCGACTACAAGGACGACGATGACGAGACCTACGACCTCACGTTCACCGATGGGACCTGGCTCATCTCCTCTTTGGACGATGAGGAAGACGACGCGTCGTCCGAGGAGGAGTCCGAACCGGAGGCCACGAGTGAGCCGTCGGCGGAGCCTTCCGCCGTGGGGGAGCCGGCATCGTTGGGCGACTGGACGGTCACAGTGAGCGACATCGAGACGAACGCTGACAAGACATTGGCAGCGCCCGACTTCTACAACGAGGAGCCGGATCAGCAGTATCTGCTGGTCACCTACCAGGCGACCTACAACGGAGAGGCGCGCAGCGCGTCGGTCGACGAGGACTTCACCTGGACCCTCGCGGGCAACGACAACAGCGTCTACGAGTCCGAGTACCAGACGACGCCGTCTGACGATGAGAGCTGGCCGAGCGAGGTGCGCACCGGGGGTACGGCGCGCGACCAGGTGGTGTTCGATGTCGACCCCTCCGTGATCGAGGGTGGTCTCCTCACCGTCGAGATGTATGGGGACGACGGCGAAACGATGTACGTCGACTTCCAACTCTGATCGCACAACGTGTGGCCTGTCAGTCGTGAGGCGACGGAGAATCCACACGCTATTGAGCGTCAGTCGACCTGGCCGGCGCGGAACGCCCACGCGGTCGCCTCGGCGCGACCGCGGACCCCGAGCTTGCGGTAGATCGCGCCGGAGTGGTGCATCACCGTCTTCGCGGTCATCCCCAGCTGCTCGGCGATCTGCTTGTTGGTCGCGCCGGTGGCGATCCGTTGCAGCACCTGCTGCTCGCGGGGGGTGAGGCGTTCCAGGGGGGTGAGGCGTTCCAGGGGCGACTCCGGCGCCGCCGGTACGGCGGGCACCGCGGCGCCGACCCTGCCCGTGTCGGAGCCATCCGTGTCAGCGTCGTCGGTGTCGGCGCCATCGGTGTCGGATCGTGCAACGAGGTCCGCATAGTCCCGGACGATCGCGGGACGGGCGGCCAACGGGGTCGCGCGGCCGTCCTCGAAAGCCCGTGCCGCCGTCTGCTCGTCGAGGGCGGCGCGGGCTTCGGCCACGGTGGCGTCGTACCGCTCGATCCAGGCCTGGGGGGCCGAACCCACCAGGAGGTCACGATGGTCGGCGAGGGTGCCGTCGAGTCGGACAGCGGTCTCGTGGTCGCCGCGGGCGGCCGCGACCTCGACGATGACCGCGGTCATCGAGTTCAGGGCGTCGGATTGCAGGCTGCGGCCACCGACCCGCAGACAGTCGGCCGCCAGACGGGCCGCGGTCACCGGGTCGCCGTGGACGACGGCAGCGGCCGCCGCGGTCCGCAGCAGCAACGACTCGCTGCGCCGGTCGTGGATGCGTCGGGCGGTCGCCAGCAGGTCGGGGAGCGCAGGGAGCCGGGCCAGCATCGGCCGCGCGAGATCGTCGGGAATGCCCTGCAGACACAGCCAGACGATGATCAGCGCCGGTGCGTCGTCGCTGGCCAGGGCGGCGTCGAGCGATCGCCGCGCGCAATCAGTGGCGCCCTCCGCGTCGCCGAGCCGGTTGCGGACCATCCCGGCCCAGCCGCTGAACCGGGCGACCATCCGGTCGTCCCCCTCCTCCTCGGCGAGGGCCAGCCCGCGCACGACGGCGTCGGCCGCGCCCGCGAAGTCGGCGGTGATCGGGAGGGTCCGGATCGTCAGGGCGTGGGCGAGGAGGCGCACGTCGACGTCGGTCAGATCCGCCGCCTGCGCCGCTGCCTCGCGGAGCAGCGAGCGCACCGGATCCAGGTCGGCTGGTCGCTCGGTGAGCAGATGGATCTGGGCGAGCCGGAGCCGTGCCTCGACGACCAAGGCTTCCGGTACGGCGGCGCGAGGACGACCACGGTCGTGCTGCGCCAGCAGCCGTTGTAGCGCGTTCGCCACGAAACCGTCGTACCCACGGCGGAAGACGAGTGGCGTGATGCCACACCCGAGCTCCAAGCCGCGCTCCACGTCGTCGGCTGCGACCAGACGCTCGAGAACCTGACGCAGATCGGTCTCGCGGGCACTGAGCTCGATCATCGCGTCACTGTCCGAACCCAGGTCCAGGTCGCGCTTGCGGGAGCGGGTCAGCGCCAGGCAGGCGTCCACCCGCCGCTCCTCGACCAGGTCGCGCTCGCCATGGGCGTCGAGCTGGGCGAGGGCGAAGTCGCGCACCAGCGGCAACAGGGCGAACGTCGGCTCGTGATGGATCGCGCGCGGCTCGACCAGACGTACGTCGACCAGGTCGGCGACCAGGTCGAGCAGCTCGGAGTCGCGCTGCCCGCTCGTCTCGCCCCCACCCCAGGTGTGCAGGACCCCGAGCTGCTCCAAGCCGACCGGTCCGGTGAAGACCGCCATCCGACGCAGCAGCGTGGCAGCGTCGGCAGGCACCAGCGCGTGGGTCCACTCCAGGGCAGCATGCAGGCTGCGGTGGCGGTGCGAGACCGCCGGTGCGGTGCGCGGCTGCTCCAGCCCGATCGCCGGGTGCGCTTGCAGATAGTGCTGTGCGCTGGCCGGTGGCATGGTCGTCACCCGGGCGGCCAGGAGCTCGATGCCGAGCGGCAGGCCGTCGACCTGACGGCAGACCGCTGCGATGTCGGGCAGTTGCGCCACGGTCGGGGTGAAGGCCGCGGACGATTCGACTGCACGCTGAAGGTAGAGCTGCACGGCCGGACTGGCGCGGATCTCCTGCGATGCCGCCTCGGCGGCCGGCAGCGCCAGCGGCGACAGTGTGATCGTGCGCTCCCCGGCGATCCGGAGCGGTCGGATGCTCGTCGCCAGCAGGCGAAATCCCGGGCAGGCCTGGCGCAGCACGGCGACCGGGTGCGGGTGGCCGCGCAGGTGCTCGCAGTTGTCCAGCACGACCCACCGCTGCGTCGTACCGAGGTCGGCGAGACGGTCGAGCAGCGAACCCTCCTCGCCGGCCGGCAGCGCGACCGCCGCGGCCACGGCCAGCAGCAGGTCGGACGTGGTGACCGCCGACTCGAGGCGGACGAAGGCAGTGGCGCGGCCGCTGGTCTCCAGGCGGTCGGCCGCCTCGATCGCGGCGGAGGTCTTGCCGATCCCGGCCGCGCCACAGAGGGTCAGCAGGTCGGACCCCGGATCGGCATCATCGATCAGCAGGTCCACGATCTGCTCGAGCTCGTCCTCGCGCCCGATCAGGCGCGCCGTCGTCAGGTCCGCGAGGTCGACGATCTCGGCCGACATGCTCAGGCACCCACGTCGATGTCGTCGCGGGCCGGCGCCCACGCTCGTTCGCGCTGCCACGCATGCATCGCAAAGCCTCCCGTGATCACGAGCCCGCCCCATGCGTCGAACACCGACGGTAGCGATGCCCGATGGGTGTCCGCAGCGATTCCGGGCATTTGCCCGATGTGGAGGAGCCAGCCCGTTCCTAGCGTCGAGGGCCTCCATCCCTGTTCTCAGCTGACGAGGAGCTCCACCATGCGACGCATTGCCACCTTCCTCGCCGCGAGAGGAGCGCGCACCCTCACCATCGTGCTGACGCCCCTCCTGCTCTGCGGCCTTGCGCTGGTCGCCGTACCGCCCTCCGCGAAGGCGGAGGTCGCTGCGGCGGCCGCAGTCTCCTGCGAAGACATGCCCGACACCACGGTCTCGATGACGGCCAACTTCAGCGGCGCCCTCGATTTCCAGCGGTGGCCGGGTGGCACGGTCACCCTCGGCCAGTTCCCCTGCACCGTGACCGTGACCAGGCCGGACGGGCCGATCGACTACACCCACCTCGCTGGCTGGGCTGTCTCGGTGCCCGGAAACAGCCTGATGGCGTCGGCCTCCATCGTCACCACACAGGTTCCCAACTGCACCGCGAGCGGCGCGATCGGCAGGGTCGACGGCACACGCCCGTCCTGCAGCTCCGCTTCGCCCGTCGGCGCCAACGGTCAAGGGTCGACGGCGCGGGTGATCATCCGCGCGGTCGCCGACCCCATCCTGACCGTCACCAAAGCGGGCACGGGCGCGGGCCTGATCAGCAGCAGTCCGTCAGGGATCTCCTGCGGCTCGACCTGTGCGGGACAGTTCGACCTCAACAGCACGGTGACCCTCTCCCACGTTGCGGCGGCCGGCTCGCGCTTCGTCAGCTGGGGAGGCGCGTGCGCCGGCGGTGGTGCGACCTGCACGGTGAGCATGAGCCAGAGTCAGTCGGTCACGGCCACGTTCGCGCTCTCCGCGTCCTCGAACCTCGCCATCCTCAAGGGTGGGGCGGGAACCGGCACGGTGACCAGCAGTCCGGCGGGGATCGACTGCGGCCCGACGAACACACCGGCCTGTCAGTTCAGCTTCGCCGACGGAACCCTGGTGGTGCTCACCGCTACACCCCAAGCGGGGTCCGTCTTCGCCGGGTGGGCAGGGGATGGCTGCACCGGCACCGGCAGCTGTACCGTCACGATGAACCAGAACCGGAACGTCGTCGCGAACTTCTCGCCGGTGGCGGTCCCGACCACCCTCACCGTCGACAAGACCGGCAGCGGGACGGGCACCGTCAGCAGCGCTCCGGCGGGGATCGACTGCGGGTCGACCTGCGCGGCGACCTTCGACTCCGGGACCACTGTCACGCTGAGCGCCGCGCCCGCCCCCGGATCGTCGTTCTCCGGTTGGTCCGGCGGCGGTTGCTCGGGCACGGGGCCGTGCGACGTCACGCTCAGCGCGGCGACAACCGTCACCGCGGGCTTCACGGCCGCAGCCACGACCACCCGTCCTGACGGGCTGGTCGGGGTCGGCAAGAAGCTCCTGGGCAACCGCATCTACAACCTCACCGGCGCGCGCCAGACGAAGGCGGCCACCATCAAGGCGAACAAGAGCAGGACGTTCCGGTGGGTCGTGCAGAACGACGGCACTGCCGCGGACAAGCTGCGGCTCTCGCAGAAGTCCAAGGGCAAGGGCGCATTCAAGGTCACCTTCAAGGTCGGCAGGACCACCATCACGAAGGCCGTGATGAGCGGGAAGTACGTCGCCTCGCTCGCGCCGGGGAAGTCGGCGACGATCACCGTGACGGTCAAGGCCACCAAGAAGGCGAAGCCACGGGCGAGTCGCACCCTCCTGCTGCGTGCCACCTCCGGTGAGGGTTCGACCGCCGACGTGGTCGGCGTGAAAGCCACGGTAGGGAAGTAGCGGACCGTGTCGAACGGAGGCCGACCTGATCGCACCCTCGCGGTGGCAGCGGCGACGACAGCGTTCGCTCTCCTCGGGGGCGGCCTCCAGGCTGCGGCGGGGGGATCCCCCGCCGCGGCCGACCTCGCTCCCAGGACGGCCGTGGCGGCGCTGCCCGCAGCGGTCGAGTCGGTCGCGGCCGGTGCGCGACACTCGTGTGCGCTCACCAGCGCAGGACGGGTGTGGTGTTGGGGAGCCAACGACCGTGGGCAGCTCGGCCGCGACGATGTCGAGAGCAGTGCGTCCCCGGTGTTGGTCGAGGGGGTGGCCGGCGTCGTCAGCGTCGTGGCCGGCGAGACCCACACCTGCGCGCGGACCCCCGGGGAAGTGTGGTGTTGGGGAGCGAACGGCTCCGGGCAACTCGGTGACGGCACGACGCAGGACCGGCACCTGCCGGTGCGGTCGTTGGCGGCGGGAGTGACCCGGGTCGCCGCCGGCAGGGCACACACCTGCGCGGTGGCCGATGCCGGCAGCCACGAGGTGCAGCTCCTCACCGTGTCGGCGTCGGGAGGCAGCTATCGCCTGTCCGACGGCTCGTCGTCGACCCCGGCCTTGGCGTGGAACGCCGGCCCGGCTGTCGTCGAGGCCGCGCTCGACGCGCTCTCCGGCAACTGGGACGTCTCGGTACGCCGGGACGAGACGTCGCAGGGACTGCTGGTCGACTTCGACGGCGGCTCGGCGGCGCACCGCGATGTGGATGCGCTCGCGGTCGACGATGAGGCACTGCGAGGCGTCGCGGCCGAGGCGGGCATCACGGTGCTGACGGAGGGAGGATGGCGGCTGCTCTGCTGGGGCTCCGATGCTGCCGGTCAGCTGGGGCGGGGTGCGATCGGGGACGCGGAGATCGGTGGGAGCGCGGGGGACACGGATGTTGACGCGATAGCGACCGACCCGGTCACCGGCGCCTTCTTCCTCGCCGACACCTCCGAGTCCCGGATCTGGGAGTTCACCGACACCGGACATTTCCTCCGGCTCCATCGCGCGCTCGGCTATCAGCCCGGCGCGATCGGTGTGGCCCGACTCCGCGAGGGCACGACCGGCGACCGCGCGAAGCTTTTCGTGGTCGACGCATCCGGGGACTCGGCGACGCCCGGTGCGGTGCACCGCTACGACGTTGCGGCGATGAGCCCCGAGGCCGTCTACGACCCTGCCGACGATCCGAGGGTGGTGCCACCGGAATGGACGTGCCACTGCACCACGACGGCGATGGCCGTCGATCCCGCCGACGGGACCGTGGTCCTCGTCTACGCCGGATCGGCCGGGCCGACGTCGTCGACGGAGCCGTATGCACCCTTCGCGAAGCTGGTCCGTGTCGCGCCCGGCCTGAGTGGATCGGTCGGGCCGAACCCGGTCGACCTGGTCGACGGATTCCCCGGCACCGCCGAGATCACCGACGTGGCCGCGGGATCGGATCGCTCCGGGACCCCGATCGTCTACGCGCTGCAACGGCCGTCCACCGGTGTCCCCGGAGGCTGGCGCATAGGAGTGTGGGACATCGGCGGCAACAGTCTCGCGCTGCGCGCCAGCTTCCCCGTCGATCCCGCGGTGCGGGGTGCCGACGACGGAAGCTATGACGGCGCCTGCCCGGTGCGCAGGGTCACGGAGCCGCGTCAGGTCGGATCGAGGCTGCGCCGCGAAGTGCACCTCGCCGACTACGGGTTCGGGGAGATCGGCCCAGCCGGCGACGGCGACGTCGGCGTGATCACCCGGTACAGCTACCGCGTGCAGGAGCAGGTCTTCGAGCCGGGCGAGGATCCTGTGACGGACGCCGGCGAGTGGGTCGATGACGGTCCGGTGACGTTGTCGCCGCCGCAGGACGCCTGCATCACCGTCTTCGCCGCCGGATCCCAGGGAGGTTACGGGCGGTTCGTCGCGAGTCTTCGCGGTGAGGAGTCGAATGGCAGCGCACTCGGCGCGGCACCCACTGACCTGACGTGGACGACGGCGGGCCGGCTGCTGGTCGCCGACCCCCAGCACGAGCGTGTCCAGCAGTTCGCCAAGGTCGATCGCCGTCCGGTGCTCCGGTGGCCGGGCTCCCAGTACACGGCGATCCCGACGGGGAGCTCGCTGCTCGCTCAGGTCCTCGCCAACGAGGCCGTCGCGGTGTCCTCGGTCAGCGCCGGTGACGCGCACACCTGCATCTCCACCGACAAGTTCGGAGCCCCCGGGCCCGTGCTGTGCTGGGGATCGAACGCCGCGGGACAGTTGGACATGTCGGACCGCCAGCCGTGGGTGCCGTTCCGCGATCCGGCCGAGACCGATGCCCGAACCAGCTTTCCGGTGGTCGCCACCGATCCGGGGGCCAACGGGGCTGACGTGCTCGCCGCCGCCGTGACGGCCGGCGGAGCAAGCACCTGCGCGAGTGATACCGGCGGGGCGAGCACCGGCACGCTGGTCGTCTGCTGGGGTGAGGACAGCGAGGGGCAGTTGGGTGCCCCGGCGTCGGAGCGTGGCGCCTTGGTCGCAACATCCCGTCAGCACCGCCTGCTCGACAGCGGTGGCACGGGCACCTGCCTCACAGTGCTGGACGCGGCCCTCGAATGCTGGGGCCCGGACGTCCTCGACATCGAGGCGGTTGCCAGCGCCTCGGTCAGCGCGCTCTCGGTCGGTGGGCGCCATGCCTGCGCAGTGGTCGACTCCGTGGTCCGTTGCTGGGGTGAGAACGGCTGGGGCCAGACCGGACCGTCCGGCACCGGAGACGCCACCGCGGTGACGGTGCCACTCACGCCTCGCGTCGTCGCGCAGCCACCGAAGGGTCTCGGCGCCCCGATCACTGTGAGATTCGACGATCTCGCCGGCGGCGTCACCGACGAGGCGCTCCGCCTCACCGACGCGGACGGGGCGGCAGTGCCGACCACCACGCGTTGCCGCGGCGTCACTGACGAACCCGTGGCGTGCACCTCGGGGACCGTACGCAGCGTGCTCCTCAGTCCCCGGGGCGGAGTCGTCGCCGGCGAGGCCTACCGGATAGAGGTCGATCCCGACGCCGGGCTGCTCGCCGGTGGTGAGCCGGTGTCGACCGCCGACCCCCTCGAGGTGGACGCCCCCAGGGTGCTCGACGACCGTGATCTCGGCCAGGTCTACCGCTGGGGCCAGACCCGGTCGAAACAGGCATACGGGCACCAGGTGCTGCGTGAGTCGGCACCCGGCGCCACCGCGTCCTTCGACTTCACCGGTCGCGCAGTCGTCTGGTACACGCGACGCGGTCCCTCCGAAGGGGTGGCGACGATCGCCATCGACGGCCGCGTTCGGCGTACCGTCGACAACTCGGCACGTCGCGACCGGCACCGGGTCGCCGTGCGGGTCGCCGGACTGAGCCCGGGTCGACACACGATCACGGTCGGCGTGGAGGGTCGCCGCGGCACGCGTGCTCGTGGCCGGATGGTCACCATCGATGCGTTCGCGGTCGGTCGCCGGCTGGTGCGCAACCCGTCGGTGCGCACGGACTGGGGCGTGTGGCGCAGAGCAGGCGTCACGTGGTCGCGCGGCTCGACCGTGGGCTCGAGCCTCAGCGTGCGGTTCCGTGGCCGCCAGATCGTCTGGCACACGGTGGCGGGGCCACACCAGGGGAGCGCAGCCCTCCTGCTCGACGGGGTGCGCGTCGAGACGTTCGACGGGCTTGCCGCGAGATACCGGCGCCGATCGGTGGTGATCCCCGCAGACCCGGGCGTGCACCGACTGACGATTCGGGTGCTCGGCAGCACCCGGCGGGCGCCTTCGTACGTCGCCGTCGATGGATTCGAGGTCAGCCCGTGAACAGCAACGTGAACACCTCCGGACGCGCTCGTGCGCGCGTCGGCCGGGTCGGCGTCGTACTCGGTGCCGCGCTGGCGATGTGCGCTCCGGTCGTGGTCGTGGGTCCCTATGAGAGCGCCGTCGGCTCGGTGAGCGCGGCCGCGGCCGAGGAGTGCGAACCGATCGGGGAGACCACGCTGAACGGTGGGTGCGAGGTGGCCCTGGAGCCGACCCCGCTGCCGCAACGTCGCCTGGTGGGTGAGTACGAGATCGGACTCCTCACCCGGGACGGTAGCCCCCGCTCGAGCCTGGCCGAGTTCGCGGCCGGTGGCATCGAGGGCTCCTGTGACCCGGCGACCGAGGCCTGCTCGACCACCGACGAACTCGGGCTCCTCGACGATCCCCGGGACCCGGACGCCTCGATGCCGAGGGTCAGCGTGCCGGAGGACACCTTCGGCGATCCGGACGGAGACAGCGCGACCAGCGCGGTCGATCTCGACGGCGACGGACGCCAGGAGGTGGTGCAAGCCTCTCGGTGCACCACCACGCCGGACCTGTGCCTTTCGCTGTTCACGCCCGGCGACCGCACGCCTGGTAGCGCGGGATACCGCGAACCCCAGTCCACCGGTCTGCGGACCGACCCGTCCTCGATCGGCCGCATCCGACTGGCCTCCGGACCGATCGCCCTCGCATCGGCGACCGTGACCGGCGCCAGGTTCGCTGTCGACGAAGCGCAGGAGACCACCACCGCGACCTTCACCACGACGGGTCGTCACGGCTTCGGTGTCGGCGACCCGGTGCGGCTCGGCAACGACCCCTCCCTGCAGGAGACGATGTGCGTCGACTCGCCGCTGTCGACCAGCGGGGTGCAGTGCCTGGGTGAGGATCTACTGACCTACCGACCGATCACTGCGGTCACCCCGACGTCGTTCTCCGTGGACCTCGGGGTGCTCGTGGTCGCCGCGCGCGGCGTCGGTCATCCCGTCGTACCGGATGCATGGCGGGCCGCCTGCGCCGCGTGCGGGGTGTCGGCGGAGTCGATCTCCAGCGGTGTGGTGGTCGCCTGGACGGGCCCGACGATGACCCTGAACGTCGCGACCTTCGCGGCGGCGCCGGGTGCCTCGAGGCCGTTCCGGCTCCTGGACACCCGCGCCCTCGGCAAGCTCCATGACGGCCAGGACGCGTCCACCCGCGAGGCGATTGCGGTCGCGGTGGACGACTTCCGGTCCGGCGGCGCGGACGAGATCGCCGTCGCCTGGGCGGGCACCTGCGCAGAAGCAGCATGCCCGCGGCTCAGCTTCCTCGCGATGGACGACGGCCGACGCCTGGGGCTGGAGTCGACGCCGGACTGGGGAACCGCGGAGGGCTGCGTCGGTGAGGACGAGCCGGTCGCGCTGAGTGGCGGAGCACCGACGTCGATCTCGCTGGCATCGGGACACTTCCGCTCCGGACGGGCGACCACCGACGGCGCGGACCTCGCGATCGGCTGGGCCTCCGCCTCCGATACCGGGGTGGACCACCTCCTGCAGACCTTCGACGTCACCGACGATCTCACGCTCGCTGCGACGCGCCCCCTGGACGCGAGTGCGGCCGACGCCGACAGCCCGCACTGCGCGACGCTGCTCAGCCGCGACGAGTCGGGCGGAGTCGAGGCGCAGCGCTCGCAGGTCGAGATCGCCGCAGCCGACCTCGACGGCACCGAGGGCGATGAGCTCGTCGTGGCCCAGACGCACCCGGTTGCCGACAGTGCGAGCTCGGACGCGGACGTCGCACCGATCAGCGTAGGGCTCTGGTCCCAGGGCGAGGACGGCGGCGACGGGCCAGGATGGCGGCCGCAGAGCCGGTGGCAGGCGCCTGTCGAAGGGTGGACGCAGCCGATCGACAGCTCCGGACCCGACACCACGGTGCCCACCGGCTATCGCGCGGTCGGCGGTGGTGGCGCCGGACAGATCTCGATCGAGACCGGTCGCATCGCCCGACGTCAGACCGACGCCACCCAGGAGGCGGCATGGCCGCAGGCGATCAACCCCGACGTGCTGGTGGCGTGGACCTGCCGCGGCACCATGACCTGCGGCGATCCGCGCAGCAGCGCCGACACGGCGGTCGCCGTGGACGCACTCGCCGTCGCCGTCGGCGAGGCCGGCGCTCTCTCCTTCGAGCGTGGCAGCACACGCACGGCGTCGGTCCGCCCGGCCGACGTTCCGCCACCGGGTGGCTACGACGCCGGTGCGAGCGACCGTACCTTCGTGCAGCTGGCCACCGCCGACCTCGACGGTGACAGCTCCACCCTCGGCGACCCGGTCCGCTCCTACGCGGTCGGTGAGGTGCAGCCGATGATGGTGATGCGCGCCCCGCCGGTGGAGTTCCTCGCCGCGGACGGGTCACATCCGGCCTACGACACCGACGGGTGGATCTCGTCGGCCGAGATCTACGACCTGTCGAGCTGCTATGCGGCCAACGGCGCCGACACCGACAACGGCGAGTGCCCGATGCGTACGACGTACACGACCGAGGGCGGCAGCGAGACGAGTCTCGCGGTCGCGGTGCAGAGCACGTGGGGACTGGACACCGCGCTGAAGGGTGGGCTCGCCAGCGGCGCTCACGACGACGGAGGTGACTGCATGGATCCGGTCTGCTGGGAGACGACGCTGGAGCTCGCCTATGCCCACCGTGAGGAGCAGCAGACCGAGGACCAGCGCACCCGGACCTTCCGCTACACCACCGAACAGGTGGCCGCGCCGATGCAGGACCGGGCGTTCGTCGCCACCTCCGACATCGAGGTCAACCAGGTGCCGGTCTACTACGGCACCTTCTCCGGCGGCACGCTGCCCGCCGAGCCCGATCTGTGGACCTATTCGGCCACGCCGCTGGACACCGTCTTCTCGTGGATCTCGGTCAACGATCCGCAGTACGGCTCGGTCTTCGCCGGCCCGACACCCGGCAACGTGTTGTCCTATCCGGCCACCGGTTCCCAGGTGGAGACGCATCGCCAGAGCGTCGCGTCGATCCGTCGGGAGGGCGCGAACCGCCTCGCCGTCACCACGACCTCCAACCACGGCTATCTCTGCGCTCTTCAGGGCGGCCAGGTCACCACCGCGTTCCCGTCACCGGTCGACGCGCAGTGCGCCGGGCAGCAGGAGCCAGTGCGGATCCGCGGTGCCGGGAGCTTCGACGGCACCGGATACGTCGTCTCCGCGGTGCGGTCGCCGACCGAGATTCTGTTGCAACGGATCGGATCCCAGGTCCCGGTCGCCTCCGACCCGTGCGACGAGGGTGAGTGCACCATCAGTCGTCAGCCCAGCGCACTGCCGGTGCAGACCCAGGAGGTCGGGCCCGGCTCCGGGGGGAGCACCAGCTTCACCTTCGGGCAGGTCGATGGCTACGAGGAGCGTTATGCGGTCTCCAACGGGGCCAGCGCCGAGCTCGCGACCAGCGGTGAGGTGGCCGGAGACATCTCGGTCCTCTGGGAAGCCCATGTGAAGGGCGAGTTCGAGCAGAACAACCAGTCGATGCTGAGCATGGTGCTCGAGTCCGCGACGACCTGGTCGTTCGAGTACGGCAGCGCCAGCCGTCCGGGGAGCTATCGGGTGACGCCCTTCCTCGCCGACGACCCGAAGTCGGGGGCCTTGGCGCTGACCTGGACGGCGTCGCCGGTGGGTGCGAGCGGCCTGTGGGGCAACCCGGTCTTCGGGTACGGCGCCGTCGGCGACCCCGATCTCCCAGCTCGGCCCGACGCGGCCTTCTCCCTCCCGTTGCTCTTGGAGCCGTACCGGACCCACACCGGACTCGACGACAACCTCGACGTCATCCTCTCCTCGCCGGACTTTGCGACCTGGACCTGTGCGGAGGACGGCGTGTGCCGACCGCCGGACGCCCTTCCCGTCGGGCAGCCGCTCCAGATCAACGCGACCGTGCACAACTATGCGCTCAATCCGCTGCCCGCAAGCGTCTCGCGACCACTGGTCGTTCGGTTCTACCTGGGCGACCCTGCACGCGGGGGCTATGTGATCGCCGAGTCCAAGGTGACGCAGACGATCGAGAGCAGGGAGGACGCCCTCGTCTCCGCCCGGTGGACACCGCCGGCGAACTTCGCAGGTCAGCCCGGGCAGCCGATCTATGCAGTCATCGACCCGAACGACACGTTCGAGGAGGTCTTCGACTGGGAGTCCCCGGTCGTGCTGACCGACCGGTCCCTGGCCGGCGCGGTGACGTCGGCGCTCTCGCGCACCGTCGACGGGGAGTCGGTGTCGGTGGTGCGGACCGCTGTCGACCACGGTTTGAGCGTGGGGGACCCGGTGACCGTCCGGGGAGTGCCCGGCTACCGGGCGAGTGACGAACAGGTCCTGGCGGTCACGCCGACCACCTTCACCGTCGCGTCCTCAGGGCACCGGAAGCCGTCGAGCCGCAAAGGTCGGTGGGTGTCGAACCAGGAGGAGAGCTGCTCGTCGAACAACCCCTGGTACGGCAACTCGACGCTGGACTACTACACCTTCGGCGACGCCGAGGAGTTCCAGTCCCGGTGCCCGACCACGAACAACCAGGCGTACTTCCTCACGCCCCGCATCGAAGGCAATCGCGGTGCCGTCCCGCGCAGCACGCTGAATGTGCGTGACTCCGGGGTGCGGGTGACGAAGGATCGGCGCGCGGTCGCCATCGACGTACGGTCGGGGACACGGCTCCTCGGCGAGCGGATCGAGGCCCGGGTCTGGATCTGCACCTCGCCCCACCGCTCGTGCTCACCGCAGCTCGCCGGATCGTCGGGCGGCTACCAGCGACGCCTGACGCTCAGCGTCGGGGCCGGAGGCTCCCGGACGGTCCGGGTGCCGTTGGAGCGGACGCGGCTGAAGAAGGGGCGTCACTATCGGATCGCTGTGCAGATCGTCCCGGTGACGACCTGGGAGCGTCCGCCCGGTCCTGGCCTGCACGCCGCGGCCATGGGTGGACTCGCTGACAATCAGACGATCGCGTGGGTGCGGGTGAGATAGGCGGCCGTCGGGATGTGTCACCCCGCGTCGCAGAACCCGCCTGCGGCGCTCTTCAAGCGGGTCTTCGACACCGGCGACCGCCCGGTGTCACCGGGGTAGGCACGCACCCAGTCGGAGTAGAACTTGGTCGTGTTGTGCTCGCCGGTGCCGCCCTCCATGCTGTAACGGATCGCCAGCGGCTGGTTCTTCAACCCCTTGGTCGTCTTCATCGTCGCCACGGGCTGGCTGTTGAGGAACCAGGTGATCCGGCTCTTGCGTACTTCGGCGGCGAGCAGCGGACCCATCGAGGACCAGCCCTTGATCGTCTTCGAGCGCTTCCAGTAGCGACCGTCGCGGGCCAGGCCGTAGGTCACCGTGTTGCTGTGCGCCTTCCAGGAGCCGAGCACGATCGCGTCGGTGTCGCAGGCATCGCCGGTGACTCCGTTGGGCAGCAGCTCGACCTTGATCGTGTAGTCCTGCGCACGCTTCTCCAGGTTGGTCCATCGCACCCGGGTCTCCCAGCGGCCGTAGCGCATCGCGTTGTTGCGGAGGGTGGCGCGCGTCGTACCGGAGTCGTCGGTGCCGGCGCGGCCGTTGATCGAGCTGAACAGGGCGAGCCCGCCGTTGTGCGTGGCGGCGCGACCGGTGCCGTCGGTGAACGGCACCCAGTAGCCGCGCTTGGACGAGCCGTCCTTGGGCGGGGAGTTGTAGTCCTCGCCCCACTCCCAGCCGTAGTCGAAGACCGGGCGGTACCAGCCGAACCGTCCCCGTGCGGTCTGCTTCGGCGGTCGGCCCGGGCCGTTGCCACCGGTCTGCGGCGGCAGCTTCTCCGGGAACCGGTAGGCCACCGGGTTGCTGCCGGCTGGCTGCACCTGGAGCGTCAGCGGGAACGACTGCCGCCAGCCGATGCGGTTGCGGCCGGTGTAGATCCGTTCCTGGCGGACCTGGTAGCGCACGTTGCCGGCTGCCTGCTCCTCGACCGGGAAGTAGCCGAACCCCTCGCCGTCGACCTGCGTGGTACCGATCGTCTGCCACCGCTCCCCGCTGACCTGGCGCTGCAGGGTGAGGGTGCGGCCCTTGAAGATCGGGAGGTTCTGCAGTCCGGTGATGCCGACCCGGATCGGGGTGGTGTCGACCACGACGGTGAACCGCTCGCCGGCCACCGGATGGATCGCGTTCGCCTCGCCGGGCCGCTGCGCGGACTCGGTCGCCCAGATGGAGAGCTCCTGCGGCGGCGCGTCCATCTCCCTGCCGACGGTCCGCCAGCCGCCCGCGCCGGCCACCCGGTAGGTGATCCCGAACATGCTCGGTGCGGGTGCGACCAGGCGGAAGCTGCCGTTCTTCTTGGTCCGTCCTCGCGCACCGGGGACCGTGCCCCAGTTGTCGCCCGGGCGCCCCATGTGGAACTGGACGTGGATCTTGCGCTTGCCCTTGGCCGGCAGCTTCCCGGTGAGGGTGAGCGCCTGCCCGGCGACGTACTTCTTGGCTGGGGTGACCTTCAGCGTGCCCTTCGGTTTCGCTCGGGTCTGCGCCTGAGCCTCGGCTCGGTCGTCGGGTCCTGCCTGCGCCGGCGTGAGGTGGTACGACGCCAGGCCGGCGAGGACCAGAGCGAGCACGCTCAGCAGTGCGAACAGTCGGTTCCGCGTCTTCATCGCTTCCCCCCGGGAGCTTGGAGTTCCTTCCACGCTAACCGCGGCCGGTGACCTCCGCTGAAAAACCCAGCGATGGCACCTCCGCTGGGAGGCGCAGTGTTGGATGCTGTGTGTCCCGCCCTCAGCCAAGGAGAACCGTGCCGTCCACCCCCACCGGCATCGTGTACGACGCCAGCGCCGGCCACCCCGACACCCTTCCCGTCGTGCTGGTGCACGCCGGCGTCGCCGACCGCACCATGTGGGACCCGCAGTGGTCCTGGCTGGTCGAGCGGGGGGCCGCGGTGCGGGTGGACCTGCGCGGGTTCGGTGAGTCGGCCACCCCGACCGACCCGATCGACCACGTGGCCGATGTGCTCGGAGTCCTCGACGACGCGGGGCTGCGGGCGGCGCACTGGGTGGGGGCGTCGTTCGGCGCCGGCGTCGTCGCCGAGGTCGCGGTGGCAGCACCCGAGCGGATCGCCTCGCTGACCCTGCTCGCTCCCGGTGGCAGCCTGCTGGCGGTGCAGACCGAGGACCTCAAGGCCTTCGTCGCGGCGGAGGACGAGGCGCTCGAGGCCGGCGATCTGGACGCTGCGGTGGAGGCCAACCTGGACGCCTGGGTCGTCGGCCGTGGCCGCTCCCGTGCTGACGTCGACCCCGCACTGCTCGACCACGTCGCCCGGATGCAGCGCCGCGCGTTCGAACTGGCCGCGGAGTTCGGCGACGTCGGTGAGGTCGAGCTGGAGCCGCCCGTGCTCGAGCGGCTCGGTGAGATCGGGGCGCCGACGCTGGTCGTGACCGGCGCCCACGACCTCGAGGCCTGCCGGGACGCGGCACAGCGGCTGCTCACCGGGGTGGCCGGTGCGCGTGGCGAGCAGTGGCCGGACGCGGCGCATCTGCCGAGCCTGGAGCTGCCCGAACGGTTCCGGGAGCTGCTGTCCGGATGGCTCGAGGAGCGGGAGGGTCGCGCCGGTCAGTGACGGGTCACCGCGAGATCACCCTGGCCTCCAACCCGAGGAATGCCGCGTAACGGTCGGCGGCCGCGTCGATCGCCTCCTGCTCCGCGGCGGTGAGGCGGCGGTGCGGGGTGAGCGCGAAGGTGACCGTCGTCGCGGTGACCGTGCGCTTCATGCCCGCCACCAGCTGCCCGTCCACCAGGGCCATGCCGAGCTCGGTCTCCCGCCCCCGCGGCACCCGACCTTCAGCGTCGATCACCATCCGGGAGTCCTGGTAGCCCCGGTACATCTCGTCGAGGAGCTGGAGCAGGTGCCCGGCCGGCTCCGCACTCGGGGGCTGTTCGCCGGGCGCGTGCCAGAAGGTCCGCCCGTCCTGCTCGAACGAGTCGAGCCGGTCCGCTGCCACTGCCAGCCCACGTCGTACATCGGTCAGGGTGAGGGTCGCCCAGTAGGAGAGATCGCGTTCCGTGGCCGGACCGTGGCCGCTGAAGTAGCGCAGCGCCAGCTCGCCCAGGGCCTCGTCCCGGTCCAGGCTCCGTGCGTGTGGCGCCCTGTCGGCCAGCAGCGCGTAGGTGTGCTCGCCCGCCCGCGGCATGCCGCTGCAGACCAGTCCCAGCATCTCCAGCCGCCCGAGCACCAGCATCAGCTGCTGTCCGGTGAGGCTCAGGCCGCGCTCCGAGAGCGCCGCACCGACCTCGGCACGCGTGGGGTGGGCAGCGGCGCGGTCGAGGAGCTGCGCCACGGCGTCGTCGATCACCCCCTGCCGGTCCGCGAGCGGCTGCAGCTGGCGGTCGAAGACCGGAAGCACCCGAGGCGCGGTGAGGTCGAGCAGCCACCGCGCGTCCTCGGCGTGCACGTAATGCCAGGTCGGCCGCAGCACGTGAGTGCGCAGGACGCGGCCGTCGGCGAGGGCCTCGGCCAGGTCGTCGCGACGGGGAGCGGCCGTACGGGTGGCCACCGCCCACGCCGACTGCGATGGGTTCTCCGCCTGCACGGCGAGCAGCGAGCGCACCACCTGCTCGGCATCGGTGAGCGGCGCGGCGAGGTGCTGGCGGTGCAACCGCCACCGGGCGATGGCGTGGTCATCGATCACGGAGCGAACCTAGCGTCGGCCACCCCCGGACCCCCCGGATCCCGCGGACCCGCTCGGTGAGAGCTCATCGATGCGCGCGTGCAGCCGCTGCAGCTCGGCGAGGATCTCGTCGGTGGCGGCGGTGGTCGCCATCGCCGCCGGGTGTCCGTGCGGCTGCGGGTGCTGCGGTGCGGTGCCGTCCTCGGAGGCGTCCACCGCCCGGTCCCGGTCGTGCAGCGTCTGCATCGTGTCCACGATGACGGCGATGAAGAGGTTCAAGATGGTGAAGGAGGAGAGCAGGATGAAGGTGACGAAGAAGGTCCACGCCCACGGATGCACCTCCATCACCGGCCGCACGATCCCCATCGACCAGCTCTCCAGCGTCATCACCTGGAACAGCGTGTAGAGCGAGTCGCCGATGCTGCCGAACCATTCGGGGAAGGTGTCGCCGAAGAGCGAGGTCGCCATCACCGCGGCGACGTAGAAGATCAGCGCGAGCAGGGTGCCGATCGCGCCGATCCCCGGGATCGCAGCGAGCAGCGCCTCCACGATGAACCGGAGCCGCGGCAGGACGGACACCAGCCGCAGCACCCGCAGCACCCGCAGGGCGCGCAGCACGGAGAACGGTCCGGAGGCCGGCACCAGGGCGATGCCGATGATGACGAAGTCGAAGACGTTCCACGGATCGCGGAAGAACCGCCAGCCGTGGGCGAACAGCTTCAGGCCGATCTCAGCGACGAAGACGATCAGGCACGCCGCGTCGAGCGTGTGGATCAGTCCACCGACGCGGTCCATCACCGTCGCGGAGGTCTCCAGGCCGAGGGTGACGGCGTTGACGACGATGACGGTGATGATGACCCGTTGGACGGGGGCGGACTCCACCCAGGTCCCGGCGCGCTGGCGCAGCTCGTGCATGTGCAGATCATGCCGGTCCGACGGCGCCTGAAACTCGCTGGCCGTCGCCGCAGGGCGGCGGGTACCGTAGAGCCATCATGTGGATCCGCGCCTGACCCGACCCACGTCCGCGGCCGTCTGCCCGGTGGGTCCCGCCCTCGTCGACGAGGACTCCCATGTCAACGCCACCCGCCTCCCTCACCACCACCGCCACCAGCGGCGCCGGCCCGATCGTGGTCCGTGACCTGACCGTCGTCTTCGGACGTCGTACGGCGCTCGACGGAGTGGATCTGCTCGCCCAACCCGGACGCCGGATCGGCCTGGTCGGTGAGAACGGCGCCGGGAAGTCGACGCTGCTCCGCGCGATCGCCGGCGCCCTCTCGCCGCTCGCGGAGGCGAGCGGCGCGATCGAGACTCCCGACGACCTGGCCTACCTCGCCCAGGAGCCGCCGTTCGCGGACGCCGACACCGTGGCCGACGTACTCGACACCACGCTCCGACCGCTGCGCGACGCGGTGAGTGCGGTGGAGCGCCTGGCCGAGGAGCTCGACGACCCGGAGCAGGCGGCGGCGTACGAGCGGGCACTGGAGTATGCCCTGGCCCACGACGCCTGGGACGCGGACCGTCGCGCCCTGCTCGCCGCCGAGCAGCTCGGGCTGTCCGGTCTCGAGCCCGACCGCGCCGTGGGCAGCCTCTCCGGTGGTCAGCGGACCCGGCTCGCGCTGGCCACACTGATCACCCGGCGTCCGGCGGCGCTGCTGCTCGACGAGCCGACCAACCACCTCGACGACGACGCGATCGCAGTGCTCACCGCATTCCTGCGCGACCTGACCGGGGTGGTGCTGCTGGCCAGCCACGACCGGGTGCTGCTCGACGACGTCTGCACCGACCTGATCGACCTGGACCCTGTCGGGCCGGGCAGCGACGGCCACGGCAGCCGCCGGTACGGCGGAGGCTGGAGCGCCTACGAGGCGGCTCGGGCCGAGGCCCGACGCCGGTGGGAGGCGACCTACGCCGCCGAGCAGGAGGAGCTGGATCGCCTCCGTGCGGCCACGCGGATCGGCACCGGGGCGATCGCCCAGGGTCGGGGGCCGACCGACAATGACAAGTTCATCCACGCCTTCAAGGGAGCGAACGTCGAGCGGGCCCACGCCCGGCGCGTCAAGGATGCGTCGCGGCGGTTGGAGACGGCCGAGCGGGAGCAGGTCCGCAAGCCTCCCGCGCCGCTGACGTTGAAGGTCGGCGCGCTGACCGACCGAGTGAGTGGCGCAGGTCCGGTCGTGGTGGTCCGGGACCTGCTCGTCCCCGGCCGGCTGCGTCGGTCCCGGCTGGACGTGGCTGCCGGCGAGCACCTGCTCGTCACCGGCGCCAACGGCTCGGGCAAGTCGACGCTGCTCGGGGTGTTGTCCGGGCGGCTGCCGGAGGCCGCGTGGTCGGGTCGGGTCGAGGTGCACGCCCGCCGGGTCGCCGAGCTCACCCAGGATCCTGTGTTCGGCGATCCCACGCTGGGTGCGGAGGCGACGTACCGTGCCGCGGTCGGCGAGCAGCAGGCCCAGGAACGGCCGTTGCGCAGCCTCGGACTGCTCCATGCGCGCGACCACACCAAGCCGGTCGCGCTGCTCTCCGTCGGGCAGCGACGGCGGCTCGACCTGGCGATCGCGGTCGCCACCGGTCCGGACCTCCTGCTGCTGGACGAGCCGACGAACCACCTCTCGCTCACCCTGGTCGGCGAGCTGGAGGAGGCGTTGCAGGCCAGTCCGGGCACTGTCGTCCTCGCCTCGCACGACCGCTGGCTGCGGCGTCGCTGGTCCGGCGCGACGCTCGACCTCAGCGCGCCCTGAGCTCCCCGTGGGACCCGAGGCGCCCGAGGACGGCGGTGGCGCCGCGCGCTTCGTCGTACCGGATCTCGGGCTGGAGGCCGACCGCCGCGAAGGCGTCCGCGGCGCGCGCGTCCTGACCGGTGCTGGCGTCACCGGTCTCCACCAGTACGACGCCGCCGGGTCGCAGCCACCCGGGCGCCTGCGCCGCCAGTCGGCGCACGTGGTCCAGGCCGTCGGCACCGCCGTCGGTGGTGGCGGGCGGCTCGTGATCGCGGGAGTCGGCCGGCATCAGTGCCCGCTCGGTGCTCGGCACGTAGGGGAGGTTGGCCGCGATCACGTGCACCCGGCCGCGCAGCGTGGTCGGCAGCGGCGCGGTGAGGTCGCCGCGATGGGCGTGCCCGTGGACGTCGAACGCGGCGAGGTTGCGCCGCGCCACCGCCACGGCGCGGGGATCGATGTCGACAGCGTGCACCACCAGGTCACAACAGCGTCGGGCCAGCGCGACGCCGATCGCGCCGGTACCGCAGCCGAGGTCGAGGAGCGTGCCGCCGGTGCCGGGCAGATGCTGCGCCGCGACCTCGACGAGCCACGTGGTCCGCTGTCGCGGGATGAAGACGCCCGGCTCGATCCGGATCCGGTGTCCGTCGAAGGCGACCCACCCGACGACGTACTCCAAGGGTTCGCCGGCCACGCGCCGCCCGGTCAGCTCGGCCAGCCGGGCCGCGTCACCCGCGGCAGCCTCGACCAGCACCCCCGCCTCTTCCTCGGCGAAGACACACCCCGCGGCGCGCAACGTGGCGACGAGGGTGCTGTGCTGGTCGGTGGGCCCCACCCGCGCAGCCTACGGTCCCGTTGAGTTGGGCTTTCGGGCCCGTTGAGTTGGGCTTTCGGGCCCGTTGAGGGTGCTCACTCCTCCGGCATCAGGATCCACCCGGCGATGTAGAGCAGGATCGCGGCACCGCCGGTGAAGACCGTTGCGGCGACCATCAGCAACCGCATCGCGGTGGGGTCGATGCCGGCGTACACGGCGGCTCCGCCGCAGACACCGCCGAGCTTGCGATCGATCCTGCTGCGGGTCAGGCGGCGCGGGCCGGTGGGGGCATAGGGCTGGGGGTACTCGTTGTTCATGCCTCCACCCTGCGTCGGTACGACGCCGCGCACATCGGGGAGCGCCCCCGACTCACCCCTGGCCGGACCCTGACCCGACCCGCGATCTTTGCCAGAATCAGGCGCATGCGACCCCAGGTCGTCGCGCACCGCGGCGCCAGTCACGAGCTCGCCGAGCACACCCTCGGGGCCTACGTCGCGGCGTTGGACGCCGGAGCGGAGGGGTTGGAGTGCGACGTACGACTGACTGCTGACGGGCACCTGGTCTGCGTGCACGACCGCACCCTGCGCCGGACGGCCGCCAATCCCGGGCTGGTCTCGACCATGGATCTCGCCGACCTCTCCGAGCTCGACTTCGCGGCCTGGAAGAACCCGTGGTCCGACCTCGACGACGAAGCCCCCGACCGGGACGAGACGCTGGACGGCGTCCTCACTCTGCGTCGGCTGCTGGAGACGGTCGCGGACTACGAGCGCCGCGTGGAGGTGGCCATCGAGACCAAGCACCCCACGCGGTTCGGCGGTCTGGTCGAGAAGCGCCTGGTGGAGATGCTGCGCGACTTCGGCTGGACCACGCCGCAGGCACCGGTGCGGGTGATGAGCTTCTCCTTCACCGCGCTGCAGCGGGTGGAGCGGCTGGAGCCCGGGATCCGGCTGGTGCAGCTGGTCGACAAGCCCAGCTACTGGCCGATGCTGCGCCGGATCGTCGGACAGGACTGGCTGCTCGGCCCGGGGATCGAGCTGCTCCGTGAGCACCCACGCACCGTGGCCAGCATGGGGCGCACTGGGCGGGACCTGCACGTGTGGACGGTCAACACCGAGTCCGACCTGCAGCTGTGCCTGGACGCCGGGGTCACGGCGGTCATCTCCGACCGTCCGGGCCACATCATCGACCTGCTCGACAACCGGGACGCGGCCGGCCAGTAGATTCCAAGGTATGGCGAAGCGATCGCGCGCGAAGAACCAGAGCCGCAACCAGAGCGAGAACCAGGCCGGCGAGGTCGGCCCTCGGCAGCCCTGCCCGTGCGGCTCCGGCAAGCGCTACAAGGCCTGCCACGGGGCGCCCGGCGGCGGCGACGTCTACGTGAAGCGCCCCTTCGAGGGCCTCACCTCCGAGTGCGACCTGGTCGCGCTGCGTGAGCTCGTGCCCGCGGCCACTGCACCACTGACCCTGACCGACCACCCGGACCGGACCGTCCAGCTGTGCACCCTGCTGCCCGGCGCGGCCCCGGCGATGGTCCGCGACAGCGGTGCGATCTGGCTCGGTCTGCAGGTCCAGCACGCCTTCGGCGACCCGGCCCGCGACCTCGGCGCGGTGCTGCTCAAGGCGCTGGACGCCGAGCCCGGCGTGGTCGGCCTCACCGACCCGCCGGGCCCCGGACCGCGACTGCAGGATCTGGTCACCGATGCCCCGCTGGCGATCACCGTCCACGACGGTTTCGAGTACTGGGTGGCCGACATGGAGGAGTCCAGCGAGCTCGCCGCCGCGCTGGAGCAGGCTGAAGGGGCCGCGGCGCCGACCGCGCGACTGACCGAGGTGGAGGCGGCGTACTGGACGCGGATGGGCGCCAAGGAGCACCTGCGGTGGGTGATGCCGGAGCCCGAGGACCGGCTCCTCGACGCGCTCGCGCGGCTGCACGTGCGCGGCGACGACGTGCTCGTGCCGGAATCCCGGTTCGTCGGCATGTTCCGTGCCCATGGGCTGCTCGCCCCGGTCTGGGACCTGCCGGTCGGGACTGGTCCGGAGGCGATGGAAGAGGTCGCCGCCGCCTTCAAGACGAAGCTCGATGCGGCGCTCGCCGACGACGCGGACCTGACCACCGAGGAGCGTTCGGCTCGCAACGGGTTGGCGAACCGTCAGGTCACCATCCGCTGACTCGAGGGGCCCCAAAGCCCCAAGTCAACGGGCCCCAAATCCCAACTCGACGGGCCCGAAACCCAAGTCGACGGTTCAGAGGCGGGACTGGGCGACCTTGACCAGGGCGTCGTGGAACGACGGCATGTCCTGGTCGAGCTCGCGCAGCGTCTCGTCGGTCAGGTGGATCGTCTCCAGCGGGGTCAGCGCCACCACGGAGGCGTTGCGGAGCTTGTGGCCGACGATCGCGGCCTCGCCGACGATGTCACCGGCCCCAAGCTGGGCGATCTCCTGGCCGTCGCGGCGGATGGACGCCGTACCGGCCAGGATGATGTAGGCCTTGTCGGCCGGGGTGTCCTCCCAGATCGGGGACCAGCCCTCGGGGAGCTTGACGCGCCGGCCGGCGCCGCTGATCCGGGCGATCTCGGTGGGGGTGAAGTGCTCGAAGAAGGTGGTCACGCTCCGACAACGTACCGGGACACCGTCGGGTCACGCCTGCGACGGCGCCACCGGCAGCGGTTCGCGCAGGATCGGGCAGCTCATGCACCGCGGCCCACCCCGCCCGGAGCCCAGCTCGGAGCCGGAGATCCGGACCACCTCGATGCCGGCGTCCTCCAGACGGGCGTTGGTCTCCACATTGCGCTCGTAGGCGACGGCCAGGCGGGGGGCGAGGGCGAGGGTGTTGTTGCCGTCGTCCCACTGTTCGCGTTCGGCTGTCACCGCGTCCAGACCGGTGTCGATGAGCTCCAGCCGATCGATCCGCATCGCCCGCGCCGCCGCCACCAGGAACGGTTCCGGGGCAGCGACGTCGAGGCGCAGGGACCCATCGTCGTACCGGCCCGCCGGGGTGACCGCATACGCGGTGAGGGTGTCGGCGACGTTGGGATACATCACGACCTTGTCGACATCGACCATGGTGCAGACCGTGTCCAGGTGCATGGTGGCGCGCTCCTGGGTGATCGGCACCACCAGCAACGTGTGCGCCAGCCCGTCCTCGAACGCCTGACGCGCCAGCCGCTCGGCACCCGCCGGCGTGGTCCGCTCGCCGACACCGACCGCGATCACCCCCGGCGCCAACAGCAGTACGTCGCCGCCCTCGACGTGTTCGAGACGGTGGCCGTGGCTGCGGGCGACATCGGCGAAGCGCGGGTGGAACCGGTAGATCAGCTCGGTCAGCTGGGTCTCCCGCTTCCGCGCTGGCATCGCCAGTGACGTGATCGCCACCCGGTCGGGCAGCCACACCGAGGAGTCGCGGGTGAAGAGCAGGTTGGGCAGCGGCTCGACCAGGAACCAGTCGTCCGGCATCAACGTGGTCACCAGCGACAGCGCGCTCGGCCCGAGCGTCGATCGGAGCTCGTCGTTGCGCACTCCCGCCGTGAGGTGCAGCGTCAGCTCCTCGGGTGAGGCGTCGTCGAGGAACTCCCGCAGCCGCGTCCGGACGGTGTCGCCGAGATCGAGCCCCCCGCTGCCGGTGACGGCGGCGTCGACCGCGACCCGGCGAGCCTCGGGATCGGTGAGCGTCTGGGTCAGCAGCTCGGTCAGGTAGAGCACCTCGACCTCGTGCCGGCGCAACGCGTCGGCGAACGCGTCGTGCTCCTCCTGAGCCCGGGCCACCCAGGGAATGCCGTCGAAGAGCAGCCGGTCGTTGTTACGCGGGGTGAGCCGTTGCAGCTCCGGGCCGGGCCGGTGCAGCAGCACCGTGCGAAGGCGACCGACCTCGCTGTCCACGCCCACCTGCGTCATGAGAGCGACACCTCAGCCGTGGTCGGCGCGGAACGGGTCGGCCGGATAGACCCCGAGCACCTTCACCTCGGTGGTGAAGAACTGCAGCTCCTCCAGTGCCCGGGCCAGCGGCGGGTCGTCCGGATGCCCGTCGACCTCGGCGAGGAACTGGGTGGCGACGAACTCGCCTCCGACCATGTAGCTCTCCAGCTTGGTCATGTTGATCCCGTTGGTGGCGAAGCCGCCGAGCGCCTTGTAGAGCGCGGCCGGGATGTTGCGCACGTTGAACACGAACGTGGTGACCACCGGCCCGTTCCCGGCCGGTGCCCGCACGAAGTCACGGGAGAGCACCACGAACCGCGTGGTGTTGTGGTCCTCGTCCTCGACGTCCTCGCGCAGGATCCGCAGCCCGTAGGTCTCGGCTGCCAGGGGCGGGGAGATCGCCGCCTGGGTCGGGTCGGCCGCCTCGGCCACCTCGCGGGCCGCTCCGGCGGTGTCGCCGGAGATGATCGGGGTGAGCCCCAGCTCCCGGATCACCTTGCGGCACTGGCCCAGCGCGTGCACATGGCTGTGCACGGTCTTGATGGTCTCCAGCGACGCATCGGGCGAGGCCATCAGCATGAACTGGATCCGCAGGTAGTGCTCACCGATGATGTGCAGCCCCGAGCCCGGCAGGAAGTGGTGGATGTCGGCCACGCGACCGGCGATGGAGTTGTCGATCGGGATCATCGCCAGCTCCGCGGACCCGGTGGTCATCGCGGCGAAGACGTCCTCGAACGAGGCGCAGGGCACGCTCTCCCAATCCGGGTAGTGCTGCTTGCAGACGATCTCGGAGTTCGCGCCGGGTTCCCCCTGGTAGGCGATGCGGGGCATGGGTTCACAGTAGTGGGCCCGACACACGGCGCCGCTCGCCGGTCGAGGTGTCGGCGCGAACTACCTTGACGCCATGGAGCTCTTGCTGGCGATCATCGCCGTCGTCCTCGCCGCCGCGGCGCTCGCGCTGGTGCTCCTCGACCAGCGGGCGCGCCGGCGACCCGATCACGACCTGCCGGCCGACGTACCGGGTCTGCGGGCGGAGGTCGCGGCACTGCGGGCCGAGGCGAAGGGGGCGCTGCGGCATCTCGCGGTCATCCGGTACGACGCGTTCGAGGAGATGGGCGGACGACTCTCCTGGTCGCTCGCCCTCCTCGACGACGGCGGCGACGGCGTGGTGCTCAGCTCGATCCGCGGCCGCAACGAGTCACGGACCTACACCAAGTCGGTCGCCGGTTGGTCGAGTGAGCAGGAGCTCTCGCCGGAGGAGTCCGAGGCGGTCGCCCACGCCCGGATGGCGCGCCTCTAACCCGCAGTCTGCGTGAGCGAGTCCAAGCTGGCCCGCACGTCAGCCAGCGACGGCCGCAGGGCCGGATCGGGATCGATGCACGCCAGCACCAGGTCCCGCAGCTCCGAGCCGACACCGACCAGACCGCGACGGAAGCGGCGATGGGTGGCGCGCGGAGCAGTCCCGGTGCGCCAGGAGTCCTCCTCACCGTAGGGGAGCTCGCCGGTGAGCGCCTCGCCCAGGGTGACGCCGAGGCCGAACACGTCGGTCGGTGCGGCGAGGCCGCGCCCGGTCACCTGCTCCGGCGCCAGGTAGCCGTCGGTGCCGGCGTGCGGACGGCCGTCACCGGGGCGTGCGGCCAGGCTCAGGTCGATGAGCACGGCGCGGGAGTCCTGGACCACCACGTTGGACGGTTTCACGTCGAGGTGCAGCCAGCCGTGCCGGTGCAGGTAGCCGATCGCCGAGACCAGCTGACGACCCAGCAGTACGACGTCCCCCGGCCCCAACGGCCCGTCTTCGAGGACGGCGTCCAGCGTGGCGCCGGTGAGCGTCTCCATCACGAAGGCCGGGCGGTGATCGTCGACGACCTCGTACACCCGGACCAGGTGCGGGTGGGCGAGGTCGCGCAGCAGCGTTCCCTCCCGCAGCAGCGCCTCCCGGCAGTGCGTCTCCTCGGCCCGGTCCGGTCGCAGCACCTTGATCACGCACCGGCAGTCGCGGGCGCGGTCGAAGGCGTCGTAGGTGTCGATCCGGTTGCCGCGGCGCAGCAGCGCGACCACCTCGTAGCCGGGCAGCACCTCCGCCCCGGCCGGGACGGCGTCGCTGGTGTCCAGGTCGCGGCCGCTGTGCCCGGTCCATCCCCAACGTCTCATCGCATGCTCCCGGCGAACTCGGTGTGCGGCTCGGACTGGTCGGGCTGGTCGGTCGCCACGGTGTGCCCTTCGGTCAGGTGGACGACCCGGTCGGCGTACTCCAGGGCCACCGGGTCGTGGGTGATCAGGAGGACGGTGCGCTCCTCCGATGCGGCACGCAGCGGCGCGAGCACCCGTCGCGCCGTGTCCGGATCGAGGCCGGTGGTGGGCTCGTCGAGCACCAGCACCGGAGCGTCGCGCAGCAGCGCCCTGGCCAGCGCGATGCGTTGACGCTGACCGCCGGAGAGCGAGCGGCCGCGTTGGCCCACCCGGGTCGCGTAGCCGTTGGGCAGCGCGCGGACGAAGTCATCCACGTCGGCAGCGCGTGCGGCAGCCGCGATCTCGTCGTCGCTCGCCTCAGGACGTGCGTAGGCGATGTTGTCCCGGATCGAGGCGTCCAACAGCATCGTCTCCTGGAGGACCACCGAGACCGCCGCGCGGCTGGAGCGCAGGGTCAGATCGGCCAGCTCGATGCCGTCCAGCCGGACCGTCCCGGCATCCGGTTCGAGTTGGCGGGTGAGGAGCCGGGCCACGGTCGACTTGCCGGCGCCGCTCGGCCCCACCAGTGCGACCACCTCGCCGGGGCCGGCGATCAGATCGAAGGCGTCCAGCGCATCCCGGTCGGCTCCGGGATAGCGCACCCTCACCCCGGTCAGCTCGATCCGCCCTGCCGGCTGCTCCAGCGTGCGGGCGTCAGGCCGGTCCCGCAGCGGTTCCTCGCGGAGCAGCTCGGTGACCCGTTCGATGCCGGCGGTGGCGTCGTACATGCTCGGCAGCAGGTCGCCGAGCTCCCGGATCGGCCGGTAGCACTGGACCATCAGGGTGAGGAAGGCGAGCAGTCCGCCGAGGGTGAGCCGGTCGGTGTGCAGCGCCCACACCCCCAGCAGTACGACGACCAACAGGCCGACGAGCTCAGCGAGATCGACGATCGGGAGGAAGACGGCGCGCACCCGCGCACCGGCCATCTGGGCTGCGGCGATGCCCCGGTTCTGCCGGTGGAAGGAGGCAACGGCGTCGTCCTCCCGGTCGTAGGTCTGGACCAGCGCGGTGCTGCCCAGCGCCTCCTCGGCGACCGCTGTCAGCGATCCGCCGCGGCGCGCGCGTTCGCGCGAGACGTCCTTCACGAAACGCGCGAACCGGGTCGCCACCCACCACATCAGCGGCACCACCACCAGCGAAGCCAGGGCGAGCTCCCACTGGAGCCAGAACAGCGCTCCCAGCAGGAAGGCGAGCTGGATCACCGCGGCGACGGCTGCCGTCAGGTCGCCGAGCATGAAGCTCTCCACCGCGCGGATGTCGGAGGTGATCCGAGACAGGATGTCGCCGAGGCGGCGGTTGTCGTGGTGGTGCTGCGGCAGTTGCAGCACGTGGCGGAAGGTGTCGGTGCGCAGGCGCACCAAGAAGCGTTGCGAGACCCAGGTGCCGAGGATGTCGTCGGCACCGGAGAGCACCGCGTTGAGCAGGTTCAGACCGACGTAGGCGCCCGCGATCCAGAGCAGCGGCTGCACGCTGGCCGGCACCAGCACCCGGTCCACGAGCTGTTGGAACAGCAGGATCTCCACGACACCGACCAGCGACTGCGCGGCCAGCAGGACGAGTCCGAGGAGCATCCACCAGCGCAAGGGGCGGACGTAGGGCCAGTAGCCGGCGATGACGTCGCGCACGGTCATCCCAGGCGAGTCTTCGATCACCCGGTCGGGGTCGGCTGCCGGTCGCAGTGCGCCGAGCAGCGTGCCGATCAGTGCGCGGAGGGCACGGCCGGTGGGCGCGCCTTTAGAACGCGTTGAAGAAGGTCCTGGCGTGCTGCGCGCCGCCCCGTCGGCACCTCGCGGCGTTGCAGATGCTTGATGGTGCAACCAGACCGCCGTCGCATCTGCGCCTTGCGAGGCACTCGACGGATGCGACGCTCGCGACGCCCAGGACTTCTTCAACGCGTTCTCACGGGCGGGCCCGGTGGTGGGCCCGCCCGTGGCGTCGGTCGATGCCGACATGGTCGTCCTGACCGCTCGGATCAGTTGGTGCGGCTGCGGCTGCGGCTGCGGTTGCGCCGACGGCAGCGACGACGACGCTTTTTGTTCTTGAACCGCCGGCAGCCTCGGCCGGACCGCGTGTCGTCGCGGGCGGCCATCCGTGCGGGGGCGAGTGCGTCGAACAGGCTGGACCTCATCTGACTTCTCCTTCTTTCACGTGGTGCCCGGGTGCTCCCGGGCCTGACATGAAGAAGACAAACGGCCGCGCATGACAAGGACGTGAGGCGTGCATGAAGGAACTCTCATGGCGTCTTCGAACGCCCTCGAACGCCTTCGCTGCGCGCCCGGCGTCAGCGCGCGACGCGCACCAGCAACCGCCCGTGGATGCACTCCATGCTGAGCTCGCGACCGGTGCCGATGGTGTCGCCGTCGAGCTGGCGCGGCACGTCCGAAGAGGCCCGTACGACGACCTTGCGGCCGGTCATCCGGGCCACCGACTCCCCGGCACGCTTCTCCCGACGGGTGACCACGCGGACCACGAGCGGGATCCAGGACAGGAACCGGCGCGGGTAGAGCAGCACCACGTCGAGCTGCCCGTCGTCGATGCTGGCGTCCGGCAGCAGCGTCATGCCGCCCTGCAGGCTCCCCACGTTGCCGATCACGCAGGTGCGGGCCCGGTGCTTGGTGAACTCCCCGTCGTCGACCGAGACCTCCAGTCGCATCGCCGGGAACATCAGTGCCTTGAGGCCGGAGAGGACATAGGCGAGCCAGCCGACCTTCTCCTTGATGCCCTCGTTGACGCCCTCCATGATCGCGGCGTCGAAGCCCATTCCGGCCATCACCAGGAAGTGGGTGTTGTCCAGGCCGTCGCCGGAGACCTCGACCATATCGATCGCCCGGTCCTGACCGGTCAGGGCGATGTCGATGGCCGCGCGGATGAAGAGTGGTACGTCGAGGTTGCGCGCCAGCAGGTTGCCTGTGCCGGCCGGCACGATGCCGACCGGGATGCCGGTGCCGGCCAGCTCGGCGCAGACCTCCCGGACCGTCCCGTCGCCGCCGCAGACGATGACCAGATCGGCCCCCTCGACCGCTGCCCGGTGTGCCTGACCCTTGCCCGGATCCTCGACCGTGGTGAAGTGCCAGGTCGGTGCGGACCATCCGGTCTCGAGCGCCATCGTCGTCACCATCGCCTGGAACGCCGCGACCGACTCCACCTTGATCGGGTTCAGCACCACGGCGAGTCGTCGCTCGCTCGGCACGGGCTCGGGCAGCGGCGCGGCCTTCGCGGCGTGGCTACGCGGCAGCGGGCTGTAGACGGCGACCCCGATCAGCACCGTCGCCGCGCCGAGCAGGATCCCGCCGAGGACGTCGGTGGGGTAGTGGCGGCCCAACAGCACCCGGTCGGCCGAGACGAGCGCGACGACCAGCACGACCAGCACCCAGGCCAGTCGGCGGATGCTGGCGCGACGTACCAGCATCGTGACCAGGACCAGCACCAGGCCGCCGAAGGCGGCGATCGCCGACGCGTGGCCCGAGGGGAAGGCGTTGTTGTGCAGCAGGAAGTCGGTCGCCTGCCACTCGGGGCGTTCCCGGCCGACCAGCAGCTTGAGACCGGTGGTCGCGGCACTGCAGGCGATCATCACGCCGAGGATGAGCACTGCCGCCCGCCGGTGCCCCTTGAACGCCATCGCGGCGGCGAGCACCACGGTGTAGATCGTCATCGCGATCGTGCCGAAGGCGACCTCGACGACGCGCAGCAGGTCGAGCAGGTCGTTGTCCTCCAGCGCCCAGACCCGGGCGGGCTCACCGCGGTTGTCCAGGTCGACCAGCCAGGTCCACTCTCCGCTCACCCCCAGCGCCAGGACGGCGAACCCGGCGAGGCAGATCAGCCCCCAGGTCAGGGCGGCACGACGACTGTCCAGCACGTCGCGAGGATAGAGCACCGGTCGGGCCCGGCCCGCGTCGTCGGAGCCCGCCGCGTAGCGTCGGAGGCATGAGCCACACTCCTGCACTGCGTCGTCTCGGTCGCTCCGGTCTGGCGGTCTCCGCCGTCGGCCTGGGCTGCAACGTGCTCGGCCGGAAGGGCGCGGCGAGCGAGAGCCAGGAGGGCAGCGACCGGCTGGTCGGTGCCGCGATCGACGCCGGCATCACCCTCTTCGACTGCGCCGACACCTACGGCGCCACACCTGGGCTGGCCGAGGAGCGGCTGGGTCGGGCCCTCGGGTCGCGACGCGACGAGGTCGTGGTGGCCACGAAGTTCGGGATGGACATGAGGGGCGCGAACGGTCCGGATTTCGGTGCCCGCGGGTCGCGCCGCTACATCCGCACCGCCGTCGAAGCGTCGCTGCGCCGGCTGGGCACCGACCACATCGACCTCTACCAGTTCCACACGCCCGACCCGGCGACCCCGATCGAGGAGACCATCGCCGCGCTCGACGAGCTCGTCACCGCCGGCAAGGTCCGCTACTTGGGCCACTCCAACCAGGCCGGCTGGCAGATCGCCCAGGCCGAGTACGTCGCCCGCGAGCTGGGGGCCGAACGGTTCGTCTCCAGCCAGAACCACTACAACCTGCTCGACCGTCGGGCCGAGCTCGAGGTGCTGCCGGCGGGCCGGGCCTTCGGGCTCGGGGTGCTGCCGTACTTCCCGCTCGCCAACGGGCTGCTCACCGGCAAGTACGCCTCCGGCAAGGCGCCCGAGGGCACCCGTCTCTCGGTGACCCGCCAGCACCTGCTGGAGGAGGCGGTCTCGCCGCGGATGCAGGCCTACGGCCGGTTCGCCGAGGAGCGTGGGATCGACGGCGTCGCCGTCGCGATCGGTTGGCTGCTCGCCCAGGACCCGGTTGCCAGCGTCATCGCCGGCGCCACCCGCCCCGAGCAGATCGAGGCGAACGCCGCCGCCACCTCCTGGACCCCCACCCCCGCCGACCTCGCGGAACTCGACGACCTCTTCCCCGCCCCCGACAAGGTCGCGCTCTTCTGAGTTGAGTTGGCCTTGTGGGCCCGTTGAGTTGGCCTATTGGGCCCGTTCGGACGGCCGGGCCGGCCCGAACCCCCAAGTCAACGGGCCCGAACCCCCAACTCAACGGGGAATCGGTGGGGGTCGGGGGCTCCCGATAATCTTCGGAGCATGATCGATCCGCGCATCCTCCGAGACGAGCCCGACCGCGTCCGTGCCGCCCAGGCCAAGCGCGGGCTCTCCTCCGACGCGGTGGATACGGCGCTGGCGGCCGACGCCGCGCGGCGGGCGGCGATCGCCGAGTTCGAGACCAAGCGCGCCCAGCAGAAGGCGATGGGCAAGGACGTCGCCCGAGCCACCGGCAGCGACAAGCAGGCCTTGCTCGACCAGGTCAAGCAGCTCGCCGGCGAGGTGAAGGCGGCCGAGGCAGCCCAGGGTGCCGCGGAGGAAGCGTGGGACGCCGCGATCCGGTCGATCCCCAACATCGCCGCCGACGAGGCGCCGGCCGGAGGCGAGGACGACTTCACCGTGCTCGAGCACGTCGGCACCCCGCGTGAGTTCGACTTCACCCCGCGCGACCACGTCGAGCTCGGCAAGCTCCTCGGCGCGATCGACCTGGAGCGGGGCGCGAAGGTGTCTGGGTCGCGCTTCTACTTCCTCACCGGTGTCGGGGCCCAGCTCGAGCTGGCGCTGGTCAACCTGGCCATGGACCAGGCCCGGGAGTCCGGCTTCACCCAGGTCATCGCACCGTCCCTGGTCAAGCCGCGCGCGATGGAGGGCACCGGCTTCCTCGGTCAGGCGGCCGACGACGTCTACCGGATCGAGGGCGAGGACATGTACCTCGTCGGCACCTCGGAGGTCGCGATGGCGGCCTACCACTCCGACGAGATCCTGGATCCGGCAGCGCTGCCGCTGCGCTACGCCGCGATGAGCCCGTGCTTCCGCAAGGAGGCCGGCTCGCACGGCAAGGACACCCGCGGCATCATCCGGGTGCACTGGTTCGACAAGGTGGAGATGTTCGTCTACACCACGCTCGAGGAGTCGTACGCCGAGCACGAGCGGCTGTTGGCCTGGGAGAAGGAGTTCCTCGACAAGCTCGAGCTCGCCTATCGGGTGATCGACACCGCGGCCGGCGATCTCGGGCTCAGCGCCATCCGGAAGTTCGACTGCGAGGCCTGGATCCCCACTCAGGGCAAGTACCGCGAGCTGACCTCGACCTCGAACTGCACCGAGTTCCAGGCTCGCCGGCTCGACGTGCGCACCCGCAACGAGGAGGGCCGCACCACTCCGGTCGCCACCCTCAACGGCACGCTCACCGCGATCCCGCGGGCGATCGTCGCGATCTTGGAGACCCACCAGAACGAGGACGGGTCGGTCACCGTGCCGCGGGCGTTGCGGCCCTACCTGGGCGGCGTCGAGGTGCTGAAGCCGGTGGCGAGCCATGGCTGAGCTTGCGCCCGGCGTGCCGGAGCTGCCCGAGGTCCCGGCAGACCTCGCCGGCTGGATGCCGAAGATCGTCGCCCTCGACATCGACGGCACCCTGCTGCGCTGGATCCACGGCCAGGGACTCAGCCACGAGGAGGTCACCGAAGCCGTCCACGCAGCGGTCCAGAGCGTCCTGGACGCCGGCGCGCACGTCGTACTCGCATCGGGGCGGGCGCCGCACAACATGACCGTGGTGGCCGACATGCTCGACCTGCACGGTCATGGCGAGAAGCTCTGGGTGGTCGCCGCGAACGGCGCTGTGGTCTTCCGCTACCCGCCGATGGACGTAGTCCACGAGGTCACCTTCGACGCCGCGCCGGCGGTGCGGGCGGTGCTCGCCGAGCACCCCGAGGCGCTGGTGGCGGTGGAGGAGCGCGGCGTCGGCTATCGGGTCTCGGCCCCGTTCCCCGACGGTGAGCTGGGGGAGAACCTCACTATCGCCGACGTCGAGGAGATGGTCTCCGAGCCGGTCAGTCGTGTGATCATCCGCGACCCGGAGGCGACGGTGGAGGAGTTCGTCGACCTCGCTGAGCGTCTCGGCCTGCAGGGCACCGACTACGCGATCGGCTGGACCGCCTGGCTCGACCTTGCTCCGGTGGGCGTGTCCAAGGCCTCCGGCCTGCAGTACGTCGCCGACGAGCTCGGTCTCTCCGCGGCCGACGTGCTCGCGATCGGCGACGGCCGCAACGACCTCGAGATGCTCACCTGGGCGCGTCGCGGGGTGGCGATGGGCCAGGCCGTCGACGAGGTGAAGCGGACCGCCGACGCGGTCACCGCCACCGTCGACGACGACGGCGCCGCGCTGGAGATCGGACGCTGGTTCCCTGGCGCCGGATCTGGTGGGATGTCCGGGTGATGACTGCCTCGATGGCCCGTCCGACGACGCGCGCTGCCCTGGTGGCCGCCGCCGCGGTGCTGGGTCTCGGTGTCGCCGCTCCGGCCGCGGTCGCCGTACCGGAGCCGTCCTCGACGGTCGCCGCACCGCCCGCCTGCGGCGAGCTGGACCTGAGCGACGAGGCAGCGGTGAGCGAGCGCGCCTCCGAGGCGGACAACGTCTTCGTCGGCGAGGTGACCGCGCTGCGCCGGGTCCGCGTGCAGAACAGCGACTTCCCCGGAGCGCCCGGAGCGACCCAACCCGCCACCGAGAACACGGATCCCACCGGGGCCGCGACGGACTCCGCCTCCCGCCCCACCGTTGAATGGCGCCACACCGTGCAGGTCGAGGTCGACTACCGCGGCCTCGTCGACGCCGGCTCCACGATCACCGTCGTGCTGACCAACCAGCTCGGGGCGACCAGTGGCCGCCTGCAGGTCGGTGAGACCTACCTCTTCTTCGCCACCGACGAGGGCAACCGACTCTCCGCCACCCCCTGCACCGGCGCGGTGCTGCTCCCGAGAGGGCTGACTCCCGCCATCCAGGAGCGGCTCTCGGCTGCGCTGGACCCGGCGCAGCCGAGTGCGGTCGACCCGAACCTCGAGCTCAGCGAGGAGGCCGAGGAGGACCCGCCGATGCTCGGCCGTCTGGTCGCGCCGGGCGGCGCGCTCGCGATCGTCGGCGTGCTGGGCCTGGCGCTGGTGGGGCGCTTGGGGCGCGAGCGACGCTGATCCACCTCCTGGGTCAGAGGTACATCCCGCCGCGGTTCTCGTCGTTGTTGTCGCCCGACTGGCCGGGGGCGGCTTGGGGCGCTGCCCCGGGCATCATCGGTCCGCCGCCCTGGGGCAACGCACGCCGGATCTGCTCGAACTGGGCGCGTGAGGCCATCTGCTGGGCGTAGATCGCCGTCTGGATGCCGTGGAAGAGTCCCTCGAGCCAGCCGACGAGCTGGGCCTGGGCGATCCGGAGCTCGGACTCCGAGGGCGTGGCCGACTCGTCGAACGGCAGGGAGAGCCGCTCCAGCTCCTCGATGAGCTCCGGCGCCAACCCTTGCTCGAGCTCGGCGATCGATGAGCGGTGGATCTCGGCGAGCCGGTGGCGGCTGGCTTCGTCCAGCGGCGCCGCCTTCACCTCCTCGAGGAGCTGGCGGATCATGCTGCCGATCCGCATCACCTTCGCCGGCTGCTCGACCAGGTCGGTGAGGGACTTGCCGTCCTCGTCCCCCTCGCCATCGCCGTCGCCTTCGCCGAGCGAGGCCTGCGTCAGCGCACTCGCCGGTACGGCGCCCACGGGCTGGCCGTCGGGACCGATCACCACGATCCGCTGCTGCTGCTCGTCCTGTCCGTCTCCGGAGGGGGTCTGCGTCATGTCGCCCAGCCTAGCCAGCGCCCACGAAGCCCGGTCGGGGTCAGACCGTGAGCAGGATCTTGCCGATGTTGCCGTCTCCGTCGAGCCGCCGGTGCGCCTCGACGACCTCCTCGAGCGGGAGTGTGGTCCCGACGACGGGCTCGATCGTCCCGGTGGCGATCAGGGGCCACACGTTCTCCACCACGTCCGCGCAGATCCACGCCTTGTCCTCGACCGGACGCGACCGCAGGCTGGTGGCGATCACCGCGCCGCGTTTGCGCAGCAGCTTGGCGATGTCGAGCTCGGCTCGGGCACCGCCCTGCATCCCGATGATCACCAGTCGACCGGAGTCGGCCAGCACGTCGATGTTGCGGTCCAGGTACTTCGCGCCCATGTTGTCCAGCACCACGTCGGCGCCACGCCCGTCGGTGCGCTCCCGGACGACCTCCACGAAGTCCTCGTTGCGGTAGTCCACGGCCACCTCGGCGCCGAGCGCCACGCAACGCTCCCGCTTCTCCTGCGAGCCGGCCGTGGTGAAGACCCGGTGACCTCGGGCCGAGGCGAGCTGGATCGCGAAGGTGCCGATGCCGCCGGCCCCGCCGTGCACCAGGAGGACATCGTCCTCGTCGAGCGCTGCGGTCATGAAGACGTTGGACCACACCGTGCACGCCACCTCGGGCAGCGCCGCGGCGGTGACCAGGTCGATCCCGTCGGGGATCGGCATCAGCTGACCCGCCGGCACCGCGACCTTCTCGGCGTAGCCGCCCCCGGCGAGCAGCGCACAGGCGCGGTCACCGACCGCCCAGTAGGTGACGCCGTCACCGACCGCGGCGACGGTGCCGCTGCACTCGAGGCCGATCACGTCGCTGGCTCCGGGCGGTGGCGGATAGAACCCCATCCGTTGCAGTACGTCGGCGCGGTTGACCGCCGTGGCGGCGACGTCGAGCACCACCTCGCCGGGGCCGGGCGCCGGGTCCGGCACCTCGCTGATCGTCAGGACCTCGGGTCCGCCGGGTTCGGTCGCAAGAACAGCACGCATGGACCCAGTCTGCAGCCTCAGTCCAGCGAACTCAGTCCAGCGAACTCAGACCAGCGACTCCCGCTCGACCCCCGCGGCGTCGACCAGCGAGTCGGCCTCCGGGTCGTCGTCGGTCTCATCCGCCGCACCGGCCGGACGGTCCCACGCCTCGGCGAGTGCCTGGACCTGGCCGGCCAACTGCTCGACCCGGTCGGGGTCCGCCTCGCCGCTGCCGGTGGCGACGCCCAGCAGGAACGCGGTGACCGGCCCCGCGGAGCCGTGCACATTGTCGACCGCCACCTCGGCCAGGTCGGCGAGCAGTGCCTCGTCGGCCTCGGCCTCGATGTCGAGCAGATCGCAGACCTCATCGATCCAGTCGTGGAGGTTCACCCCTCCAGGGTGACCCGGGTGCCGGGATCGGGCAAGACCGCTCGGCGAACTCGCAGGTCAGCCGAGGTCGCGCAGGTCCGTCCAGGTGTCGACGTCGCGGTGCTCGTCTCCGTGGGCGGCGACCTCGACCAGGTCCAGGGGCGCCAGCAACCGGTGCAACGCGGCATTGTGCTGCTCCTCGCGCCCGGGCCGCACCTGGTCCAGCCGTGCTGTCTCCACCACGAAGGCGAGCTGCCGCCGGCCGTCGGGGCCGGTGAGGATCGCTCCGTCGTGGCCGACCGCGGCCTCGCTGAGCCGTCGGAACGTGGCCGAGGTCAAGAACGGCATGTCGACGGCGAGCACCGCCAGCACTCCAGTACGACGCAGCAGCTGGTCCCGTCCGGTCAGCAGACCCGCGACCGGTCCGCCGAAGGCGGGGTCCTCGATCACGAAGGTCACCGGCCGCTCGGTGGGCACCTGTTCGCCCACCACCACGACCTCGGCGGCGTCCAGCACCGCGTCCAGGCTGCGCGCCAGCAGGGTGCGGCCATGCAGCTCGATCGAGGCCTTGTCCGCACCGCCGAGCCGGCTGGCCTGACCGCCGGCGAGCACGATCGCGGAGAAGGAGGTCAGCCCCGGCTCGATCACGTCGAGCAGCCTCGCACAGCCGCCCGCGACAGTGGCAGGCTGGTCGGGTGAGCGAGACGATCGAGCGACCCGCCCCGACCCGGCCGCTGCGGGTCACCCTGGTCCAGGCAGCATCCACGCTCGACCCGGCGGAGAACCGGGCGGCGCTGGACCGCCTGGTGGCCCCCGCCGAGCATGTCGACCATGCGGACCTGGTGGTGCTGCCCGAGGCGTTCGCCCGCGACTTCGGTCCGGCCGGCTCGGACGTCAGTGCCTTCGCGGAGCCACTCGACGGCCCGTTCGGCACCGCGTTGGCTCGGGTCGCCGCGGATCGCGGGACCACCGTGGTGGCCGGGATGTTCGAGGCCTCACCGGACCCGGCGCGGCCCTACAACACACTGCTGGTGCGGGGTGCGGTCGCTGCGTCGTACCGGAAGGTGCATCTGTACGACTCGTTCGGCTACCGCGAGTCCGATCGGCTGCTCGCCGGAGCGATCGAGCCGAAGGTGATCGAGGTCGGCGGCTGGCGGGTCGGGTTGATGACCTGTTACGACCTCCGGTTCCCGGAGTTCGCGCGGGCCTTGGTCGACGCCGGCGCCGACCTGATCGTGGTCCCGGCCGCCTGGGTGGCCGGCGAGGGCAAGATCCATCACTGGCGCACCCTGCTGACCGCCCGCGCGATCGAGAACACCGTGTATGTCGCGGCCGCCGCCCAGCCCGGTCCGCGCTACTGCGGCACCAGTCTGGTGCTGGACCCCAGTGGTGGTGAGGTCGCCGCGCTGGGCGAGCTCGACGACCCCGGTACGACGTCCGCGACCCTCGACCCGGACGTACTGCGTCGTACCCGCGATGCCAACCCGTCGCTGCGCAACCGGCGCTTGTAGTCTGAACGGCCGTGCCCACCCCCTCCGATCTCGTCCGCCGGCTCCGTCACCGCACCGCGGCCCTCGCGGCGTCCCGGTGGCCTCTGGTGGCTGCGGTGGTCGGCGTGCTGGTGGGCACCGGATGCCTGATCGCGGCGATGGTGCCGGTCGGTCCCGAGTGGCTCGCCGCCGTGGGTGCGATCGCGGTCTCCACCATCTACAGCTGGGGCCTGGCGGCACGTGAGGGCGGTCGGCCGGTGGTCTTCGGCACCCTCGCCCTGGCGATCGGGTTGACCGCCGTCCTCTCCGACCAAGAGGTCCTGCGCACCGGTGCCTCCGTGCTGACCGCGACCGTCGCGGCCGTGCTCGGGGTGATGATCACGGTGCCTACGAAGGGGCTGTGGGCCGCGGCCCGCGAGGCAGTCGTGGGCGTCGTGGTGGCTGCGGTCGGCGCACTGGCCAGCATCGGGTTCGAGCCGGCGATCAGCGTCGAACGCTACGAGTACACGACGCTCGGCCTCGGCCTGATCGGCGTCTTCGTCGTCGTGTTCCGGCTCGGTGCCGGCTTCCACGGCCTCGGCCGGCGCGGCATGGTCGTGGTCGTCGTCGGAGCGGTGCTGCTCTCGCTCACGCTGCTCTATGCCGAGTTGCTGCGTCGCTATGGGTCGAGCAGCACTGTCGACGATCTGCTCGAGGCGGTGCGGTGGAGCCGGGAGAACCTCGGCGCCTTCCCGCGCCCGATCTCGACCGTCCTCGGCGTCCCGGCCTTGGTCTACGGATGCCACCTGCGAGCCCGCCGGCGTCAGGGGTGGTGGGTCTCCGCGTTCGGTGTCGCTGCGACGGCGCCGATCGCCACCGCGCTGGGCAACCCGGTGATCACGGTGGACGAGGCGCTGCTGTCGATCGGGTTCAGCCTGGTCGTCGGCATCCTGATCGGCTGGATCGTGATCCGCCTCGACCTGCTGCTGACCGGTAACCATGGTCGGCGGCGTCGGGTCGCGGAGAAGCTCGACGCGATCCGCCCAGAGCCGCCGCGCACCGCGGCGCTCCTCTGAGCCCGGTCCACCTGAACGTCCACCCGGCCTGGCAGAGGGGGCGGGATTCGAACCCGCGGTAGGTCTCCCTACGACCGCTTTCAAGGCGGTTCCGATAGGCCACTCCGGCACCCCTCCTCGTCGGCGGAGCCCGCGTGCGCGACGCTCGGTCACCCACCGACGAGCCACGATTCTAAACCTGGATCCGTGGAAGGCCGCCTACTGCGCGGCACCAGAAGTGCGCGCTGGCTTCGTTGCCGTCGCTCGACAGGCTTCCAGCCTGCCTTCGCAACGGACGCCTTGCCATCACGCGCTTCTGGCACCGCTCGCTACGGCGCCCTTCCACGGATCCAGGCTAGAGGAGCACCCAGGGCCACGCGGTTTTGGTCGTGGTGACGCTGGATTGTTCAATTCGGTCCATGAGCAAGCCCGTGCCCGCCGTCACCGACTACCGGCTCGCCCCGCCGGTCATGGCCCGGTTCGTGGGTGCCTACCTGATCGTCTTCGCGATCGTCATGCTGATCGCGACGGTGCTGATCGCGTCGATCGACGTCAACGCCGACCTGTTGGTGGTGCTCCTCGCGGTGGGGCTGGTGGGGCTGTTCGGGCTCGGCTGGTGGCTGCGCGCCCGCCTGGTCGTCGTACGACTCACGACGGCGGGGTACCAGGTGAACCTGGTCCGTGGCGCGGGTGTGCGGGAGGCGCGGTGGAGCGAGGTCGAGGACGCGGTCGCCGCGTCGCCCCGCGACATCGACTGCGTCGTCCTGCGGCTGCGCACAGGTGGTACGACGACGATCCCGGTCGAGGTGCTGGCTGCCGACAAGGACGACTTCGCTCGGACGGTCAAGCGCTACCTGCAGGCCGCCAAGCGCTGAGCTCGGAAGGGATTCCGGAGGCCGATTCGGTGCAGGCGAGCCGGTCCTTGTAGCCTTGCCCCGCCGGTGTCACCACCGGTGTGGAGGCGTCGCCTAGTCCGGTCTATGGCGCCCGCCTGCTAAGCGGGTTGAGGGTAACCCCCTCTCGCGGGTTCAAATCCCGCCGCCTCCGCAGACGTTGGGCCCCGGCGAGTTCCATTCGCCGGGGCCCAACGCATCGGAGGGTGGGCGTGACCGGCGTAGAGTCGGCCTTGGCCAGCAGGTTTCGGGTGACCGTTGTTCGGGTACCTACCGCGCACATACATTGGCGGGACGCTCGGGACCCTCAGGATCAGGAGTCTGACAATGAAGAAGTTCGCTCGTCGCACCGCCTTCGCCGCCATCGCAATCGCCGCCACCATCGGTCTCGTGGCAGCGCCCGCTCCCTCCCACGCACGCGACTCCGGCTGGGGCTACTCCGCTCCGGTCGACGGCGACTGATCGACGCACAGCGCTGCTCGCCGTACGGCGGCGGGTCCGGACCTCAGGGTCCGGGCTCGCCGCCGTTGTCGTTGGCAGAGGAGTTGGTGTCGGTGGTGCCGCCGGCCGCCGAGCGCTCGTTGGAGTCCTGCCCGGTCACCCCGAGCTGGCCCATCATGTAGCCGAGCTGGAAACGCGTGTCTGCCTCGTACTCGGCCTTGAGGTCGGCGACGTAGCCGGCGTACGTCCGGGGGCTGACGCCGAGGCGCTTGGCGCTGACCGCGTCGGCGTGGCCCTCGATCAACATCCGGATCGTCATCGCCCGCTGCTCGGCGGCGATCTCCCGCATCACCGAGGTCTGGGTGGAGACGAACTGGTGGCCGCGGGCGAAGGCGCGGTAGAAGACGTCGACCAGGTAGGCGACGATCCCCGGATCCCGTACGGCGATCGCGGTGGCCGGCCCGTCCGCCCCCGGAATCACCGCGACTCGACGGTCGACGACGATCATCCGGTTGAAGAACTCATCGAGGGTGCGGACCTCCGCCCCCTTCTCGGTGATCTGGGCGACGTACTTGTGGGTGATCGCCTGACGTCGCGCGCTGTGCTGATAGAGCGTGCGCATCGTGACCCCGCGCTCGAGAGCCTCGAGGTCGCGCAGCGCTGCCGCAGCCAACGACTGTGCATCGCGACCTGCCTGGGGTTGCGCGGTCAGCAGTTCGTCCTCGGCCTCGGCGAGCAGGGCGTTGAGGTAGGGGCTGATCGCCTCGCGGTGCAGGTAGGTGAGCGGACCCGAGGACTCCGACTGCGGGGAGCGGCGCCAGGACTGGCTCAGCGTGCCGAACACTTTGGTCCACCGCGCGGACTCCTCGAGCAGTCGCGCGCCCTCCGCGCCCAGCGGAGCCACCACCCGCGACTGCGAGGCAGCAGGGTCGATGGGACGCCACATCGAGGTGTCCGGGTCGCTCACCACCAGACCCATGTCGACCAGGAGGTCGAACGCCCGGCGTTGCGGCGCCCCGTCCGCGATCCGGGGGTCATCGGTGTGGATGCCCTTCTCCTCCACAGCCGCCTCGTAGAGGGCGATGGCGTCGGACTCGAACACCTCGCGGTCCTCAGGCGGGTATCCAGGCATGGGTCGCATCATTTCACAGCCGCCGGTGATCCCGCCGTTGCTGCGCTGATTCGGCATCGGACGACAGGCTCGGCTATCCTCGTCCGGTCGCCTGATGGCGGCGGGCGCCTGTAGCTCAACGGATAGAGCATCTGACTACGGATCAGAAGGTTTGGGGTTCGAATCCCTACAGGCGCGCAAGACCTGCAGGTCAGGCGCGTGGGCACCGTCCTTGAAGAAGGAGGACGAGTGCCCACTCTCCATTTATTCTCCACTTATGGCCGCGCGAGCGGGCCGCTGCTGAGGGTGTTCGGCCCGTCTCGATCGGGCACGGCGTGGCTGGCTCACCTCGATGTCATGGACACCACTGACACCAACCAGAACGACCGCCCGGCCACGATCGGCGAGGTCCGCTCGGGCGCCATCGAGCAGATCCTGACCCTCTCCCAACTGTGCGACCACCTGCACGTGTCCGCGCAGACCATCTACGACCTCCGCTGCCAGGGGCGCGGGCCACACGGCTTCCGGGTCGGTCGCGAACTGCGGTTCCGGGTGAGTGAGGTCGAGGCGTGGCTGGAGCGGCTGGAGCACGACGACGCCTGCCGACATGACGTCGGAGCCCGATAATGGCCGGGCGGCCCCGGACGCCCGTCGGGACGTTCGGTGCGATCAACGTCCGCCGACGAGGTCCACGCGTCATCGCCGAGACCAGGGTGCGCGACCTCGACGGTCGCCTGCGGAGGGTGAGCGCCACAGCGGGTACGGCGGCTGCGGCCCGGCGCGGGTTGCAGGAGAAGCTGCAGCGCCGTCCGTCGTACGGGATCGGCCAGGTCTTGAGCCATGACAGTAGGTTCGGCACGCTGGTCGAGCTGTGGCTCGCTGATCTCGAGACACAGGACTTGGCGGGCGGCACCAAGGAGCGCTACCGCGACCACGTGAGGTTGCACGTCCTGCCGGCGTTCGAGCACTTCACTCTCGGAGAGATCACCACCGGGCGGGTCGAGCAGTTCCTCCGATCCCAGGCGGCCTACTCCTATGCCCGTGCCCAGCACTCGCGCACGATGTTGAACCTGCTGTTCGGGTACGCCCTGCGCAACGACGCGATGACCCGGAACCCGGTGGAGGGGACCTCGCAACTGCGGAAGCCCAAGAGCGTCCCCGAGGCGCTCACGTCTGAGCAGATCCAGGTGTTGCGGGATGCTGCGGCGCGGTGGCGGACGGAGCCGGGGTTGCCGGGCCCGAAGAGTGATGGGCAGGTCCGCGACCTCATCGAGGTCCTGCTCGGGACCGGGATGCGGCCCGGGGAGGTGCTGGCGGTGCGGGCCTGCGACGTCCACGACGGCCCGGCCGGGATGGTGGTGCGGGTGACCGGCACCGTGGTGCAGCGCAAGTCCACCGGGACAATCCGGCAGGCACATCCGAAGAGTGAGAGCTCGGTGCGGGCGATCCCGGTGCCGGAGTTCGCCGCGGTCGTGCTGCGACGCCGGCTTGCTGGGATCGGTGCGGAGGAGTGTGAGCGCACGGTGTTCGCGAACCGCAACGGCGGGGTGCTGAGCCCGTACAACGTGCGGCGGACGTTCCGGGAGATGGTCGAGCTCGCTGGGCTCGGCGAGTCGGGGATCAGTCTGCGGTGGTTCAGGCGTACGGCGGCGACGGTGATCGCCCGCACGATGGGCACCGGTGCGGCGGCCACCCTGTTGGGCCACACCTCGACCGCGGTCACCGAGGGGCATTACGTCGAGCCGGACCTGACCACCGACCACACCCCGGCGAGTGAGTTGGAGCGGGTGCTGGGGCCGGCCGGGGCGGGTCGGGCGGTGTTGGCGCGGCCGGCGACCTTCGGCGAGCAGCTCGAACTCGATGCGCTGGTCGACGACGAGAACGAACCAACCTGATCTGTGTCGTGTCGGGCGACGGAAGTCGGCGCCCGATGTCTGCTAGTTCGGGCCGGTGGTGTTGAGCCAACACCACCGGCACCCTCGACCCGCCTGACGGGCTCTGGAGGACGCCGGAAGACGCGCTGAGCGATCGCAAGTCTCCTTCCGCATTCAGCTGCACCCTCAACAGAACGGCTCAACCACGCCTGAGCTGAACTCATCAAGCGCACTGTCCCGCTTGCCGATCTGAATCCGATCCATGGACCGTCGTACGCCCTCCTCAACACCCGGCCACACGGGGTGCAGATCAAGGTCGTGGAGAAGTCGGCGCACCTGGGTGGCATGGCTGGTGAGTGGTCGTGACGGTGTCGATGCGTCGGATGTCGGCGGGCGAGGGGTATCGGTACCTGTTGAAGAGTGTCGCCGTGGGTGACGGCGCTCGCGTGTTGTCGACGCCGTTGACGCGGTACTACACCGAAGCCGGGACCCCACCGGGGCGGTGGATGGGCTCCGGGCTCGCCACGTTCGGCGACGGGCAGCTCGAGCCGGGGATGCAGGTCAGCGAGGAGCAGCTGGCGTTGCTGATCGGGATGGGACGGGACCCGATCACCGGCGACCAACTCGGCCGCGCCTATCCGACCTACAAGCCCCTCGCCGACCGCGTCGCGGACCGTGTGGCCGAACTGGACCAGGACCTCTCCTCGGAGGACCGCGCGACCGAGACCACCCGCATCCACGCCGAAGAGACCCGCGACGGCGGCCGGACGGCGGTGGCGGGGTTCGATCTGACGTTCAGTGTGCCGAAGTCGGTCTCGATCCTGTGGGCCGTCGCCGACGCAGACGTGCAGGAGAGGATCGTGGCCGCCCACCATGCCGCGGTCGCCGACGTGATGGATCTGTTTGAACGCGAGGTGGCCGCGACCCGGGCCGGGTTCGCCGACACCGATGGGGCGGTCGCCCAGGTCGGCGTTGCCGGTGTCGCCGCGGTCGCCTACGACCACGTGGATTCCCGTGCTGGGGATCCGCAGCTGCATACGCATGTGGTGGTCTCGAACAAAGTCCGCACCCTGCTGGATGGCCGGTGGCGCAGCCTGGACGGACGCTCGGTCTACGCCGCCCGGGTCGGGCTCTCGGAGCACTACAACGCCCTGCTCGCCGACCGCCTCACCTGCGAGGTCGGAGTGGCGTGGGAGCGGCGCGACCGTGGTGCCGATCGGAACCCGAGGTGGGAGATCACCGGCATCGGCGATGACCTGATCGGCGAGTTCTCCAGCCGGACCAGGGAGATCGAGGTCGAGAAGCACCGCCTCATCGCGGAGTACATGGCGCGGCACGGTCGGCAGCCGTCGGCGAAGACCATCGTGAAGCTCCGCGCGGAGGCCACGTTGGCGACGCGTCCGCCGAAGGAGGTCCGGTCGCTGGCCGACCTGACCGACGAGTGGCGCCGCCGGGCGCAGGCACACCTCGGTGCCGACCCGACCGCCTGGGCCGCACCCCTCATCCGGTCTGACCAACGTGGGCCGGTGACGGTCGATGACGTGTCGAGGGCGGTCATCGAGCAGGTCGCCGGCGAGGTCGTGGCCGCGGTGAGTGTGAAGCGGGCGGTGTGGAACCACTGGAACCTCCTCGCCGAAGCGTCGAAACAGACCATGGGCCTCCGGTTCGCCACCACCCACGATCGCGAAGCCGTGATCGGGCTGGTCGTCGACGCCGCCCAGAACCAGTCGGTCCGGTTGACCCCGCCGGAGCTCGCGACCAGCCCCACCACCTTCCGCCGCGAGGACGGCACGAGCGTGTTCCGACCAAAGCATCTGGAGAAGTACTCCTCCACCGCGCTCCTCGAGGCCGAAGCACGCCTCCTCCACAGGTCGGACGAGAGCGCTTCGATGGCGCCGCGGGTGCGGCCGCGGGTCGTCGCGCGGGTCCTGGCTCGACACTGCCGGCTCACTGCCGAGCAGCAGAGCGCGGTGCAGTCCATTGCGACCTCTGGACGGGCGGTGGATCTGCTGGTTGGGCCGGCGGGTGCGGGGAAGACCACCACGATGCGTGCACTGCGCGCCGCCTGGGTTGTGGAGCACGGGCGTCGCAGTGTGGTCGGGTTAGCGCCCTCCGCGATGGCCGCCCAAGCCCTCGCGGCCGATCTGGGGGTGGGGTGTGAGAACACCGCGAAGTGGCTCCACGACCACGAAAACAACCGACGGCAGGGCCACACCACCCTCCGGCCCGGGCAGCTGGTCATCGTCGACGAAGCCACGCTCGCCGACACCAGGACGCTCGACAAGATCACCACGATCGCCGCGGAGGCGAGGGCGAAGGTGCTGCTGGTCGGCGACCCCCACCAGCTCCAGTCGGTCGACGCCGGCGGCGCCTTCGCGCTCCTCGTCGACCGGCGACCGGACGCACCCGCCCTGACCGAGCTCCACCGGTTCACCCACGCCTGGGAGAAGGACGCCACCCTCGCGCTGAGCCGCGGGGAGGTCGAGGTGATCGGCACCTACACCCGCCACGACCGCATCCGCGAAGGCTTGACCGAGGAGATGCTCGATGCCGCCTACGCCGCGTGGCGTGCCGACTGCGCCGCCGGATTGCAGAGCATCCTGGTCACCGAATCCACCCACGCCGTCCAAGCGTTGAACGAACGAGCCCGCGCCGAACGCCTCCTGCACGCCGACTCGGTCGACGGCAGGGAGGCGCAGTTGGCTGACGGCAGCCGAGCTTCCACCGGGGACGTGGTGATCACCCGTCGCAACGACCGCACCCTCCAGGTCAGCGCCGGTGGGTGGGTGAAGAACGGCGACCGCTGGACCATCACCGCCGTCCGCGTCGACGGTTCGGTCGTCGTACAGCGCCTCGACAGATCGGACGGCCGACTGCCGCGGGGGAGTGGCCGCGCGGCATTGCCACCCGAGTATGCGGCCGAGCACCTCGACCTGGGGTACGCGATCACCGCCCACCGCGCCCAAGGCGTCACCGTCGACACCGCCCACGTCGTGGTCACCGGCGCGACGACACGGGAGAACCTGTACGTCGCGATGACCCGCGGCCGCGACTCCAACATCGCCTACGTCACCCTCGACCAACCCGACGACACCCACACCACCCCCGAACCCGATGACGTCACCGCCCACACCGTGCTCTACGGCGTCCTGCACCACACCGGCACGAACCTCAGCGCGCACCAGACCATCGAGGCCGAACACGAACTTCATGGCAGCATCACCCGGCTCGCGGCCGAGTTGGAGACCATCGCCGCCGACGCCCAACACGACCGCTTCACCGACCTCCTCGCCCGGTCCGGCCTCACCACCAACCAGCACGCCGCAGTCCTGGACTCGGCCGCGTTCGGGCCACTCACCGCCGCGATGCGGCGGGCCGAGGCCTACCACCACGACCTCGACACCCTCCTGCCACGCATTGTTGGCCAGCACCACCTCGACGACGCCGACGACATCGCGGCCGTCCTCACCCACCGCCTCGACAGCGCCGCAGCACGCCCACCACGAGGCTGCCGCCAGCAGCCCAAGCTGATCGCCGGCCTCATCCCCGAACCCCTCGACCCCATGACGGACGACCACCGACACGCCATCGCCGAACGCAAGAACATTATCGAAACCCGCGCCCGCGCACTCGCCGAACAAGCCCTCGCAGACCGAGCCCCCTGGACCCGCCGCCTCGGAATACCACCCACCGATAGAGCCGATCGTGAACGGTGGCTCCAAGCGCTCACCACCATCGCCGCCTACCGCGACCGCCACCAAGTCACCGTGTACGAGCCGGTCGGCACGGAAGGCAACTATGACGTACGCCATCGTGACCGTCAGAGTGCTCTCCAAGCCGTGCGCTCGGCGCAGACCATGGTGAACGCAGCGCACGTCTGGGGTGCAGTAGAAGCCGAGGAGCACACAGTCGCGCGAGGATGACGCCCCCCGATGCCTTCGGCTGCGATCCGAATCCGACGACTGATCGGCTTGGCCGTGGACCCGGACCGTCTGCTGGTGGTGTCATCAAGACCACTGCACGACCTGGCGCGGCGATGGAACCAGCTCGTGAGAAATCACGGCTTCCCAAGAGCAGATCGAAGCCCTGGTTCGCACTGCGCCTGAACTGCTCAAGTTGCACGAAGTCCGCGTCGAGATGGTCCTGCTGCACGAGTAGGCGGCCGAGTTCGAGTGGTCAGACCGGGCTGACGAACCGGAGGAGGTGCTGCGGCAAAACTCGGCCTCCGTGGGGCGCACGACGGTCGCACGCGCGATTCGCTAGTCGCGCTCAGTACCGAGGCACCTCGCGAAAAGGTTGCGCAGCTCGGTGAAGTGCCATTCCGACGCCTCGTGATTGAACATCGAGGTATCGGCCATCGTGTAGCCGTGCGGTGCGCCTGGTCGAGTGGTCGAGTAGTGCTGCACGCCAGCGGCGTCGAACGACGCGTTCATGGTGGTGATGTCAGACTCCGGCATCGAGCGGTCTTTGTCGGCATATCCGGAGAGCACCTGGGCGCGGACGCGGGTGATGCAAGTGTGTGGGCTGTCGTCCGCCTCGGTCACTAGGCCACCAGTGTGGAACATTCCGATTGCAGCGACGCGGTCAGGCTGTTGCGCGGCCGCACGCAGTGCCAGCCGTCCCCCCATGCAGTAGCCCGTGATACCGATCGCGCCCGGAGCAACGTCCGAGGTCGCGTCGAGGAGAGCGAGATAGCACTCGAAGTCCCGGGCAGCCCGATCCGCGGTGTGCGCGGCGAGCATTGGCATCACGGTGGGGAAGAACTTCTCGCGTGCCTCGGGCTCCCGAAGGTCGGTCTTCGGTGCGATCTCGGCCGAAGTGCCGTCTCGGTAGAAGACGTTGGGAGCGAGGACGACGTACCCCCAGGTCGCGATCCGGTCGGCGATCTCCTCGATCTGAGGACGCAGCCCGATCGCGTCCATGTAGAGAAGCACGCCGGGATGCGGGCCTGGACCCTCCGGGCATGCGAGGTGGGCCTCGCACGTTCCGTCGGGAGCCGGGAAACTGATCCGTTCGCCGCTGGTTCTCATGGTGCCCTCCTCTGTTGCCTGTGCTCTCCGGTCACCATCCTCACAGTGCGGCGGTCAGGATCTGTAGCGCGTCCTCCGCGGTGACCGACCGTGGCACCCGCGTCAGAGCCCAGTCGTCCATGGCATGGCGGACGATCTCTGGCAGGTCCGTCGGCTCGATACCGACCGATCGCAGGTTGTCGGGGACGCCCAGGCCTCGTGTGACTTCTCCGACCGCAGAGGTCACCGAGGCGATCGTCGGCGGTGCCTGCCGAAGGCCGAGGGCCGTCGCGATTTTCTGAAGTCCGGCCGTGGACTCCTTGGCGTTGTATCGCAGCGCGTGGCTGAGCAGGATCACCTCGATCGTTCCGTTGGAGGTCGTCTAGCGAGGGCCCGCGGCGTGGGAGAGCGCCTGGGCCAGCCCGCCGCCGGTGAAGTCGCTTCCCTGGCCACAGATCAGGGCGGCGAGCATCAGGCGCAGGCGGAGGTCGCTGTCTCGGGCCGACTGTTGAGTTGCGGCGTGAGGTCGGCGGCTTCGTGGACGGCTGGCGGGTGGCCGAGGACGTCGACCTCGTTTGGCGCCTCGTCGATGCCGGTCGGCTCCAGCTACGACCCCGAGATCGAGGCGCTGCACGATGTGCGACCCAGCCTCCGGGGGAGGCCCGGTCGCAAGTTCGCGCCCGCCGCGCCGCGCCGTCGCTGGCTCTGAGCGCTGCTGCGCTGCTGCAGCGGCGGTGGTGGTCGCACCCGGTCGCCGCGGCTCTCACCGCACGCTCCCTTGCGCCCCGCCTTCCGATGGCCGACGGCCGGGTGACGGTCGCCGCCCGTCTCGCGCTCTGGGGCCGGCTGGGACGTCCGCCAGGAGGCGGGCCTGCTGTTGCGGCAGTGGTGGCCCGGTCACAGTGCTCGCGGCCATCTTCAGACGGACCGTCCGCCGCGCGGTGGTCTCGGCGGCCCTGGTCGATCTCGCCGTCGTCACCGAGGAGCGCCCGATCTCGATCCGGCGACTGCACTCCTCGGTCGACGGCTCGACGACCTCGCCTACGGTGCCGGGCTGTGGTGGGGCGTGATTCGGGGTCGGACCGTGGTGCCACTGGCTATCCGCCGCCCGCGACGTACCTGACCGGCTGGCTGTCTGCTGCGCCTGCCCGCAGCCATGACGTCGACCGACCGCCCGGCGGCCTCCGATCAGACGGTGAGTGCCGCAGCCTGGTGTTCCTGCAGGTCACGACGCAGTCGCAAGAACCGGCGTGGGTTGTGGAAGGTGGCGACCGCGACCAGCTCGCCGTCGCGCTGGAACCCGAACACGGTGCCCCGGTCAGCCCCGTCCGCGCCGGGTTCCAGGACTCGCACGGACGTCGCGAGGTCGACCCGTCCGGCCAGCTGGAAGTTCACGTCGTACTGGGTGCTCCAGAAGTACGGCGCAACCGGGGTCATGTCCGGCGCGCGACCCACCAGCGCAGCGCCCAGGACCGCGGCCTGGTTGCCGGCGGAGGTCCAGTGCTCGTGGCGCGGGGCGTCGCCGTGGACGGTGTCGTCCCAGGCAGCGACATCGCCGAGTGCCCACACGTTCCCGGCGGCCAGGCCGAGGACACGGCCGTGACGGTCGCAGTGGAGACCGCCGCGCCCGTCGATCCCGAGCCCGGCGAGCCAGGAAGTGCTCGGCTCAGCGCCGATCCCGACGACGACCTGGGCCGCCTGCAGCTCGCTGCCGTCGGCGAGGCGGACGACGACGCGGTGCGGCTGCTCCTCGATCGCGGTGATCGCCATCCCGGTGCGGATCTGCACCCCCTCCGCCTCGTGCAGGCGGGTGAAGTAGCGGCCGACCTCGACGCCGAGCACGGCTGCCAGCGGTGCATCGGCCAGCTCGACGACAGAGACCCGACAGCCACGACTGCGTGCGGCCGCAGCCACCTCCAGGCCGACGAAGCCACCACCGACGATGATCAGGTCAGCGGCAGCGCCGCTCTCGGCGTCCCCGAGCGCCGCGTGCAGCCGCAGGCTGTCCTCGAGGGTGCGGACCCGATGCACACGGCCACCGACTGCGGCGCCCGGCCAGGTGCGCGCCGCCACTCCGGTCGCCACGACGAGGTGGTCGTAGCCGACCCGGCGGCCGTCATCGAGGACGACGTTGTGCGGGGTCGCGCCGACGACCCGGTGGCCGAGCCGCAGCTCGATCCTGTCGTCGGCCAAGCGCTCGGGCGACGTCAGTGCGGTCCGTGCGACGTCCCAGTCCCCGGTGAGGATCTGCTTGGACAACGGCGGGCGGTCGTACGGCGGATGCTGCTCATCCCCCACCAGCAGGATCCGGCCGTCGTACCCGTTGCCCCGGATCGCCTCCGCAGCGCGGAGGCCGGCCAGTCCGGCGCCGACGATCACGACACCGTGTGGCTCGCTCACGCCACGTCGCCGTTTCCGGTCCGTGCGGCCGCGTGCTTGCCGGCCAGGTAGCCGTAGGTCAGGCCGCGCATGTTGGCGACCCCGCTCTGCAGCGCAGCGCCGATGTCGTCGCGACCGGCGGAGTTGCCGACGGCGTAGAGACCGTCGACCGCACTGCTGTCATACCGGGTCACCTGGGCGTGCTTGTTGACCGACAGCCCGGCGGATCCGATGCCGAACTGGACCCGCGACATCCGGGCCGCATAGAACGGGGCGCGGCTGATCGGCCCGAGGCTCGGGTTGTGATCGGTTGTGGTCTCGGTGTCGGTGAAGAGCTCCATCGACCACGGCTGCTCACCGCGGCCCCATTCGGTGTCGCGGCCCCCTTCGCACATCCGGTTGTAGTCGGCCACGGTCGCCTCCAGCGCCTCGGCATCGATGCCGGCCGCCTCGGCGAGCTCCGCGATCGTGTCGCCGCTGATGGCCAGGTCGAGGGAGGGTGCGCGGGCCGCGTCGATCTCCAGGTAAGCAGCGTCGAAGATCAGCCAGCACGGCCAGTTGGGCAGGCTGTGGTCGGCGCCGTCCATGGTCTGCATCGCTGCCGATAGTGCGGGATAGAAGGACTCGTTGGCGAACCGCATGCCATAGCGGTTGACGATGATCTCGTGTGGGTTGACTGCCCGGTAGGAGGAGTGCAGGTCGTGGCCGTCCTCATCGATGAGGCCGGTGGGGAATCCGACCTGCATGACGTTGCGAGCGGCGGGCTGGTGGGTGATGGCGGCGCCGGTCGGTGCGGCCATCAACAGGTGGTCGCCGGTGATCCCGGCGGGCGCGGCGCTGCCGTGGGCGTCCAGGACGCCTTCGAAGCGGTGCACCAGGTCGGGGTTCCAGTCATAGCCACCGGTGGCCAGTACGACGCCCTTGCGCGCGGTCACGGTCACCTCGCCATCTGGCCGCGCGATGCGCACACCGGTGACCCGCCCGTCGGTGATCATCAGCTCCCGGGCCGGGCTCTCGGTCCAGATCTCCGCGCCGGCCTGCAGGGCAGCGCGGACGAAGTGCGCTGCGAGTCCCTCGCCCATCTGGACGAACCGGCCGCCGACGCTCCCCTCCGCGCCGTCCTTGCCGAGTCCTCCGCCGCTGGACCCGATCGGCGAGCGGCGCAGCTTGGGTCCGAGATCGCCCAGCGACGCGAGGTCGATCTCCTCGGGCTCGATGTAGCGGCCGTCGGCAGCGGCGTGCGGGAACCGGGGGTAGTAGTAGTCCGGCAGGTCCTTAATCACGCGAGCGGCGAAGCCATGCTCGGCTTCGAAGTACTCCAGAGCCTCCTTGGAGGCATGCACGAGGTGCGCGGTGCGCGCGGGGTCACCCCAGCCGCCGGCCAGCTCCTCGAGGTAGGCGATGCCGTCCTCGACGGTGTCCTCGATGCCCAGCTCGGCCTGCTGGCGGGTGCCTGGGATCCAGACCTGTCCGCCGGAGTAGGCGGTGACCCCGCCGACGAGCGCGGCCTTCTCGACTAGGAGGACGGTCGCACCCGCCTTCGCCGCGGTGGCGGCTGCGGCACAACCGCCGACCCCGGAGCCGATGCAGACGACGTCCACCTCGAACCGTTGCTGGCGGGGGCTTGCTGGTTGATTCATGGCGGACACCTTCGCGGGGACGGCAAGATGGGATAACCTCAATCTAACGTTGGTAGGTTTATATGACAACGGTCGCCGGAGCCGGCAACCCCCAGCACTGTCGCGAAGGAGATCCCGATGGACCACGAGGAGCCGGCGGCACCGCGCCGCACGCTGGAGCTGCAGGCACAACTGTGGGAGTTCATGCGGGAGGAGGTCTTCCCCGCCGAGCCGGTCTGGGCCGCCCACCTGCGTGAGCACGGGGAGCACAGCTATCCCGATGTGATGGAGGAGCTCAAAGCCTCCGCACGGCGTCGCGGTCTGTGGAACCTATTCCTGCCGGCGGTCTCCGGCCTGAGCAACGTCGAATATGCGCCGATCGCGGAGATCACCGGCTGGTCGCCGGTCATCGCGCCGGAGGCGATCAACTGTCAGGCCCCGGACACCGGCAACATGGAGACGCTGGCGCTATTCGCCACCGACGAGCAGAAGAAACGCTGGCTCGAGCCCCTCCTGGCGGGCGAGATCCGCTCGGCGTTCGCGATGACCGAGCCGGCGGTGGCCTCCTCGGACGCGATCAACATCGCGATGACGATGCAGCGCGACGGCGACGACTACGTCATCAACGGCCGAAAGTGGTGGATAACCGGCGTCGCCGACGAACGCTGCCAGGTCTTCATCGTGATGGGCAAGAGCGCCCCGGACGCACCTAGCCACCGTCAGCAGTCGATGGTGCTGGTGCCCCGGGACACCCCGGGCCTGACCATCGAACGGCACCTGCCGATCTTCGGCTATCAGGATCAGCACGGGCACTCCGAGCTGATCTTCGACGATGTACGGGTGCCAGCGACTAGCCTCCTGGCCGAGGAGGGCGACGGGTTCCGGATCGCGCAGGCGCGCCTCGGCCCGGGCCGCATCCATCACGCGATGAGAGCGATCGGGATGGCGGAGCGGGCGCTGGCGCTGATGGTCAGGCGTGCCAAGGAGCGCGTCGCCTTCGGTGCGCCCCTCGCCGACAACCCTGTCGTGCAGCAGCACATCGCCGACTCCCGGATGGACATCGACCTGGCCCGGCTGCTGGTCCAGCACACTGCCGGCCTGATCGACACCCGTGGCGCCAAGGGCGCGCGCGCGGAGATCTCCCAGATCAAGATTGCCGCACCCGCCGCCGCGCTGCGGGTGATCGATCGCGCCATCGAGATCCACGGCGCGGCGGGGGTCAGCGACGACACGCCGCTGGCCTACTTCTATGCGTGGGCGCGGGTGCTGCGCATCGTGGACGGGCCGGACGCCGTCCACCGCCGGACCATCGCTCGCGAAGAACTGCGGGCTGTGCGCCCGTTCGAGGGGTGAGCGAGCGGTGAGCGCCCCGACGAGCGGATCCTCCGCGACGCTGGCCACCGATCTGACGGCCGCCGAGCTGGTGGCTGTCGCCCGACAGATGGAGATGGGTGGCGCCACGCTCGCCGGCCCGCTCACCGCCGACCGGATCGTCGGCGGTCGCTCCAACCTGACGTTCGTGCTCACCGATGGCCGGGACCGCTGGGTGCTGCGCACCCCACCCCGCGCGGGACGGACTCCGTCGGCCCACGACGTGGAGCGCGAGTTTCGGGTCTGCAGCGCGTTGCAAGACGGGCTGGTGCCGGTGCCGCGTCAGGTCATCTCGGTGACCGACGAGCACGACCTCGGCGGACCCTACGTCGTTGCCGAGTTCGTGGCCGGTGCCAGCGTGCAGTCCCGGAGCGAGCTCGACGCGCTCGACGAGACGCGGCTGATCGGGACCGTGTCCGCCCTGGTCGAGACCCTGGCGGCATTGCACCGCGTCGATCACGTGGCCGTCGGGCTGGAGCGGTTCGGTCGCGCCGACGCCTATGCAGCCCGCCAGCTCAGACGCTGGAGCGGCCAGTGGCAACTCGTGGCTCCCGACGACGCCGACGTGCGTACGGCGGCCGCCGAGCTCCAGTCGCGTCTCGCGGCAGCGATCCCGGAGCAGCGCGCGGTCGCCATCGTGCACGGCGACTATCGGATCGACAACACCATCCTGGCGCTGACCGGCGCTGACGGGCCGCGCGTCGCCGCGGTGCTGGACTGGGAGCTCGCCACCATTGGCGACCCGGTCGCCGACGTCGCGATGATGTGCGCCTATCGCGACCCGGCCTTCGACCTGATCGTCGGCGAGACCTGCGCATGGACGAGCTCACGGATCGCAGACGCCGACGGACTCGCTGCCGCCTACGAGAGCGCCGGCGGAGCGAGCCTGGACCACTGGACGTTCCACCTCGCCCTCGCGCACTACAAGGTCGCGGTGATCGCGGCCGGGATCGACCATCGCTACCGGGCCGGCGCTGCCGCGGGCAGTGGGCACCAGACTGCGCGTGAGGCGGTGGCGCCGTACCTGCGAGCGGGGTTGGCGCTCGGAGCGCTGACCGACTGAGCAAGGGGCGGCCATGCTGACCGAGTTCCTCCCGGAGGTCAATCGAGCACAGGTGGACCGGATCCGGGCGCGGGTGGGTGACTTCGGCTGGGACGTTATGCCCGACCTGGTGGGATGGCGGGGCGGCATCGACCGCGACCTGGTGCGTCGTCTGTGCGCCCACTGGTGCGACCAGTGGGATCCGGACGCGTGGCAGCAGCGACTCCGGCGTCGTCGACAACTCGCCGGGACAGGGGACGGCGTCCCGGTGCACTTGATCAGGGAGCGGCCGGTGGGCGCGTCCTCCGGCCCGCCGGTGGTGCTGCTGCACGGTTGGCCGAGCTGTGTCTATGAGTTCGAGCGGCTCATCGACCCGCTGCTCGACGCTGGCCGCGAGGTCATCGTGCCGTCCCTGCCGGGCTACGGCTTCGCGACGCCGTTGACCGAGCCGGTCTCTCCTCGTCAGGTCGCCGGCCTCGTCCATCGGCTGGTCACCCACCTGCTCGGGCACCCGTCCTATGTGGTGCACGGCACCGACTGGGGCTCCCGGGTGGCCGGCTGGCTCGGGGTCGATCATGCCGACGCCTGTGCGGGAGTCCACCTCTCGATGCTCACTTCCCGCGCGGACGACGCATCGGTGGAGACCGAGGAGGAGAAGGAGTGGTCGCGTCGGTTCAGGGGCGGCCTCGCCCGGGCCGGTGGCTATCAGGCGATCCAGGGCACCCGCCCGCAGACGCTCGGCTTCGCGCTCGCCGACTCTCCAGTGGGCACGGCCGCCTGGATCTGGGAGAAGTACGCCGAGTGGGCCGACCTGCCGCGCACCGATGGTGCCTGGCCGTCGGTCGACGACGTGATCACCACGTTCGGGGCGGACACGCTCGTCGACGTGGCGATGCTCTATCTCACGACGTCATCAATAGTCACCTCGACGTGGATGTACCTCGCGGCTGGCGACGATCCGCCGAACTACCCCGGCGATGGACTCCGGATCCCAGTCGGTGCGGCAGCCTTCCCCGACCCGTTGGCCGTGGTCCCGCCCAGGTCACTGGTGGACAAGAGCTTTGCGGTAGTGCAGTGGGACGAGCCGCAGCACGGCGGTCATTTCCCGGCATTGGAGTCGCCGAGCGAGCTTGCCGACTCGTTGCTGCGCTTCGTCCGTCGTCCCGAGGTCGCCGTGCGCAGCTGACCCACCGGTCAGCGGGTGTGGCCCATCGGCACCAGACCGAGCTCGGCGTTGTCGGCGTCCAGCAGTGGGCTGCCGGTGGCCTGGTCGTGGGTGTTGGGCACCCATAACGAGCCAATCGCGGCGAGGGCGAGCGCGATCGCCAGCACCAGCAGCCCGACGACGTAGCCCGACTCCTGGGGAAAGCCGCTCGGACCCACGTGTGCGGTAACGAGTCCGGCCATCACGGCGGCCCCCAGTGAACCCCCGATGGTGCGGACATTGGCATTCATTCCGCTCGCGACGCCCGTCTGATCGGCCGGCACCGCACCGACGACGACCCCGGCGAGGGTGGCGAAGACGATACCGATCCCGGCGCCGAGGGTGGTCATGAAGATGGTGACCTGCCATGGGTGGGTATGGGCGAAGGCCAGGGCCAGGAAGGACGCCGAGCCGATGAGGCACCCTGCGGACGTCACCCACCGTGAGCCGAAGGTCCGCACCAGCGAGGAGGTCGCGAAGCCGACCACGAACATCGCGAGTGTGGATGGGAGCAGCATCCGTCCGGACTCGGTCAGCGTCGACCCGAAGCCGTAGCCCGCCGCCGGCGGCGTCTGGACCAGCTGGGGGACGAAGCCGTAGCCGGCAAACATGCAGAAGCCGAGCAGGGTGGCGACCAGATTGGAGGTCCAGATCCCGCGCCGGCGCATCATGTCGAGATCGATCATCGGCGTGCTGACGCGCGCTTCCACGAACGCCCACACCGCTGCCGCGACGGCCGACGAGCCCAGCAACCCGAGCACGGCCAGCGACGTCCAGCCCCAGGTGTTGCCCTGGCTCAGGGCGAGCAGGAGCAGCACCAGCCACAGCGCGAGCAGCGCAGCAGGCCCCCAGGGCAGCGGACTCGGCGCCGCCACGGGAGACGGGGGCACCAGCAGCGTCGCGGCCCCCGCGAGTGCGGTGGCGATCATCGGCAGCCAGAACAGCCAGTGGAAGCCCAGATGATCGACGATCGGACCTGCGGCGACCAGGCCCGCGCCATATCCGAGTGAGCCGATGGCGGCGAGGATGCTGATCGTCCGTCCGACCCGGTCGTCGGCGATCTCGTCACGGATGATGCCGAACGCCAACGGCATCACGCCGCCCCCGGCGCCTTGGACGATCCGCGCGAAGATGAGGATGCCGAGGGTGGGCGCGACGGCGGCGAGGAGCGACCCGAGGGTCAGCGCCGCGAGGGTGAGCACGAGGATCCGCTGCTTGCCGACGATGTCTCCGATCCGACCCATCAGCGGAGTGCAGACGGAGGCGGAGAGCAGGTAGGCGGTCAGCACCCAGGTGACGCTCTCCTGGGTGGCGTCGTACTGCTCCTGGATCTGCGGCAGCACGGGGACGAAGAGCGACTGGAGCGCGGAGAAGGAGACGACCGCGATGGTCAGGATGGTGATGATGAACCCGGATCTGACTCGCTGGGTCCGCGCTGCCACGCTTGGGTCTCCTTCGTGGCCGCCGGGTGGTGGCACACCTTTACCATAACCGAACAGTGTTGGATATCTCAAGGTTCACCACTAGACTAACAGCGCTGTATTACTGCAGGTTCGACTGCTCCACTGGGCGGGCCCGCCGGATGGTCAGGAGGTCACTGATGCTGACGCCGTACGACGAGTTCCCGGTTCACCAGAGCCCCCATCCGTTCAGCCTGATCCCGTCCACCGACTACGGCTGGGACGATGGCTACTACTTCGGGATGATGAACGCCCGCGACCGGATGTTCCTCGATGTGAACTTCCGGGTGAACCCGAACACCGACATGGTCGGCGGCGCTGCGCTCTTCGTGAAGGACGACCGCCAGTTCGTGCTCCGACTCAACCGGGTCTGGCGCGACGATTTCGCCCTACGGATCGGACCGCTGTCGCTGGAGATCCTGGAGCCGCTGCGCACCTGGCGGCTGAGGCTGGAGGAGAACGACTCCGGGCTGGAGTTCGACGTCACGTGGCGAGGGAGCACTCCGCCGATCCTGGAGGCCCACCACCTGGTGCAGCAACGCGGCCGGATCGTCACCGACCAGTCGCGCTACAACCAACCCGGGCGTGCGTCGGGCTGGATCGACTACCGGGGTGCGCGGGTCGAGGTCGATCCCGCCGTGTGGGGTGCGGCCCGTGACCACTCCTGGGGGATCTACGTGCAGCGGCCACCCTTCGCGCCCGATCCGCGTTGGCTCCCGCCGGCGGAGCCCGCGGCGGCTGCTCGTGCACTGCGGTTCTGGACCATCTTCTCCACTCCTGACGGTCCGGGTGGCTTCTTCCAGATCAACGAGACCTCGGATGGTCGACAAGCGGGGATGGTCGACGTCTTCAGCGCTCCATTCGAAGGCCGTGTCCACCGTGGGTACGACGACCCGGGGGTCATCCTCGTCTCGTACGAGCACGAGATGAGCTTCGAGCCGGGGACACGCCTGTTCCGCGAAGGAACCGTCGGTCTGATCGACGAGCGCGGTGAGCGGTGGGAGATCCACTTCGAGCGGGCGATGATGCCGTGGTCCGCGCGGACGATCGGCTACTCGCCGGGCGGGTGGCGCGACGGCGGCAACTTCCACTCCTTCCACGGATCGCGTGACCTGGCCATCGAGTGGGACGAGCCGGTCGACATCTCGGTCCAGCCGATGTCGGCGATCAGCAACATCGCTTTGGAACCGGGCGCGGACCGGTTCGCGATGCGGGCCGCCGCCGACAAGCCCGAGACCGGCACCGTGCTGACCTGCCAGGTCACCGTCACCTCTCCGCAGGGCGAGACCTTCACCGGGGGCACCTGCCATGTCGACGCGAGCGTGCTCGGCGCCTATCCCCGCTACGGGATCACGAGCGACACGCCCTGACCGAGGGGGATACCGAACCCGCTCGGTAGGAGTGGTCCGCGTTCCCGGAAGGGTGTCGGTGGTCCTTGTGGAGCAGGTCGGTCAGACCTTGTCGAACTCGATCTCGACGGCGTGCATCACGTTGCTCTGACCGGCGGGCCAGAGGAGGGGGGCGGCGTCCGGTGCGAGGCGAATGTTGCGGATCCGGCCGAGCAGCTCCTCGAAGGCGATCTCAATCTGCAGCCGCGCCATGTTGGAGCCGATGCAGCGGTGCACGCCCATGCCGAATGCCGCGTGACCGCTGCGTGCCTCATCGAAGACCAGCGCCTCCGGATCGTGGAACTTCTGCGGGTCGCGATTGGCGGCGTCGAAGCGGATCTGCACCCGCTCTCCCTTGCGGATCGTGCTGCCGCCGAGCTCGACGTCTTTGGTGGCGACGCGGGCCATGCCGGCGACGGGGGAGTCCAGGCGCAGGAATTCGTCCATGTCGCGTCGGACCCACGCCGGGTCGCGGAGCCGGTCCTCGAGGCCGGGCTGCTGGGTGAGCCGGTAGGTGATGTTGCCGATGGCGGCTCGGGTCGTGTCCAACCCGCCCATCACGAAGATCCCGAGACAGCCGATCTGGTTCTCCAGAGGGATCGGCTCGTCATGGACCCGGCCGTTGACCAGCCGGGAGATGAGGCCGTCCCCCTCGACACCGCGCTCCTTGGCCCGGGACAGGTAGTCGGCACACATCTCGAAGAGCGCGGCATAGATCTCCGGGGTTGCGCCCTCGGCGACCTTCAGGGCTAACTCCTGTGCGGCGGCGAGCTCCTCATCGGTGAGGTCGTTGAAGATCACCTTGGTGAGCATCGTCCCGATGTAGGGGCCCGAGTATCCGTTGAGGACCTCGACGCGGCCGACGTCGATGAACCCGTCGATCAGGTTCCGTGCCGTCTGTCGCATCTCGGCCTCGAACGGCGCCAACGCGCTGCGCGAGAAAAGGGGATTGAGCAGTTTTCGGATCTCACTCTGAAACGGCGGGTCGTCGTCGATGGGGGTCAGGGAGGGGAGGCCGGTCGGGATCATCGGTGACTCGGTGGAGGACCACGTCTCCCAGTCCTCCGTCACTGCGCGGACGTCTTGGTATCGCGTCACCATGTGGAATCCGCCATCGCCCTCGGTGTGGGGCAGGCGATGCTGCTGGCGTGCCCAGTCGAAGAGCTGCCACTTCACGTCCTGGTCGGCCTGGTTGAAGATCTCGAAGGTGCCGAGGCGGGCCTCGCAGTCGAGCATTGCGTCGGTGGGTCCCTGGGTGGCGGTCATGGTGTCTCCTGGGCGCAGAGGGGAGCGGGGGCGGGGGTCATTGACTGGTCAGGGCCGACTCGGGACAGCTGGTGACGGCCTCCTCGATGTCAGCGATCTCGCTCCCGGAGACCTCGTCGCGCAGCAGCAGGACCTTGCCGAGGTCGTCGACGTCGAAGACCTCTGGGGCCAGGAGGGCGCAGCGGCCGTGACCCTGGCAGCGCTCGGTGTCGGCCTGGATGCGCATGGTTGTCTCCTCGGAGGTGGTGGTGTCGGACATCTCCCTCACACCCGGTCGAACTCGATGTTCACGGCGTGGAGACAGTTGCTCTGCCCGGATGCCCAGACGATCTCGGCGTCCGGCGCCAGGCGCAGGTTCTTGATGCGCGACAGCAGCTCGGCGAACGCGATCTCGATCTGCATCCGTGCCATGTTGGATCCGAGGCAGCGGTGCACTCCCATCCCAAAAGCGGCGTGACCTCCGCGCGCCTCGTCGAAGTGGAGCGTTCCGGGGTCGGCGAACTTCTCGGGGTCGCGGTTGGCAGCGTCGAATCGGGCCTGGACGCGCTCGCCCTTGCGGATCTGGACGCCGTGGATCTCGACGTCCCGGGTGGCCACACGTGCCATCGCTCCCACGGGCGAGTCCAGTCGGAGGAACTCGTCCATGTCGCGCCGGACCCATGCCGGATCACGGAGTCGCTCCTCGAGACCGGGTTGCTGGGTGAGCCGGTAGGTGATGTTGCCGATGGCGGCACGGGTGGTGTCGAGTCCGCCGAGGACCAAGATGCCGAGGCAACCGATCTGCTTGTCGGTCGGGATCGGCTCCCCGTTGACGGTGCCGTTCACGAGCCGCGCCAACACACCGTCACCGGTGATGCCACGCTCCTTGGCGTTGGCCAGGTACTCGGCGCAGATGCTGAAGAGACGCGCGAACACCTCCGGGGTGGCGGCTTCGGCGACCTCCAGGGCGATCTCCTGCGCGACGTTGAGTTCGTCCTCGGTGAGATCGTTGAAGATCACCTTGATCAACATCCGGCCGATGTACGGCCAGGCGAACCGGTTGAGGATCTCGACGCGACCGTCGTGGATCCACTCGTCGATCAAGGCCGTTGCGGTCTCTTGCATCGGCTGCTCGTACGGCGCCAGCGCGCTGCGGGAGAAGAGCGGGTTGAGCAGCTTCCTCATGTCCGCTTGGAACGGCGGGTCGTCGTCGATCGGACTCAGCGACGGGACGCCTGTCGCGACCAGCGGAGACTGGGTCGAGGAGAACGTCTCCCAGTCCTCCATCACGTGCCGCACGTCTTCGTAGCGGGTGAGCAGGTAGAAGGGGCCGCCGCTCGCCTCGTCGTCGGTCTGCACGACAGGTGCATGGGTGCGCGCGTGGTCGAAGAGCTCCCACTTCTGATCGGAGTCCGTCTGATCGAAGTAGTTGAAGTGCTGGAGCCGTGCATCGATTGCGTCAATCGGCTCGCGTGTGGTGGTCATCGGCTGTGCCTCCGGTCGTCCGAGCGGGCTCAGAAGTTGTTGACGATCACGCCGCGGATGTTCTTGCCGTCGAGCATGTCGGCGTAGCCCTGGTTGATGTCCTCCAGTGCGTAGGTGCGGGTGACCAGCTCATCGAGACGGAGCCGACCGGCTTTGTAAAGGGCGGCCAGGCGGGGGATGTCCGAGCGTGGGTTGCAGCCGCCGTACACCGTGCCGAGCAGGGACTTCTCGAAAAGGGAGAACATCTGCATCCCGAGCGTCGGCTTGTCGTCGACGTTGCGGGCCATGCCGGTCAGCACTGCTCGACCGCCCTTGGAGACGAGGTCCATGAAGGGCTGGATCATCCAGCCCTCGACCACGCCGATCGTGCACACGCCCACCTCGGCCAGGACGCCGTGGGTGATCTCGGTGACCAGTGGGAGTGCCTCCTCCATCGAGGAGGCGGTGTGGGTGGCGCCGAGGATCTTGGCCTGATCGAGCTTGAAGGGCACCGGGTCTACCGCGACGATGTTGCGGGCGCCGCACATCTTCGCCCCTTGGACGGCATTGGCGCCGATCCCGCCGATACCCACCACGACCACGGTGTCGCCAGGCTGCACCCGACCGATGTTGACCGAGGAACCCCATCCAGTCGGCACGCCGCAACCGAGCAGGCAGGCCACCTCGAACGGGATCTCCGGATCCACCTTGATCACGGACGTCTCGTGCACGACGGTGCGCTCTGCGAAGGTCCCGACCAGGGAGAGCGTGCCGACATCGCGGCCACGGGCGTGGGCGCGGTAGCCGCCGCTGATCATCGAGCCCTCCATCAGGAATTGCCCGTAGTCGCAGAGGTTGGAGCGACCGTCCACGCACCACCGGCAGCGACCGCAGGCAGGAGTGAAGGAGAAGACGACGTGGTCGCCGACGGCCAGGTCGGTGATGCCCGGGCCGACCTCCTCGATGACGCCGGCCCCCTCGTGCCCGCCGATGGTCGGTAGCGCGGCGTAGCCGTCACCGAGCCGGACGTGGTCGTCGGAGTGGCACATGCCCGCCGCCTCGATCCGAACCAGGACTTCGCTCTCCCGGGGAGCGTCGAGATCGATCTCCTCGACGCTCCAGGGCTGACCGGTCTCCCACAGGATGGCAGCTTTCGACTTCATGATGTGATTCCTCTCACAGTGTGGCAGTGCCTTAATCGAACGCACTTTGGTTCAAATGTCAAGGACTTGACGACTTGGGAATCTGTCATCGCGGCCGCCGAACTTCCCTCTAGTCGGTCGGCGCAGGACCGCCCTCCAGCCAGGTCCGGTAATCGGCGTTGATCGGCTGCGAGGCGTGGATCCCACCGTCGACGCTGAGTACGTGGCCGGTGATCATCCGTGACGCGGGCGTGGCCAGGAAGTAGACGACGTCCGCGACGTCTTGGGGGACCGCGACGTCAGGGGCCGCCATCGCGCGTCGATAGATGATCTCGCCCTCCGGGGTCCCGTAGGTCTCGACGTTGCGAGTCTTGACCACGGCGGGAGCGATGGCGTTGCACCGTACGCCACGTTTGCCGAACTGGACCGCCGTCGACCGGGTCAACTGGATGACCGCGGCCTTCGACACGCCGTACGACGTCAGTTGCATCTCGCCCGACAGGCCGGACAGAGAAGCGATGTTGACGATGCTGCCGCTTCCTTGCTCCAGCATCAGCGGCAGTGCCGCGCGAGTCATCACGAACATCGAGTAGACGTTGCCGCGCAGCGTGTCGAGGAAGAGTTCGGGCGCGGTGTCGAGCACGCCGCGGTCAGCCGCGGTCAGCTCGAGCGAAGCGGCGTTGTTGTGCAGTACGTCGACGCGGCCCCAGCGCTCGCCCACCTGGCGAACGAGAGCGTCGACCTGGTCGCGCTCTCGGACGTCGGTGACGATCGCGTGGGCGTCGCCACCGTACTCTCTGATCTCGGCCTCCACTAGGGGTGAGCGCTCGGTGTCGAGGTCGGCGATCACGACCGTCGCGCCCGCGCGGGCGAAGGTGTGCGCCGTCGCCTCTCCCATCCCGTTCGCGCCTCCGGTGATCACGACCACGCGGCCGGTCATCTCGCTCATCCGGTGGGTCCTTCCTTGATAACCAAACGTCGATAGGCTATTCATAGTAGACACCTTTGTGCGCTGGATCACATCTCCGCACGCATCTAGGAGGTTCGATGACCGCCGTCTCCGCTGCTCCGGCGCTGCAGCACCTGAGTCAGCCGTTCGAGATCCGGGGGCGCGTACTGCGCAATCGGACCGTCACCACGGCACACAGCATCATGGCGCCGTGGACCCCGGGCATGTCTCCCGAGCCCTACATCGAGTATTGCCGTCGCCGTGCTCGCGGCGGCGTTGGGATGCAGATCGTGCAGCCCTTGATCGTTGAACCGTTCCACGACTGGCCCCGTCCGGTCTTCGACAGGCTGCAGGCGCTTGCAGACGCCATCCACACCGAGGGGGGCACCTGCGTCATCCAGGTCGTCAGCTTCGGTGGCCAGATCGGCTCGGCGGTGCACCTCGATGAGCGGGCGATGTGGTCCTTCAACGGCCGCCAGGACGAGTTCGGCGAGGCATCGCACCGGATGTCGTCCGCTGAGGTGCAGATGATGGTGGAGGCCCACGGCCGACTCGCCGAGGTCGTGATGGAGGCGGGCATGGACGGTGTCGAGCTCCACGGAGCGCACGGCTACCTGCTGCAGCAGTCCCACAGCCCGTGGGGCAATGACCGTGACGACGAGTGGGGCGATCACCTGCGCTTCGTGCGGTCGGTCATCTCGGCGACCCGTGCGGGTCTAGGCGACGGCATCCTGGGCTACCGTGTGTGCGCGGCCGACCTGCTCCGCCCGGACGAGGGTGGGCTGAGCGAGGCCGCACTGCGTGGGATCGCGGTGGAGGTCGTCGACACCGGCGAGGTGGACTTCCTCGACTCCAGCATCGGGACCAAGGCGCCGGCGTACTCCCAACCGGCGGTGGCCTCCTACCGGTATCCCGACGGCTACGAGCTGCGGTACGCGTCGACGCTGCGAGAGGCGATCGGCGCCCGGGTCCCGGTCGTCGGCCTCGGAGGTGTCACGGATCCGGCGATGGGCGAACAAGCCCTCGCCGACGGCGACTGCGATCTGGTCGGCATGACCCGTGCCTACCTCTCGGACCCGGACACGGGACTGAAGATCATGCGTGGCGATCTCGACCGGATCAGGCGCTGCGTGCGAGCCAACGAGTGTGTCAACCGCCGCGTCGATGCCAAGCCGATGGCGTGTTGGCACAACCCCGAGTTCGCGAAGGAGAAGGCGTTCTCGCTGCTGGAGCCCCCGGCCCGGCGCAAGCGGGTGGTCGTGATCGGCGGTGGCCCCACCGGCCTCCAGGCCGCGGAGGTCGCTGCCTCGCGCGGGCACGAGGTCACCCTCCTGGAGGCAGCCCCGGTGCTCGGCGGCCGACTCCGCCTGGTGGAGGGTACGACGGCAGAGCGACTGCTGAGCACTGTCGACTTCCTCGCGGCGGAGCTTGGTCACCTCGGTGTCGACGTACGCCTCGGCACGCTCGCCACCGTCGACATGGTCACCGGGATGGCACCCGACGAGGTGATCGTGGCGACGGGTGCGCTGCCCGCTCTCGATGGTCACGGACTCGATTCGCCGGGTGTCGTCTCGGTCGACCGGGCGATCGCAAGCAGTCTCGATGGGCCGGTTCTGGTGGTCGACCGGGTCGGTGACAGTGCGGCAGGGCTGCTGGTCGAGAGCCTCGCCGGCCGGGGTATCGAGGTGCACTACGCCACGACCTTCGAGCGGTGGGTCACCAACGCGGGCTACACCCACCGCCTCGACCTGGTCGATCTGTTCCGGCGGTCGGAGTTGATCACGACCCACGTCCTGCGCGACTTCGGCGGCTTCGCGGATGGGGTCGCCAGGCTCGTCGACCCCGATGGCGTCGAGCAGGAACGGCTGGAGGTGGCGCACGTCGTCCTGTCCGTGCACCCGACGCCCGTCGACGGATTGGTCGCTCAGTTGAGCGCCACCGGACTCTCGGTGCACGCGGTGGGCGACGTCGTCGCCCCCCGCGGGGTCGTGGCCGGGAACCGCGAGGCCACTCGGATCGCCCAGCGGCTCTGACGGCGGCCGGCTGTCGTCGGTGGTGCGCCGATCTCGCGTCACCGCACCTCTTGTAAACCAATCACTGTCGGAATAACGTGTGCGCCGTCACGTCCGGGACTTCCCCGATAGCGGCGCCGAACCAGCCGGGAGGCAGCGCATGTTGAACATGACCATCGACGGCAAGTCCGTCGACACCTTCGCCACGTTCGACGTGGTGAACCCCGCCACCGGACTCGTGGAGGCCCAGGCCCCGGAGTGCACGCCGGAGCAACTGGACCAGGCGATGGGCAGCGCCCGGGCGGCCCACACAGACTGGCGTCGGGACGACGACGCGCGACGCGCGGCGTTGCACGCTCTCGCCGACGCGGTCGACGGCCGTCAGGAGGAGCTGACGAAGCTGCTCATCCAGGAGACCGGGAAGCCGCTCGCGGTTGCCGCCGGCGAGGTCGCCTCGGCCGCACCCTGGATCCGCTACTACGCAGATCTGGAGTGGCCGCGCCGCGTCATCCAGGACGACGAGAGTGCGCTGATCTCCGTCGAACGCCGACCGATGGGTGTGGTGGCGGCGATCACCCCGTGGAACGGCCCTGTCGGGATGTGGAGCTGGAAGATCGCGCCCGCGCTGCGCGGCGGCAACACCGTCGTCCTCAAGCCCTCGCCCTTCACGCCGCTCTCCACGCTCCTTCTCGGGGAGATCGGCGCCGAGGTCCTGCCGCCCGGCGTGATCAACATCGTCACCGGCGGGGACGAGCTCGGCAAGGCGATGACCGCGCACCCGACCCCGCGCAAGGTCAGCTTCACCGGGTCGATCGGAGCCGGACGATCGGTCGCCGTCAACGCCGCGAACGACCTGAAGCGGGTCACGCTCGAGCTGGGCGGCAACGACGCGGCGATCGTCCTGGACGACGCGGATCTGGAGACCGCGGCTGGGACCCTCTTCGCCTTCTCGATGTTCAACTGCGGTCAGATCTGCTGCATTCCCAAGCGGATCTTCGTGCCGTCGAACCGCTACGACCAGTTCGTCGAGGCCTTCGGTGCCGCCGCGCGCGCCACGGTCGTCGGCGACCCCACCGATCCTGCGACGGCTCTGGGTCCGCTCACCACACGCCCGCAGTTCGAGCGGGTCTCCGAGCTTGTGCAGGACGCGATCGCCTCTGGCGCCCGGGTGGTAGCGGGCGGCAAGCCGGTCGACGGCGGCGGCTATTTCTTCGAGCCGACCGTCTTCGCAGACGTCGCTGAGGGTGTGCGGATCGTCGACGAGGAGCAGTTCGGTCCGGCGATCCCGATTCTGCGCTACGACACGGTCGAGGAGGCCGTCGAACGCGCCAACGCCACCAACTACGGACTGTCCGGCTCTGTCTGGTCGGCCGACGAGGAGCGGGCGCGGTCGGTCGCGGCGGAGCTCGAATGCGGTACGGCGTGGGTCAACTGCCACGCGATGCTCCCCTCGCACGCGCCGTTCTCCGGCGCGAAGCACAGCGGCCTCGGGGTCGCGAACGGTGAGGACGGACTCCGGTCCTTCACCGAGCAGCAGGTCGTTCACACGGCACGGACCTGAGCACCACCCCAACCGAGAACCAGAGACGAGACCATCATGGCCACACCCCTTCGCAAACTCGCCTCAGCGGCGGCCGTACTCGCCCTTCCCTTGGGCCTGGCGGCGTGCGGTGAGGACGCCGGGGCCACCAGCGGCGACGGCCCGATCAAGATCATGACCATCGCGTCCTTCGAGAGCCCGGTCTACTCAGTGCCGTGGCTGGAGACGGCAGTGACCGAAGCGGTCGCCGAGGTGAACGCCGCCGGTGGCATCGAAGGTCGCGAGATCGAGCTGCTCACCTGCAACGACAAGTTCGACCCGAACGAGGCCACGGCGTGTGCCCAGCGGGCTGTCGCAGAGAAGGTGGTCGCGATCGTCGGCCCGTTGAGCCCCAACATCGGACCGATCGCGACCGTCATGGAGCAGGCGCAGATCCCGATCATCGGGCCTGGTGGTGCCGACGGCGCCAATGAGACCACCAACCCGATGTCCTATCCGATCAACGCCTCCCCGGTGGGGTTCGGTGCAGGCGCCGGCCGCCTGGCCGTGGAGCGCGGCGGTCCGAACGTGGTGATCATCCACGGTGACAACGACACCGCGCGGGCCGGCGGCGACTGGGCCAAGATCGGCGTCGACGCCGCCGGCGGAACGACGACCATGGTCGCCGCCCCGCTCGGCGCCGCCGACTACTCCGCGGTGGCAGCCAAGGCCCTCGGCGCGGAGCCGGACGCCGTGAGCCTGCAAGGGTCAGGGACCGACATGGGGCGGGTCGTGCTCGCCCTGCGGGACGCTGGCTACGACGGCGTCATCACCGGACCATCCTCGATCATCACGCCGGGCGTGCTCGACTCCCTCGGCGACGATGCGGGCGAGATCGTGCTGACCTCCCGCGGGCTGGCGCCCTCGGACACCGAGAACGATGAGATCAAGGCATTCAACGACGCGATGACGGCGGTCGATCCTGAGGTGAACATCGACGACATCGGCCTCAACGGCTGGCTCTCGGTCAAGCTCTTCGCGCTCGTCACGGAGGGCCACGACGTCACCGACGGTGCCTCGGTCATCGAAGCGCTCGCCGACATCGAGGAGCCGATCAGCCTCGGCGGCGCCTATCCGGACTACCCGGGGATCCAGGACCCGCCGATCAATGCCGACTACCCCCGGGTCGCGTCGTTCCTCGTCGGCACCAGCGCCGTCGTCGACGGCGAGATCGTACCGGACGGTGAGTTCTTCGACGCCCTCGGTAACTGACCCGACACCTCGGGCACCGTGGGCCCTGACACGGAAGTGAGATCTGGAGTGACCAAACGCATCATCGTCGTGGGGGCGGGTGGCGCCGGACTGGCCGCCGCGCTCGAGGCGGCCGACGCCGGCGCCTCCGTCCTGGTCCTCGAAGCAGGGGACCAGGTCGGAGGAGCCACGGCCCGCGCAGGCGGCGTCGTCTACGCCGCCGACACCCCCGTGCAGAAGGCGCGCGGCATCGAAGACTCCGTAGAACGGCTGATCAACTACTACGCCACGGTCAGCCGGCACGAGCTGGAGCCGCGGTTAATGCGGCGGTCCGCGGTCGGCACCCGTGAGGTGATCGCGTGGCTCGAGCAGCTCGGCATCACCTGGGAGCCGGAGCGGCTGTACGTTGCTGGCCTCGAGTTCGAGCCGCGCGGGCACCTTCCGACCGGCGACACCCGCGGCCTCGGACCGGCCGGCGGGGCGATGATCGTGGCCGCCCTGCTGACCGCGGTCGAAGCGCGGGACGAGGTCGAGATCCGCACCCGCAGCCGAGTGGCTGGGCTGGTGATCGAGGGCGGGTACGTGGTCGGCGCACGCCTGGAGGACGGATGTGTCGAGCGAGCGGACGCCGTCGTCCTCGCCTCCGGCGGCTTCGGAGCCGGCACCGAGATGCTCGCGACACACTGGCCAGAAGCGACACGACATGGTGACTGGCACTGGTACCTGGGTCCCGACACCAACGTCGGCGACGGCCTGCGGATGGGTCTCGCTGCCGGCGGGCAGTTCCAGGGCAGGGGCGGAGCCCTGCTGGAGACGCCGAACTTCGGCCGTCTGAACGACGCGTTCACGCCACCATGGCTGATCTATGTCAACCAGCGCGGCCACCGATTCGTCGACGAGACCGACACCTATTGTGTGATGCCGCATGTGATCGGGCTCCAGCCCGGCGGTGTGTGCTGGGCGGTGTTCGATGACGCCGCGCTGCGGACGGTTGCCGACAGCGGCCACCTCGATCCCTACGGGCTGCACGTCGACCTCGAGTCCAACTGGACCGCAGCTCGGCTACGGGAGCAGATCCAGGCCGGCGTCGTGAAGACGGGGGCGACCCTGACCGAGGTGGCACAAGCCGCCGGAGTCGAGCCTGGGGGACTCGTGGCCACCGTCGAGTTCTGGAACGCGGACGTGGCCGCCGGGCATGACAGCACGTTCGAGAAGGACGGCGAGCTCGTCGCCATCGATACCGGACCGTTCTATGCCGTAGAGCTGCGTCCAGCGATCATCGGCAACACCTTCGGCGGTCTGCGGATCGACGACCACGCCCGGGTGCTCGACGTCGCCGGCCGCCCGATCCCCGGATTGCTGGCCGCCGGTGAGATCACCGGAGGCCTCGACGGCGACGTGTACGCAGGCGGGGGGACCTCGATCGGCAACGCTCTGGTCTTCGGCCGGACCGCGGCGCGCACGGCGGTCGGCGCGCGATGAGTGTCGTTCGGAGCGCGCAGGAGACCGCCGACCGGCTCGCGATCTACGAGCTCTACGCACGCTACGCCCAGGCTGCTGACCTCGAGGACGGTACGGCGTACGCCGACTGCTTCACGGCCGACGGCTGGACCGATATCTCCTCCTTCGGCCACACCGCTGCCTCGTTCCGTGCGCGCGGCCTGGACTGTCTCGATGAGGCCGGCAAGGTGCGTGGTCGAGCGAATCTGACCGCGATCGCCACAAAGCGCCCCGGCCAGCCGGTCTACCGGCATCTGACGGTGAACGCCCACGTGGCTTCCTACGAGGGTGACCGGGCCACCGGTTCGGCGTACTTCGTCGTGGTGGCACCAGACGGCCATATCCACCAGTTCGGTCGCTACGAGGACGTGATTGTCCGTGACGTCGACGGACAGTGGCGCTTCGCGGAGCGACTCGATCTCGCGGCATACAACGCCGGCACCACAGTCTGACGCCGTTTCGGAACGCCTGGCGTCTTGAGCGCGAACAGCCGTCGCTCCGAACTGGGGGGCGACGGCTGTTCGGCTGCCGTGGCTGCTCAGGAACGGCAGCGTACGGGTAGGCTGGTGAGCCCGTAGGTCGTGAAGTGCGTGCGCGGGGTGACTCCGTCGGCGAGCGCGAGGTCTGGCAGGTGGTCGAGGATGTATTCCACGACCACGGTCATCTCCAGCTTGGCCAGGGCCTCACCGATGCAGCGATGTCTGCCGAAACCGAAGGTCAGGTGCCCGTGCACACCTGGACGCTCGGGGTTGAAAGTGTCCGGCTCCGCGAACTTCTCGGGGTCGTAGTTACCGGCGCCGAAGGTCAGCATTACCTTCTCGCCGGGTGCGATGTCGATCCCGCGGACCTCCGCCGGCCGGCGCGCGGTCCGGCCCATGTTCCACACGGGCGGGTGGATCCGCAGGGACTCGTCGATCACGGCGCCGATCCGACCGCGGTCGTCGTGGAGCGAGGTCAGCAGGCCAGGCTCGGCCAGGAGTCGATGCACGGTGTTGGCGATCCCGTCGACCGTCGTGCCGTGGCCGGCGACGATGAATACGATGCACAATCCGAGCAGCTCGTCGTCGCTCAGAGGGCGCCCGTCGACCTCGGCGACCATGATCTCGCCGAGCACGTCCGTCGGGGCCTTGCCGCGGCGCGCCGCGACCTCCTCGCGCACCACGTCTTCGACGGCCTTGGCAGCCTGCTGGGCGCGCTCGGCGTCACCGGCCGAGGCCATCCACTCCTCCGTGATCGAGGAGATGAAGTCCCAGTCCTGGGTGAAGCCGAGCACGGCGGAGATCACCGAGGTCGGTACGCGACGCGCAACGTCGGAGAGGTCGCCGGAGCCGGTGGCCTGCAGGTCGGTGAAGGCGTCCGCGACGATCCTCTCGACCAGCGGCCGGTAGGTCGCAACCGTTTTCGGCGTGAAGTACGGCACCAGGAACCGTCGCCAAGTGGTGTGCAGCGGGGGATCCACCTCGGCCAGCGGGAGCATCACCGACTTGCCGGTGGAGGGGATGGTGTGACCCTCCTCGACCGTGTAGGTCTCCCAGTCGTTGGCGGCCGCTGTGATGTCGCCGTACTTCGTCAGCATCCAGAAGCCGGCGCCGGCGTCGCTCCAGGCGACCGGCTCGGCCTGCTGGATCTCCTTGAGGGTCGCGAAGAGATGCGACGCCAGGGTCGGGTCGGTGTTATCCAGAAAGTAGGCGTGCTCGGGGTGGCGCGCGGACGATGCGGTCTGGGTCATCGGGGCCTCTGTCACGGGAAGTCAAAGAATCTAACGACGTTAGTCTAAGTGAGGTGGGTCACTCGGACAAGGCTGTCTTGCGAGCACTGCGCAGGCGCTGCGCCACCCGGATCCGGGCGTCGTCGCCGAGGTCGTAGGGCGTGACGATCGCGAACCGGTCGACCAGGTCGCCGTAGCGGCGCGCGAGCAGGTCGGCGGCTTCCTCGGGCTCGCCCACGGCCGCGAACTCGTGGAGCAGCTCGTCTGGCAGCGCGGCCGCCATGGCCGCCCAGTCGCCCCCCCGGGAGAGCCGGTGGAGTCGTTCGCCGAGCTCACCCCACCCGTGGTGCTCGAGCACCGGCCGGTAGGCGGGAGTAGAGGCATAGAACGCGATCTGGGAGCGGACGGCGTCAGTCGCGGCGGCAATCTCCGCGGCGGTGCTGCCGGTGGCCACGAACGGACCGCCGACGATCTCGAACTCGGTGATTGCCGAGCGGGCGCGGCCCAGGGCGATCGCGGGGAGCGTCGCCTCGCGGAGGTAGGCCTCGGTGAGGAAGCTGTGGCATAGCATTCCGTCGCCCACCTCGCCGGCGATCTCGGCCATCCGGTCCCCGACCGCGGCGACGACCACGGGCGGGGTGCGGTGGCCGTGGCTCTGGGGCACGAACATCGGCGTCATCAGCGTGTGGGTGTAGAACTCACCCTCGAACTTGAGCCGTTCGCCGGTCTCCCAGGAGTCCCAGATCGCGCGGAGCGCGAGGACGTACTCGCGCATCCGGGCCGCCGGGCGGGACCAGGGCATCGAGAACCGCCGGGTGACGTGCGCCTTGACCTGGGTGCCCAGGCCGAGGGTGAACCGTCCCCGCGACAGGGTCTGCAGGTCGTGAGCCAGGTGCGCGGTGTTCATCGGGTTCCGGGCGAAGGCCACGGCGATGCCGGTGGCCACCTCGATCCGGGAGGTCGCCGCCGCGCCCACGGCCAGCTGCACGAACGGGTCGTGGCCGATCTCGCTGGACCAGATCCTGTCGTAGCCCGCTGCCTCGGCACGCCTCGCCTCATCCGCGGGCTCCCCGCCCCGGATCGGCAATGCAGTGTCCACGCGGAAGCGATCAGTCATGGCTTGTCTTCGTCGTGCCGCGGCCGGCGGGCGGCACGTGCGCACCGCCGCCGATGTAGCGGGAGACCTCGTCGGCGGCCCGGGTCAGGACGTCGGCGACGGCGGCGATCTCGCTGCCGTCTAGGTGCTGGCTGAAGCCGCGCACCATCAGTCCGAGCGCGACCGTGCCGTCGGGGCCGAAGACCGGAGCGGTCAGGTTGCGGACGTCGTACGTCGCCCCCGGCTCGAGGTCGAGATCGAACTGGCTGCTGCTCAGCCCGGCCATCGCGGTGGTGATCGGCGCCGCCTCGTCGTGAGCGAAGAGGCGGCTGACCGATCGCTCGAGCTGGTCGTAGTGCACATCGCCGATCGCGACCGACCAGCCCCGTCGCCGGACCCGCTCGAGCGTGGCGATGCCGTCCCGGCGTGCGGCGTCCTCGCTGGGCAGCCAGTCCACGGCAGCCCCCTCGTCCCAGGCGGTGAAGACGGAGCCGACCGGGAAGGCGAACGGTGTGCGGTAGCCGACTCCGGTGGGGACGTAGTCGCCGGTCGGGCTGTCGGCGACGGCGAGACTGACCGTGTTGCCGGTGACGTTGCCGACCGCGATCACCTCCATGGACAGGTCCTTCGCGAGCCGCTCCATGGCCTGCCGAGCGAGGCCTGCCAGCCGGATCGGCTCGATCAGGTCGCGCTCCGGGGCGGCGACCAGGGAGGGGGCGGTGAACGCGCCGTACCCACCTCGGAAGAAGACGAGCGGCGACGCCGAGCGCAACTCGGCGAGCTGGTCGACGCGGCCGATCACGATCAGGTGGTCGCCGGCCTCGTGTTCCTGGACGGTGGTGCAGTCGATCCAGGCGAGTGCGCCCGCGATGATCGGGGCGCCGGACGGCGCCGGATGCCAGTCGATCCCGGCGAATTTCTCACCGGTCTTGCTGGCCATCGCCCGGCAGACATCCTCTTGGTCCGCCGCCAGGATGCTGACGCAGAATCGACCGGTGCGTGCGATGGTCGGATAGGTGCTGGAGGTGCGGGCGGGCATGAACTCCACCAGTGGCGGGTCCAGCGAGACCGATCCGAAGGACCCGACCGCCATCCCGACGGGTGCGCCGTGCTCATCGAGTGCCGTCACGATCGCGACGCCGGTCGGGAAGCGACCGAGCACGTCGCGGAAGTATCGGGAGTCGTGGGCCGTCAGAGTGGTGCTGGTCATCGGTCACCTCGCGGGGCGGAGGGGCAGGGGGGCAGGTAGCGTTAATCTAACAGAGTTAGATTCTTCTGCCCACCGCTCTTTCGGGACTGCTGTTGCAGCCGACCGGCGCCGCTGCGTTCTTGCCCGATTAATCTAACGTCGTTAGAGTTGCGCGCATCCGCCCGACCAGCCGGCTCTGGGCGCGACCCGTAGAGGAAGGTATCCGACGTGGAAGCGACGTGGCAGCAGCTCAGTGCCCGCCTGGGGACCAGGTACCCGATCATGCAGGACGGCATGGGCCCGTCTCCGACGACGTCGCTCGCAGCCGCGGTCTCTGCCGCGGGCGGGCTCGGCTCCGTGTCGACGCCCGGCCTGCTCACGCCGGAGGCTGAGCTGCGCAAGAAGCTCCGCGACCGGATGGAGCAGGTCGCGGTCCAGGGCGCCGGCTCCTTCGCGGTCAACGTTCCGGTGGGCACGCTGGAGTCGGGCGAGCTGCTCCCTGCCTCGGAGGCGTGCATCGACGAGGCGATCCGGGTCAAGCACGCCGGTGGTCCAACCAGCGAGCACTTCAAGGCCATCACCACCAGCGCGGGCTTCCCCGGCGCGTTCACCGAACGGATCCGCGAGGCGGGGCTGCTGCACATCCACAAGGCCGGCTCCGTGCGGCACGCAGTGAAGGCCGCAGAGGCCGGTGTCGACGTCGTGATCGCGTCCGGCTACGAGATGGGTGGGCACACGCACCTCAACCCGGTGTCGACCATGGTGCTGGCCTCGCAGGCGATCAAGGAGCTCGACATCCCGGTCATCGTCTCCGGCGGCATCCACGACGGACACGGCTTGGCCGCAATGCTGGCGATGGGCGCGGCGGGCGTTGCGATGGGCACCCGCTTCATCGCCACGGAGGAGCACGAGTGGCACCAGAACTACAAGCAGTTCATCGTCGACTCCGGCGAATGGCAGGACATGACCTACCCCGGGTACTACGCGCCGAGCCGCGGTCTGAAGAACAAGGCCCTGCTCGAGGACCTGCCGGCCAAGAAGGCCTCCGGCATCTCCGTCGACGAGCTCAATCAGTGGAAGGAGGACCGCGGCTACGACGCCCAGATGGACGGTGACACCGTCAACGGCATCGTCGTCGCCGGTCAGGTCGCTGCCGCCATCCACGACATCGTCCCGGTCGCGGTCCTGCTCGAGCGGATGATGGACGAGGCGATCGGTCTGCTCGACGCCACCGCCGCCTCGCTGCCCGCGCTGAAGGCCACCCGGGCCTGAGGGGCGACCACCCCGGACTCTCATCGGGCCGACGGCACTCGCCGTCGGCCCGATGGGCATCTCCGGAGAAGGGGCCGGGAGATGTGCTCAGGCCGACCGCGGCACCGGGAGGGCGTCGTCGAGCCCGGCGACCCTGCGTGGACCGGGGGTGAAGGTCACCGGCACCCGCGTCCAACCGTTCACCAGCGGGATCGTCGGGCGATGCTCGAGCGCCGCCCGATCGACGGCGAGATCCGGCATCCGCTCGAGCAGGGCACGGGTGACCGTGACCAGCTCCGCCTTCGCCAGGTACGCACCGACGCAACGATGGATCCCGTATCCGAAGGAGAGGTGCTGGTGGCTGTTCGGGCGATTCGGGTCGACGCGGTCGGCGTCGGGAAAGACACCTTCGTCCCGGTTGCCTGAGCCGATGCCGAGGAAGACCCGGTCACCGGGGACAAGGGAGGCGCCGGCCACCTCCGCCGGCGCGACCACGGTGCGGGCCGCTCCGGTTCCGGGAGTGTGGAGACGCAGGAGCTCGTCGATGACGGTGCCGATCACCTCCGGGTCGTCGATCAGGCGCTGCCGCAGCTGCGGGTCGGCGTCGAGATGGACCACCGTGTTGCTGATCTGGGCGGTGGTCGTGTCGACCCCGCCGGTGAGCAGCATGAACACGAGCTCGGCGACCAGATCGTCGTTGATCGGTGCGCCGTCGACCTCGGCGTCGAGGAGCGCCGTGCAGACACCCGGAGGACCCGAGTCCGCAGCCCGCCACGCACCGACGAGCTCCCGCATCTCCCGCATCACCGCGATGATCGCCCGGGCCGACCCTTTCTGATGGCTCGCGCCCTGGTGGAGCGCGTGGGCGTAGTGCTCCCATCGGTCCATCGGCAGGCCGAGCAGATCCACGATCACCAGCGGCGGTAGCATCGCGCCCAGGTCGGCGACCACGTCCATCCGTCCTGAGGTGATCACCCGGTCCAGCACCCAGTCGACGATCGTGTCCAGGCGTGGTTGGTACTCGCGCACGGTCCGAGCGGAGAAGTGGGGCGCGATCAGCCGGCGATAGACCAGCGACTGCGGCGGATCCATCTCCATCATCCCGAGCCGGGAAGCCGTCACCGGCACCGTCGCTCCACCGACGACCACCCCGTCGAACTCGAGCTCTCGGCCCGAGGCGAAGTGTTGCGGCTCCTGCAGGACCCGGCGGATGTCCTCATAGGCCGCGACCGCGTGGAAGCCGCCGTGGCGCGGAGAGTGGACGACCGGGCAGCCGCCCTCGCGCATGTCGCGGTAGATCTCCGGCCACCGCGCGGCGAAGTCGGGTGCGTGATGGTCGAACGGCTCGTCCTCGGGCGGTGCGATCGGGTCGGCAGATCGGTCGATCACCGGGTTCTCCTTTGCGAGGTACGGCACGTGGGCGGGCCGTGGGCGGTCGGTGGTTCTCTCAGAACGCGTTCTCAGCCCGCAGGTCGCACACGCGGCGCCGTGAGGTGGGGTAGGTCGCCCTGGTCGGCGCCCTCGCGGGCGCCGGGGGTGAACGTCATCCGCATAGAGAAGTAGCCGTTGGTGAGCGGGATCCGCTCGTAGGCGTGAAGGTCGGTGATCTGGTACGCCGGGGTCCGGCGCAGCACCTCGGCCAGGAACATCTCGGCGTTCGCCGAGGCCAGCAGGGCGCCGGGACAACGATGCACGCCACCACCGAACGCGAGGTGCGGGTTGGGCGAGCGGGTGATGTCGGGGATCTCCGGCGCCGCGAAGACGGTGCTGTCGAAGTTGCCGGAGGCGTACGAGAGCAGAACACGGTCACCCGGCACGAACGTGTGGCCGCCGACCTCGACCTCTTGGACCACGGTGCGGGCTAGTCCGGGCGACGGGGCGTGGAAGCGCATCATCTCGTCAACGGCGCTCGGCAGGAGCGCCGCGTCCGCCGCGATCCGTGCGCGGTCGACCGGCCGCTCATGCAGGTGCCGGAGCATGTGCGCGATGGTGGCGATCGTCGTACCCTCGCCGCCGAGCAGCAACATGTTGACCAGCTCCGTGGCCCAGTCCACGCTCAATGCCTCGCCGTCGACCACGGCGTTGTTGAGGCCGGCGATCAGGCCGTCGAGGGGCTCGATCCGCTGGCGCTCGACCTCTCGCCGAAGGTCCTCACGCATCCACGCCGCGCCTTCGCCGCGGTCCTCGGTCTGGCGGACCATCCGTTCAGCGACGTCGGCATAGGCAGCCCAGCGATCCAGCGGGACGCCGATGAGATCGAGGATCGCGATCGCCTGGAACGGACCGGCGAGGTCGGCGACGATGTCGCACTCGCCCTTCTCGATCACGCGGTCGATGGCCCAGGTGGCGATCTGCCCGATCCGCTCCCGGCCCCGGTCGATCGCCTGGCGGGTGAACCACGGGGTCAGCAGTCGGCGGTACTTCAGATGCTCGGGAGGGTCCATCTCCAGGATTCCGACGCGCACCGGCTGGTGGGGGATGGCGACGCCGAGGCCCTTGTCCGTGCCGTCCTCGTGCCAGGACCGCTCCGAGGAGAACGCCTGGTGGTTGCGCAGCGCGGCGATGATGTCGGCATGCCGGGTCAGCACGTAGTAGCCGCCGTGGGCCATCGACCTGATCACCGGCTGGTGCTCGCGTGCCTCCGCGTAGATCTCGCGCCAGTGGGCCGCGTGCGCCTCGGTCGTGTGGTCGAACGTCTCCACCGTCATCGCGTCACCTGCGTCTCTCAAGGCTGGCAAACCAATCAACATTTGTTTTAGGATGTTAGGCAGGCCACAGGATCCGTGTCAACGAACCAGGTCCGGAACGGAGACGATCGTGGAATCGCTGCAGGGACGGGTCGCCGTCATCACCGGGGCATCGCGAGGCATCGGACTCGGCATCGCGCGCCGGCTGCACGAGCGTGGCGCGCGCGTCGTGCTCTGTGCGCGGTCGGCCGAGGGCGTCGCCGCTGCCGTGCACGAGCTCGACCCCACCGGGGAGACCGCCGTCGGCGCGGCCGTCCATGTATCCGACGACGACGCGGCACGCGACCTTCTGGCTCAGGCGCGGGAACGCTGGGGTGGCCTGGACCTCTTGGTGAACAACGCCGCCGCCAACCCGCACTTCGGCACGACCGTGAGCGTCGACAGGGGGCGCTGGCAGAAGATCATCGACGTCAACCTCTGGGCGCCGTTGCGGTGGACCCAGCTCGCGGTCGAGGCCGGACTCGGCGCGGAGCGCGCCGGTTCGGTGCTGATGATCTCCTCCAACCTCGGGCAGACACCCGGAAGCCCGTCGGGCGTCTACGGGATGAGCAAGGCCGCACTCGACTACCTGACCGCGCAGATGGCTGTCGAGCTCGGACCCCGGATCCGCGTCAACGGGATCGCCCCCGGCGTCGTCGAGACCGCCTTTGCCGCGCCGCTGGTGGCGCACGGCGCCAAGGTGTACGGCGACTGGCCGGTGCCGCGCTTCGGCCAACCCGAGGACATCGCCACCGCAGCGGAGTTCCTCCTCGGCGACACGGGCTCGTGGATCACCGGCCAGGTGCTGACCGTCGACGGCGGTGCGCTGCTGGGCGGCGACGAGTTCTCCTCGCTCGAGAGCAGGGAGCTCCCGGCATGAGCCTGCCTGCGACGCGTGCGTCGGTCTCCGTCCACGACCTGGGCGAGGGCATCGTCGAGGTCCGCCTCGACGAGCCCGAGCGGTTCAACACCCTGGAAGCCGTGCTGGTGCAGGACCTGCACGACGTCCTGGGCGAGCTCGCTCCCCGCGCCGACTTGCGGGTGGTGGTGCTCACCGGTGCCGGCAAGCACTTCTGCGCCGGCGCGGACCTGCACGGCCACGGCACCCCGCCCGGTGGCGACGGGTCGCGCGCCGTCCCGGATTGGATGTCGGTCCAGGAGCACATCGCGACGCTGGTCACGCGGATGCGGTCCCTGCGGATGCCGGTGATCGCGGCCGTCCAAGGTGCCGCCGCGGGGGGCGGCTTCGCACTGGCGCTCGCTAGCGACATCCGGATCTGCAGTGATGACGCCCGGTTCAACGCGGCCTTCGTCAAGATCGGGCTCTCGGCCTGTGACGTGGGCGTCAGCTGGGCGCTGCCGAGACTAATCGGGGCGAGCCGTGCCTTCGAGATCATGCTCACCGGCCGGTTCGTGGAGGCTGCCGAGGCTGATCGGATCGGGCTCGTCTCCCGGGTCGCTCCGCGGGATCAGCTGATGGACGCGGCACTCGAGACGGCAAGAGCGATCGCGACTCACACGCCGTTCGGAGTCCGGATGACCAAGCAGGTCATGTGGTCCGAGCTGGAGATCGCCAGCCAGGCGGCCGGCCTGGATCTGGAGAACCGCACTCAGGTGGCCGCGGCCTACACCGAGGATCACCGGGAGTCGGTCGCGGCCTTCCTGGAGAAGCGGCCGGGAGCGTACCGGAACCGCTGATCAGGAGAGGTTGAGCGCCTGGGCGAGGCGGCGCCACGCGGAGACCGGGATCGCACCTTCCCCGGCGCCCAGCACCTGGAGGCAGACGTGGTCGGCGCCGGCGTCGTGGTGCGCTCGCACCCGCGACGCGATCTGCTCGTCGGTGCCCCAGGCGACCACTGCGTCGACGAGTCGGTCGCTGCCGCCGTCGGCGACGTCGTCGCCGGTGAAGCCGGCACGCAGCCAGCTGTTCACGTAGTTCGGCAGCTCCAGGTACGGCGCCAACGCCTCCCGCGCGAGAGCCCGCGCTCGGGTCGGGTCGGCCTCCAGCACCACGCCCTGCTCCGGCAGGACGCGGGCATCGGGACCGATCTTCTCGCGGAGCCCGGCCGTCTGGTCGGGAGTCACCAGATACGGGTGGGTGCCGAGTGTGCGCTCCGCGGCCAACCGCAGCATCTTGGGGCCGAGCGCACCGATCAACCGGGCGGTGCTGGGTGGTGCCGTGTCGTCGTTGTCCAGGGTGTCGAGGTAGTCGCGCATCCGCTGCAGCGGGTGGGCGTAATGGCCGAGTCCGGCGCGCTCCACCGCTGGACCGTGGCTCACGCCCAACCCCAACACGAAGCGACCGGGGTGACGTTCCTCCAGGCTGGCCCATCCCGCGGCGGACTCGGACGGGGTCGTCGCCCAGATGCTGACGATTCCGGTCGCGACGGTGAGCGTGCGGGTCGCGCTGAGCAGCACTGCGGCCGGGGCGAAGGCGTTCCGCAGACCGCCGGGATACCAGAGGGCGCTGAAGCCGAGCTGCTCCACGTGCGCGGCCGCCTCGGCCACCGGGGCCGGCTCTATCCGGAACTGTCCGGCCCACAGACCGACGGACCGCTCACCGGCCCGGAACGCCGCAGCGGTCACGGAGAACCCGCTGGGGTGTTCACGCGACCGGCTCGAATGTCGCGTGGGCGTGGTTCCGGGTGGCGAACCCCGCGACCTGGGTGCCGACCATCGCGAACTGGGCCAGGACGTCGGGGTCCGCGCACCGACCGTCGTGGAAGGTGGCGCTGCGCGCCACGACCGCGGCACCGTACGGCGTCGGGAAGCCGCGCAGAGCATGCGCGACCGTACGGAGCTGGTCGAGCACCGCGACCGCCGCCTGGTTGCCGTAGGCGACCGCGATGCAGCCGACCGGGACGCCGTCCAGGTAGGCCCGCGCGTCGCCGGACAGGTCCTCGGCGTAGTCCAGCGCGTTCTTGACCAACCCCGAGATCGCCCCGTGGTAGCCGGGGCTGGCGACGATCACGCCATCTGCCGCGCGCAGTGTCTCGACTAGGCGGAGGGCCTCGCGGGTGCGCGGGCCGTGCGGTTCGTAGAACGGCAGTGCGATGTCGTGGGCCGTGAGGCAGAGCGTGCGTGCTCCGGCGGCCTCGGCCGCGGTCAGGGCGGCGCGCAGTCCGGTCTCCGAGCTCGATGCGGGACGCGTGGTGCCGCCGATGCCGACGACCAGAGGGCGTGGGTCCTGGGCAGCTGATGACATGCGCGATAACTTAACAATGATTGATTCGGAACGTAAATAGCAGCGACGTGATGTCGCCGGCCGTCAGCGCACGGCCATCGTGGCCTCATCGCGGCGGACCGCCACCCACATCACGGTGGCGGCGGTCAGCGTGGCACCCAACATCACGACCGCCATCGCCACTCCGTCGGCGCCCCCGAGTCCGACCAGGGGTGCCACGACGCTCCCGATCACGAACTGGGTGAAGCCCATCAGCGCTGCCGCTGTGCCCGCGCGATGGCCCTGCCGAGCCAGGGCGAGGGCCTGGCTGTTGGGCATGCTCATGCCGTAGCCCGCGACCGAGATCGCCAGCGCGGCGACCACCCATCCGATGGGCGCGTCGACAACCAGCAGGACCAGCAACGAGCAGGCACTGAGCGCTCCGATCGAGGCTGCGCCGGTGAGGACCCGTGCGGGGCCGTAAGCGCGAATCAGGATCGGGTTGATCTGCGCCACGACGATCAACCCCACGGCGTTGGCCGCGAACAGGAGACCGGACTGCTGCTCGGAGAGTCCGAAGCGGCCTTGGAAGATGAACGCCGCGCCGCTGACGTAGCAGAACAGCGTGCTGAACATCAGGCCGCCAACGAGGATGAGCCGCAGGTAGCTGCGATCGGCGATCAGAGCTCGGTAGGACGCGCGGGTCGCCGCAGCGCCGGCTGGCGCCCGCCGCTCGGGTGGCAAGGTCTCGGGGAACGCGAGCAGGGCCAGCACCAGGAGCGCGGCGCCGAGTGCGGCGAGCACCAGGAAGACATCGGGCCAGTCCGTCTGCGCGACGACGACGCCGCCGACGGCGGGCGCGACGACCGGGGCGATGCCGATCACCAGGAACATCCGGGACATGACGCGGGCGTAGTCACCGCCGGCGAACAGATCCCGCACGGTGGCCATCGACACCACGGTGACCGCCGCGCAGGAAAGTCCCTGGCCGAGCCGAAGCAGTGCCAAGGTCGTCGCGTCGGCGGCTGCGTAGCACAACAGAGACGCCGCGACATGGCAGCAGAGGCCGACCAGGACCGGCGTTCGGCGACCAACGACGTCGGCCAAAGGTCCGATGAGGAGCTGGCCGAAGGCGAGACCGACCAGCATGCCGGTCAGCGAGAGCTGGATGTGCGAAGGCGTCGTAGCGAGGTCGGTGGTCATCTCCGGAAGTGCCGGGAGATACATGTCCATGCTGAACGGTGCCAGCGCCATCAGAGTCGCGACGATGATGAGAACCTTGGTGGCGCGAGGTCCTCCGGTGGCTGCCGGAGTCGTCGGAGTGTCGGCCGCGGTCATCGCTCCTCCTGGTGTGAGAGTGGACGAAGCCTGCGCCCGACGGTCGACATCCAACGCTGATCGAATAAGGTACGCCGACGACACCCCGCTGTTCGGAGGAAGGAACGCTCGCGATGGCCCGACCCAAGGTCCCGCTGATCTCGCGCCGCAAGGCGCTGGAGGCCGCCCTCGAGATCGCCGACACCGAGGGACTCGGCGCGCTGAGCATCCGGCGCCTCGGTGAGGCGTTGAACGTGAACGGCGCCTCGCTCTACCACCACTTTCGCAACAAGGAAGAGATCCTGATCGGCGTCACGCACCTGGCGCTCGCCGACGTCGCTACCCCACGCACCGAGGGGGAGAGCTGGCGGGTCTGGCTTCCGCTGAACGCCTACCGGACCCGGGAGGCCCTGGTCTCCCACCCCGAGCTCATCCCGATCATGCTCCGAAGGGCCCCGCTCGGCATCGGTCGCGAGGAGGTGGAGTCGAGCGTCGTCCGCTTGCAGGAGGAGGGCGTTCCGCTCTCGATGGTTATCCCGCTGATGGAAAGCCTCGAGCTCCTGGCCATCAGCAGTGCCCTCCAAGAGGTGGGCACCACGAGTGACCGTGACGGCGAGGACGGCGATGAGTCGCCGACCCCGATGCTCGACGCGGCACTGAAGGGCAGAGGGATGTCCTCGGCGGAGCTGTTCGAGGTGATGGCCAACTCGATGATCTCGATCATCGAAGGTGCGGTCCAGCTCAAGGAGACCCGGAAGGCGTCGCGGCGCCGGAAGTCCTAGGGCCGGTAGCCCCCGGTCGTCGCGGCGTCCGCGTCCAGGGGCGGGCGACACGGTCGACGGATCCCGTCAGCCGACCAGGTGCAGTCCAGCGTCGGAGTCCAGGTCGAGCGTCGACTGCACCTCCTGGGGAAGGCCGGACTCGACGCTGAGGAGGTGCAGCGGCCAGTTGCCGACCTGCCATACGCCGGCGGTGTAGAGCGCTGACTTGTAGCTGCCGCGCAGATGAGCGAGCGCGGCCTCTGCGGACGGAGCGTTCATGGAGAGCCGGACCGTCGCGGTGTCCGCGGTGATCTCGACCTCGGGATACATCCAGTCCAGTCCGCTACGGACCGACTCGGTCACCGCGTCCGGGTCCGCGACGGCAGGGAGGAAGCCCGGCTTGGTTGCGCCGAACCGTGCGGTGTACATCGACCAGCCCATGGGGCACTGCCTTTCAGTGGTGAGGCCCCGTGGGGCTGACGGTGAGGGTCCGGCCCGCTCGATCGAGCGGGCCGGCGGCGGATCTCGATTTGTTGGGGGTCACTCCGAGGACGGGGCCTCGATGATCCGGCCGTCAGGGAGGTAGATGACGCCCGGGTAGTCCGGGTCGGTGGCCGGTTCGTCGTTCGCGAGCAGCTCCAGCGCCTCCTCCTTGTCGGCCTCGGTGAGCGGACGGGTGTTGGTCGTGAACTCGACCATGTTGCCGTCGGGGTCCTTGGTGTAGATCGAGGTGATGAACTCGTGGACGACCTCGCTGACCTTCTGGCCGTTCGCGAGCCAGTGCTGCTTCTTCTCCTCGAGCTCGTCGAGGTCCTTGACCTCGAAGGCGATGTGGTTGATCCACCACGGCAGGCCGAGGCCCTCGGAGATGGACGGGTCCCAGTCGTCGGGCGTCTCGACGCCGTTGAGGTGGAGGTCCCACAGCACGAAGTAGGAGCCGGAGCCCTCGGCGGTCTCGTAGAAGACGTGCTTGGTCCAGCCCGCCTTGGATCCGCCCATGGCCTGGCGCTTGACGATCTTGACGAGCTCGAAGCCCATGACCTCGGTATAGAACTTGTGCGACACGTCGAAGTCCTTCGGCGTGATGGCGAGGTGGTGAATCACGGCCCCTCCTCAGGTGGCGACGTTCGGGGTCCGGCCGCTTCGGCCGGATCGATCGCGACGGTGGTGTCGTTGCGATGTCCTCCACGGTGGCACCAGGAGAGGTAAATGTCAAAGGCTTGACGATTATTAGTGATGCACGTCACTGTGTCGCCATGACTGCTGCGCTTGCCCGTCCGAACGCACCCACCGGGCTGATCCGTTCGGTCGCACCGGTACGACGACGCCCCGACCTCCACTGGGACGAGTTCTCCCGCCACTGGCGTGAGGAGCACGCTGCGATCGCGTCGCGGTTGGCCGGGATGACCAGCTACGTCCAGGCGCATGCTCATCCTGACCTCCAGGCTGCCGGCACGCCGGCAGCCTGGAGGTACGACGGCGCCGCCTTCGCCGGATTCGCGGACCTGGAAGCTTTGGAGCAGATGCGCGCAGACGAGGGCTACCGGTCGCGAGCGGTCGCTGACGAGGCCGAGTTCGTCGATCGCGCCGCGATGGCCGCGGTCCTGCTCGTCGACGACTGGGTCGACCCGCCTGCTGACCCGGTCGCCATGCGACGGACGGTGCTGGTCTTCGTCCGCGCCGGTGCGACCGACGGCGCCGATGCCGGGCGCGCCCTGGCTCGTCAACTCGCCGCCGGTGGCGGTGCCGGTCCGTCCGGTTCCGCCTGGAGTCGGGCTCTGGGCCGGGACCCGGGCCTGGCGCCGGGTGGTGCCGACGGGTGTCGGTTCGATGCGCTGCTGGAGCTGTGGTTCGAGGAGCCGGCGGCCGCCGCTGTGTTGGCCGAGCGGCTCGTCGCGACGCGTGAGCGGCTCGTCGTCTCCGTCGTCGCGTGCCTGGTGGCAGAGGAGAATCGGGTCATCTGACCAGGGGGTAGGCAGCCATTGACCCGATAACCACATGCTGTTAGGTTTCTGGCCAGGCGTGACCTGGGACACAGATGACGGCCGCCTTCCTCGATCCCCGAGACCAAGGAGCACACGTGGTCACGCACCTCACGGACTGGGTCGCCTTCAACGCCCAGCGGTTCGGCAGCGAAATCGCTGTCGAGAATCTCGACAACGGTGAACAGCTGACCTGGACCCAGTTCGAAGGTCATGTCGGTCGGCTGGCCACCGTTCTGCGCGACCTCGGGGTCGGTGCGGGTGACCGCGTCGGGTTGGTCGCCGAGGACGACTGGCGGGTGCTCGCCGTCCAGTTCGCCTGCATCCGCCTCCGTGCCATGTATGTGCCGTTCAACTGGCGACTCACCACGGCTGAGATCGAGATCCTCGCCAAGGACGCCGAGCCGAGCATCGTCGTGCACGACGGGGCCTGGGCGAGCACGGCGACCACGCTCGCTGAGCAGGCCGGTCTGCCCCGCGCCTCGTGGTCCGACGGCACCGCCGAGCGCGACCTCGACGCCCTGGTCGCTGCCGCTGACCCGATCGATTACGACGGTCACTACCGGGACGACCAGGTAGCGCAGATGCTCTACACCTCGGGTACGACGGGCCTGCCGAAGGGCGCTCTCGTCACCCTCGGCGGGCTGGCCTGGCACACCCTCAACGTCGTGCACGAGATGGGCATCGGTGCGCCGCCGGCGCGCTACCTCAGCCAGCTGCCCCTCTTCCACGCGGCTGGCCTCAACGCGCTCACCATCCCGACCCTGATGTCCGGGGGACGGGTCAGCATCCTGCGACGTTTCGACCCTGCGACGGTCGCCCAGCTCCTCTCCGACGCTGCTGAGGGCGTCACGAATCTCAGTGGTGCGCCCGTGATGTGGCGGATGATCATGGAGAACTCGCCGAACGACGCGGACTTCTCCCATGTACGCGCCGGTCAGGTCGGCGGTGGCGCGATCCCCGCCGACGTCGGCGCCTGGTTCAGTGAGCACGGGCTGGAGCTGCAGGCGGGGTGGGGCGCGACCGAGATGGGGCCGAGCGTGACGCTGATGCCGAAGGCCTCCCGGGCTGCCAAGGCGCACACGGTCGGGTTCCCGGTCCGGCACGTCCAGATCCGGGTCGTGGACCCGCTCACGAACGAGGACGTCGCGCCGGGTGAGATCGGGGAGGCCTGGGTTCGAGGCCCCTCGATCTCGGTCGGCTACTGGCGGCGCGAGCCCGACACCGACCCGGACTCCAAGGCCGGTTGGTTCAAGTGCGGTGACGCGATCTCGATCGACGAGGACGGCTACGTCGCTCTGCGCGGTCGCTTCAAGGACATGTACAAGTCCGGCGGCGAGAACGTCTTCTGTGCGGAGGTCGAGCGGGTCATCGTCAGCCACCCGTCGGTCCAGGACGCGGCCGTGATCGGCGTACCCGATGAGAAGTGGGGCGAGGTCGGCTATGCGGTCGTCGTACCGGCCGCCGGGGAGCAGGTGGACGGACCGGACGTGCTGGCGCACGTCGCCTCCCGCCTGGCCAAGTACAAGGTGCCGACCCGGGTGATCGTCGTCGACGACTTTCCCCGCAACGTCACCGGCAAGATCCAGAAGAACGTGCTGCGCGACCAGCTCGTCTGAGCCGGTCGCACGAACGACAGGTCGAAAGAGGAGGAACCACCCGTGAGCGTGGACATCCAGGACAGAGCCGATCAGGACCTCGAGCTGGTCTGGCGGCCTCTGACCATCAAGAACGTCACGCTGCGCAACCGGATCGTGCGCTCGGCGCACGGCACCGGCTTCGCCCGGGGGACGGTCACCGACACCCTCAAGCAGTATCACCTGGCACGCGCCCGCGGCGGGGTGGCGCTGAGCTTCGGCGAGGGTGGGCAGGTGCACTGGAGCGCCCCGGGCTTCCTCGACCTCACCACCGATGCCATCATCGACGGGCTCGCCGACCTGGCTTCCTCGGTCCAGGCCGAAGGCATGAGGTTCTTCCAGCAGCTGATGCATGGCGGCCCGACGCTCTATGCCCACGACGGATCGGCCCCCTGGGCCGCCTCGGCCGTCACCGACCCGGTGCTCGGCATCGTCCCGCGACCGATGACCAAGACGATGATCGACGAGGTCGTGGCCGGGTTCGCGGCCGCCGCCGGCCGGGTCAAGCAGGCCGGCCTCGACGGCGTGGAGCTTCACGGCGGTCACAGCTACCTATTCAGCTCGTTCCTCGCCCCCGGCACAAACCTCCGCACGGACGACTACGGCGGTCCCCTCGAGAACCGGGCGCGTCTTCTGATCGAGGCGCTGCAAGCGGTGCGCGAGACCGTGGGCGAGGAGTTCGTGGTCGGCGTCCGCCTCTCGCCCGACGGTGCGGACAACCTGACCACCGCCGAGGACATCGTGACGGTGATGGGATGGCTGGAGGACGCTGGCCTGGTCGACTACATGAATGTCTCCTACGGCAGTCACTACCGGCGTTCCAAGCTGATCGGGATCACCCGGGAGCCGCACAACTACATGGTCACGCAGGCCACGGGCTCGATCACCCGCCAGTCGACGCTGCCGACCATGGTGACTGGCCGCGTCCTGACCATGCACGACGCCGAGCAGATCCTGCGCGACGGTGATGCCGACATGGTCTCGATGGTCCGTGCTCTGATCGCCGAACCAGAGATCGTCCGCAAGACCCAGGAGGGGCGTGCAGCCGAGATCCGTCCGTGCATCTCCTGCGACCAGGCATGCGCCGGCGGTCTGACCAGCCGCGGCCTGATGGGATGCGTCGTCAATCCGGCGTGTGGCCATGAGGGCAGCCGCGGGGACGAGACCATCCAGATCAGCCCGCGTCGTCGTACCGTCCTGGTGATCGGTGGCGGCCCAGCCGGCATGGAGGCCGCCCGGTCCTGTGCCCTCGCTGGCCACCGGGTGGTCCTGCACGAGAAGACCGACCGTCTCGGCGGCCAGCTCAACCTGATCAAGCGCTCCCCGTCCCGCTCCGAGGTCGCCGACCTACTTCCCTACTACGAGCGTGAGTTGGCGCGTCTGGGCGTCGAGATCGCGTTCGGCTCGGACCTCCGGACCAGGACGGAGGTGGATGCCGTCGGCGCCGACGCCGTCGTGCTCGCAACCGGCGCGACACCCAGGCGCGACGGCTTCCAGGCCTGGCGTCCCGGCCGCGCCCCGACCGGCTTCGACACGGCTGAGGTGCTCACCGGCTGGGACGTCATCGACGGCGCGGAGATCACCGGTCCGGTGCTGCTGGTCGACGAGATCGGCCACTACGAGTCGATCGACGTCGCCGAGCTGCTGGTCCGGGCCGGACACCAGGTCCACCATGTGACCCGCTTCTCTCACCTCGCGGCCAACATCCCGGTGGCCTACGACTACGCCGCGGCGCCCCACGCAGAGGAACTGTTCAAGGGCAACTACGAACTGCACACCCGCTCTCTGGTGCACGCCCTGGAGTCAGGCAAGGCGACGATTGCCCCGCTGGCCGCGCCACACCGGCTGCAGGTCGTCGACGTCGGGACCGTGGTGTTCATGTCCGGGGCCGTGCCGAACGCCGACCTGGCTGCCGAGCTGGAGACGATCCCCGGCCTCTACCCGGTCGGTGACGCCCTCGGTCCGCGCACCCTGGAGCCGGCGATCACCGAGGGCTCCCTGGCCGCTGAGCGCTTCGAGGAGGGCTGGACCCGGGCGACCTGGGTGCGCTACTCCGGCGGCAGCTCGGTCTGAGCGCGCGGGCATCCATGGTGCTCGAATCGGTCCTTGCCCCGCTGCGCCTCGGCTCGGCCACACTCCGCAACCGGGTGGTCACGACCGCGCACATGACCGGGTACGCCGAACAGGGCCTGGTCGGCGACACCCTTGTCGACTACCTCGTCGCCCGGGCGCGCGGAGGAGTCGGTCTGATCATCACCGAGGCCGGGGCCGTCCACGAGACCTATCGGCCCGCGTCCTTTCAACTCTATCGGGAGGACGTGGTCCCGGGTCTCGAGCGCCTGGCTGACGCCGTGCACGCGGAAGGCGCGGTCGTCTTCGGGCAGGCCAACCATGGTGGCGCGGCCTCACCCCCGCTGCCCGAGGGTCGTCCTGCACTGTCGCCGTCCGACAACGACGGCATCTACGGCGCGCCGGCGCGGGCGATGTCGCGCGCTGAGATCACCGAGATCCAGGACGCCTTCGTGCACGCCGCGCGGGTCTTCTCCGATGCCGGTCTCGACGGGTGCGAGGTGCACGGGGCGCATCACTACCTGGTCAACCACTTTCTCTCCCCGCTCTACAACCGGCGCACGGACGAGTACGGCGGCTCAACAGAGAACCGGCTGCGCTTCGTCGCCGAGATCCTTGAGCAGATACGCGAGGCGACCCGAACCGGTTTCGTGCTCGGGATCCGACTCAGTGCGGACGTCGGTCCGGGAGGCCTCGACCCGCAGGGCCTGCTCGATGTCGGGCGAGCGCTGGCCGACCGCGGCCTGATCGACTACGTCGGGTTCTCGCTCGGGGGGCGGACGCCGGAGTCGTTCCCGTTGATGACCGGCGGCATGGAGCGTCCGGCCGGCTACGAGCTGGAGTGGAACGAGCTGCCCTCACGGGGGCTGAGCGTCCCGACGTTGGTGACCGGTCGCTACCGCACTCTCGCCGAGGCAGATGCCGCGATCGTGTCCGGTGCCGCGGACCTCATCGGGATGACCCGCGCGCACATCGCCGACCCGGAGATCGTCCGCAAGACGACCGCGGGGCAGGCCGATCGGGTGCGTCCGTGCATCGGCTGCAACGAATGTGTGCGCGCGATCATCACTCAGGGGGCGATCCGGTGCGCGGTCAACCCGGCGCTGCCGCGGGGCGGTGGAACCGAGGATCTTCCGGAGCCCGCCCGGCGGCGCCGTCGGGTCACCGTGGTCGGTGCCGGACCGGCTGGACTCGAGGCCGCGCGGGCTGCGGCTGTGGCCGGGCATGACGTCACGCTCCTGGAAGCGTCGACACGGATCGGTGGGCTGGCACGGCGGGCCTCCGAGCGGATCCCGAACGCGGGAGGCACCGCGCAGGCCATCGCCTGGACCGGGCGCGAGATCGCGCGACTCGGTGTGGAGCTGCGGCTGGGAGTATTCGCAGATCGGGCCGAGGTACAGGGCACCCACCCGGACGTGGTGATCGCGGCCACCGGATCCACGCCGCGGCGCGGTGCGCGCCAGGTCGCCCGCCCCGGCGTGAGCGTGCCAGGTGGCGAGCTGCCGCACGTCGTGGCGGCGGCGGAGGCACTGGAGATGCGGGACTTCCCCGACAGTGTCGTGGTCGTCGACGAGCTGGGCGACTATCCGGCGATCGCCATTGCCGAGTTGCTGATCGTCGGCGGCAGCACGGTCCACTTCGTGACGTCGCTCCCCTCCCTCGGCTATCCGATCGAGGCGACCGGGCGCCCGAGCCTCGCGCTCGCCCGGCTGCGTCCCACGGGCCGCCTGATCGTGCACCCTTTGTCGATGGTGGCGGTGGTGGGTCGCGACGAGGTCCTGGTCGAGGACCTGCTCGGCCACGTCACCCACGCCGTACCGGCGGGTCTGGTCGTCATGGTCACCCGGCCGACGCCGAATCGGCCGGGCTGGCTCGATGACCTGGGGGTCCCGGTGGAGTACGTCGGCGACGCGGTCCTCCCGCGGTCGTACAAGACCGCTGTGCGCGAGGGGTACGTGGCCGGAAGCCGCATCGAAGAACTGGCTCAACGCCTCGTGGAGGTCGGGATATGAACGACGGTGTGCAGCGCTGCGAGGTGGTCGAGGTCGGCCCACGCGATGGGCTGCAGAACGAGGCAACCATCCTCTCCGCGGAGGACAAGGTGCGTTTCATCGAGCTCGCCATAGCCGCGGGCGTACGGCGGATGGAGGCGGTCTCGTTCGTACGCCCGGACGCGGTGCCCCAGATGGCTGACGCCGAGAAGGTCATGGCGCTGGTCCCGGACCGGGCAGACGTGACCTACGTCGGACTCGTCCTCAACCGACGCGGGTTCGACCGAGCCGTGGCGTCCGGTGTCGACGAGATCAACCTGGTGATCGCGGCGAGCGAGTCCTTCAACCGGCGCAACCAGAACGCCGGCACCGAGGAGCTCGCCGTCATGGTCGAGGAGGTGCTGGGCGAGGCGGTCGCCGCAGGAGTGCCGGCCTCGGTCACCATCGCCACCGCATTTGGCTGTCCTTTCGAGGGGGAGGTGGCGACCGATGTCGTGATCGACCTGGCCCGGCGTGCCAGTGCCGCCGGGGCGGGAGAGATCGCGATCGCGGACACGATCGGGGTCGGAGTCCCGCGCCAGGTGCGTGACCTGGTCACGGGCATCCGGACGGTGAGCGACGCACGGCTGCGCGCTCACTTTCACAACACTCGCAACACCGGCTATGCCAACGCGATCGTCGCCGTCGATGCCGGCGTCGGTGTGCTCGACGCCAGCATCGGCGGCATCGGGGGCTGCCCCTTCGCGCCCCGCGCCACCGGCAACATCGCGACCGAGGACCTCGTCTATCTGCTCGACCGCTCGGGCATCGACAGTGGACTCGGGCTCCCCGCCCTGGTGACCGCCGCGGAGTTCATCGGCGAGCGGCTGGGCAAGGCCGTACCGTCCCTGGTCTCCAGGGCCGGGGGATTTCCTCGAGGAGACGACACATGAGCACAGGCCCGACACCGACAACCAACCTGCCCGTGGTTCCGGAGAGCCATCGCGATCTCACCCGGCTGTTGACGGCAAGCCTGGCCACCGTGATGCCCGACGACTCGATCCAAGTGACCGCGATCGCCTTCCACTTCGACGAGGCCAGCGGGATGTTCCAGATCTCGCTCAACGATGTGCGCCAGAAGGCGCGCAACCTGCGCCGGAACCCCGCCGCGACGCTGTTCCTCATCGACCCGGAGAACAAGTACCGGACGCTCGAGGTGCGGGCCGAGGCTCGTCTCGAGCCGGACCCCGACTTCCGGTTCGCGGCCTTCGCAGGGACTCGCTACGGCCACGACTTCCACGACCTCGACGCGCCGGGACAGACCCGCAGCAAGGTCACGTTCGTGCCCCGGCGCATCGTGGCCACCGACATCACGCCGGGCTGACCGATCCCTGTTGCTCGGCTGCGGTGGCCCCGGACCGTTGTACGTTCAGGGACCGTAGGCCGTAGGTGCTGAACCCGGTCCGCGGCTCCGGCTCCCCGGCGACCTCCAGGTCGGGGAGGTGGTCAATCACGTGCTCGACGGCGATCTGGATCTCCAGCTTGGCCAGGGCCTCGCCGATGCAGCGGTGGCGGCCGTAGCCGAACGTCAGGTGCCGGTGGACGCCGTCCCGCCCGGGGTCGAACCGCTCGGGATCCTCGAACCGGTCGGGGTCGAAGTTCCCGGCGCCGAAGGTCAGCATCACCTTCTCCTCCGGTCGGATTCGGACGCCGCGCACCTCGACCTCTGCCCGGGCTGTCCGGCCCATGTTCCAGGCCGGTGGCGCGAGGCGCAGCGACTCGTCGATGACCGCGGGCAGCAGAGCCCGATCCGCCTTGAGGCGGTCGAACAGCCCGGGCTCGCTGAGCACCCGGTGCAGCGTGTTGACGATACCGTCCACGGTCGTGCTGTGCCCGGCGATGATCAACGCGTTGGTGAGGCCGCGCAGCTGGTCGAGCGGGATCGGGCGCCCGTCGATCCGACCGTTGACGATCTCGCCGAGGATGTCGTCCCCGGGCCGGCCGATCCGTTGCTCCAGCTCGTCCATCACCACCTGCTCGACGGCGGCCGCCGCGCGTTTCGCGCGCTCCGGGTCGGAGCGGTCGCTGTTGGCGACCATCCACTCCTCGGTGATCTCCGAGACGTACTCCCATTGCTGCGCGAAGCCGAGGATCGCCGAGATCACCGACGTCGGCACCCGCCAGGCGACCTGCCGGACCAGATCGGCGGACCCGGTATGTACCAGGTCGGCGAACGCGTCCGCGACGATCGCCTCGATCTGAGGCCGCCAGGCTGCGAGCCGGCGCGGGGTGAAGTGCGGCATCACATGTTTGCGCCACGCAGTGTGCACCGGTGGGTCCAGCTCGGCGGGGATCGACCGCACCGCCATCGCCGGAGCAGGGATGTTGTGCCCCTTCTCGACGGTGAAGGTCTCCCAGTCGTTCGCGGCACTGGTGATGTCGTCGTACTTGGTCAGGGCCCAGTAGCCGCCGACAGCATCGGTCCACGCCACCGGGGTCTCCCGCTGGATCGAGCGCAGGGTCTCGAAGAGATGCGGCGCCAGGTTCGGGTCGGTGTTGTCAAACTCGATCCGATGGGCGTCGTGGTGGTCATCGGTCCTGGTGGACATCAGCGGCCTCGTTCGTCGACGGTGAGGGAGGGGATCTTCGGGTGGGGCATGGCATGGGCCGTCGCCAACGGCTCGTCGGGAGCAACGGCGCGGACGGCGGCGCAGGCGTCGCGCCACGCTGCCAGCAGCCGGTCCTCGTGGTCGTAGTCGAAGCGGGCGTTGTAGGCCGGGTACGTCGCCGCCGTGGGCGGGTTGGCGTGCAGCCAGTCGACCGTCTCCGCCAGCGCGGTGTCGGCGTCGATGACCTCCTGATAGCCCAGCAGCCGCTTGGCCTTCGACGCGTCCACCAGCACATGGGGCGCGGCAGTCGGCGCGAGGAGCTCGCCCATCGCCGATGGGGCAAGCTCGCTGGGCATGCCGATGAACTCCATCTCCGCCCCGAGGAGCATCGCGATCCGCTCCGCCCACTGCCGGGTGGTGTGTTGGTCGTCATCGGCCACGTTGAAGGCCTGCCCCGCCGCGATGGCGGGTGAGTCCAGGACCTTCAGCAACACCTCGGCCGCGTTGCGGGCCGCGCAGCGGGTGATGATCCAGAGGCCGTTGTCGGGCAGGATCATCCGGCGGCGTTCGTCGGCGATCCGCTTCATCACCGACCACTCCCACGGGACGATGTTCCGCGGGCCGTAGATCTGGGAGTAGCGCACCATTGTCGCGCCGAAGCCGCCAGCGGCCCCCACCCGGAACACCTCGCGCTCGGCAGCCACGATCTTGGCGGCAAACGGCGAGACCGGCTGGTAGGCGTCCGCGAGCTGGGCGTCCTCGCGAGCCAGGACCGGCATTCCGTACGGACGGCTGTCGGCGGGGTCCAGGAATCCGCGGTAGACGGGGACCCCCCCGACGCCCACGAATTGGGCGCATCGTCCCGAGAAGGTCTGCGCGATGGTCCGCAACCGTCCGTAGAGACCGAACACGACGTCCCACTCGCGACTGGCGGTCGCCTTGTCGAGGGTCTCGCGGAAGTGCGGGTCTGCGTGCAGGTGCTCGACGTCGGGCAGGTCCGGTGGCTCGTGGACGCCCCGGTGGAGAACTGTCACCTCGTAGCCACGGTCCAGCAACCCCTGGAGCAGATGCGGACCTGTCGGACCGGTGCCACCGATGACGAGCGCGCGGTTCATAACCATACGATATTAGATTAATGTGGTGACGGCCACCCTGGAGGTGGGCCAACCGCGACGGAGGGAAGATTGATGAGCAGAGTCCGGATCGACTCCAGTGCCTGCGTGGGACACGGTCAGTGCGCGATGATGGCGCCGGAGGTGTTCGACCTGGATGCCGAGGGCTATGCGCAGCTTCTCGTCGATGGGGACCTGGACGACCAGGGGGAGGTCGACTCCCGGAACGCGGCGTCGGCCTGTCCCGAGCAGGCCATCGTCGTGGAGTGACGCGGGGCACGCGAAGCAGTGGTGCTGCTCCCGGCGCCGTCGGGGCCTATCCTTGCCGGATGCCTGACGAGCGCGACCTGGGCGAGGTGCTGCACGACCGCCTGCTGGCCGAGGGGATCGTCGCCCCCGACGCGGCCGATCGAACCGATCTGGTCGTCAATCTCACCCGGTTCTACAACCGCCTCAGTCAGGACTCCGAGTCGGTTCAGCGGCCTTTGGGGTGGAGCTGGGCCGGCTTCCGGATCATGAACCTGCTCTGGGCGGCGGGGCCGATGGAGTCGCGCCAGCTGGGGCGGCTGGCGGGGTCGTCGCGGGCGACCATCTCCAGTCTGCTTAACACCCTCGAACGTGACGGACTTGTCGCGCGTGATCGCAGCGAGACGGACCGGCGCCAGGTGTTGGTGCGGCTGACAGAGGAAGGCAGCGCCCGGTTGCGGGCCGGTCTGCATGCCCAGGCCGAGCGTGACCGGGCTTGGTTCGGCGTGCTCACGAGCAGTGAGCAGCAGACCCTGCGCGATCTGCTCCGCAAGCTCGCGGATCAGCGCGTTCCGTGAATCGGGGCTGAGCCGGCACTCACCGAATCGCGGCCTTGGTGCGCCTCCCGATGTCGTGGATCGGGGCGTTGTCGCGTCCGGCGGTTGGGCGGCCTTCCGAATACCAATCAATGATTGTTTAATGAAGGGGCCGAACCGACACTCGGCTACCGACGAGAGGGGCCACGATGACCGATCTCCAGCAGCACCCGAGCACCGTCCTGAGCGATCGGACGGACCTTGCCCACCTCCACCGCGAGATGTTGCGGATTCGGAAGTTCGAAGAGCGGGCGTCTGTGCTCTATCGCGACGGCGTGATCCGCGGATTCGTCCACCTCTCGATCGGCCAGGAAGCGGTGCCGGTCGGCGCCGCCGCCGCGCTCCGGCCCGACGACGTGATCACCTCGACACACCGCGGTCACGGCCATGTCCTGGCCAAGGGTCTGGACGTCACCGGCGCGTTCGCCGAGCTGTTCGGCCGGGAGACCGGCACGAACCACGGCCGCGGTGGGTCCATGCACATCGCGGATCCCGGCCTGGGCATCTTCGGCGCCAACGGCATCGTGGGCGCCGGTGTGCCGATCGCCGCAGGTGCTGCCACCGCCGCGCTGCTCCGCGGTGACGGGAAGGTCGCGGTCTCGTTCTTTGGGGATGGCGCCACCAGCACCGGCGCCTTCCACGAGGGCGCCACACTCGCGGGGGACTGGCGGCTGCCCCTGGTGATGCTGTGCGAGAACAATCAGTTCTCTGAGTTCACCGGCACGCACATGAAGCGGCCCGAGCTGATGGAGGCTCGGGCCGCGGCGTACGGGATGACCTTCCACCGCATCGACGGCAACGACGTGGTCGCGATGGCGGACGCGATGGACCGGATCGTGGCGGACGTCCGCAACGGCAGCGGGCCGGCGTTCGTCGAGGCGGTGACCTTCCGGTCGCGCGGCCACTACGAAGGAGATCAGCTGAAGTACCGCGACCAGGTGCTTGCCGACGCCTGGGCCGAGCGCGACCCGATCCTGCTGGCCGAGCGACGGCTGGAGGCCGAGGGCTGGGCACCGGCCCGGATCGCGGCCGTGCGTGACGGGGTCGACGCCGAGGTCGACTCCGCGGTCGAGGCAGCCCTCGCAGGGCCCGAGCCCTCGCGCGGGGCGTTGTTCGACTACGTCGGCGCATCCCCGCGAGCGGTCGTGGAGAAGCCCCTACCGACCGGCGAACAGGCGCTGGAGCCGACTCGTTATAGCCGCGCGGTGAAGGCCGCGCTGCGGTACGAGCTCGCGACCGACCCGTCGGTCTTCGTGGCCGGCATCGACGTCGGTGAGGGCGGCAACGTCTTCGGTCTCACCCGTGGACTTGCGGCGGAGTTTCCGGACCGGGTCCGGGACACGCCGATCGCGGAGTCGGCGATCATCGGTGCCGGTGTCGGGGCCGCGATGGCCGGCATGCGGCCGGTCATGGAGATCATGTACGCCGACTTCCTCGGCGTCTGCCTCGACCAGATCATGAACCAGGCGGCCAAGCTGCGCTACATGACCGGCGGCAAGGTCGAGGTCCCACTCACCATCCGCACACAGTTCGGTGCGGGTAGGTCGTCGGGTGCCCAGCACTCGCAGAGCATCGAGGCGATGCTGGCGCACATCCCCGGCCTGCAGGTGGTGATGCCGTCGACCCCGGCCGACGCCTACGGGTTGCTGCGCAGCGCCATCCGGTCCGACGGGCCGGTCGTCGTGATCGAGCACCGACTCCTCTACGAGAAGTCCGGCCCCGGGTTCCCTGAGGACCACCTGGTGCCGATCGGCAAGGCCGCCGTGCTGCGCGAGGGCACCGATCTGACCATCGTGGCGGTCTCGCGGATGGCGCGCGAGAGCCTGGCTGTCGCTGAGGAACTCGCAGCAGAGGGCATCTCGATCGAGGTCATCGACCTTCGCACGGTGGCGCCGATCGACTGGGAGACCGTGCTCGGCTCGTTGGCCAAGACCAATCGTCTCGTCGTCGCCCACGAGGCCGTCGCGGATTTCGGCATCGGGGCCGAGATCGCGGCGCGAGCGGTCGACGAAGGGTTCTGGACACTCGATGCCCCGGTGGTCCGGGTGGCGGCTCCCTTCACCCCGGCGCCGTATGCGCCCGCGCTGGAGCGCGAGTGGGTCGTCGGCAAGGCGGAGATCGCCGATGGTGTACGCCGCACGCTCGACAGCGCCCCGTAGGAAGCGCCGGCCGGATAACCAAGCACTCCGAGGTTGTCCCGTCCCGAATTCGTCGGCGCTGAGCCTTGTAGGGGTGATGGGTATCACTGTAAAGTCCAGTCACCCAACGCCGTTAGATTAAGGAGTTCGCTATGCGCCGAACGTTGAGGCTCGTTCCGCTTATCGCCCTGGCCTTCCCGCTCGTCGCCTGTGGCAACGACAACTCGGGTGGTGACGCCGACGGCCCCATCAAGATCATGTCCATCGCTTCCTTCGAGAGCTCGACCTACTCGATCCCGCAGCTGGAGACAGCCATCCAGGCCTCCGTCGACGCGGTGAACGCCGAAGGCGGCATCGATGGACGTGACCTGGAGATCAGCTTCTGCAACGACAAGTTCGATCCGAACGAGGCGACCGCCTGCGCCCAGCGGGCGGTCAGTGAGGGCGTCGTCGCGGTCGTCGGCGGCATGACGCCGCACACGGCCGCGATCGCGCCCGTGCTCGAGGCTGCCAAGATCCCGTTCATCGGCCCCGGTGGCGGTGACGGCATCGCGGAGAGCGAGGAGTCCGCCTTCTATCCGATCAACGCCGGCTCGAGTGCGTTCGTGATCGGTGCCGGTCGCCTCGCCGTCGAGCGGGGTGGTCCGAACGTGGTGGTCGTGCCGATGGATGTCGGCTCGAGCTTGGCCAGCGTCGACATCGCCAAGCTGGGGATCGAGGGAGCCGGCGGCACGATGAGCCAGGTGACCGCGCCGGCCGCGGCTGCAGACTTCAACCCCACGGCGCTCAAGGTGCTGGACGAGGACCCGGACGGCGTGGTGATCACCGCATCCGGTGACACCGCGACCCGGATCGTCGGGGCGCTGCGCGAGAATGGATTCACCGGGCCGATCACCGGGCCGGCGTCGATCGTGAACCCGGCCTCGATCGAGGCGCTCGGCGACAAGGCCGAGGGGATTGTTCTGGCCGGGCGCGGCCTGCCTTCGTCCTACACCGAGAACGAGATGGTCCAGCAGTTCAACGACGAGGTGCACGAGATCGATGCCGAGGCTCCGATCGACGACATCAGTCTCAATGGCTGGCTGTCGGTCCGGCTGACCGCTGCGGTCTTCGAGGGCCAGGAGATCACCGACGGGCAGTCCGCCATCGACGCACTGGCCGACATCGACGAGCCGATCGATTTGGGCGGCATCTACCCCGACTACCCCGGTCTGTCGGGCGGTGTGCCGCACGAGGACTATCCGCGGGTGGCCGTCTTCGAGGTGCAGCCGAGCACTGTCGAGGACGGGATCATCGTCCCGGACGGTGACTTCTTCGACCCGCTGGAGGGCTGACCACTAGCTTCGCTAGCGGTGCGGGCCGGTGGCCGACCTGATGTCGATCGCCGGCCCGTTCGGCATTCGCGGGCATCCGAGGACCGAGGAGGATTCGTGGGCAACGACGCAGGTCCCGATGAGAAGGAACGCCCGCTGGCCGCCGTGCGGGCATGGTTGGAGGCGACCGACCCGCACGCGTCTGACCCGGTCGTCGACCGAGTGCTCACGCCCAGCAGCGGCGGCTTCTCCAACGGGACGTGGGTGTTCCGTGCGCGATGGCGCACTCGCGGCGCGATCGAGGTTGAACGGGAGCTGGTTCTCCGCACCCCGCCCGCAGGCCCGACGTTCCTCCACGTTCCGACCCTCGACCTGCAGGCCGATCTGATGCGCGGACTTGCAAGGTCAGCGGTGCCGGTGCCGGAGATCCTGCTGCGCGCCGAGGACGGTGACGGTACGCCGTACTTCCTCATGGAGCGGGTGACCGGCCGTCCACCGGCGGACAGCCCGCCCTACACCGAGGCGGGGTGGATCGTCGACCTAGCGCCCGAGAGGCGCCGTCGCGTCCACGAAGCCGCGATCGAGGCGATGGCCGCTGTGCACGCCGTCGATCCTCGGCCGCTCCGCGTGCCCGACCTGGCGTCTCCGACCGAGCATCGCTCGGCCCTCGACATCCGCCTCGACTTCTACGAGGCCTACTACGACTACGCGGCCACCGAGCTCGGGGCCGCTCACCCCCACGTCGAGCGCGGTCTACGCTGGCTCCGTGGCAACCGGCCTGCCGACGAGGGTGAGTCGGTGTTGAACTGGGGCGACTCCCGGTTCGGGAACCTGCTGTTCGAGCCGGAAGGGACTGGAGTGACCGCGCTACTCGACTGGGAGCTCGCGTGTGTGGCGAGCCCGGCTCACGACGTCGCGCACTGGTTGTTCGCCGACCGCTACTTCACCGAGGGGATCGGCGTGCCGCGTCCCGACGGATTCCCGACCGCGGAGGAGCAGCTCGATCACTACCGCGCGCTGACCGGGCGGAGGCTCGACGACCTGTCGTACTACGACGTCGCACTGGCGACCCAGAGCGCCATCAACGTCATGCGGGTGGCCCGGGTGTCGATCGACGCAGGGTGGTTGCCGGCCACACCGGGCGCCGGCATCGAGACCGGCAGCACCCTGATCCTGCGCCGTCTGCTCGGCGACGCAGTGGGGGGCAGCGCCGCCCACTTCGCCAAGGGCTGACCAGGGCCGGACGAAGAAGCGCGTGGATCAGCGCCGCGCGCTGTGGGCCGCTGGAAGATCGAGTCGGTCGAGGAACTCCATGGTCGCCGCGAGGTAGGGATGGTTCGGCATCGCCGAGACCATGTGGCCCACCCCGGGCAGCTCGAGGAACTCGGCGTGCGGGACAACGCCGCGGAACTCGGCGACCGCCTCGGGGCTCGTGACGTCGCTGTCGCCACCGCGGAGCAGGAGCGTCGGCATTTCGAGGCGGCTGGCAGCGGCGAGCTGATCGACGACGAGCTGCTCGTCGTAGGCTTCGAAGCCGTCGCTGACCATCGCGGGATCCCAGTGCCATCGATAGCGCCCGTCGTCGCCGCGGACCAGGCTCTGCGTCAGCCCACGGGTGACGCGTGGCGTGCCGCCGACATAGGCGGCGACCCGTCCAGCCGCTTCCTCGAGGCTCGCGAAGCCGTCCGCGTGGTCGGTCGCGAACGCGCGCACCCGTCCACGACCGTGGGACTCCAGCCGCGGAACGACGTCGACGAGCACCAGGGCGGCGACCCTGGCGCGGACTGCCGGATCGTGGTGTCCGGCGACGCTCAGGGCGGCGCCGCCGCCGAGTGAGGCACCGATCACGGCAGCGGGCCGGTCCAAGGACTCCAGCAGAGCCCGGAGGTCACTACCGTGGTCGGCCACCGCGTAGCTGCCGTCGGCCGAGTGCCCGCTGGCGCCGTGCCCGCGCAAGTCGTAGGTGATGACGGCGTACCCGGCCGCCCGCAGCTCGGGCACCGCCGAGCGCCACGTGCTGCGGTTCTGGAACCCGCCATGCAACAGCACGACGACTGGTCCGTCGCCGGGGTACAGCTCTCCGCGCAGCTCCGGTCCCGTGGGCGCGTGCCAGATCAGGATGTTCGCGTCGTCGTTCATGCCAGCGTGCCCCCGTCCACCACGAGCTCGGCGCCCGTCGCATAGCTGCTCTGATCGGAGACGAAGAAGTACGCCGCGCAGGCGACCTCGTCGGGTTCGCCCACCCGACCCAGCGGGATCGCGGCGCTGATCTGTGCCACCCGTTCCGGATCGCCGGCAGCGACACCGGCGATCATCGGCGTGTTGATCAGGCCGGGGAGCACGGTGTTGACGCGGACGCCGTACGGCGCCAGCGCCTTCGCTGCGGTCCTGCTGATGCCGCGCACGCCCCACTTGGTGCTGACATAGGCGAGGTCTGGGCTCTGCGCCGGGGGCATCGCCGCCGCTGAGGCGATGTTGACGATCGAGCCCTCGCCCCCGGCGCGGAGGTGCTGGCCCACGACTTGCACGCCGAGCAGCACCCCGAACTGGTTTACCCGCGCGGTGCGGGCGAAGAGTTCTTCGTCCTCGGGGGAGTCGATCAGGTACTCGCTCTTGACCCCTGCGGCCGAGACGAGGCCGTAGAGGCGTCCGAACCGATCGGTGGCGACTCGGAGAACGGTGGACCAGTCCTCAGGGTCTCCGACGTCGAGGTGGACGAAGAGTCCATTCACCTCCGCGGCGACCGCGCGTCCGGCGCCGTCGTGGACGTCGGCCACCACGACCGGATGGCCGTGAGTTGCCAACAGTCGGCACGTCGCGGCGCCGATGCCGCTGGCGCCGCCCGTCACCAGGACCGGACGGTCGCCGGACGCGTCGCTCATCGCCTCAGCCGTCGAGCGGGTTGAAGAAGTCGCCGTCGAGACGGACCTGACCGTCCTCGACCACGCTGGCGACCGTGGCGAACTCGGGCACCCGCGGATACTCCTCGGCGTCCGGGGTGTCCGGGATGCCGGCGTAGTCCGGGACGGTGCCCAGCTCGATGGGCTCGTCGACGTCCGTGAGCGAGTCGATCACCGAGGCGCCGTCGGTGATGTCGTGGCCCTGCATCACCTCGCCCAACAGGAGCATCCCGGTCCACGCGTTGAGGGCGAGGTCGTCGGGCTGCGCGTCGGGATCCTCGGCCTCCATCTCGTCGAGGAACTGCTGCACCTGGGGGATGTCCGTGGCTGTGCTCGGCACAGTCCTGCTCGTCATCTGGACACCTTCGGCGAAATCGCCGAGCGCTTCGAGGCTGGCGGGCGGGAAGAGGGAACCAGGCCCGGAGACGGGCCCGACGTAACCGGCTTGCCGAAGGCCTTTTACCACCTTGAGCGCGTCCTCGGTGACGACCTGGAGCGCCACGGCGTCGGGTTCCAGATCTAGCACGCTGGCGACCGTGGCGGACACGTCGGGCGCTCCCAGTTTCATGGTCACCTTGGTCATCTCGGCTCCGGCGGCCTCGGCGCCTTCGATGGTGAGGTCGGCCCCGGTCTGCGATCCCTCGTTGTCCGAGGCAACGACCACTGTGTTGTTGCCGGCGGCCGCCGCGATCCGGCCGTTGCCGAGTGACATCCCGGGGGCGCCCGCATTAATGGGGAAGGAGATCGGACTTTGGAGCTCGGGGGCCCCGGAGCTTGCGCTGCCCGCGACCAGAGGAATCTCGCCCTTCTCCAGGACCGGGAGGAACTGGGGTGAGAAGGGGGAAGCGCCGCCGACCACCGCGACGTACCCCTCCGTCACGGCGCGCTGGGCGCAGGCGGTCGCTTCGTTGGGATCGAACTTGTCGTTGCAGATGGTGAGCTCGATTTTCCGGCCATCGATGCCGCCGTCGGCGTTCATGGCGCTGATCCGGGCTTGCAGCGCCGAGGCAACCTGCGGGGTGGAGAAGACCGAGCTCTCGAACGAGCCGATCGACATGATCTTGACCGGTCCGTCCGATGCCTCGCCGTCACCACCACCACAGGCCGCCAGGGGGAGGGAGAGAACGCCGGCGACCAAGCCGGTTGTGATGCGTCGCGTCATGGGAGACCTTTCAGTGAACTAATCTAACGCTGTTACGTTAATCACAGCCGAAGGTCGTTGGCAACCTTGCCGTTTCGGCAGCCCGCCCGTGCCGTTTGCGCGGGAGCCGCGCGTTTCGCGGCGCATGTCGCGGGCCCGGTGCCCGAGTCTCTAAGTTGGGGCTGGACGAATAACCAAACAGCGTTACACTTCAGTGTGCTCGGCGTCACAGCCGAGAGCCGACAGATCCGCGGAGGACCCTCATGACTGCTGCATCACCTGAGACACGGACCGCGGCGTTGAGCGCGCACGGGCTGGTCGCCGGCTACGGCGATCTTGCGGTCGTCCGTGACCTCGAGATCACCGTCCACCCGGGAGAGATCGTCGCGTTGCTCGGGCCCAACGGCGCGGGCAAGTCGACCACTCTCCTCACGCTTGCCGGCGAGCTCTCGCCGATCGCGGGGGAGATCAGCTGGTTCGGCGCTCCGATCGCTGGCCCGCTGCACCGCCGCGCGCGCGCCGGGCTCGGCTTCGTGCCGGAGGAGCGCTCGGTGATCATGTCGATGTCGGTGCGCGACAACCTGCTGCTGGGTAGCGGTGGCATCGAGCCCGCCGTCGAACTCTTCCCCGAGCTTGCCGAGCTCCTCGACCGGCGTGCGGGACTGCTCTCCGGCGGCGAGCAGCAGATGCTCACCCTCGCCCGGGCTGTTGCCCGTCGGCCCAAGGTCCTGCTCGCAGACGAGCTTTCTCTGGGTCTCGCCCCGATCGTCGTCGATCGTCTGTTCGCAGCGCTGCGCGATGTCGCCACCACCCTCGATATCGGCGTGATCCTGGTCGAACAGCAGGCGCGACGTGCTCTCGAGGTCTCCGACCGCTGGTACCTGATGAGGCGCGGCGAGGTCGTTGCCCAAGGGACCTCCGACGGTGGCCTGGACGTGATCCAGCGCCTCTACCTCGCCGATCACGACGACTCCGCCACCTCTGCCGTCGTCGCCTGATCGACCTCCCCGAATCTCTGCCGACTGCCCGACCGGGGCTCGACACCTCCTGGAGATCTCCTCATGGACATCCTTCGCTACATCCTCATCGGACTGGGGGCTGGCGCTCTCTACGCCCTGATCGCCCAAGGGCTGGTGCTGGTCTACCGCGGGTCTGGCATCCTCAATTTCGCTCAGGGCGGGTTCGTGATGGTCGGCGGCTACGCCTACTACCACGCAGTTGTCGAGTTCGAACTGCCTCGCTGGGTCGGCCTGATCTTCGCCGTCCTGATCGGTGCGGCGCTCGGCACCCTGGTCCAGGTCCTAGTGCTGCGTCCGATGAAAGAGTCGTCGGCACTGTTGCGGGTGATCTCCACGTTGGCGGTTCTGATGGTGCTGGTCTCGGCGGCGGTGCTGATCTATGGCAGCGACCTCAAGTCCGCGCCGAGCCTGCTGCCGACCAACAGCATCCGGGTCGCCTCCGACGTCTACATCGGCGCGGACCGGATGATCCTGTTTTTCCTCGGCGCGCTCTCGACCGTCGTCCTGTGGTGGGTCTACCGACGCACCACCTTCGGCCGGGCCACCAGTGCGGTCGCCGAGAACGAGCTCGTCGCTGCGAGCCTCGGACACTCCCCGGAGCGGATCGCGATCGCCAACTGGGCGATCGGCGCGGGCGTCGCCGCGCTTGCCGGCGCGTTGATCGCCCCGATCACCTACCTGCAGCCGCAGGTGCTGGCCATGCTGGTGATCCCAGCCCTGGCCGTGGGACTGATCGCGAACTTCAGCTCCTTCCCGATCGTGTTCGTCGGCGCCCTCGGCCTCGGCGTGGTCGAGGCGTTGATGGCACGGTACGTGACCGCACCCGGATGGTCGGCGAGCGTGCCGTTCATCATCGTGGTCATCGTCATGGTCCTGCGCGGCCGGGGCATCCCGCTGCGCAGCCACGTTCTGGACCGGATGGCCGATGTCGGCTCGGGTCGCGTCCGCTGGATCCCGGCCATCGTCGGCTTCGGCGTGATGGCGTGGCTCTTCACCTCGGTCTTCGACATCGCCTGGACCAACGCCTTCACGGTGACCATCGGCTTCGCCATCCTCTGTGTCTCGATCGTGCTGGTGACCGGGTACGCCGGTCAGCTCTCACTTGCCCAGTACGTCCTGGCGGGCTTCGGCGCACTGGTCGCCGCCCGCCTGGCGGCTGATCGGGAGTGGCCGTTCTTGCTGGCGCTGGTGGGTGCCGTGGTCGTCACCGCCATGGTCGGTGTGCTGGTCGCGCTGCCCGCGCTCCGCACCCGCGGGATCAACCTCGCGATCGTGACGCTGGGCCTGGCAGTGGTGATCTTCAACATCGTGCTGAACAACACCGACTACTCCGGTGGGACCAGCGGCATCGTCATCCCGCCGATCACCCTCTTCGGCATCGACGTCAGTGGCCTGCTCGCCCCTGACAGATACGGCGTCATGGCGCTCACGCTCCTCTTCCTGGTCGCGATCGCCGTGCTGAACCTGCGGCGCGGAGCCGCGGGCCGGCGCCTCCTGGCAGTGCGCAGCAACGAGCGCGCCGCCGCATCCCTCGGCGTGAGCGTCTTCTCGGCCAAGCTGTTCGCCTTCGGCGCGGCCGCCGGGATCGCGGCCATCGCGGGTGTGGTGCTGACGTTCCGCAGCTTCAGCGTGGTCACGATCAACTTCGACACCTTCAACTCCATCAGCGTGGTCGCGATGACCGTCGTCGGCGGTGTCGGATACGTCGGCGGTGGCGTCCTGGGCGGCAGCCTGATGCCCTCCGGCGTCGGGTCCGAGCTGTTCCACAACATCGAGTCGATCGAGTCCTGGCTGCCGCTGATCAGCGGACTGATGCTGTTGGTGATCCTGGTGCAGAACCCGTCCGGCCTGTGGCAGATGAACGTGGACCTGGCGAAGGGCCTCGCTCACCGCTTCCGCAAGCCGAAGCCGAGGCGGGCCGCCGACGAGGCTGAGCTGGTCGACCGGGTCGCCCCGGAGCCAGTGCCCGCCAGGCGCCTGGTCGTCGACGGTGTGCGGGTGCGTTTCGGCAATGTCGTCGCGGTGGACAACGCGACCTTCACCGTGGAGCCGGGCACCGTGCACGGCCTGATCGGACCCAACGGAGCCGGCAAGACCACGATCATCGACGCGGTGACGGGCTTCGTCCGCTGCGAGGGTCGGATCGACCTCGGGGGCACCAGCCTCACGCGGAGGAACCCGCAGGGCCGCCTGGCGGCCGGCCTGGGCCGGTCCTTCCAGTCGCTGGAGCTCTTCGAGGACCTCACGTTGCGGGAGAACCTGGCGATCGCCAGCGAGTCCTGGCACCCGGCCAAGTACGCCACCGACTTCGTCGTGCCCGGCAAGATCCGACTCAACGGCGCCGCGATCGCCGCTGCGCAGGAGTTCGAGCTGATCGACGAGTTGGACCTCAAACCGGGGCAGCTGTCGATGGGTCATCGTCGTCTGGCCGCGATCGCCCGTGCGGTCGCGAGCACGCCTTCGGTGCTCTGCCTCGACGAGCCGGCCGCCGGTCTCAGTGACGCCGAGGCCCAGGACCTCGCCGGACTGCTGCGCAAGCTGGCGCAGGAGTGGGGCATGGGGATTCTGCTGGTCGAACACAACGTCGACATGGTCCTGGCGGCCTGCGACGAGGTGACCGTGCTGACCGGTGGCGCCGTGCTGATGAACGGCACACCGACCGAGGTGCGCAACGACCCCCGGGTGCTGGAGGCCTACCTCGGCAGCGGGTCTTCGGAGGACGAGGACGAGCTGGATGCCCAGCTCGTCTCGGAGGTCAGCTGAGTCGATGAGCACGACGCGTGAGCGGGAGGCCGCCGCCTCCCAGAGACCGGGAGCCGGCTCGGGCCCACGTCCGGACCGTCTCGCGCACGTGGTGCTACGAACCGGACGGTTCGCCGCGATGATCGAGTGGTGGCGTGATCTGCTCCAGGCCGACGTCGTCTTCCGCAACGACTTCATCGCGTTCCTCACCTTCGACGAGGAGCACCATCGCATCGCCGTCGTGCAACCCCCCGGGCTCGGCGAACCGGTGGCGCAGCGGGCCGGTCTCGACCACATCGCATTCACCTATGCCTCCCTCGACGACCTCGTCGCTACCTACGAGAGGCTCCGCGCCGGCGGAGTCACCCCATCATGGGTGGTGAACCACGGGCCGACGCTCTCGGCGTACTACAGCGATCCGGACGGCAACCAGGCAGAGCTCCAGATCGACCGGTTCGCGACGAACGAGGAGGCGACGGCGTTCCTGGCCTCTCCGGCGTTCGCGCGTCACCCGGTCGGTCACAGTGTGGACATGGCGGACCTGGTCCGCCGCTTCCACGACGGCGAGGATGCGGCCGTGCTCACCGCCTACAAGTACGACCACGAGAACCGATAGGCCGCGGCCCTTCGGGGGCGGCGCGCCGGTCGCAGAACACGGGAGAACCGATGGGAACACTGGACGGACGGATCGCGCTGGTCACGGGCGCTGGGTCGGGACTGGGCCGAGCCTCTGCGCACGCCCTGGCCGCGGCCGGGGCCCGGGTGCTGGTGACCGATCTCAACGGCGACACCGCAGAGGGCACCGCCACATCGATCCGTGAGACGGGCGGGACCGCCGTGGCGAGGGTGCACGACATCGCCGACGAGGGCGCCTGGGCAGAGGTGGTGGCGGCTGCCCGGGCGGAGTTCGGCGCACCTGTCACTGCGCTGCACAACAATGCCGCCCTCACCATCGGCCCGGTCATGGACCGGGATCGGGACCCGCTCCATCTCGACCTCGACGCGTGGAACGCGAGCCTGTCCGTCACGCTGACCGGCTCCGCTCTCGGCTGCAAGCATGTGCTGCCGGGGATGCTCGAGGTCGGCGCGGGCAGCATCATCAACATGTCGTCGACGCGGGGCGTCACCGGCGCGACCTGGCGGATGAGCTACAACACCGCGAAGGCGGGGATTGTCGGCCTCACGCGCACGGTCGCGGTGCATTACGGGGCCCAGGGGATCCGGTGCAACGCGATCGTGCCGGGGGTCTTCGATACGCCCGCCCTACGTGGTGGCATCCCCCGGGAACGGGTTCGCGAGGTCGAGCGGTCCCACCTGACCAACCGGTTGGGACGGCCCGAGGAGCTCGGCAACGCCGTGGTCTTCCTTGCTTCCGACCTGTCCAGCTTCATCACCGGCGCGGTCATCCCCGTCGATGGTGGTCAATCAGCATTCAGTGAGGGCCTGGCCCCCGCGATCAGCCGTGGAATCGAGGACTGAACGATGAACGCTCCGAAGACTCTCGTGATCGGTGGCACCGGTCCGACCGGCCCGCACGTCCTGCAGGGTCTGGTCGATCGCGGTCACGACGTGAGCATGTTGCACCGTGGCGCCCATGAGCCCCCGGGGCTTCCCGACGTCCGCCACATCCACGCGGACCCGCACTTCCCCGAGACCCTGACTGAAGCCCTGGGCGACAGCGAGTACGACGCGGTCGTCGCGACCTACGGTCGGATGAAGGTCACTGGTGAGTTCTTCGCCGGGCGCACCGGCCAGCTGGTGTGTGTCGGTGGAGTCCCCGTCTATCGCGGATTCGTGGAGCCGCAGGGCTCGCGGCCCTGGGGGATGAAGGTCAACGCCCGCGAGGACAGCCCCATGGCGGACACGGCCGAGGTGCCGGCCAAGTTCGCGATGCAGATCCTCAACGCCGAGCGGTCGGTGATGGAGAGGGCCTCAGCCGGTGCGTACCGAGCCTCCTACGTCCGCTACCCGCAGATCTACGGACCGCGCAACATCGTGCCCTGGGAGTGGGCGGTGCTGAAGCGGATCCAGGACGGCCGCCCCTTCATGATCCTTCCCGACGACGGCCTCTGGCTGATCTTCCGCGCCGCTGCGCAGAACGCGGCCGCCGCCATCCTCGCCATCGTCGACCAACCCGACACCGCGAACGGCGAGTCGTACAACGTCGCCGACGACGACCAGTTCACGATGCGCCAGTGGGCCGAGACCGTCGCCGAGCTGTGCGGCGGCGAGCTGGACTTCATCGGGATCCCGTCCCTGATCGCCCCCTCCGCGATGAACGAGTTCCTCGCCCCCGCCAGCCGGCCGCACATGATGGTGGACTCCTCCAAGATCCGCACGCAGCTTGGACATCGGGACGTGATCACGGCACGGGAGGCGCTGCAGGAGACGGTGGACTGGCTGCGCGAGAACCCGCCGACCGCCGACGCCTACCCGATGTACACCGGGAAGTTCGACTACGACCTCGAGGACCGTCAGGTCGCCGCCTACGCTCGAGCGGTGGAGACCTGCCTGGCCGAGGCCCCGGACACCGCGCCCCCGCTCGCCCACCCGATGCCGCACCCCAAGGTGCCCTCGCTCACCGTCGACGAACGTGGGCGTTGATGGCGATCCGTCAGAGCCTCAGCGCCACCGGTGTCCTGGAGATCGTGATCGACGCGCCACCGGTCAACGCGGTGGGCATCGCCGATCTGGCCGAGCTCGCCCGGGCGGTGGCGGAGATCGAGGAGCGTCCGGACATCCGGGCCGTGCTGATACGAGGCGAGGGCCGCGGGTTCATCGGTGGCGGCGACGTCAAGGAGGTCCAGCGACTCGAGGGGTTCACCGGGATCCTCGGTCAGGTGACCGGATCTCGTAACCTGACCGTCGGCATCCACGACTGTGCGGTCCCGGTCATCGCGGCGGTCCATCGCTACTGCATCGGGCTGGGCGTGTTGGTGGCGGGCGCCTGCGATGTCGTCGTCGCCGACGCGGGCTGCCGGTTCGTGCTGGCCGAGGTCGACAACGGTGCGACCGGCGGTGCCGTTCAGGCGATGGGGTTGATGCCCGACAAGAGGCTCCGACAGGCGATGTTCACCTGCGAGCCGGTGCTCGCCCGGGAGCTGGCGACCTACGGAACGGTGGTGGCGGTCGCCGACGAAGCGGTCGTGCTGTCCGAGGCCCGGCGTCTCGCGAGCGTGATGGCGAGCAAGCCGCCCACCGTGTTGCGGGCTGCCAAGCGCTCGATCAACGGGAGTGCACGCCGCGACATCGAGGCGCTCTACCGCCAGGAGACGGCGCACACGCTCGAGCTCAACATGCGCGGCGACGCCCGCGACGCCCGGGAGACCTTCGTCTCCGGCGAGCGGCGCGGCTACCTCAGCAAGAACGACTGACGGCCCTCCACCCACGCCGAACGGCTGGCCCCGGCGTCACGCTGGGGCCGGCTGTTCGGCGTTGGAGGGTCAGCGTTGGACCACGACGCCGGCGGCGAGGAGCGCGTCGGCGTCGAGCCCGGCGGCGCCGAGCACCTCGGTGCTGTGCTGCCCGGGGACCGGAGGTGCCGCAGGATCCACGGCCTGGCTGTGCGAGAACCGCGGAGCGAGGCCGGAGCGGAGCTGACCGTCGATGGCGACGACCGAGGCCCGCGCCGCGACCTGGGGGTGCTCGACGGCTTCATTCAGGCTGAGCACGGGCGTCACGCAGCAGTCGATGTCAGCGAAGAAGTCGGTCCACTCGGCGCGAGTGCGGGCGCGAAAGGCATCGGCGAGTACGTCGCGTGCAGCCGGCCAGTGCTGTCGGTCGTACTGGCGCTCCACCGGCAGGTCCACGCCCATCGCCTGGACGAGGCGAGCATAGAACTTCACCTCTCCGGCGCCCACCGCCATGTGCTGGCCGTCGGCGGTCTCGTAGACGCCGTAGTACGGCGCGGCGCCGTCCAGCGCATTGGCGCCGCGTTGGTCGACCCACAGGCCCTGGGCGAGCAGGCTGTGCAGGCTGGAGAGCATGTGCAGAACCCCGTCGACGATGGCGACGTCGACGACCTGGCCGCTTCCGGAGTGTTCCGCCTCGCGCAGGGCCGCCAGGACACCGGCCACCAGGTACATGCCACCGCCGCCCCAGTCGCCGACGAAGTTCACCGGCGGCACCGGCGGGCCGTCGGCGGCGCCGATGGCGTGCAGGGCGCCGGTGACCGCGATGTAGTTGATGTCGTGGCCGGCCATCGGTGCGAGCGGCCCGTCCTGGCCCCACCCGGTCATCCGGGCATAGACCAGTGCGGGGTTGCGGGCCAGGCAGGCATCGGGTCCGATGCCGAGGCGCTCGGCGACGCCCGGGCGGTAGCCCTCGGTGACGATGTGGCTCGCTGAGGCCAGCGAGAGGACGACGTCGGATGCCCCCTGACGTTTGAGGTCGATCGCGATCGATCGCTTCCCGCGGTTGAGGAAGTCGAGCGCGGGGTCCATCGCCTCGGTGCCGTGCGCATCGGCGGCGGGTCTGTCGATCCGGACCACCTCCGCGCCCATGTCGGCGAGCAGCATCGTCGCGTACGCGCTGGGCCCGAGACCCCCGAACTCGAGCACCTTCACCCCTTCCAGTGGACCGGGCACGGCTCCTCCTGTGTCGATGGTCTGAGTCAGCGGAACTGAAACCTACCATCGTTCGGATTGGCGGTGGTGAGCATATTCCAAACGCTGTATGGTTAATGGGTGCCCGCCGTTACAGCGCGGGACCCCGGAGGAACGAGAGGTCACAGATGTCTGCCGACGCCCCCGTCAAGTACACCCGTACGCCGTACCTGATCGTCCAGCGCGACAGCGCGACCCGGAAGGACGTCTACGGAACCATCGGCGACTCGGTTGTGCTCCACGCCCAGCTGCTGCGTGGGGAGCAGGACTCCGACACATGCGTGGTGGCGATGCACCCGATCGGCTCACCGGGCTATCTACCGATGTTCTCCGGGCTGGCGCGGGCCGGCTACCACGTAGTCGCCAGCGACACCCGGTATGGCAACGGTGATGCCGCGCTGATCATGGAGAACGTGCTCCTCGACCTGGGTGCCGTGGTCAAGGACGCCCGCGAGCGCCTGGGCTACAAGAAGATCATCCTGGCCGGCTGGAGTGGCGGTGGCTCGCTGATGATGGGCTACCAGGGCGAAGCGGAGAAGCCGGTCATCACCCAGACCGGGGCGGGTGAGTACACGCCGCTGGCGGACACTGCGCTGACGCCCGCTGACGGGGTGCTGATCCTGGCGGCCCACCGCAGCCGGCACCACCTGCTTACCGACTTCCTTGATGCCTCGATCCTCGACGAGGCCACGCCGGACGTGCGTGATCCCGGACTGAACCTCTACTCGCCCGACAACCCGGAGCAACCGCCCTACTCGGCGGAGTTCGTCGCGACCTACCGCGCCGCGCAGCGGGCCCGCAGCGCCCGGATCACCGCCTACGCGCAGGAGCGGCTCGCGGACCTCAAGGCCGCCGCCGGTCGGGAGAACGAGGAGCACTGCTTCATCGTCCAGGGCACGATGGCGGACCCACGGTGGCTGGACCTGGCGGTCGACCCCAACGAACGCGCCATCGGGTCCTATCTCGGCGACCCGCGGCTGGTGAACGACGGACCGTCCGCGCTCGGGCGCTACACCACCACGCGCAGCTGGCTCTCGCAGTGGTCCTTCGAGACTGCCCAGGTCGACGCGGTGGATGCCGCGGCCCGGATCACCAAACCGGTGCTCATCCTCGAGAACTCGCGCGACGACGCCTGCCCGCCGGCCCACCCGAAGGCCATCTTCGAGGCGCTGCCGACCGCGCAGAAGCAGTACAGCGTGATCGCAGGCGCGAACCACTACTACAGCGGACAGAAGAAGCACCTCCAGTCCGCCATCGACCACATCGACGGATGGATGATCCAGAACGGCTTCGGCCGGTGAGCCCGGCCGCGCTCGAGGGGCTTCGTGTCCTGGAGGTCGGCCACATCATCAGCGGGCCGTTCTGCGGTCACCTCTTCGCCGACCACGGCGCCGAGGTCATCAAGGTCGAGCCTGCCGACGGGGACGCGATGAGGTCCTGGGGCGGGATGTACAAGGGCGTCGGGCTGTACTGGCCGGTCATCGGCCGGGGCAAGAAGTCGGTCACCATGGATCTGCGGACCCCCGAGGACCAGGCCGCGTTCTGCGAGCTGGCGCGCACCGCGGACGTCGTGATCGAGAACTTCCGGCCGGGCACGATGGAGCGCTGGGGCATCGGCCCCGATGACCTCACAACGGTGAATCCGGAGCTGATCATGGTGCGGATCACCGGGTACGGGCAGACCGGACCGATGCGGGACGTGGCTGGCTTCGGCTCGATCGCAGAAGCGATGAGCGGTTTCCGTCACCTGTCGGGAGAGCTCGGTCGGGCACCTGTCCGCGTCGGCATCTCGATCGGCGACGCGCTGGCCGGCACCCAGGGCTTCATCGGGGCGTTGCTTGCCCTGCTCTCGGGACAACTGCGGCCCGACCGGCCGCGCGGCCAGGTCATCGACGTCGCCCTCTACGAGGCGATGTGGATGTACATGGAGGGCATTGTGCCGGAGTTCGCCAAGCTCGGTGCGGTGCGGGAGCCGGCGGGGCCCCTGCTGCCCGGTGTCGCTCCCTCCAGCGTCTATCCGACCAAGGACGGGCGCTGGATCGTGATGGGTGCCAACAAGGACAACGTCTTCGCCCGGCTCGCAGAGCTGATGCACCGCCCCGACTGGGTGGCCCTCGACGGTCCCTATCGGACGCACGTCCAGCGTGGCGACGCCCAGCTCGAGCTGGACGCGGCCATCGCGGAGTGGACCGCGCCCCGCACTGTCGAGGAGCTGTTGGTGCTGCTCGAGCGTGCCGGCGTCCCCGCGGGTCGGATCTACACCGCGCCCGACATCCTCGCCGATCCGCACTACCAGGCGCGCGACATGGTGGTCGATGTCGCCACGCCTGCGTTGGACGGCGAGACCGTGCCCATGCAGGGGGTGGTTCCCAAGCTGTCCGGCACCCCGGGCCGGATCTCTCGCGGCGCTCCGGTGCTGGGCGAGCACAACGCCGAGATCCTCGACGGGATCAGGCGCGACCTCGCCGACCGACTGGCTGATGCGACCACTCGGTAACCCGCTGGCGGCGGTCTGTTGACCACTTAATCTAAGACTGTTAGGTTTGAAGAATCCGGAGGCGCCGGCCCCGCCTCCATTCACACAGAAGTGAGGCACCCATGAAGTTCAACCTGATGTCGCTAGGGGATCTCGTCACCGACCCCGTCACCGGCGAACGCAGCACCAACGCCCGTCGCTACCAGATGTTCCCCGAGATGGCGCACATCGCTGAGGGCGTCGGATTCAACGGCATCAACATGGGTGAGCACCACGGCATCGAGTACATCTACTCCGCACCGCCGGTCGTGCTCGCCGCGATCGCGGAGCGGACCAGCACCCTGCGGCTGGGCACCGCTGTGACGCTGCTCGCCAACCTCGACGCGCTCCGTGTCGCCGAGGACTACGCCACAGTCGACGTTCTGTCCGGCGGCCGCGTGGACGTCGTCCACGGCCGCGGAAACTTCTTCGCTTCGACGTACACCCTCTTCGGACACGCGCTGGAGGAGTCCGCAGCCCGCTTCAAGGAAAACGCCGAGCTCCTCGACGAGCTGTGGAAGGCCGAGCCGGTGCATTGGTCGGGGCAGTTCCGTCCGTCGATCAACGGTGAGACCCTGCAGCCGGCCCCCGTCCAAGCCGCCCGCGACTGCATGTGGATCGGCGGCGGCAGCTCGCTGGAGTCGGTAGAGCTGGCCGCCAACGTCGGCTGGAAGCTGATGCTGCCCAGCGCGTTCGGCGACCCGTCGTTCTTCACGAAGGTCGTCGACCACTACCTGGCGACCTGGGAGCGGGCCGGCCACGACTGGGAGCCCGAGATCGGCGCGGGTTGGCACGTGTGGGTGGGGCCGGAGAGCCAGAAGGCCCGGGACCAGTGGGAGCCGCGCTATGGCGCCTACCACGCATGGATGAACGATCTGCTCGGCAAGGTCAACCCGTCGATCCCGAAGCAGAACCAGCGCGCGTTCGACTTCGAGTGGCTCACCACCAAGGGACCCGCCATCGTCGGCAGCCCCGACGAGGTTGTCGAGCGGATCGCCACGCTGTCGGAGATGCTCCACGTCACCACCCACCTGGCCTACATGGACATGGGCGGGATGCCCGAGCAGGAGCTGTTCGAGGCAATCGAACTCTTCGGCGAGAAGGTCATCCCTCAGCTCGCCTGAACCGACCGTCCGCACCACCGTCGGCCGGCCACGCCCGGACCGCCGTCATCCCCAAGCGCAGGAGTCGTCGTGCCCGTCCTCAGCCCCGCCGTCATCGTCGATGTCGTCCGCACCCCGTCGGGGCGCGGCAAGCCCGGCGGAGCGTTGGCAGACCTGCATCCGGCGGAGCTGCTGGCCACAACGCTTCGCGCGCTCGTGGAGCGAACTGGCCTGGACCCTGCCCTCATCGAGGACGTCATCGCCGGCTGCGTGGGACAGGCGGGCGACCAAGCGACCAACGTCGGCCGGACCGCGCTGCTGGCCGCCGGCTTCCCCGACACGGTGCCGGCGGTGACCATCGACCGCCAGTGCGGCTCGGCCCAGCAGGCGCTGCATTTCGCCGCCCAAGGCGTGATGAGCGGGACCTACGACGTCGTGGTCGCGTGCGGTGTCGAGTCGATGAGCCGCGTGCCCCTCGGCTTCCCGGGTCGTGACGGCTCGGCGTTCGCACCGCTCTCGGCGCGCTATCCCGACGGCCTGGTCGGGCAGGGGGTCTCTGCGGAGATCATCGCCGGCCGTTGGAAGCTCGACCGGTCGGAGCTGGACGCGTTCGCCGCGCGGTCCCACGAGCTGGCGGCGGCCACGGCCGCTGCCGGCGGGTTCGACCACGAGATCGTGCCGGTACGCCGGCCGGACGGCATGCTGGTCGATGCCGACGAGACGATCCGAGCGGGGACGACCTCCGACGGCCTCGCGGGGCTGCGATCCTCGTTCGCCGACGAGGCGCTCGGCGAACGGTTCCCCGAGATCGGCTGGCAAATCACGCCGGGCAACTCGTCGCCGTTGACCGATGGTGCCTCCGCCGCGCTGGTGATGTCCGAGGAGCGGGCGCTGGCCCTCGGCCTGACTCCGCGCGCCCGACTGACCGGGTTCTCGGTGACCGGGAGCGACCCGCTGCTGATGCTGACCGGCGTCATCCCGGCCACCCAGCGCCTACTGGCACGGACTGGGCTGACCGTCGAGGACGTTGACGTCTTCGAGGTCAACGAGGCGTTCGCCCCGGTCCCGATGGTCTGGGCGCGGGAGCTGAACGTCGACCTTGCGAAGGTCAACCCGCGCGGCGGCGCGATCGCTCTCGGCCACCCGATGGGGGCCTCTGGCGTCCGGATCCTGGCCACCTTGCTGGGTGAGCTCGAGGGCTCCGGCGGCCGCCGCGGATTGATCACGATGTGCGAGGGCGGCGGGATGGCGAACGCGACCCTGGTGGAGCGGGTCTGATGGCGGTCACCGGGGTCGCGCCGAGCATCGGCGTCGACCGGTTCGCGCTGGACGGGAAGGTCGCCCTGGTCACCGGTGCCAGCTCTGGGCTCGGGGCTTCCTTCGCGCGTGCGCTCGCCGGGGCGGGAGCGGACGTCGTGCTGGCCGCGCGGCGGGAGGACCGGCTGACCGCGCTCGCCGAGGAGATCGATGCGACGGGCCGACGGGCAGTCGCCGTACGGTGTGACGTCTCCTCACCCGAGGACTGTGACGCGGCCGTCGCGCGGGCGGTGGAGTCGTTCGGGACGATCGACGTCCTGGTCAACAACGCCGGCATCGGGACGGCGGTGCCCGCGCTGCGCGAGACCCCGGAGGAGTTCCGCAGTGTCCTCGACATCAATCTGCTGGGCGCGTACTGGATGGCCCAGGCCTGCGGCCGGGTGATGAGCCCGGGGTCGAGCATCATCAACATCGCCAGCGTGCTGGCACTCATCAAGTCCTTCGCGCCTCAGGCGGCCTATGCCGCCAGCAAGGCCGGGCTGGTCGGCCTGACCCGCGACCTCGCGCAGCAGTGGTCAGGACGGAAGGGCATCCGCGTCAACGCGATCGCTCCCGGCTACTTCGTGACCGACATGACCGACGAGATCCCCCGGCCGGTGCTCGATGAGTTCGTCGGCCACCACTCGCCGCTGGAGCGGCTCGGGGAGCCGCACGAGCTGGATGGTGCCGTGATCTTCCTGGCCAGCGACGCGGCGTCGTACGTCACCGGCATCACCCTGCCGGTCGACGGCGGAATGTCCGGCCACTAGACCTTCCGATTCGCACCGACCTGTGCTGACCCGCAAGGAGCCGTGATGTCCTTGTCCACCACCGAGACCCCAGAGGCGGCGGCCGCCGGGGAGCGCCCTGACATCGCGGTGCTCGAGTCGATAGAACGTCGGGTGCTCTGGCTGGCCACCGCGATGATCGACCATGCCAACAGGGGTCGGTCGACTTCCTCCGGCCTCAAGGTCGGCGGTCACCAGGCGTCCAGCGCGTCGATGGTGAGCATCATGACGGCGCTGTGGTTCGCGCGGCTGCGCGCAGAGGACCGGGTCTCGGTCAAGCCGCACGCCTCGCCCGCGCTGCACGCGATCAACTACCTGCTCGGCGACCTTGACCGCTCTTACTTGACGCGGCTCCGGGAGTACGGCGGCCTGCAGAGCTATCCGAGCCGCACCAAGGATCCGGACACGGTCGACTACTCGACCGGATCGGTCGGGTTGGGCGCCACCGCGCCGATCTGGGGGGCCGTTGCGCGCCGCTTCGTCGACGGTCGGCCGGGAGTGGTCGCCGCCCCGCGGGGCCGGCAGTACTCCCTGGTCGGCGACGCGGAGCTCGACGAGGGCGCCGTGTGGGAGGCCGTTCTGGACCCTGGCACCGCCGAGCTCGGTGAGGTGGTCTGGATCGTCGACCTCAATCGCCAGTCGTTGGACCGGGTGGTGCCCAATATCGCGGTCTCCCGGTTGGAGCGGATGTTCGAGGCCGCGGGGTGGCAGGTGCTGACGGTCAAGTACGGCCGTCGCCTGCAGCGTCTCTTCGCACGTCCAGGCGGTGACCGCCTCGCCGCCCGGATCGACGGGATGCCCAACCAGGAGTACCAACGTCTGTTGCGCTGCGACGCCGACGAGCTCCGGGTCCGGCTGCCCGGCCCGGGGCCGGACGGTGCGACGCTGGCGACACTGCTGGCCGGCATCCCCGACGAGGAGCTCGTCGCGGCCGTGCGGGATCTGGGCGGCCACGACATCCCGGCACTGCTTGAGGCCTTTGACCAGATCGACGACACCCGGCCCACCATCGTGTTCGCATACACGGTCAAGGGCTACGGTCTCGCCAGCGCCGGTCATCCGCAGAACCACTCGAACCTGGTGAGTCCCGAGCAGCTGGGCGATCTCGCGCAGCGCTGCGGGACAGACGAGGAGGACCCGTGGGCGACCTTCGTGTCCAGTTCGCCGGAGGCGGAGGTGTGCGGTCGGGTCGCCGCGCGCCTGGCGCGTCCCGCCATCGCGCGCGGCGTGCCGCCGACGGTGCCGTCTGACCTCGGGTGGTCCCCGCAGGGCACCTCCTCGACCCAGCAGGCCCTCGGTCGCACCCTGCTCGACCTGACTCGCGTCGCTCCCGAGGTAGCCGGCCGGGTCGTCACCGTCGCCCCCGACGTCGCCTCGAGCACCAATCTCGGCGGCTGGCTGAACAAGGTCGGCATGTGGTCCAGCACGGAGAAGCAGAACTGGTTCGCCGACGACCGTGAGACGATCCTGCACTGGACCGAGCGGCCGACCGGACAGCACATCGAGCTGGGCATCGCGGAGGTCAACCTGGTCGGTCTGCTCGGCGAGCTCGGCGCGACCTGGAGCCGCTGGGAGCACCCGCTCTTCCCGATCGGCGTCGTCTACGACCCGTTCGTGGGCCGCGCGCTCGAACCGTGGTCCTTCGGGATGTACGCCGGCGGGCAGTCGATCCTCGTCGGCACTCCGTCCGGCGTCACTCTCGGCTTCGAAGGCGGTGCTCACCAGTCGATCACCACCCCCTCGATCGGGCTGGAGCAACCGGGCTGCGTCGCCTTCGAGCCGGCATTCGCGATCGAGCTGGAGTGGGCGCTCCTGGACGGGCTCGGTCGCCTCGGGCGGGCGGACGGCAGCTCGACGTACCTGCGGCTGTCCACCCGCGGCGTCGACCAGTCCCTTGCCGCCCTGCCCTCCGATCCGGCAGCGCGGGAGCGTCGCCGCCGCCAAGTGCTCGCGGGCGGCTACCGGTTGCGCACGGTGCCCGGCGCCGAAGTCGTCATCGTGGCGATGGGCGCGCTGATCCCTGAGGCGCTCGCCGCCGCCGACCGGCTCGCCGCGCTCGGCGTTCCCGCCGACGTCGTGGTCGTCACGAGTGCGGATCGCCTGCATCGCGCACAGCGCGCCGCCCAGGGGCTGGAGCCGGGCGGCTCCTGGATCCTGGACCAGCTCTTCGGACCGCGACCCCAGGCGATGGTGACGGTGCTGGACGGCCACCCCCACACGCTGGCGTTCCTCGCCGAGCGGACAGGGGGACGCGGCATCCGCACGCTGGGGGTGACTGAGTTCGGCCAGTCCGGAGACCTGCCCGATATGTACGCCACGCACGGCATCGATACCGACGCGATCACGCGGGCGGCGCTCGACCTGACCGCCCGATCCGGCGAAGCTTCACCGTCCGAGAGCAGATGAGGAGCAGAAGATGACCACCGTCAGTGAGGCCGTGGCGCCGATCGAGCGGTTGTTGGCGATCGAGGAGTGTCGCCGGCTGATGGCCGATTACGGTTGGCGGTTCGACCATGGCCGGGCCGTGGAGGTCGCCGAGCTCTTCACCGACGACGGTGTCTGGCGGTCGAACACGATCGAGGCCGTCGGCCAGGAGCAGCTGCGTGCCTTCTTCCAGCGACGTGCCGACCTGACCGACCGGCTCACCCGCCACGTGGTCACCAACATCGCGATCGACGTGGTCGATGCCGATCACGTCCGAGCACGCTCCTATGCGGTCGAGATCCGCGACGACCGCGGGGTGGACGGTCTCGGCGCCGACACCCGACCGGGCGTCGTCGGCGACTACGAGGACGACCTGGTGCGGGTGGACGGACGCTGGCTCTTCCAGGAGCGCCGGGTGATCATCGAGTTCAAGCGGGACACCGAGAGCTTCATGCAGCCAGGAGCGTCGTGAGCCGCTCCCAGTTCGACACCCCTCTGGACCTCGGCCCGGACGCGGCCGAGCTCTCCGAGGTCGTCCGACGTTGGCTCGATCGCGCCTGTCCGCCGAGCGTCGTCCGGGCAGCCCTGACCGACCGCGGCCCGGACGCCTCCTGGCGTGCGCCGCTACGCAGCGGGTTGGTCGCTCTCGGCCTGCCCGGACTCGCCATCGGCAGCGAGCACGGCGGAGCCGGGGCTGGGGTGCCCGCGCTGGCGGCCGCCGCTGAACAGCTCGGCAGGGCGCTGTGTCCGACCGACCAGTTCTCCAGCGGCGTGCTGGCCACACTGGCACTGGCGCTGGTCGCCCCGGGGGCTGGAGAAACGCTGTTGAAGGAGCTCGCTGCAGGGGACGTCACGGCGACCCTGGCCGGTGGCGCCGAACCGTGGAGCACCCCGCTGCGGGCGACCCCGGACGGCGACGCGTGGGCCCTGGACGGCAACGCCTCGGCCGTTCTGGACGTCGGGACCGCCGACCGCCTGCTCGCGATCGCGACGACCCCGCACGGGCCGGGGCTGTTCCTGGTCAAGAGCACGCCTGCGGTCCTGGCCGCGACCGCGACCCCGATGGACCTGACTCGACCGGTAGCTCCGGTCGAGTTCCGCGGGGCGCTCTGTCGTCCTCTAGCGGTGCCGGCCGCCGGTGACGACGGCCGCGACGACGGAGTGCGTCAGCGGCTCCGGGCCGCCTACCACCTGTCCTGTCTGGTGCTCGCGGCCGAGCAGGTCGGCGCCGCGTCCCGGATCCTGGAGGTCACCGTCGAGTACGTGCGCACCCGCCACCAGTTCGGCCGGGCCATCGGCTCCTTCCAGGCCGTCAAGCACCGCTGCGCGGACCTGCTGATGATATTGGAGTCGATGCGCTCCGTGGTGCGGGACGGCGTCCTGTCCCTCGGCGACGAGCTGCCGTTCGGCCCCGAAGCGACCGGACGCGTGATCGACGACCTCGCCCTCGCTGCGGATCTCGCTCGTTCCGTGGCTTCCGACGGCTTCCTGGCCATCGCCGCCGCAGCCGTCCAGCTGCACGGTGGCATCGGATTCACCTGGGAGCACGACGCACATCTCTACCTCAAGCGGGCCCGCTCCACCCAGCTCCTGCTCGGCACGCCCGCGCAATCGCGACAGCGGATGCTGCCGCTGATCCTCGCCGACGCCGAGCGGTCCGCGATGCCGAGCGCTGCCCCGGCGGTGGCACAGGTGCCGGCGGAGGTGACTGACTTCCTTGCGGCCCACCCGGTGGCGGGCACCGATGACCGGGAGCTGCGCGGCGCCCGGTTCGACCGGGGTCTCGCGATGCCTCATTTTGCCCCTGGGCGCGGCGGCCTGGGCTGGTCGTCGGCGCTCAGCGGGGCAGTGGAGGCGACGTTCCTCCAAGCCGGAGCCGAGGACTGGTCGGCCCGCAACGTGATCGGGCTGGGGATGGCGATGGCGACCATCCACGCCCACGGCACGCCGGAACAGCAGCAGGCCCATCTGCGTGCCTGCTTCACCGGCGAGCACATCTGGTGTCAGCTCTTCTCCGAGCCGGGCGCCGGATCCGACCTGGCCGGGCTCGCGACCCGGGCGGTGCTCGAGGGTGACCATTTCGTGGTGACCGGGCAGAAGGTATGGACCTCGCTGGGTCACGTCGCCGACTTCGGGCTGCTGCTGGCGCGCACCGATCCCGACGTCCCCAAGCATCACGGCCTCACCTATTTCCTGCTCGACATGCGGCTGCCCGGGATCGAAATCCGGCCGCTACGACAGCTGACCGGCGAGGCCGAGTTCAACGAGGTCCACCTCGACCAAGTCCGGGTCCCGGCGTCCGCCGTCCTCGGCGACGCGGGCGATGGGTGGCGGGTTGCGATGACGACCCTGATGAACGAGCGGGTCGCCATCGGCGGCGGGCGCTCAGAGCGACACGGTGGCGCGATCGGCGTGGCGATCGCCGGCTATCGCGCCGCCCGTCAACGAGGGACGGCCGGGCCGGCGCAGGGCGATCGCCTCGTCCAGTTGTGGGCGCAGGGCGAGGCGGCACGGCTGACCAACCTCCGTGCCGCCGACCGTGGCGGGGATCCCGGCCCCGAGGGCTCGATCGCGAAGCTGCAGATGGCCGAGTCCAACCAGGCGGTCTATGACTTCTGTGTCGAGCTGGCCGGTGCCGATGGGCTCTACGTCGACACCTACGAGCCCGGCGGCGGGAAAGCGTCCGGTGTGTTCGGGGGCGACGACGTCCGCAAGGCGTGGCTCCGCTCCCTGGCGAACTCGATCGAAGGCGGCACCTCCGAGGTGCTCCGCAACGTGCTCGGCGAACGGACCCTCGGGCTGCCGGGCGAGCCCCGCGTCGACAGGGACCTCCCGTGGAACCAGACCATCCGCTCCTGACCGATCCACAAACTGCACTGGAGAACCCATGTCTCGCGCCTACTTCAGCACCGTCCTGGCCGCACCCGTCGACACCGTCTGGGCAGTGCTGGGCAGGTTCGAGGCGATCGCCGACTTCGTCGACAAGCTGTCCGCCGGTGAGATCGAGGGTGGCGGTGAGCCGGTCGTGGGGTCGGTCCGATCGCTCACCATCGCCTCAGGGGGAGTCGCCCGCGAGCGGCTGGTGAGCATGGACGCCCACGACCGCTCCTACCGCTATGAGTTCCCGGCAGAGTCGATCCCCTTCCCGGTCCGCAGCTATGTCGCGACCATTCGGGTGCGGCCGATCACCAGCACCGACGACACCTTCGTCGAGTGGTACGGCGACTTCGACTGCGACGCCGCGGTCGAAGAGAAGATGCGGGAGGCTTTCTTGTCCCGCTACGTCGCCTTCACCCGCAACCTCGCCGACCACCTCCGCATCGCTGGCTGAGTCTCCGGCACCACTCACGCGATCGCGCAGGCGTCGCCACACTCCTCGGCCCAGCCGCCGGCGACCGAGTCGCCGAGTTCGGCCCACACGTCGACGGCCGCGATGACCCGGGCAACCGTGTCCCGGTTGGGGATGACCGGGGCCTGGTCGGTCCGGACCGCAGCCACGCTGGCGGCGAAGCCGGCCGCCCGCGGGTCGATCACCGGCACCGGCAGGGCCGCCTGCAGGGACGGGGTGAGCCGGCTCATGCACGAGCAGCCGAGCACGATCGAGGCCGCGCCGTCGGCCACAGCACGCCTGGCGACGCCCAGCACGCGCTCGGCGGTGGGCGAGTCGGGCGTATCGACCGCGGCCATCACCCCTGCGCCACCGCCGTGCTCGGCCAGCTCGGACTCCTCCAGCACGAAGCGGACGCTGGTGCAGCGGCCGGCGGTGCTGGTGGCGGCGAGCACGCGGTCGTAGTAGATCTGGGTGCTCGAGGGCCAGACGGTGACGATGGCGAAGGTCGGCGCCCGGTCGAGGGCCGCCGCGATGCCGGCCTCGCCGGCTCCCGTCACCGGCACGTCGACCGTGCCGCGGATCAGGTCGACGCCGTAGTCGGCGACGGTGTTGACGAAGATGCTGTCGAACCCGCCCTTCTCGGCGGTGATCGCGGCGTCCAGATAGACCAGGTCCTTCATCGTCAGTCGGGCGGGATCGGTGGCCAGCGGGACCTCGACCCGGACCAGCACGTCCTCGACGGTGACGCCGGCGGGGATCTGGTCCGCCTCCGGACTCAGGTACGTCGCACTGGGCGGGGAGATGTGGGCGATCCGCATGCGGTTCCTCCGGTGGTGAGACGGGATGGTGCTGGGATCTGGGTGTCAGCCGATCTGCGCGCGGCCGCGCCTGATGATCCGGTCGCTGCGGGCGCTGACAGCGTCGGGGGAGAAGGTGGCTTCGGCCCAGGCGACGGAGCGCTGCGCCTCGATGTCGATCGCCTCGGTCAGGGTGGTGCCGGTGGTCGCCCGATAGAGATCGAGGAACTCGGCGCGGATGCCGGGCTCGATCTCGGCCATCTGCTCGGCGATGCCGAGCGCCGTGGCCAGCAGGTCCTCGTCGGGCACCACGTGGTTGACCAGCCCCCAGACCAGGGCCTGGGCGGCCGTCACCATCCGACCGGTGAGGCTCATCTCCCGGGCGCGCCGGACGCCGACGGCCTGGGGCAGAAGGTAAGTGAGTCCCCAACCGGGCAGCACCCCGACGCGGGCGTGGGTGTCGGCGAAGGCGGCGCTCTCGGCGGCGACCAGCAGGTCGCAGTGCAGGGCGAGTTCGAGCCCGCCGGTTGCGGCCGGCCCGTTGACCGCGCCGATCACTGGTGTGCTTAGCAACGGCCACGGACGAGGGTCCCCGGCGAACGGTCCAACCTTGCGCATGTTGTCGCCGGTCGAGCCCAGCTCGCGCAGATCGAGGCCGGCGCAGAAGGAACTGCCGGCACCGGTCAGCACGATCGCCCGCACCTCCGGATCGGCGTCGCAGGTCGCCATCTCGTCGGCCAATCGAGCGAGCAGCGCGGAGTTCAGCGCGTTGCGTCGCTCTGGGCGGTCGAGTCGCACGATGGCCGCCGGTCCCTGCCGTTCGACGGTCACTGGGGAGTTGTCGGGCATAGCAAAATACTACAGCGTTTGGTTAAATGCCGGAAGGGCCGCACGCGCCGTGTGGCGTGAGTGAGGAGACTTCGCATGAGTGACCGACTGCTCGGGTTCGGCTTCGAGTCGACTGTCGACGACGTCGTCGCGGGCGTCGATCTGACCAGCGTGCGCGCAGTGGTCACCGGCGCGACGTCGGGCATCGGTGTGGAGACCGCACGAGCCCTCGCAGTGACGGGGGCCCACGTGACTCTGGCCGTACGACGCGCAGAGCCGGGCCGCGACATCGCCCGGACGATCAGCGAGACGACCGGGAGCGACCGGATCGCGGTCGGCCACCTCGACCTCGCAGACCTCGGCACCGTCCGCAGCTTCGCGGAGACCTACGACGGAGCTGTCGACCTGCTGGTCAACAATGCCGGGATCATGGCACTGCCTGAGGCCGAGCGCACTTCGTACGGCTGGGACCTGCAGCTGGCGACCAACTTCCTCGGCCATTACGCGCTGATCGCAGCGTTGGCGGACCGGCTCAGCGAGGGCTCCCGCGTCGTCTGCCTGAGCTCGGCCGCCCACCTGCGCTCACCCGTGGTCCACGACGACCTGCACTTCGACTACCGCCCGTATGACCCGTGGCTCGCCTACGGCCAGTCGAAGACCGCGGACGTGCTGCTCGCGGTGGAGACCCGTCGTCGCTTCGCCGACCGCGGGGTGCGGGCCTTCGCGGTGCACCCCGGGATCATCCACACCGAGCTGCAGCGGCACATCGAGTGGGACACCAGTGAGCTGCCACTGAAGTCGGCCGCGCAGGGCGCCAGCACCTCCACGCTCGTGGCGACCGCGCCCGAGCTCACCGATGGTGCGGTGGCCGACCACCCGGTCTACTGGCAGGACTGCGCTGCGGCCCCCGTCGTCGCGGCACGTCCGCGCGGCTACTCCGGCGGCGTCGCGCCGTACGCCCTGGACGAGGGCAACGCGGCACGGCTGGGCGAGATCGCCGATGCGACTCTTGCTGCGTTGTGAATCGTCCGGGTCGGGGGGAGTACCTATGCAGGTGTTGGTGAGTGAGCACGCGGTCTCGGTCGTGGAGGTCGACATGTTGACGGCGCTCGCCGTCGCCTCCAGCCTCGACCCGACGGCCACTGAGCAACGGCTGCTTGCCGATGGTCTGGCCAGGGCCGGCGGCGACGCGACCCACGTCTGGCTCGACGTCTCCGCCCTCAAGGCGCGCGCGGAGCCGGTCGACGCCGACGGTGCAGAGGGCGTCCGGGCCTGGGGGGCGTCGTACGACGCGATGATTTCCTATGCGCGGCGCAAGGGCTGGACGTCGCCCGATGGCACTCTCGTCCGCGCCCACCTGGAGCAGCGATGAGTGCAACGGTCCCCGAAGGCCTGATGTGGGGCATCAAGAAGAGCTTCCTCGGCTACCTCAACCGGATGCCGGACGCGAGGATGTCGGTGACCGGAGGTGCCAGCGTGGACGTGCGCCAGCGGTTCCTCTTCCCGCCCGACTCGGTGGATGACTTCTCCGCCGAGTCGGGCGAGGGGACGATCAGGTTCGGCGGTGACGTTCGGTTCTCCGGGCACCACGGCATGATGTTCGTGATGCTCACTGCGCCAGCGGTCACCTTCACCCCCGGTGGGGCCACCTTGAGTATCGCCGACCCGGAGAGCTACCCCGTTCTGGATCGGCGCCTGGATCTGCTTGACCTGCAGCCTGCCGGGTGGACCGACCACCACGGTGCTCGGCTTTTCGCGCCGATGCCGTCAGCGCTCAGGGCCGAAGGCGTCGCGCTCTTCAACGACGTCTATCCGGCCGGGGAGCCGTTCGATACGCTCTCGATCCGGGTCGCCGTCTGAGCGGCGCACCGGGGAGGGGCGTCAGGCAGTCGCGACGAAGTCGTCCCACCCCGCGGCCAGATAGTCGATGAACCGCGGGCCGACGTCCTCGGCGGCCAGTGCCTCCCGGGGGATCGGGATCGGACAGGTGCGGAACTGTGGATCGGCTGTCACTCGGCGAGGAAAGTCGTGGTGGATGATCGCCGCCGTCCCTACCGAGACATAGTCGAGCCCGCGGTCGAGGAGCAGGTGCGTCTGAGCGGCGGACCTGATGCCGCCGGCGGCGCCGAGTGCGACGCCGTGTCGGGGGAGGTCGGTGAAGTGGTCCAGCAGCCAGCCGTCGTACCCAGGCTCGGCCGGACCCTTGAAGGCGTCCCAGAGCGAGAGATCCAGGAAGTCGATCAGGCCCGAGGCCAGCACCTCGGCAGCGGTGACCCGTGCCTCGGCGAGGACGATGCCCTGGCGCTCGGTCGAGAGTCGGAGGCCGACCTGGAAGTCGGGCCCCGTCGCGGACCTGATGCCGCTGAGCACCTCGAGGAGAACGCGGGTCCGGTCGGTGAGCGAGCCTCCGTATCCGTCAGTGCGGGTGTTGTTGGTGCCGTCGAGAAACTGGGCGAGCAGGTAGCCGTGGGCGCCGTGTACCTCGACGCCGTCGAACCCAGCGGTCTCCGCGCGCACGGCGGCCGCGACGAAGTCACCGACCGCTCTCCCGATCTGCTTCTCGGACATCCGTACGGCGCCACTTGGCGCATGCGTGTACGGGCAGGCCACCGGTCGCCCCGTCAAAGCGGGCAGCGCTCGACGGCCGCCGTGGTGCAGTTGCACGATCGCAGCAGCGCCACCGTCTCGGACTCCGCGGGCGAGCCTGGCGAGACCGGGGAGGTGGTCGTCGGAGTAGATCCCCAGCTGGCCGGGAAAGACCTGACCTTCGGGGGAGACGTGCGTGGCGCAGGTCCGGACCATGCCGAAGCCGCCGTGCGCCCGCCGTACCAGCCAGCGGTACTCGTCGTCCCTAAGTCTCCCGTCCACGGCACTTTGCTGATTGGTCAGCGCGGCGAGTGCGAACCGGTTGGACCAGGCCGGCCCGTGGGGAAGGACGAGGGGCGCTGTGCTCACGGTGACATCAACTCCTTGCGGCCGTGGTGGGCAACCCGAGGATAATCTATTGTTGTTAGGTGTAGGGCCGCGTGCCGATTCGTGGGAGAGGGGGATGAGACGTGGGCTCCACGCCGAGCAACCTTGGTCCGCCGTCCGCCGTCGTGACGGAGCTCCCTCGCGGATCGACGTCCGCGATGACAGAGGCGCCTCGACGAACGGTGGTCGCAGTCGTGCTGGCATGGCGCGGCAGGATCGGCTTGTTCAAGCGCAGTGCGGCCGTCGCGCATGACCAGGGCTTGTGGCACTGCATCTCAGGCTATGTGGAACCTGACGCCGTGCCCTTGGCGCAGGCGGTCATCGAGCTGAGCGAAGAGACTGGACTCTCCGTCGACGACCTGAGCGGCATCGTGCCCGGGCCCGTCCTCACGCTGGCGGACGCGCGAAGCGGTGACTGGACAGTGCACACCTTCCTCGCCTACACCGACCAGCGGCGGCTGCGATTGGATGGGGAGCACGACACCTATCGCTGGGTGCGCCCGCACCTGCTCGCGTCGTTCGATGGGCAGGTGACGTGGCTAAGCGACGTCGTCGAGGCGGTGTTGGGGCCGATCGATCGGCGTTGATGTATCCGCGCCTGTAACCGGACGAGCGCTGCGACGATTTCCGCGATGTCCCGACTCGGTCGTGCGCCTCACGAGGCGAGGTAGGTCCCCAGCGTCTTCATGGTCTCTTCGAGAACGGTCATCAGGTCTGCTTCGTCGTCCGCGAGCCAGACCTCGTACGCCGTGATTGCCAGCGACAGGTTGATGTGACCGGCCAGCTGTGGTTCGAGATCGGTCGGCGCGCAGCCGCGTCGTTGGGCCACATAGTCGGAGATGACGCCGCGCCAGGCCGCGTACTGGTGGACGGAGTGGGCCTGTAGCTCTGGTGTGGTGAGGAGCAGCCTCATCCGCTCGCGGTGTGGCGGCTGCGCGCCCTGGGGGAAGCGGTTGAACTCGAGTACGGCGCGATGCACCGCGTCGTGCACCGGGATGTCGGCGGGTGTGTTTTCGAGCACCTGCCGGAATCGGGACAGGGTGATTGAGAACTGGCCCCAGGGGATGTCGTTCTTGGACGGGTAGTAGCGGAACACGGTGCGTTTGCCGACGCCGACCTCGGCAGCGATCGCCTCCATCGTCGTGCCGGCGAAGCCGCGCTCGGCGAAGAGACGAAAGGCGGCCTGCTCGATTGCCGCGTGGGTTGTCACCTCGGGCCGGCCGCGGACCGAGGCGCGAACGGGGGCGGCCATAAGGGGACGCTAGCACCGGAAATGATTTGTGACATCGAGTGCCGAAACTCCTTCCTTTGTGACACCGGTTGCCATTAGTGTGTGCCGGGCCACATCCCGAGAGCAACGAGGAGCAAGGATGAACCCGGAGAACGAGCACGACGTGGAGCTGGCGGCCGAGGACCTGATCGAGGAGGTCTCGATCGACGGTATGTGTGGCGTGTACTGATGGACGCGCTGCT
>VSSA01000030.1 GCA_008123405.1 Nocardioides sp. BGMRC 2183
CGGCGGGCTGCTGCTCGGCGCGGCAGCCGGCGGTGGTGCGGCCGGAGCCGGGGCCGCCGGCGGCAGTTCGCAAGGCTCGGGGGCAGGGGTGCTGGGCGCCGTCTCCGACGGCGTGGTCAAGGCGACCGTCGCCGTGGTCGCCACCGCCGCCGCGGTCGGTGCCGGCTGGTTCGCGCTCGGATTGGTCAGCGGCGGCGACGCCGACCGTTCGGCCGCCACGATCCCGGCCACCGCGCCGAGCACCTCAGCGGTCGACCAGACCGATGCCGCGGCCGGGACGCCGGCGTCGAAGCGACCCACCTCGAAGCGATCCCGCTCGAACGACCCTGCCGCGCCGGTCAGCGCTCCACCGGCGACCACCGCTCCGACGGACGGCTCGGAGCCAGCGACCTCCCCCACAGAGGCGCCCACCACCCAGCCGACCGATCAGCCGACCGATCAGCCGAGCGACCGACCCACTGACCAGCCGACCGAGCCGCCCACCAAGCCCGGTGACGGTGGTGGGGGCAATCAGCCGACCCCGACGGACCCCGGCACCAACCAACCCACCGAGCCCACCGAGCCCACCGAACCGACCGAGCCGCCGCCCAACCCGCGCCTGGCCTCCCTGACCGCCGAGCAGTCGATCCTCCCCGGCTGGTGGCGCGTCAACGTGGCGGTCGCCGACTTGACCGGCGAGGGCGCCGTACAGGTGACGGCGTCGGGGATCGACGGCCACTGCTACAGCCTGAGCGACTGTTCGATCCTGTCCTCGGCCGGCACCTGGCAGGCGCTGTTCTCCGTCGGGGCAGGTAGCTCGACGGTCACCTTCTACATCGACCCCGCCACCACCGCCACGGTGCAGGCGCAGCTCACCGTCTCCGGTGAGGACGGCAACCCGAGCGACAACGCCGCCACCATCACCGTCCCCTGACCGAGCACCCAGACGAGCTCGCCGCTCTCTTCGACCGTCGGGTCGACCTCGCCGTGCACTCCACTGAACCGGGAGACCCAGGCCAAGCTCCGCCGTACCGTGCAGGAGCCGCCGGGTCAGTGAGGTCGGTAGGCCTCGCACTGGCCGCGCATGATCTCGCGCAGGGGGGTTGCCCGGTCGACGCCGTACATCGTGCGGGGGAAGTCGAGTGGCTCCTGGACGGCCCAGAGCTCGTCGTGTCGGTCGGGTGAGAACAGCTGCGCGGGATCGCCCGCCGCGATCCAGCCGATCGGTACGACGGTGCCCGGCGCCAGGGCGCTGTTGACGTGCAGCACGCTGTTGATGCGCAGCTCGCAGCCCGTGCCGACGCGCGCCCCGGCAAACACGGAGACACCGGTCGCGATGAAGACCTCGTCCTCGACGGTGGCCCCGTTGAGGTGGGCGTGGGGGCCGACCAGGATCGCGTCGCCGAGTGTCAGCGGCGTGGTGGCGCGGCCGCGGAGCACAGCGTTCTCCATCACGAGCACATCCGAGCCGATCGTGATGGGACCGAGGTCGCCGTTGAGGACCGCTCCGTGCAGGATGCGCGAGCTCGGTCCGATACTGACGTCTCCGGTGAGGATCGCTGACGGCGCCACGGACGCACTCGGGTGGACGTCGATCATGTTCGGACGCTACGTCGACGCCCCACCGATGTCATCAGTACGTCGTCAGCGGCCGTCGGCACCAACTGGCGCCAAAGACGGCGACCTCTCGGGGCACCGCAATTGCTCAAGCGTCGGCCATCAGCCTTCGAACGACCCATTGATTGATGCTGAGGTTCTCTTCGGCCGCGCGTAGCGCAACCTCGCGATGGAGCTTCTCGCCGAGTCGAAGGTTGAACTTCCCGGAATAGCTGCGCTCAGAGATCGGCTCCGGCACGACCTCGCCCTGCTCCTGCAGGTCCACAACGACGTCGGCCAGGAGCGCCTCGAGACCTCGGAGGGCCCCGACCTGGGATGAATCGAGCCAGGACAGGGACGGAAACTCAGCGACGGTGGCGACGAAGTCGCCGTCCTCCGCGGACCACGCGACGCGGTAGGAGTAATGAGTGACATCGACCTGCGACCGCTGCGGCGTGTTCATCACTGGCCCTCCTTCTTGTCGATCGCCTTCAACACCTGCCGAACCTGGTACGCCTTGGCTTTGCCCTTGTCGTTCTGAATATTGACCCGAGGGTCGCCGGGCCAAGGTGTCTTGAACACGGCGTGCGAGGACCCTGCTTGGCGGGGACTCCCGAAGTAGTGTTCGCAGACCTTGCGCAGGTCGTTGTAGGCGACGTTCTGCTGGCTGTTACGCATCGCCGCAACGATCGACTTCACCGAGACCACTCCAACTATGGTACCGCTTGTAGTACCAGGTGACCAAGCTCGGCGATCACCTCCCCCTGACGTCAGTGGCCGGCCGCTACCGGACCAGCTGCTCGCGGACCCACGCCGGAGCCGGGTTGGTGCGGTGCTCCTCGCCGAGGAAGACCGTCGGCACCGTCTCGTTGCCGTCATTGACCGATCGCACGCGGGCTGAGGCCGCGGGGTCACGACGTACGTTCACCCACACCGCCCGGCCCCCCGCCGGTCCGAGCGCCAGCCGTAGTCGGAGGCAGAAGCTGCAGCCCGGGCGCCAGTAGATGAGCGGCACACCGCGGGCTTCGGCATCGGCCCGAGCCGCTGCGTCGCTCGGCGAGCGCGGGAACGCCACCGGTGTCAGCACCAGCAGCAGTACGACGGCCGCCAGAACCAGCACCACCATCGACATCGGCGTCACCACCGCCTCTTCGTCGTCGCGGTACGACGATCGGTGGACTCGCGGTTGCGTTCCAGCGCGCCAGCAGGTGCCATGGCGAGAGTATGCCCGCCTCCACCCCGGCCCCGGATGCGAGGCCGACTAGCGTTGGCTCCCATGGAGATCCGCACCGCGAGCGAGCGCGACCTGCTCGAAGCGATGGTCGATGACCAACGGACCGCGATAGCCGCGATGCTCGACGACATCACCGAAGACGAAGCCCGGGACCGACTGGTGCCGTCGCTGACGACCGTCCTCGGACTGGTCAAGCACGCGACCTTCGTCGAACAGGTGTGGTTCCACCACCGCCTCGGCGGAGGCACCCGAGCAGAGCTCGGCATCCCCGAAACCGTCGACGAGAGCTTCACCCTCCAGCCCCAGGACACCGTGGAGTCGGTACGCGCGGGCTACCACGCCGCATGTGAGCGCTCCCGCGAGCTTGCCGCCCAACGCGACCTCGACGACCCGCTCGACTGGCGAGGCACACCCGTCACCGTGCGCTGGGTGCACCTGCACATGGTGCGAGAACTGGCCAGGCACGCTGGCCACGGCGACATCCTGATCGAGCAGCTCCACGCGCGACGCCACCAAGACACCTGAGCGTTCCCGCCCAATGTCGGTGCCACCCTTCAGGATCGACCCATGGCGTACGACGAGCACCTGGCCGAGCGGGTCCGCGACCTCCTCAGCGGCCAGATCGAAGCAGAGAAGAAGATGTTCGGCGGCCTGGCCTTCATGGTGGAGGGCAGGATGGCCTGCTGCGTGAGCGGCCAGGGTGGGCTGCTGATCAAGGTCGGCCGTGACGCGTATCCCGAACTGGTCGAGCTCGACCACGTCGAGCCGATGACCATGCGCGACACCGTCTCCGACTCCTGGGTCCAGGTCGGCGACGCCGCCCTCAGCGATGAACGCGCGCTACGCGCGTGGCTCGACCGCGGGCTCGCGGCCAACCCACCCAAGCCCCGTCCCTAGCTGCCACGAGGCCCAGCCGCCGGGATCAGCCGACCTTCCGGTGACTATCTCGAGGGACGACCCGGTCGTCATCGTGTCGCTTGCAGACTTCGAGTCTCTTGGCGAGACCGCGTCGGCAAGCTCGACCCCTCAAGCATGACTTCGCTGGGTACTGGTCACGCCGGATCACCGACGAACACCGACTGGTGTACAAGGTCACCGACGAAGAAGTCCGGATCGCCGCGTGCCGTTATCACTATGGTCGATAGCGGCCACCCCTCAGAACGTCAGTCGTACCCGAGGATCGACTTCCGCTTCTCCCCCCACGCCAGCGCGGAGGCGATGGCCTCGTCGAGGGAGAGCTCGGTCCGCCAATCCAGCACGCGTGCCGCCTTGTCGGCGTTCGCGAAGGCACCGACCGCGTCACCCGGACGCGACGGCGCCTCCCGGGTCGGGACCGGCTTGCCGACCACCCGCTCGACGGCCGCGATCAGTTCGCGGACAGTGACGCCGTCACCGGCGCCGAGGTTGATGTAGGCGTAGGGCGCTCCCTCCGCTGCGATCACGTCGTCGAACTTCTCGATCGCCTTCACGTGGGCCTTCGCCAGGTCCCAGGCGTGGATGTAGTCGCGGATGCCGGTGCCGTCGCGGGTGGGCAGGTCGGTGCCGGTGATCGTGAAGACGTCACGCTGCCCGAGCGCGGCCTGCGCCAGCAGCGGCACCACGTGGGTGGCGTCCTTCAGGTGATAGCCGGTCTCCAGGTCCGGGTCGGCCCCGATCGGGTTGAAGTACCGCAGGATGATCGCCCGCAGGTCGGTCGCCTGGGACATGTCCTCCAGGACCTGCTCCATCATTCGCTTGGTCCGTGCGTAGGGCGAGTTCGGGTCGAGCCCGTCCTCCTCACGCACCTCGAACTCGTCCTTCAGCGCATAGAGCGACGCCGTCGAGGAGAAGAGGATCCGCGGCTTGCCGTGAGCCACCAGGTGGTCGAAGAGCTCCAGCGACTTCGCGACGTTGTCCCGGTAGTACTCATACGGCAGCTCCACCGACTCCGGTACGACGATCCGCGCTGCCATGTGCACGGTCGCCTCGATGTCCGGGTGGTCCTCGATGACCTGCTGCACCAGCGCCCGGTCGGCGATGTCGCCCTCGTAGAAGATCCGCCCCTCGGCGTACTGACGCGGGCCGACCAGCAGCGAGTCGAGGACGACCGGTGTGTGCCCGGCCTGCTCCAGTGCCTTGCAGGTGATCGAGCCGAGGTAGCCGGCGCCGCCGGTGACGAGGACCTTCATGACAGGCGACCCTAGCGGGGGCATCGGTCTCGTCTTTGATCCCCGCACCTTGCTGGTCGGCCGTCTCTGCGCAGCTCCAGGTCGTTTCTTGCACCTTCTCCCCCATTTTGGGGACAGGCCCGCAGTCGACCTGCCAGGATCAGCGTGCTTGAGGAGCTGGCCGCCATCGTCGTCGGCCGGCGTGGGGGTCCACATCATCTCTGGGGGGAGATTTCGTGACGACGATGCTGGAGCGCGTCGACCAAGGGGTCGGCGCCCGTCCGAATCACGCTCTTCGCCTGCTGCCGTTGGCCGCGCTGATCACGGACTTCACCATGGTCAGCGTCACCGCCCTCCTCGCAGTGCTCGGCCGACGTCATCTCGACTTCTTCCCGAACCCCTACGACGCCCAGGAGGCCCTCGGTGTCGCGGGCCCGCTGATCGTGTCGGGCTGGATCGCGATCATCGCCGCGTTCGGCGGCTACGACCGCGCCGTCTTCGGCAGCGGCACCGACGAGTACAAGCGCGTGGTCCGTGCCACCTTCGTCACCGCGGCCGCGGTCGGCATCGGCTGCTACCTGGTGAAGTTCCAGCTGTCCCGGGGCTTCTTCCTGATCGCGTTCGGTGTCGGTCTGCCGCTGTTGGTGCTGGGCCGCTTCCTGCTCCGGCGCGCGTTGCATCGTGCGCGTCGGCGCGGACACCTGCACGCACGGGTCCTGATGGCCGGCACTCCGCGGCAGATCGACGAGGTCGCCCAGGTGCTCCAGGGCAAGCCGTGGCTGGGCTACTCGATCGTCGGCGCGGTGGTTCCCTCCGCCCAGACGCTGCTGGAGGAGACCGCTGCCGGCGTACCCGTGGTCGGCGCTTCTGAAGAGCTGGTGCAGATCGCCGATGCGGTCGAGGCCGACGTCATCTTCTTCGCCGGCGGCGGTATCGAGACCGGCGACGACCTCAAGCAGACCGCATGGCAGCTCGAGGAGCACGGCATCAACGTGGTGATCGCCCCCAGCGTCACCGACGTCTCCAGCGAGCGCATCACGGTCCGTCCGATCGGTGGTCTGCCGCTGATCCACATCGAGCACCCGACGTGGGCGGACGCATCGCGGTGGGGCAAGCGCACCTTCGACATCCTCGGGTCGGCCGCGCTGATCCTGGCCTTCTCGCCACTGCTGGTCTTCGTCGCCGCCCGGATCTGGGTCGCCGACCGCGGTGCCGTCCTGTTCCAGCACCACCGGGTCGGTCGCAACGGCGAGAACTTCGAGTGCTTGAAGTTCCGCACCATGGTGCCGAACGCCGAGGCGATGGTCGAGCAGCTCCAGCAGCAGACCGGGCAGAGCGCGCTGCTGTTCAAGATGAAGGACGACCCACGGATCACCAAGCCCGGCAGGTGGCTTCGCCGATTCTCCGTCGACGAGCTGCCTCAGCTCTTCAACGTGCTGCGCGGCGACATGAGCCTGGTCGGCCCACGACCGCAGGTGCAGAAGGAGGTCGACCTCTACGAGGGCGGCATGGAGCGACGACTGCTGGTCCGCCCCGGCATGACGGGGTTGTGGCAGGTCTCGGGGCGCAACGACCTCGCGCCCGAGGAAGCACGTCGCCTCGACCTCTACTACGTCGACAACTGGTCGATGATCCAGGACGTCTCGATCCTGGTCCGCACCTTCGGCGCCGTGTTCGGCTCCCGCGGCGCCTACTAGGCCTCACTCCTCGAGCAGCTCCAGCAGATACTGCCCGTAGCCGCTGCTCACCAGCCCCTCGGCCAGCTCGCTCAACCGCTCCGCGTCGATGTAGCCCAACCGCCAGGCGATCTCCTCGGGCGCGCCGACCTTGGTGCCCTGGCGCTTCTCCAACGCCCGGACGAAGTTGCTGGCGTCGTTGAGGTCGTCGAAGGTTCCGGTGTCCAGCCAGGCGGCACCGCGGGGCAGCACCTCGACCTGCAGCCGCCCTTCCTCCAGGTAGAGCCGGTTGAGGTCGGTGATCTCCAGCTCGCCGCGCGCCGAGGGACGCAATGCCTTGGCCCGCTCGGTGACGTCGGGGCCGTAGAAGTAGAGCCCGGGGACGGCGTACCGGCTGCGCGGCTGCTGCGGCTTCTCCTCCAGCGACAGCGCGGTGCCGTCCTCGTCCAGCTCGATCACGCCGTACGCCGTCGGGTCGGCGACCCGATAGCCGAAGACCGCCGCACCGTCCAGGTCGGCGAACCGCTGCAGCCGGGTGCCGACGCCGGATCCGTAGAAGATGTTGTCGCCGAGCACCAACCCGGCCGGTCCGCCGGCCAGGTGTTCCTCACCGATCACGAACGCCTGCGCCAGACCGCCCGGCGAGGGTTGCACCGCATAGGTGATGTCGATGCCGATCTGCGAGCCGTCGCCGAGCAGACGGCGGAACTGTTCCGTCTCGTCCGGCGTGGTGATCACCAGGACCTCGCGGATCCCGGCCAACATCAGGGTCGAGAGCGGGTAGTAGATCATCGGCTTGTCGTAGATCGGCATCAGCTGCTTGCTGATCCCGTACGTGATCGGGTGCAGCCGGCTGCCCGTGCCGCCGGCCAGGATGATGCCCCGCATGATGTTCCCCGCTGGTGCTCTTTCGCCGGTCTGTTGCCGCTCAGTGTCCCCCATAGGCTGAACGGGTGCAGCGACTCCTCGTCACCGGCGGTGCCGGCTTCATCGGCGCGAACTTCGTCCACCACGTGGTGAAGCACACCGACATGACGGTCACGGTGCTGGACAAGCTGACCTACGCGGCCAGTCGGGAGGCCCTGGACGGCCTGCCTGCCGACCGGGTCTCGCTGGTGGTCGGCGACGTCGCCGACCCGACCGCCGTCGAGCCGCTGGTCGCCGCCCACGACGCGGTGGTGCATCTGGCCGCCGAGTCGCACAACGACAACGCGCTCTCCGACCCCTCCCCGTTCATCCGGACCAACGTGCTCGGCACCTTCACCCTGCTGGAGGCGGCGCGGAAGCACGACGTGCGGTTCCACCACGTCTCCACCGACGAGGTGTACGGCGACCTCGAGCTCGACGACCCCGCGAAGTTCACCCCGAGCACGCCGTACGACCCCTCCAGCCCCTACGCGGCCTCCAAGGCCGGCAGCGACCACCTGGTCCGCGCCTGGGTGCGCAGCTTCGGGGTGCGGGCGACCATCTCCAACTGCTCCAACAACTACGGACCGTGGCAGCACGTGGAGAAGTTCATCCCCCGCCAGATCACCAACCTGCTCTCGGGGGGCCGGGTGAAGCTCTACGGCGACGGACTCAACGTGCGCGACTGGATCCACACCGAGGACCACTCCTCCGCGGTGCTGGCGATCTTGGAGCGCGGCACCATCGGCGAGACCTACCTGATCGGCGCGGACGGCGAGCGGTCCAACCTCGAGGTGGTCCGGATGTTGCTGCGGCTGCTCGGCCACGCCGAGGACGACGTCGTCGACCACGTCACCGACCGCGCCGGACACGACCTGCGCTATGCCATCGACGCGAGCAGGCTGCGCGACGAGCTCGGCTGGCGCCCGCAGTACGCCGACTTCGAGGCCGGTCTGGCCGCCACCGTCGACTGGTACCGCGAACACGAGTTCTGGTGGCGGCCCAAGAAGGAGGCCACCGAAGCCGCGTACGCCGCGAGGGGCCAGTGATCGTGGCCGGGACGACCGACCTGAGCATCGCCGAGACCCCGATCCCCGGCCTCCTGGTGCTCACCCTGCCGGTGCACCACGACGACCGCGGCTGGTTCAAGGAGAGCTGGCAGCGGGAGAAGATGGTCGCCCTCGGCCTGCCCGACTTCGGCCCGGTGCAGCACAACATGTCCTTCAACGCCCGGCGCGGCGCCACCCGCGGCATCCACACCGAGCCCTGGGACAAGTTCGTCTCGGTGGCCACCGGCCGCGTCTTCGCCGCCTGGGTGGACCTGCGCGAAGGCGCCTCGTTCGGCGCGACCTTCAGCCTGGAGCTCGGACCGGAGACGGCCGTCTACGTCCCCCGAGGGGTTGGCAACTCCTACCAGGCGCTGGAGGACCACACCCTCTACTCGTATCTGGTCAACGACCACTGGCGCCCCGGACGGAGCTATCCGGCGCTGCACCTGGCCGACGAGAGCGCCGCGATCGACTGGCCGATCCCGCTGGATACCGACGAGGTGGAGATCTCGGCCAAGGACCGCGACAACCCGCGGCTGGCCGACGTCACCCCGATCCCCCTGGTCCCCGCGCGCCGCCCACTGATCCTCGGCTCCGGCGGTCAGCTCGGCCGGGCGCTCGCGGCTGCCTTCCCCGAGGCCACCACGCTGACCCGCACCGAGCTGGACCTCACCGACCCTGCCGCACTCGAGGCGGTCTCGTGGGCCGAGTACGACGTGGTCCTCAACGCCGCCGCCTACACCGCCGTCGACCGCGCCGAGCGCGAGGGCCGGAGAGCCTGGGCGGTCAACGCCAGCGCCCCGGCCGCCCTGACCCGGATCGCCGACAGGTACGGACTCACGCTGGTCCACTACTCCACCGACTACGTCTTCGACGGCGCGGATCCTTCCGACGGGCGGCACTCCGCCGGCTACAGCGAGGACGACCCGCTCTGCCCGCTCGGCGTCTACGGCCAGGCCAAGGCCGCCGGCGACCTCGCCGTCCGGGCCACCACCCGGCACTACGTGCTGCGTGCCTCGTGGGGGGTCGGCGCCGGCGAGAACTTCGTCCGCACGATGCGCAGCTACGCCGAGCGCGGCATCTCCCCGCGGGTGGTCGACGACCAGGTCGGCCGGCTGACCTTCACCGACGAGCTCGCCAGGGCCACCCGCCACCTGCTGGACACGCGGGCGCCGTACGGGATCTACAACGTGACCAACGGCGGCGCCCCCACGTCGTGGGCCCAGATCGCCCGGCGGGTCTTCGAGCTCCTCGGTCGCGACGCCGACGACGTCATCCCCGTCACCACCGAGCAGTACGGCGCCGACAAGGAGCTCGCGCCGCGCCCGCTCTACAGCGTGCTGGCCCTCGACAAGCTCACCGCGACCGGCTTCACGCCCACGGACGCCGACGCGGCGCTGGTCGCCTACCTGCGCTCGGCTGAGGCGTCAGCGACGCCGTAGTCCGGCGAGCGCCGGACGCACGTCAGCGAGGTAGACCATCGCCACGATGGTCATCGCCAGGTTGATGATCGACAGCGGCAGCGGCACCAGCTGGAGCAGGACCGCGACCCCAAGCAGGATCGTCCAGGTCGCCTTGTTCAACTTGCCGGCAGCGTCGTAGGACTCCCCGGAGTAGAGCAGGGAGTTGGCGAAGGCGAAGATCTTCGCGACCAGCAGCACGTAGAAGATGCCGACGTTGACCCACATCTCCACGATGGATGCCGGCGTGACGAACCCGTTGTTCATGGTGCGGCGATCCTACCCGGACACGACGAGGCCTCCAGGACCATCACGGATCCTGGAGGCCTCACCGCGCTGAGCGTCGATCAGAGCGGATCAGGCGTCGGCGGCCTTCGACTCGCTGGTCGCCACGTTGTTGGTCTGCGGAGCGCTGGTCTGCGGAGCGCTGCTCGACGGAGCGGTGGTCTCGGTCGGCTTCGCCTCGGGCGTCTTCTTGGCGGGGGCCTTCTTGGCGGGGGCCTTCTTCGCGGCGGCCTTCTTCGCCGGCGCCTTCTTCGCCGGCGCCTTCTTCGCAGCGGTCTTCTTGGCGGGCGCCTTCGCGGCGGCCTTCTTGGTGCGGGTCGCCGCGGCCTTCTCGGCCGGGGTCGGCTCGACGGTCTCCACCACCGGGGTGGCCACCTCGGCGACCTCGCCACGCAGCTTCACCACGACGGCCTCACCGCGCTTGGCGAGGTCGGCGTAGGTCGCGGTGGCGACGGCGACGTTGTCGTCGTACCGGCTCTTGACGGAGGTCTGCACCTTGCCGGGGAACGCGATCGCGTCGGCCTGCAGGTCGGAGATCCGCGCCTCGACCTTGGACCGGGAGTCGGCGAGGGAGGCGGTGGCCTTGCCCTGGAGGTCCTTCGGCTCGGGCAGCTCGAAGCCCTTCACGGACTTCTGGACGCCGGCGACCGTGGTCAGCACCGTGGTCTGGACCTTGTCCTGGACGCTGGCGACGTAGCCCTTGACGGCCTCGACGGCGAGGTCGGTGGCACCGATGGAGGCGTAGACCGGCTTGGTCGCGCGAGTCGGGATGTCGATCTTGGGCAGCTCCACCGTGGGGAGCTCGAACTTCGGGAGATCAAGCTTCGGCATGTTGTGTTTCACCCTTCTGCATCTGATGCGGGGTCGGTGATCTGGTCGGACGTACTACGTGCGTCGAGCTCGGCGCCGACCGCGGCCTCGGCCGCGTTCAACGCCAGGAACGACGCGTAGACATCGAGGAGCGACTGCTTCTGCCGCTCGGTGAGGCCGGTGTCGCCGAGTACGGCGAGCTCCACCGACCCACCCACGCCGTCGTCCGGGCTGAGGATGCCGGCCCGGACGTAGAGCTGCTCCGCGGAGATCCGCAGGGCCTTCGCGATCTGCGAGAGCACCTCGGCGGACGGCTTGCGGAGCCCGCGCTCGATCTGGCTCAGGTACGGGTTCGAGACGCCGGCCAGCTCGGAGAGCTGGCGGAGCGAGAGGCGACTCGCGACCCGCTGCTCCTTGAGGTAGTCGCCGAGTGACTCGACGGTCTTGCCCACCTTGGGAAGCTTGCTGATCGCCATGCGGCCATCGTGCTAGCTGGAGCTAGCAAATGGCAAGCACCGCGCAAGCAGACGGAGGGTGATCCCGTTCATAGGCGCAGCGAATCACTAGTGATTCGAGTTTATTTGGCAGGATGCTCTCCGTGTCTGCTACCGCCGCGCCTCAGCACTGCCCGACGCCGCGCGAACTCGACGACCTCGAACTGTTGACCAACGGAGGTCTGCTCCCGGTCGACGGCTTCAACCGTGCCGGCAGTCCGGTCACCCTGACCCTGCCGGACGACGCGCGGGCCGCGCTCTCCGAGGGTGGCACGGTCGAGCTGGTGGACCCGGAGGGCCTCCCCCTCGCCCGCGTCCGTGACGACGCAGCCGGCCTGGCGGTCGAGCCCCTCACCCATGCTCAGTACGGCCCGTTCCGCCGCCTCTACCTCTCCCCCGCCGCCACCCGCGAGCGCTACGCCGGTCGCGCCGTCGCCGTGGTGACCGATCCACTGACCGACGAGCAGCTCGACCAACTCCGTGACGCCGGCCCGGTGCTGCTGCTGGCGCTGGTCGGCCACGGCACCAGCGCACTCTCCGCGGTCGGCCTGCTGCGCGCCACCCTCGCCGGCACCGCCGACCTGGATGTCGCGGTCGTGGCGGTCCCGCTCGCCGACCACGGCGACGCCGAGGGCGACGCCCGGCTGCGCACCGCGGTGGTCGCGAACTACGCCGGCGACGACCCGGTCCTCGACCTGGTCGAGGGTGGTACGCCGCCCCCGGCGGTCGCCGCGATCGTCGCCGAGGAGCGCCCCGCCCCGGACCAGCAGGGCCTCGTCCTCTTCTTCACCGGCCTCTCCGGCAGCGGCAAGTCCACCCTCGCTCAGGCCCTGATGGACCGCCTGCTGGAGCGCGGCGGCCGCACCCTGACCAGCCTCGACGGCGACGTCGTCCGCCGGAACCTCTCGGCCGGCCTCACCTTCTCCAAGGCCGACCGGGAGACCAACATCCGCCGGATCGGCTGGGTCGCCGCCGAGATCTCCCGCCACGGCGGTGTGGCGGTGTGCAGCCCGATCGCCCCGTTCGACGAGACCCGCCAGCAGGTCCGGCAGTACGTCGCCGACGCCGGCGGCGCCTTCTTCCTGGTCCACGTCGCGACCCCGCTGGAGGAGTGCGAGCGCCGCGACCGCAAGGGCCTCTACGCCAAGGCGCGGCGCGGGGAGATCCCGGAGTTCACCGGCATCTCCTCGCCCTACGAGGAGCCCGAGGACGCCGACGTGCGGGTCGACACCACCGGCCGCACGATCGACGAGGCGCTGGACGACGTACTGGTGGCGTTGCGGGTGTCCGGCCACCTCGACCTGACCGGCGACGACCTCGCCCCCGCCGCGCGGGCCGCCACCCGGGCTGCCACCGGGGGCGCACACGGCCCCCTCAACGTCCTCTTCGTCTGCACCGCCAACATCTGCCGCTCGCCGTACCTGGAGCTCCGCGCCCGGCACCTGCTCGCCGGGGACGCCTCGGTGACCTTCAGCAGCGCCGGCACCCACGGCTTCGACGCCTCCCCGATGGACCCGACGATGGCGCACGCGCTCACCACGCACGGCGCCGCGCCGTCGGCGGTGGACGACTTCCGTAGCCGGCCGCTGACCCGCGAGCTGATCGAGCAGGCCGACCTGGTCCTGACCGCCGAGGCCGGCCACCGCACCTGGGCGCTCGAGGAGGCGCCGACCGCGTTCCGCAAGGTGTTCACCCTCGGACAGTTCGCCGCGTCGCTGGAGCGGGTCGACGGCGACCTCCACGGCGCCGAGCTGCTGGCCGAGATCGGCGACCGCCGCTCCGCGGCCACCGCGGAGCAGGACATCGCCGACCCGTATCGACGGGGTCCGGAGGCGGCGGCCCGCTGCGCCGGGCAGATCGAGGACCTGCTCGCCACGGTCCTCCCGCGCCTCTCGTCCGGAGAGGTGACCCGATGAACGAGCTGCTCACCCTCACCGCGCTCTCCATCGTCGCGGCCGGCTTCGTGGTCGGCATCGTGGTCGGCCTGACCGGCATGGGCGGCGGCGCCTTGATGACCCCGGCACTGATCTTCCTCGGCGTCGGCGGCGGCGAGGCAGCCACCGTCGTCACCGCGGACCTGACCGCGGCGGCGGTCTACAAGACCGGCGGTGCAGTCGTGCACTCCAAGTCGGGCTCCCCCGACTTCCGGTTGGCCGGGTGGCTGATCGCGGGGTCGGTGCCGATGGCGTTCATCGGGCCCTATCTGGTCAAGGTGATCACGGACGATCCCGCCGAGCTCGACCACGTGCTCAAGATGGCGATCGGCTTCGCACTGCTCTTCGCTGCGGCCACCTACGCTCTCCGGCTCTACATCAACCTCCGTCGGGTACGTCGCGGCGGCGGCGACGACCCGCACCCGAAGATCCGCCCGATCCCGACCCTGATGGTCGGCATGCTCGGCGGCCTCCTGGTCGGCGTGACCAGCGTCGGCTCCGGCTCGGTCATCATGATCGCGCTGCTGATGCTCTACCCCGGCCTCTCCGCGGTGCGCCTGGTCGGCACCGACCTGGTCCAGGCGGTGCCGTTGGTGCTCGCCGCGGCGATCGCCAACATCGCGATCCACGGCCTCGACTGGGCGATCACCCTCCCGCTGATCATCGGCTCGGTGCCCGGCACCATCCTCGGCAGCAAGATCGCGCCGAAGGTCCCGCAGTCCTACATCCGCCGCGGCATCGTGGTGGTGCTGACCATGTCCGGCGTCGCGCTGCTCGACAAGGCCGGCTGGGCGCCGCTCGGCAAGGAGGCCACCTATCCGATGGTGATCGGCCTGGTCGGGCTGGCCACCCTCGTCCTGCTCCCGCTGGTGTGGGGCTTCATCCGGCGCAGCGAAGGACTACCAATGTTCGGTGCGCCGTACGTTGCCGACCTGGAGAAGTTGCCCGGGGACCGGCAGAAGACCCCGACCGGCTGACCCCAGGCTCGGCCGAGCGCGCGGCGGCGGGGGTGTGAATCAGTCGTTGCGATTCGAACTGGTGTTCGAGTATGATGGAGTATGGTCGCACTCCCCGAGGCTCTACGGACGGTCGCTCAGGCCGTCGACGAGCTCGCCGGGAGTGACTGGTCCGATGGGTCTGGCGCGGCCGATACGCCCGGTGACGGGTTGCCGGAGGCGTTGGCGGTCGCGGCCCATGCGCGGGCGGTATTGGACGGGGTGTTCGTCGGTCTGGCCGAGGCGCTGGAACACAACGGGACCGCCAGTGATCTGGGCTGGGCCTCGACCAAGGAGCTGCTCACCCACGCCGTCGGGGGCCGCAAGGGTGCCGGTGCCGCCTGGGTACGAGTCGCCCAACAGACTCGCGACCTGCCCGCCGTACGCGACGCCCTCACCGCAGGCAGGGTCTCCTTCGCCCAGGCCGGGGTGATCGCCGGACGGGTCGCGACCCTGCCCCAGGTGCCCGAGCTGCGCGAGCAGGCCGCCGGCCTGATGCTGGACCAGGTCGCCGAGTCCGGTGCCGACGCCACCGACCTGGACCACACCTTCACCGACGTGGTCCGCGAGCTCGACCCCGACGGCACCCTGCTCCGCGCCGATACCGACAAACCCCGCGCCGAGCGCGGAGCCCACCAGGCCCGGTTCCTCAGCTTCACCCCCGACCACCTCGGCGGGGTCCGGATCAAGGGCTACGCCACCCTCGAGGACACCGAGTTCGTCAAGACCGTGCTGATGCCGCTGTCGGCGCCGGTCACCACCGAGCCCGGCGCCTGCGGCGGCACCCCACCACCAGCCGACGGCGGCCCCCGACCGCTCGACCACCACGGCCGGACGATCGGCACCAACTGCCCCGACCCCGGCTGCTGGCACGACGGCCGCGACCCCCGCGACCACGGCGTTCGGCTCTGGGACGCGCTGGTCGACCTCTGCGCCCGCTACCAGGCCACCGACCAACTCCCCCGAGCCCACGGCACCCGCGCCCGGATCACCGTCACCATCAACTACCACGACCTCACCGAACAAGCCGCCGGTGCCACCCCCACCTCGATCAGCCCTCTCACCGGAATGCCCGACCACACCGGCCACCTGCCCACCGGCACACTCGGCAGCGGTGAGCGGCTCTCCGCCCTCGCCGTACGACGCCTGGCCTGCGACGCCGAGATCATCCCCGCCGTCCTCGGCAGCCACGGCGAGGTCCTCGACCTCGGCCGCAGCACCCGCACCGTCACCCCCGGCCTCTGGAACGCCCTCGTGCTCCGCGATCGACACTGCGCTTTCCCCGGGTGCACCCGCCTCCCCCTCGCCTGCGACGCCCACCACATCCAGCACTGGGCTGACGGCGGCCCCACCGCCCTCGACAACCTCCTGTTGCTCTGCCGGCACCACCACACGACCGTCCACCACTCCCCCTGGACCGTCACCATCGATCCCGTCACGCAACGCCCCCGATGGCAGGCACCACCTCGCACCGACGACACCAGCCACTACAGCTACCGCCCCGGCCGACCACCACCCCACGCCGCCTGAAGCGGCTGTGCACGTGACCAACTCTGGGTGATCCGGAGAACCCCGCTGTGCGTCGATCGGTCAGGACTTAAGATTTGGCCTCCGCTCGTTTCGCCGTGCCCAAGGAGTTCCGTGTACCCGCTCGACTGCCCCACCCAGGACTATGACTGGGGCTCGACCGACGGCATCCCGACGTTCCTGCGCCAGAGCCCGGGGAGTCGGCCGGTCGCCGAGGTCTGGATGGGGACGCACCCGCTCGGCACCGCCAACGTGCAGACGCCGGAGCAGTCGCGCCCTCTCACCGATGTGGCGGGCGAGCTGGGCTTCATGTTGAAGATCCTCGCGGCCGACCGACCGCTCTCCATCCAGGTGCACCCGAACGCCTCGACCGCTCGCGCGGGATATGAGGCGGAGGAGTCCGCGGGCACGCCTTTGGGCTCACGCGAGCGCGTCTTCAAGGACCCGCACCCGAAGCCGGAGATGGTCTACGCGCTCTCCCAGTTCGACACACTCGTCGGCTTCCGTCCGACCGCGGAGATCCTGCGGGTGCTGGCCCAGCTCGACACCCCGCTGGCTCAGGAGATGGCGGCCGACCTGCGCAACAACCCGGGCTTCGCGGGCATCGTGAAGCTGGTCGAGAAGCAGCTGCTCAGCCCGCCGAGCGCCGCCACGGTGACCGCTGTCGTCGAGCAGTGCTCGTCCGCACTGGAGCGCGGCTTCGACATCCGCCGCGCCTACCTCACCGCGGTCGAGTTGCAGAAGCACCATCCGGGCGACGTCGGCGTACTGATCTCGCTGCTGCTCAACCGGCTCACCCTGCAGCCCGGCGAGGCCGCCTTCCTCGACGCGGGCATCATCCACGCTCACCTGTCCGGGATGTGCCTGGAGGTGATGGTCTCCTCGGACAACGTGTTGCGGGCCGGGCTGACCTCCAAGCACATCGCCGCCCAGGCGATGGTGCACTGTCTGGAGGAGGGCATGTCGCGGGTGGCGCGGGTGACGCCCGAGCTGTTCGGCTTCTCCACCGACGTCTTCCAGCCCGGTCTCGGCGACTTCGCGCTCTCGGTCACTCAGGTCTCCCAGGCCGAGCCGGCCGGCGCCACGCTGCCTGAGCGCGGCAAGCGGATCCTGGTCTGCACCGCTGGCGACGTCGCCCTGCTCAACGAGAAGGGCGAGTCGCTCTGGCTCGCCCGCGGCGACTCTGCCTACGCCGACGAGAGCGACGGCACGATCCGGGTGGTCGGCACGGGCGAGGTCGCGCAGGCCTATCAGCCGACCGACGGTCACGCCGGTCGCCTCAGCGACCTGGTCTGACCCGCCGCCCCAGCAGTACGACGCAGGGGCAGCTCAGTCGCGACCGTAGAGGTCGCGGGTGTAGATCTTCTCGGCGACGTCGTCGAGGTCGTCGGTGCGGCGGTTGACCACGATGACGTCGGCACGGCTCTTGAACTCCTCCAGGTCACCGACCACCTCGGAGTTGAAGAAGGTGTCCTCGTCGAGCTCGGGCTCGTAGACGATCACCTCGACGCCCTTGGCCTTGATCCGCTTCATCACGCCCTGCACCGAGGACATCCGGAAGTTGTCCGAGCCGGCCTTCATGATCAGCCGGTGGATGCCGACCACGGCGGGCTTGCGGCGCAGGATGTCGGCGGCGACGAAGTCCTTGCGGGTGGTGTTGGCCTCGACGATCGCGCTGATCAGGTTCTGCGGGACTTCGCGGTAGTTGGCCTGCAGCTGGCGGGTGTCCTTGGGCAGGCAGTAGCCGCCGTACCCGAAGGACGGGTTGTTGTAGTGGTCGCCGATCCGCGGGTCGAGGCCGACCCCCTCGATGATCTGCCGGCTGTCCAGGCCGTGTGTGGCGGCGTAGGTGTCGAGCTCGTTGAAGTAGGCGACCCGCAGCGCAAGGTAGGTGTTGGCGAACAGCTTGATCGCCTCGGCCTCGGACGGCTCGGTGACCAGCACGGGGACGTCCTCGTCGATCGCCCCCTCGACCAGGAGCGCGGCGAACCGCTTCCCGAGCGCGAGGGCCGCGCCGGACCGGCTGGATGCGCCGATCACGATGCGGGAGGGGTGCAGGTTGTCGTGCAGGGCACGCCCCTCGCGGAGGAACTCCGGGGAGAAGACGATGGTCGCGCCGGGGTAGTCGCGGCGCATCCGCTCGGTGAACCCGACCGGCACGGTGGACTTGACCACGATCGGGGTGTCCCGGTCGACCGCGAGCACGTCGGCGATCACGCCCTCGACGCTGGAGGTGTCGAAGTGATGGGTGCGGACGTCGTAGTCGGTCGGCGTCGCGATCACCACGAAGTCCGCGCCCGCGTAGGCGAGCCCGGTGTCCAAGGTCGCCTTGAGGTCGAGCGGTCGGTGGTTCAGATACTCCTCGAGCTCGGGATCCTCGATCGGCGACACCCGGTCGTTGACCTGGTCGACGCGCGTCGGATCGACGTCGACCGCCCACACCTCGTGGTGCTGGGCGAGGATGACGGCGTTGGACAACCCCACATAGCCGGTGCCGACGACAGCGATCTTCATGACGTCAGATTCTCGCAGCCACGCGACCATCAGGCGGCGCGAATGCGAACATCTGTCGGCCGGCTCACGCCGTCACGACGTCTCCCACTCCCACAATGCCGAGATCGGCAGGCCCCACAACCCGGGTCGGTACTTGAAGCCGACCGGCGCCGTGTTGAGCACGATCCCTCCGCGGAACCGCGGACCGGCCCGCCCCGCGAGCGCCTCCAGCGCCCGGAACTGGTGGGGTCGGAAGCCCGCGGCGGTGCGGATCTCGATGCCGTAGACGGTGTCGTCGGGCAGCTCCACGATCACGTCGACCTCCAGTCCGTTGCGCTCCCGGAGGTGGCCGAGCCGATAGTCGACGGAGCTGGACTGCTGCTGACGGAGCAGCGCGGAGATCGCGATCCCCTCCAGCAGCGGCGCGAGCAGCCGGCGTCCGGCCAGCTCCAGGAGGTCAGGAGCGCTGATCCCGGCCAGGTGGCGGGCAACGGCCGGGTCGTCGAAGACGATCCGGGGCCGCCCGACCGCCCGCTTCGCCACCACCGCGCGGGTGCCCGGGAGCGACCGCACCAGACCGAGTCGTTCGACCAGCTCCACGTAGGGCGCGATGGTCGTCGGCGGGATCCGGGCCAGCGCGGCGAGGCGCGCCATGTTCAGCTCCGCCGACGGTGGGCTGGCGAGTGCGCTGATCAACGCCAACACCCGCGCCGGATCGGTACGACGCAACGCGCGAGCGTCGTCGTACGCGAGCCGGTGCAGCTGCTCGTCGATGCCCTCGTCGCGCGCGGTGAGGTCGACGTACTCCGCGATCCCCCACCGGGAGCGCACCTCTCCGGGCACGGAGGCCCGGGAGCCGAGGCGCGCCACGAAGTCGGCGGTGCTGGAGAACGGGATCGCCACGGAGCGCAGCCTGGCACACCACAGGAGCAAACTCGTAGATTTGTCTACGCCGATCGCGACAATGCCGCGGTGCTCGGAGACGCATGGCACCATGGGCGCGAATCTGAACGCGGTTCGCCCTGCCTGCAGGGTGTTCCCCCTGTCCAGGAAGGTGGCGCCAACCCCGCCATGACCAAGACCCACAGCGACTACCGCCTGAGCCAGCTCGACCAGCTCGAGGCGGAGTCGATCCACATCTTCCGCGAGGTCGCGGCCGAGTTCGAGAAGCCGGTGCTGATGTTCTCCGGCGGCAAGGACTCCATCGTCATGCTCCGTCTGGCGGAGAAGGCGTTCTACCCCGCCAAGATCCCCTTCCCGGTGCTGCAGGTCGACACCGGCCTGGACTTCCCCGAGGTGCTCGAGACCCGCGACCGCTGGGTCAGCCGCCTCGGCGTCAAGCTGGTCGTCGCCAGCATCGACGACGCGATCGCCAGCGGCGTCGTGGTCGACGACGGCAAGACGAGCCGCAACCGCCTCCAGATCGGCACCCTGCTGAACGCCATCGAGGAGAACGGCTTCACCGCCGCGTTCGGTGGCGGCCGCCGCGACGAGGAGAAGGCCCGCGCCAAGGAACGCGTCTACTCCCACCGCGACGAGTTCGGCCAGTGGGACCCGAAGAACCAGCGCCCCGAGCTGTGGAGCCTCTACAACGGCCGGCTGCACGAGGGCGAGCACATGCGGATCTTCCCGATCTCCAACTGGACCGAGCTGGACATCTGGGACTACATCGGCCGCGAGGGCATCGAGATCCCCAGCATCTACTTCTCGCACCAGCGCAGCGTCTTCGAGCGCGACGGCATGCTGATGACCGAGACCCCGCTCAACCCGCTGCGCGACGGCGAGGTCGCCGCCGAGCGCACCGTCCGCTTCCGCACCTGCGGCGACATCACCCTGACCGGGTGCGTGGAGTCGACCGCGTCCAACATCCCCGAGATCATCGAGGAGGTCGCTGCCGCTCGACTCACCGAGCGCGGCGCCACCCGCGGTGACGACCGGTTCTCCGAGGCCGCCATGGAGGACCGCAAGAAGGAGGGCTACTTCTGATGAGCACCGCCACCGAGACCAACGCTCCCGACGTCACCACCGGGATGGACCTCCTCCGGTTCGCCACCGCCGGCTCCGTCGACGACGGCAAGTCGACCCTCATCGGTCGCCTGCTCTTCGACTCGAAGTCGATCTTCGCCGACCAGCTCGAGTCGGTCGAGGCGACCTCCAGCGCCAAGGGCCACGACTACGTCGACCTGTCGCTGCTCACCGACGGGCTGCGGTCCGAGCGGGAGCAGGGCATCACCATCGACGTGGCCTACCGCTACTTCGCGACGCCGAACCGCAAGTTCATCATCGCCGACACCCCCGGGCACGTGCAGTACACCCGGAACATGGTCACCGGCGCCTCCACCGCCGACCTCGGCCTGGTGCTGGTCGACGCCCGCAACGGCCTCACCGAGCAGTCCCGCCGCCACGCGGTGCTGCTCTCCCTGCTGCGGGTGCCGCACCTGGTGCTGTGCATCAACAAGATGGACCTCGTGGACTACTCCCAGGAGGTCTACGAGCGGATCCACGACGAGTTCACCCAGTTCGCCACCAAGCTGTCGATCCCCGACCTCGAGGTCATCCCGATCTCGGCGCTGGCCGGCGACAACGTGGTCGAGCGGTCCACCAACATGGACTGGTACTCCGGCCCCACCCTGATGCACCACCTCGAGCACGTCCACGTCGCCTCCGACCGCGACCTGGTCGACGTCCGCTTCCCGGTGCAGTACGTCGTCCGCCCGAAGTCCGACGAGCACCACGACTACCGTGGCTACGCCGGCCAGGTGGCCGGTGGCGTGTTGAAGCCGGGCGACGAGGTCGTCGTACTGCCCTCGGGGATGACCAGCAAGATCGCCGGCATCGACCTGTACGACTCCGAGGTCGACGAGGCGTACCCGCCGATGTCGGTCACCGTGCGGCTCGAGGACGACGTCGACGTCTCCCGTGGCGACATGATCGCCCGGGTGAAGAACGCGCCGACCCCCAGCCAGGACATCGACGCGATGATCTGCTGGATGGCCCCGGGCACCCTCAAGCCGCGGCAGAAGCTGGCCATCAAGCACACCACCCGCACCGGTCGTGCCCTGGTCAAGGACATCCAGTACCGCCTGGACGTCAACACGCTGCACCGCGACCAGGACACCAAGGAGCTCGGCCTCAACGAGATCGGCCGCGTCCAGCTGCGCACCACCGTGCCGCTGCTCTGCGACCCGTACTCGAAGAACCGCACCACGGGCTCGTTCATCCTGATCGACGAGGCGACCGGGGTGACCGTCGGCGCCGGCATGATCAACGGCTGACACTGCAATCGATGCGAGTCCTTTTCGTCGCTCCCTGGATCCCCAGTCCCGTGCGACCACGATCTCTGGGGGTCTTGCGCACCCTCGCCGAGTCCCATGACGTGTGGCTCGTGGCAGCTTGGGATGGGCGAGAAGACCTCGAGCATCTGGATCATCTGGGGCTCGCCGGCATCTCGATCGTCCGGAGGCACCCTGTCAGGGGTGCCCTCCGGGCGATGCGGGCACTTCTGGCTGGCTCGTCACTGCAAGTAGCCCTACTCGATGAGCCCGACGTAGCGAGCACCATCTCTCAGCTCGTTCGAGACTGGCAGCCTGACGTCGCGCATTACAATGTCATTCGGTCAGCCGGCTCCCTACCCGCCGTGGGGAGAATCCCGGTGATCTTCGACTTCGATGAAGTTCGGTCCGACTACTACAAGACGGTCGGCGAGCACAGCAGCAGCCTTCGCTGGCGCGTCCTGGGTCGGTTGGAACATAGTCGTCTCGCACGTGCAGAGATCGATGCAGCCAAAACCGCTACGGTCGCGTTGATGTCATCGCCCGCAGACCTCGATCGGCTTCCAGTGCCGACCATGCTCGTACGCAGCCCACACGACCTCCACGAGGAGGTCAAGCCCGATCCAGCCAGGCATCGACTCCTGTTCGTCGGCCGAATGTCCTATCAGGCAAACCGCGAGGCACTCGACTGGTTCATTAAGGAAGTATGGCCTCGTCTGCGCTCCACTTTTCCCGGAGCCGTCCTGGACGTCGTCGGCGAGAGCGCGGAGACTTTGCCCTTTGCGCAAACTCCCGGCATTTGCCTGACCGGCCGTGTCCCCACGCTCGATCGATACTACGCAGCCTCATCGATCGCGATCGTGCCCGTTGCAATAGGGACGGGAGTGCAGATGAAACTCATCCAAGCATTATCCATGGGCGTTCCTGCCATCACCTTCTCCCAATGCGCGGTCCGCGCGGGTGCCCCGTCTGCAGCAGTCGCAACCGCAGACACACCTGAAGAATGGCATCACCAGATCGAGTCGCTTCTAACGGATACTGAACGTTTCAGCGCGCAGCGAGATGCGGGACTTAGCTGGGCGACCGACCATTACTCGAACGCCGCCATTAACCGATCCGTATCTCACGCCTACACAAGAACCTTCGAGTTGGTCCACGACCTTCGGGGCGAGCATTGACGAACGTGCTCATCGCCGTGGCGACCTACAAACGGCCGGGATTGCTTCGAGAACTGCTCGACAGCCTAGTCGCACAGACGGTCTCCGCAGACACATTTTCGGTCATCGTCGTGGATAACGATGCCAATGCATCGGCGGCACAAGTCGTCCAAGACTTCGACAACAGCCTCCAAATTGAGTATGCGCACGAACCCACGCCAGGCATTGCAGCTGCCCGCAACCGCGCACTAGCTGGAGACCTCAGCCGATTCGATTGGGTCGCATTCGTAGATGACGATGAGACTGCCGATCCGGGCTGGTTGAAGAGCCTACTGTCAACGGCGGCATCTACTGGTGCATCCATAGTCGCCGGGCCTGTTGTGACACACCTTCCCCCGGGCTCCCCTTGGTGGGTGAGACGCTATAAACCCTACGACCTCCTGGACGGCGAGGACCAAGAACCTGTTCGGTGGGCAGCAACCAACAACTCTTTGATCTCGGTCGACCGCCTCACGCGGCTTGAACAGCCATACTTCTCGGAGGAATTCTCGATGACGGGAGGGAGCGACGCAGAGTTGTTCTGGCGCCTTGGACAGACCGGGTCCGCGATCATCTTCAGCAGTTCCGCCATCGTGAGGGAAACCATCCCGTCAAGCCGGACGACCTTCGCCTGGTGGTGGCGCCGAAGCGTGAAACAGGGAAACGTGAGTGGGAGGCTCATGCTGCGACAGCACAGACCGATCGTGGTCGCGGCGATCGGGATTGCTCGAATCCTCGTCGGCGCAACCCTCGGAACTGTTAGTCTTGTCGCGCCGTCGACTCGGACCTTCGTTCACCTTCCCAAGGGCGTAGGTACGCTCAATGCTATCCGCGGGAGTTACGTTCTTGAGTACGCACGCGCCCGCGGCGCCACCGAGGTTAGACCGGAGTAGCGGCAGCCGTTCAAATCTGGGCTCGCTCCTGCTGGTCTTGCTGGTCGTATTCTCGTCTAAACCAGGTGGCGTGGCAACGTCAGCGTCGTTGGCCATCATCCTCGCTGGCGTCATGCTAGTCGCACTCCGCCACCCGGGCACTCTGCGCGAGATTCGACTTCCGGCCATAGGCACAGCATTTGTGATGTGTGGTGTCGGGACATCTTTTCTCGCGCTCGAAAACTACAGGGCCGCCGCCGCGGCCGCCTCCCTCGTAGTACCTTTCCTGGCCGCGGCGGCGGCCGCGCGCTTGGTACCGTTCGTTGCCGCACTCGATATCGTCGATCGCACGATGCTGCTGGTTATCTCAGTCAGCCTCACCCTGGGTATCGTGGCTCCCGGTATCGCGGTAACTCAGGTCGGCCCGACGACGGGAGCCCTGAAGGGACTCTTTTGGCACAAGAATCATTTCGGCTTTTTCGTGGTCTTGTCGGTGGGCATTTGGGGTGCACGCTGGACGATCCAGAACTCACCTTTCCGCACGACGACTGCACTGCGGATTGTCGTCTACGCTGCGACGTTGGCATGGATCGACAGCACCGGGTCGATACTCCTCGGTGCGCTGATTGTGCTGATAGTTTTCATCTGCCGCCGAATGCGATACAAGCCAAGCAGGAAACGCACCGACTCGGCGGTCGTAGCCATAGCTTACTTCGGCGCAATCGCAGTGGTGTCAGGGCCACTACTGGCTCCTTGGCTGCTCGACCGCCTGGGCAAAGTGCCATCAATGGAGGGTCGCCTAGCGATCTGGAACGCTGTCGGTGAGCTTATCCAAGAACACCCGTGGATTGGATACGGACGAGGATTCTCACTCGGCTCTAGTTCTGAATCGTCGGCAGAAATCTCGCAGTCGATTGGTTACGAAGCCCGCAGTGTGCACAATGGCTACTTGGCCGTCGCACTTGAGAGCGGGGTGGTCGCCGCTGCTCTCGGTGTTCTTTTCTTGGTCACGCTACTCTTCAGCGCCTACCTCGGCACACAGAGAATGACCTCGTGGGCCGTGGTCGCGAGGCCCGTACTCATGGCGCTGGCGCTCGTAAGTTTCTATGAGTCGCGCGCCTTCCATGACCAAGGATGGGCATTCCTCTGCCTAATCGCATGTTGGGGCGCAGCGAGCAAGGCTCAACGTGAGTAGGGTCCACCTTGGAGTGCTGCATGGGCAACTGATCGGCCAGACAGCGCTCCTCGCGTGCTCGCCAATCCTGACTCGTCTCTACGGGCCATCTGCCTTCGGCGGATACCAACTAGCGCTCTCGATCGCAGTCGCACTCGTTCCGCTCGCCACGCTTCGCTACGACTTCGTTCTGCAGACGACCTCGGCCCAGGAACTGTTCACGAGCAGAGCGCACATAGCGCGGATCTGTGTCGCAGCCGCAACGCTGGCTGTCTTCTTGTGCGCGATGATGGTTTTACTCCTCACGCATGACGATCCCGATCCCTGGGTTGCTGCCTATCCCGCAGCGCTCCTCGCCGTCTACGGTCTAACGGCAGTCGACAACGCCGCCCTGGTGCGTGTTGGCGCAAGTCGAGCATTGGCAAACCGGAACGCTCTAGTGGGCCTTGCGGCCGCTGCCCTGCAGGTCGGTCTCGGGCTACTCCTGCCATCTGCGGCGGGTCTAGTTGTCGGTATGGTCGCTGGGCGCGCCCTTGCCGTCGCGGTCACACGGCCAAAGGGCGCCGGGTTCGTTCCGGGTGAGCGAGCAGATCAACCCATGCGATTTGCGCAGTCTGCTCTGCTGGTCTTTGCCGGCGTTGTGGGCACAGCGGCATCGAGCGCCGTGCTCGTCACTGCTGGGGCAATGCTGGGAGCAAGCGCCACCGGCGTGATCGCTCTAGCGCAACGGGTCGCCGGCGTCCCCGTCCTGCTCCTCAGTCAAGGTATCGGCCAAGTGCTGAGCCTGCGGGTTTCTCGTCATCTCGTGGACAACCAACCTGGGCTAGCAAGAACGGTCGCTCGGCTTCTTGGCCCCCTAATACTCGCGAGCGCGGGCATCGCGGTCTGCCTTATGTGGCTGGCACCACCACTGATCCCGGTCATCTTCGGCGATGAGTGGGCAAGCAGCGGTCCTGTCACCCAAGCACTCGCTGTCCCGATCGCCCTTCAGCTCGTCGGCATCCCGATGGGCATGCTGCTAGGCCTAATGGGACATGCGAGGGCCGCCGCGTGCGTTCAGGCGCTCCGCCTGCTAGCGATCGTTGCCGGCACGGCGATCGGCAGCCACGTCGGGGGCACGGCCTATGCCGCAGCGCTTTGGGGAGGAACGGCTTGGGCAGCTACCTATGTCGTCCTCGGCGCGACGTTCTGGTTCTTTGTACGGCAACACGACACAAGATCAAGGGGCCAGCATGACACGCGCACCTAAACTCGACTTCGCCATCATAGGCGCGCAGAAGTCCGCGTCCACTTACTTGCAGGACATCCTCACAATGCACCCGGAGATTTGTCTGCATGCCGGGGAGATCGCAGCTTTCGAAGACCCTTGGTATCACTCTGGAACATCCACGTACATCGACAGACTCTTTGATAGCAGCGGCAAGTGCGAGGTTCGCGGCATCAAGCGTCCTGACAGCCTGGCGCGACCAGAAGTACCGCCACGCTTGGCCGCAGACTTTCCGGACCTGCGGCTCATTGTCGTTCTACGAGATCCCGTCTCACGAGCGGTGTCCGCATACTTTCACTACGTGCGCCACCGATGGATTCCCCACCTTCAACTGAACCAGGGATTCGAAGCCTTGCTGAACGGCTCGCTTCGCGAGCGGTACTCAAGGGCGAACGAGATTCTCGATTTCGGCAACTACGGCGAACACCTCACCCGTTATCTCTCGCACTTCCCCAAGTCGTCCTTTCTGGTTATTTCACAGGAGGACCTACTAGCAAATCCTGCGCTATGGGCAGGGCGCGCATTGCGCCACGTGGGGGTCGATGCGACCTCGAGCGAAGTCGAGCTACCAACACGCGCCTCGAACGAGGGCATCTACGCGGACGCACGTCTGTCCGTTGCTCGTGCCGTTAACGGACTCCGCTACGAGTACGACGCCACATCTCGCCTTCGGTTGCGACGCAGATTCTCGGTCG
>VSSA01000031.1 GCA_008123405.1 Nocardioides sp. BGMRC 2183
GTCGGCAACGGCCCCTGGCAACAAATCCCCGGCACCCACACCGTCACCGGCACCCCCACCACCCTCCACGCCATCGAAGCCACCCCGATCCTCACCGACCCCCGCTAACCCGCACCGACCCCGCTGCCCCGACCCGACAACGACGGCACTGGTCCGGCTGGCTCAGGAGGCTCGCACGCCGACGCGTACTGGTCCTGCGTTTGCCGAAGGACAGCCCCGGTCTTCCTCCGCCGTCTTCCTCCGCCGTCGCCGGTGGCGACTTGCCGAGAAGGCCAACGAGACGTTCAACCGCCGCTGGCACCGTTCACGTGCGTCGCGATCGCCTCGAACGTCGCCGGATCGGCCTCCCATGCCGTGCCGGGACGCGGCCAGTGCACCGCGATGTCGGTGATGCCGATCGCGGCGTAGCGCCCGGCCAGTTCCTCGAAGGCCTCGACGGAGGTCAACCAGGGCTCGGTCCCGAACCCCGTCATCAGCAGCTTCGTCAAACCGGCAGGATCGCGTCCCTGCGCCTCGCAGGCGCGCGTCAGCGCCCCGATCCGGGCGACGGTGTCGGCGTAGTGGTCCTCCCCCCGCGGGTTGGCGATCCATCCCTGCCCCAGCCGGGCTGCGAGTCGCATCCCACGCGGCCCGTTCCCCGCGATCCAGTACGGCGGCCGCCGCTGCACCAGGCCCGGAGCGATGTTGACCTCGCGTCCCCGCCAGTGGTCACCGTCGAACGACACCGGTGCGGTGGTCATCAGCGCGTCGAGCTGCTCGACCCACTCCGCGAAGCGGTCGGCCCGCTCTCGTGGCGTCCAGTCGCGACCCAGGACATCCCCGTCGGAGGTGTGGGCACTACCGCCGGCTCCGATGCCGAGGGTGAGTCGACCACCGGAGATCCGGTCGATGGTCCGGGCCATCGAAGCCGTCGGGATCGGGGTGCGGAAGTTGGGCGAGGTCACCAGCGTCCCGAGACGGATCCGCTGGGTCAGGGCGGCGGCCGCGGCGAGCGAGGCGTACGCGTCGTCCCACGGTGCGTGCCCGCGCCAGGCGAGGTGGTCGTAGACCCAGGCGCCGGCGAAGCCGAGCTCCTCGGCCCGCCGCCAGGTCTCACCCATCGCGGGCCACTCCTGGATCGGCCAGAGGATGACGTGCAGGTTGACGCCGCTCGCGTTGCTCACGCCTCGAGTGTCGCAGAGGCTATGCCTCGACCAGTCCCATCCGCGCGGCGGTCTCGTCGGTGCAGTCGGCGAAGAAGCCACCGACGACGTCGACCATCTCCTCGAAGGAGCCGGCCGCGAAGAGGACCGGCTGGTAGTGGGTGATGTCGTAGTCGATGGTGGCCATCGCGGCGAAGTCCAACGGGCGGATCTGCATCGAGCGGAACTCCTCGATCTCACCGTAGGAGGAGAGGATGCCGGCCCCGTAGGCGCGCAGCTCGCCCTCCTCCTGGAGCACCCCGAACTCGATGGTGAACCAGAACACGTCGGCGACCATCTGCAGGCCGGGCTTGGTCTCCATCCGGCGGGCGGCCTGGCCGGCTGCCCGCTTGACCGCGGCGACCTGGGGGTCGGCGAGGAGGTTCCCGTGGCCGACGACCTCGTGGATCAGGTCCGGCTCGGGTGTGTAGAGCGGCTGGGAGGGATGGCGCAGGTACTGGGTGGAGTGGAAGATGCCGTCGGCCAGCGACCCGTAGAACTCCTCCAAGGGGACGATACCGGCGGCCGGGACGTAGGAGAACCCGGTCAGCCGCTGCAGCCCGGCGGTGACCTCGTCGAGCTGGGGCACGTGGTCGGCGGGAAGGTCGAGGGCGGCCACGGCCTCGCGGTAGGCGCGGCAGGCGTACTTCTCGTGCAGGGGTGCGATCTCTCGACACACCGTGCGCCAGACCTCGTGCTCGGTCTCGGTGTAGTCGATCCGCGGCAGCGGTTCGCCGGGACTCCATCCCAGGGCGACTGCGGCGATGTCGTTGCGGCGCGCACGGTAGTCGGGATCGTTGACGCCGGGGTGGTCGTCTCCGAGGTGGACGGTGACCGCACCGTCCTCCCCGGTGGTCACCGGCGAGTAGAGCTGGCCTTCCTCGAACATGTCGCGCCTCCGGATCACGGTGGGGATCGAGACGTTCGCTTGTGACGTAGGTCTCGCTCCCTCCACGCTAGGTCGCGCGAATATCTGCGGCAAGTCGAGGACTCCACCGGATGCTGTTCTGCCTCTCACCCTCACTCGTACTCCGCCTCCACCTCCCACCCGCTCTCCCGCCAACACAACAGCCAGGCGCTGCCGTCGGTTCCGACCACCTGGAACCGCGCCGACCGTCCGGGGGCGCCTTCGGCGTGCCACCACCCCTCGTCGACCGGCCAGGGACCCGCCCAAGCGGCGATCGCCCACCACCCACTGCGGCCGGGGAACCCCGCACGACACCGGTACGGCGCCCCGGTCACCACGCCGCGTTCGGTGACCGTCACACCCCGACCGCGCTCGTCGACCACCTCCGCGCGCAGCGGCGTGGCGAACACCCGGGTCGGCGCAGGCCCCGGGATCCGTCCCGGCCACGGCGGGTCGGTCGGCCGCAGATCGGTAGGCCGCTCCCCCCAGGCCACCCAGGCCTGGCGGTCCCCTGCCCCACGGCCCCCCTGCAGCACCGGCACCCGCACCGCGTCGTACCCGACCATCGCCTGGACCCGAGCCACGCCGCGCAGCACCTGCTCCTCGGCACCACCGCCCCACAGCCCATCGGCATGGTCACCGGCGGCCTCGACGGTGTCGGGGACGAAGCGGACCCGCGTGATCGGCGCGGTGACCGCCCCCGCCTCCTTGCGGCTGCGCAGTCCACTGCCCGGAGTGCCCGCCTGGAGTTGCCAGTGCACCCGATCGACCAGGTCACGGGAGGTGAAACATCCCGGGTGCAGCCAGGTCCGCGCGCTGATCCCGCGACCGTCGGGAGCGAGGTCCTCGAACTCCGCCTCGATCCGCACCGCGGTCGCCACCAACTGACGGTCGGCGAGCACTGCCACGAAACGCTCGGCCGTGGTGCGAACACTGAAGGTCACCGCCTCCGCCGAGTCCAGCGCGGGTTCGAACCCGATCTCACAGGCGAGTTCCGGCGGCGGCGTCCGAGGACCGGCCAATCGGGTGGTGCTACCCCGCACCCGACGCTGGATCTCCACGCCATAGCTGCCGAACCGGTTGCTCACCTCGCCGGCGCCGAAGGCCGCGAACTCACGCAGGCGGTTCAGTCCGAGTCGGTGCAGCAGGTCTGCCAACCGTTGCCCGTCGGGACCGTCGTCAGCCAGGACGGTGATCGGCAGGTCTCCCACGAACTGCGCCGAGGCGCCACGCGGCACCACCACGCACCCCTGGGCGTCGGCGGCGCGGGCGGCTCGTTCGGCTGCGAACAAGTCGTCGGCAATACCGAACCGGCAGTCCCAGACACCGGCCCCGACGAGCTCCTCGGCGAGCAGAGCGGCAGCGGCCTCCTCACCACCGTGATACCTGCCGGGCGCCGGCACCGCCAGCAGACCCGGACGGATCGGCGACACCCCCGGACGCACCTCCTCGACGGCGATCAGGACGTCCTCGAACCAGCGCGCATCCCGCTCCGGACCGGCGGCGAGCAGGAGCAGGTCGGGGCAACGCGCCTGGGCGTCGCGACGCCGCTGCCCGCGGCGTACCCCCTCGGCACGCGCGGGGCCGTTGCAGACGACGACCCGGTTCGCGGAGAGGACCGCTGCCGGCGCACCACGTTCAACGGGCGCACCGGTCTCGGCACGCTCCATCAGAGCCGCGGTGACCGACCAGTCCGGGCACCACACCACGAGGATCCGGGCACTCATCGTCACCGCGCCGCGTAGGGAAGCACGATCTCCCGACTGTTCGGGCGCCCGACCTCGCGCACCACGACCCGGGCGCGCTGCCCGTGCAGACGACCGCTGCCCCGCCCCACGCCGTCCCAGGCGACCTCGGTGGCACTGAACGTGGCATCCGCCTGCGGCCACGCCCCCTGCGTCCCTCGCTCCCCGTGCACCAGGAGCACAGCGTCACGGGAGCGCAGCCGGGCCTGGACCACCGAGGCGGACCGAGGGTCGATGCGCCCGGCCGGACGCAACACGACGATGCGGAGGACGTCGACGAGAGCGGCCACCACCTCCAGCCAGTGCTCCCCCGGCGTCGGCACCAGCACGGTCCGCCCCAGTGCGATCCCGAGCTGAGCCGCCGCCTCGACCCCGAAGTCGTCCCACCCGACGAACCCGACCCAGTCGCCGGCCGCGGAGGCACCGGAGGCCAGCACCATCGCCAGCGAGGCCGAGTCCACCGCATAGACCCCACCGGTGCGCAGTCGTGCCAGTCCCTCGAGCACCGACGGCACCGGCACGCTCAGCCGGCTCGGACCGCCCTGGAGCGCGTCGATCCTGCCGCGCAACTGGTCCAGCACCGCACGGCGGTCATCGATCTCGAGGGGGCGGACGCTCACTCATCCATGTTCGAACATTTGTTCGATCATGGCAAGCGGACGGTGACGCGTGCCGGGTGGAGCTCAGCGCTTGCGCTTCTCCCGCGGCTGCACCTTCAGCTCGATCGGAGTGCCGACGAAGCCGAACTCCTCCCGCAGTCGCCGCTCGATGAACCGCTCGTAGCCTGCGTCGAGCTTGCCCGAGGTGAACAGCTTGAACGTCGGGTGCGCCACCTGCACCTGGGTGCCGAAGAGCACCTTCGGCTGCTTGCCGCTGCGCACCGGGTGCGGGTGCTCGGCCACCAGGCGTCCCAGGAACGCGTTGAGCGCTCCGGTCGGCACCCGGGTCTCCCAGCCCTCGATCGCCCGGTCCAGCGCCGGGACCAGCCGGTCGATGTGCCAGCCGGTCCGGGCGGTGATGTTGATCCGCGGGGCCCACTGCACCTGCACCAGGTCTCGCTCGATCTCCCGGTCCAGGTAGTAGCGGCGCTCCTCATCGACCAGGTCCCACTTGTTGAACGCGATCACCAGCGCCTTGCCGGCCTCCCGGACCTCCTGGAGGATCCGCATGTCCTGCTCCGCGATCGACTGGCTGCCGTCGAGCACCAGCACGCACACCTCCGCCCGCTCGATCGCGGTGGTGGTGCGCAGCCACGCGTAGTACTCGTGGCCGGAGGCCTCCTTGACCCGCTTGCGGATGCCCGCGGTGTCGATGAAGCGCCACTCACGTCCGCCCAGCTCGACCAGCTCGTCGACCGGGTCGACAGTGGTGCCGGCGACGTTGTCGACCACCACCCGGTCCTCCCCGGCCAGCTTGTTGAGCAGCGACGACTTGCCGACGTTGGGTCGCCCGACGATCGCAATCCGCCGCGGACCGCCGATCTCCTCGGTGAACTCCGGCGCCTCGGGCAACACCGCGAGGATCGCGTCGAGCAGGTCACCGGACCCGCGGCCGTGCAGAGCGGAGACCGGGTGCGGCTCCCCCAGCCCGAGGTTCCACAGGCCGTAGGTCTCGGCCTCGACCCGTTCGTCGTCGACCTTGTTGGCGGTGAGCACCACCGGCTTCCCGGCCTTGCGCAGCACGCGCACCACTGCCTCGTCGGCGTCGGTGATCCCCACCGAGGCATCCACCACGAAGAGGACCGCGTCGGCCAGCGAGACAGCGATCTCCGCCTGGGCTTTGATCCGCTCGGCCATCCCCTTGGCGTCCGGGTCCCAGCCCCCGGTGTCGACCAGGGTGAACGCGCGCCCGGCCCACTCGGCGTCGTAGGAGACCCGGTCCCGGGTCACGCCGGGGATGTCCTCGACGACCGCCTCACGGCGGCCGAGGATCCGGTTGACCAGGGTCGACTTGCCCACGTTCGGGCGTCCGACCACGGCAAGCACGGGCAGGTTGGTGTCAGTCATCGGTTTCCTTCGCAGAGTCGACCGGGTCACCCGTCGAACCAGGGATGGGCAACGGTCCGGGGAGGGCTCGGCCGGTCTCGGTGAGCGCAGCGGCGAGCTCCGCGAGCATCCGCCGGTGGAGCAACGCGTTCGCGCCCTCCACCTGTTCCTTCGTGCGGGGCCAACCGATCGCCGGTACCGCGATCGGGTGCCCGATCACGATGTCGATCCTCGCACCTCGTGGTGGCAGGGAGCCACTGGCGCCCCCTGGCTCCCGGCTCCCCAGGAACATCACCGGTACGACGGGAGCGCCGGTGACCAGGCCCAGGTAGGCCGCACCACGCCGGAACGTGCTCAGCTCACCGCTACCGCGGGTGCCCTCGGGAAAGACCCCCACCGCACCCCCCTCGCGCAGCACCCGCAGCGACCGGCGCACCGCGCCGGGGTCGGTCCGGTCACGGTCCAGCGGGACCTGCCCGGCCAACAGCAGGAAGCGGCCCAGCGGGCCGCGGAACATCTCGATCTTGGTCAGTGCATGCACCGGCCGCGGGGCGAAGATCGCCATCAGCGGTCCATCGATGATTCCGATGTGGTTGCCGGCCACCACCACCGGGCCGGTGGCCGGGAAGCGCTCGGGGTGGAGCACCCGGACGTCGTACCGGAGCCGGATGAGGCGGCGCGCAGCCGGACGTCCACGCGACAGCAGCCACCGCGAGGGGTGCTCGACCCGGTCGCTGCGCGGCCGCTCCAGGTGGATCCCCGGCGGTGCCGGGTCGGCGTTCATGACGCGCCGCTGCTGCTCCCCACCGCGCTCACCAGCCCGACGACGAGGTCGACGACCTCCTCGAGCGTGCGGTGGGTGGAGTCGATGTGCACGGCTCCGTCGACCCGGATCAACGGTGCGGTCTCCCGCGCGGAGTCGATGGCGTCGCGAGCGAGCAGGGACTCCTGGGTCGCGGTGAGATCCGCGCTCCCGTTCTCGGCCGCCCGGCGAGCAGCACGTGCGGCGGGGTCGGCGGTCAGATAGACCTTGACCTCCGCCTGGGGCCAGACGACGGATCCGATGTCACGGCCCTCGACGACGATGCCGCCGGTGCCGATCAGGTCCCGCTGCAGCGCCACGAGCCGCTCCCGCACCGCCGGCACGGCGCTGACCGGCGAGACCGCCGCGTTGACCGCGTCGCTGCGGATCTCCACCGAGACGTCCACCCCGTCGACCGCGATCGTCGGATTGCGCGGGTCGGTGCCCGAGTCCAGATCGGGCGCACCAGCCCGAGCGGCGACCGCCCCGGCGTCGTTCACGTCGACCTCGTGGTCCAGCATCCACCAGGTCATCGCCCGGTACATCGCGCCGGTGTCCAAGTAGCGCAGCCCCAGACGATCCGCCACGGCCCGGCAGGTGCTCGACTTGCCCGAGCCGGAGGTGCCGTCGACGGCCACCACCACGGGGGTGGCGGGCTGGCTGTTCGGGTCGGTCGACGCAGAAGTCACGGGCCGGAATCCTACCGGTGGGTCACCCATCCTCTCGATTCGAGCACGCCGATCAGCTCGTCACTGTGCTCGGCGGTGACATCCAGCTCGACGAGGCCGACCAGGCGACCCGGATCGTGATCGATCCGGACGTCCTCGATGTTCACGCCGCTGTCGCCGGCATCGGCGAAGAGCCGGGCCAGCTCGCCGGGGTGGTCGGGCACCGCGACCCGCACCGCGACAGTGGTCTGCAGCGGACCACCGTGCTTGCCGGGGATCGCGCGCGTCCCGGCCACGCCGTGGGCCAGCAACGAGGAGAGCCCGACCCGGTCCCCGCCACTGACCGCGTCCAACGCCAGGTCGAGGCGGTCGCGCAACTCGACCAGGAGCGCGGCCACCGCGGGGGCGTTGCCACTGATGATCTGACTGTAGAGCTCGGGATCTCCACCGGCGACCCGGGTGACATCCCGCACGCCCTGCCCGGAGAGCGCCAGGTGGTCGGCGGAGGCGCCGGCGAGGGTGCCGGCCACCAGCGAGGAGATCAGGTGCGGCACGTGGGACGTACGGGCGACCGCCCGATCGTGCTCGTACGGCGAGAGGCGCACCACGACTCCGCCGCAGAGGTCGATCATCTGCTCCACGGCACGCACCGCCGCCGCTCGGGCGCCCGGCCCCGAGGTCACCGCCCATGGCCGGCCGTCGAACAGCGCGGCCGACGCGGCCAGCGGACCGGAGCGCTCGCTGCCGGCCATCGGGTGGCTGCCGACGTAGCGGTCCCGTCCGGGATGGTCGGCGATGGCCCGCAACGGCGCTTCCTTGACGCTGCCGACGTCGGTCACCCAGGCGTCGGGGTGCGCGTCGAGGGCGGCCCGGACGGCGTCGGCGACATGTGCCGGCGGCACGGCGACCACGACCAGCTGGGGACTGTCCTCGGGCCGCGCCGCGCGGCCGGCGCCGAGGCCGGTGGCGGTGCGCACGTTGTCGGGGTCGAGGTCCTCGAGCAGGACCTCGAGTCCGGAGCGTCGCAGTGCCAGCGCGAGGGACGTGCCGATCAGGCCGGTGCCGACGATCTCGACCGGACCGGTCAGCACGCTCTCTGCCACGCAGCACAGGGTAGTACCGCCCTGTGCGAGCTCGGTGGCCGGCTGTGGATGCTGCGCTGCGGGCCCGGCGCCGGGACTCAGTCCGTTCCGCTACCGGGTTGGTAGGACCCGACCGACCAATGGTTCCCCTCCGGGTCGGCCACGCTCCCGCCCCGGCCGCCGTAGTCCTGGTCGACCATGGGCCGCTGGACGCTGGCTCCGGCGGCGACGGCCGCGTCGAAGACGGCGTCGGGATCGTCGGTCACCAGGTAGATCGCCCCGGTCCCCGGCGCCTGGACGACGCTGTCGTCGCGTGCCTCGCCGAACATGATCCCGCCACCGTTCGACCAGAGCCACTCGGCGTGGACGACGACACCGGCGTCGTCACGGTAGGTGGCGTGCTCGACGAAGCCGATGGCCCCGAGCCAGGCGGTCATCGCGTCGACATCGCGGAACTGGAGAGCCGGCCAGAGCCGGGTGTTCGCTGCGTTCGTGTTCATGCCCTCGAGGCTGCCTCGTCGTCGGAGCTCTGGTCTTGAACGAACGGGAACTCCTCGCGCAGCCACGTCGACGGGGTGCAGCCAGCGAGCACGCCCCACTCCCGGCTCAGGTGCGCCTGATCGCTGTAGCCACTCGTCGCGGCCACGTCGGCGAGCGGGCGGTGGCCCAGCATCCGGCGTGCCGTCTCGAACCGGGCCAGCCGCTGGAAAGCCTTCGGCGCCAGGCCGCACTCGGCCCGGACCAGGCTGCCCAGTCGCCTCCGGCTGTAGCCCACCTCGTCGGCCACCGTCGTCACCTGCACCCCGCGGGTGAGCAACCCGAGCGCGTGCGCCACCTCGGCCCGCACCCGGAGATCGCCGTGACGCGCGGCCATCTCCGCCAGGGTGCGGTCGACGAGCGCGATCCGGGCCGCCCAGCGTGGCAGCTCGTGGAGGCGCTCGGGCAGCTCCCGCAGCCCGGTTGGCAGAGGAGCCGCCTCGACATCGGTGAGCGTGTCGGCCCATTCGGCCGCGGGGCGTCCCAGGAGAAGACGTGCTCCTTCGACGGTCAACGCGAGCTGGATGCCGCGTTGGCTGCCGTCGTGGTGGATCGCCGCCGGTTGCGTGTGCAGGCCGGACAGGGGCGTCCAGCTGGTGTGCAGCGATGCCGGCACACCTGCCCAGGAGACCCGCAGCGGATCGTCGAGCGGCAGCACCAGCGTGATCGTCGTCGACGGCAGCCCGCGATGCACGCCCGGCGCCCCGAAGTCGACGTCGTACGGCGTCCGCGCGGCGACGTACGGACGCAACGCTGGTGGCACCGGCGGGGCGGGGATCACCCCACCCACGGTAGGACTACAGTCCGACGAGCTCCAGCAGCTGGCCGAGCTCGTCGGCGGAGAGATCGCGCAGCGCCCCCGGGGCGAGGGTGCCGAGCTCGACCGGTCCGAACCGGGTCCGGCTCAGCCGCTTGACCGGGTGACCGACCTGGTCCAGGAGGCGCCGGACGATCCGGTTGCGCCCCTCGTGGATCACGAGCTCGACGATCGACTTGTCGGCGCGGGCGTCGATCACGTGCGCGCGGCGTACCTGCACCGCCCCGTCCTCCAGGGTCACGCCGGCGAGCAGGTCGGCGAGGGTGCCCTTCGCGATCCTGCCGACCACCTCGGCCACGTAGGTCTTCTCGACCTCGAAGGAGGGGTGAGCCATCCGGTGCGCGAACTCCCCGTCGTTGGTGAGCAGCAGCAGGCCGGAGGTATCGGTGTCCAGCCGCCCGACGTGGAAGAGCCGCTCGGGACGATCGGCGACCAGGTCGCCCAGGGTCCGGCGCCCCTCCGGGTCGGCCATCGTGCTGACCACCCCGCGTGGCTTGTTGAGCACCAGGTAGACGTGGGCGGAGACCGGCGGCAGGCGCTTTCCGGAGACCTTGATCACCGCCGTGCGCGGGTCGACCTTGGTGCCGAGCCGGGTGATCACCTCACCGTCGACCTCGACCTCGCCGTCGAGCATCAGCTCCTCACACCGCCGTCGAGAGGCGACGCCGGACTGGGCGAGAAGCTTCTGCAACCGGATCAGTCCGTCGTCGTCGCCTGCCATCTCAGGGTTCACGTCGGCTCCTCGGAATCAGGGCTGGGCTCGGGGCTGGGCTCCGGGCTGGGCTCGGGGCTGGGATCGGAAGCGGCGGGCTCCGGTTCACGCGCCGCGATCTGCTCGAGCTCGCTGTCCAACTCGTCGAGCTCGGGCAGGTGGGGAGCCAGATCGGGGAGTTCGTCGAGGGACAGGATGCCGATCCGTTCCAGGAAGTAGCTGGTCGTCCGGTACAGCATCGCACCGTGCTCACCGTCGGACCCGGCCTCCTCCACCAGTCCCCGATTGAGCAACGTGCGCATCACGCCGTCCACGTTGACCCCCCGCACCGCCGAGACCCGCGCACGCGAGACCGGCTGCTGGTAGGCGACGACGGCGAGCGTCTCCAGCGCTGCCTGGGTGAGGCGCGCCTGCTGACCCTCCAGCACGAAGCCCTCGACGATCGGCGCGTACTCCTCTCGGGTGTAGAAGCGCCAGCCCCCGGCGACGTTGCGCAGGTCGAACCCACGCCCCTGCTCGGCGTACTCCGCGCTCAGCTCGGAGAGCGTCGCGGCGACCTGATCGGCCGGATACCCGACCGCGCTGGCCAGCCGGATCTCGTCGAGTGGCTCGTCGGCGACCATCAAGACCGCCTCCAGCGCGGGCCTGAGCTCGGCGAGCGGCATCTCCATCGGCTCGTCGGTCGCGTCAGTCTGTTCGGTCATCACTGTCCTCCTGCGCCGGTGCGCCATCGAACTCGTCGGTGATCTCGATGTCGTCGTCGGTCCCCGTCCACCGGATGGTCAGTTCGCCGAGCGGAGTCATCTGGTCGAAGGAGACCGCCCCTTCCCGGAACAGCTCCAGCAGGGAGAGGAACCGGGCCACCGTGGTGAGCGTGTCCGGAACGTCCCCGCACAGCGCCCGGAAGGTCATCGTCCCACTGCGCCGGAGCCGCTCCATCACCACAACCGCCTGCTCCCGGACGCTGACCGTCGGCGCATGGATGTGGTGCAGGGTGAGCTCGAGCTCGGGTTTCGGCGCCAACGCCCGGGCGGCGAGCGCAGCGAACGCGTCCAGACCGATGCCGATCAACACCTCAGGCAGGACGCCGGCATAGCGCTCCTCGAGGCCGACCGACCGTGGGTGCCGCTTGGCCTCGATCTCGAACCGTCCGGCCAGGACGCCCGCGATCTGCTTGTACGCCTTGTACTGCAGCAGCCGCGCGAAGAGCAGGTCCCGCGCCTCGAGCAGCGCCAGGTCCTCCTCGTCCTCGACGTCGCCGGCCGGCAGCAGGCGTGCGGCCTTGAGGTCGAGGAGCGTCGAGGCGACCAGGAGGAACGACGTGGTCTCCTCCAGGTCGCTGTCCCCGAGCGCCTTGACGTGCGCGATGAACTCGTCGGTGACCTTCGACAGGGCGATCTCGGTGACGTCCAGCTTGTGCTTGGAGATCAGGTTGAGCAGCAGGTCGAAAGGGCCCTCGAAGTTGTCGAGGCGGACCTCGAACGGGTTACTCACGCAGGCGCCTGACCAGCGCGGAGTCCTCCCCGTGGGCGTCGAAGTCGGAGAGCACGAGCCCGATCGCCTCGCGCACCAACCGGCCGCGGTCCACGGCGAGACCGTGCTCCCCCCGGAGCCGGAGACGCGTCTGCTCCAGTTCCAGGAGCTCGGCGGAGGTGACGTAGACGGTGATCTTCTCGTCGTGCCGGATCCGGCCGCTGGGCCGCTTCTCGCCGGCCTCGACCTCGGTCTCCGGCGCATCCGGGACGGCACGGACCGGCGCGTTCTTGCCCTGTCCGCGCCGCTCGTTCTCCGCGGTACGACGGAACAGGTCGTCCGCCGCGGGCATGCTCACGCGTCGAGACACCGAACCGCCACCTCCCTCGCGAGCTGCCGATAGGCGTCGGCCCCCGAAGACGAGGAGGCGTAGGAGGTGATCGGCTCCCCCGCCACTGTCGAGTCGGAGAACTTCACCGTCCGACGGATCACGGTGTGGAAGACCTTGTCGCCCCACGCCTGCACGAGGCGCTCCAGCACCTCGCGGCCGTGCAGCGTGCGGCCGTCGTACATCGTTCCGAGCACGCCGTCGATCTCGAGCTTGGGGTTGAGCCGCTCCTGGACCTTGTCGATGGTCGTCTTCAAGAGCGCGACGCCGCGCAGCGCGAAGTACTCACACTCCAGCGGCACCACCACACCGTCGGAGGCGGTGAGTGCGTTGACGGTGAGCAGGCCGAGCGAGGGCTGGCAGTCGATCAGGATGACGTCGTACTCCTCGATCGCCGGTGCGAGCACCCGCTGCAGGGTCTGCTCGCGGGCGACCTCGTGCACCAACTGCACCTCGGCCGCCGACAGGTCGATGTTCGAGGGCAGCAGGTCCATGCCGGGGACACCCGAAGGCACCACGACCTCATCGATCCGGACCTCGCGGTCCATCAGGAGGTTGTAGACGGTGAGCTCCATGTCGTGCGGGTTGAGCCCCAGCCCGACCGAGAGCGACCCCTGCGGGTCGAAGTCGACCAGCAGCACCTTGCGCCCGAACTCGGCCAGCGCGGCGCCCAGGTTGATGGTGGTCGTGGTCTTCCCGACGCCGCCCTTCTGGTTGCACATCGAGATCACCCGGGCCGGTCCGTGCTCGGTCACCGGCTTGGGGTCGGGAAGGCATGGCATCGGCCGGCCGGTCGGTCCGGTCTCCGACCGGGCCTCCTGGTCGGCCCGCTGGTTCGTCGAGGGTGCCTCGGGACGGGCGAACGGCAGCGGGGGCGACACCTCGGCGGTTGCGCCGTTGGTGGCCTCGCCAGCTGGCGCGTCGTCGTCGCCCAGTGGGATCTCCGGGCTGGTCCGGCGCTGGCCGCTCGGCGGCTGGGGAATGTTCGCGCGGGGCGGCATGTCGGGAGCGCTGCTGGAGCCGACGTATCCACCGACCATGGTCGATCACCTCATGTCTGACGGAGCGGCAACCACCGCTGGGGACGTAGGCCCCTTCCCCAGGGCCCGGTACCTGCCCATCCAACAATGTCGACACGGAGACAATCGTGCGACGCGCCGGAAGACCCCCCGATGGGATCGGCGATCAATACAGGGTCAGTGCCGATGCAGCCGCCGGATCAACCACCCAGTGCGCGCATGCCGATCGTCCTCAGGACCGCCTCGCCGGCCTCGTCGGAGGCAGCCAGGTCGACCTCGGCCTCGATCACCCAGTCGTGGTGGCCGGCCGGGTCATGCAGTGTCTGCACGGCCTCCCAGCGATCGGCCTCCTTGGTGACCCGCAACAGCTGCGGCCCTCGCGCGTCCGCATCGAGCAGCACGCTCCGGTGCTCGGCGTAGTACTCCTCGAGCGCGTCGTCCCACTGCTGGCGGGAGAACTCTGGTCGCTCCTCACCGTCCACCGCCGCCAGCGCGTCGAGGTCGTCGCGGGCGACCAGCTCGACCCGCCTCCACATGGCGTTGCGGACCATCACGTCGAAGACCCGGCCCTGTTGGCTCAACGGCCGCGGCGGTGGCGGTGGCGCGTCCCCGGTGACGGCGGGCGCGTGATCGGGGTCGTTGAGCGCCTCCCACTCATCGAGCAGCGAGGAGTCGACCTGGCGGATCGTCTCACCCAGCCACTCGATCAGCAGGTCGAGCTCGGGCGTACGCAGGCTCGGCGGGACCGTCTGCCGCAGCGCACGGTAGGCGTCGGTGAGATAGCGCAGCACGAGCCCCTCGGAGCGGGCGATGCCGTAGCGGCTCACCAGCGCCGTGAATCCCATCCCCTCCTCCCACATCTGGCGCACCACCGATTTCGGCGCCAGCGCATCCGGTGAAAGCCAGGGATGGGTCTCCCGATAGGTCTCGAAAAGCGGCTCGAGCAGGTCGGCCAGCGGTTCGGGCCAGGTGATCTCCTCCACCTGCGCCATCCGCTCCTCGTACTCCACGCCGTCGGCCTTCAGCGCCGCGATCGCCTCACCGCGGGCCGCGTGGCGCTGCGCCATCAGCAACGGCCGCGGCGCCTCCAGAACCGACTCGACCACCGACACCACATCCATCGTGTACGACGCCGACGCGGGGTCGAGCACCTCCAACGCCGCAAGCGCGAAGTGCGCCAGCGGCTGGTTGAGCGCGAAGTCCGCGGGCAGCTCCTCGGTCAGCACGTAGCGCCGGCCACCCTCGTCGAGCTCGCCGAGCCGGGTGAGCACGCCCGAGGCGACCAGGCTGCGGGTCAGCCGGAGAGCGCGCTTGGCGAGCCGCCGCTGCGCCCGCTGGTCCTCGTGGTTGTCGGTCAGCAACCGCCGCATCACGCCGAACGCGTCCTCCTCCCGGGAGACCACGTTGATCAGCATCGCGTTGTCGACCTTCATCTGCGAGGTGAGCCGTTCCGGCTTGCCCTCGACCAACTTGGTGAAGGTCGCCTCGGTCCACACCACGGTGCCCTCCGGCGGCTTCTTCAGCTGCGCCTTGGACTTGCGCTTGGCCTGCTTCGCCTCACTCATCGCGGCGTTCTTGGCGGCGGCCTTCGCCTTGGCCCGCTCGTTCTCGATGATGTGCTCGGGCGCCTGCACGACGACGTACCCGGCGGTGTCGAAGCCGGCACGTCCGGCGCGCCCGGCGATCTGGGCGAACTCACGGCTGCGCAGCACCCGTTGTCGGCTGCCGTCGAACTTGGCGAGGCCGGTGAACAGGACGGTGCGGATCGGCACGTTGATGCCGACGCCGAGCGTGTCGGTGCCACAGATGACCGTCAGCAGTCCTGCTTGGGCCAGCTGCTCGACCAGACGCCGGTAACGGGGCAGCATGCCGGCGTGGTGCACCCCGATGCCGTTGCGCAGCAGCGTGGAGAGCACCTTGCCGAACCCGGCGGCGAACCTGACGCCGGCGAGCCGCTCGGTGATCTCCGGGCGCGACTTCTTCAGCCCCGAGGCGAGCAGGCTGGTGGCGTGCTCCACCGCGGCGGCCTGGGTGAAGTGCACGACGTAGACCGGCCCTTGGCCGGTCTCGACCAACTCGGTGAGGGTGTCGGCCAACGGCTCCAACGACCAGCGGAAGGAGAGCGGCACCGGCCGTTCCGCCTGGTCCACCACGGCGGTGTCCCGAGTGTTGCGACGACTCAGGTCGGAGGCGAGATCGGAGACATCGCCGAGCGTGGCCGACATCAGCAGGAACTGGGCCTGTGGCAGCTCGATCAGTGGCACCTGCCACGCCCAGCCACGGCCGGGCTCGCCGTAGAAGTGGAACTCGTCCATCACCACCATGCCGACATCGGCCTCGGAGCCTTCGCGCAGCGCGATGTTGGCCAGCACCTCGGCGGTGCAGCAGATGATCGGGGCGTCGGCGTTGACCGCGACGTCGCCGGTGAGCATGCCGACGTCCTCGGCGCCGAAGACAGCGCAGAGCTCGAAGAACTTCTCGCTGACCAGAGCCTTGATCGGGGCCGTGTAGAAGGTGACCCGGTCCTGCGCCTGAGCTGCCATCGCCGCCGCCACGGCGACCAGCGACTTGCCGGAGCCGGTCGGCGTCGCGAGCACCACGTTGTTGCCGGCGAGCAGCTCCAGGACGGCCTCCTCCTGGTGCTCGTAGAGTTCGAGTCCCCGCGCCGTCGCATGGTCGAGGATCCGCTCGTAGGCGGCATCGGTCGCGCTGGTGGTGTCGTTCATCGTCCTCGCATCGGCTCGTTCAGCTGTCCGGGCGCTCAGCTGTCCCGGGCCCGTGGGTGCGCGGTCGCGAACACCTCACGCAGGTTGTCCACGGTGACCAGTGTGTAGATCTGGGTGGTGGTGACCGACGCATGCCCCAACAGTTCCTGGACCACCCGGACGTCGGCGCCGCCGTCGAGCAGGTGAGTGGCGAAGGAGTGCCGCAGGGTGTGCGGCGAGACATCCTGCGAGAGTCCGGCCCGCTCTGCGGCCTTGACCAACGCGGTCCACGCCGACTGCCGCGAGAGGCGTCCTCCGCGCGCGTTGAGGAACAGGGCCGGCGTACCAGCTCCGCTGGCCGCCAGGCCGGGGCGCGCGCGGACCAGGTACGCCGTCAGCGCCTCGCGTGCGTAGGACCCCACCGGCACCAGGCGCTCCTTGCCCCCCTTGCCACGCAGCAGCAGGACCGCCTCCTCGGGGTCGGCCTCCAGCAGCGAGGTGGCGTCGTCGAGGTCGAGCCCGACCACCTCGGAGATCCGGGCGCCGGTCCCGTAGAGCACCTCCAGCAGCGCCCGATCCCGCAGCGCCAACGGGGTGTCCGCAGCGCCGGCGGCCTTCAACAGCGCCTCGACATCCGAGAGCGGCAGCGCCTTCGGCAACCGCTTCGCCGGGGTCGGCGGCTTCACCCCGGCGGCCGGATCGACCTCGGCCAGTCCGTCGGCGACGGCGAACTTGTGGAAGCCACGCACCGCGACCACGGCCCGCGCTGCCGAGGCGGCGCCCAGCGGCGGATGGTCGGTGTCCCCCTCGCGCAGCCGCATCAGGAACTCGGTGACCGTCTCCGGCGTGATCGCTCCGAGCGCGCTCACCCCCACACTCGCCAGGTGGTCCCGGTAGCGACGCAGGTCGCGACGGTAGGAGGAGAGCGTGTTCGCAGCCAGCCCCTTCTCGACGCCGAGGTGGTCGAGATAGGTGCGGATCGCCCGATCCACCGCACCTGACTCACTCACCCGGTCAGGCTAGCGCGTCCGCCAGCGGGACCGCGTCGAGCCCGAGCGCCTCGCCCACCGGGGCGTTCGTCAGCCGGCCGGCATGCGTGTTGAGCCCCTTGGCCAGCGACGCGTCGGACCGGCATGCCTCGCGCCAGCCGCGGTCGGCCAGCGCCACGGTGAACGGCAGCGTCGCGTTCGTCAACGCGTAGGTGGAGGTGATCGGGACCGCGCCCGGCATGTTCGCCACGCAGTAGAACGTCGACCCGTGCACCGCGAACGTCGGGTCGTCATGGGTGGTCGGCCGCGTGTCCTCGAAACAGCCGCCCTGGTCCACCGCGATGTCCACGAGCACCGAGCCCGGTTTCATCGCGGCGACCATCTCGTTGGTCACCAGCTTGGGTGCGGCCGCACCTGGGATCAGCACCGCGCCGATGACCAGGTCGGCCTGCTGCACCTGCTGGGCGATGGTCAGCGTCGAGGAGGCCAGCCCGTGCACCTGGTTGTCGTAGCGCCAGAACGACATCCGGAGCTTGTCCAGGTCGGTGTCGAGCAGGGTGACGTCGGCGCCCATGCCGAGCGCGATGTTGGCCGCGTTCTGGCCCGAGACCCCCGCGCCGATCACCACCACCTTGGCGTTCTGCACCCCGCCGACGCCGCCGAGCAGCACGCCGCGTCCTGCGTGCGGCTTCAGCAGCGCGCTGGCACCGACCTGAGGCGCCAGGCAGCCGGCCACCTCCGACATCGGGTACAGCAGCGGCAGTGAGCCCGAAGGCAGCTGCACCGTCTCGTACGCGATCGCTGTGGTGCCCGCCTCCAGCAGCCGCTCGGTCAGCGGCTTGTCCGCGGCCAGGTGCAGATACGTGAAGAGCACCAGGTCCTCGCGCAGCCGGTGGTACTCCTCGGCGACCGGCTCCTTGACCTTCAAGACGGTCTCGGCCTCGCCCCAGGCGGCATCGGCGTCCGGAACGATCCGGGCTCCTGCCGCGACGTAGTCCTCGTCGCTGATCGAGGAACCGGCACCGGCGCCGGTCTCGACCAGCACCTCGTGCCCGTGAGCGACCAGCTCGTGGGCCCCGACCGGGGTGATCGCCACCCGGTACTCACGGTTCTTGACTTCCTTCGGTACACCGATCCGCATGGACGTCCTCCTGTTGGCTGATGGCCGTGGAGGCGATTCTGCTGGCCCGCGGACAAGTCCTCAAGCATCGAGCCTCACGAGGTACGACGCCGCGCCACCTCGTGGGCCAGCACCGCCTGCACCACCGGACCGTCGGCCACCCGCCCGTCCAGCACCGCCCCGACGAGGTCGGCGAACGGCACCCAGCAGGTCTCCAGGTCTGCCTCCTCGTGCCGCAGCTCGAAGTCGCCACGGTCGGCGTGCCGGAGTCCCCGGGCCAGGAAGTAGTGGATCCGCTCGCTGGAGTAGCCGGGCGAGCTGAAGGTGGACAGCAGCGGTGTCCACTCCGCCGCTTGGAGCGCCGCCTCCTCCTGCAGCTCGCGCTGCGCGACAGCGAGCGGCTCCTCCCCCGGGTGGTCGCAGACCCCGGCGGGCAGCTCGATCAGACGGTGCTGGGCGGGATGGCGATACTGACGCAGGCAGAGCACGCGGTCCTGATCGTCGATGGCCAGCACCACGGCGGCTCCCGGGTGCTCGAGCACCAGGCGACGGAACGGCTCCTCGTGGTCCGCATCCGGCCGGGTGATCCGGTCCGAGCGCAGCGAGACCACCCAGCTGTCGCGGTGCAGGTCGTCGCTGTCCAGGACCGGCCAGCTCTCCGGGCTGTCCTCGATCCCGGCGATCCCCTCCGCCACCCGGCGCTCAGTCCTCGTCGACGGGGTCGACGTGCAGGCCGGCGTCGTCGATCTCGAGCCGGGTCTCCCGCTGGCGGGTGAGCGCGGCTCCGACCAGGCCGGCGAAGAGCGGGTGCGGGCGGGTCGGCCGGGACCGCAGCTCGGGGTGCGCCTGCGTGCCGATGTAGTAGGGGTGGACGTCGCGCGGGAGCTCGACGAACTCGACGAGATCGAGGTCGGGGTTGACCCCGGAGAAGACCAGGCCCGCCTTCTCCAGGTCGGCGCGGTAGCGGTTGTTCACCTCGTAGCGGTGCCGGTGGCGCTCCTCGATGCGATCGGCGTCGTACACGGCATGGGCGAGCGTGCCGGCGCCGAGCTCGGCCGCGTAGAGCCCCAGACGCATGGTGCCACCGAGGTCGCCCGCACCCCCGACGATCTCCTTCTGCTCCTCCATCGTGGCGATGACCGGCTCGGAGGTGTCGGGGTCGAACTCGGTGGATCCGGCCTGGGTGAGTCCGAGCTCGGTCCGGGCGTACTCGATCACCATGCACTGCAGGCCCAGGCAGAGGCCGAGCGTGGGGATCTGATGGGTCCGCGCATAGGTCAGCGCGCCGAGCTTGCCCTCCAGCCCGCGGATGCCGAACCCGCCGGGCACGCAGATGGCGTCGACGTCGGCGAGGTGCTTGGCGGCCCCCGCCGGCGTCTCGCAGTCGTCGGAGGCGACCCAGCGGATCTCGACCTTGGCCTCGTTGGCGAACCCGCCGGCGCGCAGCGCCTCGGCCACGGAGAGGTAGGCGTCGTGCAGGTCGACGTACTTGCCGACGAGCGCGACGACCACGTCCTCCTTCGGGTGGTGAACCCGGCGCAGCAGGTCGTCCCAGAGCGTCCAGTCGACGTCGCGGAAGGGGAGGTTGAGCCGGCGGACGACGTAGGCGTCGAGGCCTTCGCGGTGCAGCACCTTGGGGATGTCGTAGATCGACGGCGCGTCCGCGCAGGTCACGACGGCCTCGTTGTCGACGTCGCACATCAGCGAGATCTTGCGCTTGATGCCCTCGGGGAGCTCCCGGTCGGAGCGGCACACCACGGCATCGGGCTGGATGCCGACCTGGCGCAGTGCGGCGACCGAGTGCTGGGTCGGCTTGGTCTTCAGCTCACCCGACGGTCCGATGTAGGGAACCAGGGAGACGTGCAGGAAGAAGCAGTTGTCTCGACCGATCTCGTGGCGCACCTGGCGGGCAGCCTCGAGGAACGGCAGCGACTCGATGTCGCCGACGGTGCCACCGATCTCGGTGATCACCACGTCGACCGGCTCGGCGCCGCCGTATCCCATCGCGAGGATCCGGTCCTTGATCTCGTTGGTGATGTGCGGGATCACCTGCACGGTGTCGCCCAGGTACTCGCCCTTGCGCTCCTTGGCGATCACCGAGGAGTACACCTGGCCGGTGGTGACGTTGGCGATCTGGCCGAGGTCGGTGTCGAGGAACCGCTCGTAGTGGCCGATGTCGAGATCGGTCTCGGCCCCGTCGTTGGTGACGAAGACCTCGCCGTGCTGGAAGGGGTTCATCGTGCCGGGATCGACGTTGAGATACGGATCCAGCTTCTGCATGGTGACCCGCAGTCCACGCGATCGCAGCAACCGTCCCAGGCTGGAAGCGGTGAGCCCCTTGCCCAGTGACGACGCGACGCCCCCGGTCACGAAGAGGTGCTTCGCCTGTCGAACTGCTCCGCGCTGTGCCTGACCGTGCTGTGTCTGACCCTGCTGTATCTGACCGTTAGGGGACGCCATGTTCACGGGATTCCATCCTATCTGGTCGTTCCTCAACCCGCACGCTGGCGCGCTGCACGCGGGGCGCCGGTGTCGTCCTGGGCGAGCTCCAACAGCTCGCGGGCGTGCGCGATCGCGGTGTCCGACCCGGCCAACCCGGCGAGCATCCGGGACAGCTCCTGCTCACGACCGTCATCGTCCAGGACGGTGAGCCCCGAGCTCGTCACCGTGCCGTCGGAGGACTTCTCCACGACGACATGCCGGTCGGCGAAGGCCGCCACCTGCGGCAGGTGGGTGACCACCAGCACCTGAGCGTCGCCGGCGAGACGGGCCAGGCGTCGGCCGATCTCCACCGCGGCGGCACCACCCACACCCGCATCGACCTCGTCGAAGACGAAGGTGGGCACCGGGTTCGTCCCGGCGAGACAGACCTCGACCGCCAACATCACCCGGGAGAGCTCGCCGCCCGACGCGCCTTTGTGCAGCGGCCGCGGCTCCGCACCGGAGTTGGCAGCGAGCAGGAACTCGACCTCGTCCAGGCCCGATCGCCCGAAGCGCACCCAGGCGTCGTCGAGCGCCAGCACGTCGCCCGGCGGGTCGTCCGGGTCCTCCGGTGCCTCGACCGTGACGGGACCGACGACGATGCTCACCTCTGCGTGCGGCATCGCGAGCAGCGTCAGCTCCTCGGAGATGGCCGCTCCCAGCCGCTCGGCGGCACGGGCGCGCGCGGTGCTGAGCCGGCGTCCGGCCTCGGCCAGCTGCGCGCGTTGGGCGGTGCGCCGCTCGGTGAGTGCGGCGATGTCGTCGTCGGTGGCGTCGAGCTGGGCCAGACGGGCCGAGGACTCCTCACACCAGGCGAGGACATCGGCCACGGTGTCGCCGTACTTGCGAGTGAGCGCGATCAGTGCCGCCCGACGCTCGGACACGGCGGCCAACCGGCCCGGATCGACCTCGACCCTCGAGGCGTAGGAGGCGACGTCGGTGGCGACGTCGGTGAGCAGGTAGTTGAGCTCGGTGACCCGGTCCGCGAGCGCCCCTGCCTCGGCATCGTGGTCGCGCACGCCGTCGAGCAGTCCGCGCGCGGCGGCGACCGCGGCCATCGCGTCGGGCGTGCCGTGCTCGCTGGAGAGCGCCTCCCGGGCCTGCTCGGCCGCGCCACGCAACGTGTCGGCGTGGCCCAGCCGGGACTCTTCGGCGGCGAGGTCGACGTCCTCCCCCGCCTGCGGAGCGACCGCGGAGATCTCCTCCACCCCGAACCGGAGCAGGTCGGCCTCGCGGGCACGCTCCCGCGCCTGGCTCCGCAGCTCGGTGAGCTCGGACTCCGTCGTCGTCAGAGCCGCGTGCGCCGCCCGGTAGTCGGCGAGGAGGTCCGCATGGTCACCGAAGCGATCCAACGCGTCCCGTTGTGTGGCGGCCCGCAGCAGCCGGTGCTGATCGGACTGACCGTGCACGGCGACCAGCGGCTCGGTCAGCGCGCTCAGCGTCGACACCGGTACGGCGGCACCGCCGGCGTAGGCACGCGACCGGCCCTCGGCGCTGACGTTGCGGGCGAAGACGACCCGGCCGCTCTCCGCCTCGCCGCCGGCCTCGTCGACAGCTGTCTCCAGGCCGTCCACCGCCTCGGCCAGCACCAAACCCTCCACCCGCGCCTGCTTCGCGCCGGTACGCACCGCGCCACTGTCGGCACGACCTCCCAGCAGCAGTCCGAGTGCGCTGACGACCATCGTCTTTCCGGCGCCGGTCTCGCCGGTGATCACGGTGAGGCCGGGACCGAGCTCGAGCGTGGAGGACTCGATCACCCCGAGTCCGTGGATCCGGATCTCCTCGATCATCTGCCCTCCCGCTCCTCGCTGCCGCGCGTTGCTCGCCGCTGCTCCGCCGCGCCGCGCCAACCTTCGACGCTGAGCCCGAACTTCGCCACCAGACGATCGGTGAACGGCGCCTCGTGGAGGCGCACCAGCCGCACCGGACGCTCCCCCCGACGGATCTCGATCCGAGCGCCGGGCGGCAGGTCGACGCTGCGCCGGCCGTCGCACCAGAGCACGCCCGCACCCTGGTTGCCGGCGAGCACCTCGACCGCGATCACCGACGAAGGGGCCACCACCATCGGCCGGGCGAACAGCGCATGGGCGCTGAGCGGCACGATGCAGAGCGCTTCGACCTGGGGCCACACGATCGGTCCCCCGGCGCTGAAGTTGTAGGCCGTCGACCCGGTCGGGGTCGCCAGCACGACGCCGTCGCATCCCCAGCGCGACAGCGGCCGGTCGTCCACCTCGAGCACCACCTCGAGCATCCGCTCGCGAGCCGCCTTCTCCACGCTCGCCTCGTTGACCGCGAAGGTCGAGTAGACCAGACGTCCGTCGTGGTAGGCACGAACATCCAGGGTGAGCCGGTCCTCGGTGGAGTAGCGCTGGTGGACGATCGCGTCGATGGTCGCCGCCACGTCCTCGTGCTCGGCCTCGGCGAGGAATCCGACGTGTCCCAGGTTGACCCCGAGCACCGGCGTCAGGCGGCTGTGGGTGACCTCAGCGGCGCGCAGGATGCTGCCGTCACCGCCGATCACCACGGTGAGCTCGCATCCGCGGCTGGCGTCGGACTCGGAGTCGGTGAGCTCGAGCGGTGGGTCGTACGCATCCGGGACGACCTCGAGATCCGCTGCCTCCTGCCGCATCAAACGCACCACGATGCCGTTGCCGGAGAGTTCCTTGACGAAGGAACGAGCGACGTCGCGCGCCTCGACCCGCCCGGTGTGCGCGAGCACCAGCACGCGCCGTTCCGCGGGCCCGGTCTCTGCGCTCATGGGGCCACCTTCTCATCCGGGCCGGACGGATCCGGCCCGGTGCCTCGCCGGACAACCTCCGCGATCTCGTCGTGCTCGATCCGCGCCGCCCCGTGGCGCAGCCACAGGAAGAACTCGACGTTCCCCGACGGTCCCGGCAGCGGACTCACCGTCACAGCGCGAGCGCCCCAGCCGCGGTCCGCGGCGGCGGACGCCACGTCGGTGACCGCCTCCGCGCGGAGCTCGGGGTCGCGGACCACACCGCCCTTGCCGACCCGCTCCTTGCCGACCTCGAACTGGGGCTTCACCATCAGGGCCAGGTCGCCGTCGGGGCGGGTGAGGCCGAGCAGCGCGTCGAGCACCAGGGTGAGCGAGATGAACGAGAGGTCCCCGACGACCACATCGACCGGCCCGCCGATCTGATCCGCGGTCAGCGTGCGGACATTGGTGCGGTCGTGCACCACCACGCGGTCGTCGCTCTGCAGCGACCAGTCGAGCTGGCCGTAGCCGACGTCGACGGCGACCACCTCCCGCGCCCCCGCACGCAGCAGGACGTCGGTGAATCCACCCGTGCTCGCGCCCGCGTCGAGGCAGCGACGCCCCGCCACACGCAGACCCGCGGGCTCGAACGCTCGGAGCGCACCGAGGAGCTTGTGCGCACCTCGGGAGACGTAGTCCGGCCCCTCCTCGGCCTCGCGAACCACGATCGCGACGTCGGTGGTGACCCCCGTGGCCGCCTTGGACGCCGGCGCCCCGGCGACCTTCACCCGTCCCTCGGCGATCATCCGAGCAGCACGCTCGCGCGAGGGAGCCAGTCCTCGACGGACCAGCTCCGCGTCGAGACGGAGTCGGCGAGGCGGCATAGTCAGGCGTCGGCCGGCGGGTCGTCGAGGGTACGACGCAGCGCGGCGTGAGCATCCTCGAACACGGCGGTGTGCTCGCCGATCGGCTTCTCCTCGAGACCGGCCACGCCTGCGATGGCTGCGTCGACGTCCTCGACGCCGGTGGTCGGCGGTGCGGGGTGCTCGGTCATGTCCAGCAGGCTACCGCCCGCCACGTCCGTCGTCGGGCAGGGTGAGGTCACCGATGTCGGGGACCTCACCGGTGTGGTCCTGGTGCTCCCAGGCCGCCGCGGCGCACGCCCTCCACGCGTCGAGCGGATCGCCGTCGTCGCCCGCCAGCAGCTGTCGCGAGGGTGCTGTCTGCACGAGGAGTCGTCCGCGGTCCACGGTCGCGACCCAGGCCCCGCATCGCCAGCCACCGGCGTCGGCGCGCGGCGCACGGTGGACTGTCGCCAGACCGCCGAGACCCGCAGCCAGGAAGGACGGGCGCGCCTCGGGAGCGGCCGCGAGCAGCTCGGCACGCCCGGTCACGCCGGTGAGCACCAGCAGGGACGGCACCCCCACCCGTCGCGCCCCTTCGATGTCGGTGTCGAGCCGGTCCCCGACCATGAGCGGACGACGACCGCCCATACGTCGTACCGTCTCGTCGAGCAGGGGACGCTCCGGCTTGCCGGCGACCACGGGGCGCACCCCGGCGAACGTGCTCAAGGTCTGCACCAGGACTCCGTGCCCGGGTGCGATCCCAGCGGGAGTCGGGATGGTGTGGTCGGTGTTGCTCGCCACCCACGGGAGGCCGTCACCGATCCGGACGGCGGCGGTCATGATGTCGCGCCAGCGCACCTCGGGGCCATATCCGGTGACCAGTACGTCGGCCTCCTCCTGCGCGCCCACGGGTCTCACGCCCAGTGCCACCAACGCCGCACGCAGGCCGTCTCCGCCGAGGCACACCGCACGCGCACCCTCGCCGAACCGGTCCACCACCAGTCGTGCCGCCGCCTGTGCCGAGGTGACGACGTCGGGCCCGGCCGCCGGGATCCCCAGCTCAGTGAGGTGAGCCGCCACCCGCTCCGGCGGCCTCGATGCGTTGTTGGTGATGAAGGCGACCGCCATCCCGGCCGCCCGCGCGTCGAGGATCGCGCCGGCGGCGCCCGGCACTGCCGTATCGCCGACGTAGACCACGCCGTCGAGGTCCAGCATCGCCAGGTCGAAGTGCCTGTTCAGGGGTACGTCGCAGCCGGTCAACACGCCTCTACCCTGCCAGGACGTCGCTGGCACCGGTTCGTACCATGACCAGATGGATGCGACGACGCTGGTCACACCACCGTACGTCGCTGGCCCACTGCGCCTGGAGCCGTTCGCGGCGATGTTGCTCGTCCCCGCCCGGGTCGGCGACCCGTCGACGGGGCGGGCGTTCGCCAGGCCCTACAAGGACGTCGCCGCCCGGCTCCAACGGTGGCGTGAGCGCGGCTTCGTGGAGCAGGACCTCGAGCCGGCCCTCTATCTGCACGAATACACCGCCAACGGCATCACGATCCGCGGGTTGGTCGGTGCATTGGACGTCTCCCGCAGAGCCATCCGTGCGGAGGACCGCGCTGTGCTCCCCCACGAGGGCATCCACCCCGCCCAGGCCGACGACCTGGCCGAGAGGATGGCGGAGATGGGCCTGAACCCGGCACCGATCCTTCTCGTCCACCAGGGATCGGACGCGCTGCGCAGACTCACCACGACGATCCGAGAGGCCGAACCCGACCGTGCCTACAACGACCGCAGCCAGCAACAGCACCGGCTCTGGGCGATCACCGACCCGTCCACGATCGACCTGATCGAGGCCGAGCTCGCTTCCAGTCGCGCGCTGATCGCCGATGGCCATCACCGGTACGCCGCCTACCTCCGCCTGCAACAACGCGGCCTGGGCGCGGGTTATGACCTCGGCCTCGCGATGCTCGTGGACCAGGGCGACACGCCGCTCTTCCTCGGCCCGATCCACCGGACCCTGGCCGGTACCACGCTCGACGACCTCAGGCGCGCCGCGGAGGCATTGGGATACCGGTACGAGGAGCGGGAGCAGAGTCGAGCGGTGGCCGGACTCGGCCCGAGCCGACTGGCAGCCACCGACGGTCACACGTGGGCGACGATCACCCTGAATGTGCCTCCCGACCTCGCCACGGTCGAGATCCTGCATCACCGACTGTTGCCCGCCCTGCCCCACGGTCCGAGCGGGGTCGGCTACCACCACACGGTGGAGTCAGCCCTCGACCAGGCGGCGCCCGAGCACGGCATCGCCGTCCTGATGCCGGCCCCCTCCGTCGACCAGGTGATGCGCATCGCCGACGCCGATCGACTGCTGCCCGAGAAAGCGACCTCGTTCCAGCCGAAACCCAGCCTGGGCGTGTTGGTACGACCCCTTGGCGGCTGACATAGGCGCAAAAAGACCGATGGGCCATCACCGTGAAGGTGATGGCCCATCGTCAATGTTTGTCCGGCGGCGTCCTACTCTCCCACAGCCTCTCGGTTGCAGTACCATCGGCG
>VSSA01000032.1 GCA_008123405.1 Nocardioides sp. BGMRC 2183
TCGACCTGCCCGGCGTCGGACCCACCACAGCCGCCGCTGTGTTGGCTGCCTGGTCCCACCCGGGCCGGGTCCGTGACGAGGCCGCGTTCGCCAAGCTCGGCGGCGTGAGCCCGCTCGAGGTCGCCTCCGGCAATCGGCAAGAGCACCGGCTCAACCGCACCGGCGACCGTCAGCTCAACAGCGCGTTCCACACCATCGCGAGCTCTCGGATGCGACACGACGAACGCACCCGCGACTACGTTGCCCGCCGTACCGAACAAGGACTCAGCAAGCGCCGAATCCGACGCTGCCTCAAGCGCTACATCGCCCGCGAGCTATACCGAAACCTCGCCACGCCAGGGGTTGACAACCCATAGAAGCGTCTCAGACCAGGTGGGGTGCCACCTCGTCGGCTGCCTCGTCCCCGTAGGAGTCGCGGATCCGGGCGACGAACGCGTCGGTCGTGAAGGAGTACTCCTGGGTGCCGACGGTCTCGACCACATAGGCAGCCAGAACGCAGCCGACCTGGGCAGCGCGCTCCAGACCCGTCCCCCAACTCAGGGCGCCGAGGAAGCCGGCGCGGAAGGCGTCGCCGACGCCGGTCGGCTCGACCGCCTCGACGTCCTTGGCTGCGGCGACCTCGATCATCAGGCCGTCGCGGTCCTGGACCCGCACACCGTCCTTGCCGAGGGTGGTGACCTGGAATCCGACGCGGTCGAGCACCTCCTCGGCGCTCCAGCCGGTCTTCTTCTCGATCACGTGTGATTCGTACTCGTTGGAGAAGAGGATCGCGGCGCCGTCGATCAGGTCCCGGATCAGGTCGCCGTCGCCGAAGGCCAGCTGCTGGGAGCAGTCGGCGATGAAGCGGTAGCCGCGCTGGCGGCACTCCGCGGTGTGGCGCTGCATCCCGTCCGGGTCGTCGGCTCCGATCAGGACATACGCCGGCTCCCCCACCCGTGCCGCGATCGGGGCGAGCTCGATCAGCCGCGCCTCGCTCATCGCACCGGGGTAGAACGAAGCGAACTGGGCCATCGTCTCGTCGGTCGTGCAGACGAACCGCGCGGTGTGCTTGGACTCCGAGATGTGCACCGAGTCGCAGTCCACTCCGTGACGCTCGAGCCAGGACCGGTAGTCGGCGAAGTCCTCCCCGGCGGCGCCCACGAGGACCGGCCGCAGGCCCAGGCAACCGAGCCCGAACGCCATGTTCGCCGCCACTCCGCCGCGGCGGATCTCCAGGTCGTCGACGAGGAAGGAGACCGAGAGCTTGTCCAGCTGGTCGACGACCAGCGAGTCGGCGAACCGCCCCGCGAAGGTCATCAGGTGGTCGGTGGCGATAGACCCTGCGATGAACAGGGCACCCGGGCGGCTGGCGGTGTCGGAGTGAATCACGACACGGGAGACTACCGACCGGTACCTCTGGGTCTACCTGACGGTAACGCCTAGCGTCGTCCCCATGACCCAGTACGAGGAGTTGGCGCACCCAGCCCAGCTTCGTGCCGACTGCGAGGCGGTGAGCCGCCGCTTGGCTGAGGCCGAGGTGCGCGCAGTTCGGCCCGCCCCCAGCATCCACTTCGACGAGTACCCGCGCGAGATCCCCAAGCGCGACATCGAGATCTCCGAGGCTGCGCAGCGCTTGGCGAACGCCTTGCACCTGCACCTCGACTGACCCCCGCACCGCGCGGCCCGACCCTCCCTCCCTCCCTGGGTCGGTCTCCCGCCGGCCCCCGGGCCGCACGGCAGTGGGAAACAGAACGAGCGGCCGTCCTTTCGGACGGCCGCTCGTTTGCTCTGCTCGGGTCAGCTCAGTGGAACGAGTCTCCGCAGGCGCAGGAGCCGGTCGCGTTCGGGTTGTCGATCGTGAAGCCCTGCTTCTCGATGGTGTCGACGAAGTCGATCATCGCGCCGTTGAGGTACGGCACGCTCATCCGGTCGACGACCACGGCGACACCGTCGAAGTCGGTGACCACGTCACCGTCGAGGGTGCGCTCGTCGAAGAAGAGCTGGTAGCGCAGGCCCGAGCAGCCACCGGGCTGCACCGAGATCCGCAGCTGGAGGTCGTCTCGACCCTCCTGCTCCAGCAGGCTCTTCACCTTGGCGGCCGCCACCGAGCTGAGGTTGATCTGATCCTCGCGGCGGTCCACCTCGACCGGGGCGGCGACCGTGGTGGTCGCGCCGGGGGCCTCGTGGCTGTGGCCGCTGCCGCAGCCGCACTGGTCGCTCATGCTCACTCCCGGTTGTTTCGACGTCTCATGCCAGGCCAGTACGCGGCCTGTCGAGTAGTTCCAATCGTCGCACACGCGCGGTTATTCCCGCAGTCGACAGCCCGCGCCGGACGTCCTCTCCACGGCACCAGCCTCACTACACACACTCACCACACCAGGACCGGCTTGATCACCTTCCCCGCCCCGGCGTCGGCCACCGCGTCCGCGATCCGTGCGAACGGGTAGGTGGTGATCAGGTCGTCCACGTCGAGCCGCCCGGCATCGCGCAGCGCGATCAGCTCGGGGATCGTGGTCAGTGGGTCGGCCTCCCCCTCGATCGACGACCGAATCACCTTGCCGCTCTGCAGCAGGTCGATCGCGTCGATGGTGTACTCCGGGGCGCCGAGGCCGAGTACGACCAGCATCCCCTGGGACCGCAGCGCGTGCTGGGCCTGGAGCACCACCGCAGGGATCGCCGTGGTGTCGATGCAGTACGTCGCGCCACCGCCGGTCGCCGCCTTGACCTGCTCCTCGATCGGCAGCGCCTCGCCCGTCCCGGCGTCGGTCGGGTCGAGGGCGCGGGCGCCGTACCGCTCGGCGACGGCGCGGCGCTCCGCTGACGGATCGACAGCGACGATCGTCTCCATCCCCGCACCGGCAGCCGCGGCGATCGCGGCCAGGCCGACCGCTCCGGTGCCGAAGACGGCGAGACTCTCGCCCGGCTGCGGGTCCAGCACGTTGAGCACCGTGCCAGCGCCGGTCTGGAATCCGCAGGCGAACGGGGCGAGCCGGGTGAGGTCGAGCGCCTTGTCGACCACCACGCAGTTGTCGGCGTAGACCAGGGCGTGGCGGGCCAGGCTGGACTGCCCGAAGAACGACCCGAAGACAGTCTCCGCGCCGCGCTTCATCGTGGTCGAGCCGTCGGCGCGCATCCCCATGTAGTTCAGCAGCAACGACTGCTCGCAGTAGCCCACGTCCCCACGACGACAGGCCTCGCACGCGCGGCACGAGCGGAACGAGAGCACGACGTGGTCGCCCACCTCGATGCCCGCAACCTCGGCGCCGACGGCCTCGACCACCCCGGTGCCCTCATGACCCATCACGGTGGGGAACATCTCGGCAGGCAGCATCGTCGGCACGGTCAGGTCGGTGTGGCACAGGCCGGTGGCGACGATGCGCACCAGCACCTCGTCGACCCGCGGTTCCTCGAGCTCGACCTCGGTCAGCTCGAAGTCACCACCGGGCTCGGTGATCAGCGCGACAGTCGTCTTCATATGGTGCTTCCTCCCCGGGGATGCCGCGCTCAGCGGTCCCGCTCCAACCAGAACCAATAGAGATCGGCGACCCCGAAGTAGGGCTCGAGCTTGCCGTTCATCACGCCGACGAGGGTGTCCTCGTCGACCGCCTTGAAGTGGTCGAAGACCGGCATCCGGTCATAGACCATGGTCGCGGTGACGTCACCGCGGAATCCGACGTCCCACAGCGACGCGGCTCCGCCGCCGGCCGCCTTGGTGTGGGAGAAGAGAGCGCCGTCCTCGCCGCGGCAGACCAACGGCTGTGCGTCCGTCGGGTCGGAGAAGTCCTTGCCGTGCCATCGCAGCCCGGTCAGCATCGCGCTGGCCGGATGCCCGGCGGTGAAGTCGCCCCCGCGCCATCGACCGAGTACGTCGTCCACGCGGACCGGGCGCAGGCGCGTCCAGAGCGCGGCGACCTCGTCGGGATCCACCCGGTCGGCCGAACGGAGACGATCGAACTCAGCGCGTAGGTCGGACATGATCGAGAAATCTAGAACACGTTCTCACCTGTGCCAACCGTTTCGGCCCTGATTCGGGCCCGGGGATCAACGCCCGGATCGGCTCCAGGTCCGCGCCACCCGTGCCGCCGTGTCGGCGAGCGCCCCGGCCGGGTCCGCGAACGCACGCTGCTCTCCCACGACGTCCACCAGCGCGTAGGCGGAGTCCATCCCCAGCGCGCGCATCTCACGGGCACCCACGAGCACCTTGCCGGCGATCGCCACACACGGACGCAGCGCCTCCGAGGCGATGGCAGCAACGCCGTAGGGCACCTTGCCCGCGCGGCTGGAGAAGTCGAAGGCGCCCTCCCCGGTGACCACCAGGTCGGCCGCCTGAGCCCGCGCGGTGAGGCCGACCGCCTCGGTCACCAGATCGATCCCGGAGACCGGGGTGGCACCGAGCAGCAGCAGCCCATAGCCCAGGCCACCCGCGGCACCGGCGCCCGGCGTGAGAGCCAGCCGTCGGTCGACCACCGCGGCGAAGCGCTCCAGCTGACCGTCGATCTCGGCGAGCCGCTCCTCGCCGATCCCCCTCTGCGCGCCGAGCGTCTTCGTCGCGCCGAACAGTCCGGCGAGCGGACTGTCGACGTCGACGGCGGCGACGAGCTCGACCCCCGCCAGCGCGGCGCGGCTCGGCCCCGGGTCGAAGCGGGTGATGGCGCCGAGCTCGGCACCACCACGGTCCAGCGGGACGTCGGCGGTGGCACCCAACCCGCCGAGCAGGCCGGCGCCAGCGTCGTTGCTGCCCGACCCGCCGAGCCCGACCACCACCCGTCGTACGTCGGTCGCCGCCGCCGCGGCGAGCAGCGTGGCGACACCGGCGGTGGTCGCGGACGCACCGGCCTTGCCGCCGGTGAGGTGCAGGCCGCACGCCTGCGCGCTCTCGACATAGGCGGTGTCCCCTGCGACCAGCACCGTCGCCGGCACCTCCTCGCCGTGCGGACCACTGACGATCACGGCGACCAGCTCACCGCCGAGCGAAGCGTGCAGCACATCGACGAATCCCGGGCCTCCGTCGGACATCGGGGCCAGGTCCAGCACGTCGTCAGGAGCGTGCCGACGCCAGCCCTCGGCGATGGCCTCGGCGGCCTGGACCGCGGAGAGGGTGCCGGCGAAGTCGTCAGGAGCCACCAGCACGCGCATGCGCCCATCCTGCACCCGGACCGGTCGACTCGTCGCAGTCTCCTAGAATCGAGCCATGACGACCGTCGACCTTCCGCTGCTGCCGCTGGGCCGCGGCACCGACCCGCTCTCGGAGCGGGGCGTCGAGTGCCCCGGCGACCTGCCCGCGCCCTCGGACCCCGACCTGGTGGCCCGCGCCGAGGCAGCCAAGGCGGCGCTCGGTGACAAGCTGTTCGTGCTCGGTCACCACTACCAGCGCGACGAGGTCATCCGGTTCGCCGACGTCACCGGCGACTCCTTCAAGCTCGCCCGCGACGCGGCCGCCCGCCCGCAGGCGGAGTACATCGTCTTCTGCGGCGTCCACTTCATGGCGGAGTCGGCCGACATCCTCACCGGGCCGGAGCAGCAGGTCATCCTTCCCGACCTTGCCGCCGGCTGCTCGATGGCCGACATGGCACGGTTGGCCCAGGTCGAGGCCGCCTGGGAGGCCCTCGCCGAGGCCGGCGTGCAGGACAAGGTGGTGCCGGTCACCTACATGAACTCCTCCGCCGCGATCAAGGCGTTCTGCGGCCGCAACGGCGGCGTGGTCTGCACCTCCTCCAATGCCGAGGTGGCGCTGGAGTGGGCGTTCGAGCAGAAGGGCCCGGACACCAAGGTCCTCTTCCTCCCCGACCAGCATCTGGGTCGCAACACCGCGGTGCTCCAGCTCGGCTACGACCTCGACGACTGTGTGGTGTGGAACCCGCACAAGCCGGCAGGGGGTCTCGACGCCCAGCAGCTCGGTGACGCGCGGATGATCCTGTGGAAGGGTCACTGCTCGGTCCACGGCCGGTTCTCCGCGGACGTGATCGACGAACTGCGCGCGAAGGTCCCCGGCCTGAAGGTGCTGGTGCACCCCGAGTGCCAGCACGAGGTGGTGCTCAAGGCGGACGAGGTCGGCTCCACCGAGTACATCATCAAGACCATCGACGCGGCGCCGGCCGGTTCGAGCTGGGCGATCGGCACCGAGCTCAACCTGGTGCAGCGCCTGGCCGACCGCCACCCGGACAAGAACATCATGTTCCTCGACCGCAACGTCTGCTACTGCTCGACGATGAACCGGATCGACCTGCCGCACTTCGTCTGGGCTCTGGAGAACCTGGTCGAGGGGCGCGTGGTCAACCGGATCGAGGTCGATGAGCAGACCGAAGCCGAAGCCCTGGTCGCGCTGCAGCGGATGCTGGATCTGCCCGGCAAGTCGCACCGCGACTGACCCCTCCTTCCCCTCCATCCCCAGAGAGCCCCACGATGTTCAAGCGGACCAAGTCCGAGACCCCGACCGAGACCCAGCCCGTCAAGGAAGGAGGCAAGGGCCGCCCGACACCGACCCGCAAGGAGGCGGAGGCGGCAGCCAAGGCCAGGGCCAAGGGTCCGCGGGACCGCAAGGAGGCGCGCAAGCAGGACCGCAACCAGCGTTATGAGCGGAGCCAGAAGATCCGTTCGGCGATGAAGTCCGGTGACGAGCGCTACTACCTCCCCCGCGACAAGGGGCCCGTCCGGCGCTTCATCCGCGACTACGTGGACGTGCGCTTCTCGGTCGTGGAGCTGATGATCCCGCTGCTGATCATCTCGATGATCCTGAGCTACACCGGTCAGGCGGCGCTCGTCCAGGCCAGCTCGATGATCCTGATGGCCACCCTGCTCTTCGTCATCGTCGACCTGCTCGTGCTCCGGTTTCGGGTGCGCCGCGAGCTGACTCGCCGCTTCCCGGACGAGGACCTCAAGGGCACCACCTGGTATGCGCTGATGCGGGCGATGCAGATGAAGTTCATGCGGATGCCCAAGGCCCAGTACAAGATCGGCCAGAAGCTCCCCGACACCTATCGCTGACCGGGAACAGCATCCGCTGCGGCACGGGCAGCGACTACGGTGCCCGGGTGAAGCTGATCTTCGCCCTGCACGGAGCCGACCACGCCTCCTCGCTCCTCGCTCCTGCCCTGCGTGACGCGCTGAGTGCTGCCGGCGCGAGCCGGCTCCAGGTCAACCTCGACGACGCCGACGTTGCACCCGCCATGCGGTTCGGTCCGGGTGAACCGATCTCCGCGGTCCTCAGCGTCTGGTTCGACGCCGGCGCAGGAACGACCTACAGTGCCGCCGCGACCCTCGACGTCGTACGACGCCTGGACCAGACCGCGCACGGGTGGCAGGTCACCGAGCGGGTGCCTCTGGCCGGGCCAGTGGTGCCGGACGGCGAACGGGCCGACGCGCTGGCCAACGTCGCCTTCCTCCGTCGTCCCGACCACATGGCCCACGAGGACTGGCTCGTCGACTGGCTGGAGCGGCACACCCAGGTCGCCATCGACACCCAGGGCACCTTCGGCTACGTGCAGAACCCGGTGGTCAGCGCACTCACACCGGGCGCACCGCCGGTGGCCGGCATCGTGGAAGAGCTCTTCGGAATGGCCGCGATGACCGACCACCATGCGTTCTACGGCAGCGGCGGCGACGAGGCGGAGTTCCAGCGCCGCTTCACCACGCTGATGGAGAGCTGTGCCCGGTTCGGTGCCAGTGACGGCCTGGATCTGGTGCCGACCAGCCGCTACTCGTTCACGCTCTGACGGCCCTCACCCGAAGAGCTCGGACCGCCGCGGCGAGACCGTCTTGCCAGGGTCGGTGGTCACCACTGCGTCGAGCACGTCGTCGATCGCGGCCATCACCGCCGGCTCGAGCCGGATTCCGGCGGCCTTCACGTTCTCGGTGACCTGCTCGGGGCGGCTGGCGCCGATGATCGCCGCGGCGACGTTGTCGTTCTGCAGCACCCAGGCGACCGCGAGCTGGGCCAGCGAGAGTCCGGCGTCCTCGGCGATGGGGCGAAGCCGCTGCACGCGCTCGAGCACGTCGTCGTCGAGCCAGCGCTTCACCATGTCCGCGCCGCCCTTCTCGTCGGTGGCGCGCGACCCCATGGGCGGGGCCTGACCGGGCAGGTACTTGCCGGTGAGCACGCCCTGGGCGATCGGCGACCACACGATCTGGGAGAGCCCGAGCGCCCGTGAGGTCGGCACCACCTCTTCCTCGATGACGCGCCAGAGCATCGAGTACTGCGGCTGGTTGGAGATCAGCGGCACCCGCAGCTCGCGGGCCAGCTCGTGCGCCGCGCGGATCTCCTCGGCGCGCCACTCCGAGACACCGATGTAGAGCGCCTTCCCGGCTCGGACGACGTCGGCGAATGCGAGCATCGTCTCCTCCAGCGGCGTCTCGTGGTCGTAGCGGTGCGCCTGGTAGAGGTCGACGTAGTCGGTGCCCAGACGCCGCAGGGAGCCATCGATGCTCTCGAAGATGTGCTTGCGGGAGAGGCCGTGATCGTTGTGCCCGCCGGGGCCGGTCGGCCAGAAGACCTTGGTGAAGATCTCCAGACCCTCGCGGCGCTCCCCGGCGAGTGCTCGCCCGAGCACCGACTCGGCCGCGGTGTTGGCATAGGTGTCGGCGGTGTCGAAGGTCGTGATCCCCTCCTCCAGCGCCTGCCGCACGCAGGCGGTCGCCGCCTCCTCCTCGACCTGGGAGCCGTGGGTGAGCCAGTTGCCGTAGGCGATCGCAGAGATCTTCAGACCGCTGTTGCCGAGGGTGCGCTTCTCCATGTCGGCGACCCTATGCCTCGACCTGTGAGACCTGCTTGCGAGACTGTGCCCATGGTCGCTGCAGACGTCTCCGTCCGGGTCGCCTGGCCGGCCGACGCCGGCGGGATCGCCGCGGTCCAGCTCGCCGCCTGGCTCCAGCGGTACGACGCCGTCCCGCTCGGGGTCGGTGAGCTCACCGAGGCCTGGCGCGGCACGCTGTCCCGCCCGCCCGAGGCGCGGCATCGTGCTCTCGTCGCCCTGGCCCACGACGAGGTGGTCGGCTTCGCGCTGACCCTTCCCAGCACCGACCCCGACAGTGACCCTGTCGCCGACGGCGAGGTCGCGGAGTTCACCGTGGCGCCGGATCGGCTCGGGCAGGGCCACGGTTCGCGCCTGTTGCAGGCCTGCGCCGACACGCTCGCAGCGGACCGGTTCCTCCGAGCGGTCTGCTGGGTCGACTCGACGGACGACGCGCTGCGCTCCTTCCTCACCAGCGCCGGCTGGGGACCGGATGGGGCCAGCCGCGAGCTTGCCGGAGAGGACGCCGCGGCCCCGGGCAGTGTCCCCCGCGTGCGGCAGGTTCGGCTGCACACGGCACTCTCGTGACCCGGGACCAGGTCGGCGCGGTGGACCCGCACGACGCGGCGGCGCGCCGCGCGGTCATCGGCGACAGCCTCGGCGTGGGGATCGCGACCGGGCTCTACGGGGTCAGCTTCGGCGCCGTCGCCGTGGCCTCGGGGTTGAGCGTGGCCCAGACCTGCGTCCTGTCCCTGCTGATGTTCACCGGCGCCTCTCAGTTCGCCCTGGTCGGCGTGGTCGGCGCGGGCGGCGCTCCGTTCGCCGGGACCGCCACTGCGCTCCTGCTCGGCGCCCGCAACACGCTCTACGGGCTGCGGATGGCGCCGCTGCTCGGCTGGCGAGGCGGTCGTCGGGCCGCTGCTGCCCATGTCCTGATCGACGAGTCCACGGCGATGGCTCTCGACCGGCCCACCCGCGAGCTGACCCGCCTGGGATTCCTGACCACCGGCGTCAGCGTGCTGGTGCTGTGGAACCTCTTCACGCTCCTCGGCGCGCTCGCCGGCACCACGCTCGGCGATCCCCGCGACTACGGCCTCGACGCGGCCGTGGGCGCCGCCTTCCTCGCGCTGCTCTGGCCGCGGCTCCGCGAGCCCGGCAATGCGCGGATCGCGCTGCTGGCGGCGGCTCTCGCGCTCGCCGTCGTACCGTTCACGCCGGCGGGCCTGCCCGTGCTGTTGGCGGGCAGCGTGGCGGTGCTGATCGGGATCCTGATCGGCGGCGGCCACGCCCGGCCATCCGAGGTGCAACCGTGATCTGGTGGGCGATCCTGGCCGCCAGCGTCGGCTGTTACCTGCTGAAGCTCGCCGGCCTGGCAGTGCCTGCCTCGGTGCTGGCTCGCCCCTGGGTCTCCCGCGTCGCCGACCTGATCCCGGTGGCGCTGCTCTCCGCACTGGTGGCCGTGCAGGTGGCCGCCGGGACCGACGCGGATGGCGACCAGATCCTGGTGGCCGACGCCCGGTTGGCCGGCCTGGCCTGCGCCGTCGTGCTGCTGCTGGCCAGGGCGCCGTTCCTCGTGGTGGTGGTCGGCTCGGCTGCAGTCGCGGCGCTCCTGCGCGCGGTGTGAGCCGAGACCCCAACGGAAGCGGCCAACCGGAACCGGGGCCCGCGACGCCCCCATCAGTCGTCGCAGACCCCGGTCCATGCCGCCGGTAGGCAGCGGCCCTTCCCGGCACTGCCTCCGGGAAGGAGTTGGGTCCGACCGGCCGCACCCGAGATGGCGGCCGTCCGATCCGCCGGTCAGTCGGCTTACCGATGACCTTGCACCCGACCGAGGCTCCGGCGCCAGAGATGCGCCGCCGCATGTTCCTGCACTGCAACAAGTTGCGACGCAGAGCAGCAGCGGGTGAGGGTCACTCGAGGTCGAGGAAGTGCTCGAGCCCGACCGTCAGTCCCGGGAACCGGCTGATCTGCCGCACGCCGACCAGCACCCCGGGGGTGAACGAGGCCCGGTCCATCGAGTCGTGACGGATGGTCAGGGTCTCCCCCAGCCCCCCGAAGAGCACCTCCTGGTGCGCGATCATCCCCCGGACCCGCAGCGCGTGGACCGGCACGCCCTCCACGTCGGCACCCCGGGCGCCCTCCAGCGTCGTGCTGGTGGCGTCCGGGACCGCACCGAGCTCTGCGCGCCGCCGCGCCGCCGCGATCAGCTCGGCGGTCCGGCGGGCCGTGCCACTGGGCGCGTCTGCCTTGGTCGGATGGTGGAACTCGACGACCTCGACCGACTCGTAGAAAGCCGCTGCCTGCGCGGCGAACCGCATCATCAGGATCGCGCCGATGGAGAAGTTGGGCGCGATCAGCACCCCGGTCTCCGGTCGGCCGGCCAACCGCTCGCGCAGCGCCTGCAGCCGCTGCTCGTCGAAGCCGGTGGTGCCCACCACGGCGTGAATGCCGTTGTCGATGCAGTAGGCCAGGTTGTCCATCACCACGTCGGGATGGGTGAAGTCGACGACCACCTGGGTCCGCGACACGACCAGATCCTCGATCGGATCGTCGGCATCGATCGCTGCCGAGAGGACCACGTCGTCGGCGGCCTCGACTGCCTTCACCACCTCGGACCCGACCTTGCCGCGGGCCCCGATCACCGCGACGCGGATAGGCTGGCTGTCGTCGGCGTCCTGGGCCTGCTGCACTTCCTCGTCCGTCACGGATCCACCCTAGGGCGTGTACGCGACGTCGAGACACACGCCCTGATCAGGCAGACCTGTCTGCCCTCGACGCGTCGCGTCTGGCAGGCTGACCTCCATGGCGGTGCAAACGATCCCTGCCCGGATCCGCTGGGCTGTGGACTTCATGGACGTCCAGCCTCAGGACCACGTGCTCGAGATCGGCTGCGGCTCCGGGGCCGCAGCGGAGCTGATCTGCAGCCGCCTCGAGGGCAAGGGCAAGATGTTCGCGATCGACCGGTCCGAGGCCGGCGTGGATCGCACCAAGCAGCGGTGCGCGGAGTATCTCGAGGCCGGACGGCTCACCGTCCGCCAGATCGACCTCGCCACCCTGCGGGTGCCGGTCAAGCGACTGACCAAGGTCTTCGCGTTCGACGTCAACCTCTTCTGGGTGCGCGACTGCAAGGAGGAGGTGGCCCTGCTGCACGAGCGCGTGCTGCCGGGCGGGTCGGTCAACCTGTTCTTCTCCACCACCCGTCCCGAGCAGGTCCCGGAGATCCTCGCCAAGACCTCGGCAGCGCTCACCGAGGGGGGGTTCCGGGTCTACATCGTCGACTCCAAGCAACCCCCGGTGATCGGCATCATCGGTCGCCGCTGACGGCCCCGACCTCGCAGAACCGACGGAATCGAGGAGTGACATGACCGACCAACCCAGCCGGGCGGAACGGGCCCGTCGTGACCTGACCGCCACCCTGAGCAGTCCCACCGGCGACGTCGTACCGCATCCGGCGCTGGACCAGGCGATCGAGCCGGAGCGTCCGCCGCGCCGCGGGATCGACCCCGTGGTCTTCGGGTTCGCCGCGGTGGTCAGCATCGCGTTCGTGGTGTGGGGCATCGTCGACACCTCCTCGCTCAGCAGCGCCTCGTCGCGTGCCCTGGACTGGGTGCTGACCAACACCGGTTGGCTCTTCGTCCTGGTCACCAGCGGCTTCGTGGTGTTCGTGATCTGGCTCGCGGTCAGCAAGTACGGCGCCATCCCCCTCGGCCGCGACGACGAGGAGCCCGAGTTCCGCACGGTGTCGTGGATCGCGATGATGTTCAGCGCCGGGATGGGGATCGGCCTGATCTTCTACGGCGTCTCCGAGCCCCTCTCCCACTTCGTGACGCCCCCTCCCGGCACCGAGGAGCAGCCCGACGCCGCGGTACAGACCGCGATGGCGACGACCATGTTCCACTGGACCCTGCACCCGTGGGCGATCTACGCCGTGGTCGGTCTGGCGATCGCGTACGGCGTCTACCGCAAGGGCCGTGTCCAGTTGATCTCCGCGGCGTTCACGCCGCTGCTGGGACGTCGGGCCGAGGGGCCGGCCGGCCAGGTGATCGACATCTTCGCGATCTTCGCCACCCTCTTCGGGTCCGCGACGTCGTTGGGTCTCGGGGCACTCCAGATCAGCAGCGGCCTGGAGATCGTCAGCGGCCTGGGGACGTTGGGCAACGGCGCGCTGGTCGGCATCATCGCGGTGCTGACCGTGGCGTTCGTGCTCTCCGCCGTCTCCGGCGTCGCCAAGGGCATCCAGTGGCTCTCGAACATCAACATGGTGCTGGCCGTCGTGCTGGCGTTGTTCCTCTTCGTGGTCGGGCCGACGGTCTTCATCCTCAACCTGGTGCCCACCTCGCTGGGCAGCTACATCCAGGACCTCGCGATGATGGCCGCACGGACCGGCGCCGAGGGTGAGGTGACCGAGGACTGGCTGGGCACCTGGACGATCTTCTACTGGGCCTGGTGGCTGTCCTGGACCCCGTTCGTGGGCATGTTCATCGCGCGGATCTCGCGCGGACGGACCATTCGGCAGTTCGTCACGGGCGTGCTGCTGGTGCCGAGCCTGGTCAGCGTGATCTGGTTCTGCGTCCTCGGCGGCACCGCGATCGACCTGCAGATGTCCGGCACCGACATCGCCGGGGCGGGGGGCCTCGAGGCCCAGCTCTTCGGCACCCTGGACGAGTTCCCGCTGGCGACGGCCGCCACCGTCCTGGTGATGGCGCTGGTCGCGATCTTCTTCGTCTCCGGCGCGGATGCGGCCTCGATCGTGATGGGCAGCCTCTCCGAGCGGGGCACCACCGAGCCACGGCGTCCGCTGGTGATCTTCTGGGGTGTGGCGACCGGGGCGGTCGCAGCGGTGATGCTGCTCGCCGGTGGCGCCGACGCCCTCGACGGGCTGCAGACCATCACCATCGTGGCGGCGCTACCGTTCGTGGTGGTGATGATCGGGCTGGCCGTGTCGCTGATGGCCGACCTGCGCACCGATCCCCTGGTGGTACGCCGCCGCTATGGTCGCGAGGCCGTCGAACAGGCGGTCATCACCGGCGTCACTGAGCACGGCGACGACTTCGTCCTTGCCGTCGAGTCGGTCGACGGCACCGGACTCGACGACGGGGCAGGTCCGGACGAGCCCGCCGGCCGGGACGACGAGGTCGGTCAGCCGGAGCGCTGAGGCCCGAGACTCACGCGGGCCCGACGACCGCCAACAGCTCGGGCCCGCGCAGGACCGAGGCGGCCACGGCCTGGATCTCCTCCACGGTGACCGCCTCGATCCGCGCCAGGACCTCGTCGATCCCGAGGGTCTCGGTGTGGACGAGCTCGCCCTTGCCCAGGCGCATCATCCGAGCACCGGAGTCCTCCAGGCCCAGCGCCATCCCGCCCCGGAGCTGACCCTTGCCCCGGGCGAGCTCCTCGGCGCTGATGCCGTGCTCGGCGAGACGTGCCAGCTCGGCCCGGACCACGGCGAGGACCTGCTCGGTCCGATCCGGCAGACACCCGACCGCCACCCCGACCAGTCCGGAGTCGGAGTAGTGGGTGGCGAAGGAGTAGACCGAGTACGCCAGGCCGCGGGCTTCCCGGACCTCTTGGAAGAGGCGGCTGGAGGTGCCGCCGCCGAGGATCGTATTGAGCACACCGAGAGGGAACCGGTGGTCGTCCTCGCGCGCGGGGCCCTCGGTGCCGAGGACCAGGTTGACCTGCTCGAACGGCCGGGTCACCTGCGCTGTCCCCGCAGTGATCCGGGCGCGCTTCGTCATCAGTCGGGGCGGCCGTGGAGTCGCCGTACCGGAGAGGAAGTCGTTGCGGCCGAACGCGGTCCGGACCGCTGCGACGACCTTCTGGTGGTCCAGTGCCCCGGCCACGGAGATCACGATGTTGTCGGGGGTGTAATGACGTCGGTGGAACCGGCGGATCTGGTCCCGGTTCATCGCGGTGATCGAGTCGACGGTGCCGGCGATCGGCCGACCGAGCGGCGAGGTCTCGCCCCAGGCCAAAGCCGCGAACAGATTCTGTACGACGTCGTCGGGGTCGTCCTCGTGCATCGCGATCTCGTCCAGGATCACGTCACGCTCGGCTTCCACGTCGGCGGTCGCGATCAGCGAGTCGGTGATCATGTCACCGAGCACGTCGACCGCCAGCGGGAGGTCCTCCCCCAGGACCCGCGCGTGGAAGCAGGTGTACTCCTTGGCGGTGAAGGCGTTGAACTCTCCGCCCACCGCGTCGAGCGCGATCGAGATGTCGAAGGCGCTGCGCTCACGGGTGCCTTTGAACAGCAGGTGCTCCAGGAAGTGGCTGGCCCCGTGGGTGCTCGCCCGCTCATCGCGCGAGCCGACGCCGATCCACACGCCGATCGAGGCCGAGCGGGCGCCTGCCATCTCTTCGGTGACCACGCGGAGCCCCGAGGGCAGCACCGTGCGCCGCACCTGGGAGGTGATCCGGCCCTGGGGGTCGCGGACCGTCTCCAGGGTGCTGGTGGTGGCGCGGGCAGCGCCCCTCACCCGGTGCTCCGGGGTGTCGTCGGGGAAGGCCGACGGCCGGCCAGCGTGATGCTGACCGGCCGTCGTACGAGCTGAGCTCACGGAGTGCTCACGCCTCGGCGTCGGGAGCGTCCTCGTCGGCGGCGGCCTCGGACTCCTCCACCACGGGGACCAGCGACAGCTTGCCGCGGTCGTCGATCTCACCGATCTCGACCTGGAGCTTCTGACCGACAGAGACCACGTCCTCGACGTTCTCCACCCGCTTGCCGCCGGCCAGCGCACGCAGCTTGCTGATGTGCAGCAGCCCGTCCTTGCCCGGCATCAGCGCGACGAAGGCACCGAAGTTGGTGGTCTTCACGACGGTGCCGAGGTAACGCTCGCCAACCTCCGGCATGGTCGGGTTCGCGATCGCGTTGATCGCGGCCCGTGCTGCCTCGGCCGCCTCGCCGTTGGTGGCACCGATGTAGACCGTGCCGTCGTCCTCGATAGAGATCGAGGCGCCGGTGTCGTCCTGCAGCTGGTTGATCACCTTGCCCTTGGGCCCGATGACCTCGCCGATCTTGTCCACCGGCACCTTCACGGAGATGATCCGCGGGGCGTGGATCGACATCTCCTCGGGGGCGTCGATCGCCTCGCCCATCACCTCGAGGATCGCCAGGCGGGCGTCCTTGGCCTGGGTCAGCGCCTGGGCGAGGACCTCGGCCGGGATGCCGTCGAGCTTGGTGTCGAGCTGCAGCGCGGTCACGAACTCCTTGGTGCCGGCGACCTTGAAGTCCATGTCGCCGAAGGCGTCCTCGGCACCGAGGATGTCGGTCAGTGCGACGTACTCGGTCTTGCCGTCGATCTCACCGGAGACCAGACCCATCGCGATCCCCGCGACGGAGGCCTTCAGCGGCACACCGGCCTGCAGCAGCGACAGCGTCGAGGCGCAGACCGAGCCCATCGACGTCGAGCCGTTGGAGCCCATCGCCTCGGACAGCTGGCGGATCGCGTAGGGGAACTCCTCGCGGTCGGGCAACACCGGCAGCAGCGCGCGACGTGCCAGCGCGCCGTGGCCGACCTCGCGGCGCTTCGGCGAGCCGACGCGACCGGTCTCACCGGTGGAGAACGGCGGGAAGATGTACTTGTGCATGTAGCGCCGGCTGGTCTCCGGGGACAGCGTGTCGAGCTGCTGCTCCATCTTCAGCATGTCGAGGGTGGTGACACCCAGGATCTGGGTCTCGCCGCGCTCGAAGAGGGCCGAGCCGTGCACCCGCGGGACCACGCCGACCTCGGCGTGCAGCGGCCGGATGTCGGCCAGACCACGACCGTCGATGCGGACCTTGTCGCGCAGGATGCTCTCCCGCACGACCGCCTTGTTGACCGCGCGGAAGGCCGCGCCGATCTCCTTCTCGCGGCCGGCGAACTGCTCCTCGAGGTGCCCGAGGACCCGGTCCTTGAGCTCGTCGGTGCGATCCTGACGCTCCTGCTTGTCCGCGATCTTCATCGCGGCAGCCAGGTCGGCCTTGACGTTCGCCTCAACGGCGCCGAAGACGTCGTCCTCGAAGTCGAGGAAGATCGGGAACTCCTGGACCGGCTTGGCGGCCACGTCAGCGATCTCGACCTGCGCCTCGATCAGCTGCTTGATGAAGGGCTTGGCGGCCTCCAGGCCACCGGCCACGACCTCCTCGGTGGGCGCCTGGGCGCCGGAGCGGACCATCTCGATGGTCTGCTCGGTGGCCTCGGCCTCCACCATCATGATCGCGACGTCGCCGGTCTCGGTGACCCGACCCGCGACCACCATGTCGAAGACAGCCTTCTCGACCTGGCTGTGCGTGGGGAACGCGACCCACTGACCCTCGATCAGGGCGATCCGGGTGGCGCCGACCGGGCCGGAGAACGGCAGGCCGGAGAGCTGGGTGGAGAGCGAGGCCGCGTTCATCGCCAGCACGTCGTAGGGCGTGTCCGGGTTGAGCGCCATCACGGTGATGACGACCTGGACCTCGTTGCGCAGGCCCTTCTTGAAGGTCGGGCGCAGCGGGCGGTCGATCAGGCGGCAGGTGAGGATCGCGTCCTCGCCGGGCCGGCCCTCGGACCGGAAGAACGAGCCGGGGATCTTGCCCGCGGCGTACATCCGCTCCTCGACGTCGATGGTGAGCGGGAAGAAGTCGAAGTGGTCCTTCGGGTGCTTGCCGGCAGTGGTCGCCGACAGCAGCATCGTGTCGTCGTCGAGGTAGGCGGTCACCGAGCCGGCGGCCTGGCGGGCCAGCAGCCCGGTCTCGAACTTGACGGTGCGGGTGCCGAACTTGCCGTTGTCGATAACGGTCTCGACGGCGGAGATGACGGGTTCAGTCAAAGTGTTCTCTTATTCGTGCGGTGCGGGACGCGTTGCCCCGCGATCAAATGGACTTGTGTCGCCGCCCACGGTACCGACTCGGGAGAGAAATGCAGAACGGGCGCCCTCGTCGAGGGCACCCGTTGGCATTTCCGTTGCTCTGCGTGTGCGGCTCCAAGGCGCGGGCCCGAAGGCGGCCTTCAAGCGGAGCGGGCCGTCGAGGGCCCGCGACGCCGGAGACGCTCCGCAGAGCGACGGAAATCAGCGGCGCAGGCCGAGACGCTCGACAATGGAGCGGTAGCGCTCGATCTCGGTCTTCTTCAGGTAGTTGAGCAGCCGACGGCGCTGGCCGACCAGCAGCAGCAGGCCGCGGCGGCTGTGGTGGTCGTGCTTGTGCTGCTTCAGGTGCTCGGTCAGGTGGCCGATGCGGTGGCTCAGCAGCGCGATCTGCACCTCCGGCGAACCGGTGTCGCCCTCGGTCGTGGCGTACTCGGCGATGATCTTCTTCTTGGTCTCAGCGTCGGTACCGATGGCCATGGGAACTCCCTCTCGCCCTCTGCTGGGGCACAGTGTCGTTGCGCGGCGCCCCAGCCTTGATTCCTGGAGCTCTCTTTGTCCGCGGCCGTTCTGACGGCAACCGCACAAGATTAACAGCGCATCGCGGACGCCTCCCAATCCTGGAACGCGGGCGCTACCGAGCCCTGCGCCCGGCCGGGGTGCCGCTCATCCCAGCAGCGCGCGGGTGCGTCGTACGTCGTCGGCCATCGCGGTGAGCAGGTCCTCGAGTCCGTCGAACTTCTCCATCCCACGGATCCGCGCAACGAAGCTGATCTCGACGGGGACGCCGTACAGGTCGAGGTCGTCGCGGTCGAGCGCGTAGGCCTCGACCCGACGCTCCCGCTCGCCGGCGAAGGTCGGGTTCGTCCCGACGCTGATCGCCGCCGGCAGTGCCGGCTGGTCGGGGTGGTCGAGCCGACGGAGCCAGCCTGCGTAGACCCCGTCGGCCGGGGCGGCGACGCCGCCGGTCGGGACGTTGGCCGTGGGATAGCCGAGCTCCCGGCCGCGCTGATCCCCGCGGACCACCGCCCCGCTCACCACATGCGGCCGGCCCAAGGCTTCGGTCGCCGCCTCCACGTCCCCGGCGGCGAGGCGCTCGCGGACGTAGGTGGAGCTCCAGATGTCGCCGTGCGCCCCGTCCAGATCGATCCCCTCGACCGCGAAGCGGCCGTCGGCACGCAAGGTGTCGACGTCCCCGGCGGCCCGATGCCCGAAGCGGAAGTTGGCGCCGACGACCACAGCGCGCGCGTGGAGGCCGTCGACGAGGATCCGCTTGATGAATTCCGCCGGTGACCAGGAGGCCATCTCGCGTCCGAACGGCAGCACCAAGACGTCGTCCACGCCGGCGTCGCGCAGCAACCGGCCGCGTCGGTCCAGGTCGGTGAGCCGGACCGGGGCGAGGTCGGGGCGGACCACGGCCAGCGGATGCGGATCGAAGGTGACCGCGACCAGCCGGAGGCCCTCCCGGTCGGCCACGCTCCGCGCGGTGGCGACGACGTGACGATGGCCGAGGTGCACGCCGTCGAAGTTTCCGATGATCACGGCCGTCGGCCCCAGATCCGCGGGGACCTCGTCCAGGGAACGCCAGATGTGCACGTCGCAGACTCTAGCGCCGCACGACCCGCGCCTCCCCCTGGACCGCCCCCGCCACCGTCGAGTTGGGGTTTCGGGCCCGTCGAGTTGGGGTTTCGGGCCCGTTGAGTTGGGGGTTTGGGCCTCAGCCGACGAAGACCGCAACCGGGCGCGCCTGGTCCCCGCGCGGCTCGTAGAGCGCCAGGAACTCCCCATCGTCGAAGACCGCGGTCAGACCGTCCAACGCCAGGTCCAGGCGGCGCCCGTAGCGCACATCCCGCGCTTGGGCGCTGTCGAGGTCCAGTGCCGCGAAGCTGGCGCGGGCCGCGTCGTCGAGCGGCACCATCGCGAACTCGTCCTCGAGCTCGGACAGCGTGTGGGCGGTGCCCAGGTCGAACCCCCCGACGGCGGTACGACGCAGCGCGGTCAGGTGACCCCCCACTCCGAGCAGCGCGCCGATGTCTCGGGCAATGGCGCGGATGTAGGTGCCGCTGGAGCAGCGCACGGTCACGTCGACCTCCACCGCGGCCCCGAGCGCGATCCGGCCCACCTCGATCGCGTCGATCCGCACCCTCCGGGGCGGGATGTCGACGTCCTCACCCTCGCGCACCCGCTGGTAGGCGCGCTTGCCGTCGATCTTCACCGCCGACACCGCCGTCGGCACCTGATCGATCTCTCCGACCTGGGTGGCCAGTGCCGCACGGATCGCAGCCTCGTCGAGGCCGGAGGCGTCCGTGGTCACCACGACGTCGCCCTCGGCGTCGTCGGTCGTCGTGCTGCTGCCCAGACGGATGGTCGCCTCGTAGACCTTGTCGGTGAGCATCAGATGTCCCAGGAGGCGGGTGGCCCGGTTGACCCCGAGCACCAGGACGCCGGTGGCCATCGGGTCCAGCGTCCCGGCGTGTCCGACCTTGCGGGTGCCCGCCAAGCGTCGTACCCGGGCGACGACGCCGTGACTGGTGATGCCCGCGGGCTTGTCGACGACGACCAGGCCAGACGCTGCGGGCTGGTGCGTCACTCCTCGTCGTCCCCCTTGACGCGCCCAACGCGCCCTTCGCCGTCGAGCTCGTCCTCGTCGAGCTCGTCCTCGTCGATGTCACGCGGCTTCTTGTAAGGGTCCGCCTCACCGGCAGGAGCCTTGCCCTCGCGGGTCGCGGCGACCTCGGCATCGGCGGCACGAGCGCGGGCCAGCACCTCGTCGAGGTGGCGCGCGTTCTCCGGAATGCCGTCGAACTCGAAGGAGAGGGCCGGCACGTGGCGCATCCCGAGCTGCTTGCCGACCTCGGAGCGCAGAAGCCCCTTGGCCGACTCCAGCGCGGTGCTGGTGGCGGCTTGGTCGCCGTCCTCCCCGAGCACGGTGTAGTAGATCGTGGCCTGCTGGTTGTCCCCGGTGACCCGGACGTCAGTGATGGTCACGAACCCGAGGCGCGGGTCCTTGATCCGCCGTTCCAGCATCTCGGCGACGATCACCTGGATCCGGTCGGCGATCTTGCGCGCCCGCGGGTTGCTCATGGGTCTGTCCTATCAGTACGTGTCAGCACGTGTCAGTGCGTGGAACCGGCGCTGGTGCGCGCGGTCGAAAGCGCCGACCCGGCGCTCCTGCACAGTCTGTGCGGGAGCGCCGGGTCGTGGGATCGGGTGCGGGTCAGGCCCGCGGGATCTCCTTCATCTCGAAGGCCTCGACGATGTCGCCCTCCTTGATGTCACCGAAGTTCTTGAGCACAAGACCGCACTCGAAGCCCTCCCGGACCTCCGACGCGTCGTCCTTCTCCCGCTTGAGCGAGGCAAGGTCGAGGTTGTCGGCGATGACGGCGCCGTCCCGGAGCAGACGCACCTTGGCGTTGCGCCGGATCAGGCCGCTGGTGACCATGCAACCGGCGATGTTGCCGATCTTGGAGGAGCGGAAGATCGCCCGGATCTCGGCCTGGCCGAGCTGGACCTCTTCGTACTCCGGCTTGAGCATGCCCTTGAGGGCCGCCTCGATCTCCTCGATCGCCTGGTAGATGACCGAGTAGTAGCGGATCTCGACGCCTTCCTTGTCGGCCATCTGCGCCGCCTTGCCCTGGGGCCTGACGTTGAAGCCGATGATGATGGCGTCGGAGGCGGCCGCCAGGTCGACGTTGGTCTCGGTGATCGCACCGACACCCCGGTCGATGACCCGGAGGCTGACCTCGTCACCGACGTCGATCTGGGCCAAGGCATCCTCGAGCGCCTCGACCGAACCGGACACGTCGCCCTTGAGGATGAGGTTGAGCTCCTGGCTCTCGCCCTTCTCCATGGAGGCCATGAAGTCCTCGAGCGAACGGCGGACCCGACGCTTCGCCTGCTGGGCGGCACGCTCGCGCGCCTCCCGCTTCTCGGCGATCTGGCGCGCCATCCGGTCGTCGTCGACCACGATGAAGTTCTGGCCCGCGCCGGGGACCGACGACAGACCGAGAACCATCGCCGGACGAGCCGGGTCCGCCTCCGCCATCTCCACGCCATGCTCGTCGAGCATGGCGCGGACGCGACCGTAGGCAGGACCGGCGACGATCGAGTCGCCGACCCGCAAGGTGCCGCGCTGGACCAGGATCGTGGCGACCGGGCCGCGACCGCGGTCCAGGTGCGCCTCGACCACCAGGCCCTGGGCGTCCTGGACCGGGTTGGCCCGCAGGTCCAGAGATGCGTCAGCGGTCAGCACGATCGACTCGAGCAGCTTGTCGAGGTTCTGGCCGGCCTTGGCCGAGACGTCGACGAACATGGTGTCGCCGCCGTACTCCTCGGGGACCACTCCGTACTCGGACAGCTCGCCGCGCACCTTGACCGGGTCTGCCTCGGGCTTGTCGATCTTGTTCACCGCGACCACGATCGGCACGTTGGCCGCCTTGGCGTGGTTGAGCGCCTCGACCGTCTGCGGCATGACGCCGTCGTCGGCCGCGACCACGAGGACCGCGATGTCCGTCGCCTGGGCGCCACGGGCACGCATGGCGGTGAACGCCTCGTGACCCGGGGTGTCGATGAAGGTGATCCGACGGTCCTCGCCGTCCACGTCGGTGTGCACCTGGTAGGCACCGATGTGCTGGGTGATGCCACCGGCCTCACCCGCGACGACGTTCGCATTGCGGAGTGCGTCGAGCAGCTTGGTCTTACCGTGGTCGACGTGACCCATGACGGTCACCACCGGCGGCCGGACGACCAGGTCTTCCTCGTCGCCCTCATCGGCACCGAACTCGATGTCGAAGGACTCGAGCAGCTCGCGGTCCTCGTCCTCGGGCGAGACCACCTCGACCTTGTAGTTGAGCTCGTCACCGAGCAGCTCCAGGGTCTCGTCACCGACCGACTGGGTCGCGGTGACCATCTCACCGAGGTGGAACAGCATCTGCACCAGCGAGGCAGCGTCGACGCCGATCTTCTCCGCGAAGTCGGTCAGCGAGGAGCCGCGGGCCAGACGCACGGTCTCGCCGTTGCCCTTGCGGACCCGCATGCCGCCGATCGTCGGGGCCTCCATGGCCTCGAACTCCTGGCGACGCGCCCGCTTGGACTTGCGACCGCGACGGGCCGGACCACCCGGGCGACCGAAGGCACCCTGGGTCTGACCGCGCTGACCGGGACGACCGCCACCGGGACGACCGCCACCGAAACCACCGGGACGACCGGGCGCACCGCCGCCGCCACCCGGACGACCGGGGGCTCCGCCACGACCGGGTGCACCGCCGCCCCCACGGCCGGGCGCACCGCCACGACCACCGGGACCACCACGACCACCACTGCCGGCGCCGAAGGCGGCCGGGGACTTCGGCATCATCGCCGGGTTCGGACGCGGCATGCCCGGGCGCCCGCCCGGCGCTGCCGGAC
>VSSA01000033.1 GCA_008123405.1 Nocardioides sp. BGMRC 2183
CGAGGATCAGGCATCACAACTCCCAACTACTCAGAAGTTGCGTCGACCCCTTGAACCAAAGGTGTGCGTTTGCGCCGGGTCGGACCCTGCCGACCTGAGGCGACGTACCGGGCAACTACCCTTCGGGGGTGGCCCGTGCAGCGCTCGACAAGCAGCCCTCCGACGTCCGTCGCATGTTCGACACCGTGGCGCGGCGCTACGACCTGACCAACGACGTGCTCTCCTTCGGGCAGGACCGGCGCTGGCGCCGGGAGGTGCTGGACGCCGTCGATCCGTCGTACGGCGACACGGTGCTCGACCTCGCCGCCGGCACTGGCACCTCCAGCCAGCCGTTCGTGGACGCCGGCGCCCGGGTGGTGCCGTGCGACTTCTCGATCGGGATGCTCTCGGTCGGGAAGCAGCAGTTCCCTGACCTGCCGTTCACCGCCGGCGACGGCACACGGCTGCCTTTCCGTGACGGGACCTTCGACGCGGTCACGATCTCCTTCGGGCTGCGCAACATCGTGGACCCGGTCGCCGGTCTGACCGAGCTGCGACGGGTGACCCGCCCAGGCGGTCGGATCGTGGTGTGCGAGTTCAGCCACCCGACCTGGGCCCCGTGGCGCACCGTCTACCTGGAGTACCTGATGAAGGCGCTTCCTGCGATCGCCACCACGGTGTCCTCCGCCCCCGACGCCTACGTGTATCTCGCCGAATCGATCCGCGCCTGGCCCGACCAGGCGGGTCTCGCAGCGATGCTCGCCGAGGCCGGCTGGACGGCGCCGGAGTGGCGCAACCTCTCGGGCGGCATCGTCGCCCTGCACCGCGCCACCGCCTGACCTTCCGCCAAGACGGCACGCCGGCGGCCCGCCGCCCCAGCACGCGCCCGAGCCCCCTTCTCCTCTGAGCCGCGCACGCCTGACCCGGCGCTCGACATTTTCGTCACGCTGACGTGACTTAAATCCCCAGGTCAGGCCGGGTTTTGTCAACCCCCACCCCCCTGTCGAGCCGTGCGACGCGAGTGGCAGTATGTGTTCCACGCCACTAGTGATTCTGTTCACAAGATCACGATGTGGGCCTGCCATGACCCGCGGCGGACGGCTCGACCGGCCGCGCGGAGGAGGGAAGGACGATGGAGCTCTACACACCGGTGCTGGTGCTCGCCGCCCTCGCCGCGGTGTTCGCGGTCGGGTCGATCGTGATGAGCGCGTTCGTCGGTCCGCGGCGCTACAACCGCGCCAAGGTCGACTCCTACGAGTGCGGCATCGAGCCGACGCCGCAAGCGCTGTCCGGACGGTTCCCGGTGAAGTACTTCATCACCGCGATGCTCTTCATCGTCTTCGACATCGAGATCATCTTCCTCTACCCCTGGGCTGTCCACTTTGACGCGATGGCCTGGTTCGGGCTGATCGAGATGGTCGTCTTCATCGGCACTGTTTTCGTCGCCTACGCCTATGTGTGGCGCCGCGGCGGCCTGGACTGGGACTGAGGGTCGTGATGCACGCACTTCGCCGGCGTTGTCGTCGCTCGACGACCGCTCCGCTTCGCTCCGCACAGAGGTCGCCTTCGCTCCTCCGCCTTGGCGAAGCACGCACCTCACGACCCTCAGTAGGAGGAACCTGACATGGGTATCGAGGAGAAGCTCCCCAGCGGCGTGCTGCTGAGCACGGTCGAGGGCCTGGCCGGCTACATGCGCAAGGCCAGCTTCTGGCCCGCGACGTTCGGCCTGGCCTGCTGCGCCATCGAGATGATGACCTCGGGCGGCCCCAAGTACGACACCGGCCGCTTCGGCATGGAGGTCTTCCGAGCCAGCCCTCGGCAGGCCGACCTGATGATCGTCGCCGGCCGGGTCAGCCAGAAGATGGCCCCGGTGCTGCGCCAGATCTACGACCAGATGGCCGAGCCCAAGTGGGTGCTCGCGATGGGCGTGTGCGCCAGCTCCGGCGGGATGTTCAACAACTACGCGATCGTGCAGGGCGTCGACCACGTGGTCCCTGTCGACATGTACCTGCCCGGCTGCCCGCCGCGTCCGGAGATGCTCATCGACGCGATCATCAAGCTGCACCAGAAGGTCCAGCACGAGACCCCCTTCGGCAAGAACCGCGAGGAGCAGATCCGCGAGCTCGAGGCCGAGGGCTTGGCCGCGCTGCCCACCGGTGACCAGAAGGGGCTGCTGCGGTGAGCGACGAGAAGGACCCGACCCCCCAGGGCGCTGAGGGCATGGACAAGTCGCCCGAGCAGGCAGCCGTCGACCAGTCACCGGAGAACGTCCCGGCACCGGCCGACGAGCACGCGGTCGGTGAGCGGCACGGGATGTTCGGTGTCCGCGGGACCGGCGACACCAGCGGGTACGGCGGCCTGGTCAGCCGGGTCGTCCTCCCCGGTGCCGCGCAACGACCCTTCGGCGGCTGGTTCGACACCGTCGCGGACAAGCTCGACGACCTGATCGAGCAGGTCGTGATCCACCGCGGCGAGATCACCTTCCACGTCGCCCGGCACAACCTCGAGGCTGTGGCTCGCCTGCTGCGCGACGACCCGACGCTGCGGTTCGAGTTCCTCAGCGGGGTCAGCGGCGTGCACTACCCGGACGACACCGGCCGCGAGCTGCACGCCGTCTATCACTTCGGCTCGATGACGTTCAACCGACGGATCCGGGTCGAGGTCGCCGTATCGGATGCGGACCCGCACCTGCCGTCGGTGGTCGGCATCTACCCTGCGGCCGACTGGCACGAGCGGGAGACCTACGACATGTTCGGCCTGATCTTCGACGGGCACCCGGCGCTCACTCGGATCCTGATGCCGGACGACTGGCCGGGCCACCCGCAGCGCAAGGACTACCCGCTCGGCGGGATCCCCGTGGAGTACAAGGGCGGCACGGTGCCGCCGCCGGACCAGCGGAGGAGCTACAACTGATGGCGACCGACTCCACCCACACCGCAGGCGCCGACGAGGACCTCTACGCCGGCTCCACCGAGACCACCGAGGGACGCGTCTTCACCGTCTCCGGCCAGGACTGGGACGAGATCGCAGCCGGCCTGGGCGAGGGCGAGGCGAGTGAGCGGGTCGTGGTCAACATGGGGCCGCAGCACCCCTCCACCCACGGCGTGCTCCGCCTGATCCTCGAGATCGAGGGCGAGACGGTCACCGAGGCCCGCGCGGGCATCGGCTACCTGCACACCGGCATCGAGAAGAACATGGAGTACCGCTCCTGGGTGCAGGGCGTCACCTTCTGCACCCGGATGGACTACCTCTCGCCGTTCTACAACGAGATGACCTACGTGCTCGGCGTGGAGCGCTTGCTCGACATCGAGGACCAGATCCCCGAGAAGGCTTCGGTGATGCGGGTCCTGCTGATGGAGCTCAACCGGCTCTCCTCGCACCTGGTGGCGATCGCCACCGGCGGCATGGAGATCGGTGCGCTCACCGTGATGACGATCGGCTTCCGCGAGCGTGAGCTGGTCCTCGACCTCTTCGAGCTGATCACCGGCCTGCGGATGAACCACGCATTCATCCGTCCCGGCGGTGTCGCCCAGGATCTGCCGCCCGGTGCCCTGGACGAGATCCGCTCCTTCATCACGCTGATGCGCAAGCGCCTTCCCGAGTACGCCGCACTGTGCAACGCCAACCCGATTTTCAAGGGCCGCCTCGAGGGCGTCGGTCACCTCGATCTCGAGGGCTGCATGGCGCTCGGCCTGACCGGCCCGATCCTGCGCAGCACCGGTTATCCGTGGGACCTGCGCAAGACCCAGCCCTACTGCGGCTACGAGACCTACGACTTCGACGTCCAGACCTGGGACACCTGTGACTCCTACGGCCGGTTCCGGCTGCGCCTGAACGAGATGTGGGAGTCGCTGAAGATCATCGAGCAGTCCACCGACCGGCTGGCGAAGATGGAGGGCGACCCGGTGATGGTCGCCGACAAGAAGATCGCCTGGCCCAGCCAACTGGCGATCGGCAGCGACGGGATGGGCAACAGCCTCGATCACATCCGCCACATCATGGGCGAGTCGATGGAGGCGCTGATCCACCATTTCAAGCTGGTCACCGAGGGCTTCCGGGTCCCCGCCGGTCAGGCCTACGTCCCGGTCGAGTCGCCCCGTGGCGAGCTCGGTGCGCACGTGGTCTCCGACGGCGGCACCCGACCGTTCCGGGCCCACTTCCGGGACCCGTCGTTCCACAACCTGCAGGCCATGGGCGTGATGAGCGAAGGCGGCATGATCGCCGACGTCATCGTGGCCGTCGCCAGCATCGACCCGGTGATGGGAGGCGTCGACAGGTGAGCACTCCGACAACGTCCGGTACGGCGGGGACCGAGGGCGTCCGGCACGAGAAGGCCGCGAACCAGAAGGCACTGGACGAGAAGACCCTGGGGGAGCTGCGCGAGATCGCCGGCCGCTACCCCGAGGCTCGGTCCGGGCTGCTGCCGATGCTGCACCTGGTGCAGTCGGTGCAGGGCAAGGTGACACCGGAGGGGATCGAGGCGTGCGCCGAGATCCTCGACATCAGTCCCGCCGAGGTCAACGGCGTGGCGACCTTCTACACGATGTACAAGCGCCACGAGGTCGGCGACTTCCACGTCGGCGTCTGCACCAACACGCTGTGCGCGGTGATGGGCGGCGACGCCATCCGCGCCCGGCTCGAGGAGCACCTGGAGATCGGCAACGACGAGGTCGCCGAGAAGCGCCAAGGCGATGCCCGCACGGTCAGCCTCGAGCACGTCGAGTGCAACGCGGCCTGCGACTACGCCCCGGTGGTGATGGTCAACTGGGAGTTCATGGACAACCAGACCCCCGAGTCGGCGGTCCAGATGGTCGAGGCACTCCGCGCCGGCCACGAGGTCCGCTCCACCCGCGGGCCCCGGTTGTGCACCTGGCGTGAGGCGGAGCGGGTGCTCGCCGGGTTCCCCGACGGACGCGTCGACGAGGGACCCACCGCGGGGCCCGCCAGCCTGGTCGGGCTGGAGATCGCCCGGGAGCGCGGCTGGACGGCGCCGCGCCCGGACGCTGCCGGCACCGAGGAGGACGTCGCCGACGACAAGCACGAGGCGGTCGCCGAGGCGGACACGGCCCGTGCCGAGTCCGAGACGGTCGAAGAGACCACCGACAGCGCGACGTCGGGGGAGAAGGGGGACGACCGTGGCTGACACCTTGACTCCGGTCCTCACCGACATGTGGGACGTCGAACGCGGGTGGACACTGCCGGCGTACGAGTCCAAGGGCGGGTACGACGCCCTCGACGCGGCGTTCGCGATGACGCCGGACGAGGTGATCACCTGCGTCAAGGACTCCGGGCTGCGCGGTCGTGGCGGCGCGGGCTTCCCGACCGGGATGAAGTGGTCCTTCATCCCGCAGGACAACCCGAAACCCAAGTACCTGGTCGTCAACGCCGACGAGTCCGAGCCGGGCACCTGCAAGGACATCCCGCTGATGATGGGCAACCCGCACGTGCTCGTCGAGGGCGTGATCGTCAGCTCGTATGCCATCCGGGCCAACAAGGCGTTCATCTACATCCGTGGCGAGGTGCTGCACGTGATCCGCCGGGTGCAGGCGGCGGTGGAGGAGGCGTACGCCGCCGGCCACCTCGGCAAGGACATCCACGGCTCCGGCTACGACCTCGACGTCGTCGTGCACGCCGGGGCCGGCGCCTACATCTGCGGCGAGGAGACGGCGCTGCTCGAAGGTCTGGAGGGCCGCCGCGGCCAACCGCGGCTGCGCCCGCCGTTCCCCGCGGTCGCCGGTCTCTACGCCAGCCCGACGGTGATCAACAACGTCGAGTCGATCGCCTCGGTGCCCGCGATCGTCCGCAACGGTGCCCAGTGGTTCGCCTCGATGGGCACCGAGAAGTCCCAGGGCCACGGCATCTTCTCGCTGTCGGGCCACGTCGCGAAGCCCGGCCAGTACGAGGCTCCGCTGGGGATCACCCTGCGCGAGTTGATCGACCTCGCCGGCGGAGTCCGCGAAGGACACCAGTTGAAGTTCTGGACTCCCGGAGGCTCCTCGACGCCGCTGCTCACCCCCGAGCACCTCGACGTACCGCTCGACTTCGAGGGCGTCGGCGGCGCCGGTTCGATGCTCGGCACCCGCGCGCTGCAGATCTTCGACGACACCGTCTGCGTGGTCCGTGCGGTGCTGCGCTGGACCGAGTTCTACAAGCACGAGTCCTGCGGCAAGTGCACCCCGTGTCGTGAGGGCACGTGGTGGCTGGTCCAGGCGCTCACCCGGCTGGAGAACGGGGAGGGCAGCGAGGAGGACCTCGACCTGCTCCTCGACCAGTGCGACAACATCCTCGGCCGCTCCTTCTGCGCGCTCGGCGACGGCGCCACCAGCCCGATCTCGAGCTCGATCAAGTACTTCCGCGAGGAGTACCTCGCCCACCTGAGCCACGGTGGGTGTCCGTTCGACCCGACTCGCTCCACCGTGTTCGCGGCCCAGGAGGTGACGGCATGACCACCAGTCCGCAGAAGAGCCCGGACGCCAGCGCCGAGAAGAGTCCGGTGCCCTCCGATCTGGTCAGCGTGACCATCGACGGCGTCCAGGTATCGGTGCCGAAGGACACCCTGGTGATCCGCGCGGCCGAGCAGGTCGGCGTCCAGATCCCCCGCTTCTGCGACCACCCGCTGCTGGCGCCGGTCGGCGCCTGCCGTCAGTGCCTGGTCGACGTCCCCGACGCCGGCAACGGGCGCGGGTTCCCCAAGCCGCAGGCCTCCTGCACCCTCCCGGTGGCCGAGGGGATGGTGGTCAACACCCAGGTCAGCAGCGAGGTCGCGGACAAGGCACAGCAGGGCGTGATGGAGTTCCTGCTGATCAACCACCCGCTGGACTGCCCCGTCTGCGACAAGGGCGGGGAGTGCCCGCTGCAGAACCAGGCGATGTCCAACGGCCGGGGCGAGTCGCGCTTCTCCGACGCCCGCAACCACGGGGTCAAGCGCACCTTCCCGAAGCCGATCAACCTCTCCCCGATGGTCCTGCTGGACCGTGAGCGCTGCATCGTCTGCCAGCGCTGCACCCGGTTCGCCGAGGAGATTGCGGGCGACCCGTTCATCGCGCTCGTCGAGCGCGGGGCCGAGCAGCAGATCGGGATCGCCGAGGACGCGCCGTTCCTCTCCTACTTCTCCGGCAACGTGATCCAGATCTGCCCGGTGGGGGCACTCACCTCGGAGGCCTACCGGTTCCGCTCCCGCCCGTTCGACCTGGTCTCCAGCCCGGGTGTCGGCGAGCACGACGCCTGCGGCGCGGCGATCCGGATCGACCACCGGCGTGGCAAGGTGATGCGCCGCTTGGCCGGCAACGACCCGTCGGTCAACGAGGAGTGGATCTCGGACAAGGACCGGTTCGCGTTCACCTACGCCGGCGCTGACGACCGGATCACCTACCCGCAGGTCCGCGACCGGGTCGAGGACGGCGGTGATGGCTCACTGCGTCCGGCCTCCTGGCCCGAGGCCTTCGCGGTCGCCGCCCGCGGCCTCGGCGCCGCGCGCGACGCCGGCGGCGTCGGCGTGCTCACCGGCGGCCGACTGACCAGCGAGGACGCCTACGCCTACAGCAAGTTCGCCCGCGTTGCGCTCGGCACCAACGACATCGACTTCCGGGCCCGACCGCACTCCGCCGAGGAGGCCGACTTCCTGGCCGCCCGGGTCGCGCTGACCGGCCCCGACCACGTCTCGTACGACGACCTCGAGTCGGCGTCGAAGGTGGTCCTGGTCGGGCTCGAGCCGGAGGACGAGGCCGGCACGATCTTCCTGCGGCTGCGCAAGTCGGTGCGTGCCGGTGGCACCGAGGTGATCGCGCTGGCGCCGTACCGGACCCGGGGGCTGACGAAGCTGTCCGGCCGGCTGGTGCCGACCGCGCCGGGCGACGAGCCCGCTGCCGTCGCGTCGCTGACCGGCGAGCTCGGTGCGGACACGGTGATCCTCGCCGGTGAGCGGCTCGCCACGGTGCCGGGTGCACTGAGCGCCGTGGCCGCGGCCGCCGACGCGTCCGGAGCCCGGCTCGCCTGGGTGCCGCGCCGTGCGGGTGACCGGGGTGCTGTCGAGGCCGGCTGCGTTCCGGGGCTCCTGCCCGGTGGCCGGCCCGTCGCCGACCCGGCCGCCCGCGCGGACCTGGCTGCGGCGTGGGGCGTGGCAGGTCTTCCGGACAGCGACGGCCGCGATGGCGACGCGATCCTCGCCGCGCTGGCCGACGGCGGCCTCGGCGGCCTGGTGATCGCCGGAGTCGACCCCGCCGACACCGCCGACCCCGAGGTCACACGGGCCGCGATCGCAGCGGCCGGATTCGTGGTCGCCTTCGAACTGCGCTCCACCGAGGTCACCGAGGCCGCGGACGTGGTCTTCCCGGTCGCGCCCACCACGGACAAGGCCGGCACCTTCGTCAACTGGGAGGGACGTCCGCGTCCCTTCTCCGCCGCGCTCTCCAACCCGGCGTCGCTGCCCGAGCTGCGCGCGCTGGCCGGGATCGCGGAGGAGCTCGGCTCCCCACTCGGTTTCCGTACCGTCGAGCAGGCCCGTGCCGAGATGGCCGAGGTCGGCCCCTGGGACGGCGAGCGCCCGAGCCTGCCGATGGTCGAGGAGCGAGACGCCCCAGCGCCGGACCGCGCAACCTCCGAGGTCCGCCTCGCCACCTGGAAGCAGCTGGTCGACAACGGCTCGATGCTCGACGGCGACAAGTACCTCAAGGCGACGGCCCGCCCCGCCCACGCTCTCCTCCCCGCCACCCTGTACGACGCCCACGGCCCCACGATCACCCTCACCGGTGACCGCGGCTCGGTCACGGTGCCTGCCGAGGTCGGCGAGGACATGGCCGACGGCACCGTCTGGCTGCCCGCCAACTCGACGGGTGCCGGCGTGCTCAACGACCTCGCCTCGCCCGGCAGCACCGTTCGCATCGAAGGAGGCCAGGCATGAGCGCTCAGCTCGCCGACACCACGGTCGGTGCCGGCACCGTGCTCGCCGCGAGCCCCTTGGACGCCTTCGGCCAGGACCCCTGGTGGGTGATCGGCATCAAGGCGCTGCTGGTCTTCGTGGTGCTGGTGCTGCTCACCCTGTTCAACATCTGGGCCGAGCGCCGGGTGGTGGCCCGGATGCAGCACCGGATCGGCCCCAACGTCAACGGTCCGTTCGGGCTGCTGCAGTCGCTGGCCGACGGCGTCAAGCTGGCCTTCAAGGAAGACCTGATCCCCAAGGCCGCCGACAAGGTGGTCTTCGTCCTGGCGCCGGTGATCGCCACGGTGCCGGCCTTCGTCACCTTCAGCGTGATCCCGTTCGGGCCGGAGGTGAACTTCTTCGGCGTCACCACGCCGCTGCAGCTGACCGACATGCCGGTGGCTGTGTTGTTCGTGATGGCGATCGCCTCGATCGGCATCTACGGGATCGTGCTCGGCGGCTGGTCCAGCGGGTCGACGTACTCGCTCTTGGGTGGGCTGCGCTCGAGCGCCCAGATGATCTCCTACGAGGTCGCGATGGGCCTCGCCCTGGTCAGCGTCTTCATGTATGCGGGCTCGATGTCGACCAGCGAGATCGTGGCCGCCCAGGACGACCTGTGGTTCGGCCTGATCCTGCTGCCCTCGTTCGTGATCTACACGATCGCCATGGTGGGGGAGACCAACCGTGCTCCGTTCGACCTCCCCGAGGCCGAGGGCGAGCTGGTCGGTGGATTCCACACCGAGTACTCCAGCCTGAAGTTCGCCCTGTTCTTCCTGGCCGAGTACATCAACATGGCCACCGTCTCCGCGCTGGCCGCGACGCTCTTCCTCGGCGGATGGGCCGCACCGTTCTGGATCGACGAGATCTGGGCGGGCGCCAACGAGGGCTACTGGCCGGTGCTGTGGTTCTTCGGCAAGGTCTTCTTCTTCATCTTCATCTTCATCTGGCTGCGCGGGACGCTGCCCCGGCTGCGCTACGACCAGTTCATGGCGTTCGGTTGGAAACGGCTGATCCCGATCTCGCTGGTGTGGATCATCGCCGTCGCCACGATGCGGGTGGCCCGGGACGACGTCACCTTCGACACCCGCACCATCCTGATCGCCGCCGGTGTCTTGTTGGCGCTCTTCGTGCTGCTCTTCTTCATCCCGGAGAAGCAGGTCGCCGAGGAGCCCGAGGAGCCGGGGCCGCGTGACGGCGGATACCCGGTGCCACCGATCCCTGCGGGTGGCGCGGTCCGCGGCGCCGCCGCCCCGCTGGTCTTTCCGTCCGACCCCGATGTGACCGTCTCTGAGGTGCGTCATGGCTGAGCCCGAGAAGTCCCCCTCGCTCAAGGAGCAGTTCTGGGACCCCGTCGCCGGGTTCGGGGTGACCTTCCGGACCATGTTCCGCAAGGTCGTCACCGAGCAGTACCCGAAGGAGAAGCTGCCGACGGCACCACGCTTCCACGGCCGGCACCAGCTCAACCGGTGGCCGGACGGGCTGGAGAAGTGCGTCGGCTGCGAGCTCTGCGCTTGGGCCTGCCCGGCCGATGCCATCTACGTCGAGGGCGCCTCCAACAGCGACACCCCGGATGCCGACGGGAACTCGCAGCGGTTCAGCCCCGGTGAGCGCTACGGCCGCGTCTACCAGATCAACTACCTGCGCTGCATCCTCTGCGGCCTGTGCATCGAGGCCTGCCCGACCCGGGCGCTGACGATGACCAACGAGTACGAGCTGGCCGACGACAACCGGGCGGACCTGATCTACGAGAAGTCCGACCTGCTGGCACCCCTGCTGCCGGGCATGGAGCAGCCGCCGCACCCGCTGCGGCTCGGGGAGGACGAGGGCGCCTACTACCGGGGCGAGTACGCCGCCCCGCCGCCGGTAGCCGATCCCGCCACCACCGGCAGTGAGGCCGAGGCGCAGGACGCCTGGACCAGCGCCAGCCAGAAGGAGGGCTGATGGTCACGTTCTGGGTCCTCGCGCCGATCATGGTGATCGCGGCGCTCGGCCTCCTCTTCGTCCGCAAGGCGGTGCACGCCGCGCTACTGCTCGCGGTGGTGATGATCAGTCTCGCGGTGCTCTACGCGGTGCTCGAGGCGCCGTTCCTCTTCGCGGTGCAGATCATCGTCTACACCGGCGCGATCTTGATGCTCTTCCTCTTCGTGCTGATGCTCGTGGGCGTCGACGCCTCCGACTCGGTGGTGGAGACGATCCGCGGCCAGCGGGTGATGGCCTGGGCGGTCGGCGTGGCGTTCGCGGTGATCATGGTGCTGGGCCTGACCCAGCTCACCTTCGGTGCCGCCGTCGGCCTCGACGAGGCCAACGCGGACGGCAACGTCCAGGGGCTGGCCAACCTCCTCTTCTCGCGTTACATCTTCGCCTTCGAGGTGACCAGCGCCCTGCTGATCACTGCTGCCGTCGGCGCGATGGTGCTCGCCCATCGCGAGCGGCTCCGGCCCAAGTCCACCCAGGCGGACCTGGCCGCTCAGCGGGTCCGCGACTTCACCGCGACCGGCAAGCCCCTGGGGCCGCTTCCCTCGCCCGGTGTGTACGCCCGGCACAACGCCGTCGACACCCCGGCGCTGCTGCCCGACGGCACGCCGTCGAGCTCCTCGGTCTCCCGGGTGCTCGCCGCCCGCGGCAGCATGCGCACCGCCGACCCGGACCAGGTCGAGGCGATGGCCGAGCATCTCGGCGACCCGTCCTCCACGCCGGAGACAGCCGGCCGATCCGGCGCGACCGCGCAGAGCGAGGAGGACGTTCCGGCCCCACCGGAGCCCTCGGACGTCGAGCGGAACGAGTCGAGCGGGGAGGACGAGGACTGATGGACACCATGCCTTACGTGATCCTCTCGGCGATCCTCTTCACCATCGGCGGGATCGGCGTGCTGACCCGCCGCAACGCGATCGTGGTGTTCATGTGCGTCGAGCTGATGCTCAACGCCTGCAACCTCGCGTTCGTCGCCTTCGCCCACCACCACGGCAACCTCGACGGCCAGATCGCGGCCTTCTTCGTGATGGTGGTGGCCGCCGCCGAGGTCGTGGTCGGACTCGCCATCATCATGACCATCTTCCGCACCCGTCGCTCGGCCTCGGTCGACGACGCCAGTCTGCTGAAGTTCTGAGGGGAAGAGGATGTCTGCACTCAGCTCGCTGACCGCTGCCGCCGCCCAGACGCAGGTGCCGGTGGTCGCCCCGACCGAGGCCGACGGCGCCTTCAGCCTGCTCTGGCTGATCATCGTGCTGCCGCTGGCCGGCGCCGCGATCCTGTTGCTCGGCGGCCGTCGTACCGACGCCTGGGGCCACCTGCTCGGCACCGCCACCATCCTGGGCTCGTTCGTGATCAGCACGGTGCTCTTCGTCCAGCTCCTCGGGCGGGACGCCGAGGACCGGCAGATCTACCAGCACCTCTACACCTGGTTCGAGGCCGGCCGGCTCGACGTCGGCATGGACCTGCTCTACGACCCGCTCTCCGCGCTCTTCCTGCTGCTGATCACCGGCGTCGGGTCTCTGATCCACATCTACTCGATCGGCTACATGGCGCACGATCCCCGGCGCCGCCGCTTCTTCGCCTATCTGAACCTCTTCGTCGCGGCGATGCTGATGCTGGTCCTCGCCGAGAACTACGTCGGACTCTTCCTCGGCTGGGAGGGCGTCGGCCTGGCGTCGTACCTGCTGATCGGCTTCTGGCAGCACAAGCCCTCGGCGGCGGCCGCGGCCAAGAAGGCGTTCGTGATCAACCGGGTCGGCGACATGGGCATGGGGCTGGCGATCTTCCTGCTCTTCGTCACCTTCGGCAGCACCAGCTTCACCGTGATCAGCCACCTCGCTCCCGGGGCTGCGGAGACGACGATGAACTGGATCGGGGTGCTGCTCCTGATCGGCGCGTGCGGCAAGTCCGCCCAGGTGCCGCTGCAGGCCTGGCTGCTGGACGCGATGGAAGGTCCCACGCCGGTCTCCGCGCTGATCCACGCCGCCACCATGGTGACCGCCGGCGTCTACCTGATCACCCGGTCCAACTTCGTGTTCGAGCTGGCCCCGACGGCGCAGACAGCTGTCGTCGTGGTCGCCACCGTGACGCTGCTGTGGGGTGCGATCATCGGTTGCGCCAAGGACGACATCAAGAAGGCGCTGGCCGGCTCGACGATGAGTCAGATCGGGTACATGATGCTCGGTGCCGGGCTCGGTGTCGCCGGCTATGCCTTCGCCATCTTCCACCTGCTCACCCACGGCTTCTTCAAGGCCAACATGTTCCTGGGCGCCGGCTCGGTGATGCACGCGATGGACGACGACGTCGACATGCGCCACTACGGGGCGCTGAACAAGATGCTGCCGGTCACCTTCCTGACCTTCGCGATGGGCTATCTGGCGATCATCGGCTTCCCCGGCTTCTCCGGCTTCTGGTCCAAGGACAAGATCATCGAGACCGCGCTGGTGGAGAGCCCGATCGTCGGGATCTGTGCCCTGATCGGCGCCGGCATCACCGGCTTCTACATGACCCGGCTGATGCTGATGACGTTCTTCACCAAGAAGCGCTGGGCTGACGAGGTCCACCCGCACGAGAGCCCTGCGGTGATGACCTTCCCGCTGATCGTGCTCGCCGCGCTCTCGGTCCTCGGCGGGATCCTGCTGGCCGGCAACTGGATCGTCGACTGGCTCTCGCCCGTGGTCGGGCACGCCGAGCACCACGAGCCGCCGCTGCCGGTCATCGTGATCACCCTGATCACCGTCGGCGTCGTCGCCATCGGTGTGGCAGCGGCCTGGTTCCTGGTCGGACGACGTGAGGTGCCGCGCGAGGCGCCCACCGACGTCTCCTTCGTCACCCGCGCCGCCCGTGCCGACCTCTACGGCGACGCCATCAACGAGGGTCTGGTGGTCAACCCCGGCCGCCACACGGTGGCGGCACTGACCTCCGCCGACGAGCACGTCGTCGACGGTGCCTTCAGCGGCGGAGCCACCACGGTCTCCGGTGTCGGCGTCGGGCTGCGCCGCCTGCAGACCGGCTACGTGCGCTCCTACGCCTTGTCCATCTTCGCCGGAGCCGCGCTCCTGGTCCTGACCATCGTGGTGGTGAACCTGTGAACGAGGCGTTGAACGAGATCCCCGTGCTCTCGCTGCTCGTCTGGCTGCCGCTGGTCGGCGCCGTCGCGGTCGCGCTGCTGCCGCGCACGATGAGCAAGACCCTCGGTCTCGCGGTCACCCTGGCCACGCTGCTGCTCGGTGCACTCGTGGCGATCGGCTACCAGGCCGACGGCGGCCGCCAGTTCGCCGAGACCCACGAGTGGATCGGTGCCTTCGGCGTCCACTACGCCCTCGCCGTCGATGGGCTGGGGCTGCTGCTGGTGCTGCTGACCGTGCTGCTGGTGCCGCTGGTGCTGGTCGCCGAGTGGCACCTGGTCGACGACCCCGAGGGCGGCGGCGCACGTGCCTTCGTGGCCTGGGCTCTGGCCCTGGAGGGCCTCTCCCTGGCGGTCTTCTGCGCGACGGACGTCTTCCTCTTCTACGTCGTCTTCGAGGCGACCCTGATCCCCGCCTACTTCCTGGTCGGCGGCTTCGGCCGTGAAGGTCGCGGTCGGGCGGCGCTGAAGTTCTTGATGTTCCAGCTGGCCGGTGGCCTGGTGCTGCTGGCCAGCGTGATCGGGCTCTACGTGGTCTCGGCGCAGGCCGGGCCGCCGTCGTACCTGCTCGGCGACCTGGAGGCCCTCGACATCGACACCGAGGTGGGCCGTTGGCTCTTCCTCGGGTTCTTCATCGCCTTCGCGGTGAAGGCGCCGCTCTTCCCGCTGCACACCTGGCTCGCGGACACCACCGAGAAGGCCACGCCCGGTACGTCGGTGCTGCTGGTCTGTGTGCTGGACAAGATCGGCACGTTCGGGATGATCCGGTTCTGCCTGGGGCTCTTCCCGGAGGCCTCGGAGTGGGCGACGCCCGTCGTGGTGACGTTGGCGCTGATCTCGATCGTCTACGGCGCACTGATCGCGATCGGGCAGGACGACGTGCTGCGGCTGATCGGTCTCACCTCGCTGAGCCACTTCGGCTTCATCACCCTGGGCATCTTCGCGTTCTCCACCCAGGGCGGCAGCGGTGCGATCCTCTACATGGTCAACCACGGCCTCGGCACCGCGCTGCTCTTCCTCGCCGCGGGCTATGTCATCCAGCGCACCGGCACCGCCTCGATCCGCGAGATGAGTGGGCTGGAGAAGGTCACGCCGGTGCTGGCCGGCCTCTTCCTGGTGGCTGGTCTGGCCACCCTCGGCCTGCCTGGTCTGAGCCCGTTCGTCTCGGAGTTCATGGTGCTGCTCGCAGCGTTCGACTACCACTGGTGGGTCGGCGCGATCGCGATCACCGGTGTGGTGCTCTCCGCGATCTACGTGCTCTGGCTCTACCAGCGCACCTTCACCGGCCCCACCCCGGAGACCGCCACGGGCCACCGGGACGTCGGGGTCCGCGAGATCGCCGCGGCAGCGCCGCTGGTGGCCGCGCTGGTGCTCTTCGGCTTCTACCCGGCACCGCTGCTGGAGGTCAGCAACCCGATGGTCGAGGACCTTTTCGCCCAGATCGACGTCACCGACGATCCGCCTGCGGTCGATCCTGCTGAGGTCGAGCAGGCTGACGGCGAGCAGGCCGAGGAGGCGAGCCACTGATGGAGTTCATCAAGCCCACGCTCGAGTACGCCGAGCTCTCGCCGCTGCTGATCGTCTTCGGCACCGCCTGCCTCGGCATCCTGCTGGAGGCCTTCCTGCCGCGCGGGGTCCGCCGGGTCCCGCAGATCACCCTCGCCATCGTCGGCCTCACTGCCGCGCTGATCGCCACCGTGGTGGTCGGTCTCGGCCTGGACACCACGACCGACGACGCCGGCCGCACCGGCCGGGGCCTCGTCGGCGCCGAGGGCAGCATCGTGGTCGACGGTCCCACGGTCTACCTCTGGGGCCTGCTTCTGGTCTTCGCGATCGGCGGCGCGCTGCTCTTCGCCGAGCGGCGTCTCGAGGGCGGCGTCTCCAGCTTCACCCCGATGGCCGCCGCGGCCCCGGGCAGCGACACCGAGCGGGAGGCCTCCACCCGGGGGCTCGAGCACACCGAGATCTACCCGCTGCTGGTCTTCGCCGCCGGCGGCATGCTGCTCTTCCCCGCCTCCGGTGACCTGCTGACGATGTTCGTCGCGCTCGAGGTGCTCTCGTTGCCGCTCTACCTGCTCTGCGGCCTCGCCCGACGTCGCCGCCTGCTGAGCCAGGAGGCGGCGATGAAGTACTTCCTGCTCGGCGCCTTCGCCTCCGGCTTCTTCCTCTACGGCGCCGCGCTCGTCTACGGCTACGCCGGCACCATGTCGTTCACTGGCATCAACGAGGCAGTCCACGCCGGCACCGAGAGCCGCGGGCTGCTGCTCGCCGGCATCGCACTGCTCGCGGTGGGGCTGCTGTTCAAGGTCGGCGCGGTGCCGTTCCAGGCCTGGACCCCGGACGTCTACCAGGGCGCGCCGACGGCGGTCACCGCCTTCATGGCCGCCGGCACCAAGATCGCCGCGTTCGGCGCCCTGGCCCGCCTGCTCTACGTCGCCTTCGACGGCGAACGGTGGAGCTGGCAGCCGGTGCTCTGGGTGATCGCCATCCTCTCCATGATCCTGGGAGCGGTGCTGGCGATCCCGCAGACCGACGTGAAGCGGATGCTGGCCTACTCCTCGGTGGCGCACTCGGGCTTCATCCTCACCGGCATCCTCGGCGCCCAGAGCATCGGGATGCTCGCCGAGGGCCAGTACTCCTCGCTCACCGGCGTGCTCTTCTACCTGACCGCCTACGGCTTCTCGATGGTGGGCGCGTTCGCGATCGTGACGCTGGTCCGCGACGCGGGTGGCGAGGCGGGCGCCTTCAACCATTGGGCCGGGCTGGGCAAGCGCTCGCCGCTGGTGGCGGGAGCGTTCGCGTTCTTCCTGCTCTCCATGGCCGGCATCCCGTTGACCGCCGGGTTCATCGGCAAGTGGGCGGTCTTCACCTCGGCGATGTCGGCTGGTGCGTGGCCGGTGGTGCTGGTCGCCATCGGCTCCAGCATCGTGGCCATCTTCTTCTACGTCCGCTACGTGCGCCTGATGTTCTTCCACGAGCCAGCGGCGGACGAGCAGGCGGCCGTCGCTGTGCCGTCACTGCTGACCAGCGGCACCGTGGTCGTCTGCCTGGTCGCGACGGTCGCGCTGGGCGTCGTACCGGGGCCGGTTCTGGATCTGGTGGTCGGTGCGGGAGACTTCATCAGGTGACCTCACCTGACCACGGCTCCCCGAGCTCGCCGGTGACCTCCGAGCTGGCGCTGCCCATCGACGACGCTGCGCTCGCCGACCGGCTCCGTGCCCGTCTGGAGAGCGTGGAGTCCGCGCTGTTCGAGCACACCAGCAGCCGTGCTCCGTTCGTGACGGAGGCCGCGCGCCACCTGCTTGCCGCCGGCGGCAAGCGGTTCCGCCCGCTGCTGGTGCTGCTCGCCGCGGAGGCGGGTGCCCGCCCCGAGGCGCCGGAGGTCGAGGCGGCCGCCTGCGTCGTGGAGATCACCCACGTGGGATCGCTCTACCACGACGACGTGATGGACGAGGCCGCGCTGCGTCGCGGCGAGGACTCGGCCAACGCGCGCTGGGACAACCTGGTCGCGATCCTCACCGGGGACTTCCTCTTCGCGAAGTCCTCCGAGCTCACCGCTCAGCTCGGTGCGGAGGCCGTCCGGATCCAGGCCGAGACCTTCACCCGACTGGTGGAGGGTCAGATCCTGGAGACCGTCGAGCCCGGCCCGGATGAGGACGCCCTGGCGCACTACCTCGAGGTGGTGGCCGGCAAGACCGGATCGCTGATCGCCACCTCCGCCCACTACGGGGCCCTCTTCGCCGGGGCCGAACCCGAGGTCGTCGCGGCGCTCACCCAGTACGGCGAGCTCGTCGGCACCGCCTTCCAGCTCAGCGACGACATCCTCGACGTCGCCTCCGAGAGCGACGAGTCCGGCAAGACCCCGGGCACCGACCTGAAGGAGGGCGTGCCGACCCTGCCCGTGCTGATCGCCCGTGCCTCCACCGACCCCGCCGACGCCCGACTGCTGGAGCTGCTCGACCCGCAGCGCACCGATCTCGCCCTCGACGCCGACGCCCACGCCGAAGCCCTCACCCTGCTCCGCGCCCACCCGGCGATGGAACAGGCGCGGACCTACGTCGTCGCCCGCGCCGAGGAGGCCAAGAAGCTCTTGGTCGCGCTCCCGGAGGGGTCGGTCCGCTCCGCCCTCGAGGCGTTCGCCGACGTGGTCGCTGTCCGCTCCGCCTGACCGCCGACCCGGCTCAAACGCACACGGGTTTCGCGCTGAGCCGGCTCAAACGCACATGCGGATCCCGCTGAGCCGGCTCAAACGCAGTTGCGGCAGCAGCTGCATCCTGTGCTCTTGCGTGCATTTGCGCCTGGTCAGCGGGTTTGCCGTGGGCGTTTGCGCCGGGTCGGGTGCGTCTCAGACAGCCGTCGACTCGGCGATCAGCGCGAGCTGGCGCCGCCGGTGCGCGAACGCCTCGACGGTGAAGACAGTCAGCGCCAGCCAGACCAGGCCGAAGCCGATCCACCGCTCGGGCGGCATGTGCTCGCCGAGCAGGGTGATGCCGAGGACGAACTGGATGGTCGGCGTCAGATACTGCAGCAACCCGAGCGAGGTCATCGGGATTCGGGTGGCGGCGGCGCCGAAGCAGAGCAGTGGCACGGCGGTGACCACGCCGCTGGAGGCAAGCAACAGCACATGCGCCCACCCCTCGCCAGCGAAGTGCGCCTGCCCGGCTGCACCGAGCCACACCAGATAGCCCAACGCCACCGGAGCGGCGACGGTGGTCTCGAACGCCAGACTCTCCACGGCGCCGACGTCGGCGGTCTTCTTGGCCAGCCCGTAGGTGCCGAACGAGAACGCCAGCACCAGGGCGACGTACGGCAGTCGCCCGTAGTCCAGCGTCAGTACGACGACCGCGACCATCCCGATGGCCAGCGCCACCCACTGCAGCCGCCGGAGCTTTTCCTGCAGGATCAGCACCCCCATCAGCACGGTGACCAGGGGGTTGATGAAGTAGCCGAGCGAGGTCTCCACCACGCGTCCGGTGTTCACCCCGAAGATGTAGGTGCCCCAGTTCAGCGTGATGGTGCCGGCGGCCACGACCAGGAGCAGCGTGGTGCGCCGGTCCCGGAGGATCGCCCGGAACTGCCGACCGCGACGCAGCACGAGCACCAGCAGCGCCATGGTGAGCAGCGACCAGACCACTCGGTGGGCCAGGATCTCGACGGGGCCGCTCGGCTCGAGCAGCGGCCAGTAGAGCGGGAAAGCGCCCCACAATCCGTAGGCCGCGATCCCGAACAGCAACCCGCGGCGATTCTCTGGCACCGGCCGATCCTAGGACGTGGCCCCGACGTGCCGGGAGGCCGGGTGAGCGGAGGGGCTATTACCACACAGCACTCGCCGATGCGGCGTGTTTGGCATAGTCATGATGGGGTATGCGGTGCATCACCGGAGACAACCAAACCTGTCCTTGAGAGGGAGATGAACCTATGCGTCACCTGCGCATCCTCACCGGCCTCCTGGCCGCTATCGCGATGACCCTGGTCGGCCTCACCGTCGCGCCGTCTGCCCAGGCGGACCGCTCGCTGGCCGTCGCACCGTCGTCCAGCACCGCCGACGCGGGTCGCGTCGACGCCGAGCGCGCCAAGCCGAAGCACCAGTTCAAGCGTCTCGACGCCGGCAACACCAAGCGCCGCAACGTCTTCTACGTGTCGGGCAAGATCCCCACGTTCAAGGGCAAGGTGCTCAAGCTGCAGAAGGCCGGCAGCAAGAAGGGCAACTACCGCACCTTCAAGACCAAGCGCACCAACAAGAAGGGCGCTTTCCGGATCGTCTTCAAGGCCTCGGTGGGCACCCACATCCGCCTGCTGGTCCCCGGCACCAAGTTCCGCAAGACCACCACGCAGTACGTCGGCAAGGTCTACCGCCGATGAAGCTTGCTCAGGACGCGTGATCGTTCGGTCACACCCCTGAGAGCCACGAAGGCCCCCTCCGCTCGGGCGGAGGGGGCCTTCGTCGTTCTCGAAGAAGCAGTCGGGCCTCGGTCAGCCGACACTCCAGGTGTCGCCGGCGTTGATCAGTGCGGTCAGTCGGTCCGCGGGCGTCCCGTCGGCAGCGTCCACCGCGGTGGCGACCTGGTGGCGGGCTTGGTCGTCGTAGGTGGGTCGTTGGGTTTGGCGGAAGATGCCGA
>VSSA01000034.1 GCA_008123405.1 Nocardioides sp. BGMRC 2183
GCACACCGTTCGTCCTCAAGGGCGTGTGCCGCGTCGACGACGCACTGCGGGCCGTCGACGCCGGTGTCGCGGGAATCTCGGTGTCCAACCACGGCGGCAACAATCTCGACGGCACCCCGGCACCGATCCGCATGGTGCGCCCCATCGCCGACGCCGTCGCCACCGCATCGGCCGGGCAGGTCGACGTGGTGATGGACGGCGGCATCCGCCGCGGATCCGACGTCGTCAAGGCGCTGGCGCTGGGGGCGAAGGCCGTGCTCATCGGACGCGCGTACCTGTGGGGCCTGGCCGCCAACGGCCAGGTCGGCGTGGAGAACGTCCTCGACGTACTCTCCGGCGGCGTCGACTCCGCACTGCGCGGACTGGGCTTGGCGTCCATCGACGAACTCGGGCCCGACCACCTGCTCGTACCCGACGACTTCGACCGTGCTCTCGGTCCCGTCGCATCGGTGACAGGCTCCTGACGGTGACGTCGTGACCACCCTCCTCGCGGCCGCGGCCTCGCCCCGGTTGCCCTCCCGGGCGACCGTGGTGGTGCCGGTCGGGTCCACTGAACAGCACGGGCCCCACCTGCCGCTGGACACCGACACGGTGATCGCCACCGCCGTCGCTCGGGGGGCAGTCGACCTGATGGCGCAGGACGAGTTCCGTAACGGCGCGGTGGTACTCGCGCCGGCGCTCGCCTACGGGTCGAGCGGGGAGCACCAGGACTTCCCCGGCACGAGCTCGATCGGCACCAGCGTGCTGCACGAGGTGATCGTCGAGCTGACCCGCTCGATGTCGACGTGGGCCGGCAGAGTCGTCTTCGTCAATGCCCACGGTGGCAACCTGGCCGCCCTGCGAGGTGCGGTGTCCCAACTGGTCGACGAAGGACACGAGGTCTGCTGGGTCGCCTGCGCAACGGAGGAGGTCGACCTCCATGCGGGGCGCACCGAGACCTCGCTGATGCTGCATCTCGCCCCGTGGAACGTCCACCTCGAGCGGGCTGAAGCCGGCAACACCGGCACGCTGGCCGAGTTGCTGGCACCGATGATGGCCGGCGGCGTGAAGGCAGTCTCTGCCAACGGAGTGCTGGGCGACCCCGCCGGCGCCACGGCCGATGAGGGGCGAGCACTCCTGGATTCCATGGTCGCCGACGTCCGGGCTCGGATCGAGGGACGGTACGCCGGATGAGCGGCGGAACGGGCGACCTCGACTCCCCTCGAGTGGTGCTGGTGACCGGTGCCGCGCGAGGCATCGGCGCGGCCACCGTCCGGCGGCTGGTCGCACGCGGAGACCGCGTCGTCGCCGTCGACTCCTGTGCCGGCGACACCGCCGAAGTGCCCTACCCCCTCGCCAGCCGGGACGACCTCGACGCCGTCGTAGCGCATGCACCCCAGGCCATCGTCGGACACGTCGCCGACGTCCGCGATCGACAGTCACTCGCCGTCGCCGTGGACCTCGCGGTCGAGAGGTGGGGGCGGCTCGATGCCGCCGTTGCCGCGGCGGCGGTGGTCGCCGGAGGCACCGCGCTCTGGACGACCTCCGAGGCAGACCTCGACCTGCTGTGGGAGGTCGACGTCAAGGGTGTGTGGAACACAGCCGCGGTGACGGTGCCGGCGATGCTGGCGGGCCCCTCGCCGGCCGGTTGCCGGTTCGTCGCCGTCGCCTCGGCCGCCGCCACCCACGGCTTGTTCCACCTTGCGGCCTACAACGCGGCCAAGCACGCCGTCGTCGGGATGGTGAAGGGCATGGCAGCGGATCTCGTCGGCACCGGCGTCACCGCGTGCGCGGTGTCCCCCGGTTCGACGCGAACACCGATGCTCGACGCGACGGCCGACCTCTACGGCACCGAGGTCGGCGGGTTCGCCGACAACCAGCTCCTGCGCCGGCTCCTCGACCCGGACGAGGTGGCCGCGACGGTGGCGCACTGCTGCAGCCCCGCAGGCGCGGTTCTCAACGGGTCAGTGGTCCAGGCCGACGGTGGATTCACCCCGTGAACCACGACATGCCTTCGCTGCCGCTGGGATTCCGGGTCCGCCTGCGCGACGGCCTGATCCGCGCCGAGGGCGGCAGGGTGTTGGTCGGGGGATCGCCGACCCGCGTCGTCCGCCTCAGCGACCGGGCCCTCTCCCTCCTCGCAGCCGGGACCTTGACCGTTGACGATCGGGCAACCGCCCGCCTGGCACGTCGTCTGCTCGACGGGAACCTCGCGTTTCCCGTGCTCGACGGGACAGCGGTCCCACGACGCGACCTGACCGTCGTCGTGCCCGTGCGAGACCGGGCGGACCAGTTGGACCGCTGCCTGGCCGCCCTGGCTGACCTGCCGGTCATCGTGGTGGACGACGGTTCAGTCGATCCCGATGCTGTCGCACGGGTCGTGCGACGCCATGACCACACGCTGCTGCCGCTTCCGATCAACGTCGGGCCCGCGGGCGCTCGCAACGCCGGGCTCGCCGTCGTGACCACACCCCTGGTCGCCTTCGTCGACTCCGACGTCACCGTCACTGCCGACGCACTGGTCGACCTCGCGCGCCACCTCTCCGATCCACGAACAGCGTTGGTCGGCCCGCAGGTGGTCGGCGCGAGCCGTGGTGACCGGCCATCGTGGTTCGAACGGTACGACGCCGCCGCCTCCTCACTCGACCTCGGAAGGCAAGAGAGCCAGGTGCGCGCGGGTGCCGAGGTGGGCTGGCTGCCCTCGGCCTGCTTGGTGGCCAGATGTGACGCGCTGCGAGTGGTCGGTGGGTTCGACGCCACCTTGCGCGTCGCGGAGGACGTCGACCTGGTGTGGCGACTGATCGATGCCGGACAGGTGGTCCGCTACGACCCGAAGGTGAAGGCGGGGCACGACGTGCGGACCAGCATGCGTGCCTGGCTCGCGCGGAAGTTCGTCTACGGCTCGGGCGGCGCTGCACTGGCCGAGCGCCACGGCGACAAGATCGCCCCCGCCCGGCTCTCCGCCCCGATGGCGATCGGGGCAGCTGCAGTCCTTCAGCGCCGCTGGTGGTCCCTGCCCGTCGCAGGCATGGCCGCCGCAGCAACGGCCCAGGCGCTCACCTCGCGGCTCCCGGTCGCCCAGGACGATGCCCGGGTCGCCGCGGGTCTGGCGGTCAGGGGCCTCGGTTGGGCGGTGCGCCAGGAGTCCGGTCTCCTGCTCCGACACTGGTGGCCGCTCACCGCGCTGGCGGCAGTGGGGGGTCCGCTGAGTCGCCCGGTCCGCCGGGCAGTCGTCTCGGCGATCGCCGTCGACCTCTATGTGTTCTTGAAGGAACGTCCCGACGTACACCCCGTCGTCGCTCTCGTGGGTCGCCGTCTTGATGACCTCGCCTATGGCAGCGGTCTTTGGTGGGGCGCGATCCGACGGCGGTCGGCCGGGTGTCTCGCCGTCCGTCGACCCGCAGCGGCGGCGGCGCGACCCGCAGGAAGGGCAGCATAGGCACCGCGCGGTAGCGGCGCACCCGTGGATCAAGTTGAATGCCAAGCGTGATGCCCGCGTGACAGCTCCCACCCGACCCACCGATCCCGGCCCCGCCCCGGCTCCCACCACCGCGAACGCGGGCGGGTCCGGCCGACGCCACCCTGGCCCGGGGCTGATCGTGACGGTGCTGTCACTGTGCGGCATCGTGGTGTCGCTGCAGCAGACACTGCTGCTGCCGCTGCTCCCCGAGCTCCCTGCGCTGCTCGACACCACGGCGGACAACGCCTCCTGGTTGGTGACCGCGACCCTGCTGGCCGGGGCGGTGGCCACGCCGACCGTCTCCCGCCTGGCCGACATGTACGGCAAGCGCCGGATGATGGTGACGGCCCTGGCGATCTCGCTGGCCGGATCGGTGCTGGGCGCGCTGAGCGAGATCGTGCCGCTGCTGGTCACCGCGCGGGCCCTCCAGGGCGTGGGCCTGGCGTTGGTACCGGTGGCGATCGCGATCATGCGCGACGAGCTGCCCCGCGAGCGGGTGCCGCTCGGTGTGGCGATCATGAGCGCGACGCTGGCGGTCGGAGCCGGCATCGGGCTGCCGCTCTCGGGACTGATCTCGGACCATCTCGATTGGCACGCCATCTTCTGGCTGACAGCGGTCGTCGCCGCCGTACTGCTGGTGGCGGCGGTGACGCTGCTGCCGGAGTCGCCGGTGAAGACGCGGGGAAGCTTCGACTTCCGCGGCGCGATCCTGCTCTCGGTCGCGCTCACCGCCCTGCTGTTGGCGGTGTCCAAGGGGTCGCAATGGGGCTGGACCTCGACCACCACGCTCGGCCTGACCGCCGGTGGTCTCGCAGTGCTGGCGGTCTGGATACCGCTCGAGTTGCGTACCTCGAGCCCCCTGGTCGACATCCGGGTCGCCGCCCGCGCGCCGGTGATGCTGGTCAACGCGGTCTCGGTCTTCGCCGGCTTCGCGATGTTCACCAACATGCTGGTCACCACCCAGCTCCTGCAGATGCCGGAGGCCACCGGTTATGGGCTCGGGATGGGGGTGTTGGAGACCGGCTGGTGGATGGTGCCCAACGCCGCGGCGTTCGGCCTGATGGCGCCGGTCTCGGCCTGGATGACGCGACGTTGGGGTCCGCAGCTGACCATGCTGTCGGGCACCGCCATCATGGCGGTCGCGTACGTCGCCCGGGTGTTCCTCAGCGGCAACCTCACCCAGATCGTGGTCGGCTCCGTGATCGTCGGGGTCGGCACGGCGCTCGCCTACGGCGCTCTGCCCACGCTGATCATGCGGGCGGTACCCGTCACCGAGACCGCGTCGGCCAACGGTCTCAACGTCCTCCTCCGCTCCGTCGGTACGTCGACCGCGAGCGCAGCCGCCGCCGCGATCACCTCCGCGTCGGCGATCCTCGTCGGGGGTCAGGTCGCGCCGACCGAGGACGCGTTGCGGCTCTCCCTGTGGCTCGCCGCGGCCGCGTCCGTGGGCGCCACCGTGATCGGCGTACCGACGCTGCGGATGCGGGCCTATGCGGTGGAGTGGGACCGCGCCGGCACGGAGCGCATCGGCGCCGAGACCCGGGTGGTGCGGGGCAGCGTGGTGTCGTTGACCGGCGATCCGATCCGCAACGCCGTGGTCACCGTGCTCACGCCTGACGGGGAGGCGATCGACTGGGGGCAGGCGGACTCCGAGGGCCGGTTCAACGCGGCGATCCCGCGACCGGGTGACTACCTGGTGATCACCGCCGCGGACGGGTGGCAGCCGCGGTCGCGCATCATGGAGCTGGACGACACCTTGCCGCTGCCGCCGGTGGTGCTTCGCGAGCGACTGACTCTCTCCGGCGTGATCACCGATGCCGACGGCGAGCCGGTCGCCGATGCGCTGGTGGTCCTCACCCGCGCGAGTGGGGAGGTGGTCCGGACGATCCGCACCGACCACGAGGGCCGCTACCTGATCCCTCGCCCCACGAACGGGCGCTACGTGCTGACCGTCCACTCCCGCGAGGGCGCGATGGGGGCGCGGCCGGTCACCGTGTGGGAGGCGGCACGCAGTGTCGACCTGACGCTGGGCACGCCGCTGTCCTCCTGAGCTGACCGCGGCGCCGGGGTGCTCGTCGTACCTGACATCTGCGTTGGGTTCTCGGCGAAACCCCAACGCAGATGTCAGGTACGACGACCTCCCCACCTCACACCCAGGTCATCACCCAGTACGCCACCCCGAACGGGGCGTCCTCGTAGAGCACCTCGGCCGTCCCGACTCCCTCCAGCGCGCCGTCCAGCGACCCGAGCGCGGCGACGTCCGCCCAGAGCTCCGCGGCCAGCTCCAGGTCGACGTCGACCCGCCCGGACCGCAGCCCGTCCGCCAGCGCCGCATCGAACGCCTCGGCGCGCTCGTCGAAGTGGCCGGGGGCCTTCTCGGTGCGCTTCGCCGAGCCGTTGCCGACCACGAGCACCCCCGTCTCGTCAGCATCCTCCGGGGCGACGAGTGTCGCACCGACGGCGGCCACCAGCGCCGCGCCCACCCGGGCACGCGCACCGTCCGAGGCGACCACTCGCACCCGTGGCCCGAGCACACTGACAGCGGCCTCCGCCGCCGCCCGCAGCTCGGCCACCGGGTCCTCCAGTGACGCATACTCCGGCAGCAGCGCCAGGACCCCCGGCACCAGCGCCACCCGCACACCAGCCCGGCTCACACCAGCCCTGCTCACTGCAGCCCCCGGATCGCCCGCAGCGGCGGCCGACGCCCCGCGATGGACGCGACCATGTCCACGGTCTGCCGGGTCTCGGCCACCTGGTGCACCCGGTAGATCCGGGCACCCGCCTGCGCGCACCAGGCGGTCGCGGCCAGGGTGCCGACCAGTCGCTCGCCGACCTCCAGCCCCAGCGTCTCGCCGACGAAGTCCTTGTTGGAGAGCGAGACCAGAACCGGCCAGCCGGTCGCCACCATCTCGTCGAGACGGCGGGTCACCTCGAGGGAGTGGAAGGTGTTCTTGCCGAAGTCATGGGCCGGGTCGATCACGATCGACTCCCGCGCCACACCGGCGTCGAGCGCGCGCTGCGCGTAACCGAGGCAGTCGGAGAGCACCGATGCCATCAGGTCCGGGTACTCGATGCGGTAGGGCCGGGTCCGCGGGGTGACCCCGCCGGTGTGGGTGCACACGATGCCGGCGTCGTACTGTGCAGCGACGTCGACCAGCTCGGGATCCGCGCCGCCCCAGGCGTCGTTGAGAAGGTCGGCGCCGGCCTCGCAGACCGCGGCACCGACGGAGGCGCGCCAGGTGTCGACCGAGATGATCACCGACGGGAAGGACTCCCGGACCCGGGCCACGAAGTCGACCACGCGGGCCTTCTCCTCCTCCGGCCCGATCTCGCTGCCGGGCGCGGCCTTGATGCCACCGATGTCGACGATCTCCGCGCCTTCGGCCACCACTTCGGCCACCCGCGCGAACGCCGCGTCCTCGGCCCAGGTGGCGCCCTTGTCGAAGAACGAGTCGGGGGTGCGGTTCACGATCGCCATCATCAGCATGGCGTCCGCGTCGACCCGGTGTCCTCGGAACCGCAGCGCACTCACAGGTACTCCTCCGCCGGCGGTCGCTCGTCGATGGGTACGGCGCGGTCCCGCCGGGTCAGGTCGCCGTTCATCAGGAACTGTCGGAGCGTTGCCGGTGTCGTCGGCGAGCCAGCCTCTGCGACGCCGCCGAGCTCGCCGAACTCGCCGGCCCGTGCCAACCCCGCTGCCAGGATCTGCGTCGCCATCCCGCCGAGGTCGTGCAGCGCCTGGTGCCGATGCGCCCGTACGCCGAGATCCACCTGCGCGATCGCCTCGACTCCCGACCGCCGGACGGTGTCGACCAGCGCGGCCAGCTCGACGGCGTACCCGGTGGGGACCGGGAGCGAGGCGAAGAGCGAACGCCGTACCGCCCACTCCCCCGCCAACGGCTGCACCAGCCCGGCGAGCTCGGCGAAGAGCAGCGCGATCAGCGGCCGGGCCACGAGTTCGGTGACCCGGCCCCCCTCGAGCGGGCCGCCCACCCCGGGACGTTGGTAGAACCCCTTCACCAGCGCGACCGGCGACCGCGGCTCCAGCAGCGGCCCGAGCAGACCGGGCACGAAGTGGGTGTCCCAGTCGGTGAGGTCGGCGTCCATGAAGACGATCAGGTCGCCACGGGTGACGAAGAGCGACTTCCACATCGCTTCACCCTTGCCCGGCCGTGACCCGAGGTCGGGGCGGATCTCGGCGGCTCGATGCACCGCCGCGCCCGCCGATGCGGCGACGGAGTAGGTGGCGTCGGTGGAGTCGGAGTCGATGACCACGACCTCGTCGAGGAGGTCCACGGTCTCCATCAGCTCTGTCCGCACCCGGCCGACCACGTCCCCGACGGTGGCCGCCTCGTTGCGAGCCGGCACGACCAGGCTGACCTGCTGCTTGCCCTTGGCGGCGAGCAACTGCTCGATGGTCCAGTCGTCCCAGTGCGCGGTGCGGACGTCGGACATGCCAGCGACCCTATGTGACCCGTCAGCCGCTCGGATCAGTCGGCGCCGAGATAGCGCTCGACCGCTGCGGCCACGGCCCGTGCATACGTCCGTCGGCCCTGCTCGGAGGTCATCCGCGTCGCATCGGTCTCGTCGCGCATGTTGCCGAGCTCGACCATCACCGACGGGATCCGGGCCAGGTTGAGGGTGCCGAGGTCGTCGCGGGCGTGGATGCCGTGCACCGCCGTATAGCTGGAGATCGGCACGTCGGCGGCGACCAACGCACCACGGACTTCCCGGCCGAGACGCCACGAGGCACGCGCCAACGGGTCCTCGCCGGCGGGCACGATCACGTGGAATCCGCTGGCGTCCGCGCCGAGGTTGCCGTCCGCGTGCAGGCTGATCTTGAGGTCAGCGGTCGGCCCGGGAGCGCCCGGGTTCCCAGCCCGACCTCGTACGTCGACGCAGGGACCCCACTCCTCCACACTGTTGTGCGACCGGGTGAGCACGACCTGCGCGCCGCGCTTCTCCAGCCGCGCGCGCACCAGGCTCGCCACCTCCCAGGTCAGCGTGGCCTCCGGGTAACCGTCGTCGGTCGCGGTGCCGGTGGTGTTGCAGGCCTTGGTGAACCCGCCGGCGTCGACCTGCGCGTTGGTCTCACGCGGATGGCGTGCGTTGCCGAGCTGGTGACCGGGGTCGAGGACGACGACCTTGCCGGCCAACGGCTCCGCGGCCCGCGCGTGGCTCTCGAGCTCGGCCGCGGCCAGGCTCTTGTCGCCGGCGCCCCGCTCGGGCACGCCGCCGGCCTCCATGCGGGGAGCGATCACGTCGGAGCCGCATCCACCGGTGAGGACCACGGCGGCCACGAGGGCTGCCGCCGGGATGATCGCCGACCGGATCCGGGGTCGCCGGGCCCACCTCACCGCTGCACTCGCTCCCCGTCGCACCGGCCGCAACCTACCCGGTCGGGGACGGAGGAGCGAGATCCGCAGGGGTCGCCGGAGGTCAGCGCCGCACCCGATACACCAGCACCTTCGCGGCCGACCGCTGAGTGGCGGCGGAGCCGAGGTAGGCGACCCGCACGGTCTTTCGGCCCTTGCCGCGCGCCGTGAACGTCAGCGTCAGTCGCCCGTTCCGGACCGCCCGGACCACCGGCTTCGCGCCACTGCGCCGGATCCGCACCTTGCCGCCGGCCTTGACCGGACCGGCCGCCACCCGCACCTGGAGGCGCACCTTCGCTCCGCGCTTCACCACAGAACGGTTCAGCGTCGCTCGGGTGAGCGTGGGTCGCTTGGTGACGCGTGCGGTGGGCTGGGAGATGGCGATGCCGGCTTGGTCGCCGCGGGTCGCGGCGACCTGCACCGAGAGCCGACTGCGCACATCGACCGGCTTCACCCGGTACGTCGCCCCGACCGCGCCGGGGATCGGGCTGCCGTCGCGCAGCCACTGTCGGGTGAAGGTCAGGCCGTCGCCCTCCCACTCGCCGGCACTCGCCCGCAACCGCGCGCCGACGACCGCGTCGCCGGTGACGGACGGCAGCTCGGTGGCCACCGGCGCCTCGTCGGCGCCCGGATCGCAGATCTCCCGCAGCTCCGCCGACACCGTGGCGTCCTCGACGGTGGAGATCACGTGGCAGCCGGTGCCGACCTCGCCGACCTCCAGGTAGCCGTCGGTGGGAGTGACCTGGCGGGCGGCGCCGTCGACGTACACGGTCGTGTCGTCGGTCGCGGATGTCGGCAGCGAGACCGATCCGACGGCGTTGCCCGGGACCGCAGTGACCACGGTCATGTGTCCGCCCGCGCCCTCCCCGCCGGCGCGGGTGTCGAAGCCGACGCCCACGTCCCCGCGGACGGTGGGCGTGCGGATCGTGGCCCACTCCAGGTCGCCGGGCTGCGGCTTCACCTGGAACGTGGCGTAGCCAGGATCGGTGGGTCGGATGCCGAACGTGCCGGCGGGGACGTTGAACGCCGGCGATGCGGCCCACGGGTGCGAGTAGGTGAGGTTGCCCTTCAGCGAGGGGTCCCAGGCCTCCATGGTCGATCCGGCGCCGAGCTCGATCATGTTGAGCCAGCTGCGTACGCCGGTGCCGTCGGTCAGCATGTTCAGCGCGTCCTGGCCCCGGTCGCCGTCGTAGAGGCCCTTCACCAGGAAGGCCGCGCAGTAGACGCTGCACGACATGCCCTGGGCGGCGACGTACTCGGCGACCTTGTCGGCGATGTCGGCGGTCGGCACCCCGAAGGCGAGCGCGAACGCGCTGGCGTGCAGTGCGTAGTGGCCGGTCAGGTTGTGCTCGGCGTCCATGCCGTCGTCGTACGCACCCGTCTCTGGGTTGTAGAAGGTGTCATTGACGGCCTCGCGCAGCCGCTCCGCCCGCTGCGTGTACGACGCCGCGTCGTCGTCCTCGCCCAACTCCCCGGCGATCGCCGCCATGTCGGTGAACGCGCGGTAGTAGATCGCGTTGATCACGGTGTTGTACTGGCGGAACTGGTAGCCGTCGCGCTCGCTGGTGGGCCAGTCGACGATGTCGTCGTCGCCACTGCTGTTGCCGCCATCGGAGCCGGTGGTCTTGCGGATCAGCCCGGTCGACTCCTCCAGCCAGCCGCGCTCGAGCTTGTTCTGCAGCTCGGGGTAGTAGGCGGCTAGCTCGGTCGTGTCACCGGTCTGCCGCCACGCGTCGGCGACCGCGAGGATCACGTAGATCGGCCACTCGGTGGGCCAGGTGCGGTTGGAGCGGAAGTAGTTCATCGAGTACCGGGCGAGGGAGAGGTCGTCCATCAGGTACATCGACGACATCTGCTGCAGGTAGGCGTCGGCCTCGTAGTTGATCCGCTCTCGGGTCCAGGAGTCGGTGTAGAAGTTCAGGTTGAGCGACTCGATGGAGTTCTTGGAGAGCTCGTAGACGTCGACCAGGTCGCTGTCGGAGGAGGCGAACGACGAGGCATCGGCGTCGAACGGATACACCATCGCCAGCGCCTGGAGGTTCTCCTTCGTCACCGGCTCGGGGGCGCCGACGATCTCCAGGTAGCGGAAGACCCGGGCACCCCAGGTCTCCACGGTCTGCGCGCCGTCGTCGGTGGTGATCACGTCCTGGTACACGTTGCCGGTGTTGAGCTGGTAACGGACCGTGTGCTCACCCGAGGTGGTCTCGCCGAACCGGAGGTCGACCCGGTCACCGGCTGCCCCGTCGGCGATCTGGTACCGGACGCCACCGATCCAGGTGCGGCCGAAGTCGACGAAGTAGTTGCCGTTGCCCTTGTCGACGATCTCGACCGGTTGGTGGAGCTGCTCGACCACCTTGTCGGTCGGGGTGGCCTTGAGTTCGGCGAAGTCGGACTTGACCAACACCGGTGCCCAGCCGGCCTCCGGGGCGGCGTCGAAGCCGGGCTCGGCATAGCCGGTGGGCCAGGCGCGGGCGTCGAGGTTCTCCTTGGGCGCGCGGTAGAAGCCGGTACCGATGGTGCCGGCTTCGGGATAGACGTCGCTGCCGGCGAGCCCGACCCAGGTCTCGTCGGTGCCGAAGGTCTCGGTGCTGCCGTCGGCGTACCCGATCACGAGCTGGGCGAGGAAGCGCTGGTCGGCGGTGGTGTAGGCGAGGGCGCCGAGGGAGAGTGTGGCGCCGCGCTGGACCTGGTCGGTGACGTCGAAGCCGTCGTAACGGACCTCGCTGCCGATCGGAGTGGTCGGGCCCATCCCGACGAACTCACCGTCGAGGTAGAGCTTGTAGACATACTGCTTGGCCGGCTTCGGGCTGGCGCCGGTGGCATAGACCGAGGCCCAGGCGACCTCCTTGTCGGCGACGGTGAACTCGTCACGCAGGAAGGACCAGTCGGCGCTGGCACTGGCCATCAGGCAGGTCTGGCCCTTGCCGACGACGAGCGCGCCGTCGGCCGCCGCGCAGCCGAAGGTCCGGTCGGCCGCGTCCAGGGCGGGCTCGAGCAGCACCGTGCCGGTGTTGGCGTCGGTGACCCGCAGCTCGCTCCAGGTCGCCCGCTCGGTGGAGCCGCTGCGGAAGCCGATGGTGCCGCGCCGCACGGAGGCGTCCGTGGTGGTGTCGACGAGGACGTCGTCGATCCAGGTCTTGATGGTGGAGCCGACAGCCTCGACCCGGATCGCGGCGGGCTCACCGACGGCGAGCGTGCCGGCGGGGAGGTCGACGGTCTTGAGGACGTTGTTGTAGTCGCCGTTGACCTGCTTGTGCAGCTTGAGCTGGTTGTCTCCGGCTCGGAACTGCCACAGGTAGGAGCTGTTGGTGTCGGCGCCGCGGAACCGGAGGCTGCCGGCGACCTCGTCGACCTGCAGGGTGCCTTCGAAGGCGTAGTCCGACCAGGCCCCGGGGACGAGGTCGTTCTTGCTGACACCGACGACGAGCTGCTCCTCGGCGACGCTGAGGCTGGGCAGCTCGGGGACCGCGCCACTGGCGAAGTCGTTGCTGTAGAGCACGGTGCCGGCGAGGTCGGTGACGGTGAGGTTGTCGAAGCGGGCCTGCTCCGTGCGTCCGGTGCGGAAGCCGAAGCCACCGTCGGCGTAGGTGTCGTCGGTGCGCTCGTCCACCAACACGTCGTCGATCCAGGTGGTGATCGTCGCGCCCTCGAGTCGGACCTTCAGGTGGTGGGTGGTGCCGGTGCCGATGGTCAGGCCCTCGGGCATCGGCACGTCCTCGAGGAGGGTCGTGCCCCGGTGCACCTTGAGGCTGTTCGTGTCGGCGCGGATCTGCCAGAGGTAGAACGCGGAGGTCGAGGTGGCGCGCAGCGTGACCGAGGCTGCGTTCTGGACGACGGTGAAGTCGGTCTCCAACTCATAGTCGGCCCAGTTGTCGGAGTCCACGTCGGCCCAGATCGGGCTGGCCTCCCAGTCGTTGCCGGGGCCGGTGCCGAAGGAGGCAGCAGATGCCCAGGCGGAGGCGGTCTCGGTGCCGTCCCAGGTCCGCACACTCCAGTAGTAGCGCTGCGCGGGGTCGAGCGCGGGACCGTCGTAGGCGACGCTGGTCTGCTGGTCCGAGGTGACCTTCCCGCTGTCCCACACCCCGCCGTCACCGTCGGCGGCCGCGCTCTCCGAGCTGGCCACCACCACCTGGTACGCCGTCTGCGTGGCCGAGCCGACGTGCCAGCCGAAGTGCGGTGCTCCCTCGACGTCCACCGGTGCGTCGATCCCGTTGACCGTCAGCGCGGACGGCTCGGCGCTCGTCGGTGCCTCCGGTGCGGCGGTCACCGTGCCCGGTGCGGCTGCCGCAGGCCCGACCGGGCCCAGGGTCCCGGCGGTGAGGGTGAGACCGAGCGAGGCGGCGAGCGCGGCGAGGAGGGCGGAGCGTGGCTTCATGAGCGTCCTTGCGTCGAGGAGTCGTCCCGACCGCCACCCACCCGAGTTTGAAACGATTTAAGCAGCCGGGCGCACGACGCTAGGAGCAGACCACCCGTTGTGTCAACGCTCACAACCGAGGTGACCGGATCCGGTCACCGGGTGCGCCGCGGCCCCAAATCCGCAGCGCACCCGGTGCCCGTGGCCGCCTCCCGCGGCCTCCCCCTCAGGACGTCCGGCCCTCCCGTCCGGCCAGCAGCCGTCCCGTCCTGCGATCCGGCCGGCGGCCCCTCCGCCGCCGGCCGTCCCCCTACTCGGAGCCCGGTCGATCTCCCTCCGACCCACCGGACCCCGATGGCCCGTCGGCCCCACCCGACGGCCCGGCCCCGCCCGAGGATTCGGCCCCCTCCGCCGACCCCGTCCCCTCCGACGGCTCCCCCGGCGCCCGATGCCTCCCCGGCAGGCCACGGGCATCGGACGGCACCGAGGGCAGCGCCGGGAGCTCGGGCAGCTCCCCCTCGGTGACCGGCTCGAGCAGCGGACGCACCTCATACCGGTGGTCCGGTCCGGTCACTGCCAGGTCGAGCCGCTGCTCGTGCTCGACGGCCCGCAGTGCGGCCAGCCCGTCGACGTACGGACCACTCACGCTCTGCCCACCGCTGACCAGGTCGTGGCAGATCACGACGTGTGGCCGGTCCATCTCCTCCATCATGGTGCGCACCACGAAGTCGGCGATGGTCGTCGGCACGACCCCGACGAACGGGTCGATCGGTCCTTGGTCGTCGGCTCCCGTGTTGCTGGCGGGCTCGTGCGCGCCGGACAGCGGGCAGCCCTCGTCGTAAGTCATGACCTCTCCTCCCTGTCGCGCACCATGACCAGACAGAACGCAGCGACCGCTGCCCCGACGCCGAGCCAGACGGCGACGGAGCCACCGCCGTCCTTCGACGTGGTCTGCCCCGGGTCCTCCGCCGGGGTGACGCCGTCCGGCTTCGGGGTGGCCACGTCCTTCTCCGACGTGCCCTCCGAGACGCCGTCCGGCGCCTCCACCGACTCCCCGCCGGGGAGCACGCCGTCGGAGCCGGCACCCTCGGCCGGCGACGTCGAACGTGTGGCGGCGAGGATCGCCTCGGCCTTGGTCAGGTCGGTGGCGGGCTCGTCCGCCGGCTCGGCGGCGATCGCGGTCGCCGCGAGCGGCACCGCGACGCAGAGCACGAGCAGCAGCAGCCCGCCGGCGAGCAGCATGCGGTTGCGCGACGAGAGCAGTTCAGTACGTCGCGCCTCGCGGTGACGACCCGGCTGGGCGCCGGCCGCCGTCGGAGCGGGGGTCGGTTGCGTCGCCTCGCTGGTCTGCTGGTCCTTCATCGTCCTCACGTCTTCCCCACGGTGGTGCGAGTGGTTCGGAGCTGTCGAGCCATCCGCTTGCAGCGCTTCCGCGCCGCCCTTGCAGTGGTAGAGACGGGGGTCGGCGGAGTCCATGACGCGATCCGGCGAACTTTTCTCGATTTTTCTTTTCCAGCCCCGGCCTCCCGGGTGGTCGAGCCTCGAGACCTCGCTGATCACGCAGCGATCTCGGTCTGAGAGGTTCCAGGTGATTGGATGAGGGTCCACATCGGGCTGCTCACACACCGGAGGAGGTGTCCTCGATGGCGGACGTGCACGACAGCGCCCTCTCGGACGCCGATCTTCTGGACCAGCTCAGGTCCGGCGACCGGGACGCGTACGACGCCCTCTACCGTCGCCACGCCGCGGCCGCGGAGGCGGCGGCTCGTCGGATCGCGGGGCCACGCGGACGCGACGACGTCGACGACGTGGTCTCCGACGCGTTCGCCCGGGTGCTGCGCGCTGTCGACAACGGAGCAGGGCCGACCGTCGCCTTCAGGCCCTACCTGCTGGCGACGGTCACCAATGCCTGGAACGACCTGGCCCGCCGCGAGCACCGTGACGTCGCGGTGGAGATGGACGAGCTGGCGCCGCTACTCACCGAGACCGACGGGACCGGACGCCGGGCCGAGGTGGAGGTATTGGTCGGCGCGATGGCCTCGCTCCCGGCGCGGTGGCAACAGGTGCTGTGGCTGACCGAGGTCGAGGGGCTGGGCAACCAGGAGGTCGGCGAGCTGGTCGGGTTGAGCGCCAACGGTGTGGCGGCGCTGGCGATGCGCGCCCGACGCGGCCTGCGCGAGTCCTACCTGCAACAGCACCTGCTCGGCCGCCCCGACGCGGACGCGTGCCGTGAGATCGAGAAGCTGCTCCCCGCCTACGCCGACGGCCGGGCGAGCGCCACTGCCACCGCGAAGGTCGAGGCGCACCTGGAGGACTGCGGCGAGTGCAGCGCGGCGCTGCTCGGGTTGCGCACCGTCTCCGCGGACCTGCGACTGCTGCTGCCGCTGCCCGCGATCGCCGCGCTGGGCTCGGCCGCGGGCGGCGGGCTGCTGCTCGGCGCGGCAGCC
>VSSA01000035.1 GCA_008123405.1 Nocardioides sp. BGMRC 2183
AGCAGCGCGTCCATCAGTACACGCCACACATACCGTCGATCGAGACCTCCTCGATCAGGTCTTCCGCGGCCAACTCATCTTGTGCATCGATCTCAGGGTTCACAACGCCTCCTGGCTGGGGGGAACATGACGCGTTGCACGTTAATGACATTGATTGTCACAAATCAATAGGTTGAAGCAAAACGATGCGCATGAATAGGGATTCGAGGGTAGGTTGCGGCATCGTGACCGATCCACGAGAGCGCTCGAGCGCGCGAGGGCGTCCCGTTGCGACCACGCACGCGGCGATCGAGCAGGCCGCCTTCGAGCTCTTTGCCGAGCGTGGCTTCGCCGGCACCACTCTCGATGCGATCGCGAACCGGGTAGGGGTCGGCAAGCGGACGCTCTTCCGCTACTACGGGTCGAAGAACGACATCCCCTGGGGTCGGTTCGCGGAGACCCTGACGCACTTCCGGCGCCTCCTCGATGAGCAGTCCGAGGCGGTGCCCCTGCACCTCGCGGTCCATCGCGCGGTCGTGGCGTTCAACGACTTCCCCAGCGGCGCCCAGCCTTCGCACCTCGAGCGGATGCGACTGATCCTCACCACCCCCGAACTCCAGGCCCACTCGGCATTGCGGTATCGCGAGTGGCGACAGGTCATCGTCGAGTACGTCGCCCGAAGGACGGGGGAGTGCGCCGACAGCCCGGTGCCCCGGGTCGCCGGACACGTCTCGCTCGCCCTGGCGCTGGCGGCCTACGAGGAGTGGCTCGCAGACCCGGCAGTGCCGCTGACCGAGCTGGTCGAACGGTCGATGAGCACCCTGCAGCGATACCTGGCGTCGGGGTGAGGGTCGGCGCCAGGCCTATTTCGTATAACCATAGTAAGTGTTAGCGTGACCCGTGCCACAGACTCCGAGAGCACCGAGGAAGCGAAAATGAGCGACACGAAGGTCTGGCACGAGAAGCTCTTCATCGGCGGTCAATGGGTCGCCCCCAGCACGGACCAACGGATCGAGATCGTCTCGCCGGTGACCGAGGAGGTCCTCGGGTCCGTGCCGGAAGCGGCCACCGCTGACATCGACAAGGCCGTGGCGGCCGCCCGCAAGGCCTTCGACGAGGGTCCGTGGCCCCGCATGTCGCCCGCCGAGCGGGGAGACGTCATGCGACGGATCGGCAAGGAGGTGCAGGCTCGGTTCGACGAGATGATTCCGTCGTTCACGGAGGAGATCGGCGCCCCGTTGGCGATCAGTCAGGCCTTCCACGACAACGCCCGCAAGATGTGGGAGGACGCCGCGACGCTCCACGAGCGCGCCACCTTCGAGGAGGACCGCGAGTGGGAGGGGGGACGCGGCAAGCTGGTCCGCGAGCCCGTCGGTGTCGTCGCCACGATCATCCCTTGGAATGGCCCGGTCGCCACGGCGTCCCTCAAGATCGCCCCCGCCCTCGCGGCGGGGTGCACGGTGATCCTCAAGCCCGCGCCGGAAGGCCCCAGCAGCACCCTGATGCTGGCTGAGGCGCTCGAGGCCGCGGGTTTGCCCGAAGGTGTGGTCAGCGTGCTGCCCGCCGGACGCGAGACCGGCGAGTACCTGGTCAGCCACCCTGGCGTGGACAAGGTGTCCTTCACCGGAAGCACCGCCGCCGGTCGGAAGATCATGAGCCTCTGTGGTGATCGCATCGCCCGGGTGACCCTGGAGCTCGGTGGCAAGTCCGCTGCGATCATCGCCGACGACATTCCCCTCGACGAGGTGCTGCCGAGCCTTGCTCCCGCCGGTTTCATCAGCTCGGGCCAGGTGTGCGCCGCGCTCACCCGGATCCTGGTCCCGCGCGAGCGCCAGCAGGAGCTGCTGGACGCTCTCGTTCCCATCTACGAGGGCCTGCCGGTCGGCGACCCCCGCGTCGAGGGCACGGTTCTCGGACCGGTGGCGGCCGAGCGCCAGCGCGACCGGGTCGAGAGCTACATCGAGATCGGCAAGGAGGAGGGCGCGCGGATCGCGACCGGCGGCGAACGTCCCGCGATGGACAAGGGCTGGTACGTCCAGCCCACGATCTTCGCGGACGTCCGCACTGACATGAGGATCGCGCAGGAGGAGATCTTCGGTCCCGTCGTCTCCGTCATCCCGTTCGACTCCATCGACGAGGCGGTCGAGATCGCCAACGGCACCGACTACGGGCTCTCCGGCGCCGTCTACGCCAAGGACACCGAGATCGCCGAGGCGATCGCCCGTCGCGTGCGGACCGGCCAGATCGGCATCAACGGGTGGGACATGTGTGTCACTCAGCCCTTCGGCGGCTACAAGCAGTCCGGCCTCGGTCGCGAGGGCAACGTCGAAGGTCTCGGCGCCTTCCTGGAGACCAAGCTCATCCAGTTCCCGCCGGCCGGCTGAGCAGCTGCATCTACGCGACGAGCGCCCGGCCGATCGGCCGGGCGCTCGTTGCTGTCTGCGGGTCACTCCCGACGGGCGGTCACTTCACGAATGCCCCTGCATCGACCGTGTGCGTGGTGCCGGTGACGAAGCGGCCGGCATCGGAAGCGAGGTAGAGCACGGCGTTGGTGATGTCGTCGCACTCCACCCACGGAACCGGGAGACCGTTGAGCGTGGTGAATCCAGCGACCGCCTTCTCCTCGGAGGGATCTTCCGGCGAGAACATCGCGAACGTGCCCGGATTCTTGATCATCGTGGTGTCGACGTTGGTGGGGTGGATCGTGTTGACCCGGATCGAGTGCGGCGCCAGTTCGTTGGCGAGGGTGCGCATCAGGCCGACGATGCCGTGCTTGGCTGCCACGTAGTGCCCGACTCCCTGGATGCCCTTCAGTCCGCCGATCGAACTGGTGAAGAGCAGACAGCCGCCCTGGTCCTGTTCGAGCAACCGGGGGATCGCGACCTTCGCGGTGTGCCACACCCCGGTGAGGTTGACGTCGATCATGTCGTGCCACTGCTCGGGGCTCAGCTCCCAGGCGCGCCCGAACGTCGCGATCCCGGCATTGGCGACCACCGTGTCGACCCGGCCGAGCTCGGCGACGCCCTGGTCGAACGCCTGCTGGAGTTGATCGAGGTCGCGCACATCGGCCTTGGCCGTGACGATCCGCCGCCCGGTCTTCTCGACGAGGTTCGCGGTCTCCGCGAGATCCTGCTCCGTGGCGAGTGGATAGTTCGGCGTCACCGTGGCGATGTCCTCGCAGATGTCGACCGCGATGATGTCGGCGCCGGCTTCGGCCAGACGTACGGCGTGGTTGCGGCCCTGGCCGCGTGCGGCGCCGGTGACGAAGGCGACCTTGCCCTCCATGGACAGTGCGTTCACTGCGCGACCTCCACCATCGAGACGGTTACGCCTGCCTGGGCGAAGTTCGCCATGTCCTCGTTGCCGGCAACGCCTTCAGGCGAGGCCAGCGAGGCCAGCGCCGACTCCTTGGTGTCCCAGTCCATCGTGGTGATCACGAAGGCGTCGGGAGTGCCGCCCGCCAGGTCGACCACGCGACCCCACTGGATCGAGCGGACGTCCGGCATCGTCCGCGCGAGCGGGAGGTGGACGTTCTGGTAGTGGTCGAGGAACTTCTCCGGATCTTCTGGCTGGTTGTACGCGGCGACTATGCGAAACATCGTGCTGGTCCTTTCGGTCGGCTGGGTTCGTCGTGGAGGAGTGTTCAGGCGGAGAGCTCGAAGCCCTTGTAACCGGCCTCGGCGATCTCGTCGCAGGTCTCGCGATAGACACCGACGCCACCGGTGTAGACCATGAAGACCCGAGGCTTGCCGGGGACGTTGGCGCCGAGGTACCAGGAGTTGGCCTTCATGTGGAGCGTCGCGTTCGCATACTCGGCGACCAGTTGAGTCCACTCCTCCTCTGACTGCTGGTCGGCTTCGGCGGTGCTCTGCCCGTGCTCACGCATGTACGCCAGCAGGTCGCCGATCCAGTCGACGTGCTGCTCGATGGCGACCGGCATGTTGCTGAGCACCGACGGGCTGCCCGGGCCGGTGATCGTGAAGAGGTTCGGGAACCCAGCCACCGACAACCCGAGATAGGTGTGGGGGCCGTCCTTCCACTTCTCGGCCAACGGCTGACCCGCCCGACCCCGGATGTCCATCGCGAGCAGCGGACCCGTCATCGCGTCGAACCCCGTGGCGAGGATGAGTACGTCGAACTCCCACTCGCCCTGCTCTGTCTTCAGGCCGTCGGCGGTGATCCTCTCCAACGGGTCCTTGCGCAGGTCGACGAGCGTGACGTTGTCACGGTTGAACGTCTCGTAGTAGTCGGTGCCCATGGTGGGCCGCTTGGTGCCGAAGGGGTAGTCCTTGGGGCACAGGGTCTCGGCGACCTCGGGGTCCTCGACGATCTCCCGGATCCGGTCGTGCACGAAGTGCGCTGCGGTGTCGTTGGCCTCCTGGTCGACGAGCAGGTCGGTGTAGGCGGTGAGCACCGAGGTGACCGAGCCGCGTGCCCACATCTTCGAGTAGTAGGCGTAGCGCTCCTCCGGGTCGACCTCGAGGGCGGACTTCTCCGGCGGCGGCAGCGGGACGCCGAAACCGGACTCCTTGGCCATCTGCCGGATCTCGCGGTAGTTCTTCTTGACGTCGGCGACCAGCTCCTGGTCGATCGGCCCGTTGAATGTGGGGATCGTGTAGTTCGGCGTGCGTTGGAAGACGGTGAGGTGTGCAGCCTCCTTGGCCACTTCGGGGATCACCTGGATGCCGGAGGAGCCGGTGCCGATGATGCCCACCCTCTTGCCGGTGAAGTCGACCTTCTCCTCGGGCCACTCGCCGGTGTGGTACCAGTCCCCGGCGAAGTCGTCGAGTCCCGGAATCTCCGGAGCCTTGGGGGTGGAGAGGCAGCCCACGGCGGAGATCACGAACTGTGCGTCGACGGTCTCGCCGGAGTCGGTGGTGACCGCCCAGCGGCCCGACCCCTCGTCGTAGTGCGCCGAGGTGACACGGGTGTTGAGGACGATGTCCTTGCGCAGGTCGTGTCGGTCTGCGACATGGCTCAGATACGCGTGGATCTCCGGCTGTGCCGGGTACTTCTCCGTCCACTCCCACTCCTGCTCGAGCTCCTCGTCGAAGGAGTAGGAGTAGTGCATGCTCTCGACGTCGCAGCGGCAGCCTGGATACCGATTGAGGTACCAGGTCCCCCCGACGTCGTCGGCCGCCTCGAAGACGACTGCCGACATACCGAGGCCGCGCAACTTGTGCAGCATGTAGAGGCCGGAGAATCCGGCGCCGATGACGACGGCGTCGTAGGTGGTGGACTTCAGGTTGGTGCTCATGGGTTCCTCCCGAGTGGATGGACGTCGATCAGTGACGGCAGGTCAGGAACGCGCCGGGCGGGCGAGTTCGGCGGTGACGAAGTCGAGGCCGGCGGCAGCGCCGGGCAGCAGGTTGACCATGGTGAAGAAGCCGTGCATCTGCCCGTCGAACCGACGGTGCACGACCGGCACGCCGGCCTCGCGCAGGGCGGCGGCGTACTCCTCTCCCTCGTCGCAGAGCACGTCGTGCTCGGCAGTGAGGATGATGGCCGGGGGCAGGCCGGCGAGGTCCTGTGCACGCAGCGGTGAGGCGTCCGGCTGCTGGCGATCCGCCGCGTTCGGCGCGTAGTGGTCCCAGAACCACACCATGGAGTCCTTGGAGAGCATCAACTGGTTCTCCGCCGCGACGTAGGAGGGCCGCTCGAAGTCGGCATCAGTGACCGGATAGACGAGCACCTGTCGGGTGATCTCAGGGCCGCCACGCGCGATGGCGCGCTGGCTCAAGATGGCGGCGATGTTTCCACCCGCGCTGTCGCCGCCGACCACGAGCGGCAAGCGCTTGCCGACGAGGCTCTCCATCTCCTGTTCGACCCATTGCAGAGCGGACCAGGAGTCGTCGACCGCGGTCGGGTACGGGTGCTCGGGAGCCAGTCGATAGTCGACCAGCACGACTGCATGGTTGGTCCGGTGCGCCAACTGGCGTCCCAGCGTCTCGAACTCGTCGATCTGCCCGATCACCCACCCACCGCCGTGGAAGTAGACCATCACCCCGACGGGCTCCTCGGTGGGGACGAGCACCTGTACGTCGATCTGGCCCCCCTCGACGTCGACCCGGTAGGACTGTGCCTTCGCCATCTCCGGGCCCGGGCCGTACATGTCCTTGAGACCGGCCGTGACCAGTCGCGCCTCCTGCGGGGAAGATTCGTGCAGGGGCGGCGCCCCCGCCTCCGCCATCTGGGTGAGGAACGCCGTCGTCGCGTCGTCCAGTGCCATGTCATCTCTCCTGGTGTCGATGGGGTGATCGGGTCAGTCCAGGCGCGCACGAATGCGCCCGGGGACGCAGATGCCCCGCGCGGCGTATTCGCGGCGGGGGCCGAGGACCTCGGGGCGCCGAGTCCGGGGCCGCGGGTCGTGATCGGAGTCACAACGACTCTGAACCGACTGCGCAGTTCATGTCAAGGGTTCGATTCATAATCAGGAATCTCGGCACAGGTCATTGCGCTGCTCTCTGCCGCGGGGTTAGCGTTGTGAGCCAAATCATGCGCATCATTCGATTCGATGCGGGTCTTGGGCGCGAGGCTGGTCCTCGCGATCTCGGCCGATCTCCGAGAGAAAGAGGACGACATGCTGACCAAGGGCGCACTGTTGTGGGAGCCCGGCACCAACTCCGGTTGGTCCGTCGAAGAGATCGAGGTCGATCCGCCGAAGTTCGGCGAGGCGACCGTCAAGCTGGCTGCATCGGGCATCTGCCACAGCGATGATCACCTGGACACCGGCGACATCCCCCTGGACTGGGCGCCGATCCTGGGCGGCCACGAAGGCGCTGGCGTCGTGACCGAGGTCGGCGAGGGCGTTCTCGACCTGGAGGTCGGCGACCACGTCGTCTGCTCGTTCCTGCCCAGCTGCGGGAAGTGCCGGATGTGCGTCGCGGGACAGTCCAACATGTGTGTGCTCGGTGCCGGGGTGCTCGCAGGTACCTCGCCTGACGGGACGCACCGCGTCCACGCCCGAGGTAAGGGGGTCGGCTGCATGTCCTACCTGGGCACCTTCTCGCCGTACGTCACGGTGCCGACCGACGCACTGGTCCGGATCGAGAAGGACATCCCGCTCAAGACCGCTGCCCTGATCGGGTGTGGTGTGCCGACTGGCTGGGGATCGGCGGCCTATGCCGCAGAGATCGAGCTCAACGAGACGGTCGTGGTGATCGGCACCGGCGGTGTCGGCATGAACGCCATCCAGGGGGCCCGGCACCGCGGCGCGAAGAACATCATCGCGTGCGACACGAACCCCTACAAGCGCGACATCGCTCCGACCTTCGGCGCTACCCACACCGCTGAGAGCATCGAGGCCGCCGCCGAGCTCGTGGCGGGGTTCACCGACGGGCAGGGCGCGGACCGCGTGATCCTCACGGTCGGGGTGCTGACCGGCGACCTGCTCGAGCCCGCTCAGGCGATGTGTCGTCGCGGGGGCACGGTCGTGGTGACCTCGGCGGCGCCCGTCCTCCAGCGCGACGTGAACATCGACCTGTTCACCTTCGCCATGTCCGGCAAGCGACTGCAGGGCACGTTGTACGGCTCCACCAAGGCGCGCAACGACATCCCGCTCATCGCGGACCTCTACCGACGTGGTCTGCACAAGCTGGACGAGCTGATCACGCGCGAGTACGACCTGGAGGACATCAACACGGCCTTCAAGGACATGCGCGACGGCAAGAACATCCGCGGCGTCGTCGTCTACGAGTGAGGTCGAGCCGATGACGAACGAGCGGACCGCCGACGAGCTCGGCATCATCCGGGCAACGCACACCTATGCACTGGGACTCGACACCCACGACCCGAAGCTCGCCCTCGAGGCCTTCAGCGACGATCCGGTCTGGGACGCGAGCGGGGTCGGCCTGGAGCGCTACGAGGGCCGGGATGCGGTGCTCGACTTCTTCGAACGCGACGCAGCTGCCGTCGAGAAGTCCTTCCACATCGTGACCAACCACCGGATCGAGTTCGAGGACGACGACCGCGCGAGTGGAACGAACTACGTCTTCGCCGAGGCGGAGATGAAGAGCGGTGCCGCGATCAAAGCGATCGCGCTCAACACCGACACCTATGTCCGGACGTCGGAAGGATGGCGCATCGCAACCCGAGTGATCACTCCCCTGACGACCCCCCACATGGACGGGTTCGACGCCTGAGGGTGTGGCACTGACCTCCCGTGCGGGCGCCTGATGGGCCCGCACGGGAGGCGTGGCTCCGGCGCCGGGCCACTGCTCTCCGGACCATTGCTTGCCGCAGAGCGCGGGCGTCGTAGCCTCTGGGCCGTGCCTGCCGAGACTGTCGAGACCGCCGAGACCGCCGACCTGCTGATCCACCGCGACCGACTCGCGCCGGGCGTGCTCGAGGTGACGTTCAACCGACCCGAGCGGCGCAACGCCTTCACTCAGGCGATGTATCAGCAGATGCGCAACCTGTTCGGCTCGCTGGCCTCCGATGCCTCGGTGCGGGTGGTGGTGCTGCGCGGCGCAGGTGGAAAGGCGTTCGCGGCGGGCAACGAGATCTCCGACTTCCTCGCCGCCGACCCGGTCGACTACGAGAACTGGATCCGGGAGATGTTCGAGCGGCTCTGGGCGCTGCCGCAGGTCACCATCGCCGCGATCGACGGGGTCTGTGTCGGTGGCGGGCTGGCGGTGGCCACCCACTGCGACCTGCGGGTCGCGACGAGCGCGTCGCGGTTCGGATACCCGATCGCCCGCACGCTCGGCAACGCGCTCTCCGGCACCGTCCTCTACCGCTGCCAGTCGATCTTCGGAGAGTCGTTGACCCGTGAGATGCTGCTCGCCTCCCGGCTGATCGGGAGTGACCGCGCGTACGGCGTCGGGGCTCTGGTCGCTGCCGTCGAGGATGCCGAAGCGTTGGACGCCGAGGTGCTGGGCTTGGTCGAGGGGATCCTGCAGGCCGCCACCGCCACGCTGCAGACCACCAAGACGCAGTTGCGCGTGCGGGCTGCGGAGTCTGAGGCGTCGATGCCCGGCGAGGAGGCGATCCTGCGGGAGGTGTACGGCGGTCCTGACTTCGCCGAGGGGGTCCGGTCATTCCTGGCGAAGGAGAAGCCGGCCTTCGGGCGAGGCTGAGGCTGCCTCATCCCTGAGTTTCGATCCGCCAACTGTCCGAACGGGTCCTCAGGTGGCCAGGCCCGCGGCCAGGGCGGCGATCTGCTCGGCGGGTGGCTGGTAGCCCGGAAAGTAGCAGCACACCCGCGCGGCGACCTCACCGAAGCGGCGTTGGATCTCGGCCGCGCACTCCTCCGGCGTGCCCACCACTCCGATCGTCGCGACCATGGTGTCGTCGACCAGGCCCATCATCGTTGCGACATCGCCGAGCTTGGAGAGCCGATTGAGCTCGGGCTGCACCTCCTGCCACCCCTCGACCTCCAGCACGGGCCGGTACGCCGGCGTCGAGGCGTAGAACGCGATCAGGCCGCGGACTCCGGTGATCGCGGCCTCACGCTCGGCCTCCGTGCGGTACATCGCGGTGATCGCGGCCGGGAGGACGGCCAGGTCCTCGGCACTCCGGTCCGCGCGCGCGAGCCCCTCGGAGACCGCCAGCATCGTCCGCTCTCGGAAGTGCCGCTCGGTGTGGAACGGCATCACCAGCAGCCCATCGGCCACCTCGGCAGCGGTCCGCGTCATCAACGGTCCCAACGCGCCGAGTAGCACCGGGGGAGGGCCGTAGGGGTTCGGGCCCGGCACGAACGTCGGCGGCATCAGTGTGTGGGTGGTGTGCTCGCCGCGGAACTCCAGTCGCTCACCGGTCTCCCAGGACCGCAGGATCGCCTTCACCGCGCCCACGATCTCCCGCATCCGGGCCGCGGGCGGTGACCAGGTGGCGCCGTACCGCTTCTCGATGTGGGGGCGGATCTGGCTGCCGAGACCGAGGCGGAACCGGCCGTGCGACATCAGCTGCAGGTCCCAGGCGGCGTGCGCGAGGTGCATCGGGCTGCGGGGCATCGCGATCGCCACGTTGGTCATCAAGTCGGCGTCGACGTGACCGGCGACCGCAGCGAGCGGGGTGAAGACGTCGTGCGGTCCCTCGAACGTGAAGAGCCCGTCCGCGCCGGCCTCGGTCAGCTCGCGGGCACGGGCGAGGGCCTGGTCGGGGCGGCCGTCGAGTTGGAGGTCGAGTCTCATCGGCAGTCCTCTCGGCTGGTGGGCCTCAGCTCTCGCCCGCCGCCAGATCGGCGTGCGCGTCGCGTAGCTGTCGTTTGAGGATCTTGCCGCTCGGGTTCTTCGGCAGCGCCTCGGCCACCACCACATACTTCGGCGCCTTGAACCCGGCGAGCTCCGAGCGCGCGTGCGCCAGCACCTGCTCCGAGGTCAGCGCCACCCCCGGCTTCGGTACGACGACCGCGGCCACCGCCTCCACCCAGCGCGGGTGGCTCACCCCGAAGACCGCCACCTCGGCAACCCCGTCGAGGGTGTAGATCGCCTCCTCGACCTCTCGACTGGCCACGTTCTCGCCGCCGGTCTTGATCATGTCCTTCTTGCGGTCCACGACGAAGAGGTGGCCGGTGTCGTCGACGTAGCCGAGGTCGCCGGAGTGGAACCAGCCGCCGCGAAACGCCTCCGCGGTCTTGGCCTCGTCGCGGTAATAGCCCAAGGTGGCGTGCGGACTGCGGTGCACGATCTCACCGACCGTGCCGGCCGGCACCGGGTCGTCGTTGTCGTCCACGATCCGGGTCTCCACGTTGATCGAGGCACGGCCGGCGGATCCGGCGTACGGCAGTTGCTCGTCGGGGCCGAGGATGGTGGCCAGCGGCGCCATCTCGGTCTGCCCGTAGAAGTTCCAGAACCGGACGTCGGGGAGCCGCTCCCGCAGTTCGCGCAGCACCTCGACCGGCATCGGCGACGCCCCGTAGTAGCCCTTGCGCAGGCTGGACAGGTCGGTGGTGTCGAAGGCCGGGTGGCGCAGCAGACCGATCCAGACCGTCGGTGGCGCGAAGTACTTGGTGACCCCGTGCTCGGCGATCGCGCGCAGAACCGTCGCCGGGTCCGGGCCGGGCAGGATGATGCTGGTCGCGCCGAGGTAGACGTCGACGCCGAGGAAACAGTCGAGCTGAGCGCAGTGGTAGAGCGGCAGCGTGTGCAGCTCCACGTCGTCGGCGCTCATCTCGCCGTCGATCACGCAGGAGACGTACTGCCACATCAGAGCGCGGCTGCTCAGCAGCGCTCCCTTCGGGCGGGACTCGGTGCCGGAGGTGAACATCATCCGGACCGGGTCGTCGTCGCCCATCGGCACCGGTTCGCCGCGGGGACCGTCGTACTCGAGCCAACCGTCGAGGTCGTTCCACCCCTCGGGGGTCGGGTGTTCCGCGCCCGGGAACGAGATCACCTGCTTCAGCGTGATCCGCGGGCCGCCGGCGGCGGCGATCGCGGCGTCCGCGACGGTCACCAGCGCGTCCTCGGCGACGAACCCCGTCGCGCCGGAGTGCTCCAGGATGAACGCGATCTCGTCGGCGCCGAGCATGAAGTTGATCGGCACCAGGACCACGCCCGCGCGAGCCGCGGCAAAGTCCAGCACCGCGAACTGCCAGCAGTTGTGCGACAGCAGCGCGAGCCGGTCGCCCTTGGTGAGCCCGGCGGCGGTGATCGCTGCCGCCGTGGCGTCGACGTACTCCTCGAGCTCGGCGAAGGTGATCTGCTGGTCGCCGTCGATCAGGGCGAGCTTGTCCGGGACCCGCTGGGCTGTACGACGCGGCAGGTCGCCGAGGGCGTGCTGGCGGGCGCTGGCGATGGTGGAGTCGCTCATGGAGCGCAGCCTAGGGTGTGTCGTGGGAGACACGCCCTAGATCCGGGCCACGTCATGCGGCTGTGGACGAACCGCCTCTTCAGCCCGCGCTGCGACGGACGAGCAGACGCATCGCGGGCGCGGAGGCAGATGCGAGCCCTGCGGCGAGACACCACCCGGCCAGGGCGAGGAGGCTCACCCGCAGCCCAGTGACGCCACCGCCGAGGGAGTCCAGCACGGTGACGCTGGCCGCGGAACCTGCCGAGAAACCGAGATAGCGGAGCAGTTGGTTGAAGGCGAGTGCGCTGCCGGTCTCGGCCGCAGGCACGTGCGGAACGATCAGGTTCGGCAGCGAGGAGAAGGTGAACCCACTTCCCAGCCCGCCGATCGCCATCACGACGAGCACCTGCCACAGGTGAGTATGGGCGAATGCGAGGAGGCCCATCGCCACACTGAAGACCAGACATCCCGTCGGAAGGAGCAGGCCGGTGTTCCAGCGCCGGGCGACGCGGGTGGCCAACCTGCTTCCGGCGACGCTCGTCAGGGAGTACGGGACCAGGATCAGCCCGGCGATCGCGACGCCATCGCCCAATCCGAAGCCGTTGTCGGGGTCGCTCTGTACGACGATCACGACCAGTGAGAGCAGTCCGTACATGCCGGCACCCAGGCTGAAGGTGACCAGGTTCGGCCCCGCGACTCCGGGACGTAGCGCCAAAGACAGGTCGACCAGTGGCACGCCGCCGCGTCTGAGCACGACCAGGGTCCAGGCGACCCAGATCAGCAGAAGGGCGGCACCGCCCGCAGCGACCAGGAGCGTCTCCGGGGAGCGCCAACCCCAGTGCGCGCCCTGAGTCACGGCCAGGAGGAGCGTCAGCGTGCCCGAGGAGAGCAGGACGATGCCGGGCAGGTCGAGACGCGGCGGGGTCTCGCCGCCGCCCCCGGGCAGGTGACGGCGCGCGAGCTCGAGGGTGATCGCGACGAGCCCCGCCCCGAACCAGTAGGCGCCTGACACACCGAAGACACCGGCGACCAGCGAGGTCGCGGGGTAGCCGACGCCCGCTCCGGCGACGGTGGTGACCGACAGCGTCGACAGCCGAGAGACCAGCGCGGGACCACTCCACACGTCCCGGGCGGCCGCCAACGCCAACGGCACGAGCGCAAGCCCGACGCCCTGCAGCGTGCGTCCGGTCAGCAGAGCTGCAAACCCGAGCGGCAGGGCGGCGAGCAGCGTCCCGGCGAGTACGGCGCCGAGTCCGCCGAGCAGAACCGGCCGACGCAGCTGCCCGTTGCCCCATCGACCCACGATCGGGGTCGCCACCGCGCCGGCGATCAGCGTGGACGTCAATGCCCATTGGGCGAGGCTGAGGCGGACGTCGTAGGTGTCGGCGATCTCGGGTATCAGGGGAGCACCGAGACTGCTGACGATCGCCGTGACCGTAGTGATGGCCGCCAGTGTCGCGAAGCGCCAGCGGTCCTCGGTGATCGTCACCGCGTCAGTCTCTCGCCAGCGCCAGTGGCGCAGCGCGTCGGGCGCGGACCGACCGGATCAGGCGCGGGCGGGTACGTCGGTGACCAGCGGACACCCATCGACGTAGGCGCGGTCCTTGATGTCCACGCAGGGCTGGGCGATCGCGTAGGTCAACGGCTCCCCTCGCTCGGGTCGCCGGCGTCGACGCTCCAGCTGTCCCCGCCGTCGAGCAGGGTCTGCAGGTCTCCCTCGCCCTGAGTCTCCACCGCCGCAGCGACCTGGTGGCGGGCTTGGTCGTCGTAGGTGGGTCGTTGGGTTTGGCGGAAGATGCCGA
>VSSA01000036.1 GCA_008123405.1 Nocardioides sp. BGMRC 2183
CACCCCCGCCGGGCTCCTCCACCCCGCCGCCCCCTCCCAATCCGTGAGCGTCACCGACCCGGCCACCGGCAAGACCCGCTTCGCGATCGTCCCCGCGGCGTACGTCTTCTTGGTGCGCGACGGCCTGCACGGCACCGAGGTGCTGCTGCAGCTGCGCCAGAACACCGGCTACATGGACGGCCGTTGGGCCGCCGCAGCAGCGGGGCACATCGAAGCCGGTGAGACCGCCACCGAGGCCGCCGCCCGCGAAGCCGCCGAGGAGATCGGGGTCAGCGATCTCGCGCTGGAGTTCGCGACGGCGATGCAGCGCACCGCCCACAACCTGCCGATCGACGAGCGGATCGACTTCTTCTTCGTGGCGCGCTCCTGGATGGGCGACCCGCGGATCGTCGAGTCCACCAAGTGCGCCGACCTGGCCTGGTGGCCGCTCGTCGCCCTGCCCGACCCACTGGTCCCGCACGAGGGGCAGGTGCTGCGCGGCATCCGCGACGGCGACCTCGCTCCGTTGACCACGTTCGGTTTCTGAGCCAGAGGTGAGTCGTCAGGGTGAGAGTGGTCTATGGATCACTCTGACCCTGACGACTCAGAGGTCAAGAGAGGTAGCCGTCCGGGTCGGCCACCGCCTCATGAAGACGAGCCACGGCGGCGTCCGTCACCGGATTCTCGCCGGCTCGCGTGGCGAGCTCGACGAGTGCGACCAGGTCCGCCGCCCGCGCTCCCGCCCGTACGACGTCCGGCGGGCCGCCGTGCCGCGCGCACCACGCGTCGAGGACAGCCGTGACGTAGCGCGGGTCGCGATCGAAGCGGATCAGGTTGCCGAGGTCCGTCCACGGGTGGCCGCTGTGGCTGAACTCCCAGTCGACCACGCCGGTCACCGTCAACGTGTCGGGGTCGACCAGCAGGTTCTTCGGGTTGAGGTCGGAGTGCACCAGGCAGGTCCGATCGAGGGCAGCGAGCAGGTCGTCGGCGCGTAGGGCGAGCTCACCGAGCCCGGCGAGGGCCTCGGGCGCCCACCCGCGCCCCGCCAGGCCCGCACGGCATCGCTCGACCCAGCCGGCAACGTCGAGGTCGCACGGCTCGATCCGCAGGTCCGCGTCGGCCCAGGTGCCGGCCCGCAGGGTCGGCATCGCGGCGAGGGTGGCCGCGACGGTGCCGAATGCCGCGCCCAGTCGTGTGCGTGCCGCAGCGTCCGCGTCGGCGAGGAACAGATCGGCCCGGACCCCGGGCAGGTGCTCGGTCACCAGGAGCCCGGGCGTCTCGGCGTCCCGGCGGCGTCGTACCTCACGAACGCCCGGGACCGGGAGCAGGCCACGCACCAGGTGCAACAGCGCCGCCTGGAGCTCCGGTGCGTCCTGGCGGTGGCGCGGGTCGGCGAAGATCCGCACCACTGACCGCTCGGCATGCGTCTGCGCCAGGAAGGTCTCCCCGGACCAGCCTCCGGGCATCGGCTCGAAGGCGACCAGGCCCTCCTCGAAGCCCATCAGCCCCGCGTCTCCCTCACCGGAGCCGGCGCACGGCGAGTGCCGTCTCGACGGCACGGCCACCGTCCCGCTCCACCCGGTAGGCGCCGGCGTGGTCGCGCTCGGCGAGCGCCTCGACGAGCTCGGTGCCGCGATAGACCAGCCCGACGCCGTCGTCGGTGGCGTAGCCGGTGGGCAGGGTGCCGTCCGCGACGAGCTGCTGGAAGAGCGGTCGCCGCTGCGCCTCGGAGTCGTAGTGCACCCCGTTGGAGTAGGGCAGCAGCCCCAGCCCATCGGTCATCGGCCGCAGCTCGGGGCCAAAGGAGTCGGTGGTGCCGCCGGCGTGCCAGCAGATCGACCCGGCGGAGACCCCGGTGAGCACGACCCCGGCCCCCCACGCTGCCCGCATCGCCCGATCCACGCCGTGCAGTCGCCACATCGCCAGCAGCCCGGCCACGCTGCCGCCGCACACCCACACGGCGTCTTGCTCGAGCAGGTGGGCGGTGACGTCGGGGACGTTGGGCATCGGGAAGAGGCTCAGGTGACTCGGGCTCCACCCGGCCCCCATCGCCATGTCGTAGAAGTCGCGGACCAGCTCGGGCGCATCGCCGCAGGCGGTCGCCAGGAAGCACACCTTCGGCGCGCGGCCGCTCACCCCCGCCAGGTCCACCGCGTACGACGTCAGCGGCCCGACCCGCCAGCGCGTGCGATCCCCGGGCAGCACGCCCCCGGAGGTGGCCACAATGGTCGGTACGTCGGCCGGCATGGTCTCGATCCTGCCAAACGGGTCCGATCGATCCTCACGGCCGGTGCGGACGCCGCGCCGCCGGATTCCACTAGTCTGGCCTCGCGGGTGACCCACGACACGTCTCGTAGGACGAAAGGGCTACTGGTGACGACTCGGCGGAGGACCAGTATCGGCGCGACGGTGGCGACGACGCTGGTGGTCGCGGCCGCCACGATGGCGCAGCCGGCCCCACAGGCGCAGTCCGACGTACCGGTCACCGCCGCTACCACTCCCGCGTCGGCTCCGACGGCACCCTTCGTCCCGATGGCCGCGCCGGGCGTCCCCGAAGATCCGACGGTCGTGCTCTCCGAAGGTTTCGAGAACCGGCCTGGTTCGACGCCGATCGTGCGGGTCGACGACTACGTCGGGTCGGCGGGCGAGACCTACACCGCCGCACCGTCCTGGTTGGTCAACTGCAACGGATGGGTAGCTCAGTGGAACCAGCCGCCGAGCGCAGCAGCGGGCGCCTCCGCGCAGGTCGCCGACTGCGGTCAGCAACAGTGGTGGAACCGGACCCAGCAACTCGCTCAGGCGCTCGGAATCAGCCAGGGGGAGACAGCGGCCGAGGCCCGCGACAACTTCGCGGTCTCCGCCCTCACCTTCGGCGACCCGGGCGCCGGCCTGGTCGAGCTGGCCACCGCCGAGAACGTGCCGCTGGCTTCAGCCGGAAGATTCCTCACCACCTCCGTGGACGTCGCTGCGCTCTCGTGCAGCGCTGGAGCGCCGCGGATCCAGTTCCAGCTGATCGACGACAACGGCACCGCCACCGATGTCGGTGGCCCCATCAACGCCTGTGCCACCTCGCGGCGGGTGACCGCGGAGGCCCGTGGTGTCGTCGGCGCCACGGCTGTCACCGTCGACACCTACACCTCCAACGGGTCGATCCTGTGGGACAGTCCGACGATCGGCATGCAGATGATCAACCTCTACGGCTCGGGCCGGGGCAACGATCACGCCTTCGACAACTTCGAGATCGTGGACGCCACCCCGTCGTTGGACAAGGCGTTCACGCCCGAAGCGACCGTCCCTGGTGAGGCCAGCACGTTGACGTTCACCGTCACCAACACCAGCGAGCTGGCGGCGAAGAACGGTTGGTCGTTCACCGATTCGCTTCCCGAGGGCCTGGTCGTCGCCGACCCGAGCGCAGCCACCACGACCTGCCCCAGCGGCGAGGTCACCGCCACGGCCGGTGGCAGCACGATCACCGGCACCGGCAATCTGAGCGCCGGGATGACCTCATGCACCCTCAGCGTGGACGTCGTCGCCAACGACGCCGGTCTCTACACCAACGGTCCGGACAACGTGGAGACGACCGGACTGGAACCACCGGAGAACACCACGCTCGTCGTGACGACGACCGACTTCGGGGATGCTCCGGCCTCCTACGGCACCGAGACCACCCGCCACTCCGATGTCGGGCTGTCGATGGGCGTCCGGGACCCCGAGCCGGCAGCGCGGGCCACGCCCGATGCCTCCGGGGACGACCTCGACGGGACCGACGACGAAGACGCGGTCGCCGACGGAGCATCGTGGCGGTCGAACCACGCCCCGACATTGGACGTGGCGATCACCAACACCACCGGCGGGCCGGCCACGCTGGTCGGCTGGGTCGACCTGAACCGGGACGGCGACTTCGACGACCCCGACGAGCAGTCAGCGATCGCGCGCCTCTCCGCCACCGACACTTCCGCCACCCTCACCTGGTCCGCCGTGGACGACGCGGCGACCGGGCCGTCCTTCCTGCGGCTGCGTCTCTACGCGGGAAGTCCGGACACACCGTCCCCGGTCGGCTTCGGCGGCGGCGGCGAGGTCGAGGACCACCCGCTCGAACTGCAGACCCCCGGGATCGAGGTGGAGAAGTCAGCGAGCCCGGTCGAGGACCTCGACGGCAACGGGGTCGACGCAGGCGACACCATCACCTACACCGTCACCGTGACCAACACCGGCAACGCCCCGCTGCACACCCTGACGGTGAACGACCCGCTGCTCGGTGGCGACATCGCCTGCGGCTCGGCGAACCTGTCCCCAGGAGCCACCCGGACCTGCCCGACCATCGACTACACACTCACCCAAGACGACCTCGAGGCCGGCGAGGTCGACAACGAGGTGACCGCGACCGGCACGCCGCCCGATGGTCCCGCGGTCAGTGACACCGCCACCACCCACACGGTTCTGGACGCCGCACCGGCGATCGCGCTGGACAAGTCGGCCGGCCCGGTCATCGATGCCGACGGCAACGGCCCCGACGCCGGCGACACCGTCAGCTACACCTTCGAGGTCACCAACACCGGCAACCGCTGGGTGCGTCAGGTCACGGTCGCCGACCCGACGACAGGTCCAGTGTCGTGTCCACAGACGATCCTGGCGCCCGGTGCGTCCATGGACTGCTCGGTGACCTACACACTGACCCAAGCCGACGTCGACGCCGGCTCGGTCGACAACACCGCCACCGTCAGCGCGGTGGACGTCGACGACACACCGGTGGAGGACGAGGACTCGGCCACGGTGACGATCGCGCCCACCTCCGACCTCACCCTCGACAAGCAGGTCGCCGGCGTGGTCGATACGAACGGATCGGGGGTGCGCGACGCCGGCGACACCATCAACTATGAGTTCGTCGTCACCAACGACGGCGCCACCACCCTCACCGGGGTCGCCGTCGACGACGCACTGGTCGAGGTCGACTGCCCTACCGGACCGCTCGCCCCCGGCGCGAGCGTGACCTGTACGGCGTCCTACGTGATCACCCAGTCCGACGCCGATGCCGGCTCCGTGGACAACACCGCCACCGCCACGGCGTCCGACCCGGACGGCGAGCCGGTGGAGTCCGACCCCGACGCGACCTCGACTCCGATCAACCCGGTCGCGCGGCTGGTGCTGGACAAGCAGGCGGCCGACCCGGTCGATGAGAACGGCAACGAGCTGGTCGATGCCGGTGACACCATCGGCTACACCTTCGAGCTCACCAACACCGGCAACGTGACGTTGTCGGCACTGCAGGTCAGCGACCCGAAGGTCGGCACGGTGGACTGCCCTGTCGCCACGCTCGCTCCGGGTGGCTCGACGACCTGCACGGCGACGTACACGATCACGCAGGCGGACGTGGACAACGGCGCGGTCCTCAACTCCGCCCAGGCCAACGGTGAGACCCCGGCCGGCCAGGACGTGCCGTCCAACCAGGACGGCACCACCACCCCGACCGACTCGACGTCCGAGCTGAGCCTGGACAAGTCGGTCGGCGGCACCGACGACGTCGACGGCAGCGGGGGTCTCAACGCGGGCGACACGATCAGCTACGCCTTCGAGGTCACCAACGACGGCACCACGACCGTCACCGGCGTCGGGATCGACGACGACCTCACCGGCGGCGCGGACTGTCCTCAGACCAGGCTCGCCCCCGGTGCGACTACGACGTGCACCTTCACCTACACCGTCACCCAGGCAGACGTGGACGCCGGATCGGTGGACAACGCCGCCACCGCGACCGGCAGCGATCCGGCCGAGGAACCCGTGGAGTCCGAGCCCGACTCCACCAGCACGCCCACCGATGCCACCGCCTCGCTGAGGCTGCTCAAGCTCGTCAGGAGCATCGACGACGTCGACGGGTCTGGCACGGTCAATGCCGGTGACACCATCACCTACAGCTTCCTGATCACCAACACCGGCGCGGTCACGCTCACCGACGTTGCGGTCGACGACCCCAAGCTGGGCGCCATCGACTGTCCCGACGCCTCCGTGCCGCCCGGGACCTCACCGATCTGCAGTGCCACCTACACCGTCACTCAGGCAGACGTGGACAGCGGCAGCGTCGACAACACCGCCACCGCCACGGCCACCGATCCGAACGGGGAACCGGTGGAGTCCGACCCCAGCTCGACCAGCACACCCACCGACAGCACCGCGGCACTGACCCTGGACAAGCAGGCCGCGCCGGCCACCGACGTCAACGACAACGGCCTGGTCGACGCCGGTGACACCATCGACTACCGGTTCGTGGTCACCAACACCGGCCAGGTCTCCCTGGACACGCTCGAGATCGAGGACCCGACGGTCGGTGCCGTCGACTGCCCGGTCACCGACCTCGACCCGGATGGGGCGACGACCTGCACGGCGACGTACACGATCACGCAGGCCGACGTCGACGCCGGTTCGGTGGTCAACACGGCCACGGCCAACGCCGAGGAGCCAGGCGGCGGGGAGGTCGCGTCCCTGCCGGACTCGACCACCACCCCGACCGACTCCACGCCCGAACTGACCCTGGCCAAGAGTGTCGCCGGCACCACCGACGTCAACGACAACGGGCTGGTGGACGCAGGTGACACCATCCGGTTCGAGTTCCTGGTCGAGAACACCGGGACCGTCACCGTCGACTTCATCCGGGTGATCGACCCGAAGGTCGGCGCCGTGGACTGCCCCCGCACGACCCTCCAACCGGGCCAGAGCACGACCTGCGCGAAGACCTACACGATCACCCAGGCCGACGTCGACGCCGGCTCGGTCGCCAACACCGCGACCGCCACCGGCACCGACCCCGACGACGAGCCGGTCGACTCCAACGACTCCTCCACCGACACCCCGACCGACACCGTCGCCACCCTGAGCATCGACAAGACCGCGACCGGCACCGCGGACACCGATGACGACGGCCTGATCGCCACCGGCGACACGATCGACTACAGCTTCGTCGTGACCAACACCGGCACCGTCACCGCCAGCGTGCTGACCGTCGAGGACCCCAAGGTCGGCGCCGTGGACTGCCCGGTCACCAGCCTCGCGCCCGGTGCCTCCACGACCTGTACGGCGACCTACACCGTCACCCAGGCCGACACCGACTCCGGGCGGGTCGTCAACCGCGCTCGCGCACTGGCCGAGGACCCGGACGGCGATCCGATCGAGTCCCCACGGGACAGCACGACCACGCCGCTGGACAGCGCGCCCGCCCTGGAGATCGCCAAGTCCGCCGGCGATCCCGTCGACGCCAACGACTCCGGCCGCACCGACGCCGGCGACACCATCGCCTACACCTTCACCGTCACCAACACCGGCAACCAGACGGTCGACGACCTCGCGGTCGTGGACCCGATGCTCGCCGCCGCGGGGGACACGATCAGCTGCGACGTCACCGAGCTCGCTCCCGAGGGCGTTGCCACCTGCGAGGCGAGCTACACGATCCGGCCGGCGGACCTCGATGCCGGCGAGGTCGACAACACCGCGCACGCCACAGCGGACGACCCCGACGGCGACCCGGTGGACTCCCCCGACGACACCGCCGTCGTCCCGTTGCCGCAAGAGCCGGCGCTCACGATCGACAAGGTCGCCGGGGATCCGGTCGACGCCAACGACTCCGGCCGCACCGACGCCGGCGACACCATCGCCTACACCTTCACCGTCACCAACACCGGCAACGTCACCGTCACCGACCTCGCCGTCGACGATCCGATGCTCGCCGACGCCGGGGTAGGCATCGACTGCGGCGCCAGCACCCTGGCCGCAGGCAGCCAGACGGTCTGCACCGCGACCTACACGCTGACCACGGCCGACCTCGACGCCGGATCGGTCGAGAACACCGCCCACGCCACCGGCGCCGATCCGAACGACGACACGGTCGACTCCCCCGACGACACCGCCGAGGTCGACCTCACGCAACTGCCCGCGCTCACCGTCGACAAGGCCGCCGGCGCACCGGTGGACGCCAACGACTCCGGCCGCACCGACGCCGGCGACACCATCGCCTACACCTTCACCGTCACCAACACCGGCAACGTCACCCTGACCGACCTCGCCATCGACGACCCGATGCTCGCCGACGCCGGAGTGGACGTGGACTGTCCCGGCGCCCCGCTCCCGGCGGGCGAGGAGAGCACCTGCACGGCCACCTACACCCTGACGCCCGCCGACTTGGACGCCGGCGAGGTGGCCAACACCGCCCACGCCACCGGCACCGACCCCGGGGGCGATCCGGTGGACTCGCCCGACGACACCGCCGTCGTACCGCTGGCGCAGGAGCCGGCGCTCGCGTTGGAGAAGTCGGCGGGTGCGCCGGCCGACGCCAACGGCTCTGGTCGCATCGACGCCGGCGACACCATCGCCTACGACTACACCGTCACCAACACCGGCAACGTCGCGCTACGCAGCATCACCGTCGCCGACGACAAGATCGACGACGTCGCCTGTGAGCCGACCGTGATCGCACCCGGCGAGGTCGCCACCTGCACCGGCAGCTACACCCTCGTCCAGGCCGACCTCGACGCCGGCGAGGTCGTCAACGTCGCCACCGCGACGGGCGAGACCCCCGGCGGTGCCGCGGTCGACTCACCCGAGGACACCGCTGCGGTGCCGCTCGCCCAACTGCCTGCGCTGGACCTGTCCAAGACCGCATCGCTGCAGGACCGCGACGGCGACGACCGCGCCGATGCCGGCGAGACCGTCAGTTACACCTTCGAGGTCGCCAACACCGGCAACGTGACGGTCGCGGACATCACGATCGACGACCCCATGCTCGAGGACGCCGGCGTGAACATCAGCTGTCCCGCCGACAGCACGCTGGCGCCGGGCGACTCCCTGGCCTGCACGGCGAGCTATCCGGTCAGCGCCGCCGACGTGCGAGCAGGCGATCCCCTCACCAACACCGCCACCGCGTCGGGCACGGACCCGACCGGCAGCACCGCGGCCACGGATCCCGACACCGCCGTCGTACCGACCGACGAGCCCGACGACGGCAATCCCGACGGTGGCGGCAACCCCGACGGCGAGGGCAACCCCGGAGGCGACGGCTTCCTGCCGGACACCGGCGCGCCGCGGGTCACGCTGGCCCTCCTCTTCGCCGTGATCCTGCTGCTGGCGGGAGGAGTCACCGCAGCGGCAGGCCGGCGCCGCCGCTAAAGGTCGAGCTCGCGGGTCAGCCGCAGGCGGGGGCCGGCGGCAACGGTGCTGGTACGCCGACCTGCGGCATCCCGAGCCCGACCTGGCCGGCGGGCGCGGCAGCGCCGTTGACCCGGGTCTCCCAGGCATCCCCGGACCGGGTACGACGCAGCCCGAGCACCGGACCGTCGGCGACCAGGTGGTGCGGGGCGGCGTACGTGATCCGGGTGGTGACCATGTCCCCGGGCCGCGGGGGCTCGCCACCGACGGCGGAGAAGTCGGCCTCGAAGTGGACCAGCCGGTTGTCCGGACCGCGACCGGAGAGTCGATGCGTCGCGGTGTCCTTGCGGCCCTCGCCCTCGGCGACCAGCAGCTCGACCTCGTTGCCGACCAGCTTCTGGTTCTCCTCCCACGCGATCTGGTTGACCAGCTCGACCAGCCGCCCGTAGCGGTCCTTGACCACCTCGGGGGCGATCTGGTCGGGGAGCGTGGCGGCCGGCGTACCGGGGCGCTTGGAGTACTGGAAGGTGAAGGCGCCGGAGAACCGGGCGGCGCGGACCACGTCCATCGTCGCCTGGTGGTCCTCCTCGGTCTCCCCGGGGAAGCCGACGATGATGTCGGTGGTGATCGCCGCGTCGGGCATCGCGGCACGGACCCGCTCGATGATGCCCAGGTACTTGGACTGGCGGTAGGAGCGGCGCATCGCCTTGAGCATCCGGTCCGAGCCCGACTGCAGCGGCATGTGCAGCTGCGGCATCACGTTCGGCGTCTGCGCCATCGCCTCGATGACGTCGTCGGTGAACTCCGCCGGGTGCGGGCTGGTGAAGCGCACCCGTTCCAGTCCGTCGATGTCGCCGCAGGCGCGGAGCAGCTTGGAGAACGCCTGCCGATCGCCGAACTCGACGCCGTAGGCGTTGACGTTCTGGCCGAGCAGGGTGATCTCGGAGACGCCCTCGGCGACCAGCGCCTCCACCTCGGCCAGGATCTCGCCGGGACGACGGTCCTTCTCCTTGCCGCGCAGGCTGGGCACGATGCAAAACGTGCAGGTGTTGTTGCAGCCGACGCTGATCGAGACCCACGCCGCGTAGGCGGAGTCGCGCTTCGTCGGGAGGGTCGAGGGGAAGACCTCGAGGGACTCGAGGATCTCGACCTGCGCCTCCTCCTGGCTGCGGGCGCGGTCCAGGAGCGCCGGCAGCGAGCCGATGTTGTGGGTGCCGAAGACGACGTCGACGTAGGGCGCCTTCGCGGTGATCGTGGAGCGGTCCTTCTGCGCCAGGCAGCCGCCGACGGCGATCTGCATGTCCGGGTTGGCGGCCTTCACCGGCGCGAGGTGGGACAGATTGCCATAGAGCTTGTTGTCCGCGTTCTCCCGCACCGCACAGGTGTTGAAGACGACCACGTCGGCCTGCTCGCCCTCGGCGGTGGCCTGGTCGAAGGGCAGGTATCCCGCGTCCTCGAGCAGCCCGCCGATCCGCTCGGAGTCGTGGACGTTCATCTGGCACCCGTACGTGCGGACCTCGTAGGTGCGCTGGGTGCTGGGCGCGGCGGTGGTGCTCATAACGCTCCCAGGGTACGGCGGCGGCGGGCCCGTCCGTGAACTCGCAGCGTCGTCCGCGATGATCGTGCGGTGGACCGACGCGACACCTTCCTCGCCGCCTACGATGCCCAGCTGCGTACCGATGCGGAGACGCCCAGCGCGATCGAGGTGACGGCGCACGGGCCGCTGCGGCTGGTGAGCTTCGCCGGAGGCCGCGGCTTCGTGACCTACCAGGACCTCGGAGATCTGGATGCCGGTGCCATCGACGAACTGGTGGACCAGGCGATCGGGCACTACCGGGCCGACCCGACGATCACTCGCGTGGAGTGGAAGACCCGCGCCCATGACCACGCCCCCGGCCTGCACGAGTCGCTGCTGCGGCACGGGTTCGTGGCCGAGGAGACCGAGTCGATCATGATCGGGGAGGCCGAGCGACTCGCGGTCGACGTACCTCTTCGGGACGGGGTCGTCCTGCGGCAGGTCCGGTCGGCGCCGGACGTCCGAGCGATGAGCGCGATGTCAGCGGAGGCCTTCGGCGACCCGCCCGCCGAACGCGAGGAGATGGCAGACGCCCTGGTCCGGCGGCTGGCGCTCGACGACGGAATGGAGCTGTGGGTCGCGGAGGCCGCGGGGGCGATGGTCTGCGCCGGTCGACTCGAGCCCGTCGCCGGGACCGACTTCGCCGGCATCTGGGGCGGGTGCACCCTGCCGTCGTGGCGCGGTCTGGGTATCTACCGCGCGCTGACCGCGGCGCGGGCGCGGTCGGCACTGCGCCGAGGGAAGACGCTGATCCACAGCGACTCAACCGAGCACTCCCGCCCGATCCTGGAGCGGTACGGGTTCGTGAAGGTGTCGGAGACGACGCCGTACGAGTGGCGGCGCTGACGATGGCAGGCCGGCTCGTAGGGTCGGGATCGTCGGCCGGACCACAAGATGGTCAACCCGACAGGGCGACAGTCGGACGGGGTGGCACGACGGTCGAGGCGTGACCAGCATTTCTGTCGGACCCTGTTGGTGGAATCGGGTCATGGCATTCGGGACGGTCGTTGACTCCACCTCGGTGGATGACGCCTGTGCCGAGACTGGTGCCGAGGCGGAGCGGTTGGTGGGGATCGCGGCGACCGAGGCGGGGATCACCGACCTCCGGAT
>VSSA01000037.1 GCA_008123405.1 Nocardioides sp. BGMRC 2183
TGGCAGTGAAGTCGGGAGCCTGGCCTGCGTGGACGATCAGATCGTGGTGCTGGCCGTCCGAGGCGGGCGGACGATCGCCGGTCTCGGCGAGGGTACCGACCGGTCATGGTCCCAGCCGCTGTCGCGATTCCACGCCGACAACGACCTGCTGGGGTCCGACGGAACAGTCATCTACTCATCCAACCCACGCCAGGGCGTGCAAGCGTACGACGTGGTGACCGGTCGGACCCGAACGATCATCGACCTCGAACCGGACCAAGAGGGCCAGTTCACCCTGCAAAGCGGCCTTCTTGTCGGATGGTTGACTGGAGCCGGCGAGTCGGTCCTTCGGACGTACAGCCTGGAGGGGGAGGTCATCGACGAGGTGCCAGGAGCTGAAACCAAAGCGATCATGACCGAAGCGAACGAAGTGGTCGACAGCGGGCCCGTCGCGTTGCCGCCCACCGAGTGACGCTCATCGGAGTCGATCGCTTCAGGCAGGCTGATCGGATCCGCTCCGTTGTACGCCGGCCTGCCGCCCACCCCGACTGATCGCGAAGCCGAACGCGGTGGCCAGCAGGTACATCAGGATCGAGTAGACGGCGGCCGGGATGGCGACCTCGGTGCTGTCCAGGACGCTGAGCGCGATGGTCAGCGCGATCGTGGTGTTGTGGATGCCGATCTCCATCGAGCACGCGACCGCCTGCGGCTGGCCGAGCTGCAGCAGCCGGGCGACGGCGTACCCGAGGGAGAGGCTGAGCAGACAGAAGAGTCCGGTGACGAGGCCGACCTTCTCCAGGTACTCCCCGATGTTCTCCCGCTCGCCGAGCAGGGCGCCGATGGCGACGGCGGCGAGCACGACGATCGAGAAGATCCTCACCGGCTTGTCGGCGCGGTGCGCGAAGTCGGCCGAGCGGCTGCGCACCACCATCCCGATCGCAACCGGGACCAGGACGATCGCGACGACCTGGATCACCTTCATGAACTGCAGACCGAGCTCACCGTCGGCATCGAAGTGGTTGATCGCCAGGTTGGTGATCAGCGGGATGCTGACCGCGGCCAGCACCGAGTTGATCGCGGTGAGGGTGACGTTGAGGGCGACGTCGCCGCGGAAGAGATGACTGAACAGGTTCGCCGTGGTGCCGCCGGGCGAGGCGGCGAGCAGCATCACGCCCACCGCGAGCAGCGGATCCAGGTCGAAGGCCGTCACCAACCCGAACGCGATGACGGGCAGCACCAGGATCTGCAGCACCAGCGCGACGACCACCGCCTTCGGGCTCCGGGCCACCCGGGCGAAGTCGCCAGGGGTCAGCGAGAGGCCGAGACCGAACATGATGATGGCCAGGGCGATCGGCAGACCGACCGTGATCAGGGCGGAGTCGTTCAACGCGGCTCTCCTCGAGGCGGTGGGTGAGGAGGGTCACAGTAGCGGTCGACGGCCACCGCCGTCCGGGTTCGTGCGACGGCTCAGACCTGGCGCGCGGCGAGCCGTTCCCGCCGCTGCCCGCCGAACCGGGCGAGCAGCGGGAAGAGGAGCAGGGTGAGCGCGCCGGCGGCCACCAGGGTGGCTGCCACGTCCTCGGGCATCAGGTCGCGGGAGCGGGCCAGCTCGGTGACCGCGACGATGATCGGCAGGCCGGCCGCGGAGTAGAGGGCCAGCTGGTAGCGCTCGGAGCGCGTGGTCAGTCCGGAGCCGGTGTCGCCGTACCGCTCCCGGAGCCAGACGACGCCGCCGCGGACCACCACGATCATGGTGACGAAGGCGGCGACCAGACCCGGCTGCTCGATCACCGCGTCGATGTCGATGCTCATCCCCGAGGTCACGAAGAAGACCGGCACCGGAAAGCTCCACGCCACGATCTGCAACCGCTCGTCGAGGAAGTGTGCGTCGGCCGGCTGCAGCTCACGCAGGATGAACCCGGCGGCGAAGGCGCCGAGCACCACGTCGAGCTCGAAGACGGCCGCGGCCGCCATCAGCGCGAGCAAAAGCAGGAAGATCGCCCGCATCCCGGTCTGACCGGTGCCGTGCATCCCGTGCACCAGCGCGCCGCGCAGGCCCGGCAGCCGCAATACCAACGCACGCGGTACGACGGTCACCACGACCGCGATCACCACGAAGAGGAGCAGCACAGCGAGGGTCGCCACGGTGCTGCGTGAGCCGAGCAGCACCGCCATCACCAGGATCGGGCCGAGCTCTCCCATCGCGCCGTGGGTGAGCACCGCGCGGCCGAGCTTTGTGGCGCCCAGACCCAGGTCCTGCAGGATCGGCAGGATCGCGCCCAGCGCGGTCGAGGTGATCGCGATCGCCAGCACCAACGCCACCTGGAAGGTGGCGTCCGGGATCGCGATCCAAGCCACCCCGAAGCCGACCAGCAGGCACAGCACCCAGGTCACCGCGGCATGCCGGCCCTGTGCCGAGCGCAGGGTGGCCGGGTCGACCTCGGAGCCGGCGATCAGGAAGAGCAGGCCGAGCCCGAGCTCACGGATCAGCTGGACGCCACCGTCGGTGGAGGCGAGGTCGAGGCCACTGGCTCCGATCGCGCAGCCGAGCACCAACAGCACCACCACGTCGGGGATCAAGCCTCGGGCCGCCCGCACCACCAGCGGCGAGAGCGCCACCACGCAAGCGATCCAGAAGAGCGAGACCATCCCCGTGGTCAGCTCGTCGGCCGAGGACGCCGAGGACGCCGAGGACGCCGAAGCCGCCGAAGCGGAGGCGAGGTGCGCGATCACCAGCGGATCCTCCCACCGATCACCAGCGTTGCCGCACGTCCTCGGCCCAGCCGACCACGTCGACGACCGGCACCCACGCCCCGGCGGCGTCCTGCACCCGTCCGGACCAGTGGCCGAAGCACTGGTGGGTCCGCGAGGAGAGCACCTTCAGGTCGGTCACGCTGTGCTTGAGGTGGAACGGCGTGAAGGTCAGCTCCACGCGCTCACCGTGGACGTGCCAGGGCTCCATCACCCGGTCGAGGTCGTAGGTCCAGACCAGCTCCTCGCTGATCTTCGAGAGTCGTCCGTCCACGACCAGCGCGTTCTCCACCGACCCGGTTCCGTCGGTCCAGCGACCGCCGACCTGGATCCCGATCACCCGACCGTCGGTGTGGCCGGAGCCGGCGCCCCAGTTCCAGTGCACGGCGTGCGGCCAGCGTCCGCGGCCGTGGTCGAGCGTGGCCCAGGAGTCCCCCGCGGTGACCTCGGTGGGCTCATCGTCGACCCAGATCGTGCCGGTGGCCGGGCGGGCCACGTCCTTGACGGTGTACTGGAACAACCGCTCCGTCCACGGTACGACGACCCCGAGGCACTCATGACCCGCCGGCCGGTGGGCCACCACGTCGACCCGCACCCGGTCGCCCTCGGCCCGTAGCCGGGTGCCGCCGTCGACCTCCTCGATGTCGATCCGGACCTGTTTCGTGCGGGTGCGCACCGGTCCGTCGCCGAGGGTTCCCGGCAGGGCGATGCCCCGCCCCGGTGGCGAGATCGCGTCGTGGCTGATGGTCTGACCGGTACGTCGATCGAGCAGCCAGATGCCATGCACCCCGGCGTAGTCGAGCGACGACGTCACCAGGGCCACCACGTGCGTCGGGGTGGTCACCGCCCAGTACTCCCAGCGCTTGTTGCGCCCGCGGCCGTAGCGGCCCCGGCCGATGCCGTCGGTGTCGTGCAGCGGGGTGCGGGTCCAGCCGACCGCACCCGGATCCAGCCGTCCGTCGGGACGGGTCAGCGAGACCGGTGTGGTGATCTCGCGCTCGACGACCGGCACCGGCCGCGCCGGAGCCCCGGTGGCTCGGGCCAGCCGGTCGCGCAGCCGACGGTTCGAGGTCCTGACCGCATCCGCATCGACCTTGAGCACCCGGCGGTCATAGGTCATCAGGCCGTTCGTCTCCTCCTCGACGTCGGCGAGCTGGGTGTAGACGAACCCGGCGAGGCCCGCGTCGACCGCGGGACCGATCTCGGCCTGCTGCAGCCGCAGGAAGGCGAGCTCGAAGGCGGAGCGGTCGTCGTACTTGCGATAGCCGAACTCCTTCTCGCTCCAGCTGTGGTCTGGAGCGCGGTGGGAGTAGCCGCCGTACTCGCTGAGGACCGCCGCGCGGGGGTCGGCGGCGTCGGCCTTCGACAGTCGGAAGGGCCGGAAGTAGTGGTGCCGGCTGGCCAGGTCGCCGCCACCCTGGTCGTGCCAGCCGCTGGCGTGGTCGACCTGTCGCGACGGGTCCAGCTGGGCGATCAGGCCCGCCACCCGCGCCGCGTCGAACTGTCCCCAGCCCTCGTTGAACGGCACCCACACCGCCAGGCTCGGCACCGACCGCAGCAGCGTCAGGGTGTCGGACAGCTCCGCGGCGAACTCCCGTCGGCCCTCGATGTCCTGGCGGCCGAAGAGCGGATACCTGTGGTCGCTGATCCGGACCGGTGCGAGCACCGGCGTGGTCACCACCGCGTGCCGATAGCTGCGCCCACCGTTGACCAGGTCCTGCCAGACGAGCATGCCGAGCCGGTCGCAGTGGTGGTACCACCGCAGCGGCTCGATCTTGAGGTGCTTGCGCAGCATCGTGAAGCCCAGCTCACGGGCGGTGGCGATGTCGTGCACCAGGGCGGCGTCCGAGGGCGCCGTGTAGAGCCCGTCGGGCCAGTAGCCCTGGTCGAGCAGACCGGCATGCAGGTACGGCTCCCCGTTGAGCAGCAGCCGGGTGCGGCCCTCTGCGTCCGGGCCGAGCCCGAACGAGCGCATCCCGACATAGCTGGTCACCCGGTCCTCACCGAGCTCGACGGTGACGCCGTAGAGGAAGGGATCCTCGGGCGACCAGGTCCGTACGTCGCCCGCCAGCGCGACCCGGGTGGACACACCGACGGGCACCGGCACCTCGATGTCCTCCAGGCCATCGGTGATGGTGACGCGGGCGAAGTCGTCGACAGCATGGACGTCCTCACCACCGCCCGCGACGAGGACCTCGACCTCACCGGTCGCCAGGTGCGGCGTGAGCTCGAGCCGATCCACCCAGCGCGCCGGGACCGACTCCAGCCACACGGTCTGCCAGATCCCGGACTGCGCGGTGTACCAGATGCCGCCGGGGTCGAGCTTCTGCTTGCCTCGGCTGCGGAACGAGGTGTCCGTGACATCCCGGACCCGGACCACGATCTCGTGCTGGCTCCCGGCCGCCGCCCCGGCGTCGGAGCCGAGGGCGTCGGTGATGTCGAGCGCGAACGGCAGGTAGCCGCCCTGGTGGCCACCGACCGGCGTCCCGTCGACCCAGACCTCGCAGTCCTGGTCGACGGCCCCGAAGTGGAGCAGCACCCGGTCCTGCACGAACTCCTCGGGGAGCGTGACGGTGCGGCGGTACCAGAGCGCCTCGTCGGGCTGCAGCGTCCGGCCGACCCCTGACAGCGGTGCCTCCGGGGAGAACGGGACCACGATCTCGCCGTCCCACTCCTGCGGGTGCCGCCAGGTGGTGGCCGGGGTGAACGCGTGGTTCCACCGACCGTTGAGGTTGAGATAGGAGTCCCGCACCAGTTGCGGTCGCGGATACTCCGGCAGCGGATGGTCCGGATCCATGGCCTCGCCCCACGGCGTGGTCAGATTTGTCATGGCGCGACCTCCATCAGCCCTCGACGTGCGGACCTCGTGTCGCGCGACCCTAGTGAACCTAGTGTTCCGCACGACACGCCTCGAGAGACACCCCTTGCCACCGGCGCCTTGTCGGGGTGAAGTGGCCGGGTGCCCGCCGACTGGCGCGAGCACCTCAACGGCTGAGCGGCGGACCGGCCTTTAGAGATCGCACGGATAGGGACGCCTGCTGCGCGCCGCCCCGCGGGCGCCTCGCCGCGTTGCGGCCGCTCGACGTGCCACCAGCATGCCGTCGCGACCACGCCTTGCGAGGCATCCCGCGGATGCGACGCTCGCGACGGCGGCCCTATCCGTGCGATCTCTTAGTCGGCGACGTCGGCGGCGCTGATCACCTTCGTGGGAGTGAGCCGCACGACCAGCTCGCCGGGCACCCCGTTGCGCTCGCCGTACTCCTCGGAGCGCGCGGCTCCCATGTAACGTCCTCCGATCCGCGCCGCCGCCGTGCGGACCTCCTCGAGGTCGTCACTAGTGGTGACGGTGCCCTCCACGGTGACGAAGGAGAAGGGCGCGCGATCCTCCTGGACGGTCAACGTGGCCAGTCCGGTGCGCGCCAGGTTGCGTCCCTTGACAGTCTCGGCGCCGGTGTTGAAGAGGATCGCGCCGTCCTCCTCGAGCACGTACCAGATCGGCGCCGCGTGTGGTCGGCCGTCCTTGCGGACCGTGGCCAGCACGGCCGGACGGGCCGGGTCGGCGCTCAGGAAGCGGCGCACCTCGGCGTCGGACATCGCGTGATAGGCCATCGGGCCACGGTAGCCGTGGCCATCGAGCCGTCGGGAGGAGATCACGACCGTTCGAGCTCAGCCACAGCAGGAGGCACCTTCCTGATCCTCGGGCTCGTCGTCGGTGATCGTGTAGATCTCCCACCGCTCGCCGTCGGGTGTGTGCTCGACCCAGAACTTGTCCTGACGGGCGTAGCAGCAGGTGGTGTCGCGTTCCTCGACCGCCGCGAGTCCGGCACCGGCCAGACGGGCCTGGTGGGCCTCGACGGTGGCGGTGTCGGCGACCTCGACGCCGAGGTGGTTGACCGCGCCACCGTGGCCGGGGTTCTCGATGAGCACGAGCTTGAGTGGCGGCGCGGCGACCTCGAAGTTGGCGTATCCGGGACGGACCTTGTGCGGCTCGGTGTCGAAGAGCGTGGTGTAGAAGGCGACGGACCTGTCGAGGTCATCGACGTTGAGCGCGAGCTGGAGGCGGGACGGACTGGTCATGACGAACCCTTCACATTGATGTTGGTCGATATCTGGCATCCCACACTGGACCCGGACATCGACATCTGTCAATATTGATCTATGTCGAAGTCTCAGCTCGACCTCACGCCGACCGAGTCGCTCGCCTGCTGCTCTCCACTGACTCGCGAACCCCTCTCCGCGGAGTCGGCGACCCGGATCGCGCCCCTGCTCAAGGCGCTCGCCGACCCGGTGCGGCTGCGGCTGCTCTCGATGGTCGCCTCACACGTGGACGGCGAGGCCTGCGTCTGCGACCTCAACGACGCCTTCGACCTCTCCCAGCCGACCATCAGCCACCACCTCAAGCAGCTGCACGAGGCCGGCCTGCTGCACCGCGAGAAGCGCGGAGTATGGGTCTACTACCGGCTCCAGACCGAGGCTTTGCGCGACCTGAGCGCGCTGCTCGGTGGCGTGGCGGAGACCAGGTGAGTCTCTGGCGGCGAGCCCTGTCCGAGTTCATCGGTACGGCGTTCCTGGTGGCCGGTGTGGTCGGCTCAGGCATCGCCGCCGAGCGCCGATCAGCCGACCCCGGCCTGCAGTTGCTCGAGAACAGCGCCGCCACCGGCGCCCTGCTGGTCGCCCTGATCCTCGCGCTCGGACCGGTCTCGGCCGCCTTCAACCCGGTGGTCACCCTCGCCGAGCGACTGCTGGGCCGGGTCAGCACGCGCGAGGCCGCCGCGCTCGCGGGGACGCAGATCCTCGGCGGTGCCGTCGGGGCGATCGCCGCGAACCTGATGTTCGCCCTGGATGGCGTCACCTGGTCGACCCAGCACCGTGACGGTGCGGAGTTGGTGCTCGCCGAGGTGGTCGCGAGCTTCGGCCTGGTGCTGATCGTGCTCGGCACCGTGCTCAGCGGGCGGGTGGAGCATGTCGCGCTGGCAGTCGGCGGCTACATCGCGGCAGCGTATTGGTTCACCAGCTCGACGAGCTTCGCCAACCCCGCGGTGACCATCGCGCGGACCCTCTCGGACACCTTCGCCGGCATCGCTCCGGCGTCTGTCGGGTGGTTCCTGCTGGCGCAGATCGTCGGCACCGGCATCGCCGTCCTGGCATTCCGCGCGTTGCACTCCGCACGGCCACCGGTCCCCGGCGACGCCGTACCCAGTCCTTCCGGAACGGAGACCCCACGATGACCGCTCCATCCGTCCTCTTCGTGTGCGTGCACAACGCCGGCCGCTCCCAGATGGCCGCCGGTTATCTCGACCATCTGGCCGGCGACCGGGTGCAGGTGCTGTCAGCAGGGTCGGCTCCCGCCGCGGCGATCAACCCGGTGGCGGTGACAGCGATGGCGGAGGTCGGCATCGACATCACAGGTCGCACGCCACGGCTGCTCGCCGACACCGACGTGAAGGCCGCCGATGTCGTGGTGACGATGGGTTGCGGCGACGCGTGCCCGTTCTTTCCGGGCGTCCGCTACGAGGACTGGGTGCTGGCGGACCCGGCCGGTCAGGACCTGACCGCAGTACGCCGGATCCGCGACGAGATCCGCACCCGGATCGACGCACTGATCGCCTCACTGGACTCAGGCACACCCTCGGAATCCGCTTGACGCTTGCCCGCCGACGCGACCGAATAGGCAGGTGCAACCGCGGACCGTCGTACTCGTCGAGGGGCGCAGCGATCGCGCTGCGGTGCACGCACTCGCGTTGCGGCTGGGTCGGGACCTGGCCGCCGAGGGCGTCGAGGTGTTGCCGATGGGCGGCGTGACCAACACCCGCGCCTTCGCCCTGCACTACGGCCCGCCCGGGCTCGGCCTGCGATTGGCCGGTCTGTACGACGCCCCCGAGGAGCTCCACGTACGACGCGGGCTCGGCGCGGCGGGCTTCACTCCCGGCGTCGGGTCGGACGGGCTGGCAGCGTTTGGCTTCTTCGCCTGCCATCTCGATCTGGAGGACGAGCTGATCCGCGCGGTCGGCGTCGCCGGCACCCACGCGGTGATCGCTGCCCAGGGCGAGACCCGGTCGTATGAGCTGCTGGCACAGATGCCGGCGCAGCGCGGGTGGTCCGCCGACCTGGTGCTGCGCAGGTTCTTCACCTCCCAGAGTGGTCGCAAGGAGCGGTACGCGACCGCCATGGTCGAGGCGCTCGACCTGGACCGGGTACCCCGGCCGCTGACCGCGCTGCGGGAGACCTGGTGAGCGGGACGCACCCGAGTGCCGCCAGGGTCGCGGCGATCACGCTCCAGTTCCACCCCGACTGGCCACACCGCTCGGCCATGGTCATTGACTCGACGACTATGTGGAGGCACACGCGCACGGCGGCGTGCGCTTTACCGAGCAGGCGGCGGCCGTCGTCTTGGACCCGTGCTTCGCGGGCACCGTCGTAGAGGCCGCGGCACAACGACTGGGCTGTGCGATCGAGTGGCATCCCGGATTCCGGGTGCGCGTCGCCGATATCGACCCGGATTATCGAGGGCCGGAGATCGTCGCACTCGCCCGTCGGATCGGCGCCGAATTGAACCCGGCAGTCGTCGGGGCCGCCGCCCGGTCTGGGCGCCACGACCCACAGGACCTGAAGAAGGTGTGGCACTGCCTCGCCCGCTACGGCCGACCCACGTCACGCAACTCCGCTCAGGTTCGTCGGTGGTAGCGCCGGTCTCCGCTGGGGAGTTTGCTGACGGTGTAGGCGGGGTCGTGTTCGAGGTGGTGGTGGAAGGAGCAGAGCAGGACACCGTCGGCGAGGTCGGTCTTGCCGCCTTGGGACCAGGGGTCCAGATGGTGTGCTTCGCACCAGCGGGCGGGGATGGTGCACCCCTCGGCCCGACAGCACTTGTCCCGCATTCGCAGTGCTGTGCGCTGCGCGGGTGAGAACAGCCGCTGGGCGCGCCCCAGGTCCAGGACCTCGGACTTGCCGCCCAACACGACCGGGAGGATCTTCGCGGTGCACGCCAGACGCCGGGCCTGCGCAGCACTGATCTGCTGCTCGCCCCCGCTGTCGGTGGTGGGGTCGAGGAGGCCGGCGGCACCGAGGTCCTTGGTGAGTTGGTGGTGGTCGATGTTCACGACCACGGTGGTCGCGTCCCCACCATGGGCGGGGAGCTTGTTGGGGTCGAGCTGCTCCAACAACGCACAGAACGCCAACCCCCGGGCCCGGTGCTGCGGCAACCGCTCGGACTGAGCGTCTGATTGGCGCGGTGAGGTGTAGGCATCCAGATACGTCGCCAACCGGGCCGCGATCGGGTCGGGCACCAGGGCGGTGATCCGGGTGACCCCGTCCCCGAGTGGCCGCATCTTCAGCGAGGTCTTCGCACGGGCCGCCGCGTCCAGGGCGGCCAGCCGCTTCGCCTCCTCGGCCTCGGCCACCTCGGGAGCGACGACGTACAAGATCCGGTCGGCCAACAGCCGCAGGTGGCGGGGGTGGTGCCCGGTGGGCGGGGCGTCGTCGTACCCGGCACGATCCCCGGTGGCCAGGTCGACCAGATGCC
>VSSA01000038.1 GCA_008123405.1 Nocardioides sp. BGMRC 2183
GGTCGCCGCCGGTGCCGGGCCGGCGGCGCTGGGCGCCCGGGCGGTGGGCGAGGATCTGGCGATGGGCCGGCTGGTGCGGATCGAGGTCACCGGCCTCGACCTGACCCGCCGCCTGCACGCGGTGTGGAAGGCTGGCGCGCACCCGCCGGAGGGGCCCGCACGGGACCTGGTCGCGTGGGCGGCCGGCAGCGGAGCGCGGGGCTGATCACTCGTCCGCGGGTGGGAGCAGGAGGCAGGCGATGGCACGCAGGGGCGCACACGACTGGCCGCATGGCGCCTGGGAGGGCTCGGTCCTCGGCTCGCTCTGGCTCGACACCGCGGCACGGCCCGCGCCGCGACCGACGTTGACCGAGGACAGCGACGTCGACCTGCTCGTGGTCGGCGCCGGCTTCACGGGCCTGTGGACCGCACTGCGCGCCGTCGAGCGCACTCCCGGGGCCACGGTGCTGGTGATCGAGGCCGACCGGATCGCCGAGCACGCCACGGGTCGCAACGGTGGCTTCTGCGAGGCGTCGCTGACCCACGGCGAGGAGAACGGCCGCCGACGCTGGCCCGAGGAGTACGACGTACTCCACCGACTCGGCGTGCAGAACCTGGACGCCATCGAGGCAGCCGTCGAGCGCTATGACATCGACTGTGGGTTCGCGCGCGGTGGGGCGCTGACCGTGGCGACCAGCGAGCATCAGGTCGGTTGGCTCGAACCGGAGGCCGACGGATTCCTCGATGCTGCAGCGGTTCGCGCCATGGTCGACTCGCCGACCTATCTCGGTGGCCGCTTCGAACCGGACGAGACGGCGGTCCTGGACCCCGCACGCCTGGCCTGGGGCCTGGCACGTGCCGCGGAAGGGCAGGGGGTCCGGATCGCCGAGCGGACCCGGCTCGAACGGTTGCGTCGCGAGGGACGTGGGGTGGTGGCGGAGACCTCCGACGGAGTGCGGGTCCGCGCGCGGCGGGTCGCCCTGGCGACCAACGTCTTCCCGGGCCCGCTGCGTCGTACCCGATGGTCGGTGGTGCCCGTCTACGACTACGTGCTGGCCACGGAGCCGCTGACCGAGGACCAGTTGGCAGCGATCGGCTGGGATCCGGCGATCGGCGTCGCCGACGCCGGCAACCAGTTCCACTACTACCGGATCACCCCCGACCGGCGGATCCTCTGGGGCGGCTACGACGCGATCTACCACTTCGGCCGCTCGATCGACCCTGGCCACGAGGACCGCGCCGCCACCTACCGTCGCCTCGCCGAGCACTTCGCGGCCACCTTCCCGCAGCTCCAGGGTCTGCGCTTCACCCATCGCTGGGCGGGGGTGATCGACACCTCCACGAGGTTCTGCGCCTTCTACGGCGTGGCCCAGCGTGGCCGGGTCGCCTACGCCACCGGGTTCACCGGACTCGGCGTCGGTGCCTCCAGGTTCGCCGCCGACGTGCTGCTCGACCTGCTCGCCGGTGAGCGCACGGAGCGGACCCGCACCGCGATGGTGCGACAGCGCGTGGTGCCCTTCCCGCCCGAGCCGCTGGCCTGGATCGGCATCCAGATCACCCGCTGGTCGCTGGCGCGGGAGGACCGCACCGGCAGGCGCAACCTGTGGCTACGCGTGCTCGACCGCTTCGGTCTCGGCTTCGACTCCTAGGGCCCGTTCAGGTCACGACTCGGCGCCCTGGCCGGTGAGGAAGGCGGCGATCTCGGTCCCGGCGATCAGCACCGTCGCCACCGCTAGCGCCAGCGGCGCACGACCACCGCGCGGGCGGGGCCGCCGACGCCGCTGGGCGGCGTCGTCGTAGCGGCCACGGCTCTCGACGAAGACCCACGCCGACAGCACCGCCGCGATCCCGAGCGGCAGCATCGCGATCTCGCCCAGTCGGCCGAAGCTGAGGCGCCCCATCACGGCTGCCGCGACCATCAGCGACAGTGCGGTCCGTTGCCAGGCGAGCGCGGTGCGCTCGTTGGAGAGGCCGGTGTCGGTGTCCATGGTGTTCGCTGGCGCGTCCGCGCGGTCGGCGCCTCAGAGCCCGGCGATCAGGAAGACGACGGCGGCGACCACGAGCCCGATCGCGACCAGGACCGCGAAGCCGAAGGAGGGGAGCGCCCGCTGGTGACGGATCGCCCGTTCGGACATCGCCCAGCGGGCCCAGGCAGCCAGGGCAGCGACCATGCCGAGGATCGCCAGGAGCGCGACCAGCACGACCTGCGCCGAGCGTCCGATGTCCAGGTTGACCACGTCGACAGCGACCGCGGCGGCGAGCAGCGCGAGCGCGGTGCGGATCCAGGCCAGGAAGGTGCGTTCGTTGGCGAAGCTGAACCGATAGTCGGGCTCCTCGCCGCTTTGATACACCCAACCTGGCCATCGGGATCGCTCGCTCACGGGCCCATCCTGCCTGCCAGCGTCGCCAGCGCGCGCTTCCAGCGCCGTGTCACCGCCTCGCGCTGACCGTCGTCGCCGGTCAGCATCGTGGTCAGTGCCAGTCCGGTGATCAGGTCGACGGTGAACTCGACCAGGGTCTCCAACTGCGTGTCTGAGGCGGAAGAGACCCCGAGCGTCTCCCGGTAGAGCTCGCGCAGGGCGCCGAAGAGACGCGCCTCCTCGGGCAGCAGCGCGCGACGCAGCTCCGGATCGGTGCGAGCCGCGACCCACAGCTCGAGGGCGGCGAAGAAGATCGGGCTGGTCAGGTCGCGCAGGATCAGGTCGACCACGGCGTCCATCCGGTCCGCGTCGACGTCGATCCGGGCGGCGTCGTCACGGAACCGCTCGATCCTCGCGTCGACCAGATGGGAGACCGCTGCGACCAGCAGGTCGGCCCGGGTGGGGAAGTGGTGCTGGATGGTGCCGCGTGCCAGACCGGTGCGCGCCTGGACCTCGGAGATCGTGGTCGCCTGGTGGCCGCGCTCGAGCAGGCAGTCGGCGGTCGCGCTCAGGATGCGGCCGCGAGTGGCGGCGCGCCGCTCGGCTTGGGTACGACGCGGCGCCGGCCGGGCTGCCGGGGCACCATCGACACCGCTGGAGGTCACCACGACACCGTACGGAGCGACGGTAAGCCGGGTCAACAAGCGAGTTCGCCGTACCTCTTGACGCTCGTTGCCTGGTGCGCGAGGGTGGAAAACCGTATGGCTCGACGGTATATTGATCTGGCAGGGAGGCGCGAGTGACGCACACTCCGCGGGTGGTCGTGATCGGGGCCGGTTTCGGCGGGCTGGCGGCCGCGATCGAGCTGCTGCGCCGCGGCCACCGCGAGCTGGTGGTGCTCGAGCGCGCCGACGACGTCGGCGGCGTGTGGCGGGAGAACACCTATCCGGGTGCCGCCTGCGACGTGCCCTCGCCGTTCTACTCCTACTCGTTCGCGCCCAATCCCCGCTGGCCCCACCGGTTCTCCCGGCAGCCGGCGATCCTGGACTACCTGCGCGGCGTTGCCGACACCTACGACGTACGACGCCACGTCCGCTTCGGCTGCGAGGTGGTCGCTGCGACGTACGACGAGGCGACGAGCACCTGGCAGGTCGAGCTCGCGAGCGGCGAGAGGATCGAGGCCGACGTCGTGGTCTCGGCGGTCGGCCAGCTGTCCCGGCCGGCCTTCCCCGCCATCCCCGGCCGGGAGGAGTTCGCCGGGCCCTCCTTCCACTCCGCGCAGTGGCGCCACGACGTGGACCTGAGTGGCCAGCGGGTCGCGGTGATCGGCACCGGAGCCAGCGCCGTACAGTTCGTCCCCGCGATCGTCGACCGGGTGGCGGCGATGACCGTCTTCCAGCGCTCGGCGCCGTACCTGCTGCTCCGCCCGGACCGGGCGTTCTCCGAGCGGCACCACCGGGTCTTCGAGCGGCTGCCGTTGACGCAGCGGGCCGAGCGCGGCACCTGGTACGGGATGGTCGAGCTGCTGTCGGTCGCCTGGGTCTACTCCCGGCTGATCGCGCTCGTCCTCACCCTCTGTTCACGGCTGCACATGCGCTGGGGCGCCCGGCGCAAGCCGGGCCTGCTGGACACGATCTGGCCCGACTACCCGATCGGTTGCAAGCGGGTGCTCTTCTCCAACGACTACGTGCCGGCGCTCGCGCGCGACCACGTCGACGTGGTGACCGACCCGATCACCCGGATCACCCGCACCGGTGTGGTGACCGCCGATCCGGAGGGGGTCGAGCGCGAGCACGAGGTCGACGTGCTGCTCTGGGGCACCGGCTTCAAGGCCACCGAGTTCCTGGTCCCGATGCGGGTCACCGGCGCCGACGGGCGTGACCTGCACCAGCAGTGGGCCGATGGTGCGCACGCCTACTTCGGGATGACGGTGCCGGGCTTCCCCGGCCTGCACCTGATGTACGGGCCCAACACCAACACCGGTGGTGGGTCCATCGTCTACTTCCTCGAGGTCCAGGCCCGTTATCTCGGTGACCTCGTCGACGAGACGGTACGACGCGGGCGGCCCCTGCAGGTGCGCACCGACGTCGCCCGTCGCCACGACACCTGGGTGCAGCGCCGGCTCGCCCACAGCGTCTGGACCCGCTGTGACTCCTGGTACCGGGTCGGGGGCAGCGGCAGGATCACCACGAACTGGCCGTTGCTGGGCGCGCAGTATCGGCAGCAGGCACGATTCGATCCCGACGACTACGAGGCGGTCTCGCGATGACCCTCCAGGACTCAAACGGCAGCGCGGACGGCTACGACTACGACGTCCTGGTGGTCGGCTCCGGGTTCGGTGGCAGTGTCACGGCGCTCCGGTTGAGCGAGAAGGGCTACACGGTCGGTGTCCTCGAGGCCGGCCGCCGTTGGGATGCCGATACCCTGCCCCGCACCAACTGGGACGTACGCAAGTCGATCTGGGCGCCCCGGCTGGGCATGACCGGACCGCAGCGGATCAGCGTCCTCGGCAAGTGCCTGGTCTTCAGCGGAGCCGGGGTGGGCGGTGGCTCCCTGATCTACGGCAACACCCTCTACGAGCCGTTGCCGGAGTTCTACGTCGATCCCGCGTGGGGCGACCTCGCCGACTGGCGCAGTGAGCTGGCGCCCTACTACGACCAGGCCAAGCGGATGCTCGGGGTGACCACGAACCCACGGATCGGCCCGAAGGACGAGGTGCTGCGCGAGATCGCCGAGGACCTGGGCGTCGAGGACACCTTCCACCGCACCGACGTCGGTGTCTTCTTCAACGAGGGCGCCGAGGGGCAGGAGGTCGACGACCCCTACTTCGGCGGTGCCGGGCCCCGACGACGGGGCTGCATCCACTGCGCCGAGTGCATGACCGGCTGCAAGCACAACGCGAAGAACACGACCACGACGAACTACCTCTACCTGGCCGAGCGCGCCGGTGCGGAGGTGCACGAGTTGACCTCGGTGACCTCCGTGGAGCCGGACGGCCGAGGCGGCTACCGGATCGCCACGCAGCGCCCCGATCGACTGGTACGCCGTGGGCGTCGTACCTTCACCGCGCGGCAGGTGGTCTTCGCGGCGGCCGCCCTGGGCACCCAGCGGCTGCTCCACGAGATGCGGGACACCGGCCGACTGCCGCGCCTGTCCGCGCGGCTCGGCCAGCTGACCCGGAGCAACTCCGAGGCGATCATCGGGGTCTCGGCCAAGGATCGTTTCGACTTCGCGCAGGGTGTGGCGATCAGCTCGTCCATCCACCCGGAGGCACAGACCCATGTCGAGGTCGTCGGCTATGGCAAGGGGCAGAACGCGATGTTCCTGCAGACATTGCCGATGACCGACGGCGGCGCCTTCCGGTTCCTGCGGATGCTGCTCGGCGCGGTGCTGCACCCGGTCCGGTTCCTGCGCTCCCAAGACGCCCGGCGTGCCTCGGAGCGCTCGGTGATCCTGCTGGTGATGCAATCCCTGGACAACTCGCTGACCTCGTTCCGGCACCGCGGACGCCTACGCACCCGGCACGGCGACGGCGAGCCCAACCCGGACTGGCTCCCCGTCGCGCACGACGTCGCGCGGCGCTGGGAGCGCAAGGTGGACGGGGTCGCGGGCGCGGTCGCCACCGATCTGTTCAACATTCCGGCCACCGCGCACTACATCGGTGGCTGCACCATCGGCGCCTCGGCCGAGACCGGCGTGGTGGATCTCTACCAACGGGTGTTCGGTCATCCGGGTCTCCATGTCGCCGACGGCAGTGCGATCACGGCGAACCTCGGGGTGAACCCGTCGTTGACCATCACCGCGCAGGCCGAACGGGCGATGGCGTTCTGGCCCAACAAGGGTGAGGAGGACCCGCGCCCGCCGCTGGGCGAGCCCTACCGCCGGATCGAGGCGGTCGCGCCGCGCCGCGCGGTGGTGCCGCCGACCGCCCCCGGAGCGCTTCGCCTGCCCATCACGCCCGTCTGAGCCCGCGGTCGCCGACCTCCAGGAGCATCCGATGACCCCCACCGAGCACCTCGCTGCCCTCGGCGCCGCCTGCACCACCGAGCAGGCGTTCGCCCTCTTCGATCGGCTGCCAGGGCTGCCACCCGGCGAGTTGCGCGGACGATGGAAGGGCCGCGAGCTGGCGACCGGGCATCCGATGGACGGTCTGCTCGAGGCGACCGGGTGGTACGGCAAGCAGTTCGACGACGAGGAGTCGGTGCATCCGCTGCTCTTCTCCACGGCCGGGGGCATCGTCGCGGTGGATCCGCGGTGGGCGCCGATGGGCATCGCCGGACGTGTCCCCACCTCGGCGGTGGCTCGGGCCCGCCCGGCGATCGACGTCCTGCGACCCCTGCTGCGCACCCGCCGTCACCGGGCACGACTCCGTGAGGTGCACCATCGCGGCGTGGTCACCACCGCGATGGTCTACGACCACCTGCCGATCATCGACACCTTCCGTCGCGTCGACGCGGACACGGTGTTCGGCGTGATGGACCTGCGCACCCATCCGCAGCCCTACTTCTTCGTGCTGGAGCGCGACACCGATCCCGCCGCTGCTTGAGAAGCACCTCTTCGCTCAGGTTCGTCGGTGGTAGCGGTGGTCGCCGGTGGGGAGGCGGCTGACTTCGTAGGCGGGGTCGTGTTCGAGGTGGTGGTGGAAGGAGCAGAGCAGGACCCCGTCGGCGAGGTCGGTGCGGCCGCCTTGGGACCAGGGGTCGAGATGGTGTGCTTCGCACCAGCGGGCGGGGATGGTGCACCCTTCGGCCCGGCAGCACTTGTCGCGAAGTTGGAGTGCTGTGCGCTGCGCGGGTGAGAACAGCCGCTGGGCGCGTCCGAGGTCCAGGACCTCGGACTTCCCGCCCAACACGACCGGGAGGATCTTCGCGGTGCACGCCAACCGCCGGGCGTGGGCAGCACTGATCTGCTGCTCGCCCCCGCTGTCGGTGGTGGGGTCGAGGAGCCCGGCGGCGCCGAGGTCCTTGGTGAGCTGGTCGTGGTCGATGTTCACGACCACCGTGGTCGCATCCCCACCATGGGCGGGCAACTTGGTGGGGTCGAGGTGCTCCAACAACGCACAGAACGCCAACCCCCGGGCCCGGTGCTGCGGCAACCGCTCGGACTGAGCGTCTGATTGGCGCGGTGAGGTGTAGGCATCCAGATACGTCGCCAACCGGGCCGCGACCGGGTCGGGCACCAGGGCGGTGATCCGGGTGACCCCGTCCCCCAACGGCCGCATCTTCAGTGAGGTCTTCGCACGGGCCGCCGCGTCCAGGGCGGCCAGCCGCTTCGCCTCTTCGGCCTCAGCGACCTCGGGAGCCACGACGTAGAGGATGCGGTCGGCCAACAGGCGCAGGTGTCGGGGGTGGTGGCCGGTGGGCGGGGCGTCGTCGTACCCGGCACGATCCCCGGTGGCCAGGTCGACCAGATGCC
>VSSA01000039.1:2500-5594 GCA_008123405.1 Nocardioides sp. BGMRC 2183
CCGTTGGAAAGCGGTGCCGTAGCGGGTGATAGCCCCGTAGATGTAAGATGCCGGCTGTGTTGGTTGCCACCCAAGTAACACGCCACTCCTGGAATGGTGTGTGAATCTGGCAGGACCACCTGTTAAGCCTAAATACTCCTCGATGACCGATAGCGGACCAGTACCGTGAGGGAAAGGTGAAAAGTACCCCTGGCGGGGAGTGAAATAGTACCTGAAACCATGCGCTTACAATCCGTCAGAGCCCGGCTGCCCTTTGGGTGTTGGGGTGATGGCGTGCCTTTTGAAGAATGAGCCTGCGAGTTAGCGATACGTGGCGAGGTTAACCCGTGTGGGGTAGCCGTAGCGAAAGCGAGTCTGAATAGGGCGTTCGAGTCGCGTGTTCTAGACCCGAAGCGGAGTGATCTAGCCATGGGCAGGTTGAAGCGCCGGTAAGACGGCGTGGAGGACCGAACCCACTTCAGTTGAAAATGGAGGGGATGACCTGTGGTTAGGGGTGAAAGGCCAATCAAACTCCGTGATAGCTGGTTCTCCCCGAAATGCATTTAGGTGCAGCGTTGCGTGTTTCTTGCCGGAGGTAGAGCACTGGATAGCCGATGGGCCCGACCAGGTTACTGACGTTAGCCAAACTCCGAATGCCGGTAAGTGTAAGCGTGGCAGTGAGACTGCGGGGGATAAGCTTCGTAGTCGAGAGGGAAACAGCCCAGACCATCGGCTAAGGCCCCTAAGGGGCGGCTAAGTGGAAAAGGATGTGGAGTCGCAGTGACAACCAGGAGGTTGGCTTGGAAGCAGCCACCCTTGAAAGAGTGCGTAATAGCTCACTGGTCAAGTGATTCCGCGCCGACAATGTAGCGGGGCTCAAGCCGTCCGCCGAAGCCATGGCATCTGCACGTTAACCCAGGGGATCCTGTTGTGGGGTCTTCCAGGGGTGTGGATGGGTAGGGGAGCGTCGTGCCACGGGTGAAGCTGCAGAGTGATCTAGTGGTGGATGTGGCACGAGTGAGAATGCAGGCATGAGTAGCGAATCACGGGTGAGAAACCCGTGCGCCGAATGATCAAGGGTTCCAGGGTCAAGCTAATCTGCCCTGGGTAAGTCGGGACCTAAGGCGAGGCCGACAGGCGTAGTCGATGGACAACGGGTTGATATTCCCGTACCGGCGAAGTGGCGCCCATGATGAGCCCGGTGATGCTAACCACCCGAAGCGCTGCTGATTGATCCCTTCGGGGTGAGACGGTGGTGTGGAGCGTGGGACCCGATCCGGTAGTAGTCAAGCGATGGGGTGACGCAGGAAGGTAGCCCAACCACGCCGATGGTTGTGCGTGGGTAAGCATGTAGGGCGGGATCTAGGCAAATCCGGATTCCTGGCTTTGATGCCGAGCTTGAGATGTGATGCCGACCCCGTAGGGGGGAAGTGGGTGATCCTATGCTGTCGAGAAAAACCTCTAGCGAGCCATGAGCCGCCCGTACCCCAAACCGACTCAGGTGATCAGGTAGAGAATACCAAGGCGATCGAGACAACCATGGTTAAGGAACTCGGCAAAATGCCCCCGTAACTTCGGGAGAAGGGGGGCCCGGATCGTGAGCCCACTTGCTGGGGGAGCGTGAAGGGCCGCAGAGACCAGGCCCAAGCGACTGTTTACTAAAAACACAGGTCCGTGCGAAGTTGTAAGACGATGTATACGGACTGACTCCTGCCCGGTGCTGGAAGGTTAAGAGGACGGGTTAGAGCCTTCGGGTTCGAAGCTCAGAATTTAAGCCCCAGTAAACGGCGGTGGTAACTATAACCATCCTAAGGTAGCGAAATTCCTTGTCGGGTAAGTTCCGACCTGCACGAATGGAGTAACGACTTGGGCGCTGTCTCAACCATGGACTCGGCGAAATTGCACTACGAGTAAAGATGCTCGTTACGCGCGGCAGGACGGAAAGACCCCGGGACCTTTACTATAGTTTGGCATTGGTGTTTGGTTCGGCTTGTGTAGGATAGGTGGGAGACTGTGAAGCGTCGGCGCCAGCCGGTGTGGAGTCATCGTTGAAATACCACTCTGGTCGTACTAGATGTCTAACCTAGGGCCATGATCTGGTTCAGGGACAGTGCCTGATGGGTAGTTTAACTGGGGCGGTTGCCTCCCAAAATGTAACGGAGGCGCTCAAAGGTTCCCTCAGCCTGGTTGGCAATCAGGTTTCGAGTGTAAGTGCACAAGGGAGCTTGACTGTGAGACAGACATGTCGAGCAGGGACGAAAGTCGGAACTAGTGATCCGGCCACTCCTCGTGGAAGGGTGGTCGCTCAACGGATAAAAGGTACCCCGGGGATAACAGGCTGATCTTCCCCAAGAGTCCATATCGACGGGATGGTTTGGCACCTCGATGTCGGCTCGTCGCATCCTGGGGCTGGAGTAGGTCCCAAGGGTTGGGCTGTTCGCCCATTAAAGCGGCACGCGAGCTGGGTTTAGAACGTCGTGAGACAGTTCGGTCCCTATCCGCCGCGCGCGTTGGAAACTTGAGAAAGGCTGTCCCTAGTACGAGAGGACCGGGATGGACGAACCTCTGGTGTGCCAGTTGTACCGCCAGGTGCAGGGCTGGTTGGCTACGTTCGGAAGTGATAACCGCTGAACGCATCTAAGCGGGAAGCACGTTTCAAGATGAGGTTTCCTACCCCCTTTGAGGGGATAAGGCCCCCAAGAGATGATTGGGTTGATAGGCCGGAGGTGTACAGCAGTAATGCCCAGCCGACCGGTACTAATAGGCCGAAAGCTTGCCACAACAAATCCCCAACACACCCCACCAAGCCCCAGCCAACGGCTGGCGCATGGGCGGGTGTGCAGGACACACCGTTGATGGTCAAACAAGACACCGCGCAAGACACACACATACACGCGTCCACAGGTCACTGAATCAAAGACCACCCCCAGCGGCGGCACCCGCCCGTGACAACCACACGGGCCGGAGCCAACAACAGGGGTTATAGAGTTACGGCGGCCATAGCGGCAGGGAAACACCCGGTCCCATACCGAACCCGGAAGTTAAGCCTGCCAGCGCCGATGGTACTGCAACCGAGAGGCTGTGGGAGAGTAGGACGCCGCCGGACAAACATTGA
>VSSA01000003.1 GCA_008123405.1 Nocardioides sp. BGMRC 2183
ACCGCGCTATTGTCCGATCAACCAGGTCCACACCAAGTTGCGCCAACCGCTTGAATTCACCCACGCAGAACGGGCCGACCCGGCGCGAACGCACACGCAGGATGTGCATTCGAGCCGGGTCAGCTCCATTCCGACCTGCATTCGAGCCGGGTCACCGTCAATTCGACCTGCATTCAAGCCGGGTCAGCGGCGGATGCGGACAGGGGCCGAGGGCACGGTGCGAGGCTGGTAGCCGGGGGCACGGAAGGTGACCCGCACGACGACACGCTTGCCGGCCATCCACTTCCGCGCCTTCACCGTGCGGGCGTTGCCGCGCACGACCTTGCCGGCGACCCGCCATTCGACGCGTGCAGCCTTCGGTCGAGGCGCGACCGCACCGATCCGCACCCGCATCGTGCGGCCGACCCGGTGCGCACCGACGATCCGCGGCTTGCGCTTGACCACGAAGCGCTGCGGCTTCTCCGGACCCACCTCGGTGCAGGGCAGGGTGCCGCTGCGCAGGGCGTGACCGTCGGTGTCGCCGTCATCGCTCCAGACCACCTCCTTGCGCCCAGCAACACAGGCGGCCCGAGGCGCAATGGCCAGGCCCTCGTTGTTCAGGTTCGGCATCCCCAGCGGGCGGTCGTAGGCCGCATCGACCGCGAAGGCACCCCCGTCGTCGACGGAGAGGACGACCGAGACACCGTCGCAGCTGTCGTCGCAGAGCGCCCAGAGCTGCTGCCGCTCCGGATCCCAGGAGACATCCATCGCACCCGCCGGGCCGGCGTTGGTGAGCAGCTGCGGGTCGACAGTGGCGACCAAGTGCGCCGTCTCCTCGACCGCATCGGTCTGCTCCAATGCCAGGACGTAGAGCTGGCCGGTGCCCTCGACCGCGACCACGTAGAGCCCGCCGCCGTGGTCGGGGTAGGTCGCCGGGTCGTACGCGGCGCCGGTGGAGGCGTCGACGAAGTCATTGCGGACCAGGTAGCCGTCCGGCACCCAGGTGACGCCCTCGAGACCGAGGTTCGCGCCGACCGCGGGCAGCACCGAGGTCAGATCCCACTCGTCGGTCGCGCTCATCGAGCTCTGGTCGTCCGAGGACTCAGGCTGATAGCGCAGGACGGTGTTGCGACTGATTCCGGAAGCATCGTTGTTGCGCTCCGAGGCCAGGTAGACCGCGCCGTCGGGGCCGATCGTGATGCCCTCGGTGTCCGGGGCGCCGGCGCCGTCGGCGTACTTGGGGTCGCGGCCCTCGGCCCAACCGGCGGCCGGGACCCAGGTGTCGCCGTCCTTGGTGAGCTTGCGCAGCGTGCCCGCCTTGTTCTGAGCGACCCAGAGGACCGTCGGGTCCGCCGGGTCGAAGGTGACACCGCTGGCGTCCTGCCCGAACGTCTCGGCCAGGTCGCTGGTCGCGATCTCCTCGGACCCGGGCCACGGCGCGGTGTCCAGTCCGGGGCAGTCATTGGCCGCGGCGGGCGACGCGGCGACCGTGGTGGTGAGGGTGCCGACGCCGTCCGCACAGCGGCCGTAGGTGGTGCCCGCATGTGTGGTCCACGTGTAGGAGTCGACCACCGCGTCGGCGGGGTCGAGCAGTCGGGCGCTGTCGCTGCCGCCGAGACCCGCGGCGAGGTCATCGAGGACGAGATGCCCTGCGGCGGGAACCACCGTCCCGGCCGGGAGGACCGTGGGCTCGGCATCGCCACTGTCCCGGATCTCCCATCCGGTCACATCGACATCGGTGTCGGAGAGGTTGACCAGCTCGACCCAGTCCGGTCCGGACGCGGGGTCGCTGGACTCGATCTCGTTGATGCGGATCGGACTGCACACGTTCGCGCTGCCGCGGGTGGCGACGGTCGTCTCCTGCCACTCTCCGATGCCGTCGGGGCACCGGCCGTACGTCGTACCGGCGTGGCCGTCGGACCAGGAGTGGCTGTCGACCTCGGTGGTGCCGTCGGCCTGGTAGAGGGTGACGGTGTCGGCGGAGCCCAGGCCGAAGCCCGGGGCGGGGAACTCGGTGTAGAGCGCGACGAAGGCGCCCGGCGCGAGCACCGTCCCGTCCGGTACGACGGCGAAGTCGTGCTCGGGGTCGGCGTCGATCAGTTTCCAGCCGGAGATGTCGGCCGGGGCGTCGCCGGTGTTGACCAGCTCGGCCCAATCCCCGACCACGTCACCATTGGACTCGATCTCATTGATCCGCACGTCCGCGGCACTGCCGGGCAGCGGGCAGTCGTTCGGCGCCCCGAGGGTCTCGCTGAGCGCCTGGACGAAGTTGCCGGTGCCGTCGGCGCAGCGCGACCAGGACGGGGCGGAGTGACTCGGGAAGGTGTGTCCGTCCACGAGCGTGGTGCCGTCGGGCAGGAAGATCCGGGCGGCGTCGCCGTTGCCGAGGCCGAAGCCCGTGCCGTCCTCGGGATCGGTCGCGACGCTCAGGTAGGCGCCGGGCGCCAACGACGTCCCGGACGGTAGCGCCAGCGTGCGGTCGTCCTTGTCGTCCTTGAGCACCCATCCGGAGAGGTCGACGGTCGTCGAGCCGAGGTTGGTCAGCTCGATGCTGTCGCCGACAGTGGCGGAGTCGGTGATGATCTCGTTGATCCGGATGTCGGTGTCGGCGGCGGAGGCCGGCGCGAGCACGAGCGCGAGCGGCGCGAGCGCGACGGTTCCGGCCAGGGCTACAGCGAGGCCGCGGCGATGGGTCTGCACGGAGGGTTCCTCTTCGGATACGGCCGCGCCCGAGTCGGCGACGTGGTGGGTGAGGGAGTACGACGGAGAGGTCCGTCGCGAGCCCGTGCAGCCTCGCGGCGTCGTACGAACCCCGGGTGAACCACGCGGCAACACGGCGCGACCGGCGCGGGACCAGTCGCCGGCCGGCAGCGTCGTCGGGGCGCCGTTGCTGTTTCGTGATGAACCGCCCGCAACCGGCACCCCTGCTCGGGCGTCTTGATGGCATGAGCTCCCGCACTCACCGGACCGGCCGACGCGTGTTGCTGGTCGTCGTCCTCACTGCCACCCTGAGCCTCCTCGCGTACGGCGCCGGGTGGGCCTACCGCACCTACGACGCCGACCCGGCCGCTGCGAGCGACGCCCGCGGCGGCAGTGGGACTACCGACCGCGTCGATGCCGATCGGTCGAGGGGCGAAGGGGCCAAGCCCTCTGCTTCGGCCCCCGAACGGGAGGGCACGCCGGGCGGCCGGGCCCGACCCGACGCCCCCGGCGACGGCGTCAGCCCGAGCGATGGCTCAAGCAGCGAAGACGGCAGCGAGGATGGCGACACGCAGCCGAGCGACCGCACCAGCAACGCGACCGACGAGCCCACGATGGTCGCCGGGCCCGCGCTGTTCGCGCCGGGCGACGAGAGCGACGGGGTCCGGGAGATCCAGGCGCGGCTGCGCCAGATCGACTGGTTCAACGCCGACGTCACCGGCTACTACGGCGACGTGACCACCGCCGCGGTCAGCGGCTTCCAGGCGAAGCGGGGGTTCCCGGTCACCGGTGAAGTCGACCGGCGCACGCTGGTCCGGCTGGAGGAGATGTCCACCGAGCCGACCGACGCCGAGCTCGCCAACCAGCTGGGCGGCAACACCCCCGGCGCACTCGATCCGCGGTGCAGCACCGGCCGAGTGCTGTGCATCGACAAGTCCAGCAACACCCTGCGCTGGGTCGTCGACGGCACTGTGCTGACCACGGTCGATGTTCGGTTCGGCTCCTCCGCGACGCCCACCAGAGAAGGAGAGTTCTCGGTCGAGTGGAAGAGCCGGGACCACGTGTCGAGCCTCTATCACACCCCGATGCCGTACGCGATGTTCTTCTCGGGCGGGCAGGCGGTGCACTACTCGTCGGACTTCGCGGCCAACGGCTACAACGGCGCCTCGCACGGCTGCGTGAACGTCCGGGACGAGGGTGCGATCGCCACGCTCTTCGACCAGGTGCAGGTCGGCGATCGTGTGATCGTCTACTGGTCGTGATCGGTCGCCGGGTGGCGGGCGCGGGGCTGTCGGTTTCCCCGGTGAACCGGGGAAACCGACCACACCCGGACCACCCTCAACCGGCCCGAACGGCGGTTGCTCAGGTGGTCTCGACGATCTCGGTGAGGATCTCGGCGGCCTGCTCGGGGGCGATCCCGATCGAGTAGATGTCGTAGACCAAGCCACCCTCAGCCGTGCGGCACTCCACCTGGTAGTCCAGGTCGGTCGGCTCGGCGCCCGGCGTGCTGGACTGCCACGCCACCGAGCAACGGTGACCGTCGATGGTCTGCAGCTGGTAGGTCTCGCCCTGGTAGGGCCCGCCCGAGAAGACCAGGCCGGTGTCGTCGCCGGGCACCACTGTCACGCTGAACTGGCCGGCGCCGCCGGTCTGTGCGGCATTGGCCATCGCCTCGGCGTCGACGTACGCGCGGACGCTGGCGTCGCCGTACTCCTCGCCGAGTGCCTTGGCGGCGTCGGCGTCCTGCTTCTCCGCGTTGGTGAGGAACTGTTCGAGCGCCGCCCGGTCCTCTTCGCTGGTGACGCCTGCCTCCTCGGCGGTCACCTCGGACAGGGCGGTGAAACCGGCGATCTCGTCGGGCAGCGCAGGCGGGGTGGCGGTGCCGTCACCGGTGACCTCCGGCAGACCCACACCGAATCCGACGACGCCGGCGAGCAGGATGGCGCCGGTGGCGATCCCGGCGTAGGTGGAACGTGGCATCCCGCCATGATGCCGGGTCCGGCTGAGCGCTCGCTGAGCGGGTCGCGTGCCGGACGGGTCGGCGATCAGTCCAGGTCGGCGCCGTCAGCGAGCCGCACGTAATCCGCTCCCGCCGCACCGAGCAGACGCCCGAAGTGGGTGTCGGCGACGCCGAGACCGGCGGAGGAGTAGATCCGGTCGTGGATCGCGACATTGCGCGGCGCACCGATCGACCGGGCGAAGTCGATGCCCTCGCTGACCTTCATCCACGGCGCCGACACCGGCGCCAGCAGTACGTCGACCTGCTCGCCGGGGCCGGTCAGCGCGTCACCGGGGTGGAAGACCCGGGTGCCGCCGACGTCGAGCAGGTAGCCGCTGTTATGGAAGCGTGGCAGCTCCGGGTGGATCACCGCGTGCAGCTCGCCGACCACGCGGACCTCGATCGTGCCGACCCGGAGCCGCTGGTCGGGCCGCACCACCTGCACCCGTTCGGCCACGTCCGGGGCGTCCTCCCGGATCCGGGCAGCCACAGCGCCGATCGTGTAGATCGGAGCATCCGTGGCCCGCAACTGCGCCGCGTCGTAGTGGTCGGCGTGCTCGTGAGTGATGAGCACCGCGTCGACACCCTCGACCGCACCGGGGTCGGTGAAGGCTCCGGGGTCGAGCCCGATCGTGGTCGTCCCGTCACCGATCCGGACACAGGCATGGCCCAGCTTCGTCAGCCGCATAGGTCCACGGTAGCCAGCCGACGCCACCGAGGTCAGCGGGGCACAGATCAGCGGGTCATTCCGTGGCGAGCGACCGCAGCCGCGCGTCGAGCGCGCGTCGGTCCTGGCGCCCCACGACCGCCTCGATCACCTCGATGCCGCCGTTCGGCGTGGCCAGCGCCTGCTCGAGCTCGGGACGTGAGGTGACTCTCAGGTGCGGCACCCGCACGGCAGCGCAGGTGGCCGCCAGGTCGACCCCGTGCGGGGTGCCGAAGAGCCGGTCGAATGCCTCGGCGTGCTCGGGGGCGCCCTGCTCCAGCATCGCAAAGATGGCGCCGCCGTTGTCGTTGGGCACCACGATGGTCAGGTCCGGACGCGGCTCGTGCGGACCGAGGATCAGCCCGTTCTGGTCGTGCAGGAAGGTGAGGTCGCCCATCAGGGCGAGTGCCCGGCTGGAGTGCGGCCGCCCGAGCGCCGACCCGATCGCGGAGCTGACGGTGCCGTCGATCCCGGCCAGGCCTCGGTTGGCGATCACGCGGCGTCGCTCGCCGACCGGCGCCGGCCGCGCCATCAGGTCCAGGTCCCGGATCGGGCTGGAAGCGCCGACCACGAGCAACCCTGAGGCCGGGAGGGCCCGGAAGACCGCCCCGGCGACGTCGTACGGCGTGAGCGCGGCCGTGCCGGCGAGTTCGGCGTCGATCCGCCGGCCCAGCGCCCGATCGGCCTCGGTCCAGGCGGCGAACCACTCCGGGTCGTCGGGTTCGGGCTCGTCCCACCTCGGCGGGTCGATCGCGGTCGAGCCGGGCGGCGCCGGCGGCCACCATCCGCGGCCGGGCACCACCAGCACCTCTACGTCCTCGCGCGCCAGCAATCGGGTCACCGGACGCGACAGCGTCGGGCGTCCGAAGACCACCACCCGTTCGATCCGCTCCCCGAGCGACGTGCCGAGCAGCAGCCGACCGGTCCGCAGCGCATGGGTCCCTGTACGCGCCCCACTGGTGGGTTCGGCCAGCAGCGGCCACCCTGCCCGTTCGGCCAGGACCCGTGCCGGCGGCCCCGCGTCGTCCCCGGCCACCACCACCGTCCGCGGCCCCCGCGGCAGGAGGGTCGAGTTGGCGTTTCGGGCCCGTCGAGCTGGCGTTTCGGGCCCGTCGAGTTGGCGTTTCGGGCCCATCGAGCTGGACTCCAGATAGGTCTCCGGCGACGGCACCAGCGGTACGTCGAACTGCACGTTGAGGTGCAGCGGCCCGTCGGTCACGTCCGCGACCGCCGCCAAGCCCACGGGGTCGGCGACGTCGTGGGTGGGCACCGGCGTACCGAAGATCCCGACCTGGTCGGTCGTCTGGTTCGCGCCGGTACCGCGCAGTCGCGCCGGGCGGTCAGCCGAGACCACGACCAGGCCCAGCCCGGCGTGCAGCGCCTCCAGCACCGCGGGATGCAGGTTGGCGACGGCAGTGCCCGACGTGGTCACCGCCGCGGCCCGGGCGCCGACCCGGGTGAGCCCGAGCGCGAGGAAACCGGCGCTGCGCTCGTCGATCCGGGTGTGCAACCGCAGGCGTCCGGCACGGTCTGCAGCGAACAGCGCGAATGCCAGCGGCGCGTTGCGCGAACCCGGCGCCAGGACCACCTCGCTCACCCCGTCGGCCACCAGCCGCTCCACGACCGCGGCGGCAAGCTCGGCAGTTGACGACGAAGAGGTGTCGAGGGTGCTCACGGGGAACGATCCTCGCGCAGCGCCCGGACCGCTGCCAGCCTGGCCTCCCAGTGCGCCACCCGCTCCGGGGCGGCGGCGACGGCGTCCACCAGCACCGGCTCCGGTTGCGGGCGGGTGACCGGCAGGCTCCCGTCGACAGGCAACAGCGGATCGGCGACCACATCGGCGGTGAGCAGCCGGACGGTCGCGAGCCCGCAGGCGTGCGGCAGCTCGGGCAGCGCAGCGGCGAGTGCGACGCCGGCAGCGATCCCGACGGAGGTCTCCAGCGCCGAGGAGACCACCACCGGCAGACCGATCCGCTCGGCGATCTCCAGGCACGCACGCACCCCGCCGAGCGGCTGCACCTTCAGCACCGCGATGTCGGCCGCCTCCAGGTCGCACACCCGATAGGGGTCCTCGGCGCGCCGGATCGACTCGTCGGCGGCGATCGGCACGTCGACCCGGCGTCGTACGGCGGCCAGGGACTCGACGCTCGCCGTCGGCTGCTCGACGTACTCCAGACCGCCGGCGGCGCTGTCGAGGGCGGCGATCGCGGCGACCGCTGCGTCCACGTCCCAGGCTCCGTTGGCGTCGACCCGGATCCGTCCGTCGCCACCGAGCGCGTCACGGACCGCCGCGACCCGCTCCAGATCGTCACCGAGGGTTTGGCCGGGCTCGGCGACCTTCACCTTCGCGGTGCGGCAACTGCTGCCCGCGACGATCTGCTGGGCCCGGTCCCCATCGACGGCAGGGACCGTCACGTTCACCGGGACCCGCTCGCGCAACGGGGCTGGCCAGTCGCCGGCCGCCGCCTCCTCGGCACAGCGCAGCCATGGCTCGGCCACGTCGGCCGGGTACTCGAGGAACGGGCTCCACTCCCCCCAGCCGCTCGCGCCCTCGACCAACGCGGCCTCCCGCTCGGTGATCCCGCGAAACCGCGTGCGCATCGGGATCGCCACCACCCGCATCACGCCCGTGGCGTTCACGAGGCGCCCTCGGCCATCGTCCGCAGTGCCTGCCGGTCCGGTTTCCCGTTCTCCAGCAACGGCATCTCCTCCAGTACGACGACCTGCCGCACCGCCCACGACCGCGGATGCGCCGCCGCCACCCAGTCGCGCAGCGCCTCCAGCGACGGCACCGCCGCCGATGCCGACACGCCATCCGCCTCGATTGGCGCCACGAAGGCGACCACGCGCATCCCCCACTCGGGGTCGGGCACCCCCAGCACCTCGACCGCCGCACGGTCGCTGCCCAGGTCCGGATGCTCCCGCAACCGTCGGGCGACCACGGCGGCCGGCACGTTGACCCCACCGCTGACCACCATGTCGTCCAGCCTGCCGAGCACCTGGAGGCGCCCGTCCTCGTCGATCCGTCCGGCGTCGCTGGTCCGGTACCAGCCGTCGACCAGGGTGGACGCGGTCAACACGGGGTCATCGAGGTAGCCGTCGAAGAGGGTGGGACCGGCGATCCGGATCCGGCCGTCCGAGTCGATCGCGACAGCCACCCCGTCCAACGGAAGGCCGTCGTAGACGCAGCCGCCGGCGGTCTCCGCGGCGCCGTAGGTGGCCACGACCCGGATGCCGGCGGCGCTGGCACGGGCGCGCAGGCCGGGATCGATCGGCCCCCCGCCCAGCAGCACGGTGTGGGCACGCGCCAGGGCGGCGGTCTCCTCGGGCGAGCGAAGGATCCGGACCAGCTGGGTGGGGACCAGCGAGGTGAACCATCCGGTCCCGTCCGGCCAGCCGCCCTCGTCGTACCGGGTGGGTGGATGGCCGGCGAGCAGCGAGCGTGCGATCACCTGGATGCCCGCGACGTAACCGGCCGGCAGGGCCAGCACCCACGGCCCGGTGCCACCAAGGGCGGCTGCCGACGCGCGTACCGAAGCACGCACCGCCGCCTGGGAGAGCACCACCTGCTTCGGGGCCCCGGTCGATCCGGACGTGGTGACCACCAAGCGGGCCGCGTCTGCGTCGTCGCGCAGCCAGCCGTCCAGCTGCCGTTCGACCTCGAGGGGGGAGCCGGCGAGCGAGAAGTGGTCCACGGAGCAGACGCTATGCCCCGGGCGGGGAGCGGGTCGATGTGCCCTGACGCCCGCCCCGGACCGCCCGCCTGCTTGAATCCCCAGTCATGGCCACTCCCGCCCACTGGATCGCCGGCGCCCGCCTCCGCACCCTCCCCGCCGCGGTCGCGCCGGTGTTGGTCGGCACCGCGCTCGCGACGTACGTCGACAGCCTGGTGTGGTGGAAGGCGCTGCTGGCGCTGGTGGTCAGCCTGGCGCTGCAGGTGGCGGTCAACTACGCCAACGACTACTCCGACGGCATCCGCGGCACCGACGACGACCGGGTCGGACCGATGCGCCTGGTCGGCTCGGGAGTGGCCACGCCGGCAGCGGTGAAACGGGCCGCCTTCCTCGCCTTCGGAGTCGCCGGCGTGGCCGGCCTGGCACTCGCCGCAACCACCAACTGGTGGCTGCTCGCGGTCGGTGTGCTGTGCGTGCTGGCCGGGTGGTTCTACACCGGCGGCTCGAAGCCCTACGGCTATCTCGGACTGGGCGAGGTGATGGTCTTCGTCTTCTTCGGCCTGGTCGCCGTGGTCGGGACGACGTACGTGCAGACCGAGACGTGGGGGACGACCGGCTGGGCGTCGCTTGTGGCCGGCTGCGGCGTGGGCGCGCTGGCCTGCGCGATCCTGGTCGCGAACAACCTGCGCGACATCCCCACCGACCTGGTCGCCGGGAAGCGCACCCTTGCAGTGCGTCTCGGCGACCCCGCCACCCGCCGGTTCTTCGTCGGGCTGATCGTGGTGGCGATGCTCGCCGTCGCCGGCGTCGCCGTCCTCACCACGCCCTGGGCAATGCTCGGGCTCTTCTTCTGGTTGCCGGCGCGGGGGGCCGTCCGCGCCGTGCTCGGCGGCGCCCAGGGGCCGGCGCTGATCCCTGTCCTGCAGAGCGTGGGACTCGCGGAGCTGATCTGGGCGGCGCTGACGGGGTTCGGGCTCGTCGTTGGGCGCTGAGCGCCAGGCCCGACAAGCAGTTTCACCGGCCGGCCGGTGAAACTGGAGCCGGTCATACGGAGTTTCGTATGACCGGCGGTAGTTTCACCGGGCGGCCGGTGAAACTACCCCCGCACCCGCCCCGAACCTCAGTCCTCGTCTTCCTTGGCCCGCGCCGCCTCGTACCGCTCGTTGACCTTCCCGGCACGGGTCTCGACCTTCTGGGCGAACCGGCTGCGCTGCTCGTTGAGCAGCACGAACGACGCGAGCCCGCTGATCAGGAACGCGATCACGATGGCCCACACCACCGGCACCGAGCCGGCGATCGCGAACCAGATGCCGAACACCACCGCGAACGCGCCGAGGAAGAGCCCGAAGCGCATCGCGGTGTAGATCCAGAAGTCCTTCACCCCTCCAGGGTAGGTCGGGACGCGCTCTTCGCCCCCATCCAGGGGCGACCTACTCTTGGAGGATGAAGGTCTTGCTCGTGGTCCTCGTGGTCGCGCTCGCGGTGTATCTCGCGGTGCGATTGATGCAGGAGCGCGGGCTGCCCGGGCAGGGCGGTCGGCCGGCGACACCGCGGCGTCGCGGCCCGAACTCACCGGGTCTCCCGCGACTCAAGAAGTCCCCGCCACCCCGACAGGTGGCCCCCGACGACGACGAGGAGTTCCTTCGGGACCTGGACCGCAAGAGGCTCGACCCGCCCGGCGACTGACTGACACGCAGGACGCCTGGCGCGCAGCATTTGGCCCGCTCAGCGCGGGATCAGCCCGGAGAGGGATCAGCCCGGAGCGCCTGCCGCCAAGCCCGCCCGCGGTACGTCGACCCCGGGCGCCTTGACGTGCACGACCTGCACCTGCCGCTCGCCGGCGTAGGCGTGCTGGCTGGAGGTCGAGAAGTAGTTGATCCCGATGAAGTTGAACCAGAGGGTCGCCATCCCGATCAGCGCCAGGATGGCGGCGTTGCGGCCCTTCCACCCGGCGGTGGCGCGAGCGTGCAGGTAGCCGGCGTACACGACCCAGGTGATGAACGCCCAGACCTCCTTGGGGTCCCAGTTCCAGTAGCGCGACCACGCCTCGTGTGCCCAGATCGGGCCGGTGATCAGCACTGCGAAGGTCCATACGGGGAACGCGAAGGCGTGCACCCGGTAGGCGATCCGGTCCAGCGCGACCAGGGAGGGCACGCGGCCCATCCACCCGGTCAGTGGGGCGCCGGCGGCCTTCTTCTCCGCCCGCATCCGCACCAGGTACATCAGCGAGGCGATGCCGCCGAGGGTGAAGGCGCCGGTGGCGATGACCGCGGAGACGACGTGGATGACCAGCCAGTAGGAGTTCAGCGACTCGGCCAGCGGAGCGACCGGCTCGTGCAACCAGATCACCGCGATCATCAGCACCGAGACGTTGAAGACCAGCACCAGCGGCGCCATCCAGCCGAGGTGGAACTTCTTGTAGAGCACCAGGTAGAGCAGGGTCACCACGAAGGTGCCGGAGATGGTGAACTCGTACATGTTGCCCCAGGGCACCCGGTTGGGGTCGGCAGCCATGCCGCGCCCGACCAGCGCCACGAAGTGCACCGCGCACGCGATCGCGGTGAGCAGCACACCGAGACGCCCCAGGAACGCGACCCGTTCGCCATTGCGGTCCTCGTCGACGGCCGTCTCCTCGACGACCAGCGTGTCACCGCCGACGGTGCCGGCCGATGTCGCTGTCGCGTTCGACGCGGTCGCCTTCTCCTTCGGCTGACGCACCGCGGCCCATTCGGCCAGGTGCACGACCAGCGCGATGAAGTAGACGATGCCGGCGGCACCGATCGCCTGGTTGCTCAGCGTCTCCCACGCGGCGTTGCTCACTGCTCGCTCACCCTGCACCCTTCTGCAGCTTCTTGACGAGGTCGTCGAGGACCTCGCCTGCATCGGCATTGCCCGATCGGTCCAGTACGGCGACCTCGACCACCGTGCCCCCCATTGTGACCCCGTCCTCGGGGTCGGTGTCACCCGGCGTCGTACCGGACGCTCCATCGGCAGCCGCCGGTCGCGCCCGCACCCACACCCGACGCGGTCGGATGAAGAGCGAGGCGCACAGTCCGATCAGCGCCAGCACGACACCGATCAGGGCGACCTCCTTGCCGGGGGTCTGGCTGATCTGCACCCGCACCCACGGCTCGACTCCCTCGAACTTCACCGTGCCGAGCCCGTCGGGCAGCTCGACGGTGTCGCCGGGCTGGAGGTCCACGCGGAACGGCTTGCCGTCCTTCTCCACCAGGTCGGCGTTGTCCTTGTCCAGCACGTAGACCGACTGCGAGACACCGTCGTCGAGGCCGAGGTCACCGGTGTAGGCGAGCATCGAGAGCGTCGGGTTGAGGTCGTCGCCGAAGACCGTGACCGGGTTGCCGTCGACCATGTCGAAGCTCGGGTAGAAGACACCCTCGAGGCCGACCTGGCCGGGTTTCGCCGCCGGCGCCTTGACGACTCCGAAGGAGAGGAAGCTGGAGTCCTCGGGCAGGAAGGGCTGCGGGCCGGTCCAGGCCACGTCGCCGTTGCCGTCGGTGATGGTGATGATCGGTGAGTAGCCGTGGCCGATCAGGAACACGTCGGTGCTGCCGATGCCGAGCGGGTGGTTGACCCGGAGGTCGTAGTTCTTCTCCTCCCCGGAGCCGCACACCTCCTCATAGGTCAGGTCGGCGCTGAACTCGATCGCCATGCCGGCGCGCGGCCCCTCGGTCAGCCAGGTGTCCTGGTAGTCGTCGACGGTGAAGCAGAAGTCGTCGAGCTGATCGGTGCGGAAGAGCCCGCCGGGGTTGAAGTCGTCGTACTGCGTCAGGTTGTTGGTGAACGAGGTGCCCTGGGTGATGATCACGCCGCCCTGGTAGCCGAAGAGCCCGCCGATGGCGAAGCCGGCCAGCACCACCAGGATCGAGAGGTGGAAGAGCAGGTTGCCGGCCTCGCGCAGGTAGCCGCGCTCGGCGGCGACGGAGTCCACCCCGTCCCCTTCGGTACGACGAAGCCGGTGGCGTCGACCGAGCACCGCTCGCGCGTTCGCCAGCACGTCCTCGACCGAGGCGTCGGTGCGGTAGGTGGTGTGCTCGGGCAGCCGGGTGAGGTTCTTCGGCGCCGCCGGCGGCTGGGCCCGCATCGCCCGGAAGTAGACGAAGAGCCGCGGCACGATGCAGCCGACCAGCGAGACCACCAGCAGCAGGTAGATCGCGGAGAACCAGGGCGAGTCGTAGACCGAGAAGAGGTCGAGCTTCTCGTAGATCGGAGTGAGCTTGGGGTGCTCCTCCTTCCAACGCGTGACGCCGAGCGCGTCCACACCGGACTGCGGGATCACCGAGCCGGGGATCGCGGCCAGCGCCAGCAGGAGCAGCAGCACCAGCGCGGTGCGCATCGAGGTGACCTGCCGCCAGGCCCAGCGCCCGAGCTCGCGGGCGTTCAGCTCGCCCGCACGGCGCTGCGGCTTCCGCTCCCGGGCCTTCTTCTCCTGCGTCGCCTCGGCTGCGTCGGCATCTGTCTGCGTGGGTGGTGGGGTGCTCATACGATCGTCTCCCCGTAGTCCACGACCTGCAGTTGCGCCCACTGCACCAGGTGGTCCCACCACCCGGTGACCATCGCGACGCCGAGCGCGATCATGAAGCCGCCGCCGATCCGCATCACCCAGACCTGGTGCCGGCGCACCCACTTCAGGCCGCGCAGCGCCTTCTCGTAGAAGACCGCGGCGAGCACGAACGGCAGACCGAGCCCGATCGCGTAGCAGAGTCCGAGGACGGCGCCGCGGGTCGCCGTACCGCCTTCGGCGTAGGTGAGGTTGGCGATGACGGCCAGGGTCGGCCCCACGCAGGGGGTCCAGCCGATGGCGAAGAGCGCGCCGATCACCGGCGCCGCAGCCAGGCCGACACCCGGCATCGCGTGGATCCGCCACTCGCGCTGCAGCCACGGCACGGCACCGGCGAAGACCAGGCCGAGCACGATCAGCAGCACGCCCAGCACGACGGTCAGCACGTCCTGCCACTGCTGCAGCCGGGCCGCGATCCCGCCGAAGGCGGTGAAGGCGAAGACGAAGACGACGGCGAAGCCGAGCACGAAGAGGAGCGAGCCGGCCAGCATCCGACCGCGGTGCTCCGAGGCCTTCCCGGTGGCCAGGTCCGCGCCGGAGAGACCGGTGGCGTAGGAGAGGTAGCCGGGCAGCAGGGGGATCACGCAGGGTGAGAAGAAGGAGACGATCCCGGCGACCAACGCCACCGGTACGGCGACCACCAGCGCCCCGGACGACGCCTGGGCCTCGAACCACTCACTCATGCCGGGTCGTCCGCCCCGCTCTCGTCCGCCCGGCTCGCGTCTTCGCCGTCCTCGCCTGCGCCGTCCTCGGGCAGCAGGTCGTCGACCAGGGTGATCAGCGTGCTCTTGGACGGCACCGGCCCGTTGATCAGCGCAGCGACCCTGCCGTCGGTGTCGAGCACCAGGGTGGCCGGCGGTGCGTAGGGCGCGTAGTCGCCGAAGCCGAGCAGGGTCTTGGAGCCTGGGTCGTAGAGCGACGGGTAGTCGACGCCGCGGTCCCGTTCGAACGCAGCGGCGGTCTCCGGGGCCAGGTCGCGGATGTTGATGCCGACGAAGGCGGTCTGCTCCGGGTGGTCCTCGGCGAGCTCGGACTCCGCCTCGACCAACATCGGCATCTCGGTGCGGCACGGGCCGCAGCCGGACCACCACATGTTGACCACGACCACCTTGCCGCGCAGGTCGGCGAGGTCGAGCTGCTCGTCCTGGATCGTGGTCCCGCTGACCTCGACCGGTGCGTCCCGGTCCTCGGCGGCGACCTCGATGACCTGGCCGTCGCCGGCGACGTACTCGACACCCTCGGTGCCACCGACGTCGGAGCAGCCGGTAAGCACGAGCGCGGCGGCCAGCACGCCCGCGGCACGCAGACGCGGCTTGAGGGGCCTCATTCCGGCGGCGTCCCCTCCGGCTTGAGCTCCTCGGGTGCGTCACCCGCCGAGAACGGAGCCGCAACGTCGCCGCGCGGGATCAGGTCGATCGCCGGCTCGGCGTAGGCGACCTGGGTGACCTCGCTGCCGGTGAAGCCGAACGAGGTGACCGAGCAGAGCGTGCACTGCCGCTTGCGTGGGTCGTGCAGGAACGAGCGCTTCTCCACGGCCAGCCGGGTGATCCAGATCGGCAACTGGTGAGAGACCAGCACCGCCTCGTGCCCTTCGGCCGCCTGCCGGGCGTCGTCGACCGCGGCCAGCATCCGGGCCACCACCTGCCGGTAGGGCTCGCCCCACGACGGCTTGAACGGGTTGTAGAGGTGCCGCCACGTGCGTGGGTCGCGCAGCGCGTTGTCCCCGCCGGCGAACCGCTTGCCCTCGAACAGGTTGGTCGACTCCAGGACCCGCTCCTCGACCCCGATCTCGAGGCCGAGCTTCTCCGCGAGCGGCGCCGCGGTCTCCCGGGCCCGCTCCAGCGGCGACGAGCGGAGCACGGTGATGTCGCGGTCGGCCAGGTGGCCGGCGGCCTTCAGCGCCATCGCACGGCCCCGGTCGGAGAGGTGGAAGCCGTCGCGACGTCCGTAGAGGATGCCGTCGGGGTTGTGCACCTCGCCGTGGCGCAGCAGGTGGACCCAGGTGTCCGGAGTGCTCATCGGTTCCCTCCTGCGGTGGTGACCGACGCTGCCGCCTCGGCTGCCGCGGGCAGCGCGTCGAGCACGGCCTGCACGGCACGATCGTCGTGGGCGGCAGAGACGAACCAGGCCTCGTACGCCGACGGCGGCAGGTGCACCCCCTGGTCGAGCATGCTGTGGAAGAGCGCCCCGTACGCCGCCACGTCGGTGCGCTGGGCACCGGCGAAGTCGACCACGGGCGCGGCATCGGGGGTCAGGAAGACGGAGAACATCGACCCGGTCGACTGGATCACGTGGGGCAGACCGGCGGCGGTGAAGGCATCGGCGACGCCCGCGCGCAGGGTGTCGGCGACCGAGTCCAGGTGGGCGTAGACGTCGTCGGTCGCGGCCTGCAGTGTGGCCAGGCCCGCGGCGGTGGCGACCGGGTTCCCCGAGAGCGTGCCTGCCTGGTAGACGGGCCCGTCGGGCGCGAGCGCGGCCATCACGTCAGCGCGGCCACCGAACGCGGCAGCGGGCAGGCCGCCGCCCATCACCTTGCCGAAGGTCATCAGGTCCGGCGCCCAGCCCTCCTGTGCGCCGTCGGTGCCCCACTGACCGGAGCGGGAGACCCGGAAGCCGGTCATCACCTCGTCGCTGATGAAGAGCGCGCCGTGGGCTCGGCAGGTCTCGGCCAGGAACGCGTTGAAGCTCGCGCCGTCCACCTCGGCCGGCGGGACCACGCCCATGTTGCCGGGCGCCGCTTCGGTGATCAGGCAGGCGATCCGGTCGCCGTACTCGGCGAAGGCGGTCCGCACCGCCTCGGGGTCGTTGTAGGGCAGCACCAGGGTGAGCGCGGTGGAGGACTCCGGGACGCCGGGGGTGCCGGGGATCGCGAAGGTGGTCAGCCCCGACCCGGCGGCGGCGAGCAGGGAGTCGACGTGGCCGTGGTAGCAACCGGCGAACTTCACCACGAGGTCGCGACCGGTGAAGCCGCGGGCCAGCCGGATCGCAGACATGGTCGCCTCGGTGCCCGAGGAGACCAACCGCAGCCGCTCGACCGGCGTACGGGCGACGATCTCCTCGACCAGCGCCACCTCACCTTCGGTGGGCGTGCCGTACGACGTGCCGCGGGAGACGGCGGCGTTGATCGCCTCGATGACCGCGGGGTGCTGATGACCCAGCAGCATCGGCCCCCAGGAGCAGATCAGGTCGACGTAGGTGTTGCCGTCGACGTCGGTCAGCCACGGGCCCTGGGCGTTGGCGATGAAGCGCGGGGTGCCGCCGACGGCGTTGAACGCTCGGACCGGCGAGTTCACGCCACCGGGGGTGACGGCGCGGCCCCGGGCGAAGAGCCGCTCGGAGGCGGCGACGGGTCGTGCGGGGGCGCGGCGAGGATCTGGCTCGGGCGTCACCGCGTCATTGTCGCCGATCGGGCCAAGGACCCTGAATTCGCACCGACCGCCATCGGCGGTCAAATGGCCGGTCCGGGCGTCGCCCACGATGTGGACGCCACCGACCGCACCGACGAAGGCGCAGGTCAGCGTGCCGTTATCACGTGGGCGCCGCGATTCGGCGGAACTCGTTCGTGTGACACCCGTAACTCGGTGTGTCACTATTCGTTGGAACCTTCGCCGCACCCGTGGGAGGCGGACGGCGACGCACGATCGGTACGGGATCGGGCGTGAGGACCACCTGGTTGTCTGCGGACCAGGACAAAGGGGAGAGAGAACGCGATGCCGAGGAAGCGTCTGGGACGCGTGCAGCGAGTTGCCACCATCGTTCCGCTGGCTCTGCTGTCGACCGCATGGACCGCGAGCGTCGCCGGGATCGGCGGCCCGTCCGGCCCGATGCTGGCCGCGGAGAACGCCGCGCCGGGCAGCCTGGCCGACGGCACCAGCGTGCCGGAGGAGTCGTTCGAGGACCCGGCCAGCATGTCCAACCCGGGCTCGGTCGAGGGTTTCGAGGACGGCAACGACGCCGACATCATCACCGCAGCGAGCACCAACCAGATCCCGTCGGCGGCGCTGGCCGCCTACCAGCGCGCCGAGAGCGTGATCAACTCCGCCGATGCCTCCTGCAAGCTCACCTGGCAGCTGGTCGCCGCGATCGGCCGGGTGGAGTCCAACCACGGTCGCACCGGCGGCAACGTGCTCGACGACGACGGACTGGCCAAGCCGGGCATCTTCGGTGAGCCGCTCAACGGCAAGAAGAAGACCCAGGCTGTCCACGACACCGACGGCGGTCAGTACGACAACGACCCGAAGTGGGACCGTGCGGTCGGCCCGATGCAGTTCATCCCGCAGACCTGGGGTGTGGTCGGCGTGGACGCCGACGGCGACGGCCAGCGCAACCCCCAAGACGTCGACGACGCCGCCCTGGCCTCCTCGGTCTACCTCTGCTCCGGCTCCGACGACCTGTCCACCACGAAGGGGCAGCGGGCGGCGGTCTACCGCTACAACAACAACCAGGAGTACGTCGACCTCGTCCTGCGGATCATGGACGCCTACCTCGAGGGCGACTACACCTCCGTCCCGAACAACTCGACCGCGGCCGGTTACATCGTGCCGGGCGACCAGAGCTACAACCCCGGTGACGACAACTCCACCGGTGGCGACGACGAGCCCGGTGTCTTCAACGACCCGAACGGCAGCAACGGCGGCGGCAACGGCGGCGACTCCGGTGACGGCGACAACGGCGGTGACACCGGCAACGGCGACACCACGCCCGACGACCAGAACAACGACGACGACAACGGCGCCAACAGCAACGACAACAAGGGTCTGCCCGGCACCAAGAACAACCCGGTCGACCTCCCCGACACCAAGACCCCGCTCGACGACGTGGTCAAGCCGGTCGAGGACGTGGTCAACGGCCTGCTCGGTGCGCTGCTCCCTGCTGTCGGCGAAGCGCTGTGCCGCACCACCTTCCTGCTGAACGCGGAGAAGCGGGACAAGTGCCTGGCCTCCTACGGCTACTGACCGCACCCGACCTACCGCGAAGGCCCCGGACCGATTGGTCCGGGGCCTTCTGCGTGGAGCGGCCTGGGCTGGAGCGGTCTGGTTGGAGCGGTCTGGTTGGAGCGGCCTGGTTGGAGCGGCCGAGTGTGGAGCGGTCCGGAGTGGTCGTGAGAGGTCAGCCGCGAAGGAGCCCGGCAGCCTCGGTCGCCCAGTAGGTGAGGATGATGTCCGCGCCGGCCCGCCGGATCGAGGTCAGCGTCTCCACGATCGCCGGCTCCCGATCGATCCAGCCGCGTTCGGCGGCCGCCTCGACCATCGCGTACTCCCCCGAGATGTTGTACGCCGCGGTGGGCACGCCGAGCGGGGCGGCGGCGTCCGCGACCCGGCGCAGCACGTCGAGATAGGCGAGTGCGGGCTTGACCATGACGATGTCGGCGCCCTCGTCGATGTCGAGAAGCGCCTCGCGCACGCCCTCTCCGGCGTTGCGCCGGCCGTCCTGCTGGTACGTGCGGCGATCACCCTCCAGCGAGCTGTCGACGGCCTCCCGGAACGGGCCGAAGAAGGCGGAGGCGTACTTCGCGGAGTAGGCCAGGATGCCGGTCTCGCTGTGGCCGGCCGCGTCGAGGGCGTCGCGGATCACCGCGACCTGCCCGTCCATCATGCCGCTGGGGCCGACCAGGTCGACGCCGGCCTCGGCCTGGACGACGGCCATGTCGGCGTACCGGAGGAGGGTGGCGTCGTTGTCGACCCGGCCCTCGGGTGTGAGCACCCCGCAATGTCCGTGGTCGGTGAACTCGTCGAGGCACAGGTCTCCCATCACCACGAGCTCGTCGCCGACCTCGGCGACCACGTCGGCGATGGCGAGGTTGAGGATGCCGTCGGGGTCGGTGGCGCCGGTGCCGACGGCGTCCTTCGCCTCGGGGATGCCGAACAGCATGATCCCCTTCAACCCGGCCTCCACCGCCTCCACCGCCGCCTTCCGCAGCGTGTCCCGGGTGTGCTGGACGACCCCGGGCATCGAGCCGATCGGGCGAGGCGCCTCGGCCCCCTCGCGGACGAACGCCGGCAGCACCAGCTGGGACGGCGCCAGCGTGGTCTCCGCGACCAGCTCCCGCATCGCCGGCGTGGTCCGCAGCCGTCGGGGACGTACGACGGGCCGCTCGATGTCGCTCATGGATCCCATCCTTCCACTCTGCGGGTTTCACCGGTCAGCCGGTAAAACCCGCACGACACGCCGAGGCGCATCGGCGTGTCGTGCGGGTTCTGGCTGACAGGTCTGCGGGTTTCGCCGGTCAGCCGGTGAAACCCGCAGCGCGGGCCCAGCAGCGGTCAGGCCTTGCGGCGCCGCCCCGACGGCTTGCGGTCACTCGGCTTGGTGACCGGCTCGCCGGCCTCGATCAACGCCGCCCGGCGCGAGGCACCGAACGCGGCGAGCGACTCGACGAGGACCTCGACGTCCGGCTTGTCCGCCATCACGTCGACGCGCAGGCCGTGTTCCTCGGCGGTCTTGGCCGTGGCGGGGCCGATCGTGGCGATCACCGTGGAGGCGTGCGGCTTGCCGGCGATGCCGACCAGGTTCCGCACCGTCGAGGAGGAGGTGAAGACCACCGCGTCGAACTTGCCGGACTTGATCGCGTCGCGGGTCGGCGCCGGCGGCGGCGCGGCCCGGACGGTGCGGTAGGCGGTGACGTCGTCGCACTCCCAGCCGAGGTCGATCAGACCGGCGACCAGGTTCTCGGTGGCGATGTCGGCGCGCGGCAGGAAGACCCGGTTGATCGGGTCGAGCTGCTCGTCGTACTCGGGCCAGACCTCGAGCAGACCGGCGGCGGACTGCTGGTCGGTGGGGACCAGGTCGGCGCGCAGACCCCAGGCGGCGATCGCCTGGGCGGTCTTGTCGCCGACGGCGGCGATCTTCAGGCCCGAGAAGGCGCGGGCGTCGAGACCGTACTCCTCGAACTTCTCCCGAACCGCCTTGACCGCGTTGACCGAGGTGAATGCGATCCACTCGTAGCGGCCCTCGACCAGGCCGCGGACGGCCTTGTCCATCTGCTGCGGGTTCCGGGGCGGCTCGACCGAGATGGTCGGCACCTCCTCGGGAACCGCGCCGAAGCCACGCAGGCGGTTGGACAGCGAGGCGGACTGTTCCTTGGTGCGCGGCACCAGGACCCGCCACCCGAAGAGCGGCTTGGTCTCGAACCAGGAGAGCTTCTCGCGCAGCCCGACCACCTTGCCGACCACGGTGATCGCCGGCGGGGCGACCCGGGCGGCGCGGGCGTCGGCGGCGATGTTCTCCAGGGTGGAGGTCACCGTGTGCTGCTCGGTGGTGGTGCCGACCCGGGTCATCGCGACCGGGGTCTGCGGCGAGCGGCCGGTGGCGATGAGCTGCTCTGCGATGTCGGCGATCTGACCGACGGCCGAGAGCAGCACCAGGGTCGGCGCGTCGGCGTACCGCTTCCAGTCGACCTTGTCACCGCAGGTCACCACGGCCACCTCGCGCTGGTCCTTGGTGGTCAGCGGGATACCGGCGTAGGCGGGGACCGCGGAGACCGAGGAGACGCCGGGGATCACCTCGAACGGCAGTCCGGCCTTGGAGACCGCCTGTGCCTCCTCCGGCCCCGACGCGTAGAGGAAGGGGTCGCCGCCGAGCAGGCGGACCACCCGCAGGCCGCGCTTGGCGTGCTTGACGACCACCTTGGCGCGCGCGGCGTGGGTGAGCGGCTGGCCGTCCTCACCGAATCCGCCGTCGTGGATCTCCGGGCCGCCCTCGGTGCCCTCCTCCGCCTCGAGGACGACGTCGACGCGCAGGGCCGCGACCAGAGCGTGGTGCTCGGGCGCCTCGGTGATGATCACGTCCGCCTCGGTGATGAGTTGGACGGCGCGGACTGTCAGCAGTTCGGGGTCACCGGGGCCGGTGCCGACGAACGCGACACTGGCGTGGGTGATCTGGGGGGCGTCGGCGGGGGCAGCCGTCTTGGCTGTCGTAGCTCGCGTCATGCGTCATGCACCTCTGCTGATCGTGCGGTCGTGTGCGGGTCCTGCGTCTCGGGGGCGTCCCCGTCCGGCTGGTCGCGCGCAGGCGTCTCCAGCCGGTCGGCACCGTCCTCGAGCATCTCGGTGGCCAACCGATCCCCGAGCGTGGTCGCGTCCTGCGGCCACGTGCCGGGGTCCGCCGCCAGGAGCACGGAAGCTGACTTCCGTACGGCGAGGGCCCCGTCGGTCGAGAGGACGACCGCGCGCAGCCACAGTTCGTGGCGCCCCGGTTCCTCTGCCTCGGCCACCTCGGCCAGTGCCCCGATCGGGGCGGAGCATCCGCCCTCGAGGGTGGCCAGGGTGCTGCGCTCGGCCAGGACGGTGGCACGGGTGGCCTTGTCGTCCAGTACGGCGAGCGCCTCACGGGTCGCGCCGTCGGAGGCGCGACACTCGATCGCCAGCGCACCCTGTCCGGGGGCCGGCAACATCTGCAACGGGTCGAGCACCTCGGTCGCCTCGGCGGCGCGGCCCAACCGGGCCAGGCCGGCACGGGCGAGGACGACGGCGTCGTACTCGCCGGAGGTGACGTAGCCGATCCGGGTGTCCACGTTGCCCCGCAGGCCGCGCACCTCGACGCCGAGTCCGAGCGCGTGCAGCTGGGCGGCGCGGCGCGGGGAGCCGGTGCCGACGATGCTTCCGACGGGCAGCTCGCCCAGCGTCATCCCGTCCCGGGCGATCACCACGTCGCGGGGGTCTTCCCGCACCGGGATCGCGACCAGGGCGATGCCCGGCTCCGGCGTGGTGGGCAGGTCCTTGAGCGAGTGGACCGCGACGTCGACCTCGCCGGCCAGCAGCGCCTCGCGCAGTGCGCTGACGAAGACGCCGGTGCTGCTGGAGCCTGCCAGCGGGGTGCCGGCGGCCTGCGAGCGGTCACCGTCGGTGGTGATCTCCACCAGCTCGGTGGCGATCCCGAGCTCTTCGATGAGGGCGGCCACGTGGCCGGTCTGGGTGGTGGCCAGCGCGGAGCGACGGGTGCCGATCCGCAGCGTGGTCGGGGTGGTGGAGGTCATCGGTCACCTCCGTCGTCGGTGACGCCGACGGCGCGGGTGACCGCGTCGACCGCCTCGGGGTCGAGGGCGAAGAGCTCGGCCAGCGCGGCGGCGTAGGAGACGGCGCCTTGCTCGTTGGCCAGTTCCTTGACCCGCACCGTCGGCTCATGCAGCAGCTTGTCGGCGACCCGGCGCACCGTGTGCTGCAGCTCGGCGCGCACCTGCGGGTCGAGCTCGGGCAGGCGGCTGTCCAGGCGGGTCATCTCCGCATCCACGACCGACGTCGCCATCGAGCGGAGCGCGACGACGGTCGGGGTGACGCTGGCCTGACGACGAGCGGCGAGGAACGCGGTGACCTCCTCGCCGACGATGCGTCGTACCTCGTGGACCTCCTCGGCAGCCTCCTCGCCGAGCAGCACCGTCGACAGGTCCGCCAGCCCGACCAGGTGCACGCCAGGCAGGTCTCCGACCAGGGGGTCGACGTCGTGCGGAAGGGCCAGGTCGATCACAGCGAGTGGCTCGGTGCGCGCGCCGCGAGCGGCACGTACGTCGTCGGCCGAGAGCACCGCGCCGACGGCTCCGGTGCAGCTGATCACCACGTCGGCGTCGGCCAGGGCACGAGCCAGGTCGTCCAGGGGCAGCGGGACACCGTCGTAGAGCTCGGCAAGACGCTCGGCCCGCTCGGTGGAGCGGTTCACCACGGCGATGCGTGCGGCGCCCAGCCGGCGCAGGGTGGCGGTGGCGAGGCCGGCCATGGCACCAGCGCCGATCACCACTGCATTGCGGCCGGCCACCGGGTCCCCGACCTGCAGGGAGCGGCCCACCTCGGCCAGCGCGGCGGTCACCAGCGTGGGCGCCACCTGGTCGATGCCGGTCTCGGCTCGGCTCCGCTTGCCGACCCGCAGCGCCTGCTGGAAGAGCACGTTGAGCGCGGGCCCGATCGTGCCGAGCTCCTGACCGCGGCGCAGCGCGTCCCGGGCCTGGCCGAGGATCTGGCCCTCACCGAGCGCCATCGAGTCCATCCCGGCGGCCACCTTGAACAGGTGCGAGATCGCGCCGTCGTCGTAGTGCACGTAGAGGTGCGGCAGCATCGCCTCGGTCGTGGAGCCGGCTCGTTCGACCAGGAGCCGGGAGAGCTGCTCGATGCTGCCGTGGAACCGGTCGACCTCGGTGTAGATCTCCAGCCGGTTGCAGGTCGAGATGACCGTCGCCTCGCTGACGTGGTCACCGCCGGCCGCGTCGGCGATCAGCTTCTGCACGCCGGAGTCGTCGAGTGCGACCCGCTCCAGCAGCGCGACGGGCGCGGAGTTGTGGGAGATCCCCACCACGAGGACGCTCATGCGGCACCTCCGTCGGCGCCGTGCGCGGCCTCGGCCGGCTCGACCTGGCCGCCGCCGGCCTTGCGCTGCTCGTGGTAGGCGAGGATCTGCAGCTCGATGGAGAGGTCGACCTTGCGGACGTCCACGCCGTCGGGGACCGCGATCACGCCGGGCGCGAAGTTGAGGATGCTGGTGATGCCGACGCCGACCATCCGGTCCGCCACGTCCTGCGCGGCCGCTGCGGGGGTGGCGATGACACCGATGGCGACCGCGTCGTCACGCACGATCGACTCGAGGTCGGCGAACGGCCGGACCTCGATGCCGGCCACCTTCTTGCCGTGCACGCTCGCGTCGGCGTCGAGCAGCGCGACCACCCGGAACCCGCGGCTGCGGAAGCCGGAGTAGTTCGCCAGGGCGTGCCCCAGGTTGCCGATCCCGACGATGACCACGGGCCAGTCCTGGGTCACCCCGATCTCGCGGGCGATCTGGTAGCGCAGGTAGTCGACGTCGTACCCGACGCCGCGGGTGCCGTAGCTGCCCAGGTAGGACAGGTCCTTGCGGAGCTTGGCGGAATTGACCCCGGCGGCGGAGGCCAGGTCCTCGCTCGAACACGTCCGGATGCCGCTCTCGGCCAGACCGGTCAGCGCCCGCAGATAGACAGGCAGGCGGGCGACCGTGGCCTCCGGGATGACCCGGGCGGCTTCGCTCGAACTCCGTGCGCTCACAGCTCCACTTTCCAGCCGCACCGGTCCGGGCGCGGCGGAATCACTGTAGGAGTTTGTGAACGGGCGAACAAAATTGGAGTTCGCGCCCGATCCACGCTAGAACAGGCCGGCTGTGCCGGGGACGGCGGGGTGCGTTACGACTAGGGCGTGGCTCCTTATCCACCGCCTGCTGCGCGGACTTTCGCTCCCGATCTGGCTGCGTTGGGGCCGCTCGACGTGCGATCCAGCATGCCGTCGCGTCCCCGCCTTGCCAGATCGGTTCGAAAGCCCGCTCGCGACGACGCCGGATAACGAGCCACGCCCTAGGTACGACGCCGCCGCAGCCAACGGTCCGCACGCACGCCCGGACGGGCTTTCCCTCGGGGCTCCGCGGGGCGCAACGCGCGCCGCAGACGATCGGGGTCGACCCGCCAGAAGTCGTGCTGTGCCCCGTCGACGAGAGTCACCGGGATCTCGTGCCCGTAGCGCGCTTCGAGGTCGGCATCGCCGTCGATGGAGACCTCCTGGAACGACTCGCCCAGCTCCGCACAGACGGCGGCGACCACCACGACCGCCTCCTCGCAGAGGTGACAGCCGGGCCGGGAGTAGACCGTCACCCGAGGCTCGGCGGTCATCGTCGCGGGTCCCCGTGCGCCTCGGGGCGCGCCCCTCGCCGTACCCGAAACACGGTCACAGCAGACCGTCCCGGCTCCTGCGCGCCACGCCACGCAGGACGCCCTTGCGCACCTTGCCGGTCACGGTCCGTGGCAACGCCTCGACGACCTCGACCCGGGTCGGCTGCTTGAAGCCGGCCAACTGCGCGGCACACCGCGCGCTGACCGCGTCGATGACCGCGGCGGGCTCACTGGCGGCCTCGGGTACGACGTACGCGACGACTGCCTCACCCGTCAGCCGGTCGGGGGCGCCGACCACCGCGGCGGCACGCACGCCGGGGGTCTCGGCGATCACCGACTCCACCTCGAACGGGTACACGTTGAAGCCGGAGACGATGATCAGGTCCTTGACCCGGTCGACGAGGAACAGGTCGCCGTCGGCGTCGAGGAAGCCGACGTCGCCGGTGGACCACCACCCGTCGGGATCCGGCCCGTCGGCACCGTCAGGCCAGTAGCCGCTGAACAGATTGGCACCGCGGATCTGGATCTGACCCGGGTCGTCACCGGCGTCGGCGGGGAACGGGCGATCCCAATCGTCGACCAGGCGCAGCTCGATGCCGTCCAGCGCAGCCCCGACCGATCCCGGTTTGGGGTCGGCCGAGCGCAGCGTGGTGGTCACCACCGGTGCCGCCTCGGTCAATCCGTAGCCCTGGTGCACCGGCACCTCACCGGCCGCCTCGAAGGCCTGCACCGTCTCCGCCGAGAGCGGAGCGGAGCCCGACAGCATCATTCGCACCGGACCGAGACGCTCGGCAAGTGCCTCCATGCCGAGCCAGTGGGCGAAGACCGGCGGCGCCACCGGCACCACGCTGCACGCCTCGTCCTCGATCACGTCGAGCGTGCCCTCGGGGTCGAAGCGGTCCGCCAGGACCAGCTTGGCGCGATGGCTGATCACACCGCCCAGGACCGCGTTGAGGCCGTAGACGTGGAACAACGGGAGCACCCCCAGCACCACGTCGTCCCCGCGGATCATCGGCGGCTCGACCCCGGCGACCTGCGCCACGTTGGCCAACAGCGCCCGGTGGCTGAGCATCGCGGCACGGGGCTCGCCCGAGGTGCCGCTGGTGTAGAGCAGCACCGCCAGCTTCTCCGGATCGGGCAGCGGTGGCACGGACTCCGGCTCGACGTCGCGCAGCGCGTGGAAGGTGGTCTCGTCGGGGCCGACGACGGCCGCCCCGTCACCCTCGACCAGGACCAGCCGGCACCCCGGCGAGTGCGCAGCGCCGGTCTCACCGGTGCCGGTCTCACCGGTGTCGGGCTCACCAGTGCCGGGCTCACCAGTGCCGGGCTCACCGGTGCCGGGCTCACCGGTGCCGTTGCCGCGCGACCCCGCGATCGCCAGCGCCGCGCGGACCGCGTCCACGGTGGCAGCGTCGGCGACGACCAGCCGTGCCCCGGAGTCGTCGATCATCCGGGCCAGCTCCGGAACGGCCGAGCCGGGGTTGACCGGCACCGCCACCGCCTGGGCCCGCAGCACGCCGAGATAGGCGGTGACGAACTCGATCCGGTTGCCGAGCGCCAGCATCACCCGGTGGCCGGCGACGATCCCGGCGCGACCGAGCCCCGTCGCCACCCTGGAGACCTCTGCGTCGAGCTCGGACCAGGTCACCCCGCGCCCGCTGGTCTCGACCACGGCGAGGGAGGAGGGCAGGTCGGCGGCGGCTTCCGCGACGAGGGCGGCGACGTCCGGGGCTGCTGGCGCAGACATGGGGTGATCCTACGGGCCGGCCCCGGTCGGAGATCTGCTGGGAAGAGCTGACTCCACACGCCACCACCGTCTGGCCGGATCTCCTACGCTGACGCCATGTCGCCCTCCGACCGTTCGCGTCGCCCGGATCTCCAGTCGCGCTCCACCCTGGCCGGCGAGGCGGCTGCCGCGGCGGCCGAGGTCGAGACCGCGCTCAGCACGCCGCAGGACCCGCGGTCCGCGGCGTTCTTCGACGTCGACAACACGGTCATGCAGGGCGCGAGCATCTTCCACCTCGCCCGCGGCCTGTATCGCCGCAAGTTCTTCACCACCCGCGACATCGTCGGCGCTGCCTGGAAACAGGCGTACTTCCGCGTCGCGGGCATCGAGGACCCCGAACACGTCGCCGACGCCCGCAACTCCGCGCTGGCGTTCATCGCCGGGCACACGGTGACCGAGCTGGAGGAGCTCGGCGAGGAGATCTTCGACGAGGCCATGGCGCACCGCATCTGGCCGGGCACTCGGGCGCTGGCCCAGATGCACCTGGACCAGGGACAACGGGTGTGGCTGGTGACCGCGGCGCCGATCGAGATCGCCTCGCTGATCGCCCGCCGGCTCGGCCTCACCGGCGCGCTCGGCACCGTCGCAGAGCACGTCGACGGCGTCTACACCGGCAAGCTCGTCGGAGACATGCTGCACGGGCCGGCGAAGGCGGTGGCGGTGCAGGCGCTCGCCGAGCGCGAGGGGCTGGACCTGGCGGTCTGCTCGGCCTACTCCGACTCCGCCAACGACCTGCCGATGCTGGGCCTGGTGGGCGACCCCTGCGCGATCAACCCGGACCCCAAGCTGCGCCACCACGCCCGCGAGCACGGCTGGCGGATCCACGACTACCGAACCGGCCGGAAGGCTGCCCGGATCGGGATGATCGGGGTCTCGGCGGCCGCTGGCGCAACCGTCGCCGCAGCCGTCGTACGACGGCAGGCTCGTCGGTTGGGGCGCTGACCGCGCCCTGTGTCCGGCGCCGGATTCACCGGCCGGCCGGTGAATCCGGCGCCGGACACACGGAGTTCCTTGTGACCGGCGCCAGTTTCTCCGGCCGGCCGGAGAAACTGCCCACCCCTCCCCAGGCCATCCTGCGACATCGCGTCTCACATGCCGCGTTCGGTGTCGCAGCCCACGATTCCGCCGTAAGATCCCTCGCGGGAGCTTGAGGGAGGGTCCTGGTATGGCATGGGAGCGGGACATCGAGCGCGGAGTCGACGCGCTGCGTGCTGCCGTCCTGGCCGTGCTCGTCCCCTCCTCCCCGGCGGGGCTTCTGGCGATGGCAGCCGGCCCCGCGACTCACGTCGCCGGCGATCGGCTCCAGACCGAGGCAGCCGGACCCACCACGCGGCGACCCGACGACGACCGCGACGACCGCGACGACCGCGACGACCGCGACGATTCCGACCAGGCTGCCTCTTCGGAGCAGACCGCCGAGGAGCGCGAGCGGCTGATCGGTCTGGTCGAGCTGGCCCGCGGCGGCGACGCGGACGCGTTCGGCCTGCTCTACGACCATTACCAGCCTTCGGTCTACCGGTTCCTCTACTACCGGACCCGCGCCGTGCAGACCGCCGAGGACCTCACCTCGGAGACCTTCTTCCGAGCGTTGCGGAACATGTCGTCGTTCCGGTGGCAGGGCAAGGATTTCGGCGCCTGGCTGATGACCATCGCCCGCAACCTGGCCACCGACCACTTCAAGGCCGGGCGCACCCGGCTCGAGACCGCCACCGAGGACATGGGGCAGCACGACGCCTCCACCGAGGGACCCGAGGCAGCGGTACTCGCCAACCTGACCAACGAGATCCTGCTGGACGCGCTCAAGCAGCTGCCCAACGAGCAGCGCGACTGCCTGGTGATGCGGTTCCTGCAAGGTCTCAGCATCGCCGAGACCGCCGCGGCGCTCGGCCGCAGCGACGGCGCGATCAAGCAGCTGCAGCTGCGCGGCGTCCGCAACCTCGCCAAGCTGATGCCGGAGGGGGTCCGATGATCGGCCCGACCGGTGTCACGGCGCGCCGATCGCGGGGCGCAGATCACACCACCGCACGCGTAACCTCCCGCCGCGCGGCGTCGTTGGACGGGCACCAGGATCCGTGCACAGGTGGACAACGAGGACGAGCGTCATGATGGGCTCCGCGAAGATGCGCCGCGCCGAGGAGTTCGACGCATTGGTCAGCGGTCGCGCCCCCCGCGCCTCCACCGACCGGTACGACGACCTCCTCGAGGTCGTGGGCTCCCTGCGTGCAGTGCCCGAGGTCGAGGCCCGCGCGGAGTTCGTCGCGGATCTGCGCACCCAGTTGGTCGCGGCCGCACAGCGCCAGGAGCGTCCGGCGATCGACGACGCCACCGCCCGGCGTCTGACGCCGGCGCAGCGTCGCGGCGCGGGTGAGCGTCGCTTGGCGGTCGCCCTCGGCGGGTTCGCCGTCGTCGCCGCGACCGGCTCGATGGCGATGGCCTCGCAGGGCTCGCTGCCCGGCGACGTGCTCTACCCGGTCAAGCGCGCCATGGAGAATGCCGAGACCAACCTCGCTCGCGACGACGCGAGTCGGGCGAGCACCTTGATCGAGCATGCCGAGGTCCGGCTGGGCGAGGTCGAAGAGCTGGCGGCACGAGCCGAGTCCGACGCCGATGCGATCAACCGCACGCTCGAGGACTTCGACCGCCAGACCAGCGAGGCTGCCCGCCTCGCCACCGACGAGTACGACGCCAACGGCGACCCGACTGGCATCAGCAGCCTGCGCGCCTTCAGCGACCGCAGCCTCAGCCGCCTCACCGCACTCAACGAGTCGTTGCCCGACGACGCCCGTCCGGCACTGATCTCGACCGCGGAGATGCTCGCGCAGATCGACAGCGACGCCTACAACCTGTGTCCGGACTGCGCGAGCAACCTGCTGACCCAGCTGCCCGAGATCACTGCGCGCTCGCTGCAATCGCCAGCCGAGCAGCGCGAGGACCCGACGCTCGTCGACATCCCTGAGATCACCGAGAAGGACCTCGCCGCCGGGGAGACGATCCGGCCGCCGGGGACCACCGAGAGGGACGACCCCGACGCCGGGAGCACGACCGACCCGAAGGGTCCCCGAGGCGGCCAGGGCACCGAGGACGAGGAGAAGGACGAGCCGCTGGGCCCGCTCAGCGACGACCCCGACGACCCCGACGACGGTCTGCTCGGCAACACCGTCCGCTCGCTCACCCGCGGCCTCGGATTGGATGACGGCAACGACGCCAACGGCGAGGAGAAGGGACTCCTCGGTGGGGTCGTCGGGCTGCTCGGCCTCGGCGGCTGACGCCGCTCCCGCCAGAAAACTCCTGCTTCGCGCGGAAAGCTTCGTGGGTTAGGCGGTAGTTTCCCCGCTGAAGCGGGGAAACTACCGCCTGCGGTCCTCAGCTACCCCAGCGAGCTCCTCAGCCGAAGACAGAGCCGCGCTCCATCAGCAGGCTGTAAAGCGTGTGCTGGATCGTCTCCCGCACCTGGTCGGTCACGTTGAAGACCAGCATCGGGTCGTCGGCGGCGCCGTCGTCGTACTCGTCGGTGCGGATCGGCTCGCCGAACTCCAGCAGCCACTTCGACGGCAGCGGGACCAGCCCCAGCGGGCCGAGCAGCGGGAAGAACGGCGTGATCGGGATGTAGGGCACGCCGAGCAGGCGGGCCAGCGACGGGATGTTGCCGACCAACGGGTAGATCTCCTCGGCGCCGACCAGCGACAGCGGGATGATCGGGACGCCGGTGCGCATCGCGGCCGAGACGAATCCTCCGCGTCCGAACCGCTGCAGCTTGTAGCGGTCGGAGTAGGGCTTGCCGATGCCCTTGAACCCCTCGGGCCAGACGCCGACCAGCTCTCCGCCACGCAGCATCCGCTCCGCGTCCTCGCTGCAGGCGAGCGTGGCGCCACCCTTGCGAGCGACCGAGCCGACCAACGGCAGCCGGAAGACCAGGTCGGCGCCGAGCGGGCGCAGGTAACGGCCGGTGGCGTCATGGATGGAGACCATCGTCATCAGCCCGTCGACCGGGATCGTCCCCGAGTGGTTCGACACCACCAGGGCACCACCCTCGGCGGGGATGTTCTCGGCACCGCGGATCTCGATCCGGAACCACTTCCGAGCGATCGGCCGCAGCGCTGCCATGAAGAACTTCTCGGTGATCTCGGCGTCGAAGCCGTACTCGTCGACCGAGTAGTCGCCGGAGATCCGGCGACGGAGGAAGGCCAGGAAGCGTGCCAGTTGCGGCTCCCACTGATCTCCGAAGAGCTCCCGACTGGCGTGTTGGAACGCGGCCAGCCAGTCACCGGCCGGAATCCCGTGCGGCTCATGGACCGACACCCGCGGCGACTCCGGTACGACGCCGGGCTGCTCGGGCTGCTCGGGCTGCTCAGGCTGCTCGGGCTGCTCGGGTTGTTCGGGCTGCTCGCTGGAGACCGGGGCGGACGAGACCGGGGCCTCCTCGTCGTCCGCCGGCGCGGGAGCGACGTACTCCTCCCCGGCCGGCGGCACTTCCTCAGGCGGCGGGGACGACTTGCGCTTGGCGTTGGGCGCCAGGCCGCGGGCGGCGCTGGAGGGCTTCTTGCCGGTGCCGCGCCCAGGACGGCCGCCGGTACCGATCGGGATGATCTCTGCGTCGCCCATCTCGCTCACGCCTCGCTGCCGGCGATCGAGAGGGACCCGTCAGCGGCGGCCGGTCGCCGGGACGTCTCCTGCACGTCGGGCAGACGCGAGGCGAGAGCTCCGAGCACCCGGTCGGCACGTCCCCCGGCCGGGGCCAGCGTCGTGCCGAACTCGGCGAAGGCCTGCTCGGTGGAGTAGGTCGGATCGAAGCCGAGGACCTCACGCATCGCGCCGGTGTCTACGCCGCGGCCATAGGTGAGGAAGGCGAGCAGCTCCGGCGAGAGGTCGGCCTTGCGGGTGGGGCGCAGCGCCGAGCCCATCGTGCCTACCGCGAAGGACGGCAGTGGGACGCTGGGGCGTTGCAGGCGGCGCAGCGCCTGGGACAGGACCAGCAGGCCCGCGCCGGCGATGTTGAAGGTGCCCGGCACGCCCTCCTGCACCGCGTGCTGCAGGACGCGGTGCAGGTCGTCCTCGTGCAACACCTGCAGCCGAGGGTCGAAGCCGAGCACGGTCGGGATCACCGGCAGCCGCAGGTAGGACGTGAGCGGGCTGAGCACCTCGGGCCCGATCACGTTGGCGCAGCGCAGCAGGGTGACTGCGACGTCCGGGCGGCGGCGGGCGAACCCGCGCACATAACCCTCGACCTCGGCGACGTCCTTGGCGTAGCCGGTGCGCGGCGCGCGCCGGGGCTGCATGTCCTCGGTGAACATGGCCGGGTCGCGGCTGCTCGCGCCGTACGCCGTGGTCGAGGACTTCACCACCAGTTGACGCACCGACTCCGCCTTCTGGCAGGCGGCGAGGAGCTGCATCGTCCCGATGACGTTCAGCTCTTTCATGGTGCCTCGCGCGCCGGCGCTGCCGGGGGTGGCGATGACACTCATGTGGACGACGGTGTCGACGTCCTCTTTGGCGATCACCTTGGCGATCACCGGGTTGCGGATGTCGGCCCGGACGAATGTCACGTCACCGATGTCGCCGCGAGGCGGGATCACATCCACGCCGAAGACGCGGTCGACCCCGGGGGCCGAGGCGAGCCGCCGCGCGAAAGTACGTCCGAGGTCCCGGGAGACCCCGGTGATCAGGACGGTACGACCGGCGCCCATCACACCTGACCGAGAAGGCGCTCTTACTTGCCGAGCTTGCGCCGCTGCACGCGCGTCTTCTTCAGCAGCTTGCGGTGCTTCTTCTTCGCCATCCGCTTACGGCGCTTCTTGATGACAGAACCCACTGGGAACCTCCACCCCGGACTCGTGCCCGGGTCTCACGAACGAGTCCACCGACGGCGGTCGGCGGACCCGCCCAGCGTACTGGCAGGCGCAGGAGGTCGGTGAATCAGTACGACCTTGAGGACCGCCGGACCGCCCCGACCGGGCTCGCGGCGATCCCGCTACCTCCGGTCAGGGCGTCGCCGAGGGATCTCACCCGGCGTCGTAGAAGCTCTTGCGCAGGTATTCGTTGACGTCGTCCTCGGTCACGCGGAACGAACGGCCCACCCGCACGGCCGGCAGGTCGCCCCCGTGGACCAGCCGGTACACCGTCATCTTGGACACCCGCATCATCGTGGCCACCTCGGCGATGGTCAGGAATTTGGGGTCCGGCAAGGACTCGGGACGCTCTCGCGACGAAGGAGCCATGGTCAACCACGCTTTCTGAGCGTCCGCCACCGCCTTCCCCAGCAGTGATCGTCCGGACGCCTTTGCGTGAGAATAGGGCCTGCTGTGACCAGTGGGGAAGGGGTAGACCACTGGAACTTTGGAGATTTCGGCGTGTCGGCTTGACCAGGACCAAAGACCCCCGTGGAGCAGGGACGGGTCCCAGACGCCTCGGGGGCCGCCTTCGAGGGCGTGGTTCACCCCGCGCCCGTTGCGTCGGAACCTGCTGACAGACTCCGCAGCATGGTGATCCCGGGCCCCGTCGAGGCGGTGCTCTTCGACCTCGACGACACGCTCGTGGACCACCGCGGCGCGGCCGAGCGCGGACTGCGGGCCTGGCTCTCCGGGCTCGGGCTGGCCGACGATCCGGCGGGTCTCGAGCAGCACGTGGACCGCTGGTTCGCCCTGGAGGCCCGCCACTACGAGCGCTCCCAGCGCGGCGAGATCACCCACACCGAGCAGCGCCGGGTCCGGATCCGCGCCTTCCTGCCCGGGTGGGACCTGGCTGACGACACGCTCGCCGACGACACGTTCGCGGGGTTCCTGGACTACTACCGCTCCGCGTGGCGCGCCTTCGCCGACGCGGCCGAGGCAATTCGTGCCGCACGGGCCGCGGGCCTCGCCGTCGGCATCCTCACCAACGGCGAGCAGGGGATCCAGGAGAGCAAGCTGCGTCGTACCGGGTTGGCGGAGCTGGGGGTGCCGGTCTTCGCCTCCTCCGAATTGCCGGCTTCCAAACCCGACCGGCGCTCCTATCACGCCGCATGCGCCTCACTCGGCGTCGAGCCTTCCCGGTGCGCGATGGTCGGCGACTCCCTGACCAACGACGTGTACGGTGCCGAACGGGCGGGACTGCACGCGGTCTGGCTGGACCGACACGGATGGCACGACCCGGCCCGGCACGGCAACGTGCGGACTCGGGTACGTCGCCTTGTCGACCTCGACTGGACCCCGACGCGGTCGCGCCGAATCTGAGCCGGTCGGCTCAGAGATCGCGCGGGCAGGGGACGCCGGGTGCTGCGCGTCGCATCCGTGCGATCTCTCAGCCGCCAGCGAGCTCCTCGGAGCGGTCCCGGGCAGCCTCCAGCGCGGCCAGGAACGCAGCCCGCACTCCGTGATCCTCGAGCTGGCGCAATGCGGCGGCTGTGGTGCCGGCAGGCGAGGTCACCCGCTCGCGCAGCACCGTCGGGTGCTCCCCGGTCTCGGCGAGCATCGTCGCGGAGCCGAGCAGGGTCTGCACCGCGAGCTCGTGGGCGGTCGCCCGCGGCAACCCGAGGTGGACGCCCGCCTCGATCATCGCCTCGGCGACCAGGAAGACGTAGGCCGGGCCGGAGCCGCTGATCGCGGTGACCGCGTCCTGCTGCTTCTCCGGCACACGCACCACGCGGCCCACCGAGGCCATCAGCGCTTCGGCCTCCGCCAGCTGTGCGTCGGTGCAGTGCGTGCCCGCAGAGATCGCTGCCATGCCCTGGTCGACCAGGGCAGGGGTGTTCGGCATCACCCGGACCACGGCGACACCCTCGGGGATCCGGGCTTCGATCAGCTCCGTGGTGATGCCGGCGGCCAGTGAGATCAGCAGCTGACCGGAGCGCAGCGCCGGGGCGATCTCGTCGAGCACGTCGACCATGTCCTGAGGCTTGATCACGAGCGCGACGACGTCGGACCGTTCGGCGGCGGACAGGTTCGCGACCACCTCGACGCCGTACCGCTCGGTGAGCTCCTCGGCCCGCTCTGCCCGCTTCTCCCCCACCAGCAGGTCCGCTGGCGCGCGACCCGCTCGGATCAGCCCCGCCAGGATCGTCTCTCCCATCACACCGGCGCCGATGAGGGCGGTGCGTGCCGCGGTCTCGCTCATGGTTCTGCTCGCTTCGTGGAGGTCGGGGACGTCACGAAGGATGTCAGGTCGCCCGCCATCGCGACGAGACGGCACCGCGGCGGGACGCGACGGACGGGCCGGTCGGCGCTCCGGCCTCACTCAGTACGACGCCGAAGGGTCGCCGCTCCCAGCGCCAGACAGGCCACGGCGAAGCCGACCACGATGCCGACGTCGCGCCAGACCTCGCCGGTCGCCGTGCTCACGGTCAGCTCGGTCATCGCATCGACCGCGTAGGAGAGCGGCAACACGTCGGAGGCGATCTCCAGCACCCGAGGCAGCTGATCGCGGGGCACCAGCAGGCCGCACAGCAGGATCTGGGGGACCACCACGGCCGGGAGGAACTGGACGGCCTGGAACTCGGTCCGGGCGAAGGCGGAGACGAAGAGACCGAGCGCGGTGCCGAGGACGGCGTCGGCGACCGCGACCACGACCAGTAGCCACACCGGGCCGCGGACATCGAGATCGAGCAGTCCGACCGAAACCCCGACCGCGAGCAGGGCCTGGACCGCGGCGACGAGCCCGAACGCGATCGCGTAGCCGAGCAGGAAGTCGAGTCGTTGCATCGGCATCGTGAAGAGCCGCTCCAAGGTGCCGCTCGAGCGTTCCCGCAAGGTGGTCACGCTGGTCACCAGGAACATCACGAAGAACGGGAAGATGGCCAGCAACGCCGGCCCGATCCGGTCGAAGATCGCACCCTGGTCGGAGAAGACCCACCACAGCAGTGCCTGCAGCAGACAGGGCAGCACCAGCAGCATCGCCAGGGTCCGGTGGTCGCGACGCAGCTGGGTCAGCACGCGGGTCGCGATGGCTCCGGTGACCCGAACGCTCGGGGCGTGGGTGCTCGGGCGGTGGGTGTTCATGCCGCGTCCCTCCCGACCAGCGCGAGGAACGCGGTCTCGATGTCAGTCGAGCCGGTGCTGGCCTTGATCGCGGCCGGACTGTCGTGGGCGAGGATCTGGCCCTCGCGCATCAGCATCAGCCGGTCGCACCGGTCGGCCTCGTCCATCACATGGCTGGAGACCAGGACCGCGGTGCCGTCCGCCGCCAGTCGGTGGAACAGGTCCCACAGGTCGCGGCGCAGCACCGGATCGAGTCCCACCGTCGGCTCGTCGAGGACCAGGAGGTCGGGGGCGCCGAGGAGCGCCACCGCGAGACCCACGCGCGAGCGCTGGCCGCCGCTGAGCCGACCGACCACCTGGTCGCGCTGGGCGGTCAGGTCGACGGCGGAGATCGCCGAATAGACCGACCCGGCGCCGCAGCCCAGCACGCGGGCGAAGAAGCGGAGGTTCTCGCCGACGCTCAGGTCGTCGTACACGCTGCTGGCCTGGGTCATGTAGCCGACCCTGGTGCGCAGCGGTGGGCTCCCCGCCTCGTGTCCGAGGACGGTGACCGTCCCCCCGGCGATCCGCTGCACGCCGACCACCGCACGAAGCAGGGTCGACTTGCCGCAACCCGAAGGTCCGAGCAGCCCGGTGACACCGGCGTGAACGGCGAGATCCAGACCGTCCAGGACGACCTGTCCGCCGCGGACCACCTGCAGATCCCGGAGCTCGACCACCGCCGAAGAATTCACCATGTAATGAATAATGCGCCTCGCGGTGGAATCCGGCAAGACACCCGAGTCGTCAGGGTGAGAGTGATCCAGAGACCACTCTCACCCTGACGACCCGCCGTACCTAACGTCCGTGGTCAGAACATCTAGGGAAGGTCACCCACCAAGTAGCGGTCGAGCGTCGGGGCAAAGGTCGCGACGACCTCGTCGGCCGGCATGCCCGCCACCGGGTCCAGACCGACCAGGTAGCGCCCGATCACCAGACCGAAGACCTGGGTGGCCACCAGCGGCATCCGCCGCTCGGGCTCCTCGACGCCGAGCAGCTCCCCGAGCGGGACCAGCACCACCGGCACGAACCCGGAGCGCACCAGCTCCTCACCCCCGGGTTCCAGGAAGCGACGCACTGCAGCGACCAGACCCGGTTGCAGCTCGGGGTCGTCCCAGACGGAGAGGATCGCCCGCAGCATCCGTCCACCCGGACCTCCTGCCGGATCATCCGGCTCGCCACCTCCGTCCGGGAGCACCGCCAAGCGCTCGGCAAGGACCACGCGCGGGTCGACCGGAAGCGCGAGCGAGGCCACGAAGAGCTCGTCCTTCGTGCCGAAGTAGTGGTGCACCAGGGCCGGATCGACACCTGCCTGTTGTGCGACCGCGCGGATCGTCGTACCGGCGAAACCGCCGGCGGCGAACCGTTCCCGGGCAGCGTCCAGGATCAGCGCGCGGGTGTCCGGGCTGCCGCGGCGTCGCCCTCGGGCGCGGGTCTCGCTCATCGCGACTGCTCAGTCGAGTGCTCCGCCGCCGCCTCCAGATGAGCGCGGGCGAACTCCAGCGACTCGCGCAGGTCTGCCTCCCGCTCGGCGCGGTCGGCACAGCGTCGGGTGTTGATCTCCAGCACCACCTCCCCGTCGAAGCCGACGTCTGCCAGGTGCTCGAGGAACCCCGCGGCGCCGATCCGTCCCCGTCCGGGCACCAGATGCTCGTCCTTGGCCGAATCGGTGCCGTCGGTCAGGTGCACGTGACGCAGCCGCGGCCCCAGGCGCCGGGCCATCTCGATCGGGTCCGACCGGGCGATCGCAGCGTGGGAGAGGTCGATCGTGGTGTTGGCGTACGGCTCGGTGGAGGGGTCCCACCCTGGCTGGTACATCTGCATCCCGCGGCGCGAGGTGGCGCGCCATGGGTACATGTTCTCCACGGCGAAGGCGATGCCGCTGGAGTTCTCCAGCGCCGCGATGCCGTTGACGAAGTCACGCGCGTACTCCCGCTGCCACCGGAACGGAGGATGGACGACGACGACTTCGGCGCCGACGGCGCGGGCCATCGCCGCCGAGCGTTCCAGCTTGCCCCACGGCTCGGTCCCCCAGACCCGCTGCGTGAAGAGCAGACACGGCGCGTGCACTGCGCTGACCGGCACCTGGTGGTGCTCGGCGAGGCTGTGGACCGCGCTCACCTGCTGGGAGATCCCGTCGACCCCGACCATCACCTCGACCGACTCATACCCCAGGTCGGCGGCATAGCCGAAGGCGTGCGCGGTGGACTCGGGGTAGACCGACACGCTGGACAGCCCGATCCGCGGCCGGCTGCTCGGCCTGCTGCTCGGCGCGGTCACGACGGTTCGGCCGGACCCAGCTTGTCGATGCGCTCCAGGATCACTCCCTCGCGCAGCGCCCACGGGCAGATCTCCAGCCGCTCCTCGTCGAAGATGTCCATGCAGGCCTCGGCGACCAGGGCACCGGGCACGATCTGGTGGGCCCGGTTGGCCGAGACCCCGGGCAGTTCGGCGAGCTCGGGCAGCGTCATCGTGGCCAGCTTGGGGATCCACTCGCGCAGGTCTGCCAGGGGCAGCGCACGCGGCGTCAACGGCCCGTCGGCCGAGGGCGCGGCGCCGCAGATCCTGGCCAGTGAGCGGAACGTCTTGGAGGTGGCGGCGGCTCGGTGGGTCGCCCCCGCGCGCAGCACCTGCCCGGCGTCGCGGGCGATGGCGGCGCGGATCTCCTTGCGCACCCGACGCAGGGTGTCCGGTTCGGCGACCTCGGCGGCCAGCGAGGCGGCGAGGCGGGCGGCACCCAACGGCAGCGACTGGGCGATGTCGGGGAGCTCGTCGGGCCCGGCGGCGATCTCCAGCGACCCTCCGCCGATGTCGAAGACGATGAGCCGGCCCGACGACCAGCCGAACCAGCGGCGTACCGCCAAGAAGGTCAGCCGTGCCTCGTCCTCCCCGGGCAGCACCTCGATGTCGACGCCGGTGCGCTCACGCACCACCGCGAGCACATGGTCGGAGTTGACCGCATCCCGCACCGCAGAAGTGGCGAACGGGAGCAGCTCCTCACAGCCCTTCTCCTCGGCGACCGCGAGAGCCTCCGCAGTGAACGCGGCGAGCGCGTCGATGCCGCTGGCGCACACCTCGCCGTCGGCGTCGAGGTGCTCGGCCAGTCGGAGCGGCTGCTTGTGGGAGAAGGCCGGCAGCGGCGCGGCACCTTCGTGCGCGTCGACCACCAGCAGGTGACCGGTGTTGGAGCCGATGTCGAGGACACCCAGACGCATGGCACCACGGTACTCGCCGGGACGTACCTGGCCGGCCGGCGGTTCGAGGCGCATCGAGGCGCATCGAGGCGGATCGAGGCGGGGCCTGGCTCGGTGCGTAAATTGGCGGAGTGCCTGAGGTCGACCTGGATTTCCCCCGCGCCCACGTCGAGTTCGTCAATCCCGACGACGAGACCGAGGTGCTCCGCTGTGACCTCACCTGGCTGACCTCCGCCTACACCTGCATCTTCGGGGCCGGCTGCCAGGGCATCTACGCCGACTCCCCCGACACCGGCTGCTGCACGCTCGGAGCGCACTTCGCCGACCGCGAGGACGAGGACCGGGTCGCCGGGTACGTCGCCCAGCTGACCCCCGAGCACTGGCAGTTCCACCCGGGGCGCAAGGTGCGGAAGAAGGACTGGATCGAGACCGACGAGGACGGCGAGCGCAAGACTCTGGCCATCGAGGTCGACGGTCAGCGCGGCTGCATCTTCCACAACCGGACGGACTTCGCGCCGTCCGGCGGAGGTGGCGGCGCCGGCTGCGCGTTGCACGGCCTGGCCCTGGAACAGGGCCGCGAACCGCTGGAGACCAAGCCGGATGTCTGCTGGCAGCTCCCGATCCGGCGCACGTTCCGCACCGTCGAACGGCCTGACGGTACGTCGTACACGGAGGTCAGCATCGGCGAGTACGACCGTCGCGGCTGGGGACCTGGCGGCCACGACCTGGACTGGTACTGCTCGGGCAACACCGAGGCGCACGTGGCGATGGAGCCGGTCTACGTCACGAACCGACCGGAGCTGATCGCGCTGATCGGCCAGGCCGCCTACGACGAGCTCGCCCGGCACTGCGAGGCGCACCTGCGGTCACGCTCCGCGCTGGCGCTGCACCCCGCCTCGCCACGGTGACAGCCACCTCTCGACGTCAAGAGACCCCGACCCCGGCGCAGCGGCCCGCTGACCGCATGCTGAGAATGAGGTCATGCGCCTCGATCATCTCTCCTACGCAGCTGGCCCGGACGGACTCATCGCCTCGGCCGAGCGCCTCGGCGCGGCAGTGGGGAGGGACTTCGTCGACGGCGGCATCCACCCCCGGTTCGGCACTCGCAACATGATCCTCCCGCTCGCCGACGCGACCTACATCGAGGTCGTCGAGGCGCTGGACCACCCGGCCTCCGACAAGGCCCCGTTCGGCCAGGCGGTGAAGGCACGCTCGTCGCTGGGGGGCGGCTGGCTCGGCTGGGTCGTCGCCGTGCCGGACATCGCACCGCTCGAGGAGCGACTCGGTCGCGCGGCCGTCGCCGGCAGCCGGCATCGCCCGGACGGCACCGAGCTGTCCTGGAAGCAGATCGGCGTCAACGGTCTGATCGCCGACCCGCAGCTGCCGTTCTTCGTGCACTGGGAGTCGGCCAGCGACCTGCACCCCTCTTCGGGGGCGGATGCGGCGTACTCGCTCGCCGGCATCGAGATCGCCGGCGACCCGCTCCGCGTGAGCGAGTGGCTCGGCGAGTCGGTCGAGGCTCCGCTGGAGGACGTCAAGGTCGAGTGGGTGGCGCCGCACGGCACGCCGGGCATCCTGGCCGCCCAGGTGCAGACCCCCTCCGGCCTGGTCCGGATCTGACCCTGACCGGGCAGCCGCTGCGCGGGTCCATCCCGAGTCCGAACATCTGGCAGCACACCGCCACCTACGAGATCGAGAACGCCGCCGCCGACCCCGACGGCCGGTTGTGGGCGGCGATGCGGCAACGCTGCGGCCCGCGGGCCTGGGCCGGACGCACGGTGCTCGATCTGGGCTGCGGCTCCGGCTACCACCTGCCGCGGTTCGCCGAGGACGCCGCCGAGGTGATCGGCGTGGAGCCCCATCCGGGGCTGCTGCGGCTGGCGCAGCGTCGGACCCGCAAGGTCGCCGGAGTGCGCACGCTGCTCGGCACAGCCCAGCGGATCCCGCTCCCCGACGCCTCCGTCGACGTGGTCCACGCCCGCTGGGCCTACTTCTTCGGTCCCGGTTGCGAGCCCGGTCTCGCCGAGCTGGATCGAGTGGTACGACGCGGCGGCACCGCGCTGATCATCGACAACGACGGCTCCCGTTCGACCTTCGGCGGCTGGTTCCGCGCGGGCTATCCCGACCTGCCCGCGCCGGCGGTCGTGGAGCGCTTCTTCACCGCCCGCGGCTGGGAGCTGGGTCGGGTCGACATGGGCTGGCGGTTCGGCTCCCGGGCCGACTTGGAGGCGGTGGTGCGGATCGAGTTCACCCCCGAGGTCGCCGAGCGGGTGCTCGCCGAGCATCGTGGGGTCGAGGTCGACTATGCGGTGAACCTCTGGTCGAAGCAGTACTGACCCGCTCGGGCCGGCGTCAGAGGAACGGGCCGTCGGAGGGGTCGGTCGACCCCCGCACCACCAACCGCGGCGTGAGCAGCACCCCGGTCGGCTCGACCGGCTCGGGGCCGAGCAACCGCCGCAGGGCGGCCACGATCTCGGACGCGACGTCCTCCAGCGGCGCCCGCACCGAGGTCAGGCCGGGCGGCACGATCTGGGCGGCACTGGAGTCGTCGAAGCCAACCACCCCGACGTCGGTGCCGGCGCGCAGACCACGAGCCACCAGGGCGTGCAGCACACCGATCCCGAGGGTGTCCGTAGCGCAGACCACCGCATCCGGCCGGTGGTCCGCGGTGTCGAGCACCGCGCCCGCAGCCTCTGTCGCCGCCTCGACCGTGTCCGCGGCGGAGGCGACCAGCCCGTCGGTCGGCAACCCGGCGGCGTGCATCGCCTGCTCCCACCCCGACCGCCGGTCGGCATCGACTCGGTTGCTCGGCGACCAGCCGAGCCACCAGATCCGCTGGTGGCCGCGGGCGATCAGGTGCTCGGTGGCGGCCCGCACCCCGGCGGCACCGTCCACGTCGACCCAGGAGTGGCGCGCCTCGGGCTCGCCCCAGGGGCGACCGAACGCGACGAAGGGGGCGCGGCGCTGGGCCAGCCACGCCGTCTGCGGCTGGTCGAGGAAGGTCTCGGTCACCACGAACGCGTCGACCGCGGTGGAGCGGAGGAGGTCGTCGTACCCCTTGATCGGGTCCGGTGTCTCGGAGCCGTCGTCGCCGTCGGCGACCAGCATCAGGTGATAGCCGGCGTCACGCGCGGCGCCGACCAGCGCCTTGACGAAACGGTCCATCGCGGTGTTCGCGGTGCCGTCGGGGGTTGCGATGTAGCGCAGGCCGACCAACCGGGTGGTGCCGGTGCGCAGGTTGCGGGCGGCGCGGTTGGGCACGTAGCCGAGCTCGTCGATGGCGGCCTGGACCCTCGAGAGCGTCTCCTCCCGCAACAGCGAGGGATTGTTGACCGCGTTGGAGACGGTCTGTCGGGAGACGCCGGCACGGCGTGCGACGTCGGCCAGGGTCGGCGCCTGGGGCGCGGTCGCCATCCCCCACCTCCCTCTCTGTTCGCGTGGCCCGGTGCAGCCCCGGGGTTGGCCCGAGGCTGGCCGGTGCCGGCCCGGTGCCGGCCCGGTGTCGGCCCGGTGTCGGTGCGTCCGTGTCCGGCTGTCCGGATCGGGGTGTCCGGAGCGGCCGGTAAGCGGTGATTCTTGCACTCCCGCCCGCCGGCGCCACCGCATGCTCCCGACGGGCGGGCGCGGTTGTGTCGGGACGCTCCCCTACGGTCACACCTATGGCCTCCTCCCGTCCGCGTCCTCCACGGTCGACCTATCGCTGCAGCGAGTGCGGCTGGACCTGCGCGAAGTGGGTCGGCCGATGCGGCGAGTGCCAAGCCTGGGGCTCCGTCGCCGAGGCCGCCCCCGAGGCAACCACCGCCACTTCTCGTACGACGGCCACCGCCGTCACCGCGCCCGCGGTGCCGATCGGCCGGGTGTCGGCGGAGCAGGCGCTGCACACCGGCTCCGGTGTCGCCGAGCTCGACCGGGTGCTGGGCGGAGGTCTGGTGCCCGGCGCGGCCGTGTTGCTGGCCGGTGAGCCCGGTGTGGGCAAGTCGACCCTGCTGCTCGAGGTGGCGGCCCGGACCGCCGCACGCGGCCAGCGCACCCTCTACGTGACCGGCGAGGAGTCGGCATCCCAGGTGCGGCTGCGCGCGGACCGCACGGACGCCGTCCACGACGAGCTCTACCTGGCGGCCGAGACCGACCTCGGTGCCGTGCTGACCCACGTCGAGCAGGTGCGTCCGCAGCTGCTCGTCGTCGACTCGGTGCAGACCATCGGCGCCTCGGGCGTGGACGGGGTTCCCGGCGGCGTCACCCAGGTCAAGGAAGTCGCCCAGGCCCTGGTCCGGGTGGCCAAGACTCGGGACATCACCGTGGTGCTGGTCGGCCATGTCACCAAGGACGGCTCGATCGCCGGGCCCCGGGTGCTGGAGCACCTGGTCGACGTGGTGCTCCACTTCGAGGGCGATCGCAACTCGCGATTCCGGATGGTGCGCGCGGTCAAGAACCGTTTCGGCCCCGTCGACGAGGTCGGCTGCTTCGACCTCGGGCCACACGGGATCTCAGCGGTGGAGGACCCCACCGGGATCTTCACCGAGCGGCACCACGGCCGGGTGGCCGGCGCCTGCGTCGCCGTCACCATGGAGGGACGTCGCCCCCTGCTCGCCGAGGTGCAGGCCCTGGCGACCCAGTCGCCGTTGGAGCGTCCCCGGCGCACCACCTCGGGCATCGACGGCTCCCGGCTGGCGATGGTGCTCGCGGTGCTCCAGCAATACTGCGGGATCTCCCTGCACAAGCACGACGTCTTCGCCTCCACTGTCGGCGGCGCTCGCCTGACCGACCCCGGCAGCGACCTGGCGGTGGCGATCGCGGTCGCCTCCGCCCACCTGCTCACCCCGCCGCCCTACGGCGTGGTCGCCCTCGGCGAGATCGGGCTCTCCGGCGAGCTGCGTCGGGTGCGGGACCTGCCGCAGCGCCTCGCTGAGGCAGCACGCCTGGGTTTCGCGATGGCCGTGGTGCCGGCCGAGCCGCACCAGGGCCGTCGGAGCCGACCGCAGGCCGAGCGCACCGTCGAGCGCGCGGTCGAGGGGATGAAGGTCGTCGAGGCGCCCGACGTCCTCTCCGCCCTGCGGATGCTCGGGCTGCGACAGCGCTCCACCCGGTCCCTGGAGCTGCTCGAGGGCGGAGAGGAGGCTCCGTTCTGACCGACCTACACAACGCCGCGTAGCGTGCGAGCACGTGGACTTGTTCATCTATGGTGAGCGCAGCACATTCTTGGGGTAGGGAGACAGCGTGGCCACCGAGCGCAGCGGAGACCTCCGCCTTCGCGAGACCTTGGCGTTCATCGCGCCCGGCACCCCGCTGCGGGACGGCTTGGAGCGCATCCTGCGCGGCCGCACCGGCGCGCTGATCGTGCTGGGCCACGACAGCGTGGTCGAACAGATCTCCACCGGCGGGTTCGAGCTCGACGTCCCGTTCACCGCCACCGGTCTGCGCGAGCTGGCCAAGATGGATGGCGCGGTGATCGTGGACCGCGATCGCACCCGGATCATCCGGGCCGCGGTGCACCTGATGCCGGACCAGTCGATCGTCACCGAGGAGACCGGCACCCGACACCGGACGGCGGACCGGGTGGCCAAGCAGACCGGGTTCCCGGTGATCTCGGTGTCCCAGTCGATGCAGATCATCGCCGCCTACGTCGGGGAGACCCGACACGTGCTGGAGGACTCCGGCCAGATCCTCTCCCGCGCCAACCAGGCCCTGGCCACCCTCGAGCGCTACAAGCTGCGCCTCGACGAGGTCTCCAGCACGCTCTCGGCCCTGGAGATCGAAGACCTGGTCACCGTCCGCGACGTCGCCGTGGTCGCGCAGCGGCTGGAGATGGTCACCCGGATCGCCCGTGAGATCGAGGACTACGTGCTCGAGCTCGGCACGGACGGTCGACTGCTCTCCCTCCAGCTGGAGGAGTTGGTCACCGGCGTGGACACCGAGCGTGAGCTGGTGATCCGTGATTACGTGCCTTCTCGCAAGCGCAGCCGCGACCCGTCCAACCAGCTGGCCACCCTGGAGCAACTGTCAGCGACCGAGCTTGTCGACCCTGCCTCGGTGGCCCGGGTGCTCGGCATCGGCACCGGCGAGCACCTCGACGGCGCGGTCGCTCCCCGCGGCTACCGCCTGCTCACCAAGGTGCCGCGCCTACCACCGAGCGTGGTGGAGGGCCTGGTCGACCACTTCGGCACCCTGCAGAAGCTGCTGTCGGCAGGGATCGACGATCTCCAGGCGGTCGAGGGCGTCGGCGAGCTGCGGGCGCGCAGTGTCCGTGAGGGGCTCAGTCGACTCGCGGAGTCGACCATCCTGGAACGCTACGTCTGACCTCGACGACCCCTCACTCACCTGGGGTCAACGACCTGGGGTCAGCGGCGAGGCTCGGCGTCGCGCTCTTCGTCGCGCTGCTTCTCTGACTTCTTCGCGCGCTCGGTCTTCTTCTTCCCGGGCTGCTCACTCTTCTCGGTCTGCTCGGACTGCTCGGGTTGTTCGGACTTCTCCGGGTCACCGCTCTCCGGGACCTCGCTGGTCGACTCACCGGTCGGGCTGCTGGTCGCCTCCGAGGGCGACACCAGGTCGAACGTCGTCTCCGAGGGCTCACCGCCCAGCGCTGCGGCGACGATGGTGTAGTCACCCGGCATCACCCAGTCAGCCTGGTCGGAGCACTCCCGGTCGGATTCGCGGGCGTCCGCCCAGGTCATCTCCACCACTGTCGCGACCGCCCACCGCACCACGACCGACTCGCGGGGCAGCGCACCGGGGCACTCCCGGCTGGTCCAGATCTCGGTGCTGCCGTCGAGGATCTTCACCGCGACGCTGTCGCGGTCGACCTGCCACGTGCACGCCGCGGCCTCACGGGTCTGCAATTGCAGTCCGACCGTGACGTCCTGCCCGCCGACCGCCTCCTCCACGACCGGGGTCACCACCACGTCGGAGTCCTTACAAGGACCGTCCGGCTCGACCAGCTCGGTGGACGGCGCGGTCGGCCCCTGGATCGGACCGGTCTGCCGCTGCTTGCGCTGGCGGGCCTTCTCACCGCCAACCGTGACGGTGCTGGTCGGATGGGTCGCCGCCGCCTGTTGCGCGGCCGGCTCCTCGTCCTCGGCGTCGTTGCCACCGCTCAGCGCGCTGCCGATGACGAAGACCAGGGTGAGCGCGAGCGCGACCACGAAGAACCGTCGCCGCCAATAGACCTCGGGCGGCAGCGGCCCACGAGTCATGGGGCGGCGTGCGGACATGCCACGAACGCTAGTCACCGCATACCGCGGATCGGTGGTCCCTCGCCGCGGACACCTCGGTGAGGGTCACCACGGGCGCGTGAGAATGGCGGCGATGAGCAGCACCCTGGTCGGCCCGATCCTGCGCTGGTACGACGACAACGCCCGCGACCTCCCCTGGCGCCGCCCGGAGGCATCCGCGTGGTCGGTGATGGTTTCGGAGTTCATGCTGCAGCAGACCCCTGTCCGGCGGGTGCTGCCGGTGCACGCAGCGTGGTTGGAGCGCTGGCCCACACCATCGGCGCTGGCTGACGAGCCCGCCGGCGAAGCGGTCCGTGCCTGGGGTCGACTCGGTTACCCCCGCCGCGCGCTGCGCCTCCACGCAGCCGCCACCACGATCCGTGACCACCACGACGACACCGTCCCGGACGACTACGCGACCCTCCGGACGCTGCCCGGCGTCGGCGACTACACGGCCGCGGCGATCGCGACCTTCGCCTACGGCCGCCGCCAGGTGGTGCTCGACACCAATGTGCGCCGGGTGCTGGGCCGCACCGTGGCCGGCGTGGAGTTCCCGGCACGCTCGGTGACCAAGGCCGAGCGCGAGCTGGCGGCCGGCCTGCTGCCCACCGACCCGCCGACGGCGGCGGCCTGGTCGGTGTCGGTGATGGAGCTCGGAGCGCTGATCTGCACCGCCGACCGCCCGCGGTGCGAGGCCTGCCCCGTGCGCACCTCGTGTGCCTGGCTCGCGGCCGGCAAGCCGTCGTACCAGGGACCGCCGCGGCCGGTGCAGGACTATGCGGGCACCGATCGGCAGTGCCGGGGGCGACTGCTGGCGGTACTGCGTGACGCCCCCGGCTCGGTCTCCCTCGACCAACTCGACGCCGCCTGGGACGAGCCGGTGCAACGCGCCCGTGCCCTTGCCTCCCTCCTCGCCGACGGGCTGATCGTCCGCGCCGACGACCGTTATGCCCTCCCCTGACGCCCACCCGGCGCAAACGCACACCCGCATCGCGCTGACCCGGCGCAAACGCAGGCAGAAATCACGTCGACCCGGCCCATTTGGGCCGGGTCGACGTCGTACTGATGTGCGTTTGAGCCGGGTCAGCGATTACTCGGTGTCGGAGGAACCCTCGCCCGCGCTCTCCGCGCCGCCCTCGGCCACCGTCTCCAACGGCGGCATGTCGGGCAGCTCGGTGACCTTCTGACCCTCGAAGGTGAAGGACGCACCGGGGCCGGAGCCGTCGACGCCGACCAGCACGATCTGGCCGGGGCCGACCTCGCCGTACAGCATCTTCTCGGCGAGGACGTCCTCGATCTCCCGCTGGACCGTACGACGCAGCGGCCGCGCGCCCAGCACCGGATCGAAGCCACGCTCGGCGAGCAGGTTCTTCGCCGCCTGGGTCAGCTCGATCTTCATGTCGCGGTCCTTCAGTCGGACCTCGACCGCCGCGATCATGTTGTCCACCATCGAGATGATCTGCTCCTGGCTCAGCGGCGGGAACACGATGACCTCGTCGACACGGTTGAGGAACTCCGGCCGGAAGTGCTGCTTGAGCTCCTCCGACACCTTGTTCTTCATCCGGTCATAGGAGCCGGCCGCGTCGCCACCCTGGTTGAACCCGAGGTGGATCCCCTTGGCGATGTCGCGGGTGCCGAGGTTGGTGGTCATGATGATGACGCAGTTCTTGAAGTCCACGACCCGGCCCTGGGAATCGGTCAGGCGACCTTCCTCAAGGATCTGCAACAGGCTGTTGAAGATGTCGGGGTGGGCCTTCTCGACCTCGTCGAACAGGACCACGGAGAACGGCTTGCGGCGCACCTTCTCGGTGAGCTGACCGCCCTCTTCGTAACCGACATATCCCGGCGGCGAGCCGAAGAGCCGCGAGACGGTGTGCTTCTCGCCGAACTCGGACATGTCGAGCTGGATCAGCGCGTCCTCGTCACCGAAGAGGAACTCGGCGAGCGTCTTGGACAGCCACGTCTTTCCGACACCGGAGGGGCCGGCGAAGATGAACGAGCCTCCGGGGCGCTTCGGGTCCTTCAACCCGGCACGGGTACGACGGATCGCGCGAGAGAGCGCCTTGACCGCCTCGTCCTGCCCGATGACGCGCTTGTGGAGCTCGTCCTCCATCTTGAGCAGCCGAGTGGACTCCTCCTCGCTGAGCTTCACGATCGGGATGCCGGTGGCGACCGCCAGCACCTCGGCGATCAGTTCCTCGTCCACCTCGGCAACCTCGTCCATGTCACCTGAGCGCCACTGCTTCTCGCGCTCGGACTTCTTCAGGATGAGCTGCTTCTCCTCGTCGCGCAGGCGGGCGGCGGCCTCGAAGTCCTGGCCGTCGATCGCGGCCTCCTTGCGTTGGCGCACCTCGCCGATCTGGTCGTCGTACTCACGCAGGTCGGCCGGTGCCGTCATCCGCCGGATCCGCAGGCGCGAACCGGCCTCGTCGATGAGGTCGATCGCCTTGTCGGGCAAGAACCGGTCGGAGATGTAGCGGTCGGCCAAGGTCGCCGCGGAGACCAGGGCCTCGTCGGTGATGGTGACGCGGTGGTGGGCCTCGTAGCGGTCCCGGATGCCCTTGAGCATCTCGATCGTGTCCGCGATGGACGGCTCGGGCACCTGGATCGGCTGGAAGCGGCGCTCCAGCGCGGCGTCCTTCTCCAAGTGCTTGCGGTATTCGTCCAGCGTGGTGGCACCGATGGTCTGCAGCTCACCGCGGGCCAGCATCGGCTTGAGGATGCTGGCGGCGTCGATCGCGCCCTCGGCCGCGCCGGCACCGACGAGGGTGTGGATCTCGTCGATGAACAGCACGATGTCGCCGCGGGTCTTGATCTCCTTGAGCACCTTCTTCAGGCGCTCCTCGAAGTCACCGCGGTAGCGCGAGCCGGCGACCAGCGCACCCAGGTCGAGGGTGTAGATCTGCTTGTCCTTCAGCGTCTCCGGCACGTTGCCCTTGACGATGTCCTGGGCCAGACCCTCGACGATCGAGGTCTTGCCGACGCCGGGCTCGCCGATCAGCACCGGGTTGTTCTTGGTACGACGGCTCAGCACCTGCATCACACGCTCGATCTGCTGGGCGCGACCGATGATCGGGTCCAGCTTGCCTTCGCGTGCGTCCTGGGTCAGGTTCCGGCCGAACTGGTCCAGGACCAGGGAGGACGCAGGCGCCTCTCCGCCGCCACCGGTGGCGGCTGCCGCTGAGGCGGCCGACTCCTTGCCCTGGAAGCCGGAGAGCAGCTGGATGACCTGCTGGCGGACCCGGTTGAGGTCGGCGCCGAGCTTCTGCAGCACCTGGGCCGCGACACCCTCGCCCTCCCGGATCAGGCCGAGCAGGATGTGCTCGGTGCCGATGTAGGAGTGGCCGAGCTGCAGCGCCTCGCGCAGGGACAGCTCGAGCACCTTCTTGGCGCGCGGGGTGAACGGGATGTGCCCCGAGGGTGCCTGCTGGCCCTGGCCGATGATCTCCTCGACCTGGGCGCGCACCGCCTCGAGCGAGATGTCGAGGGACTCCAGCGCCTTGGCTGCGACGCCCTCGCCCTCGTGGATCAGGCCGAGCAGGATGTGCTCGGTGCCGATGTAGTTGTGGGAGAGCATGCGGGCCTCTTCCTGGGCCAGCACCACCACTCGCCGGGCTCGGTCGGTGAACCGCTCGAACATATGTCGCTCCTCATGCTTTCGCCGATGGTCCCGGCACCGAAGTGCAGGGGCCTCACGGGGAGTACAACCCCGCAGACAGCCTACGCGTTCCATGGATCGCCCCGAACACGTCCGCTCTCAGCGAACAGGCCTCGCGGACGACTTCGCCCGGACACCACGCCGCCCCGTCACCGAGTTCGGTGACGGGGCGGTACGGCAGCATCCAGCAGATCGCGCGGCTCCTGGCTCGCGCCTCGGCTTGGATGTGAGCTTGCTCAGTGCGCGGCGTCGAACGCCTCCCGCACCTCACCCGGAATGCGACCACGGTCGGGGACGTCGTACCCGTTGGAGCGAGCCCACTCGCGCACCTCCTTGGGAGAGGCACCACCGGACGCGGCCGCGGACTTGGCCTTGCGCGTGCCGCCGCGGCTCACCTTGCGGGCATGACCGACGTACGGCGCCAGCGCCTCCCGCAGCGCCTCCGCGTGCTCGTCATTGAGGTCGATCTCGTAGGTCGCGCCGTCGATGCCGAACGAGACGGTCTGCGATGCGTCGCTGCCGTCGAGATCATCGACGAGGATGATGTGGACCTTCTGCGCCATGGAATGCCCCTTTCGGAGGAAATGGCGATACTCGATGGAAATCGACGACGGGCTCCCCAGCGCGCACCACGACCAGCGGCGATATCCCTTTTCGGACGTCGCGACATTAGCAGGCGATCAACTCGGACTGGAATATCCAGGGGAGAAAAACGAAATACAGCCTCCGCGCCGGTCTACGCAAACAGCGCTCCCGCGGACGGGGTCAACGCTGATTGCGCCAGAAGACCTTTTCGAGACCGCGCAGCGTCAGCCCGGGAGAATGCTGGGTGAAGCAATCGCATTCGACGATCACCAGATCGGCGAGATAGCCGGTGGCGACCACGGCGACCTCCTCGATCTCGACCCCGAGCGCCTCGATCAGTCGGTCCACCATTCCCTCGACCTGGGCGGCGACCCCGAAGACCATGCCCGACTGCAGCGCCTCGACGGTGTTCTTGCCGATCACGCTGCGTGGGCGCACCAGCTCGACCATCCGCAGCTGAGCGCCGGCCCGACTCAGGGCGTCCAGGGAGATCTCGATCCCGGGTGTGATCGCGCCGCCGACATAGCGGCCTTCGGCATCGACGACGTCGTAGGTGGTGGCGGTGCCGCCGAAGTCGACGACGATCGCCGGCCCGTCGTGCTCGTCGGCCACGGCCACCGCGTTCACGATCCGGTCGCTGCCGACCTCCCGCGGGTTGTCGACCTGGATCGGCACGCCGGTGCGGATGCCGGGCTCGACGACCACCCGGGGCACGTCCGCGAAGTGCGAGGAGAGCATGTCCCGCCAGGCGTTGAGGACCGCCGGCACCGTGGCGCAGACGACCACGCCGGTGACCGCCGCCGCGTCCTCGCCGAGCAGTCCACGGATCAGCACTGCCCACTCGTCGGCCGTCCGGTTCTCCGCGGTCGAGACCCGCCAGTCCGCGAGCACCTCGCCGCCGGCCACCAGCCCGAGCACGGTGTGCGCGTTGCCGATGTCCGCGGCCAGGAGCGTGCCCATGGCTACCCCCGGAAGTCCAGGCCGAGGTCGAACACGTTCACCGAGTGGGTGAGCGCACCGACGGAGAGGAAGTCGACCCCGGTCTCACCGATCGCGCGCGCCCGCTCCAGGGTCAGTCCGCCGGAGGCCTCCAGGGTCGCCGGACGTCCCGCGTCGAGGTTGATCCGGACCGCCTCTGCCATCTCCGCGGTGCTCATGTTGTCCAGCAGTACCTCGGTGCACCCGGCGGCGAGCACCGCGCGCAACTCGTCGAGGTCGGCGACCTCGACCTCGACCCGCAAGTCCGGGAACGCGGCGACCACCGCACGATAGGCCTCCACGACGCCGCCGGCGGCGACCGCATGGTTGTCCTTGACCATGGCGCGATCGACCAGGCTGAACCGGTGGTTGACCCCACCCCCACAGCGCACCGCGTACTTCTGCAGGGCGCGCCAACCGGGCAGCGTCTTCCGGGTGTCGAGCACCCTCGCGCCGGTGCCGGCCAACGCATCGACCCAGGCGGCCGTCGCGGTGGCCACACCGGAGAGGTGGGAGGCGAAGTTGAGCGCCGTCCGCTCCCCGGTCAACACCCCCCGCAGCGAGCCTGCCACCGTCAGTACGACGTCCCCCGGCCCGACTCGCGTCCCATCCGGCACCCGTCCGCTGATCTCCACGGACTCGCCCAGAGCGTAGACGAAGGCCAGCTCCGCGACGGCCAGACCTGCCACGACGCCGGGCTCGCGAGCGGTGAAGTCGCCGACCGCGTGGCCCATCGCCGGCATCGCGGCACTGGTGACGTCGTCGACGCCGCCCGGGAGGTCCTCCTCGAAGCCGAGCACGACGAGGTCGTAGACGGCGCGCGGGTCGAGGCCCGCCGTGGCGATCTCCTCGACCAGCCCGGCCGGCAGGGCGTCGTAGGGGGTGCGGGCGATCATCGGGCGTCCTCCTGCGGGGCGCGGTCGGTGGCCGGCATCGGAGCGAAGCCGACGGCGAGGGCGCCGTCGTCCATCGTGACGTCGAAGTGGCCGGCCCAGGTGTCATCGTCGCGGACCGGGAAGTCCTCGCGCCAGTGCGAGCCCCGGGTCTCCTCGCGCAGCGACGCCGCCGCGGCGAGGGCGGTGGAGACGGTGAGCAGGTTGGTGGTCTCCCAGGAGGCCTGGTCGACCAGGTCGGCGCTGCGTGCGGCCAGCTTCTCCAGCAGCACCTCGGCCTCCGACAACCCGGGGGCGCTGCGCAGCACCCCGACCCGCGAGGTCATCGTCTCCTGCAACTCGCGGCGCACGTCGGCATCCACCAACCCCTCGGTACGACGATCCGCGGCCGGCGCCACCCAGGGCTCGATCTCGTCCGGGATCACCGTCGCGATCCGCCGGGAGAAGACGAGCCCCTCGAGCAGCGAGTTGGAGGCGAGCCGGTTGGCGCCGTGCACGCCGGAGCAGGCGACCTCACCGGTCGCGTAGAGCCCAGGGACGTCGGTGCGCCCCTGCAGGTCGGTGCGGACGCCGCCGGAGGCGTAGTGGCAGGCGGGCGCGACCGGGATCAGCTCGGTCACCGGATCGATCCCGTGCGAGCGGGCCGTGGCCAGGATCGTGGGGAACCGACGCTCCCAGAACTCCCCGCCCAGATGGCGGGCGTCGAGCCACATGTGCGGCCGGCCGGTCTCGATCATCCGCCTCATGATCGCCTTGGCGACGACGTCGCGAGGGGCCAGGTCGGCGAGCTCGTGGACGCCGGTCATGAACCGGACGCCGCCCTCCTCGGGCAGCCCGTCGACCAGGAACGCACCTTCGCCGCGGACGGCCTCCGAGATCAGCGGCTGCTGCCCCCGGGAGTCGGGCCCGAGGTACATCACTGTCGGATGGAACTGCACGAACTCCAGGTCGCGCAAGGTCGCGCCGGCGCGCAACGCGAGCGCCATGCCGTCACCGGTGGAGACCGCCGGGTTGGTGGTCTGACTGAACACCTGGCCCAGCCCGCCGGCAGCGAGCACCACGGCCCGGGCATCAACGGCGCCGACCCCGTCGCGCTGCCCCTCGCCCATCACGTGCAGGGTCAGACCGGCGACCCGGTCCCGTCCGTCCGAGCCGTGACCGAGGAGCAGGTCCACGGCGAGGGCATGCTCGATCACCTCGATGTCGGGGGCAGCCTGGATCGCGGCGATCAGCGCCCTTTGGATCTCGGCGCCGGTGGCGTCGCCGCCGGCGTGCGCGATCCGGTCGCGATGGTGGCCGCCTTCACGGGTCAGCGACAGCGCGCCGTGCTCGTCATGGTCGAAGCGGGTGCCGAGCGCGATCAGCTCGTGGACGGCGTCGGGACCCTCGCCGACCAGCACCCGCACCGCGTCCAGGTCACAGGCGCCCGCGCCCGCGACCAGCGTGTCGTGCTCGTGCTGAGCCGGGGTGTCCTCAGGCCCGAGCGCCGCCGCGATGCCGCCCTGCGCCCACTGGGTGGAGCCGGCGTTGAGCACGTCCTTGGTGACGACCAGGACCGAGTCCACCGACTCGCGTAGCCGCAGCGCGGCGGTCAGCCCGGCGATCCCGGAGCCGACGATGACGACGTCGGCCCGGATCGTCCAGCCCGGCTCGGGTGCGGTCAGCCGACCTGGCAGTCGGCGGGTGGCGGCGCTCACAGGCCCCAGTGTCCCTGAACGTGTTCTCAGCGAGCGCCGGTCAGGTCGCCGCGCCGCAGCGAAGAGTCGTCGAAGGTGTCGGCGGGGTCCGAGCCCGCACCGAGGATCTTGTTGTCGGCATCGACGAAGACCACGTGCGGCTGGTGGGCACGCGCCTCCTCGGTGGTCATCTGGCCGTAGCCGATCAGGATCACCAGGTCGCCGGGGTGCACCAGGTGGGCGGCGGCGCCGTTGATGCCGATCACGCCGGAGCCGCGCTCACCGGCGATGGTGTAGGTCTCCAAGCGGGCCCCGTTGGTGATGTCGACGATGTGGACCAGCTCGCCGGGCAGCAGGTCGGCCGCGTCGAGCAGGTCCTCGTCGATCGTCACCGAGCCCACGTAGTGCAGGTCGGCCTGGGTGACCGTGGCGCGGTGGATCTTGCTGGTCATCATGGTGCGCAGCATCAGCTGTCTCCCTCGAAGGTGGTGCCGACCACGTCGTCGGTGAAGTGGATCGGCAGGTTGTCGATGAGGCGGGTGGTGCCGACTCGCGCCGCGACGAGGACCCGGCCCTCGGTGCCGGGCTCGGGATAGTCGGGCAGCTCGTCGAGGCCGGTCGTGGTCAGTGCGAGGTAGTCGGGCTCGACCCCGGGCTCGGCGCGCAGCACGCTCATCGCCGCCCAGCGGGCTGCTGGGACGCCGTACGACGCCCGCTCCTGCGCCGCGCGCAGCGCGCGGCTCAGCGTGAGGGCCTGCTCACGCTCGGCGAGCGAGAGATAGCGGTTGCGGCTGGACATCGCCAGACCATCCGGGTCACGTCGTGTCGGGGCCCCGACGACCTCCACACCCAGACAGAGGTCGGCGACCATCTGCCGGATCAGCACCAACTGCTGGTAGTCCTTCTCGCCGAAGACCGCGATATCGGGCCGGACCAGCCCGAGGAGCTTGGCGACCACCGTCAGCACGCCCCCGAAGTGTCCGGGCCGGGTGCGGCCCTCGAGCAGCTCGGCGACCGGACCGGCGGCCACGGTGACCTGGGGCGGGACCGGCCAGGACGGATAGACCTCGTCCACGGCCGGGGCGAAGACCAGGTCGGCGCCGGCAGCAGAACACACCTCGAGGTCGGCGTCCAGGGTGCGCGGGTAGCGATCCAGGTCCTCTCCGGCACCGAACTGCAGCGGATTGACGAAGACCGACACCACGACGGGACCGTCGCCGACCCGCTGGCGGGCCAGGCGGATCAGGCTGGCGTGGCCCTCGTGCAACGCGCCCATGGTGGGCACCAGACCCACCTGCGCTGCGTCCGCGCCGCCCGGCGCTCCGCAGCGCTCGCGCGCGGTAGCGAGCAGCGCGGCCAGCTCCGCCCGCGTATCGGCCACGCGGACCGAGGTCACGCGATGCCGCCGTGCCGCAGCCGCCGGGTCCGTACCGCGCGGTGCTCCGGACGCGTCTCCGCCCGGGGCGCCTCAGCCACTGCCTGGTCCAGCATCGCGCTGATCTTGACCGCGCGCAGCGGGAGTAGTCGGCCGTCAGCGGCCGCACGGTCCAGGGTCGCCCGCGCCATCGCCACGTAGGAGGGCAGCGTGTGGGGAGCGTTCGCGGTGAGGTCGGCGAGGTGGGCGGCGACGGTGCCGGCGTCGCCGCGCACGATCGGCCCGGTGAGCGCGGCATCGCCATGCTCCAGCGCGTTGTCCAACGCGGCGGTGAGCAACGGCCGCAGGGTGCCGGCCGGGTCATCGGCACCGGCTGCACGCAGGATCTCCATCGCCTCGGCCACCAGGGTGACCAGGTGGTTCGCGCCATGCGCCAGGCCCGCGTGGTAGAGCGTCCGCATCTCCTCGGGGACCGGCATCAGCCGCCCGCCGAGGGCGTCGACAAGACGCTCGGCCATCCGGCGTTCGGACCTGGTGGCGGTCACGCCGAAGACGCAGCCGGAGAGCCGATCGAGGTCGACCGCGGTGCCGGTGAAGGTCATCGCCGGGTGCAGCGCGATCACCCGTGCGCCGAGGTCGGCGGCCGGGTCGAGCACCGACAACCCGTGACGTCCGGAGGTGTGCACGACGTACTGGCCCTCGGTGATGGCGCCGCTGTCGGCAAGGACCCGGACCACGTTGGCCAACATGTCGTCCGGCACGGTGAGGAGGAGGACGTCACTCGCGCGGGCGACCGCGCTGGGCTTGTCGACGGGCACGCCGGGCAGCAGCGCCGCGGCCCGGGCCAGGGTCGCATCAGAGGCGCCGGCGACGGCGGTGACGGTGAAGTCGGCGTGCTGCTGCAGGCGGGCGGCCAGGACCGCGCCGACACGACCGGCGCCGACCACACCCACGCGCAGGGCAGGCAAAGCAGGCGAAGCGTTCGCCATCTGTCGAACCTTTCGTTCCAATCCCGCCGACCACCCGGTGGAGACCGGGCCGGTATGGGTACCGGACGTGATGCTCATTCGATGCACTCTGAGCGTAATCCGAAGCCGAGCGCGCACAACAGGGAAGCCGGACGTGACCTGGGCCACTGGCCGCGCCTGCCGGCCGGCACGATCGGACACCGGGACCGCTCGTGCCACACGCCACTAGAGTGCACGGGTGCCTTGGTGGACCCGACGACACACGTCCCCGCTGATCAGTGTCGTGGTCCCCGTGTACGACGTCGCGCGCTATCTGCCTGCCTGCCTGGACAGCCTTCTCGCGCAGACCCACCCGCACCTCGAGATCATCGTCGTCGACGACGGGTCACCGGACGACTCCGGCGCCATCGCCGACGCCTACGCGGCCAGGGACGATCGGATTCGGGTCGTCCACATCGAGAATCGCGGCCTCGGCGGTGCCCGGAACGAGGGGCTTCGCCACGTGCACGGCGATTGGGTCGCCTTCGCCGACTCCGACGACGTGGTGCCGCCGGCGTCGTACGAGACGCTGCTGCGCCATGCGGAGCGGGACGACGCAGACGTCGTCACCGGCGACGTCGCACGGCTGGTCGGCGATGATCTCGTGCCGGTGCCGTGGACGCAGCGGCTCCACCGCGACGGCGGGGCGGTCGCGATCACCGAGCACCCCGAGCTGCTCGGGGACGTCTTCGCCTGGAACAAGCTCTTCCGCCGCGAATTCTGGACGAGCCGGGCGCTCTCCTGGCCCGAGCGGATCCGGTACGAGGACCAGCCGACCACGACCGAGGCGTTCGTCGCGGCCGAGCGGATCACGATGGTTCCCGACATCGTCTACCACTGGCGCGAGCGCCACGACGCATCGTCGATCACGCAGCAGCGCGCGACCGTGGCGGACCTCGTCGACCGCTGGACGACGAAGCGGATGGCACTCGCAACGGTGGAGTCGCTGGGCTCCCCCGAGGTCTCCCGGGTGTTCCGCAACCGAGTGCTCCCCGGCGACCTGCACAACTACTTCCGCCTGATCCCCGCCTGCACCGACGAGTGGTGGGAGCTGCTGGTGGGTGGCGTTCGCGAGTTCTGGGCCCCGCCCCACTCGCTCACCCAGAGCACGCTGCTCCCCGCCTACCGGCTGGCCGGGTGGCTGGTCGAGCAGGACCGCCGCGCGGACGCTGCGACGGTCATCAGGTTCCGTGCCGGGCACGAGGGGCGACTTCCGAGGGTTCGCCTGCCCGACGGCGGCGAGCGCATCGACGTACCAGGGCTGGACATGGCCTCGATCGCGCTCGAAGCGGTCCGGCTCCCCTGAATCCTGGGTCAGCCGGGCGGTGGGTCAGCCGGGCGGTGGGTCAGCCGGGCGGTGGGTCAGTCGGTCGATCGTTCTCTGTGACGGGCAGCAACAGCTCCCTGCGTCACGCCGTGCGCGAGCCCTGGTGCGACTTCCACGCCTCCAGCTCGGCCCGCAGGCTCGTCAGCTCGGCCTCGAGCTCGGCGACCCGGACGACCGCCTGCGTGGCGCGCTCCTCGGCGTCGGCGAACTGCTCGCTCAGGCGCGCACGCTCGCGCTCGGCGACCTCGGCACGCTGCCGCGCCTCGGTGAGGTCGCGACGGGCCTCGGCCAGCTCGGCAGCGGCTTCGGCGAGGCGGCGCTCGAGGCGGTCCACGGTGGCCTCGCGCTGAGCCATCCGGGTCTGCATCTCCGCGACGAACTCGATGTTCTCCTCGGCGCGCTCGTCCGCGAGCTTGCGGTAGGCCTGCGCCTGCTCGGCGCGGTCACGCGCGGCGTCACGCCGGGTGTCGAGGAGCTCGGTGTGGGTGATCTTGGTGGCCGCGGCGCCGAGCACCACGGCAGAGGCCGCAGCGAGGACGAGCGCGAGCCAGGAACCGGCCACGACGGTCCCGATGACGGCAGCAGTAGCGAGGAGGAGAAGGGCCGCGGCGACCACGACGCGCGTGGACCGCTGACGACGACGGGAACCGACGGGGGAAGTCATGCCTGCACCGTAGGCCGCGACGGGCCGACCCAGCCGCAGGCGCGCCGCGTACGAGGGTGCCGGATGAGGCGGATGTTACGGATGTGACCCGGCGTCGAGAGTCGGCAGAGGTCGTGGTATTGCGCTTGGTAGGGGGCGCGCTCGCCCCGTGTAACTACGGGTGCCGTCCGCCGGACCGCGTCACGCCGGGTCGCCGTCGTCCTCGTCGTCACGCACCCGGCAGGCACGCTCCAGCGCCACGGCAGCGGCGGCGGCCAGCAGCCCGGCGACGCCGGCGATCCAGCACCGCAGTTGTCGCTCGTCGGCCAGCTCGGCCGGGTTGCCGATCCAACTGAGTCCATAGCCGAGGTAGCCGCCGGCGACCAGGGCAGCGACCATGGCGCAGGCGCGGGCCAGCACGAACCGGTTGACTGCCTGGTGCGGTTGGAGCCGCTCGTGACGCACCTGCAGGGAGCGGTACGTCGCCCACGCGGTGTAGCCCAGGATCGCGGCCAGCAGCACCAGCGCCAGCGGCTGCGCCCAGGAGATCAGCGGCGGAGTGAGCCCGAGCCGCTCGCAGACCGGCCGCAGGGCCAACCCCAGGACCAGGCCGACCACACCCCAACCGACCAACGTGGTGGGCGGGGTGGGGCGCAGGGCCCCGGGGTGGGGAGCCGGATCGTCCTCCCGGCCCGGCCGGCTCACTCGAACTCGAGCACCAGGTCGTCGCGGAGCGTGAGACCGTCGGTGCCGACGGCGCCGAGCAGCTCGGCGACCGGACCGCGGTCGAGGAACTGGGCGTCGGGCTCGAGGTCGAGCCACGGCTTGAGCACGAAGGCGCGCTCGTGGGCGCGCGGGTGCGGCAGGGTCAGCGAGGACTTCTCGCTGCGTCGGTCACCGACCACGATCAGGTCGACGTCCAGCGTGCGGGGGGCGTTGCGCTCCTCCGAGCGCATCCGATCGAAGGCGTCCTCGATCGCCAGGGCACGGTCCATCAGTCGGCTGGCCGACAGGGTGGTGTCGGCGAGCACCACGGCGTTGAGGAACTTGCCGGCACCCTCGGGACATCCGACGGGCTCGCTCTCGTAGACCGGGGAGACACCGGTGACCCAGACATCCGGGGTGTCGGCCAGCGAGTCGACAGCTCCCTGCAGGTTGGAGAAGCGCTCACCCAGGTTGGATCCGAGGGCGATCACCATCCGTCGGATCGGGCGCATCTCCCCAGTGAGGGTGTCCGCGTCGATGATGTTCGGATTCGGGACCTCGGTCATCGGTGGCCCTCTCCCTTTCCGTGTGCCGCGTCGGCTCGTCTGCGGGTGATGGTCAGTTGCACGTCGCCGAACGGCATCTCGATCGGCGCATCCGGCTTGTGGATGGTCACTCGCGCCCATTCAACACGAGTGTCCAAGAGGCAGACGTCGGCGACCCTCTGCGCGAGAGTCTCGATCAGGTCGACCGGATCCCTGGCCACCGATCGACCCACCTCGTCCACGAGACTCCCGTAGTCAACGGTGTTGCGCAAGTCGTCCGAAGCCGCCGCGGACGTGGTGTCCACGCCCAGCGTGAGGTCGACGACGAAGCGCTGTCCGTCGCGCTTCTCGTGCTCGAAGACACCGTGGTGGCCCCAGCACTCGATGCCCAGGACGGACAGCTCGTCAGTCACGGGCGACAGCCTGCCACCTGGCCACGACACGGAGTGCATCGGCATGGGCTCGTACGTCGTGCACCCGCACGCACCACACCGGCGCACGGCCGTGACCGGCGGCCAACAGGGTGGTCAGGGCCACCCCGGCAGCCTCCCGGGCACCGACCTCACGGGGGTTGCCGTCGGCCCCGGCCAGCAGCCGACCCAGGAACGTCTTGCGGCTGGCGCCCACGAGCAGTGGGAAGCCGAGGTCTGCCAGCCGGTCCAGGGACGCGAGCAGCGGCCAGTTGTCGTCCGGCTCCTTGGCGAACCCGAGCCCAGGGTCGAGCACCAGTCGCTCCGCGGCGACGCCGGCGGCCAGGATCGCCTCGACCCGCGTGGCGAGCTCGGCGCGCACCCCGGCGACCACGCCACCGTGCTCGGTGTAGTCGGTGAACTGCTGCATCAGGTCACCGTGCGCGCGCCAGTGCATCGCCACGTACGTCGCCTCCCCGGCAGCGACCACGGGCAGGATCTCCGGGTCGGCGAGACCGCCGGAGACGTCGTTGACGATCCGCGCCCCGGCATCCAGTGCCGCCTGCGCCACCTCCGCGCGCATCGTGTCCACCGAGACCGTCGCCCCGGCCCCGGCCAGTGCCGTGATCACCGGGACCACACGGTCCAGCTCCTCGCCGACCAGCGGGCGGGTGGCACCGGGCCGGGTGGACTCGCCGCCGACGTCGAGGATGTCGGCTCCGTCGGCCAGCAACCGCAGCCCGTGCGCGATCGCACGGTCGGGGTCGTCGTACCGTCCGCCGTCGGAGAAGGAGTCGGGGGTGACGTTGACGACGCCCATCAGCAGCGGCACATCACTCACCCGAGGGACCCTATCCCGCCCGTCGCCGTATCGAGCCGGTCAGGCGCGGTGGATCAGCGCCATCGCCTCGGCGCGGGTGGCCGCCTGGTGCATCTGGCCGCGCACTGCGGAGGTGATGGTGCGGGCGCCGGCCTTCCGCACGCCTCGCATCGTCATGCACAGATGCTCGGCCTCGATCACCACGATCACGCCGCGCGCCTCGAGGATCTCCACCAGGGCATCGGCGATCTGCGTGGTCAGTCGCTCCTGGACCTGCGGTCGCTTGGCGTAGACGTCGACCAGGCGGGCGAGCTTGGACAGCCCGGTGATCTTGCCGCTCTCCGCCGGGATGTAGCCGACGTGGGCGACCCCGGTGAACGGCACGAGGTGGTGCTCGCACATCGACCAGAGCTCGATGTCGCGGACCAGCACCATCTCGTCGTGGCCGAGGTCGAAGGTGGTGGTCAGCACCTCCTCCGGCTCCTGCCGCAGGCCTGCGGTGAGCTCGGCGTAGGCGCGCGCCACCCGGGCCGGGGTGTCCCGCAGGCCCTCCCGGTCCGGGTCCTCGCCGATCGCGGCGAGCAGCTCCCGTACGGCGGCCTCGGCCCGGTCGTGGTCGAACGGCGCGAGCTCGGCAGCCGGACGGTCCGGCGCCGTGATGGGGTCGGTCACCGCGGCACTCCTCAGATCGGCTCAGACAGTCGGCTCAGATGGTCGGCGGCGTCGGCGGCGACGGGTCACCCGGCGGAGCCGGCGGCCCACCGTGGACGTCACCGGAGGGCCCCGGCGGGGTCAGGATCTCCCCGCCGCCCTCGCCGTCGGGCCGGGTGCCATTGGTCGAGGACCCGTTGAGTGCCCGACGCCGGATCTCCTCCGGGATCTCCACCGGCGGGATCGCCGAGGGGATCCGGGTCGGCGACCCGGTCCAGGCCGGCCGCTCCGGCCGGCGGCGCAACGGCGTGAAGACCTCGGCCACCTGCGCCTTGTCCAACGTCTCCTTGTCGAGGAGCTCCAGGACCAGCGCGTCGAGGACGTCGCGGTTGTCCTCCAGGATGTCGAAGGCCTCCTGGTGGGCGTGCGCGAGGAGCAGCTTGGTCTCCTCGTCGACCATCGCGGCGACGTCCTCGGAGTAGTTCCGGGAGTGGCCCAGGTCGCGGCCCAGGAACGGCTCGGAGTTCGACTCGCCCAGCTTGATCGCGCCGAGGCGCTCGGTCATGCCGTACTGGGTGACCATGGCGCGGGCGACGTTGGTCGCCTTCTCGATGTCGTTGCCGGCGCCGGTGGTGGGGTCGTGGAAGACCATCTCCTCCGCCGCACGACCGCCCAGCATGTAGGCGAGCTTGTCGAGCATCTCACTGCGGGTCTGGGAGTACTTGTCCTCGTCGGGCAGCACCATCGTGTAGCCGAGCGCCCGACCGCGAGGCAGGATCGTGATCTTGTGCACCGGGTCCGTGCCCGGCAGCGCCGCCGCGACAAGAGCGTGACCGCCCTCGTGATAAGCGGTGATCAGCTTCTCCTTCTCCGACATCAGGCGGGTCCGTCGCTGCGGCCCAGCGATCACCCGGTCGATCGCCTCGTCCAGCGAGCCGGCCGTGATCACCTTCTGGCCGTTGCGGGCCGCGAGCAGCGCGGCCTCGTTCAGCACGTTGGCCAGGTCGGCACCGCTGAAGCCGGGGGTACGACGCGCCACCGAGGTCAGATCCACCTCGGGGGCGAGCGGCTTGCCGCGGGAGTGGACCTGCAGGATCATCTCGCGGCCGGCGAGGTCGGGAGCGTCGACCTGGATCTGGCGGTCGAAGCGGCCCGGACGCAGGAGGGCAGGGTCGAGCACGTCGGGACGGTTGGTCGCGGCGATCAGGATCACGCCGCCGCGGACGTCGAAGCCGTCCATCTCGACCAGCAGCTGGTTGAGGGTCTGCTCGCGCTCGTCGTGACCGCCGCCCATGCCGGCGCCGCGGTGGCGGCCGACAGCGTCGATCTCGTCGATGAACACGATCGCCGGGGCGTTCTCCTTGGCCTGCTCGAACAGGTCGCGCACCCGGGAGGCACCGACACCGACGAACATCTCGACGAAGTCCGAGCCGGAGATCGAGTAGAACGGCACCCCGGCCTCACCGGCGACGGCGCGGGCGAGCAGGGTCTTGCCGGTGCCCGGCGGGCCGTAGAGCAAAACGCCCTTGGGGATCTTGGCCCCGACCGCCTGGAACTTGGCGGGCTCGGAGAGGAACTCCTTGATCTCGCCGAGCTCCTCCAGCGCCTCGTCGCACCCGGCGACGTCGGCGAAGGTGGTCTTGGGCATGTCCTTGGTGATCATCTTCGCCTTGGACTTGCCGAACTGCATGACGCCGCGGCCACCGCCCTGCACGTTGTTCATCAAGAAGATGAACAAGGCGATGATCAGCACGAACGGCAACAGCGTGAGCAGCAGCGAGGACCACACACTGGGCTGCGGGTTGGTCGAGTTCGACTTCTCGATCTCGCCCGCGGCGACCTGCTCGTCGACCGCGGAGAGCAGCGTCTCCTGCTGGCCGTTGATGTAGTAGGCCATCACCTGGTCGGTGTCGTCACGGACACCCTCGTCGAGCTCGGCCTCGATCTTCTGATCACCGTCGATGAAGGTGATCTCGTTGACCTCGCCCTTCTGGATGTACTCGGCGAGCTGGGAGGTGGTGACCTCCTTGTGGCCACTACCGGAAGCGAGGAACTCCAGTGCCAGGATGACGGCGAGGACCGCCACCACGATCCAGAGCACCGGCCCCCGGAAAACGCGCTTCACAGAATCTTCCACTCCCGCCGATTACAGGTTGACCCGACGACGGTACACGCCGGCGTCGTACTCCATTCTGGCCGGTCCATGGTGATCGGCCAGAGTGAGAACGTACGGCGGACCTGCGGTGTTCCGCCCTCGCGCACCTCTCAGTGGATGCTCAGGAGTAGACGTGGGGCGCCAGGGTGGCGATGTCGCGGAGGTTGCGGTACTGCTCGCGGTAGTCCAAGCCGTAGCCGACGACGAACTCGTTGGGGATGTCCCAGCCGACGTACTTGGCCTCCACCGGCATGGTGAGCGCTTCGGGCTTGCGGAGCAACGTGCAGATCTCCACGCTCGCGGGGCCGCGGGAGGCGAGGTTCTTGGTCAGCCAGGAGAGGGTGAGGCCGGTGTCGATGATCTCGTCGACGATCACCACGTGGCGCCCGGCGATGTCGGAGTCGAGGTCCTTGAGGATCCGGACCACACCGGAGGACTTGGTCCCCGAGCCGTAGGAGGAGACCGCCATCCAGTCCATCTCCACGTGGCGCCCCAGCGCCCGGGAGAGGTCGGCCATCACCATCACCGCGCCGCGGAGCACACCGACGACGACAAGGTCCTTGCCCTGGTAGTCCCGCTCGATGTCGGCGGCGAGCTCGCCGAGACGGTCGAGGATCTGCTTCTCGGTGAACAGCACCTCGACGAGGTCGCTCTCGACATGCGAGGAATCCATGACGCTCATCGTGACACACCGCGGCGTCGGCCCACGAGGGCCGGTCAGGTGGAGCGGAACCGCAGGTGACCGGAGTCGCGGTACGCCGTGACCGATCCGGGCAGCTGGACCTGCCCGGCGATCTCGCCGGCGGCCAGCTCGAGCAGCGCGGTGACGTGCACGTGGAACAGCTCGGCGTCGATCGCGCCGGCACGGACCGCCGCGGCCCGCAGCACTCGCGAGGCGACCGCTCGGTGTAGCCGCCCCCATGGGTCCAGCGGTAGGGCGCCCTGGGCGTCCGCGCCCGCATCGAGCTCGGCCAGGGCGTCCTCGGCCATCGCGTCCAAGGCCTCGACATCGTCGCGGACCAGATCGGCGGTGCGGGCCAGGGTCGCCGCGATCCCAGGGCCGAGCTCGGCCTCCAGCACCGGCAGCACCCGCTGCCGCACCCGGACCCGGGTGTAGCCGGGGTCGCTGTTGTGCGGGTCGTCCCAGACCTCGATGCCCTCCACCTGGCACGCGGTGACCGTGTCGTCGCGGGCGACGTCCAACAGCGGCCGTCGGTAGCGGTCGAAGCCGCGGCGCATCCCGGCCAGCGACCGCCCACCGGACCCGCGGGTCAGGCCGAGCAGCACCGTCTCCGCCTGGTCGTCGCGGGTGTGACCGAGCAGCACCAGCGCCGCGCCGAAATGGTCGGCCAGCTGCTCCAGTACGGCGTAGCGCGCGCGGCGGGCGGCCGCCTCCGGTCCGAGCCCCCCGGGGTCGACGTCGACCCGGGCCGCGACCGTCTCGTCGACACCGAGCCGAGCCATCTGGGCGACCACCCGGGCGGCGTGCTCCGCAGACCCCTCCTGTAGCCCGTGGTCGACGGTGGCGCCCACCACCCGCACCCCCGGCTCTCGGGCCTCGAAGACCGTGGCGGCCAACAGCGCCAGTGAGTCCGGACCGCCGGAGCAGGCGACCAGCACCAGGTCGCCGGCGTCGAGGCCGGCCAGCGTGCGTCGTACCCCGCGGCGGACGGCGGCGACGGAAGGGTGGAGTGGCACCTCAGCCGAGGACCCGACGGATCCAGCCGTCCGGGTCGGAGAGCTCGGCCTTCGACGGCAGGTTCTCCGGGCCCGACCAGACCGCGTTGAACTGCTCCATCCCGACCGTGTCGACGACGCCGCGGACGAACTTCGCACCGTCGCGGTACTGCGCCATCTTGGCCTCCAGCCCGAGCAGCCGGCGCAGGATCCGGTCCAGCGTGCCGACGCCCTGACGCCGCTGGGTGAACTTCTTCCGGATCTGGGCGACCGACGGGATCACGGTGGGACCGACGTCGTCCATCACCACGTCGGCATGTCCCTCGAGCAGCGACATCATGCCGGTGACCTCGTCCATCAAGGCGCGCTGCTCGGGGGTGGAGAACATCTCCACGATGCTCCCGCCCTCACGGCTCGACGCCAGCGCCTCCCGGACCCGCTCGAGACCACCCTCGAGCAACGACGACGGATCGACGGTGTCACTGAGCCGCCGGACCACGTGGTGCAGGTGCTCGCGCATCCACGGGACGGCGGTGAACTGGACCCGATGGGTCTCCTCGTGCAGGCAGACCCAGAGCCGGAAGTCGGTCGGGTCGACGCCGAGCTCCCGCTCGACGTGGACGATGTTCGGGGCCACCAGGAGGAGGCGGCCGTTCGGTGCGGTGACCGGCTGGCCGAACGGGTCGAACTGGCCGAGCACCTTGCCGGCGATGAAGCCGAGCAGGCCACCGGCCTCGGCGCCGGTCACCTTGGAGCCGACGGTCCGCGCCATCCCCGACGGCGGGTTCGCGTCGGCGAGCTTGTCGACCAACGGTCGGGTGGCCACCTCGAAGCTCTCCGCGTTGGCCCGCACCCACCCGCTGCGGTCGACCACCAGCACCGGCGCGGTGCCGTCGGGGGCGTCGAGGCCGGTGAACTCGCGGACCAGACCGGTGGAGCGCGCAGCGTCGGCCCGCAGCTCGGCCACCGCTGCCTCCGCCTCGGCGCGGGTCACCTGCGGGCCCTCCCCGGCGATCCGGGTCCCGATCGCGACGGCGACCTTCCAGTCGATCATCGCGGGCTGGCTCGGCGCAGCAGTCATGTCCTGCAGCCTAGGGCGTGTGTCCCAACTGGCCGCCTGCTGCGCGGCGCCGACTGGAGACACTGGAGGTCGCATCCCAGCCCGATCGGCTGTCGCGCCCGAGGGCGGGTCAGGCGCCGCCGGTCAAGCGCCGCAGCGGCAGGCGCCGAGCGCGGCGGCGGCGTTGTCCATCGCCACCCGGGCCAGCAGGTCCTTGTTCTTCGGGATCCGGTCGGCCATCAGCGCGAACGCCATCAGGTCGCCGTTGCGGTCCACCGCGATCCCGGCCAGCGAGGTGACGCCGGTCAGCGTGCCGGTCTTGGCTCGCACCCGACCCAGGCCGTCGGGGTCACCATGGTCCATCCGGTCGGTCAGCGATCCGGTGAAGCCCGCCACCGGCAGGCTGCTGAGCACCGGCCACAGCTCGGCCTGGCGCTCGTCGGCGGCCAGCCGCAGCACCTCGACCAGCAGCCGCGGGGACATCCGGTTGGCCCGGGACAGTCCGCTGCCGTCGTACAAGACGCTGTCGCCCATGTCGATGCCGTTGGCCCGCAGCACCGCCTTGACCCCGGCTTGACCGCCGGTGAACGAGCCGTCGCCTCGCTCAGCGATCCCCACGTGGCGCAACAGCACCTCGGTCGCCTCGTTGTCACTGACCTCGAGCAGACGCTGCACGATCTGCGCCAGCGTTGCGCTGCGCACCTCGGCGAGCTGACGGGCCTGGTCGGGGGCGACTGCGTGGCCGGGGCTACCGGCGACCGTGATGCCCTGGGCGCGCAGCGCCTGCGCGAACGCCGCGGCAGCGGTCGCCGACGGATCGGCGACCCGCCCGTAGCCCGACGGGTCGCGGCCCTCATCGATCCAGAGCGAGGTGATCGGGGAGACCACGCCGTCGGGGATGTAGTCGGGCTCCCAGGTCGGGTTGACGGCGGGCCCGGTGAAGAGCGAGTCGTCGTAGGCCACGCGCACCGCCGTGGTGCCGCTCTTGCGCAAGGCGTCCGCGGTCCGGGTGGCCAGCGTGGTCAGGTCGGCCGTCGGCGGAGCGAACGTGGCCGAGGTGCTGGCCTCGGAGGGCTGCTCAGCCTGCAGGAACGGATCTCCGCCCCCGACCAGGGTCACCGTCGGGCGCCGGCCACCACCGGAGACCACGGTGGTCGTGCTGAACTCGTGGTCCGCGCCGAGCAGGAAGAGCGCCGCCGTCGAGGTGACCACCTTGGTCGTGGACGCCGGGATCGCCAGCGCCGGACCCTCGGTGCGATCGAACGCCCACCCCTTGCCCTCCAGCGGCGCGACGCTGGCCAGGACGTGGCGACCGAGGTCCTTGTCGTCGAGATGGGCGGTGACCGCGCGGTCGATCGCTGCCGCCGCAAGCGCAGCCGTCCCATCGGCCGGCGCCGCCACCGGGGACGGCTCGACGACGGCCGGCGCATCCACCTCCGGCGGCGGTTCGACCGCGGCCGGATCGGTCTGCGCCGTGGTGTCGTCGCCGCGCCACTCGTGCCACTGCTCCTCGGCCCAGCCGGTCCGCCAGGCGGTCACGCCACCCGCGACCAGAGCGATCACGACGAGGACGAGCACCGCCCGACGCAGGGGGCTCCCCTCGTGCTTCCGGCGCTCGTCGGCCACTATTACCCCTGACGGTCCTTGTCTCGACTGCGTGGTCGGGGCCATTGTGCGCGACAATGTCGACGCCTACCCAAGGCGGGGCGCCGAGCCGGCGCAGCAACAAGAGTGTGGAGGAAGTACGTGCTGGAGTTCGATGTCCTCGTGGAGATCCCCAAGGGGAGCCGCAACAAGTACGAGGTCGACCACGAGACCGGTCGGATGCGGCTGGACCGCTTCCTCTTCACCTCGACCATGTACCCCGCCGACTACGGCTACATCGAGGACACCCTCGGCCAGGACGGCGACCCGCTCGACGCGCTGGTGCTGCTCCAGGAGCCGACCTTCCCGGGCTGCCTGATCAAGTGCCGTGCCATCGGGATGTTCCGGATGACCGACGAGGCCGGCGGCGACGACAAGGTCCTCTGCGTCCCCGCGGGTGACCCGCGCATGGAGCACCTGCGCGACATCAACCACGTGCCGAACTTCGACCGCCTCGAGATCCAGCACTTCTTCGAGGTCTACAAGGACCTCGAGCCCGGCAAGTCCGTCGAAGGCGCCGACTGGGTCGGCCGCACCGAGGCCGAGGCCGAGATCGCCGCCTCGTTCGAGCGGTTCAAGACCTCCGGGCACTGAGCGCACGCTGAGCTGACGAAGGGCCGGTCCTGTTGGGGCCGGCCCTTCGGCGTAGCTGGGGCGGGGCGTCGGTTTCCCCGGTTCACCGGGGATCCCGTCACTTATCAGGGGAAACTTCGGCTGGGAAGTGACGGTTTACCCGGTTCACCGGGGAAACCGACAGCCCGGGGTCACCCACCCAGAAGCGCCTCGGCCCGCAACAACGGCCGCGGTACGTCGAACGCCGCCACCAGGTCACCCGCGATGGGCCGCACCCGACGGCACAGCGCGCCGACCTCCCGCGTGATCGCCTTCGACCGCTGCACGGTGAGGCGGCCGTGCTCGATGAACCAGGCCCGGTCGGACTCGATGCCGGAGAGGGCGTGCAGGTCGCAGAGCAGGTTGAGGGTGTCCTTGACCGGGCCGTCGGGCTGAGCGGCCACCTTCTCGGTGAACGCCTCCAGGACCAGCCGCTCCACGTGGGCACGGGCGGCGGCGATCACGTGGTCCTGCACCTGGGAGAAGACCTGGCCGGGGGCCATCCCGGAGTCGACACCCCGCTTGAGCCGGCGGGCGACGCCGCCGATCAGGTGCTCCTCGCGGAACCGGTACATCGCCAGGTGATAGGCGGGGTCGAGGAGGCCGGCGTCGTCGTCCCAGGAGTCGCCGCCCGGCAGCGCGTCCTTGATCTGCTCCAGCAGCCGGTGCACCCGGGTCCGCTCCAGCACGGTGTCCACCGCGAGTCCCGCCACGAACCGGACCATCCCGAGCTGGTCGAGGTCGGAGAAGTCGCTGGCGTAGTCGGTGAGCAATCCCTTCGCGACCAACTGGAGCAGGACGTGGTTGTCGCCCTCGAAGGTGGTGAAGACATCGGTGTCGGCCTTCAGCGCGGCGAAGCGGTTCTCCGCGAGATAGCCGGCACCCCCGCACGCCTCGCGGCACTCCTGGATGGTGCGGGTGGCGTGCCAGGTCGCCAGCGCCTTGGTGCCCGCCGCCCGGGACTCCAGCATCTTGCGGGTCGCCTCGTCCTCGCCTCGACCGGAGAAGACCTCGTCCAGCCGTGCGACGAGCACCTCCTGGGCGAAGTGCAGCCCGTAGGTGCGCGCCAGCAGGGGCAACAACCGTCGCTGGTGCATCCCGTAGTCGAGCAGCAGCTCCTCCGGCCCGTCGTCGGAGGCTTGGAACTGGCGGCGCTGCAGCGCGTACTCCACCGCGATGGTCAGCGCCACCTTGGCCGCACTGACGCCCGCGCCGCCCACACTGACCCGTCCCTGGATCAACGTGCCGAGCATGGTGAAGAAGCGGCGGCCGGCGCTCTCGATCTCGCTCGTGTAGACGCCGTCCTCGGTCACGTCCGCGAAGCGGTTGAGCAACGCTTCCCGGGGCACCCGCACCTCGTCGAACCAGATCCGGCCGTTGTCGACGCCGTTGAGTCCCATCTTGGCGCCGTCGTCCTCGATCCGCACCCCGGGCAGCACGGTCCCCGCCTCGTCGCGCAGCGGCACGACCAGTGCGTGCACGCCGTGCCGCTCACCGTCCACCTCGAGCTGCGCGAAGACCACCGCCACGCGTGCGTGCCGAGCGGCGTTGCCGATGTAGTCCTTGTTGGCGCCTGGCTCGGCGGTGGTGATCACGAACTCACCGGCCGCGGCGTCGTACCGCGCCACCGTGCCGAGCGACTGCACGTCGCTGCCGTGGCCGGTCTCGGTCATCGCGAAGCAGCCGAGCAGGCGCCCGGAGACGATGTCGGCGAGATAGGCGTCGTGGTGGCGCTCGGTGCCCAACTGAAGGATCGCACCGCCGAACAGACCGAACTGGACACCGACCTTCACCAGCACCGACAGGTCGCCGTAGGCGAGGGTCTCGAAGGAGGCGATCGAGGCGCCGATGTCGTCCCCGCCGCCGTACTGCTCGGGGAAACCCAGCGCCGACTGCCCGGTCGCGGCGATCTCCAGGACCACCTCGCGGACCCGCTCGCGGAACTCCTCGCGCGGCAGCGTCTCCGCGTCGACCAGCACCGAGGCGTACGACGCCAGCGACTCCCGCACGCCCCGCCGGACCTCGGCGTACTCGCCGTCGAGCACATCGCGCAGGGCGGCTGGATCCACCGTCGGGACCCGCCCGTCGTCGGCGGTGTCGGGAACGGTGACATCGGGAGCGGGAGCGTCGGTGGCCATGCCCGCAACCTAGACCCATGTCGAGTCGTCAGGGTGAGAGTGGTCCATGGACCACCCTCACCCTGACGACTCGGGGAGTCGTTAGGGACGGGCGTAGTAGTCCGGCGCGATCCAGTAGTACATCGACTCCTCGGTCACCGGACGCCCGGTCCGCGGAGCGTGGATGATCATCCCGTTCCCGGTGTAGAGCGCCACGTGGTAGATCGAGGACGGGCTCCCGTCGCCCCAGAAGACCAAGTCGCCGGGCTGCAGCTGCGAGGGTGAGATCGGGGTGGAGGCCTCGTACTGCGCGACGGAGTAGTGCGGCAGCGACTTGCCGCCCGCCTGCCAGGCGCCCATGGTCAGCCCCGAGCAGTCCCAGGCCGACGGGCCGGCCGCCGCCCAGCGGTAGGGCTCACCGAGCTGCGCCCGGGCGAAGGCGATCGCCGCGCTCGCGCCCCCGGAGGCAGGCGGAATGTCGCCTCCGTCGTCGGGATCGGGCTGCGGGTCGGGCTGGGTCTCCGGCTGCGGCTCCGGCTCGTTGCTCGGATCCTGGCTCGGCTCGGGAGCGGTCGGTACGTCGTCACCGGGCGCCGGACGATCCTCCTCCTGCTGGGCCCGGGCGCGCTCCTCCGCGCGCTCCTGACGCTCACGGACCAACTCGACCGTGACGCCCTGGAGGCGGGCCAGGCGTCGTACCAGGCGGTCCTTGCGGGCGGCCGTGCTCGTGGCCACGGTGGCGGCGGCCGACGCGGCGGCCGAGGCGTCGTCACGCGCCTCCCGCGCGACGGTGGCGGCGTCGGTGGCGGCAGTGGCTGCCTGGTCGGCGGCGGTCTCGGCCTTCTCCGCCTCGTCGGCGGCGGTCGTGTACTTCTCGTGCTGGGTCTGCAGGGCGCCCTGGACGGTGTCGATGGCGGTGGCGTCGGAGAGCAGCGAGGAGACGCCGTCGGCGTCGAAGACCGCCGTGAGCGCGGTGAGGTCGATGTCGCTGCCGAGGGTGCTGACCAAGGTGCGGCGGTAGGTCTCTCGCTGCTCCGCTAGCCGGGTGTCGGCCCGCCGCGACGCCGCCTCGGCGGCACGCAGTTCTCGGCGGGCGACCTGTGCCTTCCACCGGGCTCCGTTGTAGGCCTCGGCGGCTTTGGCGGCGGCGACCGCGGCGCTCTCGGCGTTCGCGTTGGCGGTGGCGAGTGCGGCCTTCACCGACGCGACGTCGTCAAGGGCGGTGCGCTGGTCCTGGCGGGCCTCCCTGACGTCCTCGCGCGTCGGCCCCGGGTCGCCACCCGGCGCGGCCTGTGCCACCGGGACGGCGGTCGTGGCGGCGAGCGCGAGCGATCCGAGGACGAGGGCGACGGAACGCCGACGGGCGGGTCGACGGGCTGGGCGCGGTCCGGTGGCGGGCACCTGGGCCTGGGGCACCTGAGCTCCTCGGTTTCGACGGCGGGACGGTCACCGGGCAACAGCCACGGTCACCATGGGCAACGCGCGGCACGCTAGTCACTTTTGAACGCAGAAGGAACATTTCGTCCCAATTTTCTCAGAAACACCGGCGTGTCGCCTTGACGAACTACATGCTTGTAATTCACCAGCGCGGCCGATCACGCCTGAAAAAGCCGGACGCCGACCCACCCGCGACAGGTGGATCGGCGTACGCCAACGGTGACTGAATCAGGTCAGTCGGCGTCGATCGGGATCTTCGAGTTGGTCGTCGTCGGATGCGAGTGCAAGCCACGGTCGAACTTCTGCCCACTGGCGATACCGCCCAGGTAGAAGGCGAGGATCGCGATCGCCACACCCCCGATGTCGTCGGCCACGTAGTGCCAACCGAAGTAGAGCGTCGCGATGACGGTGAGCCCGAAGTTCACCCAGAAGACCCAGTGCAGGATCTTGGACCGCACCGTGTACTGCACCATCAGCGCCCACAGCAGCGTGATCGCGACGTGCAGGCTGGCGAAGCCGGCCACCGAGTTCAGCGAGTCGGTGACCGTCGGGTCGTAGAGCACGCCGGTGCGGCCGCTGGTGATCGACTCCATCAGGTCCGTCGTCGGGGTGTGCACCAGGTCGGCGTACTCCGAGGGGTACTGGATGCCCGGGCCGAGCGTCGGCAGCAGGTAGTACGACAGCGTGCCGAGGGTCCAGCCGATCACCTGCGAGGTGACGAACCAGTAGCCGTAGGAGACCGTGCGCGACCACACCAGCCAGACGGCGACCAGCAGGATCACCAGCGGCAGGTAGGTCAGATAGATCTGGGACAGCACGAACGCGCTGATGTTGGTGCCGAAGATCGCGTGCAACACGTCGGAGGGGTCGTTGCCGAAGAAGAGGACCCGGTCCATGATGTGCAGCTCGCGGTCGAAGAGCAGCGCCTTGACCTCGCCGGGGCTGTCCGGATCCGGCCGGACGAACGGCAGGCTCGACTTCAGGTTCCGGTAGCAGACGTAGGTGATGTAGAAGCAGACCGTGCCGATGATGACCAGCGTCATCCGCTCCCGCGTCCAGTGCGTCTCCCAGCGCTCCCGGACCCGCTGCTTCATCGTGGGCCGCGGCTCGTCGTCGGCGTCCTCGCCCGCGCGGGCGCGGCGGACGGAGTCCGACACCCGGCCCCACGCGGCCCGGATCACCAGGTCCACCAGCAGCGCTGCCGCGAGGATCGAGAACGCGCGGAAGAACATGTCGATGAGCAGCACGATGCTGGAGAGCACGATGTTCGTCGGCATCACGTCGAACATCTCCAGCAGCCAGCTCAGCGAGGGACCGAGCAACTTGCCCTCGGGCTCGACCAGCGGCCGGTCGTACCGGACCGCCACGAAGAAGGCGCAGCCGAAGATTGCCGCGGCAGTGCCGATCAGGACGGTATAGGCGCGGCGGTACACCCGACGGATTCTAGAGGTCGGGGCCCAGATGTCCCGTTCAGCCCTCAGCCAGCGGAGCCGTGCCCGCCTCGGCGACCCGCATCCGCACCGGGTCGCCGATCGCCGGGGACCATCCCGCCGGACCGGTCGCGTCCGCCTCGCCGACCCCGTCGACCTCGACCAGCAGTCGGGTCCCATCCGGGGTCGCCGTCGCCGCGAGCACGGTGCCGGTCAGGTCGCCTTCGGCACCGGCCCGCAGCGCCGAGGGCCGTACGGCGAGGCGCCGGGCGGTCCCGCCACTGAGCGTCGTGGCGGCCTCTCCGGCGAAGATCCGGGTGAAGCCGAGGAACCGGGCCGCCTCCTCGTCGACCGGAGCCGACCAGACCTGACGGGTGCTGCCCTCCTGGACGATCCGGCCCCGGCGCATCACGGCGAGCCGGTCGGCGAGGGCGAACGCCTCCTCCTGGTCGTGGGTGACCAGCAGTGCCGTCGTACCGGACTCGCGGAGGATGCGGCGCAGGTCGGTGGCGAGCCGCTCCCGCAGGGTCGCGTCGAGTGCGCTGAGCGGTTCGTCGAGCAGCACCAGTCGAGGGCGCGCGGCCAGGCAGCGGGCCAGTGCCACCCGTTGCCGCTCGCCCCCCGACAGGGTGCGGGGCAGGCGGTCGGCGTACCCCTCGAGGCCGACCAGGTCGAGCAGTTCGGCGACCCGGGCGCGGCGCTCACGACGCCCGGCGGCAGGCCGGTCGGTGCGGTTGCGCAGTCCGTAGCCGATGTTGCGCGCCACGGTGAGGTGGTCGAAGAGCTGCCCGTCCTGGAACATCAGCGCGAATCCGCGTCGGTGGGTCGGCACCCGGCTCAGGTCGGACCCGTCCCAGGCGACGGTACCGGCGACCAGCGGCTCGACTCCGGCGACGGCGCGCAGCAGTGTCGACTTGCCGCAGCCCGAGGGCCCCAGCACCGCAGTGATCTCCCCGGTCGGCACGTGCAGGTCGACATCGTCGACGGCGACCGTGTCGCCGAGCTCGACCCGGGCTCCGGCTACTTCCAGCATGGGCTGTCCCCTCCTTCGGTCGCCCTCTTTGCCCTCACAGCGCACCCACCCCCGGCACCCGGAGCCGTTCCACCGCCAGGATGACGATCGTGGTGACCGTGGCCAGCACCACCGAGGCGGCCATCGCCACCTGGAAGTTCGCCGGGTCCGGGGTGCCGATCAGGCGGAAGATCACCACCGGCAGCGTCGGTGTCTCCGGACGCACCAGGAACGCAGTGGCACCGAACTCGCCGAGCGAGACAGCGAACGCGAAGCCGGCGGCAGCCAGCACGGGCCGCCACAGCACACTCAGGTCGACCGTGCGCAGCACCCGCCACGGTCCGGCCCCCAACGACGCCGCGGCCTGCCGCTGTCGGTCATCGATCCCCGCCAGGACCGGTACCAGCACCCGGATGACCAGCGGCAGCGCCACCAGCGCCTGGGCGATCGGCACCAGCACCGGACTGGACCGCAGATCGAGCGGCGGCTCGTCCAGAGTGATCAGGAAGCCGAAGCCGAGGGTGACCGCCGAGACGCCGAGCGGCAGCATGAAGAGCCCGTCGAAGAGTGCCCTCAGCCGGCGGCCGCCGGGCGAGCGGACCTGCCGGGTCACCACGAACGCGACCAGGAGTCCCAAGGTGAGGGACATCCACGTCGCATCCAGCCCGATCCGCAACGAGTTCTCCAGTGCCTCGGTCACCGGCACCCGCAGCACCCCGCCACCGATCGCGTTGCCGGCATCGGTCCCCGAACCTCCGAGCGCCCGATACGCCGCCAGCGACCAGGTGCCGTCCGGGCGCAGCGAGGAGAGCACCAGGGCCAGGATCGGTGCCGCGACAGCGGTCAGCACCACCACGGTCGCCGCGATCGCCGGCAGGTCGCGGCGACGGGGACGGGCGGGCGTGGCGGGCACGCGTCGTACAGTCGGGTCGGGGACGCGGCGCAGCCGGGCCGCGACCGCCAACAGCACCACCACCGAGACCAGCTGGACCAGTGAGAGCGCCGCCGCCGCACTGAGCTCGGGCACACCGGTGATCGCCCCGGTGGTGAGCAGGTAGATCTCTGTCTCGACCGAGGAGTAGCGCACCCCGCCGAGGGTGAGCACCACCCCGAACCCGGTGGCACAGAAGAGGAAGACCACCGAGGCCGCCGAGACCACGGCCGGACGCAACGCCGGCACCGTCACCGTCCACCACACCCGCCAAGGGCTGGCGCCGAGCGCGGCGGCGGCCTCGGCTGGTCGACGGTCCAGCGCCTCCCAGGCGGTGCCGACGGTGCGGATCACCACCGCGATGTTGAAGAAGGCCAGGCCGGCGACGATCGCGACCGGGGTGCCGTCGAGGCCGAGGAAGCCGAACGGCCCGCCCGGCCGGAGAAGCTGGCGGATGGCGATGCCGACCACCACGGTCGGCAGCACGAAGGGGACCAGCAGCGCGGCACGGACCAGGCCGCGCCCCGGGAAGCGCAACCGATAGAGCACGTACGCCGCCGGCAGGCCGGCCACCAGCGCCACCAGGGTGGCCGTGCCGGCGGTCCACACGGTGAACCAGACCACCCGGCCGGTCCGGGGCCAGCCCAGCACCTCGATCACGGCACCGGGGTCGAAGGTGCCGTCGGGGAAGAAGCCGCGCTGCACCATGCCGGCGACCGGCAGCACGAAGAAGACCGCCAGCACCACCGTGGGCACCGCGGCCAGGGCGAGCAGCGCAAGCCGACGCCTCATCCCCGATGCCTCACGACCAGTGCCTCACGACCAGTGCCTCAACGACTAGTGATCTCCGACCACGTGGTCAGCCACTCACGGCGGTGCTCGGCGATCTCCTCGGGGGCGACCTCCACGGTCGACTCGGGCTGCTCGGCGAAGGCCGCCCAGTCCTTCGGCAGCTCCGCTTCCTGATCGACCGGGAAGACGTACATGCTCGTCGGCAGCTCGGCCTGCACCTCGGGGCTGAGCAACCAGTCGACGACCGCCCGCGCACCATCGGGGTTCTGCGCGCCCTCCAGGACGCCGGCGTACTCGACCTGGCGGAAGCAGGTGTCGAGCAGCGCGGCAGTGGTGGTCTCACCGTCCTCGACGGTGAAGGCCGGCGAGGTGTCGTAGGAGAGCACGATCGGCCGGTCGCCGCCAGCATGGGTGAAGTCGACGTAGTAGGCGTCCTCCCAGCCCTTCACCACCTTCGCCCCGTTGGCCACCAGGTCCTGCCAGTAGTCGGCCCACTCCTCGCCGTAGGAGCCGATCGTGGCCAGCAGGAACGCCATCCCCGGCGTGCTCGTCGTCGCACCGGAGGTGACGAACAGGTCCTGGTAGGCGGGGTCGGTCAGGTCGTCGAGCGAGCTCGGCGGCTCGATGCCCTCCTGGTCGAACCACGCGGTGTCGACGTTGACGCAGACGTTGCCGGTGTCGACCGGGGTGAGCTGCCGCTCCCCGTCCTCACCGTCGCCGGGCAACACCAGCTCGTCGGCGCCGGCGGGCAGCTCGGCGTCGTACGGCGCGAAGACGTCCGCGTCCAGGACGGAGCCGGCGAAGGTGTTGTCCACACCGAAAGCGACGTCGCCGAGCGGGTCGCCCTCGGTGATCTGCAGCTTGGAGGTCAGCTCGCCGCCGTCGCCGGCCGGGCTGTGCACCAGGGTGTAGCCCGACTCCCGCTCGAAGTCGCGGACCAGCTTCTTGGGCAGCGAGAAGCTGTCGTGGGTGACCAGCACCACCTCTCCCGACCCGCGCGCCGCCGGAGAGGTGGCGTCGTCACCGCCGGAGGAGTCCTCCTCGCCGAGCAGCGAGCAGCCGGTGGCGGTCAGCAACAGGAGGGTGCTGCCGAGCAACGCCGACCGACGACGGGCACGGGTGGAGCGGATGGATCGAGAAGCCACGTTTGGACTCCCTTCGCCGGTACTAGCCGGATCAGGTTCGGAGGGTCTGCGGCCGCGGACCCGACTCTCGTCGGCAGTCCTCCCGCACTCTCAGCACGCTCGGTCGTGCTCCCCTGTCTTGTCGCTCCAGCCTAGCCCCGGTCCGGGCGCTAGCCTCCGGCGGGTGGAGATCACCCAGCGCGCGTTCGACGCCCTCACCCCCACCGAGCTGTACGACGTCGCGCGGCTGCGCCAGGACGTATTCGTCGTCGAGCAGGCCTGCCCCTACCCCGACCTCGACGGCCGCGACACCGAGCCCACCGCCGTCCACGTCTTGCTCCACCTCGGCGACGGTGCCGAGCGCCACCTCGCCGGGTGCGCCCGGGTGTTGGTGGACGAGGTCCCTGAGAAGGAAGGCGCCGCCGGGCCGGTGTGGCGGATCGGCCGGATCGCGCTGGTCAGGTCGGCGCGCGGCCAGGGGCTCTCCACACCACTGATGGAGGGCGCGCTACGGGTGTGCGCCGCGGCCGTCGAACGTGACGTCGTCCTGGATGCGCAGTCGCCCCTGGTCGGGTTCTACGCCGGGTTCGGCTTCGCCCCCGACGGCCCGGAGTTCCTCGAGGACGGCATCCCGCACACCCCCATGCGCCGCCAGGCAGGTTGAATCCGCTTTTCGGGCCCCTTCAGTCGTACTTTCGGGCCCCTTCGGTCGTACCTTCGGGCCCCTTCAGTCGGTCTCGACGACCGGGGCGAAGACGACACCATCAGGGTGATTCGCACTGGTCGCCAGAGCGCGAGCCTCCAGCAGTTCCAGGTGCGCCTTGGTCTCCATCGCCGCCATCCCCATGCTGAACGCGTCGAGCGTGTCGTAGGCGTGCTCGTGGCGGGTCCAGCCGAGATCGCCGGCGACCAGGTGAGCGGTCGCCGTACCGCGGGAGCGCAGCGACGTCAGGCACTGCTCGAGCCGGTGCTCGTGATGCGCGAGCAACTCGTCCACCCGCTGGTGGGTGGACGGGGCCACCGGACCGTGAGCGGGCAGGATCCGCAGGTCGGGCAAGGTGCGCACCCGGGTCAGCGACGCCATGAACTCACCCAGCGGCTGGTCCGAGGCCGGCACCGTGAACCCGATCGACGGGGTGATCGTGGGCAGCACGTGGTCCCCGGAGAAGAGCACGCCCTCGGCCTGCTCGGCGAAGACGTAGTGGCCCGGCGTGTGCCCGGGCGTGTGCACCGCGTCCAACGTGCGGGCGCCGACGGTGAAGGTCCGGTCGCCCTCGATCCAGGTGTCCGGGAAGGCCCAGTCGGTCGACTTCGGCAACTCGCCGGGGCCGCCGTCACCCCACTGTTCCGCCACCTCGCCAGCCCCCGCGGTCCGCAGCACCGCCAGGAACGGGCTCTCCTCGATCCCGCCGGCGCTGGCGTCGTGGAGCAGCTCGAGGGCCGGCTTCTCCTCGATGCCGAGCGCCACGTCGGCGCCGACTTCGCTGCCCAGCACCCGGGCCATCGTGTAGTGGTCGCGGTGGACATGGGTGACCAGGAAGCGCTTGATGTCGCCGAAGCCGGCGCCCACGCTGCGCAGGCACCGGTCGAGGATCTCGCGGGCCTGCGGGATTGCCCAACCGCCGTCGACCAGGGTGAAACCGTCGTCACCGGCGATCGCGTAGACGTTGACCGCCTTCAGCGCATCCATCGGCAGCGGCAGCGGGATCCGGAAGATGCCGTCGGCGACCTTCCAGGCTCCTTCGTCGGCCCAGTGCCGACCGCTGTCGGGCGAGATCGCCTTACCGGTGCTGACCCCGCTCCCCTGCTGCTGTGTGCCCTGCTCGCTGGTCTGACTCACGGTTGCAAGTCTGGCAGCCGCAGGTCGAGGTTCGGCGCCTGGATCCCACCGTCGATCTCCAGCAGCTTGCCGGTGACGTACTTCCCGGCCCCCGAGGAGAGGTAGACGACGCCGGCCGCGATGTCCTCGGCCTCACCGATGCGCCCCAGCGGCGTCTTCTCCTCCATCTCGGCCTTCGTCTCGGGCACACCGGCGACGAACTCCAGCGCGCTGGTCATCACCGAGCCCACGTAGATGCCGTTCACCCGGATATGCGGGGCGAGGTCAGCCGCGGCCAGCCGGGACCAGTGCGCCAGCGCCGCCTTGGCCGTTCCGTAGGCGAGGTAGCCGCGGTCCGCCGTACGTCCCATCATCGAGGAGATGGAGGTGATCGACTTGTGTCGCGGCTCCTCGGCGGTGCCCAGCGAGGCCAACATCAGCGGCACCGCTGCCCGGCTCAGCGCGTGGGCGGTGGAGACGTTGAAGTGGAACGACTCCTCCAGGTAGGCGACGTCGGTGTCGAGGAACGCGTTCGGGATCGTCCCGCCGACGTTGTTGACCGCGATGTCGAGCCGGCCGAACTCGTCGTACGCGGCCTGGGCGAGGCCCGCGACCGCATCGGTGTCCGCCAGATTCGCCGGTACGACGACCGCCCGGCGCCCCACCGCCCGGACCCGGTCCGCGACCGCCTCGAGCTGGCTCGCGGTCCGCGCGGAGAGCAGCACGTCCGCCCCGGACTCGGCAAGGGCGACCGCAGTGGCCGCGCCGATGCCGCGACCGGCGCCGGTGACGACGGCGACGTGGTCGGTGAGCCGGAAGCGGTCGAGGATGCTCATCGCACACCCGCCCGGGTCCCCGCGACCAGTCCTCGACCGGTGACCAGCGGCAGGTCGAGCGGCGAGACGAGGCCGGGATCGGCGGCCACCACGGCCGGGATCGCATTGATCAACCGCTGCGCGGTCACGATCATCCCGGAGACGTTGTGATCGCCGTCGGCGCCATGGTGGCTGAACTCGACCTTCATCACCGGCTCGCCGGTGATCTCGATCCGGTAGCAGCCGTGCCCCTCGTACGGCCGGGGCCAGTCGTCGTCGGTAGCGGCGTCGGTGCGGGTGACGTGCTCCAGGGTGATCCGGGGCTCGCCGTCCACGGTGCCGACGACCTGGAAGAGCACGGACCCCTGGGTGCCCTCGGCGATGTCGAGGGAGACGGTCTCGACCGCTCGGGGCGCGGGTCGCCGTTCGATCCGCTCGGTCAGCGGCTCGTCGAGGGTGACCCCCAGGCCGGCGGCGATCACCCGGACCACCGGTCCCCAGGCGCTGGAGAGGATGCCGGGCTGCCAGAGCAGCGCCTCGAAGTCCATCGGTTGGCCGAATCCGAACAGGTCCTTCATCACCACCGGTTGGTAGTAGGTGGAGTAGTCGGCGATCTCGCTGACCTTGACGTGCTCGATGCGTTGGGAGAGCGAGGTCATCACCAGCGGCAGCACGTCGTTGGCGAAGCCGGGGTCGATCCCGTTCACGTGCAGGCTGGCACCGCCCTCCCGACCGGCGGCATCGATCCCGGCGATCATCTCCTCGGGCAGCGAGCCCTGAGCGTGGACCAGGATCACCGGACCGGAGGAGACCACGTTGACACCATCGCGGATCAGGCCGGTCAGGTCCTCGATCGACTCGAAGAGGCGGTCGTCGGTCATCGCGGTGTGCACGATGCAGTCCGGCTCGAGTGCGACGAGCGCGTCCCGGTCGGTGGTGGCCAGCACACCGAGCTCGCGGCCGAGCTCGGCGAGCTCCCCGGCGTCCTTGCCGGCCTTCTCCGGGGTGGAGGTCCAGACCCCGACGAGCTCGAGATCGGGGTGCGCGTCGATGCCGGCGATGGCGTGCCGACCGACCGTGCCGGTGGACCAGACGACGACGCGGAGCGGTTGGGTGGGGATCACCTGTGACATGCGCCTCAACCTAGAACAAGTTCTACTTCTTGAACACCCTCCCGCCGACCCGGCTCAAACGCACACGCGGATCGCGCTGACCCGGCTCAAACGCACACGCGGATCGCGCTGACCCGGCTCAAACGCACATCACTCCAGTCAGTGCGGGACCGGGATGACCTCGTCGGCAGACCACTCCGTGCACCGGGTGCCGGAGTAGATGGTGGGCATGCACCGGTTGCAGTGGATACAGATGCCGCGCCGCGTCGTACCCGCCTGGAGGCGTGCGACCAGGTCGGGCTCGCGTAGCACCGCCCGCCCCATCGCCACCAACTCGAAGCCGTCAGCCATCGCCTGCCGCATCGTGTCCACGCCGTTGACCCCACCGAGGAACATGAGCGGGAGCTCGACCGCCGAACGGAACTCCAGCGCCTTCTCGCGGAAGTAGGCCTCCTGGAACGGATAGCTCTTGAGGAACGACGCCCCCAGCGGCGACCGCATCCCCCACCGGACCACCGTCGGCATGGCCGCGGCGAACTCCGCGGTCGGCGTCTCCCCGCGGAAGAGGTACATCGGGTTCATCAAGGACGACCCGCCAGAGAGCTGGAGTGCGTCGACCGTGCCGTCAGCCTCGAGCAGCCGGGCCAGCGCGACACCATCCGCGGTCGTGACCCCGCCCGGGAACCCGTCGCTGACGGAGACCTTGGCCGTCACCGCGACCTGGTCGCCGACCTCGTCCCGGACCGCCCGCGCGACCTGGCGCGCGAGTTTGGCACGCGCCTCCAGCGCACCACCCCAGCGGTCCCGTCGCCGGTTCAGGCCGGGCGCGAGGAATGAAGAGATCAGATAGCTGTGCGCCATGTGCAGCTCGAGTACGTCGAACCCCGCGTGGACGAGGGTGCGCGCGGTCTCGACGTACGCGCGGGTGATCCGGGTGAGGTCCTTCTCCGAGGCGGAGCGGATCATCTGCATCGAGAGTGGGCTCGGCATCGCGCTGGCCGCGAGGGCAGGCACTCCGTTGGAGCGACCGTTGGCCACCGGTCCGGCATGGCCGATCTGGCCGGCGACCTTCGCGCCCGTCGCGTGCACCGACTCGGCGAGCCTCGCCAACCCGCCGGCGGTCTCCGGCCCCACCACGATCTGCTCGGCGTGCGTGCGCCCCTCCGGCGCGACCGCCAGGTAGGCCACGGTGGTCAGCCCGATCCCACCTCGGGCCGGCGCCAGGTGGTAGTCGATCAGCTCGTCGGTGACCTGCCCGTGCGGGGTGCGCCCCTCGAAGGTCGCCGCCTTGACGGTGCGATTGCGCAGCCGCACCGGACCGAGGTCGAAGGGCGAGAAGACGTCGGGAGCGGCCACCAGCGCACCTTAGACGAGAGGAGGCGGAAAACGAGAACATGTTCTCATCTCACTTCTGGAAACGACCGATTCCAGATAGCCTCACCGCCATGGTGAAGTCACTGTGGCGCGACCGCAACGACCAGCTCGACCCGGAGACCGACTACGTCGAGATCGTGCAGAACCTCTCGCTCTACGAGTTCACCTGGGACATCACGCAGTCCCTCAGTTTCGCCCTGTTCCGCACCTACGCCGTGCCGAGCATCGGCCGCCTGCTCGACGAGACCGGCCAGTTCACCGAGGCCTGCCAGAAGCGGTACGACGACACCGCGCTGCTCCTCGAGGCACCGTTCGTGCACGGCTTCGACTCCGAACAGGGACGCACCGCGCTACGCCGGATCAACCAGATGCACAAGATGTATGACATCAGCAACGACGACCTGCGCTACGTGCTGGCGACGTTCGTGGTGGTCCCCAAGCGTTGGCTGGACGACTACGGCTGGCGGCCGCTCTCGGAGACCGAGCTGCGCGCATGCGTCAACTACTACCGCGACCTCGGCCGGCACATGAACATCAAGGAGATCCCGGAGACCTACGACGGATTCATGCACCTGATGGACGACTATGAGCGCGCCCACTTCGCCTTCGACGCGGGCGGGCGCCGGGTCGCCGACGCCACGCTCGGGCTGATGTGCACCTTCTATCCCGCACCGGTCCGCAAGCCGGTCGAGGTCTTCAGCCGGGCGCTGATGGACGAGCCTCTCCTCCAAGCCTTCCGGTACGACGCCCCGCATCCCGCGATCGTCCGCCTCAGTCGCGGCGCGATGCGTCTGCGCGCCCGGCTGCTGCGGCACACGCCGTCGAACCGCACGCCGACCTTCACCGCTGACCTGCCGCGGATCAAGAGCTATCCGGGCGGCTACGCGCTCGCCGAGCTCGGCACGTTCCCCTCCGATCGTCGCGCCACCGTCGGCTGCCCGGTGGCTCACTGACCCCGGTGGCTCACTGAGTCCGGTGACCGGCTGAGCCGACCGAGGGGAGGAGTCAACCGTTGAAGCGCGGCGCCCGCTTCTCCAGGAACGCGGTGACGCCCTCACGGCCATCGGCAGAGCCCGCCAGGTCGCGGATCGAGAGTGTCTCGGCGCGCAGGGCGAGCTCGGGCGCCGGCGCCGCGTGGCTGCGTAGCAGTCGCTTCGCAGCGGCCTGAGCGGTCGCCGAGCCGGCGAGCAGCTGCCCGACGATCGCGTCGACAGTCCCGGACAGCTCGTCGGCGGGGACAACCCGCGCTACCAATCCGGCCGCCTGCGCCTCGGCGGCGGTGAGCAGGTCGCCGAGCAGTGCCAGGCGCAGCGTGCGGTGCAGCCCGAGGGAGTCGACCAGCATGCTGCTCCCGCCGTCCGGGGAGAGCCCCACCTTGGTGTAGGCGAGGCTGAACTTCGCACTCTCCGCCGCCAGTACGACGTCCGCAGCGCACGCCAGCGGGAAGCCGGCGCCCGCGGCGGTGCCCTGGACCGCACTGACCACGATCGCCTCGGACCGGATCAGCTCGCTGACCACGCGGTGCAACCCGTCGGCGAGATCGTCGATGAAGGACGCCATGTCGTCGGAGGCCGCCATCGCCCCGAGGTCACCGCCGACGGAGAAGAACCGGCCCTCGGCGGCCAGCACGATCACCCGGGCACCGTCGCGATCGGCCCGACGTACCGCGTCGAAGAGCTGCTCGACCTGACCGGCGTTGATCGGGTTGCCACGGTCGCCGTCGACCAGGGTGATCCGGGCCGCGCCATCGGCGTAGGAGTAGCGGACCTGCTCGGTGCTGGTGGAGTCGCTCATGGGCTCAGCATGCCGGACCCTCGCGGAGTCCGGACCAGGGTGTCGACGGAGTGGGACCGCGCCCGCTCACCGCCCCGGTCACCGTCGTAGCGTCATACGAACAGTGGGCTCCGCACCCCGAGACGTATGACGCAACCCCCGCGCTGACCCCGCGCAACCGCGCCAAGGATCAGGTCGCGCAGTTGCCGGTGTCGACCTCACCGCTGCCGGCCACCCCCGCCGCTGCCGCCTCCTCGACCTGCTCGGCGGTCAGCGCGTAGCCGGTCTCTGCGTCGGTCACCGAGGCGGCGAAGACCACGCCGGCGATCTCCCCGTCCGGGGTGAGGATCGGACCGCCAGAGTTGCCCGGGCGCACCACCGCGCGCAGCGAGTAGACCTCGCGCAGCACCGTGCCGTCGCCGTAGATGTTCGGCGAGCGGAGGCGTTGCTCGGAGCGGACCCGCCCGGTGCGGATGTCGAACGGCCCGTCCTGCGGATAACCGACCACGGCCACCGGGTCTCCCGGCTCGGTCGGCGGGTCTCCGTCTGCGATGTCGAACTCCAGCACCGGTGCTCCGGCGGTGTCGAGCTGGAGCACCGCGATGTCCAGGTCCGCGTCGTAGTGGACGACCCGGGCCACCTCCGTGCTGCCGTCGATCTCGACCTCGGGGTCGTTGACCCCCGCGACGACGTGCGCGTTGGTCATCACCCGGCCGTCGGCGTACACGAAGCCGGTGCCCTCCACGCCGGTGCCGCAGGCGTTCGTGCCACGGACCTTGACCACGCTCGCCTCGGAACCGGTGACCTCGGGGTCGGCGGGCAGGCGTGCCGGCCCCGGGCCCACCTCGACGATCCGCTCCGGGGCGAACGGCTCGAGGTAGCGCGGGAAGAATCCGGTGCCGACCACGTTGTTGAACGCCTGCAGCGTTTGCGGCGCCGCGTCCGGCAGGGCGTTGTTGACCTTGGCCAGCACCGTCGAGCTGCGCACCATCGAGGTGACCGGCCCGATCCGGGTGCCGGAGATGGCGACCCCGAGGGCCCAGGCGACGAGTAGCACCGCGACCGCGCTGAGGGCGGCCCCGCCGACGGCGTCGAGGACCCTGGCCGGCTGCCAGGTGATCTTGTCGCGGGCCTTCGCACCGAGGTACTGCAGCAGCGCCTGGCCGAGCGAGGCGCAGAGGATCACCAGGAAGAGCGCGCCGAGCGAGACCCACAGCGACGGGTTGATGCCGCCGAGCACCACCGGCGCCAGCCAGATCCCGAACAGTCCGCCGGCGAGCAGCCCCACGGTGGCGAACGCGCCGGTGATGAACCCCTGCCAGTAACCGGAGAGCGCGTAGGCCGCGACGAGCACCAGCAGCAGGATGTCGAGGAAGTTCATCGGTCCTTCCGCGGCGCGGGGTTCGGTTCGGCCAGGTCGAGGCCGTCGTCGGCGTCGGTGGACGCATCGGCCGTCTTCCGGACGTACTCGGCGAGCATGTAGTCGGGTAGATCATGCACCGGCGCGTCCTCGACCGCCGGCAACCAGCCCAGGAAGTCGAGGAACCGGGTCAGGATCCCGCCGGTGAACCCCCAGAGGATGACGTCCTTGTCCGCACCGATCAGGAAGCCGGGACCGGTCCACCCACCCGGATGCCGTACGGCGATCCGGTGCTCAGGGTCGACCAGCTCGGCGACCGGCACTCGGTGGATCGCGTGCACCTCGGCCGGCGAGGCCACCCGGATCGGGTTCGGGTCACGCCACCAGGCAACGACAGTGGTGACGGCGAAGTCCGACGGCGGGAGCCACAGCTCGGGCAGGGTCGCGAACGCCTCGACGCCTGCCGGATCGACACCGATCTCCTCCTCGGCCTCGCGCAGCGCGGCCTCGACCACCGTCTCGCCGGGGTCGATGGAGCCGCCGGGGAAGGACACCTGCCCCGGGTGGGAGCGCATGTCGTGCGCGCGTTCGGTGAGCAGCACCTCGGCACCGTCAGGACCCTCGCTGAAGAGCATCAGCACCGCGCCGCGTCGGGCCGCACCGCCCTCGGGCGGCAGGAAGCGGGTCAACTCGGTGCCCTGGATCCGAGCGGCGCCATCGGCGACCGGCGCCAGCCAGTCCGGGATGCTCGGAACCGCCGGGAGCCCCGGATCGTCGGGATGCGGCGCAGCGGGGCTCATCCGTTCCCCTGCTGGCGCTCGGGCGCGACGAGGTCGACCCCCGCCTTCTCCTCGGTCAGCTCCACGATCTCCGCGACGCTGTCCACACCGCCGTGCTGTTGCGTGACGGTGCCGTCGGGGGCGACGAAGAGGAAGATCGGCAGACCGTTGAGCACCAGGTCGGTCTCCTGCAGATCCCCGCAGGCGTCCGCGGCCGACGGGTAGGTGACGTCGCTGCGCGCGGCCAGGTCGATCGCGGCGCCCGGGTAGGTGTCGAGGAAGTTCAGACCGACCACGTTGACCTGATCACCGTAGGCGGCCGAGAACTCCTGCAGGGCCGGCATCTCCGCCCGACACGGCTCGCAGTTGGACGACCACACGTTGATCACCGCCGGACCACGGACATCGGCCAGTGAGGCGGGAATGGTGCTGCCGAGGCAGTCCAGCGCCACATCGGGCAGCTCGGCCGGCTCTCCATCACCGGCAGACCAGTCCGCGGGGTCGCAGTCGGCGATGCCGGCCGCCTCCCGTTGCTGGACCAGGTCCTCGGTCGTCGGGTCCACCTTGCACGCCGCCAGTGGCCCGGAGTCGTCGCAGGCCACCAACAGCAGCGCGGCCGCCGCGAGCGCGACGGCCGACCCGGTACGTCGTCCCCGCCGCATCAGTTCGGCCCCTCAGTCCGGACCAGCTTCTCCGCCTCGACCGGGTCGGTCGGGCCGGTGCCGTACGACGGGCACCAGCGCGCCACCGGACAGGCACCGCAGGCCGGCTTCTTGGCGTGACAACGGCGCCGGCCGTGCCAGATCAGATGGTGCGACAGCATCGTCCAGTCCCGCTTGGGAAACAGCGCACCGATGGCGTGCTCGACCTTCACCGGGTCGGTCTCGGTCGTCCACCCGAGCCGCCGCGCGAGTCGGCCGAAGTGGGTGTCGACGGTGATCCCCGGCAGGTCGAAGGCGTTGCCGAGCACCACGTTGGCGGTCTTGCGCCCGACACCGGGCAGGGTGACCAGGTCTTCGAGTCGGCCGGGCACCTGGCCGTCGTACTTCTCCACGAGGGCGGCGCTGAGCTTGAGCAGCGACTCGGTCTTGGCCCGGAAGAAGCCCAGCGGACCGACGATCTGCTCCAGGTGGGCGCGATCGGCGGCCGCCATCGCGGCCGGATCGGGATAGGCCGCGAAGAGGGTGGGGCGCACCAGGTTGACTCGCTTGTCGGTGGTCTGCGCCGAGAGGACGGTGACCACCAGGCACTGGAAGGCGTTGTCGAAGTCCAGCTCCGCCCGGGCGTCGGGATAGGTCGCGGCGAGCACCCGGTCGATCTTCCGGGCACGGCGGACCAGCTGGGTCGACGACTCGTTGGTGATGTCGATCGGCCGCACGCGAGCAGCCTACGGCGTGGCGCCGACAAGCCAGGAAGTGACGCATGTTAGGTGTGAAACTAGCCACTGGCTAGGATTCCGATCGACGCGTGTCGCCGGTCGGCGCCTCACCAGGGGGTCCGGGACGACACCAGGGATGTTGGAGGAAGCGTGGACAACGACGTACTCCGTCAGGCGCCATTGTTCAGCGCCCTCGACGACGAGGCGATGACGGCTCTCCGCTCGTCGATGGCGGAGTCCCGCCTGCGGCGCGGCGAGGTGCTGTTCCACGAGGGCGACACCGGCGACAAGCTGTACGTCGTCCTCGACGGCAAGGTCAAGCTCGGTCGGACGTCCTCCGACGGGCGGGAGAACCTGCTGGCGATCATGGGCCCCGGCCAGATGTTCGGCGAGCTGTCGCTCTTCGACCCCGGCCCGCGCTCGGCGACGGTGACCGCTGTGACGGACGCGGCCTTCGCCTCGCTCTCCCACGAAGACCTGCTCCGCTGGCTGGAGGGTCGCCCGGTGGTGGCCCGTGGGCTGCTGGCCCAGCTCGCCGGCCGACTGCGCCGCGCCAACGACGTGGTCGCCGACCTGGTCTTCTCCGACGTGCCCGGCCGGGTCGCCAAGGCGCTGCTGGACCTGGCCGACCGGTTCGGCCGCTCCGCGGACGACGGGGTGCACGTCCACCACGACCTCACCCAGGAGGAGCTGGCCCAGTTGGTGGGCGCCTCCCGCGAGACGGTCAACAAGGCGCTGGCCGACTTCGCTTCCCGCGGTTGGCTGCGGCTGGAGCCTCGTTCGGTGGTCATCATGGATATGGAGCGCATGTCCCGCCGCGCCCGCTGAGCGACGCTGGAGCACGCATCCGGTTGCGCCGGGCTCGGTCAACGACCCGCTTCGCTTGAAGGTCGCCTTCCCTCGCCCGGCTTCCCGGATACGCACTCCAACGCCGCTGAGCGATGGTTCACCAGATGCCGGGGCGCTCCGCTCGGCTACCACCGGCTCAAGGCACGCCGCGTCGCATCGTCAGCGGGGTAGAACGCCTCGATCGCGAGTTCGGAGAGGGTGACCTCGCGCGGCGTGCCGAAGACGGTGGTGGTGGAGACGAACGACAGCACGCCGCCGTCCGGAGTGCGCAGCCGCAGCGGTACGACGAGTGCGGCGCCAGACTCCGCGGCAGCGCCACCCGAGGCGGGACCCGACGCGAGCTCCGCTGCCAGCTCTGCCAGCACGGGGTCTCCGGTGTGCCGGGCTTCGCGGGCGATCCGCTCCTGCAGGTGGGCGCGCCACTCGTCCAAGTTGTCGATCCGCGGCGCGAGGCCTCGCGGGTGCACCGAGAGTCGCAGGACGTTGACCGGCGGCTCGAGCAGCTCAGCGTCGACGCCCGCGAGCAGTCCGTAGGCCGCCTCGTTGGCGGCGACGAGGTCCCAGTGCCGGTCCACCACCAGCGCCGGGTACGGCTCGTGAGCGGCGAGGATCGCCTCGAGCGCAGCGTTGGCCTCGGCCATCGGCGGCGCGTCGAGCGCGTGCTGCGGATGGGCCGGGGCGTGACCGGCGGCGAGCAACACCTGGTTCTGCTCGCGCAGCGGTACGTCGAGCTGGTCGCAGAGCCGCAGCAGCATGTCGCTGGTGGGACGCGCCCTACCGGTCTCGATGCAGCTGAGATGACGGGTGGAGACCTCGGTCCGGTTCGCGAGCTCCTCCTGGGAGAGGCGCCGATGCTGTCGCCAGCCCCGGATCAGCTGGCCGACGGGCGCGGTCGACGTGGTGGTCACGGTCCCAACCTAGACGCGCCGCATCATCGTCGACATGACCTCTGAGGTCATGGTGGTTCCGACCCGGTGGGCGTGAGATCGGCTCTGACCGATTCGACCTCCGAAAGGAATGCACGATGAACGCTTCCGTCCAACCCACCAAGGCCTACGCCGTCGCCTACCTACGTGAGGTCGACTTCGGTGCCGAGATCGTGGAGTACATCGAGAAGATCGATGCCACGTTGGCGCCGTACGGCGGGCGGTTCCTGGTCCACGGCGGCGCACTCACGCCTGCCGAGGGCACATGGGACGGCGACCTGGTCATCATCGAGTTCCCGGACGCCGCCGGCGCCCGGGACTGGTACGAGTCGCCCGCCTACCAGGAGATCCTGCCGCTGCGCACCGAGCACTCGACCTCGATCGCGTGCATGGTCGAAGGTGTGCCGACCGGCTATCGCGCGGTCGACAAGCTCTCGGTCCTCCTCGCCGAGTGACCGACCCGGCGCAAACGCACACGCAGATCGCGCCCACCCGGCAGAAATGACGACACGTAATGTGCATTTGAGCCGGGTCAGCGAGCGGCGAGGTAGGACAGCTGGGCGCGGACCGACCACTCGGCGGCCCCCCAGAGCGACTCATCGACGTCGGCGTAGACGACCTCCACCACCCGTCGCGGGAGGTGGGGGTCGTCGGCGACATCGGCCGGCAACTCACCCGCCGCCACGCCGAGCGCACCGAGGGCCGACTCGACCTGGGCCAGCCGCTCCCGCCGGTGCACCCGGTAGTGGTCCAGCACCGCGCCTGCGTCGGCGAGCACCGGCCCGTGGGCGGGCCACAGCGTCTCCACCCGGCCGTCGGTGACCAGGCCACGCATCCGCTCCAGGGAGCCGAAGTAGCCGGACAGGTCACCGTCGGGGTAGGCGATCACGGTGGTACCGCGCCCCAGCACCATGTCGCCGGTCAGCAACGACCGGTCGGCCCCGAGCAGCAGCGAGATCGAGTCGCGGGTGTGGCCCGGGGTGGTGAGCACCTCCACGTCGAGGCCGCCTACCGAGAGGAGCTCGCCGTCGGCGACCGGCTCCGAACGCCAGCACTGCTCCGGATCCAGGCCCCGCACCCCACAGCCCATCCGCTCCGCGAACGACCGGGCCGCCTCGGTGTGGTCGAGGTGGTGGTGGGTGACGATCACGGTGTCGACCTGCCCGGCGACGTCAGCGACGGCATCGAGATGCTCCACGGCCAACGGGCCGGGATCGATCACGATCGAGCGCTCGGCGCCCGGCTCGCGCAGCACCCAGGTGTTGGTGCCGTCCAGCGTCATCGGGCCTGGGTTGGGCGCGAGCACGCAACGGCCGCGCGCACCGAACGCCCCACCGTGCCAGTCCGCCGGACCGGTGGCACCGAGCGGGCGTCGTACCTCATCCATGGTGACCGCTCAGCCGCTGCGACGCGCCGCGACCAGCGGTCGCAGCCGGTCCGGCATCGAGAGGGTCAGACCATCGCCCAGCGGCTCCACCTCGGGCATGAACATGTCGACCCGACGCCCGTCAGCCGCGGCGCGCACCGCCGTCGTGGACGGGTGCTGCCCCACCTCCAGGCAGGTCAGGTACGTCGGAGGCAGCATCGCCAGTGTCCCCGCGTCCGCCTCATCCGCAGCCCGAGCGGCCGGCAACCAGACCACCTCGCTGGACTCGGTGGAGACGTCCCGGGTCACCTGTCCCTCGGGCAGCTGGGCCACGAAGAACCAGGTGCGGTAGCGCTTGGGCTCGAAGATCGGAGTCAGCCAGCCGTCCCAGACCCCGAGCAGATCGGTGCGGAGCACCAGCCGGCGGCGGGCCAGGAAGTCGGTCATCGCCAGCGCTCGGGTCTCCAGGGCGAGCCGGTCGGCCTCCCAGTCCTCGCCGGTGGTGTCGGCGACCACCGAGTCGGCGGACGGGCCGGCCAGCAGCACGCCGGACTCCTCGAAGGTCTCCCGGACCGCAGCGCAGACCAAGGCGCGGGCCAGGTCCACGTCGACGCCGAGCTGCTCGGCCCACTCCACCGCACTCGGCCCGGCCCAGCCGGACGCCTCGACCTCGGCGTCGTCGTCACGCGGGTCGACGCCACCGCCGGGGAAGACGCACATGCCACCGGCGAAGTCCATCGAGACCTGACGCCGCAGCAGGTAGACCTCCGGCCCGGCCTCAGGGGTCGCACCGTCCCGCATCAGCACCACGGTCGCGGCGTTGCGTGGCTCCGCGGGGGTGCGGGTGCCGTCGTGGAACTCCCGGGCGACATCGGCGAGGGTGGCCGGCAGCGGCACCGGGGGCAGCGGGATCCTCACGCGCCGTTCTCCGTGCGCTCGCCGCCAGCGGGCAGGATCTCGGCGATCACCTCGACCTCCACCGGCGCGTCGAGCGGCAGCACCGGGACCCCGACCGCCGAGCGTGCGTGCACGCCCTGGTCCCCGAAGACCGCGCCGAAGAGCTCCGAGGCTCCGTTGGCGACGCCGGGCTGGCCGGTGAAGTCGCTAGCGGAGGCGACGAAGGCGACCACCTTCACGATCCGCACTCGGGACAGGTCGGTGACCTGCGAGCGGATCGCGGCGATCGCGTTGAGCGCGCACTGCCGCGCACACTCGACTGCCTCCTCCGCGGTGACTCCCTCGCCCACTTTGCCGGTGGTGATCAGCGCGCCGTCGCGCATCGGCAGCTGACCTGCGGTGTAGACGTGGTCCCCGGTGCGCACCGCCGGGAGGTAGGTCGCCACCGGCGGCACCACGTCCGGGACAGTGAGGCCGAGGTCGGCGAGTCGCTGCTCCGGCGTCGCGGTCACGGCTCAGCCCTCGAGCGGGCGCTTGAAGTAGGCGATGTCGTTGCCCTGAGCAGCCGGGATGATCGCGACGAGCTCCCAGCCGTCCTGTCCGAAGTTGTTGAGGATCTGCGCCGCCGCATGATTGAGGACGGGCGCCACCTGGTACTCCCACTTGGTCATGGGTCGCACCCTACTCACGTCGTACGACACAAGGGACGGAGCCGGTGGGCGATCCCGGTCCCGCCGCCACGCGCACCGCCTCGGCACCACCCCCACCACCGCGCTCGCTACGCTCGGCTGCGTGAGTCAACGGCCGAAGGTGCGTTTGCACGTGGTGACCGGCAAGGGCGGCACCGGCAAGTCGACGGTGGCTTCCGCACTCGCGCTCGCGCTCGCGACGGCCGGGCGCAACGTGTTGCTCTGCGAGGTCGAGGGCCGCCAAGGCATTGCCCGGATGTTCGACGTCGACCCGCTCCCCTACGAGGAGCGGCGACTGACCACGGGGCTCCCCGACGCCGAGGGTGGCCGCGGGGTGGTGCACGCGCTGCACATCGACGCAGAGTCGGCGCTGCTGGAGTACCTGGCGATGTACTACCGGCTGGGCCGGGCCGGTCGGGCGCTGGACCGCTTCGGCGTGATCGAGTTCGCCACCACCATCGCCCCCGGTGTGCGCGACGTGCTGCTCACCGGCAAGGTGTATGAGGCGGTGCAGCGCAACTCCCGCAACAAGGGAGCGATCCAGTACGACGCCGTGGTGCTCGACGCGCCACCGACCGGCCGGATCACCCAGTTCCTCAACGTCAGCAACGAGCTCGCCGGGCTCGCCAAGGTCGGACCGATCCGCTCCCAGTCCGACACCATGATGACGCTCTTCCGCTCCCCGCGGACCGCCGTGCATCTGGTCACCGTGCTGGAGGAGATGCCGGTGCAGGAGACCGCTGACGGGATCGCTGAGCTGCGCGGGGCCGACCTCCCGGTGGGCTCGGTGATCGTCAACCAGGTCCGCCCCCGGGACCTCTCCCCCGCCGCGCTGCAGGCGGCCCGTGCCGGCACGCTGGACCGCGCCGCGATCCGCACCGACCTGGAGCGGGCCGGCCTCGCGGGCGTCGACACCCTGACCGAGGGGCTGGTCGCCGAAGCCCACGACCATGCCGAGCGCCGCGCGCTGGAGGACAGCCAGCGCGCCGTGGTCGAACGGCTCGGCGTGCCGACCTGCGAGCTTCCCCGCCTGGCTGGCGGGATCGACCTCGGTGCGCTCTACGAGCTGGCCGGCATGCTGCGGGAACAAGGGATGACCGGAGGGCCGCGATGAACACCCCACCACGTCCTCCGCTTCCCCCGCTGCGCTCCTCCAGCGAACAACGCGTCGGGGACCCCACATGAGCACCCACCGCTCCCGGACCCGCGTCGGCCCCGGTACCGCTCACCGGGCGGGGCCGCTGGACGTCGACGCGCTGCTGGCCGACCGGACCACCCAGATCGTGGTCTGCTGCGGCTCCGGCGGCGTCGGCAAGACCACCACGTCGGCCGCGCTGGCGCTGCGCGCTGCCGAGCAGGGGCGGAAGGTCGTCGTACTGACCATCGATCCGGCCCGTCGACTCGCCCAGTCGATGGGGATCGCGGAGTTGGACAACACGCCGCGACCGGTCGCCGACGTGGACGGCACCGCGGGCGGATCGCTGGACGCGATGATGCTGGACATGAAGCGCACCTTCGACGAGGTGGTGCTCTCCCAGGCCAGCCCGGAGAAGGCCGAGCAGATCCTGGCCAACCCGTTCTACATCGCGCTCTCCAGCTCCTTCGCCGGCACCCAGGAGTACATGGCGATGGAGAAGCTCGGGCAGATCCACCGCGAACACGTGCAGGGCAGCGGGGACTACGACCTGATCATCGTGGACACGCCGCCGTCCCGCTCCGCGCTGGACTTCCTGGATGCCCCGGAGCGGCTCTCCAGCTTCCTCGACGGCCGCTTCGTCCGCCTCATGCTGGCGCCGGCGAAGGGCCCGGCGCGGCTGATGACCGCCGGATTCAGCCTGATCACCAACGCACTGACCAAGATCCTCGGCGCCCAGTTCCTCAAGGACCTGCAGACCTTCGTCGCCGCGCTCGACACCGTCTTCGGCGGCTTCCGGCAACGGGCGCAGAAGACCTACTCACTCCTCCAAGCCGACGGTACGGCGTTCCTCGTGGTCGCCGCTCCCGAACCCGACGCGCTGCGCGAAGCGGCGTACTTCGTCGAGCGGCTGAGCGAGGACGCGATGCCGTTGGCGGGCCTGATCGTCAACCGGGCCAGCGCCGTGCCGGTCAGCGACCTCTCCGCCGAGGAGGCGGTGGCCGGCGCCGAGCGCCTCCTCGTCGAGGACCCGGACTCGTTGACCGCCGGGCTGCTCCGGCTGCACGCCGATCGTGCCCGTCTGGTGGAGCGGGAGGGCGAGCTGCGGGACCGTTTCGCAACCGCGCACCCGCAGGTGGCGACGGCGGTGGTGCCGGCGCTGGCCGGCGACGTGCACGATCTCGACGGGCTGCGCCGGGTCGGCGACCTGCTCGGCGAGGTCACCACCGATGCGGAACCGGAGTCGACGCAGCGTCGGTGACGGGCGTTCCCGGGGTCGCTCGGCCCCATGTTCGAGCGACCTCGGCACCACCCGGCACGCTGGTGACCGCCCCATCCCCACGCGATCACCCGACGGGACCCACGGAACACCCGACGAAGACCTGACGGCGGGCGGCACCCTGGTCCGCCCGCCATCAGGGCGCGACTGAGCGAGGCCTACCCAGGCTCAGGCGCCGACTTCGGAGGGAGCGTTACGTATCGTTCTCAGCGGTGCCCGGCGAGCTGCGCGTCCCGCGCGGACTCCAGCACCTTCCGCCAGGAGGCGTTCGGGCGACGACGGATCAGCGCCCGTCGCTCCCGCTCGGTCATCCCGCCCCAGACGCCCCACTCGATCTGGTTGTCCAGCGCCTCGGCGAGGCACTCGGTGCGCACCGGGCATCCGGCGCAGACCTGCTTGGCCTTGTTCTGCTCGGCCCCCCGCACGAACAGCTGGTCCGGCTTCTCGTCCCGGCACGCGGCGCGCGGCGCCCAATCCTCAACCCACATGGCTTGTCCCTTGTCCCGGAACTCGGGCGACGCCCCCACAGCGCCTGCTTCCCTGCTCCGTGGCCATGACGTTAGGCGAGCCGGCACCCGCTCGGCAGGCTTCGTTGGCCCGCACCTGAGTAGTCCCGAATGACTAGACGGCGCCGCTGAAAGGTCGACTCGCCCGCCTGCGATGCAGGCCACAAGGGACTTCGTGAACTCGGGAATGCACCCACCGTTCACGTACTCTGAGCGCATGCCCAGCTCCAGGTTCGACGCGCTGCCCGCCCGCAAGGTGGCCTCCCACCTCGGCGTGATGCTGGCCGTCGCCGCCGTGCTCGGCGTGGTCGTCTCCGGCCTCGCGATCCCGTTCGCCGGCGTCGTCGGCTTCACCGCCCGCAACGTGGCCGAGTCGATGGACGAGCTGCCCCAGGAGCTGGAGACCGAGCGGCTCCCGCAGCGCACTGAGATCCAGGACGGCGCGGGCAACACCATCGCCACGCTCTATGACCAGAACCGGGTCAACGTGGACCTGCGGCAGACCTCCCGGATCATGGTCAAGGCGATCGTGGCGATCGAGGACTATCGGTTCTACCAGCACGGCGCACTGGACCTGAAGGGCACGCTGCGCGCGTTCTTCACCAACCAGGCCTCCAACGAGGTGGCGCAGGGCGGCTCCTCGATCACCCAGCAGCTGGTCAAGCAGACGCTGATCAACAACGCCGGCGGCGACAAGGAGAAGATCGCCGAGGCCACCGACGACTCCTACGCCCGCAAGATCCGCGAGCTGCGCTACGCGATCGCGTTGGAGAAGCGGCACAGCAAGGACTGGATCCTCGAGCAGTACCTCAACACCGTCTACTTCGGCGACGGCGCCTACGGCATCCAGGCCGCCGCCCAGCACTTCTTCAGCGTCAACGCCAAGGACCTGAACCTGAAGCAGTCGGCGCTGCTGGCCGGTCTGGTGCGCAGCCCCGAGGGCTTGGACCCGATCGACAATCCCGATGCCGCACTCGAACGGCGCAACGTCGTACTGAACCGGATGGCGGAGCTCGGCGTCATCACGGAGAAGAAGGCCAAGAAGCTGGGCGAGCAGGGCCTGGGCCTGAAGACGCAGGACAAGCCGCGCGGCTGCGTGAACTCCAACGCGCAGTTCTTCTGTGAGTACGTCGTGCGCTACCTGCTGGAAGACCCGGCGCTGGGCCGCACCCGTGCGGAGCGCGAGGACCTGATCCTCAACGGCGGCCTGACCATCAAGACCACCATCGACACCCGGATGCAGTCCGCCGCGCAGACCTCGGTCGACGACGCGGTCCTCAAGACCGACCAGGCCGTCGGGGCGCTCGCCCTCGTCGAGCCCCGCACTGGCGAGGTCAAGGCGCTGGCCCAGTCCAAGCCGATGGGCAACGCCGCCGGCGAGACCTTCCTGAACTTCACCGTCCCCGAGAAGTACGGCGACGCCAACGGTTTCCAGCCCGGCTCGACCTTCAAGGCGTTCGTGCTGGCCGCGGCGATCAAGCAGGACATCCCGCTGAGCCGGACCTTCCCGGCGCCGAACCCGATCACCGTCAACGAGGGCGACTTCCAGACCTGTGACGGCCCCTACCAGAGCTCCGGCATCTGGTCCCCGGGCAACTCGACCTCCTCCTCCTCGAACCCGAACCTCTACGAGGGCACCCAGAACTCGGTCAACACCTTCTTCGTCAACCTGGAGAAGGAGACCGGGATCTGCGAACCGTGGCGGCTGGCCAACCAGATGGGCTTCGACCTCAGCAAGCAGTGGCAGATCCCGTCGTTCACGCTCGGTGTCGCCGACGCCAGCCCGCTGGAGATGGCCGAGGCCTACGCGACCTTCGCCGGCCGCGGTCTGCACTGCGACTCCCGGCCCGTGACCAGCATCGAGGACGCCAACGGCACCGTGCTCAAGGAGTACCAACCGAAGTGCAACCAGGTCCTCTCCGGGCCGGTCGCCGACGCGGTCAACGACGTGCTCCGCGGTGTGGTTGCTCCCGGCGGCTTCGGCGAGGCGCTGCAGCCGGGCATCCCCGCCGCCGGCAAGACCGGCACCACCAACGACAACAAGTCGGTCTGGTTCGCGGGCTACACGCCCAACCTGGCCGGTGCCTCGGTGGTCGCCGGCACCAACTCCGCCGGACAGCCGATCTCGCTGGACGGCGTGACCATCCACGGGTACTACCGATCCACCTCCGGCTCGACCACCGCCGGCCCGATCTGGGGCAACACGTTCAAGGCGATCGCGCAGTATCTGCCCGGCGACGACTTCACCGCACCCTCGGCGACCGACATCCAGGGCGTGTTGACCACCGTGCCCGACGTCAGCGGTGAGTCGATCGACAACGCCACCGCCGAGCTCGAGGCCGCCGGTTTCTCGGTCAGCAACGGCGGATACGTCGACTCCAGCTACTCCCGCGGCACCGTCGCCTACACCTCACCCGGCGGCGGAGCCCAGCTCGGCTCGGGCGACACCGTCGTGCTCTACATCTCCGACGGCACGCCGCCGAAGCCGCCCAAGAAGAACAAGAACAACGGCGGGAACAACGGCGGCAACAACGGCAACCGGGGTGGGCGCCGCGGCGGACGCGGCTGACCCGCCCCCGCCGGGGTCAGCCGGGTCAAGCTCAGCCGAGCTGGCGACGTACCTCTGCGGCGACGGCGGCGCCGTCGGCCTTGCCCTTGACCTGCGGCTGCACCACACCCATCACCTTGCCCATCGCCTTCGGCCCCTCGCCGGCGACGCCGAGCTTCTCGACGGCGTCGGAGACGATGCCGGCGATCTCCTCCGGGCTGAGCTGAGCAGGGAGATACTCGGTGATCACTGCGGCCTCGGCACGCTCCTTGGCGGCACTCTCGGCGCGACCGCCCTCCTCAAACGCGACGGCGGCCTCCCGGCGCTTCTTCGCCTCAGTGGAGAGCACCCCGATGATCTCCTCGTCGGTGAGCTCCTTGGCCACCGCACCGGCCACCTCGGCGTTGGTGATCGCGCTCAGCACCATGCGTAGCGTGGAGGAGCGAACCTCCTCACGCGCCTTCATCGCGGTGGTCAGGTCGGTACGGATGCGGGCCTTGAGGGTGCTCATGCGCACGATTCTGCCGCGATGTGCCAGCCTTGCCGAATGGGTATCCCTGCCGGCACCGTCCGATCTCTCAGCGCACTCGGGGCGTTGAGCATCGGAGCCGGTCTGGCGGCCGCCGGCTACGGCTTCGCGGAGACCCGTCGGTTCCGGTTGCGCCGCCACGACCTGCGGGTGCTGCCGGCGGGCATGCGGCCGGTGCGGGTGCTGCACCTCAGCGATCTGCACATGACACCCCGTCAGGTGCGCAAGCAGACCTGGGTCCGCGACCTGGCTCGGCTGCAGCCCGACCTCGTGATCGACACCGGCGACAACCTCGCCCACCGACAGGCCGTCCCGGTGGTGCTGGACACGCTCGGCGACCTGCTCGACGTGCCGGGGGTCTTCGTGCACGGCTCCAACGACTACTTCGAGCCTCGATTACGCAACCCGGTCGGCTACCTGCTGCCCGACAACGGCAAGCGGCACACCAACGTGCCCCAACTCCCCTGGCGGGACCTGAGCGCCGGGCTGACCGGTGCCGGATGGGTCGATCTCACCAACCGGCGCGCAGCAGTGACGGTCGGCGAGACCCGGATCGCCTTCGCCGGCGTCGACGACCCGCACCTGTCCTACGACGACCTCCCTGCCGTCGCGGGGCCCGCCGACCCAGGCGCCGACCTGCGCTTGGCAGTCGCTCATGCGCCGTACCTGCGGGTGCTGGACCAGTTCGCCTCCGACGGGTACGACGCCATCGTCGCCGGTCACACCCACGGCGGCCAGGTCTGCCTGCCCGGCGGTCGCGCGCTGGCCACCAACTGCGACCTGGCCCCGGCCCGGGCCAAGGGCTTGCACCGGCATCCGGCCGACTCCCGTCCCGGCGACCCGGGGTCGTCATGGCTGCACGTCTCAGCCGGGCTCGGCACCAGTCCCTACGCGCCGGTCCGGATCGCCTGCAAGCCCGAGGCCACGCTGCTCACCCTGCTGCCGAGCTGACGCGGGCCGGCCGCGCTCGCCGCGCGGTGTCCGGCGGCGGTCCGACGGGGGTGCCGATTCCACACCCGCTGAGGCCCTCCGGTATGCTCGCCGAGGTTTCCAGGTCAGCCTGGGAACCATCGGGCTGTGGCGCAGCTTGGTAGCGCGCCTCGTTCGGGACGAGGAGGCCGCAGGTTCAAATCCTGTCAGCCCGACCGATGTGATGTCGCAGGACATCAGCGAGATCCGAACCCACCACGTGGGTTCGGATCTTTGCATTTCGCAAGCCCCGTCACAGAGCAGGTCTCGACGGGCCCGAAGGTACGACTCGACGGGCCCCAAGGCACAAGTCAACGGGCCCGAAGGTACAACTCAACGGGCGGGGGTGGGCCGCAGCGCTCAGCACCGCGGCCCACCCACGTCAGCATTCAGCTGGTGCGTCGACTCCGCAGGACCAGGATCAGTCCGGCGACGAGCGCCAGCAGTCCACCGATCAGTAGCGGGAGCAGGCTGCCGTCTGCGCCGGTCTCGGGCAGGTCGCCGCCGTCATCGCCACCGTCGTCGTCGGGGCCGGTGCCCGCCGGCTCGAAGACGTTCTCGACGTCGAGCTTGACCGTGCCGCCGTCCGCTACCGTCACCACACCGACGCTCGGGTCACCGTCGTTCGGCGTGATCGTGGTGCTGTCCGCACCGCCGTCGTCGGTCTCGGTCAGCGTGCAGGTGGCGCCGGCCGGGAGGTCGACGTACCGGGTCACCATCGCGCCGGGCTCGAGGGTGCGGGTGGCACCGCCGGGGATGTCGACGTCGGTCGCGGTGCCGTCCACGTCGTAGGTGCAGGCGAGCCGGACATCGTACGCGCCGGAGCCGGGCCCGACGACCTCCTTGCGGACCCGGACAGCACCGGTGTCGAAGGTGTTGGTGACCTCGAACTCCATCGGCTCGACAGCCGGCTCGTCGGTGTTGGGCACCGGCCGCACGGTGAACTCGCTGACCTCGTTGCCGTCGGCGTCGGTGATCACCGAGCTGTTCGCCCCGCCTGTCGCGCTCTCCTCGATCGTGCAGTTGGAGCCGATCAGGAGCGGGTCGTAGGTCGCCGTGTAGTCGTTGGCCTCCGAGAGCTCCCGGGTCGCACCGCCGGGGGTGTTGAGCGGCTGCTCGTCCCCGTTGACGTCGGTGTAGGTGCACTCGACAGTGACCTCGAACGGCCCGGCGCCGTACAGGTCGGCACCGGGGCCTTCGATCGCCTTGGTCACGGTGACCTCACCGGCACCGAACAGGTTCGTCACGACGACCCGCTTGGTCTCCGGCTCGTGATTCTCATCGGCGGAGATCGTCACCTGCTGCGGCGTCACGATGTGCGCGTTGGCCGCACCGTCGTCGGTCTCCTCCACTGCGCACACGGCACCGGCCGCGATGTTGTCGACCTGGTAGTCCATGACGTCGTTGTCGACGTTGTCCTCATCGGGCAGGACGATGTCGTCATCCTCGTAGACCACCGTGCCGTCGGGGTGCGAGGCGTCGGTCAGGGTGCAGGTCACCGAGAAGGTGAACGGCCCCTCACTGATCGGGAACTCGCGGACCTGCTCCGGCACGAACTTGCGCAGGTGCAGCGATCCGACGTCATAGGTGTTGGTCACCGAGACCTCCTGCACCTCGCCGGTGCTGTCCGGCTCGATGACCACGGGCTCCTCGGGTGCGATCACAGTGGTGGCCGCGTCCGCGGTGTCCGTCTCTTCGGTGGTGCATCGGGCGCCCACCGGCAAGCCGGTGATCGTCCAGGTCTCGCCCTCGGCGATGGTGTGCTCCATCGGGCTCTCGGTGTAGCCGTCACCCACCACGGTGCCCCCACCCGAGCGGCACGTGACCGCGACCTCGAACGGGCCGTAGCTGATCGGGTTGCCGTCCTGGTCGACCGCGTCGGTCTCGACGCTCTTGGTGACGGACATGGTGCCGACCTCGAAGACGTTCGTGGCCGTGACCGTCACCGGCGCGTCGGGGCCACCGTCCTCGATGGTGACCTCCGACGGGTCGACAGTGCTGCTGGTCGCTCCGCCGTTCAGCGTCTCCTCGATCCCGCACACCGCACCGGTCGGCAGGTTGTCGATCTGCTCGGTGTTCGCGGTCACCGTGCCGTCCTCGGCGACCTCCGGCGTGATCGTGACCGGGCCGTCATAGACCACAGCGCCGTCCGGGTGGGACGGATCGGTCAGGGTGCAGGTCACCCGGAACCGGAACGGGCCGTTCGCCAGGTCCGGGTTGTTGCTCAGCGCGTCCCCCGTCGACTCCTTGGTCAGCTCCAGCGAGCCGACCGTGAAGTCGTTGGTCACCGTCACGACCTGGGTCGGGTCGGTGTTGGCGTCGATGGTGATCGGGTCGGCCGGATCGATGCTGTTGCTCGCCGCCCCGGCGTCATCGGTCTCCTCGGTGACACACTCCGCGCCGATCGGCAACCCGTCGATCTGCCAGGTCTCCCCGTCGGCGATGGTGTTGACCATCGGGCTGGCGGTGAAGCCGTCCCCCCAGACCTCGATCCCGCGATAGGTGCAGGTGACGGTCATCTCGTAGGGGCCGTCGTAGGAGATCGAGTTGCCGTCCTGGTCCACGGCGCCACCGTTGTCGACCGCCTTCGTGACGGCCATGCCGCCGGTGTTGAAGGTGTTGGTCGCGGTGACCTCGGCGGTGGTGCCGTCTCCGACGGTGATCTGCTCCGGGTCGACGTTCGAGGTGGTGGCGCCACCGTTGTCGGTCTCGCTGATGTCACAGACGGCACCAGTCGGCAGATTGTCGATCTGGTAGTCCATGTCGTCGTTGTCGACGTTGTCGTCGGCCGGCAACGTGATCTCGCCGTCGTAGACGACCTCGCCCTCGGGACGGGTGGCGTCGGTGAGGGTGCAGGAGACGGTGAAGACGAACGGACCGTCAGCCAGCGACGGGTCGTTCTCCAGGGCCGGGCCCTCGACCTCCTTGAGGAGGTGCAGCGAGCCGTCGTTGAAGACGTTCTCCACGTCGACCTGGACCGGCTCCTCGCCGTCCTCGAGCCCGGCGATCTCCACCGGCTGCTCGGGCGTGATGTTGACCGCGGCCGCGTCGGCGTCGTCGGGCTCGGTCACGGTGCACTCCGCACCCGTCGGGAGACCGGTGAAGGTGACGGTGTCGCCGTCCTCGATGGTGGCTTCCATCGGGTTGCCCTCGTCGTAGCCCTCGGCCCAGACCTCGCTGCCGAGGTAGGTGCAGCTGACCGCGACCTGGAACGGACCGTAGGTGAGCGGGTTGCCGTCGACGTCGACCGCCTCGGAGGTGACGGCCTTGGTGACCGACAGGTCGCCCAGGGTGAAGACGTTCTCGACGTCGATCAGCACGCTCTCGTCCGGCTCGGTGCCGTCGACGACCACCGTGTTGATGGTCTGGTCGGCCTGCCCTTGGTCGGTCTCGGTGGCGGTGCACTCCGCGCCCCACGGCAGTCCGTCGACGACGACCGGGTCGGCGCCCGGCGTCAGGGTGACCTCGTCGATGTTGCCGACGTCGTCGCCGTCGGGATCGATGGTGCAGGTGGGCTGCACGGTGAACGAATCCGGCGCGTACGCCGCGCCCTCGCCGCTCACCGTCTTCTGCAGCTGGATCGGACCGGTCGGATAGGTGATGCCGACCTTGCGTCCCTCCGAAGCCAGGATCTGGGCGCGGGTGCCGTTGTCGTTGGAGACACCACCGGTGGCGACGGTGTTCCAGGCGACCGGGAAGCTGCTGTCGGACCGGTCGCTGGGGGTGGTCGTGGTCTTGGCCTGCAACGTGACCGAGTCGCCGGGCTGGAACAGCTCGCCCTCGGGGAAGTCCAGTTGCACCTTGAGGGCTGCCACGATCGTGGGATCCACGCTGGCGTCGTACGGCAGCCAGGCCCCGTCGGGGCAGGTGCCCGGCGGGTTCTCGATCTCCGCCGTGCACGGGTCGTGCGTCGGCGAGTAGAACGCCTGCTGTTCGATGTCGGCGATCGGCGTGCCGGTCGAGTCGACCAGCTCCAGCTCGTTGGCGAAGGTGGGTGTCCACTCGGAGTCCCGCGGCAGATCCACGATCACGCCGGTGTCGCCGGTGTGCGGCAGGTCGTCGATCGAGATCAACTCGTCGATCGGCAGGGTGCCGGAGTTGGTGATGGTGAACCGCCAGGTCTCGGTGTCACCGGGGTAGGTGACCGGGACGCACGGCGCGCGGTAGAAGCCGTCCGCGTCGGCGGCGGTGTCACAGTAGTCGTCCGGAAGGTCGCTGCCCTCGGGCAGGAGGCTGCGGTCGAGCCAGACCTCCGGGATGCCCTCCTCCTCGACGGGCACGTCGGCCTGGACCTTCTTGACGGTGCTCAGCGCGGCGACGCGCACGGGCGAGACGGAGGTGTCGTCCCAGCACTCGCCGGTCTCCTCGTCGTAGTTCGGCGCGCAGTTGGCGGGGTCGAACGGCTCGTCGGCAATCACCGTGTCGGTGTTGGTCACCACGTCGTCGGGGGTCAGACCCGGGCGGAGCATCAGCTCGATGGTGATGGTGTAGGTCTGCCCGGGCTCCAGCACGGTGCCCTCGGGCATCGCGAACGTGATCGTGTCCCCGTCCTCGGTGATCTCGATCGGCGGCGACGTCGTCGGCAGCGGGTCGCCGTTCGGCGGCGCCGGCGCGTCCCCGGTCAGTTCGAAGCTGTACGGCGTGGAGCCGGGCGCGGCGTCCGGGTCGAAGATCAGCTGGTTGCCCTCGGCGTCCGAGGGCAGCACGTCGGTGAAGACCGGGTTGGTCAACGGCGACTCACCGGTGTTGGTGTAGGTCAGCGTGAACGGGATGACCGCGCCCGGCTGGACCTGACCGGCGGGGGTCTTGTCGACCTCGACGCCCACGGTGAGGTGCTCGTGGGTGTAATTGTCCTGGGCGGAGGCGTCCGCCTCGAGTCGGGTGTCGGTCCCGACGAGCACGGAGGTGCCGTGCGCGTCGACCGTGTCGACGAAGACGCCGGCGCTCTCCTCACCGGGGGCGACCTCCTGGTCGGACCGGGTGGTCGGCACCGGGCCGCCGGTGCGCAGCTCCTCGCGGCGCTCGACCTGGAACGGGATCTGGATGTTCGGGTGGACCGGGTTGGCCCAGCCGTCCTCGCTACCGGCCATGAAGCTGAACCGGAGGCCGTGGATGTCGCCGGCCGGCGCGCTGTCGATGAACTCGCGTGCCTGGTCCAGGGTCAGGTCGCCGTCCTCGAACGGCGGTCCGCCGCCCGGGATCTCCTGACAGGTCCAGTCGCCGCCGACACCACCCTCGTCACCGGCCAGGCCGGTCTCCACGTTGGCCGCGGTGAAGTCGCCACCGGTGAGGTAGCAGGCTTGGACGTGCTCGACCGGTGTGGGAAGCGACCACGACGGATCCATCTGGACGAAGTCCATCGCGTTCCAGAAGGTCGGGTCGTCGTCCTCGATCTCATCGATGTAGGGCCGGGTCGGGCCGGTGTTCTGCATCCCGATCGTCACCGTGACCGGGGAGTAGTCACCCTCCTTCTGGGCGGCGGGCTCGATCGACTTGTTGGCGTTGATGCCGAAGTCGGCGTCCTGCAGTTCGATCGGCGCGGTGCCCTGGTCGCAGGCGCGGCGATCGCCCGGCTCCGGCGGGCACGGCTGGAGCGCGTCGACGTCGGCGACGACGCCCTCGGCGGTGTTGACGATCGGACTGTCGTCGACGGTGATCGGCGCGCCGGTGTCGCGGTGGGTTGCCCGCAGCCGCAGGTCCAGGCTGAGCACACCCTGCGCCGTGGTCACGATCCGGCCGTCGAAGAGCACCTGCACGCTCGCGACCTCGGTGTCGCCCGCCGGTGACGGGGCGCACGGCATGGTCTGCGGGGTCAGGTCCAGGGCCTCGGCCGGGGTGTAGGTGTTGACCGCGCCGTCGACGCAGGTGATCGTAACGGTCGTGTCGGTCGCGCCCTCAGGCACCGTGATCGCGGCGAAGTTGTTGAGGTTGAAGTAGTCGAACGGGTCCTGGGCACCGGTGGAGCCGGGCGCCGGATCGGTGATCTGGAGCTGGTCGACCATCGCCGGGGTGGTGTTGGTCGTGGTGACCGTCATCTGGCTGAGGGGATACTCGGTCGCCGGCGTGCCCTGTGCGGGGACACCGAGGGGGCCGCCCTCCCAGGTCTTGTCGGTGGTGGTGGTGATCGGGACGTTCGTGATCACCACGTCGTCGAAGTCCTGGTCCGTGACCGGGTCGCCGTCGGCCGGGAAGCCGGTCGCGCGGGCGGTGTTGCGGACCACTCCGGCGTCGGTGAGGTTGTAGACGTCGACGGCAAGCACCGGCGTCTGGTCCGAGCGCTTCTCGTCGCGGATCTGCCAGGTCAGGGTGACGTTGCGGTCGTTGTCGATCGAGCGCGCCACGCCGGAGCCGACAGGCGGGGCGTCGAGATCGCCGGCACCGGTCTCGGCGCGGGTCGGGCTCTCGGCGAAGGTGAGCCGCACCGAGGTGGCCGCCTCCTGCTCATCGGGCGTCAGATCCATGCCCGGGAAGATGCCGTCGCAGTCCTCCGGGCACGGGTTGTTCTCGGCCTCGACCCAGGCGCCGCCGATCCACAGGTCGACCCCGGTGACCTGGTCGTACTTGATGTAGGGGTCGTTGCCCTCGTTGATCGGCTCTACGCGGATCAGGTTGAACGCGTCGTAGACGCTCTCCTCGATCGGCGTGGTCTCCGGGTCGGCGACGTCGGTGATCTCCACGGTCTCGAAGCCGGAGTAGCCGCCGGTCGACCAGTGCAGCGTCGACGGGATGGTCTCCCCCGAACGCTCACGGATCGACTTGTTGCCGCCGCCGCTGGAGGTGCCATACTCCTTCTCGATCAGGTCCCCGACACCGGGGCCGTCGAGCGGGATGATCTCGATCTCGGGGCAGTCCGCCGGGTCCATCTCGGCGTGGCCCGGGTCGACGCCGTCGGTCGGGCTGGTGGCGTCGGTCTGGGCGCAGTTCGGGATGAAGGTGTTCGGCTGCTCCGGGTCGGTGTTGTAGGCCGGGCTCTCGTAGCGGCCGTCGTCCGCGGGACGCAGCGTGCTAGTGAAGTTGGGTGCCAGGTCGGTGCCGGGCGCGAAACCGTTGCTGTCACCGGTGTAGTCGTAGACGAACCGGACCCCGCCGGCGACCTCGGAGATGTCGTCGGGCACGTCGTAGGAGAAGCTGGCGTTCGGCCCGGCCACCGGCCCGGTCAGCACCTTCCACCCGTCCCCGTCGGGACCTCCGGTGGGATCACTGGTGTCGTAGTAGTAGACGGTGAGCTCGGCGTCGGCCGGGATCGGGGTCTGCGTGATCGAGTCCAGGTCGAAGGCGTTCCACCAGGCGTTGCCCTCGATCGGGTCGAGCGGATCCTGGATCACGATCTGGTCGGCGTCGCCGGTGGTGCCGTCGGGGTTCTCCGGCGGATTGGGCCGCTCGGTGGTGCCGCCCTGCAGGCTGACCGTGACGACTTCGCCCGGGTTGGCGATGATCTGGGAGGGGCGGACCTGCTTGTCGACGTACGGTTCGATGACCTCGTCGTAGATGTAGAGGTCGTCGTCGGCGGTGGCGTCGCCGGTGGCGCCGTCGTTCTCACCCTCGACGGCGACCTCGTTGTTCACCGTGGTGGGCAGGTCGACGCTCTCTCCGAGGTCAGGGTCGGTGTCGACGTCGAAGGGGATCGTGGCAGTGGCGCCCGCCTCGATCTCGCCCTCGAAGGTGACCGAGAAGGAGGTGACCGACGCCCAGCCGCCGGCGGGCTCCGCGGGGATGCCGCCGTTGTCGACGGGGACCTGCTCGCCCGAGGGCTGATAGGTCACGGTCGCGGAGGTGGCGCCGGCGGGGTAGGTGATCCCGCCCGAGAACCCGCCGAAGGTGTAGTCGGCCGGGAAGGAGCCCTCAGAAGGCTCGGTGATGGTCATCGAGTCGATCGCGAACGGCGAGTCGTTGGTGCCGCCGATGGTGACCGTGCTGGACTCGCCGGCGATCACCAGGTCCGGGGAGAAGACCTTGCTCGCCGAGACGTCGATAGTGTTGGCCTGCAGGGTGAAATCGGCGCTGGCCTGGTTGGTCGCGCTCTCACCGTCGAGGGTGACCTCGGACTGGACGGTGTTGTTGACCACCGTGTCCTCGTCGACCGCGGCGGCCTCGTCGGTGGTCTCGAGCTCGAGGTCGACCGAGCCCGTGGCGCCGGGCGGGATCGCACCGGTCCAGGTCACCCGGGTGCCCTGAACGGTGGTGGGGTCGACGTTGCTGCACGCGGCGTCGTCACAGGTGACCCAGGCGCCGTCGACGTACACCTCATAGGTCGGGTCGCCCTCGGCGCCCTCGGGCGGGGTCACCTCGCCGAAGCCGGTGAAGCCCAGGTAGGTGAACGGGTTGGGCGAGGCGGTCGGGTCGACCGGATCCTGGATGGAGAGGGTGTCGACGGTCGCATTGGAGTCGTTGGCCCCGGTCAGACTCGCGGTCACCGGGGTGCCGGCCGCGGCCAACGCCTGCGTCGGGTCGAACGACTTGGTCGGGGTGGTGTCGAGGTCCAGCGGGACGTTGATCACCACGTCGGCGGACGCCTCGACGTCCGTGGCGTTGCTGGCTTCGGCCCAGGCGTCGTTCGTGACGGTCTGGCCGTTGTAGTCGTAGGAGACGTCCTCGGGCACCTGGACCGTGATCTGCACCTGGCCGGTGGTGTTGTCGGTCATGCCCTCGCCGCCGCCAGTGAGGGGCTCGGTCCAGTCGACCCGGACGTTCTGTCCGTCGATGGTGGGTTCGGCAGCGTCGTTGGGGCCGGACGGCACGACGTCTTGGACGACGAACGGCTCGGGGACCACATCGGTGGTGATCGCATCCTCGCAGCCCGCGACGCTGATCGCCGAGCACTGCACCTGGATCGTGTAGACCAAAGTGTCGCCGGGGCCGACCTCGGTGGGCGAGGCGGTTTTGGTGATACCGAGCTCAGCGGTCACATCGCCGGGATCCGGGTCGGGCAGGACCGGCGCCGCGAACGCCGGGAGCATCTGCCCCAACGCGAGGACAGTGACCAGGAACGCCGCCAGGAATGCGAACGGACGGAACCTCATGCAACAACCTCTTCCCGGGATACCGACTGGGGCGACCGGATCGCGCGCCACCCCTGCGCACGCAGCCACGCTATCTGAGAAACGCCTGTGAATCAGCCGTCGACCGGCTGAGCGTGGCATTTCGGCGGCAGGCGGCCGGGTGGGCGGGTGGGCGGGTGGGCGCTGCCGCTGCGGGCTCCGGGCGTCTTCTCCAGCGAGATAGTGCGACAGACCGTGACACACTGCTCGCCATGTCTGACGAGCAGGACAAGCTGAAGCTCAGCTTGGAGCCACCCAAGCTGTTCGGTCGCAAGAAGAAGGCGGCCACGAAGCCGGCGACGGGGACCGCAACCGCGGCCGAGTCGGCGGCGACGAAGCGCCCTGCATCCGCGGCGCCGGTCGAGGAGCCGGTCGACGAACCCGTGGAGGAGCCCGCCGAGGAGCCCGCCGACAGCGCGGCTGCGGCCGCGGAGTCCGAGGTCGAGCCCGAGGACGTGGTCGCGGCCCAGTCTGAGGCGGCCCAGTCTGAGGCGGCCCAGTCCGACGCCGAGCAGACCGACGTGATCGCCGAGGACCAGCCGGCGGACGACGTACCGGAGCCCGAGCCGACCCTGGTCCTCGACACCGCCGAGCCCATCGACACCGCCGAGCCCATCGACACCGCCGAGTCCGTCGATGAGGACGCAGAGCCCGTCGAGGAGGAGGTCGCGCCCGTCGAGGTTGCCGAAGAGGAGGCCGTTCCGGCTGCCGCGGCAACCCAGACCGATGCACGTCCCGCCGCCGGCCGTGGCCTCCGAGCCGGAGCGGCGTCAGCGGCGGCGCGCGCCGGCAAGGCCGCTCGGGCAGCGCGATCGGCGGTCTCTGCTCCGACTGCCACCGACCCCACCGACTCAGCCGGATCAGTAGACGACACGGCACCACTGCTCAGCGTCTACCGGGCTGCGGCACTGACCGGTCTGATCGTGGGCGCGGCCATGGTCAGCCTCACCTGGCTGGCGCTACGCGGCTGCGAGGCGGTGCGCGGCACGGCCTCCTGCGGCGGCGGGCCTGGCCTGCTGCTGCTGATCGCCACGTTCGCCGTCTGCGTCTATCTGGGCAGTGCCCTGCTGCGCGCGTTCGTGCTCCCCGACCCGGGCAGCACCAGCTTCCTCGCGGTCGGGCTGGTGGCCATCGTGGCGCTGCTGTTCCTGGTCGACATGCTCGACCACTGGTCGACGCTCATCGTCGTACCGGTGTTGAGCGTGCTCGCCTTCCTCGCCTCGGCGTGGGTCACCAAGACCTTCGTCGAGCCGGCCGAGGAGCCGGCCGAGGAGCCGGCCGACAAGTAGGCCCGGCGAGTCGGCGGGAGCAGGTCAGCGCGACGCGGCAACCAGCTCGGCGATCTGCACCGTGTTGAGCGCGGCGCCCTTGCGCAGGTTGTCGTTCGAGACGAAGAGTGCGAGCCCGCGGTCACCCTCCACACCCGGGTCCTGACGCAGCCGACCGACGTAGGAGGGGTCCTGGCCGGCGGCCTGCAGCGGGTTGGGGATCTCGCTGAGCTCGACACCCGGGGCGTCGGCGAGCAGCTCGCGTGCCCGCTCGGGGGTCAGCGCCCGCTCGAACTCGGCGTTGATCGCCAGCGAGTGGCCGGTGAAGACCGGCACCCGCACGCAGATGCCGGAGACAGCCAGATCGGGGATGCCGAGGATCTTGCGGGACTCGTTGCGGAGCTTCTGCTCCTCGTCGGTCTCGTTGAGACCGTCGTCGACGAGGTTCCCGGCGAACGGCAACACGTTGTAGGCGATCGTGCGGCGGTAGACACCGGGCTCACCGAACGCCACTGCCTCACCGTCGTAGGCCAGTTCGCGCGCCTTGTCGCCCGCGGCGGCGATGCCGCCGGCGAGCTCCTCGACACCGGCGACACCCGAGCCCGACACCGCCTGGTACGTCGACGCGATCAGCCGGACCAGCCCGGCCTCCTCGTGCAACGGCTTGAGCACCGGCATCGCCGCCATGGTGGTGCAGTTGGGGTTGGCGATGATGCCGCGACCGGCCTCGATCACCGACCGCGCGGCGTCCGGGTTGACCTCGGAGACCACCAGCGGGATGGCCGGGTCCTTGCGGAAGGCGGAGGAGTTGTCGACGACGATCACGCCGGCGTCGACGAAGCGCTGGGCATGGGCCCGCGACGCGGTGGCGCCGGCGGAGAAGAGCGCGATGTCGAGCTCGGCCAACGACGCGGCGTCGACGGTCTCGACATCCTCGACGGTGACCTCGCGGTCGCCGAAGGGCAGCACCTTGCCAGCGGAGCGGGCCGAGGAGAAGAAGCGGATCTTCTCGACCGGGAAGGCCCGCTCGAGGAGGATCTGACGCATGGCGACGCCGACCTGTCCGGTCGCGCCGACGACTCCGATGTTGACCATCTGGGTTACCTGCCCGTTCCGCCGTACACGACGGCCTCGATCTCGTCCGACCCCAGGTCGAAGGCTGCGTGGGCGGCGTTGACCGCCTCGTTGATCTGCGCCTCGGCGACCACCACGGAGACCCGGATCTCGGAGGTGGAGATCATCTCGATGTTCACCCCGGCGTCGGAGAGTGCCTCGAAGAAGCGCGCGGAGATGCCCGGCGAGGAGCTCATCCCGGCGCCGACGATGGAGACCTTGCCGACCGAGTCGTCGTACTGGATGCTCTCGAAGCCGATGGCCTCCTGCAGTCGGGAGAGCGCCTGGACCGCGGTCTGGCCCTCACCGGCCGGCAGGGTGAAGGAGATGTCGGTCAGGTTGGTCGCCGCGGCGGAGACGTTCTGCACGATCATGTCGATGTTGATCTGCGCGTCGGCCACGGCACGGAAGAGGGCTGCCGCCTCGCCCGGCTTGTCGGGGACCCCGACCACCGTGAGCTTGGCCTGGCTGCGGTCGTGGGCGACGCCGGTGATGATCGCGGCTTCCATAGAGTCCTCCTGAACGACGTCCTCGGCCTTGACGACCCAGGTGCCCTCCTTCTCGGAGAAGGAGGAGCGGACGTGGATGGGCATGTCATAGCGGCGGGCGTACTCGACGCACCGCAGGTGCAGGATCTTGGCGCCCTGCGCGGCCATCTCCAGGGTCTCCTCGTACGAGATCCGGGCGACCTTGCGTGCTCGCGGCTCGATCCGCGGGTCGGCGGTGAAGATGCCGTCGACATCGGAGTAGATCTCGCAGACGTCGGCGTCCAATGCCACGGCCAGCGCCACCGCAGTGGTGTCGGAGCCGCCGCGACCCAGCGTGGTGATGTCCTTGGTGGTCTGGGAGACGCCCTGGAAGCCGGCGACGATCGCGATCGCGTCCTCACCGAGCGCGTCCTGGATCCGGCCGGGGGTGACATCGATGATCTTGGCCTTGCCGTGCGCAGCATCGGTGATCACACCGGCCTGGGAGCCGGTGAACGAGCGCGCTTCGTGGCCGAGGTTCTGGATCGCCATCGCCAGCACTGCCATCGAGATCCGCTCGCCGGCGGTGAGCAGCATGTCCAGCTCACGGGCCGGCGGCAGCGGCGAGACCTCGTTGGCGAGGTCGATCAGGTCGTCGGTGGTGTCGCCCATCGCGGACACCACGACGACCACCTGGTGGCCCTGCCGCTTGGTGTTGACGATGCGCTGCGCGACACGCTTCACGCTGGCGGCATCGGCGACCGACGAGCCGCCGTACTTCTGCACGACAATGCCCACTGGTGGACCACTCCTGGCTGTGCGGGGAAGGCTGAGACGACCCCGTCCGGGGCCGGGAGCGATTCTACCGAGCGGGGCTACCGGTTTTCCGCGCTGTCCAGCACCACGGACGCCGCCTCGATCTGCTCCAGCTCCTGGGTGCTGGCGAGGTCCACGTCGAGCCGGTCGTGAGCGACGACCGAGAGCAGCGCCTTCTGCGCGGCGCCGGCCAAGGCGCCCCATGAGGAGACGTAGGAGAACTGCCACCACCACAGCGCCTCGTCGACGTCGCCGGCGTCGTAGTGGCGTACGCCGACCTCGAGGTCGGCGACCACGCTGGTCAGGTCGTCGGAGAGCTGACCCTCGACCAGCTCGGGCTGGTAGGGGTCGAAGACATAGCTGTAGGTGTCGACATTCCCCAGCAGCGTGGCCAACTGCATCCGCAGGTCGTCGAGGTCCGGATCGGGGCCGTCGTCGGGCTGGAACTCCTCGCGCGGCGCGAAGTCGCGCTGCACGCCCAGCCGGGCGCCGGTCAGCGCGATCTGGCTGACCTGCAGCAGCAGCAGCGAGATCCCCTGGCCGCCGGTGGCTTGGGTCGCCACCACGCGTAACCCGTCCAGGAACGACCGGACCGAGGCAGCGATGTCGTCGGCGAGCCGCACCGTCTCGCTCTCCACGGCGATCAGCGCCTCCAGGGCAGCCATGCCCGGCAGCTGGTCGCTGCTCGTCTCCGTCATCGCCTTCTCCTTCTCCTCCGCCTCACGTGGCGGACTGCCGACCCACGAACGCCCGCCCGAGAGTCACTTCGTCGGCGTACTCCAGGTCGCCGCCTACCGGCAGTCCACTCGCAAGCCGCGTCACGCGCAACCCCATCGGGCTCAGCATCCGCGTGAGGTACGTCGCGGTGGCCTCCCCCTCCAGGTTCGGATCGGTCGCCAGGATCACCTCGGTGACGGTGCCGTCACCCAGTCGGGTGAGCAGCTCGCGGATGTGCAGCTGCTCGGGACCGATGCCGTCGATCGGCGAGATCGCGCCGCCGAGCACGTGGTAGCGGCCCTTGAACTCACGGGTCCGCTCGATCGCGACCACGTCCTTGTACTCCTCGACCACGCACAGCACGGTCGGGTCGCGGCGCGGGTCACGACAGATCCGGCACTGGTCGTCCTCGGCGACGTTGAAGCAGATCGAGCAGAACTTCACCTTCTCCTTGACCTCGACCAGCACGTCGGCCAACCGCCGTACGTCGGTCGGGTCGGCCTGAAGCAGGTGGAACGCGATCCGCTGCGCGCTCTTCGGCCCCACGCCCGGGAGTCGTCCCAGCTCGTCGATCAGATCCTGGACGACGCCCTCGTACATAGCGGTGCTCCGTCAGAAGCCGAGTTGACCGCGAGGTGGCTCCTCGCCACCGCCGGGCATCCCGGGGAGCCCGCCCGGCAGGCCCCCGGCGAGCGGACCGAGGGTGTCCTCGGCGAGCTTGTCGGCCTGGGCGCGGGCGTCACGGTAGGCCGCCACGATCAGGTCGCCGAGGTCGGCCAAGGCGTCCGCGTCGGTGCCGTCGAGTGCCTCGGGTGCGATGCGCACTCCGGTGAGCTCGCCTCCGCCGGTCACCGTCACGGTCACGGCGCCACCGGCGACGGTGCCGTCCACGGTCGCCTCGGCGAGGCGCTGCTGGGCGGCCATCAGGTCGGCCTGCATCTGCTGGGCCTGCTGCATCAGCGCACCGATGTCGAGACCACCGGGGCCGCCGGCGCCGCCCAGGGCGTCGAAGGGGTTGTTGCTCATCTGGATCACCTCACGGTGCTGGAAGGGACGGAACAGGCTTGGTACGACGCCGCGGCGGGTCGGCCGCGTCGGACGCCGTCATTCGTTGGGGATCTCCTCGATCATCCGCGCTCCGAGCTCCCGGGTGAGGAGCTCGGTGCTGGACTCGGCATCCACATCGGCGTCGTCGAAGTTCACCGCCGCGTCGGGGTCGAGGGCCGGAGTCTGCCGCTCGGCGCGCGCTTGGGCCTGGATCTCGTCGACCATCTCGCGCCGCGACTGGGGGGTCTCCCGGGTCGGCGTCCCGTGGTCGGGAGCGTCGGGACCGTCGGGCTCCGGCGGGTCCCACGGGGGCGGCGGACCGTCGTCGAGCGGGGGTGGCTGCTGGTCCGCGACCGGGCGCTCGACGCGTGGGGACGCCTGCTCCCGCGGTGGCTCCGGCGCCGATCGCGACGGCGGCGGTCCGGCGGAGGCGTCCGCACCGGGGTCGATGATCGTCTCGATCCGGATGTCGGCGCCGACCACGTCGATGACGAGCTGCCGGACGATGTCGGTGTGCGGGCCGCTGTCGAAGCTGCCCCGCGCCCCGGCGTTCGCGAAGCCCAGGGTCAGAGTGGCGCCGTCGAAGCCGACGACCTGGGCGTTCTGGGTCAGGTGGATCCAGGTCAGCCGCTTGGCGGCCTTGGAGCGGTCGACCACCTCCGGCCACAGACGCCGCACGTCGACAAGGCTGAGTCCGCTGGCGGCCGATGGAGCCTCCGCGACGGCGGCGGGCGCGGTCTGATCACCTTGGGCTGGCGCCGGGTCTGGTGCGGACGGCTCGTGGCTGGCGGGCTCGGGGCTGGCGGGCTCGGGGCTGGCGGGCGGCGTGCTGCTGATCGACGCCTCGGGCGGCGTGCTGCTGATCGACGCCTCGGGCGGCGTGCTGCTGATCGACGCCTCGGGCGGCGTGCTGCTGATCGACGCCTCGGGCGGCGTGCTGCTGATCGACGCCTCGGGCGGCGTGCTGCTGATCGGCGCCGCTGTGGGCGCCGGGGCAGGAGCCGGACGTTCGGTGGACGGAGCGGGCTGCTCGACTCGTTCGGGCGCAGCGCGTTCGGCCCGCGAGGGCTGGGGGCGGTCCTGCCCGGGGGCGGCCGCGGGAGCGGGCGCGGGGGCAGCAGTCGGCGTACCGGTGATCGCGATCCGTCGCTCCAGACGATCGAGGCGAGCCATCACCCCGTCGGCGGAGTGGTCGGCACCCGGCAGCAGCACCCGGGCGCAGATCAACTCCAGCAACAGTCGCGGCGCCGTCGCGCCCCGCATGTCGGTCAGCCCGGCGGCGACCAGATCGGCGGCCCGGGTGAGGTCGGAGCGGCCGAACCGCGCGGCCTGGGCGACCAGGCGCTCGGCCTGGTCGGCGGCGACGTCGATCAGGCCGGTCGCCGGTGCGTCGGGCACGGCGGCGACGATGACCAGGTCGCGCAGCCGACGCAGCAGGTCCTCGGTGAACCGGCGCGGGTCCTGCCCGGTCTCGATCACCCGGTCCACCACGCCGAAGACGCCGGCGCCGTCACCAGCGGCGAAGGCGTCCACGACGTCATCGAGGAGGGTGTCGGGCGTGTAGCCGAGGAGACCGGTGGCCAGGTCGTGGGTGACCCCGGCGGGTCCGGCGCCGCCGAGCAGCTGGTCGAGCACGGAGAGGGTGTCCCGGGCGGAACCGGCGCCCGCGCGGACCACCAGTGGGAGCGCGGCCGGCTCGATGGCCACGCCCTCCCGGTCGCACAGCTCGGACAGGTAGCCGGTGAGCAGCCGCGGCGGGATCAGCCGGAACGGGTAGTGGTGGGTCCGCGAGCGGATGGTCGGGATGACCTTCTCCGGCTCGGTGGTGGCGAAGATGAACCGCAGGTGGGGCGGCGGCTCCTCGACCAACTTGAGCAGGGCGTTGAAGCCCTGCGTCGTGACCATGTGGGCCTCGTCGATGATGTAGACCTTGTAGCGGCTCTTCACCGGTGCGAAGAACGCCTTCTCCCGCAGGTCACGAGCGTCGTCGACACCCCCGTGGGAGGCGGCATCGATCTCGATCACGTCGATCGACCCGGGTCCGTTGCGCGCCAGGTCGCGGCAGCTGTCGCACTCCCCGCACGGGTCGGCGATCGGCGCCTTCTCGCAGTTGAGCGCGCGGGCCAGGATCCGGGCGCTGGTCGTCTTGCCGCAGCCGCGGGGCCCGGAGAAGAGGTACGCATGGTTGACCCGGTTGTTGGCCAGCGCCGCCCGCAACGGTTCGGTGACGTGCTCCTGCCCGATCACCTCGGCGAAGGTCTCCGGCCGGTAGCGGCGGTAGAGGGCGAGCGGCGAGTCCACTCCTGAACCCTAACCACGGGCCCCGACACAGCACAGGCGCCCCTGGACGGCGCGGACCCTGGCGTTCGGTGGGGCGGGAACCTGTCAGCCGAAACCCGCAACCCCGCCGAGGACGCAAAGGCCCCCCGTGCACCCGACAGAGCCCACTTACCCTTGCTGCCTTCCGGCCCTGGGGGAGTTGGGTGAGATGCCGCCGCACGGGGGGTTGGCTCCACCATAGACGACCCTCCCGAGCACCCCGAAGTCCGGGCGGCACCTGCCCGGCTCACCCGTCCGGGCGGTCGATCCAGCGCTGCCCGACGATCGTGCTCGCCACCATCCCGGCGGTGAGTTCGGCGAGCAGCGCCGCCAACCGCTCCTCCTCGCTCGGCGCCACTCCCAACCGCAGCGACACCCGCTCGGCATAGCCGGTGTCGAGCACGCTGACCCCGCGGGCCCGCAGCTCGCTCTCGACCCGACCGGCGTCGGCGTGGTCGAGCACCAGCAGGTGCTCGTGGACCAGGCTTCGTCGTACCGCGCCGGCGGCGGCGACCGCCTCCCGCACCGCATCGCCGTAGGCGCGGACCAGGCCGCCGGCGCCGAGCAGGGTCCCGCCGAACCACCGGGTGACGACCGCAACCACGTCGCTGAGACCGGCGCCGCGCAGCACCTCCAACATGGGTGCGCCGGCGGTGCCGGCCGGCTCGCCGTCGTCGGAGGAGCGCTCCAGCGGGGAGGGCGGCGGTCCGATCACGAACGCCGAACAGTGGTGCCGCGCGTCCCAGTGCTCGCGCCGCAGCCGGTCCACCACGGCCCGCGCCTCCGCCTCGGACTCGACCCGCGCCAGCGTGCATCGGAATCGGGACCGCTTGACCTCGATCTCGGTCTCCGCATCACGCCCGATCGTCCGGTAACTCACCACGCCAGGGACCGTATCGCCCGGGGCTCGGACGTCCGCCGGGGCGATTTCCGCTGATCGACTCCCGACCGGTAGCCTCCTCCGCGGAGGTATCGCCTAGTGGCCTATGGCGCTCGCTTGGAAAGCGGGTTGGGTTAACAGCCCTCGGGGGTTCGAATCCCCCTACCTCCGCCGATCGAACGGCGCCGCCTCGTGCGGCGCCGTTCTGCATCTCCGGCCGACGACGTCAGCGCCGCCGCCGCGCCAACACCGGACGCAGGGTCAACGCGACCACCAGCAGGCCGCCGCAGACCAACCCCCACCAGACCGCCTCACTGCGGGTCTCGGCGAGCACGTCCGCCGGCTTTCGAGGTGCGGGGGCCCGCCGCGCCTCCTCGGTCGAGGCCGCGCCGGCGTCCTCGGCCCAGGCGCCGGGGCGGCGGTCGAGTGCGGCGATCGGCTGGATCACGCCCTGCCCGGTGAACGGGCTGGGCGCCGCCGCGTTGCCGTCGCTGGTCTCCAGCAGTCGTTGCCGGACGCCGGCGGCATCGAGATCGGAGAACTTCGACCACACCAGCGCCGCGACCCCGGCGACCGCGGCCGCCGCCCAGTCGCTGGACGGGCTCTCCACCACACAGGCCTGGCCGTCCAGCCCGCGGGAGACGCCGCCGCCGGCCGGTGCCCCGAGGTCCACGTCGGAGTTGGGGAGGAAGGAACCGCTCGCGTCGGCGCCCCACGGGACCGGGTCGACACCGACCGCCAGCGCCTTCGGGTGGGCGGCCGGCCACGCCATGCCGCGGGCGTCGGCCTTGGGCGGCAGCGCCTCCGAGACGGCGAAGTCACCGAGGAGCGCACCGGTGTCCGGCGGCCGGTCCCCGCCGGTGGCGACCAGCAGCCCGCCGGCGCCGACCACCGCGTCGATCGCCGCCTTGACGCTCGGCGTGCCGGCGACCACAAAGGGGACCACCACGACCGTCCGGGCCGAGAGATCGTTGCTGCGCAACCGCTGCGCGACGGCCTGGAGGCCGGCAGCCAGCAGATCGGCAGTGGGGTACTGGACGTCAGCGGAGGCGTCTCCCTCCGCCGGCGGGGCCTCGTAGACCCGCACCGAGTGCAGCTGCGCCTGAGGCGCGAAGCCGATCGGCACCGACGCGGCGCCCCCGTCGGCCGGTTGGTCCGCGCCGTTCACGATCCCGGCCACGACGCTGGCGTGCGGATTGACGACCTCCTGGCCCCCGGCGTAGCCGGACGCCGTCTGTTGGTCGACGGCGCCGGTCCGCATGCCCGCGTCCACGACCACCACATCCACCCCGGCACCCAGCCCGTCACCAGTGCGGTCGAGCTCGGCGTGTGCGTCGGCCATATCGAGCCGGTCGTAGGGCGCATTGCTGCCCGACACCGGCTCCGGGGACTCGTCGGTCTGCAGGCAGTCGGTGCCCTCGGCCGCGTGGGCCGCACCGGTCGGTCCGGCCACCAGCACCACCGACGCCGACCACACACCCAGTGCCACGGCCGCGGCGACCCGCCGCCTCATGAGCACGTCGGTGTCTCCGAGGTCGCGGGCGGACACAGAGCGGCGTCCCGGGAGAGCTCGACGCCAGGCTCGAAGAGCTTGACCCACACATCCGGTACGACGACGGGGTCGACCGACCCGAATCCGAGGTTCTCCAGCTCCACATCACCGCGGATCGGGTACGCCACCCCCCGGTCATCGATCAGGTACGGCGAGCCGCCCGTGTCCAGTGGCCAGTCCCCCGACCGGACCACCGCGCCGAGCCCGGGCGCCACGTCTGCGTCCACCGCCTCGGTCACCTCCGAGGAGTCCGCCTCCGGCCCCGGCGCGACCGCGAGGTGCACCGCAGGCTCGGAGTCGGGCTGCGCGTCCAGAACCGCGCAGACCGGATCGTCGGCGGCTGGCTGGGCGCCCTCCGGGACCGCCGTGGGCCAGCGGGACTCCGGATTGACCGGCGCGCCCAGGGTCAGCGGCACCCCCGCGTCGACCGGGCGCTCCTGCGGCAGCGCCGGCCCCTTGGCGCCGCCCGGCATCCGGGTCGCACGCAGGACCGCGAGCCCGAAGTCGCTGATCGGGGCGGTGCCGGCCTCGGTGAAGACGACCGGCTGGCCGTTGCTGAGGAAGTAGTCGCCGACGCGGGCGTTCGCGGGATAGCCCTGCTGCCGCAGGTCCGCGGTGATCGGGTCTCCGAAGCCGTCGATCGCCAGGCCCGCGCGGTCCAACGAGCCTCCGCTGGGGAAGAGGCTCAGCCACTTCTCCGACACCGAGACTGCCCTGGACTCGTCCAGCCCGAGCGAGGTGTAGATCTGGTCCGGTCCTGCGGGCACGGCGTAGGAGTAGGCCCGATCCGGGCTCCCCTCGACGTCGGTGGCGGAGGCGATCAGGAAGCGTTGCCGACCGACCTGCACCAGGAAGGGAGCGTCGTCGGCGGCGACCACGTCGCTGGTGGCACCGATCCGGGCGCGGATGCCGGTCGGCGTCCCCCCGAGACCGCCGCCGATGCAGGCCGTCCAACCGGAGTTGTGCAGGTCGGAGGCGGGCGGGACGGTCGACGGCGCGTTCACGATGCCGATCGGCGGCCCCTTCGGCTCATCGGCGATCTCCTCGGTGGACGCCTCCTGCAGCTCGGTCTCCGCGCCGAGGATCAGCTGCGCCGACGTCACGTTGACCACCTGCCGCAACCGCGGCTCGTCGAAGCCCGGGATGTCCTCTTCCAGGATCACGTACAGCGTGCCGCGGTCGTCGGTGACCAGCCCCACCTGGTCGAAGTCGACCTCGTCGGTGTCCTTGAAGACGCCGAGGATGGCGGCGCCCGCCATCAGCAGTACGGCGAGAGCGAGTCCGCCGATGACCGCCCGCCCGGGACGCGCCGGCTCGACCTCGCGGCCACCTGGGGCACCCGAGACGAAGGCGGTCACCAGCCGGCGCCGGCTGAAGGCGTACGCCTCGACGAGGTCCTTCTTGGTCGCCATCGTCGCTCAGATCGCCTCGGAGATGGCGCCGAAGAGGCCGATCGCGACGACCAGCAACGGGATCAGCGCCACCAGCGCGACCGTCTCGAGTACGTCGCCGAGCCGGCCGCGTCGTACCGACGGGGCGCTGGGCGCGAGTGTCGCGGCGACCAACAGACCGCCGGCCGCCGCCAGCACCACCGCGAGGGTGGGGCGCCAGTCCGGGTGCACCAGGAGCACCGAGGCCGCGGTCACCACCAGTCCGGCGATGCCGGAGGCGAGGCCGAGACCGACCTCGGAGCGAGTGCGGTACTGACGGGTGCGGAGCATCACGATCAGGCAGGCATCGACCGCGAGCAGGGTGCCGGTGACACCGAGGCCGACCGCCAGTGGGGCGACCATCACGATCAGCAGACCGACGGTGCCGGTGATCGCCATCAGGATCTCGTGCGCAGTACGGGCGTCGCCGGCCACCCGCGACCGGTCGATCTCCGCGGGGTCGGTGGTGATGTCGGCGACGGTGTAGAGCGTGTCCACCTTGGTCGAGGTGGCACCGAGAGCGAGCCAGGGGAAGACGCTGCCGAGCATCACGACCACGGCCAGCACCGTGACCAGCACGTCGGCGGGCAGGTCGCCCTCGGGTTCGATGGCGCGCATCGCCAGTCCGGTGGCGACGCCGATCCCGCCGAGGACGATCGGCGGGAACATCAGGATCCGTCCCGGCCCGAGCCCGATCGCGCCGAGCAGGCCGGCCAGGAGCGCGGCTCCACCGGCGTAGGCGATCGGCTCGGCGAAGAACGGGGCATCGGCGGGGGCCAGTGCCAGGCCGCCCACGACCGCGTAGACGGTGCCCAGCCAGCCCAGCGTCACTGCCGCCTCGGGCTCACCCTGGACCCGGGAGAGCACGACCCCACCGGAGACCAGGGCGCAGGCGACCACCAGCGCCGCCACGGCGGCGAGGTCGGAGTCGCGCTGCACCCACAGCGCCACCGCACCGAGGGCGAGCAGCAGTCCCGCCGCGATCAACGCCGTACGACGCCCGGCCGACGGCTCCCAGGGACGCAGGTCCTGCTCGACCACATCGGTCATCGCCTCGACCACGTCGTCGTAGATCCGGGGGACCTCGTCGTCGACGCCGGGCGCGATCATCAGCAGCCCGCCGTCCTCGACGCCCTGCAGGGTCAGACCGGTGTCGACTGCCAACCGGCGTCCCTCGGCGGTCACCACGCGGTAGCCGCCGTGGGCGGTGGCAGCGTCGAGCAGGCCGACGCTGCGCGCCAGCTCCGGCAGCAGCTCCGCCACCGGTACGGCGCCTGGCAGCACCAGGTCCACCCGTCGGCTGCCGGAGGTCACCGTCACGCGCACCAGTCCCGACGCGACCGAGCCTTGCGTCATCCGAGCCTCCCCGCAGGTTCCGAGATCGGCATCCTGGCACACGGCCAGTGACGCCTCAGGGCATGACCACCGCAAAAGGGACCGACACCTCGGTGTCGGTCCCTCTCGGGATGGCCAGCAACCATCAAATCATGAAGCGGTTGGCGCCCCGCCGGTCCGCCGCGGCGTACTCCGCGTTGGAAACGTTGACGGTGGAGCCGCTGTCGTTCAGCACGGTGCGGAGGTCGTTCATCGCGCCGTCCCACTTGCCCTTGGCGACGTGGTAGGCGAGCTGCTGGTCACCGGACCACTGGCTGCGCAGCGGCTCGAGCTCGCGCTCGAGACGGTCCAGTCGCTCGTCCATCTTCCGCACGGTGGTGCCGATGTCGGCGGCGGCCTGGTCGAGCGCCGCGTGGTTGACCCGGAGGCCGTCGATGTTGCCCATTGTCTTGCTCCTGTGTGTCAGTGATGCGGTGGTCGGTGTGGTCAGGCCTGGACGTCGCCGAGCCGGTTGGTCAGCGTGTTGACGAAGCCGCCCTGCTCCTCGTCGGTGTTCACGTTGTCGCGCTCGGTGTCGGTCAGCGACGCGGAGAAGGTGTCCAGCGCCGCGACGACCACACCGTGCTTCTCCTGCCAGGTGGCCTCGAAGGAGCCGAACGAACGGCCGCCCTGGCCCTGCCACTGCAGGCGCATGTTGGCGAGCTGGTCGTTCAGCACGCGGGACTGGGTGGTGAAGTCGGAGCGCGCGTCGGCGACCAGCTGAGCCGCCTTGCTGAGTACGCCTTCGCTCTGGCCGAATTCGGCGGTGTTGCCCATGGTGTCTGCTCCTCAGGGATGGGGCGGCCCGTGGCCGCCGATCGTGGATTCTGTTCTCCGATGGCCTCCCGAGCACTGCCAAGAAGCCGACACCCGACCTGCTACCCGACCCCACTCGGGGCCTAAACATCAACCCGTGAGCTCCCACAACGAGCGGAACAGACCGACCGCGACGACCAGCGAGGCGATCGCGAACGCACCGAAGACCACCTCACCGACTTCAGCACGGCGCGACCACCAGGCCGAGCGCCAACCCCGTCCGACGGCGACGGCCAGCACGGTCAGCCCGAACCCGCCGATCACCACCGCCGACGTCACCGCCACCAGACGGTCGCCGTGCCAGGTCGCCAGTGCCAGCCCGACCAGGAGCACCAGGCAGCTCAGGCCTGCCAACCGCAGGGCGGTGCGGGCGAGACGGTGCCGATAGGTCCGCGCCACCAGAAGCAGGGTCGCGCCGCCGAAACCGACCAGGCAGCGGGCTCCGATCTGGTCCAGGTGGATGTCAGCGGTGGCGAGCAGCATCGGCGCCGACACCCCGGTGACCACGAGGATCGCCACCCCGGCGGCGTTGATGCTGCGCGCGCCGCGGGCAGCGATGGTGCCGACCGTTGCGGTCGGCACCAGGACCCGGCCGCGCTTGCCCGGGGCCCGGTCACGCGCCGACCAGGCGTTGACCGCCAGCCTCTCCAGGTCGATCAGATACTCGTCGGGGATGTCGATCGCCATCGTCGGAACGATCCTGGCTGCGAGCACTGCGGCCAGCAGCAGCACCGCCCAGACCACCTGCACACCGGCACCGGCGATCGCTGCCAGCACGGCGATCAGGAACCAGCCGGTCCCGACCACGATCCACACCCACAGGGCCTCGTCGGCGCCGTCCTCGGGGTCGGAGAGCGCCCGGCCCAGCGCCGCGGTGACGGCCCCGGCCAGGGCCGCAGCACCCAGCACGGTCGGCAGTCGCTCCGGGATCGGGTCCCACACCACCAGCAGGCAGGCTGCGGCCGCGAAGGCAGGCGCGGCAATTACCCGTCTGCCGGCCGCTGCACCGACCGGCAGACAGCCGACCAACGCGGCCGCACCGAGCAGGCCGACCACGATCCACCGCTCGTCGGGCGGCCGCTGGATCCCGGTCCAGGCGGCGAGCGCGGCCAGCACCACGGCGCCGGTCATCCACGCGGCGAGACCAGTCGCCGGATAGCCGCTTGGTCGGCGCTGCGGGGCGCCGCGCCGCTGGCCCGCGCCTCCAGGAGCTGCCGGTACGCCCGGTCCGACCGCGACCAGCACCGCACCCGAATGCAGGCCGAGCTCGAAGAGCGTCCGCTCCGGTGCCAACTGTCGACCGGTTCGCGACACCAGCACGGGCGGGACGCCGCCGGCGTCGGCGGCATAGGCCCGCGCCACGTCCGCGATGGTCACCGCGGTCGGCACCGTCAGGTCGAGGACGCCACCCGGCCCGTGCACGCTCAGCGCGGCGGTCTCGCCGGACAGGCCGGGTCGTGCCGTCGTACCGGACATGGGACCTCCGAGCGTCCTCAGAACGTGTTCTCGCCACACCGCACGCGGCTCGGCGTGCGGTGCACAACTGATCAGCACCGCCGGGGTCGACGATGCCTGCGGTGTGGGACCGCTGTTGCACCGATTACCCGACCTGGTGGCAGGGTAGTCGCACCGTGGGACTGATCGGGCACGAGACGGATGAGCGGATGACACCTGCACGGGAGTACGACGACGCGAGGCAAGCGCTGATCAAGGGCGCCATGGCGAGCGTCGCGAGGCGCATGCCGATCGGCGATGCGACGACGGGTCGGCGCCGGTGAGCTCTCCGTCCTCGGCGCCTCGCCCTCCGGGCCCCCCGAGCGCACCCCGGCCGCCGGCCACGCCGGTGACCCCCCAGCCCCGCGCCACACCCCCGGGTCGCGGCACGCCGCAGCCCGCGGGCCCGATCCCGTTGCGCGGCAGTCGCCGCGAGCGCCCGCAGATGCCGTCCGGCCAGCTCCGGATCAACGAGCCGCCGGCCATTCAGCCGTCGGAGGGGGCGGCCGGCGTCGCGATGAACGCGATCCCGATGCTGGGCAGCCTGGGGTCGATCGTGCTGGTCGCCAGCCTGGGCGGATCGGGCAGCAACAACGGCGTGCGCTTCATCGCGGCGGGCATGTTCCTCTTCGCCACCCTCGGCTTCATCTTCGTGCAGATCGATCGACAGCGGAAGCAGCGTCAACAGCAGGTGACCGGCTCGCGCACGGAGTATCTGCGCTACCTCTCCAGCGTCCGCAAGGTGGCCCGCGAGGCGGCCGACGAGCAGCGCGCGGCACTCACCTGGCACCACCCCGACCCGATCGCGCTCCCGTCCCTGGCCGATGAGCGCAGCCGGGTGTGGGAGCGCTCTCCCACCGACCCGGCCTTCCTGCAGGTGCGCTACGGCACCTGCGCACAGCCGCTGGCCCTCGAACTGGTCCCGCCGGACACCACAGCGATCGACGACGTCGACCCGGCGGCCGCGTCCGCGCTGCACCGGCTGCTCGTGGTGCACCGGCTGCAGCCGGACCTGCCGGCGTCGATCGACCTGCGCGCGTTCTCCCGGATCGAGGTCTGCGGCGCCGAGGACGAGGCGCGCGCCCTGGTCCGGGCCCTGCTCTGCTCCGCGGCGGCGTTCCAGTCCCCTGACAGCCTGCAGATCGCCGTCCTGACCAGCGACGGGACCCTGGCGCACTGGGACTGGACGAAGTGGCTGCCGCACTCGCACAGCCAGCACCAGACCGACGCGGTCGGCCCCGCCCGGATGGTCAGCACCTCGTTGAGCGACCTGACCGCGATGCTGCCCAGCGACCTCTCCGACCGGCCGCGCTTCGGGGCGGACGAGCGGCCGCCGCTGCCGCACCTGGTCGTGGTCACCGACGACGCCGAGCTCCCGCCCGGCAACCACGTGATCCCGCCGGACGGCCTGCACGGAGTCACGGTGATCGACCTGCCGTCCCGGTGGCGCGAGCTCGACGACGCCGACACCCTGCGACTGGAGCTGCTGGACGAGCCGCCCCGAACCGATCCGGCCACCGGCAACACCACCGTCGGACTGATGGCGGTGCGGGTCCGCAACGAGCCGATCCGAGCGCGCGGCGACCAGTGCGATCTGGCCACCGCTGAGGCCCTGGCACGCCGGCTCACCCCGCTCTACACGCCGGCGGCCGGGAAGGTGGTCGGCGAGGACTCCGCCGAGCTCGCCGGGCCCAGCGACTTCATGGACCTGTTGGGCCTCGGCGACGTACGGACGCTCGAGCCCGCGACGGCCTGGCGGCAGCGGCCGGCGCGGGACCGGCTCCGGGTGCCGATCGGCCTCGGCGAGGGTTCGTCGCTGGTGCACCTGGACATCAAGGAGTCTGCCCAGCAGGGCATGGGCCCGCACGGTCTGGTGATCGGGGCGACCGGGTCGGGCAAGTCGGAGTTCCTCCGCACCCTGGTGCTCGGCCTCGCACTGACCCACTCCCCCGAGCAGCTCAACCTGGTGCTCGTCGACTTCAAGGGCGGCGCGACCTTCGCCGGCATGTCCCACCTGCCGCACGTCTCCGCGGTGATCACCAACCTGGCCCAGGAGCTCACCCTGGTGGACCGGATGCAGGACGCGCTCTCCGGTGAGATGGTGCGCCGCCAGGAGCTGCTCCGCGAGGCCGGCAACTTCGCCTCGATCCGCGACTACGAGAAGGCGCGTGCGGCCGGCGAGGACCTGGCTCCGCTGCCGTCCCTCTTCATCGTCGTCGACGAGTTCTCCGAGATGCTCTCCGCGAAGCCGGAGTTCATCGACCTCTTCGTCGCGATCGGCCGGCTCGGCCGATCGCTGGGACTGCACCTGCTGCTGGCCTCCCAGCGGCTGGAGGAGGGCCGGCTGCGCGGACTGGAGTCCCACCTCTCCTACCGCATCGGCCTGCGCACGTTCAGCGCGCAGGAGTCTCGGGCGGTGCTCGGCGTACCGGATGCCTATGAGCTGCCGGCCGTCCCCGGACTGGGCTACCTGAAGCCGGACCCGACCTCGATGGTCCGGTTCAAGGCCGCTTACGTCTCAGGGCCGCCCAGCGGGCGGGCGGCGGTCCGGCGCGACAAGGGCGGAAAGGTCCGCGGCATCCTGCCGTTCACCATCTCCGAGGTCCAGGAGTTCGACGAGCCCGACGCGGAACCCGCAGAGGTCCCGGCACCGAGCATCGCCAACGACAGCGAGTCGCTGCTCGACATCGCCGTCGGCCGGATGGAGGGGCACGGCCCCGCGGCCCACCAGGTTTGGCTGCCGCCGTTGGACGTGCCGGACACGCTCGACGAGCTGATGCCCGACCTCACGCCGCACCCGGACCTCGGGCTGATCTCCGCCCAGTGGCGCGGTCGCGGCCGTCTGGTGGTGCCGTTGGGCACGGTGGACCGACCGCGCGAGCAGCGACGCGACACGCTGACGGTGAACCTGGCCGGTGCGGCCGGCCACGTTGCCGTGGTCGGTGGTCCACGCAGCGGCAAGAGCACGCTGCTACGGACCCTGGTGATCGGCCTCGCGTTGACCACGACGCCGTTGGAGACGCAGTTCTACGTGCTCGACTTCGGTGGCGGGACCTTCGCGCCGATGGCGCACCTGCCGCACGTCGCCGGCGTCGGCAGCCGCTCCGAGCCGGAGGTGGTGCGCCGGATCGTCGCCGAGATCAAGGTGATGGTCGACCGTCGCGAGGCCTACTTCCGCGCCCACTCCATCGACTCCATCGAGACCTACCGCAACCGTCGGTTCACCCAAGGCCGCAACGGCACGGTCGACGACGGGTACGGCGACGTCTTCCTCGTCATCGACGGCTGGAGCACGCTGCGGGCGGACTTCGACGACCTCGAGCTGGAGATCCAGCAGCTGGCCACCCGCGGCCTGACCTTCGGCGTGCACGTGGTCACCGGCGCCGCCCGCTGGGCGGACTTCCGCGCCGCGATGCGCGACCAGCTCGGCACCAGGCTGGAGCTCCGGCTCGGTGACCCGCTCGACTCCGAGGTCGACCGCAAGGTGGCCGCGCTGGTGCCGGTCGGCCGTCCCGGCCGCGGCCTGGTGCCCGGCAAGCTGCACTTCCTGAGTGCACTCCCCCGGATTGACGGCGACGGCACCGCCGACACCCTCGGAGATGGCGTCGACGGGCTGATCACCAAGGTCGCCAAGGCCTGGACCGGACCGACCGGACCGAAGCTGCGACTGTTGCCCGACCGCATCGACCTCACCGACCTGCGGACCCAGGCAGGGGTCGGCGAGGGCAACGAGGCCCGGAAGGATCGCCGGATCCTGCTCGGGGTCAACGAGCGCGAGCTGGCACCGGTGGGCCTGGACGTGGACGCCGAGCCGCACCTGCTGCTCTTCGGCGACGGCGGGTCCGGCAAGAGCACGGTGCTGCGCTCCTACTGCGCGGAGATCATGCGCACCCGCAGTGCCGAGGAGGCGCAGATCCTGCTCGTGGACTACCGCCGCTCGCTGCTCGGCGAGATCCCCGAGGAGTATCTGCTCAACTACCTGACCTCGGCGAACCAGGCGCAACCCGCGCTGCGCGACCTGGCCGGCTACCTGGAGAGCCGCATCCCCGGGCCGGACGTCACCCCCGAGCAGCTGCGCAGCAGGTCCTGGTGGACCGGGGCGGAGGTCTTCGTGGTGGTCGACGACTACGACCTGGTGGCCACCCAGCAGGCCTCCCCGGTGGCGCAGCTGCAGCCGCTGCTCGCCCAGGCCCGGGACGTCGGCCTGCACCTGGTGGTCGCGCGGCGCTCGGGCGGCGCATCCCGGGCCCTCTACGAACCGGTCATCCAGTCGCTGCGTGACCTTGCGATGCCGGGCCTGCTGCTCTCCGGCAGCCGCGACGAAGGGCCGCTGCTCGGCAACCTCCGACCCAGCAAGGCCCAGCCTGGGCGGGCCCGCCTGGTCACTCGGGACGCGGGTGTGGAGACGATGCAGCTGGCGTGGACCCCGCCGCGTCTGTGAGCTCCTCCTCGACGTCGGGGGCGTGCCCGCCGACCACGACCGCCGCCAGCGCGGTGGTGATCGGCACCGCCAGCACCAGGCCGATCGAGGTCACCAGGGTGCGCACGATCTCCTCGGCGAGCTGCTCGGTGGAGAGCAGCTCGTGCAGCGGCCGGGCGTAGACCTGGTAGAGCATCAGCACCAGGAGCGCCGTACCGACGTAGGCGAAGACGATGGTGTAGATCGTCGAGGCGATGTGATCGCGACCGATCCGCATTCCGGCGGCGAAGAGCCCCGCCCGGGAGGTCTCCGGCGCCACCGCGCGCAGCTCCCAGACCGCTGAGGCCTGGGTGATGGTGACGTCGTTGAGCACACCGAGTCCGGCGATCACCAGGGCACAACCGAGCAGTGATTGGAAGTCCAGGCCCGGGGCGAGCGCCGCCAGGAAGGCGCCGGACTCCTCCGAGATGCCGACCAGGTGCGCCCGCTCGAGGGCGACCTGGCCGAGGCCGGCGGTCAGCGCCACCCCGATCAAGGTGCCGGCCAAGGCGGTGCTGGTCCGCAGCGAGAACCCGTGGGTGGTGTAGAGCACCACGAACATGATCGCTGTGGATCCGGCGAGCGCGACGCCGACTCCGGGGGCGCCCTCGAGCAGCGCGGGCAGCACGAACCACCAGACCACGGCTCCGCCGAAGGCCATCCCGAGCAGGGCGAAGAGTCCACGCCAGCGGGCGATCGCGAGCACCACCACGACGAAGAGGGCGAAGAAGAGTAGGAGCGTGGAGTCCCGGTCGATGCCGGAGTAGGTGTAGGCGAAGCCGTCCTCGGTCGGCGTGCTGACCACCTCGACGCGGTCGCCGGCGCTGAGTCCGCTGTCCGCTACCTCCGTGGGCACGGCCACCTGGACCTCGCCGACCTCGCCGCCGAGGTCCACGGTCAGGAACGGGCAACCACGGGCCTGTGCGTTGCTGCCCTGGGTGTTGATGCCCTCGGCGTCACCGCCCTGGGTGTCGCACTCGGTGACGACCTCGACGATCTCGCCGACCGGGAACGTGACGCCCTCGGCGGCGTACTGGGTGGCTTGATCGCCCTCGGTGGCGCTCGGGTCGCCGGAGGGCCACCACACGATCAGGCCGGCAATGGCTGCGACCAGGCAGACGGCCAGCCCGGCCAGCAGTACGCGCGCCGGCCCCCGCGCGACTCGGACCTGCTCGTCTACGCCACGGTCTGCTCGATGCGCATGCCCCATGGCGAGCCAGTCTGTCCTGCTCCCGCTGAGCGGTCCTGCACTGGTCGGCAAAACTAGAACACGTTATCGTCGCGCCGTGACCAGCATCGTGGGGGCCGAGGCCCTGGAGCAGTCCTACGACGTCGTGGTGGTCGGCTCCGGCGGCGGTGCGCTGACCGGTGCGGCCCTCGCGGCGGCGGCCGGCCTGAGCACAGTGGTGCTCGAGCGGACCGACTGGATCGGCGGCACCTCTGCCTACTCCGGCGGCGCCTGCTGGCTGCCCGGTACGGCGGTGCAGCAGCGCGCCGGGCTGCCCGACTCGACCGAGGGTGCACGCAGCTATCTCGCGGCCGTCCTGGAGGACCCGGACCCGAGCAAGGTCGAGGCGATGCTGACCGAGGCGCCGCGTCTGGTGGAGCGCCTCGAGGCCGATCCGCTGATGGAATTCGAGTGGATCCCGTTCGCGGAGTACTACGACGCCCCCGGACGAGTGCCGATGGGGCGCTCGATCCAGCCATCGGCGATCCGGCGCGACCAGCTCGACGCCGCGGTGACCGCGCTGGTGCGGCCGCCGGTGGACAAGGACCGCGCCGGCAAGCCCGGTCGCTCCACCCTCTCCGGCGGGCAGGCGCTGATCGGGCGGCTCGCCGCGATGGTCGCCCGTGACGGGGGCGTGATCGCCACCGGCGTGCAGGTCACCGGATTCGGACGCGACGACGACGGCCGGGCGGACCGGGTGCTGGCGCAGGGCCCGGACGGACCCCTCGAGATCACCGCGCGCCGGGGCATCCTGATCGCAGCCGGCGGCTTCGAAGGGTCGCCCGATCGGCGCGCCGCTCATGCGACACCGGGTGATGCCGCCTGGACGATGGCGCCCCACGGCACCAACACCGGCGAGGTGATCGACGCCGCCGCCGCGATCGGCGCCGCCACCGACTTCTCCGGCGAGGGCTGGTTCTGCCCCGGTCTCGCCCAGCCCGACGGCAGCGGCACCTTCACCCTCGGATTCCGCAGCGGCCTGATGGTGGACAGCAACGCCCAGCGCTACGGCAACGAGTGCCTGCCGTATGACCGGTTCGGCCGACTGATGGCGCAGGCGCCCGAACGGATCCCTTCCTGGTACCTCTTCGACGACCGCGAGGGCGGGCGGCTGCCGGCGATCGCGATGCCTGAGGGCGACCCGGACGAGCACCTGGCCGCCGGCACCTGGGTCAAGGCCGACACGCTGGAGGCGCTCGGCGCCGGCACCGGCCTGGACGCCGACGCGCTGCGCGCCACAGTCGAGCGATTCAACGGGTACGCCGCCACCGGGGTGGACGAGGAGTTCGGCCGCGGTCAGGACGAGTACGACACCTTCTTCGCCTCCGCCGGCTCCCCGAACAAGGCGCTGGTGCCGTTGGACCAGCCGCCCTTCTACGCCGCCCGTTTCGTCCTCTCCGACCTCGGCACGAAGGGTGGGTTGGTCACCGACGCGACTGCCCGGGTGCTCGACGTCGACGGTGCCCCCATCCCCGGCCTCTACGCGGCCAGCAACTCCACCGCCTCGGTCTTCGGCTCCGCCTATCCCGGGCCTGGGGCGCCGCTGGGCGCGGCGATGACCTTCGCGTCGTTGGCGGTGCAGGACCTGAGCCGGAACCAGGCTCAGTCGATCTGACGGCGGCCCGCGTCGCCGGTGGTCGGCTCGAGCTCAGCGAGACGGTCGAGCACCGAGACGCTGAACCGGTGCAGGGCCGCCACCTGGTCGGCGTCGAGGTTGTCGAAGACGACGGTTCGGACCAGGTCGACGTGGTCGGGCGCGGCCGCCTCGATGGCCGCGGCGCCGGCCTCGGTCAGATCCACGAACGCGCCGCGGCGGTCATCGAGGCACTCGCGGCGTCGTACCAGACCGCGGGTGGTCATCCGGGACACCTGCTTGGAGACCCGGCTCTTCTCCCAGCCCAGTCGCTCCCCGAGCTCGAACATCCGCAACGTGCCGCCCTCGACGTCGGTGAGCGCGACCAGGATCTCGTAGTCGGCCAGGGAGAGACCGCTGCTGGCCTGCATCCGACGGTGCAACGCGGAGGTCAGCCGGGCGTTGGCGTCCAGCCAGGACCGCCATGCTCGCTGCTGGTCGTCGTCGAGCCACCGGGTCCCTGCTGTCCCTGCCGTCACACGACCCACCCTAGAGGAGTACGACGTTCTAGAATGAGCGCGAGCCGAGGGAGAGTCGGCTCGTGGGAGAAGGAGCCTGCATGTCGGGTCGGCAGCGCGGCCAGGGCAACCCGCGGTTGCGGGAGGCGTGGTTCGACGCGGCCTACGACGTCTTGGCGACCGAGGGGTACGGCGGCCTCAAGCTCGCTCCGCTGTGCCGGCGGCTCGGCGTCACCACCGGCTCCTTCTACTACTCCTTCGACAGCTGGCCCGCCTTCACCGACGCCCTGCTGGCCACCTGGCTGGAGGAGCGCACCCGCCAGACCGTCGCCATCGTCAACGAGTACGCCGACCCCGTGGTCCGACTCGGGATGCTGCTGGAGGCGAGCACGGCCCTGCTGCACCGCAGCGAGGCCGCGATCCGGGTGTGGGCGGGCACCGACGAGCGGGTCGCCGCGGTGCAGCGCGAGGTGGACCACGGCCGCTACCTGGTCGTGCTCGAGGCGATGCGGGCCCTGGTCGGCGAGGAGCGTTCGGATGCGTTCGCGACCTGGGCGATGAGCACGCTGGTCGGCTACGAGATGCTCGCCGCCACCCGCGGCACGCGGCACCTGGGCTGGTCGCTGCAGCAGATCGTGGAGGCTGCGCGGTAGGGCGTGGCTCCTTATCCGCCGCCTGCTGCGCGGACTTTCGCTCCCGATCTGGCTGCGTTGGGGCCGCTCGACGTGCGACCAGCATGCCGTCGCGTCCCCACCTTGCCAGATCGGCCCGAAAGCCCGCTCGCGACGACGCCGGATAAGGAGCCACACCCTAGGTGGCTGGGGTCCGCCCGTATGGGATCCGGGTCACGTTGATCGTTCCACTCCGCGCCACCGCCGCCCGCAGGTTGGGTGCCGCGCGCCGCAGGACCTACCATCCGAGCGGCTTGTCACCGTCATAGGGAGTTCCGTGAGCGTCACCGAGGACCTGTTCACCCGCTGGAAGAACCGCGAGGAGATCGCGGAGGCGATGATCCCCATCATCGGCAAGCTGCACCGCGAGAAGGACGTCACGATCCTCGTGCACAGCCGCTCGCTGGTGAACAAGTCGGTGGTCAGCATCCTCAAGACCCACCGCTTCTCCCGGATGATCGGCGGGGAGGAACTCTCCGTCGTCGACACGTTCCCGTTCCTCGAGGCGATCGCCGACCTCGACGTCGCGGCCGCCAAGATCGACCTGGCGCTGCTCATGGCCGCTTACCACGCCGACGACCGCGGCCTCTCCGTCGCCGACTTCGCTGCCGAGGCGTTGACCGAGGCCCACGGCGAGCCGCGCCGCGAGGCGCAGGACGTGGTGCTCTACGGCTTCGGCCGGATCGGCCGACTGGTCGCCCGCCTGTTGGTGGAGAAGTCCGGCTCCGGCAACGGCCTGCGGCTGCGCGCCATCGTGGTCCGCAAGGGCAAGGGCGAGGACCTCAAGAAGCGCGCGTCGCTGCTGCGCCGCGACTCGGTGCACGGCGCCTTCAACGGCTCGATCACGGTCGACGAGGAGAACGACCTGATCATCGCCAACGGCAACGCGATCCAGGTGATCTACTCCAACCACCCCTCCGAGGTCGACTACACCGCCTACGGCATCAAGGACGCGGTGTTGATCGACAACACCGGCATCTGGCGTGACCGCGACGGCCTCTCCGAGCACCTGCGCCCGGGGATCGCCAAGGTGCTGCTCACCGCCCCGGGCAAGGGCGACGTACCGAACATCGTGCACGGCGTGAACCACCTCGGCGTCGACCCGTCCGAGAAGGTGCTCTCCTGCGCCTCCTGCACCACCAACGCGATCGTGCCGCCGCTGAAGGCCATGGAGGACGAGTTCGGCATCGTCCGCGGCCACGTGGAGACGGTGCACTCCTTCACCAACGATCAGAACCTGCTGGACAACTACCACAAGGCCGACCGCCGGGGCCGCTCCGCACCGCTCAACCTGGTGCTCACCGAGACCGGTGCCGCATCGGCCGTGGCCAAGGTGCTGCCGGACCTGAACGCGAAGATCACCGGCAACTCGATCCGGGTCCCCACCCCGGACGTCTCGATCGCGATCCTCTCACTCCAACTGGGCCGGGAGACGACCCGCGAGGAGGTGCTGGAGCACCTGCGCCAGGTCGCGCTGACCGGCGAACTGCGGCGCCAGCTCGACTACACGGTCGCCTCCGATGCGGTCTCCAGCGACTTCATCGGCTCGCGGGCTGCCTCGATCATCGACGCCAATGCGGCGATCGTGGATGGCGACAGCGCGATCCTCTACGTCTGGTACGACAACGAGTTCGGCTACTCCTGCCAGGTGGTGCGGACGTTGCAGTACATCTCGGGGGTCGAGTACCCGACCTTCCCCGCGAGGGCCTGAGCCCGCACCCTTGTCTCGCCGCCTCCACAGGCGCACGATGGAGACAGGCAGTGTCGTGCACGCGGCGCCCGCCTCGGACGACGCGTTCCGGCACACGGGTGATCGGAGCGGCTGATGCGTGACCAACTCGGGACCACGGTGCACCAGACCCACGAGGTGCTGGCCCTGCGACTGGCCCACGCCCAGGGCGCTTTCCCCACCCGGGAGCGGCCACGCGAGCGCTTCCCCGCGACCGACCGGTTCCTGGCGAGCACCAGTCGCCACGTCGCCGCGGCGAACACGGTGCTGGTGCCGGCGGCGGAGCAGAGCGAGGAGGGCCGCGAGCACGCTCGCTCGTTCACCGACCAGAGCAAGCGGCTCGAGGAGGCACTGGCCCACACCAAGGCCAAGCTCTACGGCTCGACCTATGCCGTACGTCGCCCCTGGCGCGAGGTGTGGGCCGACGTCGAGACCGAGTTCGAGGCGTTCTGGGCCGAGGAGGACGAACTGGTCGAGGCTCTCCCCGATGATGCCGACCGTGCTGACCTGGCCGAGCGGCTCTATCGCAGCGAGTTGGTCGCGCCGACCCGCCCGCACCCCTATATCCCGCACCGCGGCGTCCCGGGACGGATGGCGCGGCGGGTAGCGGTCCGGGTCGACCGCTTCTGGGACACCACCGAGGGGCGGATGATCCCGGAACCGGTCCGGCCGGAGCCGCACCGCGACGGCCCGCTCACCCAGTACCTCCTGGCGGACCCCCACATCGACGAGTGAGGGCGGCGGTCACCCGGCCCGATGGGTGGAACGTGTTTCAGTTCTTCCGTCCGGCCGGGGCAGGATGGGCGGGTGAGTGAGCCGACCTTCGCCGCGCTGCTGACCGCCCGGGCTGACGACGACGCCACCGCGCTCTGGTTCGAGGAGCGCCGCTGGACCTGGCGGGAGGTGATCGCCGAGTCACGGCAGCGCGCCGGGTTGCTCACCGAACTGCGCACCGACGGGCCATGGCACGTCGGGCTGGCCCTGGAGAACACCGCCGAGCACCTCTTCTGGTGGTGCGCCTGCGCGCTCGCCGGTGCCACCGGCGTGGGGATCAACCCGACCCGACGGGGTGCTGACCTGGCCCGCGACATCACCTTCACCGACTGTCAGGCGATCGTCGTCGACGACAGCCGGCGCGCATTGCTGGAGGGAATCGACACCACGGTGCCACCTGAGCGGGTGCTGCACGTCGACGCGGCGTCGTACCGGAAGCGGCTGGCGGCGACCGAACCCGGCGGCGTCGGCGACGTGCCGCCGGACTCGGTCTTCTCGCTGGTCTTCACCAGCGGCACCACCTCGGCGCCGAAGGCCGTCATCTGCACCCAAGGGCGGATGGGGCGGATCGCCACCCAGCAGGCCGAGCGCCGGGGGCTGAGCACGACCGACGTCTTCTACGTGGTGATGCCGATGTTCCACTCCAACGCGCTGATGGCAGGCGTTGCACCCGCGGTCGCGGTGGGCGGCACCATCGTGCTGCGGCGCCGCTTCTCGGCCTCGGGATGGCTGCCCGACGTGCGTCGGTACGGCGTCACCTTCTTCAACTACGTCGGCAAGCCGCTCAACTACGTGCTGGCCACTCCGGAGCGGCCCGACGACGCCGACAACACACTGCGGATCGCGTTCGGCAACGAGGCCGCCGAGGGCGACATCGCCGCCTTCGCGCGACGTTTCGACTGCCGGGTGATCGACTCCTTCGGTTCCAGTGAGGGCGAGATCCAGATCATCCGCACCCCGCAGACCCCCCGCGGCTCCCTCGGCGTCGCCGCGCCCAGCACCGTGGTGCTCGACCCCGAGACCCTGACCGAGTGTCCACCGGCGCGCTTCGACGAGCACGGGCGACTGCTCAACGCCGACGAGGCAGTCGGCGAGATCGTGAACCGCGACGGTGCCCTGCTCTTCGAGGGCTACTGGAACAACGCCGAAGCCGAGCAGCGACGCCTGCGCCACGGGTGGAGCTGGAGCGGCGACCTGGCCTACCGGGACGCCGACGGCTTCTTCTACTTCGCCGGCCGCTCCGGCGACTGGCTCCGGGTCGACGGAGAGAATCTGGCCACGGCCCCGATCGAGCGGCTCCTGGTGCGGTACGACGCGTTCGCCGCGGTGGCCGTGGTCGCGGTCCCCGACGAGGCCGTCGGCGACCAGGTGTTCGCGGTCGCCGAGCGTGCCGGGGACCGGGAGTTCGACGCCGAGGACTTCTCCGCCTTCCTGGAGTCTCAGCCGGACCTGGGCACCAAATGGGCGCCCCGCTACCTGCGGCTGGTCGACGAACTGCCGCGCACCCCGACGAACAAGGTGCTCAAGCGCCGAATCGATCCCGACCTGACACCGGGGCCGCGGCTGTGGCAGCGGGTCGGATCGTCGCTGGAGTACACGGTGGCCACGATGATGGAGTCATGAACTCCGCACCGACGATCCTGATCACCGGCGCCTCCAGCGGACTGGGCGCCGAGATGGCCCGCCAGTTCGCGGCCCTCGGCTACGACCTGGGGCTGGCCGCGCGTCGTACCGAACGGCTCGAGGAGCTGCGCGGCGAGATCCTGGCCGCCCACCCGGACCGGACCGTCGCGTACCGCGCCTTGGACGTCAACGACCACGAGGCGGTCTTCGCCGTCTTCGGTGAGTTGCGCGGCGAGCTCGGCCGCCTGGACCGGGTGGTCGTCAACGCCGGCCTCGGAAAGGGCGCCCGCCTGGGCACCGGACGATTCGAAGCCAACCGGGAGACCGCGATGACCAACTTCGTCGGCGCGTTGGCCCAGACGGAGGCGGCGATGGAGATCTTCCGCGACCAGCAGGCCGGCCACCTGGTCATGGTCTCCTCCATGTCCGCGATGCGCGGCATGCCCGGCTCGCTGACCACCTACGCCGCCACCAAGGCCGGCGTCGCCCACCTGGCCGAGGGGCTGCGCACCGAGCTCTACGGCACCCCGCTCGGCAAGAGCATCAAGGTCACCGTCCTCTATCCCGGCTACATCGCCTCGGAGATGAACGAACGGGTGGAGCAGTCCACTCCGCTGATGTCCTCCACCGAGAAGGGCGTGCGGGCGATGGTCGCCGCGATCGAGAAGGAGGTCGGCGACGCTTGCGTGCCGCCCCTGCCGTGGTCAGCACTGGCGCCGGTGATGAAGCACGCGCCGCTGCCGGTGCTGAAGCGGCTGATCTGAGGCGGCAGGTCGCAGAAAACTCCCGCTGCTCCTACGAAGCTTCGTAGGAGCAGCGGGAGTTTCCCCGCTGAAGCGGGGAAACTCACCTCGGCCGCGGCGCGCTCAGCCCTACTGCGCCGCCGTATCGACGTAGAGGTACGTCGAGTTCGGCGCCCCGTCGTACCCCAGAACCCCGAGGTAGTGGGCGTCGGGCTCCAGGCCGGACCAGGACGTCTCGAACGAGGTGTCGACGCCGGTGCTCACCGGGACCGGGTTGGGGGTGACACTCAGCGAGCCCTCGTTGGCGACACCGCCCACGTCGTAGGCCCGCAGCGAGTACGGCACCGGCTGCTCGGTGCCGGCGGAGTAGGCCACCACCTGGACCAGGTAGGTGCCGGCCGGAGCGCCCTCGATGGTGAACGTCTCCCCCGCCGACGGCGTCGCGGCCTCGCCGGCCAACGCGGTGATGTCATCCGGGTCGCACGACCCGGACTCGTAGATCGCCATGTCCAGGTCGCTCTGCGGGTCCGGCGCGACCAGGTCGAACTGGGCCAGGTCGTTGCCCTCCCCGATGGTCACGCAGGGCAGCTCGTAGTTGCCCACCGGGATGGTGCCCTCCTCGACCTGTCCCTTGACCAGGCCCTGGGTGGAGACCTGCAGGTCGCCGTCGAAGCCGCCGGTGACGTCGACCTGGGCCGACCCGTCGACACCGGTGCCCTGGACCGAGCGCGGCGCCTTGACCGAGACCGGCCGCAGCGCGACCGGCAGCCGGACCGTGGTCGGACCGGTCAGCGTGATGTAGCCGAACGAGTACTCGCTGAGCGGCGCGGTGGTGCGCTGGAAGGAGAACTTGACCTGCTCCAGGTCGTTCTTCCGGCGGGAGACCACCGCAGACTTGTTCGCGCTCGACTTGAAGCCGGGCACGCTCACCTTGATCTTCCAGGTGCCCTTGCGGGACGCGGTGAAGGTCCTGGTGAACGACGTCGTGCTCATCACGTAGCCCTGCGCGAGCGAAGGGACGTTGACGTCCTTGGCAGCGATCGGCGCCACCCCGGTGTCCAGGCCGAGCCCGGCGAGATAGCCGCGCCACTGGCGGCCATCCGAGAGCACGAAGAGACCCGGGTTGAACATCCGCTTCGGGGTGACCTCACCGGAGCCCTGCGCGAACAGGTCGCGCGAGGCCTTACCGTTCTCGGTCCGCAGGCTCTTCGCGGTGGTCATCATCGCCGACTTGATCTTCATCGGCGACCAGTTCGGGGTCTTGCCGAGCATGAACGCCGCCAGCCCCGCCACGTGCGGAGCCGACATCGACGTACCGGAGTAGAGGTCGAACCGGCGGCCCGAGTTGGACGGCGGGGCGACCGCTGCGAGCACGCTCACGCCCGGCGCGGAGATGTCGGGCTTGAGCAGGTCGCCGTTGTCGGAGGCCGCAGGGCCGCGGGAGGAGAACCCGGCGATCTGCGGGACGACCGTCTCCTTCTTCGTCTTGTTGCCGAGCAAGAACTTCGCGGTCGCCTGGTCGCCGGCGCTCTCCAGGTAGTCGTAGACCTTGGGCGAGTCCGTGTGCGAGACGTGGATCGTCGGCACCTCGTGGAAGTCGGCGTCCAGGCTGCCCTCGGAGACGTTCGCCAAGACCATCGCGACGCCGCCGGCACGCTTCACCTCGGCGCTCTTGGCGACCCGGTCGTAGGTGCCGCGCTCGCAGACCACGATCGTGCCCGTGACCGCGTCCGGATCGAGACTGTCGGGGGCGCACAGGGCCGTGTCCGCGTCGCTGGTGGAGCCGTTGCCGACCGACATCGCGTCGACGAGCGGCGTCGAGGGCACCGTGGTCTTCGCGATCGAGGCGCCCACGATCTTGGTGCCGTTGCCGAGCTGCACGGTGTTCTCGAAGTTGGTGTGGGTGTTCGCCGCGACCGTGGTCAGCCACGGGCTGTTGTGCGCCACCGTGGAGGCGTCCGGCCCGCTGTTGCCGGCGGAGGCGGACACGAAGATGCCCGCCTCGGCAGCGCCCTCGAAGGCGAGCTCGGCGGAGTCCAGCGTGGTGTCGGTCGAGCCCGAGATCGAGTAGTTGATGATGTCGACGCCGTCGGTGACCGCCTGGTCGATCGCCGCCACCAGGTCGCTGGTGGCGCCCGAGGCCGAACCGTCCTCGGTGGCCCACAGTGCCTTGTAGCTGGCGATCTTGGCGGCCGGCGCCATCCCGGAGATCTTGCCGAAGCGGATCCCCTCGGCCCGGGCGCCGACGCCGTGGTTGCCGGCGGCCGTGCTGGCGGTGTGGCTGCCGTGCCCGTTGCCGTCGCGCGGGGAGAGGTAGTCCTCCTCGAGCATCCGGTCCTCGCCGTAGCCGTCGCCGAAGTAGCGTGCGGTGATCAGCTTGCGGTTGCACAGGTCGGCGGTGAACTCCTCGCCGGTCTCACACGCTCCCACGAAGAGCTGGCCGTCGGCCTTCTCCATCCGGACCGTCTTGCCGTTGGAGGCGATGTCCCACTTGGTGCGCTGCTTGCGGGTCAGCGGGGCCCCGGCGAAGGACTTCGACTCCGGCCAGATGCCGGAGTCGATGACGCCGACGACGATGCCGTCACCGGCCTTGTCGACGCCGCCGAGCTTCTTCCACATTCCCTTCTTGCCGTCCAGGCCGAGGTGGTCGGGGGTGTTCCAGGTGTCGGCCTCGACGATCGAGTCCTTCTCCACCAGGAGTACGTCGCGGGCGCCGGCGAGCTCGGTGGCCTGGTCGGCGGTCAGGTCGGCGACGAAGCCGTTGGCGGCGATCGTGAAGTTGCGCTCGATGTCGAAGCCAAGGTCGGTCGCGAGGTCGTCGTGGCTGGCGACCAGCTTGTTGCTGTAGGCGCGCACCGCGGCCGTGCGGGCATTGAAGGAACGGTCGCCGCGCACCCGGGTCTGGGCGTGGCCGGTCGCGGGCGGGGCCGACATCATCACCAGGTAGCGGCCGGCCTTGAACTCCTGGAAGTCGTCCTCGGTGCCGCTCAGCCCGCCGTCCTCGGCGCCGGGACCGGCGGTGGAGTCGGCGTCGGGCTCGGCCAACGCCGGGGCACCCAGCATCGAGAGCCCGACCAGTCCGGCCACCGATGCCGCCACGGCGGACAGGACGCGGGAGTTGCTGAGGCGGTCGCGGCGCAACCCGACCACACCACGTTCGGAGAATCGCATCGATGGAGCTCCTCGAGAAGATGCCGACGGCCGGGGTGCCGCCTCGGCACACCCAACTCCTGCGGATGGGCATCGTCAAGCCCTACACGCCGTAAGATCATCACCGTCATCGGGGCGTTGCGCGTCGGAAACACCGTCCACCTCCGCCCTCGGCCGAACGATCTCCCGACCGGCCTCAGCGGTAGGTGAGCAGCTCTCGGGAGAGGTGCGTGTGCTCGTTGAAGGTCAAGAGGCGCGCGCCGGAGGGACCGACCAGCACCCGGGTCACCGAGGTGTTGACGACGACCGTGTTCAGCCGCGACCACAACACCCCCACCGCCCGCGGATCCGGCGCCACGGTGGGATCACCGGAGCTCAGCAAGACCGCCGCCAGCGCCGCGATCACCCCGCCGGAGGTCACCACCACGACCGGGCCGTCGAGTTCGGCCGCCGCCTGCAGGGCCCGCCACGATCGCTCCACGAACGCGGGGAAAGGCTCCGCATAGCCGGACTGCGCCTCGTCGGCCGGATGACCGATCCAGTGGCCGGTGGCTCGCTCGAAGTGCGCCTGGAAGGCGCGCCGGTCGACGTCGGCGGCGAGCACGTCATCGGTCAGCTCGGCGTAGCGGGCGAGGACCGCGTGGAAGTCGAACTCGTCCCAGTCCGGGGCCACCTGCCCGTCCGGCACCCCCGACCAGCGAGCACCGTCCAGGATCCCGGCCCAGGTCTCCCGGTGCCGTCGCAGTCCGCCGTGCACCACCGTGGCGGGCGACGTCTCGTGGGTGGCCAGCCAGGCGCCGAGCACCCGTGCCTGCTCCAGCCCGGTACGCGAGAGCACGTCATAGTCATCAGCCCCGAAGGACGCCTGGCCGTGGCGGACCAGGTGCAGCACGCCCACGCGCTCAGCCTAGATCTGCCGATTCGCCGCGTAGCGAGCGGCACCAGACGGTTGACCCGGCAAGGCGGAGTGCCGAAGGCGGGCCGGAGGCCCGTCGAGGTGCGACAACGCAGTCCGGGGCGCCCGGATGGGGTCGCGCAGTAGCGGGGAATCGGCAGATCAAGGCTTAGCCTCGTCCAGCATGCGGCGACTGCGGGACTCCAGGTAGGAGACGGCGGCGCCGAAGCCCGCGTGGGCCTCGTTGGTGGTCTGCCCGTGGAAGTAGCGGTAGTAGATCTGCTGCGCGATCACGGCGAGCCGGAACTGGCCGAACACCTCGTAGAAGAGCAGCGCCTGCGGGGTCGGGTCGTAGCCGGTGCGCTCCAGGTAGGTCTCGACCAGCTGGGCGCGGGTCCACATGCCCGGTGTCGTCGTCGGCTGGCGGCGCAGTGCCAGCAGGAACTCGTCGTCATCGGGCTGCACCCAGTAGGTCAGGCAGTTGCCGAGCTCCATCAGCGGGTCGCCGACGGTGGCCAGCTCCCAGTCCAACAGCGCCACGATCCGGGTCGGGTCGGCCGAGTCGAGCACCATGTTGTCGAAGCGGTAGTCGTTGTGCACCAGGCACTGCGCGACGTCGGCCGGCTGATGCGCCTGCAGCCAGCCGATGACATCGGACCAGTCGCCGGTGTCGTCGGTGCGGGCGGCCTCGAAACGTCGTACCCAACCGGTCATCTGGCGTTCGACGTAGCCCTCGCCCTTGGCGAGCTCGGTGAGCACCGGGATCGCTGCGACGTCCAGGGCGTGCAGGTCGACCAGGGTGTCCAGGTAGGCGCGGCAGAGGTCGGAGGCCTGCTGCTCGGAGACGGGGAAGCCGAACTCCTTGCGCGGGATCACCCCGTCGACCCGCTCCATCACGTAGAACTCGGCGCCGAGCGGGCTCTGTGACTCGTCGGCGTAGGCAACCATCGGCGCGACCTTGGCGAAGTACGGCGCCAGCCCGGCCTGGAGTCGATACTCACGCCCCATGTCGTGGGCGCCCTTCGCCTTCGTCCCGCGCGGGGGACGGCGCAGGATCAGCTCCGGCCCGCTCGCCATCCGGAGGAGGTAGGTCAGGTTGGAGGCGCCCCCGGGGAACTGGCGCACCTCGCTGATCGGACCGCGGTCGAGCCAGGTGGCCAGCGCGGTGACGTCGAAGGCGTCCTCGGCGCGGACCGGCCGGGACTCTTCACGGGCAGGGTCGGTCGAGGACGTCACGCCCCGACCCTAACGTCCGTTCAGCCGACGGGAATCGTCGCCTCGAGCGGGATCGACTCCCCCGACCGCTCTCCCTCGGCGACCGTGAAGGTCAGCTCTGCCTGCCACCGATGCTGCTCGGCGACCGGTACGGCGGCCACCAGGAGCCCCTGGACCGACCCCTCACCCGCGTCGCCGGCCTCCAGCGGCGCGCGTGGCGCGGTGCCGTCGAGGGTGGAGGCGTCCGAGACGAAGGCGACCTCGTCGCGCTGACGACCGGTGACCAGGGCATTCACGTCGAGCGCCGGTTGGACCACGACGTAGACCGAGCCGTCCTCCACCCATCCCTCCTCGGGCGTGTAGGGCAGGACCCAGCTGGCGACCCGACAGGTCAGATCGACGTCGGACTGCTGCCATGCCTGCGCGCAGTCGGACTCCACGCCGTCTGCGGCGTCGTCGTAGTAGACCTCCGCGACGCCGGCCTCCCGACTCCCGTCCGTCGCGACCGTCTGGGTGAGGCCGTCGTAGGTGACCTCGAACGTGACCGGACCCTGTCCCTGCGGCAGGACGACGAAGGCGCCGGAGTTGGAGCCCGCGGCGTCCTCGATGGTGACCAGGTCGACCGGCTCGCCGTCGCTGAGCACGCTGATCTCGGTCGCGCCGTCGTACCCGGTGAAGGCATGCGGTCCGGTCAGCGGGCCCGCGGGAGTGCGGTCCACGGTCCACCCGATCGGGACGATCTCGCCCCCCTCGGGCGCCGAGACGCCGTCGGCCTCCGTGACCGGATCGCCCACCTCCAACTCGATCGAGGCACTCGGGACCCGGACCGGCACGGTCTGGCCGGCCACGGTGTCCGGGCGTTCGTCCAGCACCGAGCCGATCTCCGCTCCGTCGGTGCCGCAGGCGACCAGGCCGCCGGCCAGCGCGGCGCCGCTCAGCAGTCCCACCCCGACCCGCACCCAGCGGGCCATCGGCCCGCCGCCGTCAGTGCAGGTCATCGGCGACCCGGTGCTTGAGGTCGCGCATCCCGGCGATCTGCGCCTGCACCGCGCGGGTGCAGGCCTCACCGAGGTCGGCCTCGAGTAGCAGCCGGTCGCCGGAAAGGAAGAGTCCCGGGTCCATGCGGAGCGCGAGGTGCTGGAGTCCGATCGCGGTGACCTCGACCCTGCCGTCGCTGGACGTGCCCACCGCCTCCAGCTCCTCCGAGCGGCGGCGTACCCCGTCCGCGTGGGGTCGACGGCCCCGCGTGGGCTCCTCGAAGGAGACTTCCGAGACATCACGCAGCAGCTGCCGTCGCTCACGGAACCGCTCGGCGATGGCGAGCCGCAGGACGCGCACGAGCTGCTGGGTGACCTGGTCCGAGCTGGTCCGGTGGAAGTACCCGTCATCGAGCCGGACCTCGATCCGTTGGTCGGCGAAGTTGTCGACGAAGATCTGGCCGTTGGGCGAGACCGTGTGAACGACGGTGTCGGACCACAGGTCGCGGTAGCTGATGGCGCTCATCCCGGATAGGTCCCCATTCCCTCGTAGGCATGGATGCCGCTCCGCGGTACGCCGCCCAGCGAGGGGGCGGGGTGGCAGAACTCCGACCAGCTGCCGTTGATCACGTCGATATTGTTCTGCAGGCTCTCGATGACCAGCTCCTCCCCCTCGGTGATCTTCGTCTTGATCTTCCCCAGCGCTTCCTCCACGTCCTCCACACAGCAACGGGGGCAGCAGGAGCTGATCTCGGCCGGCTCCTCCGACGCGGCCTCATAGATCTCCATTCCGGTGCTGGCCACGCCGAGGCCGGCACCGGCGACGGCGACGAGGGAGAGCGAGGCACCGGCGGTAGGGACGGCGGCCGCGATCCCGACCACCGCTGTCGCGATGCTCAGACCCAGCTTGACGTCGTCGCCGTTGCACTCGGTGACCGCCTTCATCGCCTCCACGGCACCCTTGGAGAGGTTGTCCAGGTCCTTCAGCACGCCCGTCCACACGGCTGCCTCCGCGTTCAGGGCGATGCGCAGCGCCACGGTGGCGGCGAACTGGTTGGAGATGCCGGTCGTCCACCCCTCCGACCAGGTGTGGAACTCGTCTGCGCCCTGGCCGGTCCAGTCGTCGACCTCGTCACCGGCGACCGCGACCAGCGACAGCGTGTCGCTGGCGACCCCGGTCGTCTGGCCCCCCTCGGTCTGGCCCGTCTCGTAGCCACCGGTCGCCAGCTTGGACATCGCCGTGAGCAGGCCATCGGTGTAGGCCCCGAAGCTGTCCGGGTCGGGGAGGTCGGAGAACGCGTCGTAGATGCCGGTGATCCGGGACGCCTCGACGTCGTACATGTCGCAGTCGTCGCCGTGGTCCTCCAGCGCGGCCTGCTGCGCCTCGTAGAGCTCCTGGGCGCGGCCGGGAAGATCGTGGTGCGAGAACCCCATCAGTCCAGCCTGTCCTTCTCGCGCTGGTAGGCGGCACGCGCTGCCTCGTCGGTGAGCTCGTAGTCCTCGGCAGCCCAGATCAGCGCCTGGCCGCAGACGTCGATGGTGTCCTTGGAGTCGTCGACGCCCTTGCGGATGAGCCGCTGCAGTTCGTCCAGCTGTCCGCCGGGGTCCTTGCCGAGGCCTCCGGAGCGACTGGTGATCGGTGCATGGCTGGCGAGCATGGGGACGCTCGCCTCGTGCAGGGTGTCGGAGACCCGGGGCAGATGCACGGCCCCGGCGCGCCACACGCGTCCGACCTCGACCCCGAAACCCTCGCCACTTCCTGTGGGCATGACAACAACACTCCTTCCGATGGACCGAGACGCTCATGCCCGCTCTCGCCGCGCGGAAACGTTGCGGGCCAGCGATGGCTCATCTCAGCGGTTCATCGGCGGAGGGATCACGCAGCGTCGCTCCGAGCCTCCCCCTGGCCCGGAGCGCTGCCGTCCCCGGTCTCGGCCTGCTCCGGTCTCAGGTGTGTTGGGGGAAGCCCAGGTTGATGCCGCCGTGGCTGGGGTCGAGCCAACGGGAGGTGACCGCCTTCTCGCGGGTGAAGAAGTCGACGCCGTGGGGGCCGTAGGCCTTGGCATCGCCGAAGAGAGAGGCCTTCCACCCACCGAAGGAGTGGTAGGCCACGGGCACCGGGATCGGCACGTTGATGCCGACCATGCCGATCTCCGCATCCAACATGAACCGTCGAGCGGCGCCGCCGTCGTTGGTGAAGATCGCCGTGCCGTTGCCGTACGGCGTGCCGTTGACCAGCGCCACCCCCTCCTCGTACGACGCCACCCGGACCACCGAGAGCACCGGACCGAAGATCTCGTCGGTGTAGACCGTCGAGGTGGTCGGCACGTGATCGATCAGCGTGGGCCCGAGCCAGAAGCCGTCCTCGGCGCCCTCGAAGGTGGCCTCCCGCCCGTCGACCACGACCGCGGCGCCGTCGGTGGCGGCGACGTCGAGGTAGCCGGCCACCTTGTCCCGGTGCTCGGCGGTGATCAGCGGTCCCATGTCGCAGCCGCGACGGCCATCACCGGTGACCAGCCCGCCCATCCGGGAACGAATCTTGTCGATCAGCTCGTCACCGACCGGGTCGACGGCGACCAGCACCGAGATCGCCATGCAGCGCTCGCCGGCCGAGCCGAAGCCAGCGTTGACGGCGGCGTCGGCGACCAGGTCCAGATCGGCGTCAGGCAGCACCAGCATGTGGTTCTTCGCGCCGCCCAGCGCCTGCACCCGCTTGCCGGCCGCGGTGCCGTGCTCGTAGACGTAGCGGGCGATCGGGGTCGAACCGACGAACGAGATCGAGGCGACCTCGGGGTGCGCGAGCAGCGCGTCCACGGCCTCTTTGTCGCCGTGCACGACGTTGAGCACCCCGTCGGGCAGGCCCGCCTCGGCCATCAGCTCGGCCATCCAGTTGGCTGCGCTCGGGTCCTTCTCGCTCGGCTTGAGCACGACACAGTTGCCGGTGGCGATGGCGATCGGGAAGAACCACATCGGCACCATCGCCGGGAAGTTGAACGGGCTGATCACGCCGACCACCCCGAGCGGCTCCTTGAGCGAGAAGACGTCGACGTCGGTGGAGACGCCGAGCGAGTACCCGCCCTTGGTCAGGTGCGGCATGCTGCAGGCGAACTCGACGACCTCGAGGCCGCGGGCGATCTCGCCGGCGGCGTCGGTGAGCACCTTGCCGTGCTCGGAGGTGAGGATCTGGGCCAGCTCGTCCTTGCGGGCGTTGAGCAGCTCACGGAAGTTGAACATCACCTGCTGGCGGCGGGCGATCGAGGACCGCCCCCAGGAGGTGAAGGCCTTGGCCGCCGCGGCGACCGCGGCGTCCACGTCGGCCGCGGAGCCGAGCCGCACCTGTTTGCTCACCTCCCCCAGCGCGGGGTCGTAGACGGGTGCGGTGCGCTCGGAAGTGCCGGCGGACGTGGCGCCGCCGATCCAGTGGTCGAGCACCGGGACATCGGTGGTGGTCATGGGGTCAGAGCTCCTCATCGAGCAGGGTCAGGACTTCGTCGTAGATCGGCAGCGCCTGGGCCACCTCGTCGGCGGTCACCACGCACGGCGGTACGACGTGGATGCGGTTGTCGGCGGTGAAGGGAAGGAGTCCGCGCTCCACGAGCGCGGCTTTGGCGCGTCCGATGGCCGCGGGGGGTAGCGGCGCGCGGGTGTCGGGGTCGGAGACCAGCTCCAACGCCCAGAACACCCCACTCCCGCGCGCCTCCCCCACCACCGGATGCTTGTCGGCCAACGTCGCGAGGCCGGGGCCGAGCACATCGGCGCCGATCCGGCGGGCGTTCTCCACGATCCCCTCGGCCTCCATGGTGTCCAGCGTGGCCACGATCGAGGCCGCGCCGAGCGGGTGGCCGGAGTAGGTGAGCCCGCCGGGGAAGACCCGCTCGTCGAAGGTGGCGGCGATCTCGTCGCTGATCACCACGCCGCCGATCGGGACGTATCCGGAGTTCACCCCCTTGGCGAAGGTGATCAGGTCCGGCTCGACGTCGAAGGCGTCGAAGGCGAACCACTCGCCGGTCCGGCCGAACCCGGCCATCACCTCGTCCAGGATCAGCACCACGCCGTACTCGTCGGCGATCCGCCGCACCCCGGGCAGGTAGCCGGGTGGGGGCACCATGATCCCGGCAGTGCCGGGCACCGACTCGAGCAGGATCGCGGCGACGGTGCTCGGGCCCTCGCACTCGATCACCCGACGCAGGTGCTGCAGCGCCCGCTCGCACTCCTCCTCCGGCGTCCTCGCCCAGAACTCGCTGCGGTAGAGGTAGGGGCCGAAGACGTGGATGTGCCCACGGGCGTACTCGTTGGGGATCCGCCGCCAGTCGCCGGTCGCGTTGACCGCGGCCGTGGTGTTGCCGTGGTAGGAGCGGTAGCGGGAGATCACCTTGTCCCGACCGGTGTGCAGGCGGGCCATCCGGATCGCGTTCTCCACCGCGTCGGCGCCGCCGTTGGTGAAGAAGACCTTGTTCATCCCCTCAGGCGCACGGTCGGTGATCCGCTCCGCCGCTTGGCCGCGAGCGAGGTTGGCCGTGGCCGGCGCGATCGTGGCCAGTACCTCGGCCTGCCGCTGGATCGCCTCGATGACGACCGGATGCTGATGGCCGATGTTGACGTTGACCATCTGGCTGGAGAAGTCCAGGTACTCGCGACCGGCGTGATCCCACACCGTGCACCCTCGCCCGCCGGCGATGGCCATCGGGTCGAGCGCACCCTGGGCGGACCAGGAGTGGAAGACGTGGGCCTTGTCGAGCCGCTTGGCCTCCGCGTCGAGATCGGCAGCGTCAGTCGTCATGGTCTCAGTTACCCCCTTCGGTGAGCGTGACCTCCGTCGGCGTGAAGTCCGCGCCGGTGGTGTCCACCTCGTCCCCCAGCTCCTCGATCGCGTCCTCGATGTAGGTGTTGTCGTACGCCGTCTCGGGCGGCTCGGCGGTGATCAGGTTCTGTCCCTGCTCGTTGACGGCGGCGAGTGCCCCGTCGACGGTCCGGTTCCAGGCCTCCTCGTCGATCACGCCGATCCCGTTGTCGGCGGGCCAGATCAGCTTGTTGGTCTCGTTGGCCATCCACAGCTCGTGGCTCGGGCCCCAGCTGGAGCCGGCAGCCACGGTGATCTCGGCGGCGGACTCCACGTTGTCCCGGGCGTAGGCCCAGCCCTTGATCACGGCCTTGAGGAACGCGACGGTGGTCTCGGCGTACTCGTCGTCGGAGGAGAGCCGCTCAGTGTCGGCCCAGATCGCGTCCTGGAGCATGGCGCCCTCGGTGTCCTCGTAGGCGATGACGTTGAAGTCCTCGGGCGTGTACAGCTCGTCGGTGTCGGGGTTCACGGTCTCCAGGAGCTGCGCATACTCGTTGTAGGTCATCGCCTGCGCAGCGTCGATGTCGCCTTGCAGGAAGGCGTTCATGTTGAAGTCCTGGGTGACGATCTCCACGGTGCTGGAGTCCAGGCCCTCGGCGGCCATCGCGGCGAAGATCTCCCACTCGTTGCCGAACCCCCAGGAGCCGATCTTCTTGCCTTCGAAGTCCGCGACCGACTCGATCCCGGAGTCGGCCCAGGCGACCTGCAGCGTGCCGGAGCGCTGGAAGATCTGGGCGATGTTGGTCAGGTTCGCGCCCTGCTCGATCGATCCGAGCACCTTGGGCACCCAGGCGATCGCGTAGTCGACGTCCCCGTTGGCCAGGGCGTCCTGCGGGACGATGTCGCCGCCGGACGGGATGATCTCGACGTCGAGACCCTCCTCCTCGAAGAACCCCTGGTCGACCGCCGCGTAGTAACCGGCGAACTGGGCCTGGGGGAGCCACTGCAACTGCAGCTTGACCTCGGTCAGGTCGCCGTCACCTCCGCCGCCGTCGTCACCTCCGCAGGCGGTCAGGAACGCGGAGGAGGCGACGACCGCGGTGGCCAGGGCGATGCTGCGACGTACGGATCTCAGCATGGTTCTTCCTTTCGAGGGGTGGGGGTCATGGCGTCGCTCCGGTCGGCAGCAGACGCTGCACGAGGCGTTCGAGCAGCCCGGTCAGGAGATAGGCGAGGAGTCCGAGGACGATGGCGGCGCCGACGTAGGCCCACGCTCGGGCGTAGGCGCTGGTGGCGGCACTGGTGGAGATGAAGCTGCCGAGCCCGCCGCGGGGGCCGCCGAAGTACTCCGCGACCAGGGCGGAGATGACCGCCAGCGAGCTGGCCACGCGGATGCCGGTGAGCACGAACGGGGTGGCCGAGGGAAGGGTCAGGCTGCGGAACCGCTGCCACCCCGACGCGGCGTAGGAGCGCATCAGGTCGCGGTGCAGCGCAGTGGTCTGGTGCAGCCCACGGATGCTGTTGACATAGACGGGCACGAACGCGGCGATGGAGGCGATCACCCGGCGGCCGTACTCGCTGTCGGCGCCGTACATCGAGTTGAGCACCGGAGCGAGGGCGACGATCGGGACCACCGCGAGCGCGGCCACGACGGTGGCCGCCATCCCCTCGATCCACCCTGACCACGAGGCCAGCGCGGCCAGGGCCACCCCGAGCACGGTGCCGGCGATCAGACCGACCAGCGCGTTCATGCCGGTGACCCAGAAGGCCTCCCGGATCGAGTCGCTGTTCGCCCGCCACTCCTCGGCGATCTCCGCCGGTCCCGGGAGCAGGTACGGCGACACCTCGACGACCGTGACCAGGAACTGCCAGACCGCGAGCACCAGCAACCCGGTCACCAGCGGCGCCAACACGACCGCCACCCGGGAACGGGTGGTGCTCGCGGCGCTCAGCGCGCTCATCGGGGCCTCACCGTTCCTCGCGGCCGACGCCGGTGACCGGGCTGCCGTGCAGGGCCTCACGGACCTCGGTGACCTTGGCGAAGAAGGCCCGGTCCTCGCGGAGCGCATCGTCGCGCGGGACCTCGCGACCGATGCCTGTGGCGACGACTCCGGTGATCCGACCCGGCCGTGGCGACATCACCACCACCCGGTCCGCGAGGAAGACCGCCTCGGGGATCGAGTGGGTCACGAAGACCACGGCCGCGCCGGTCTCGGCGCAGATCCGGGCGAGCTCGGCCTGCATCCGTTCCCGGGTCATCTCGTCCAGGGCTCCGAACGGCTCGTCCATCAGCAGCAGCCGCGGCTGTTCGGCCAGCGACCGGGCGATCGCCACCCGCTGTTGCATGCCGCCGGAGAGTTGGTCGGGGTGGTGCTGGGCGAAGTCGCCGAGTCCGACCAGGTCGAGCAGGTGGGCGACCCGCTCCTTGCGCTGCTTGCGCGGCAGGTCGTGCAGCTCCAACGGGAGCGCGACGTTGGCGGCGACGGTGCGCCACGGCAACAGGCCGGCCTGCTGGAACGCGATGCCGTAGTCCTGGTCCTCCCGCGCCCGGGCGGCGGTCTTGCCGAAGACCTCGACCTCCCCCGTGGTCGAGGTCTCCAGGTCGGCGATCACCCGCAGCAGGGTGGACTTGCCGCAGCCCGACGGCCCGAGCAACGCGACGAACTCGCCCTCGGCGACGCTGAGGTCGACGTCGGCGAGCGCCTCGACCAGGCCCGCCCGAGTGCGGAAGGTCTTGGTCACGCCACTGACCTGCACCGCGGGGACGCCGATCGGCCCGGGCAGGCTGGGCGGGAACGAGGGGCTCGGGCGATCTGCTGCACCCGCCGGCTCGGACATCTGCTCGATCATGTGGCCTCTCCACGTCGGTACGGGCGCAACAGCACCCCGATCAGGGTCACGAACATCGCTGCCACCAGGCCCAGCGCGACCGCACCGAAGATCGGCGCCCACGCCTTGGCCGGGTCGCCCGAGGCCTGGCCGGCGTAGGAGACCAGGAGTCGCCCGATCCCGTCGAGGAACCCGGTCGAGACCTCGGCCACGACGGTGCCGACGACAGCGCTGGCGGCTCCGAGCCGTAGCGCCGGTAGCAGGTAGGGCACCGCGGAGGGAAGTCGGACCCGCCGCAGGGTGGACCACCAGCCCGAGGCATAGGAATGCATCAGGTCGGCGTGGATCGCCGAGTGCGACTGGAGTCCGCGCAGCGCACCGATCGCCACCGGGAAGAAGGCGAGATAACTGGCGATCAGGGCGACCGACAACCAGGGCGGCCACTCCCATCCGCCGATCTCGATCCGCGCACCCCAGCTGCGCACCACCGGCGCGAAGGCGATCAGCGGCACGGTCTGGCTGAGCACGATCCAGGGCAGCAGCCCGAGCTCGACGATCCGCAGCCGGGCCATCAGCACCGCCAGGCCGAGGCCCACGGCGGTGCCGACCAGCCAGCCGACGGCGGCGATGCCGAGCGAGACCAGCGCGGCGTCCGCGACGGTGCGCCACAGCGGTACGGCGCCGGGCAGACTCGTGGTCGGCTCCCCCAACCGCGCCACCATGTCCCACACGTGCGGCATCGCCAGGTCGGAGGTCCGGGGCAGCACCCGGGTCTCTCCGATCACCACCCCGTCCTCGGGTGCCAGCGCCTTGTAGCCCTCCCACAGCGCCGCGACGGCGAGCAGACCGAGCATCCCCTGCAGGGGAGCCCGCAGCCGCGCGCCCACGCCGTCCAGCGGACGGGAGCGGAGCCCCGCCGCGCCGGGTGCGGCCGCCGTCATCGCGGTGGAGGTCATGCCTCAGGCCTTCGCCGTGACGTGCTCACGCAACACCGGGATGATCGTCTCGCCGTAGACGCGCAGCGTCTCCTCCTTGTTGTCGTGTTGGAGGTAGATCGCGAACTGGTCGACCCCGATCTCCTTGAGGCGCTCGAGCTTGGCGATGTGCTGTTCGGGGGTGCCCAGGAGACAGAACCGGTCGACGATCTCGTCGGGGACGAAGTCGACGTGGTCGTTGTCGGCCTTGCCGTGGGTGTTGTAGTCGTAGCCGGTGCGGCCCTTGATGTAGTCCACCAGGACCTGGGGAAACCCTGCGTTGCCGTCCTGCCCCTCGCCGTACTTGGCGACGATGTCGGCGATGTGGTTGCCGACCATCCCGCCGAACCAGCGGGTCTGGTCCAGCATGTGCTGGCGGGACTCCGGCGTGTCCTCGCCGAGGTAGGCAGGTGCGGCGACGCAGAAGGTGAGGGCGTCAGGGTCGCGCCCGGCCGCCGCGGCGGCCTCCCGCACCCGTCCGATCATCCACTCCGCGACGTCGACGTCGGCGAGCTGCAGGATGAACCCGTCCCCGGCCTCGCCCGCCGCCTTGAGCGCCATCGGCCCGTAGGCCGCGATCCACACCTCGAGCTCGGAGGAGCGCGCCCACGGGAACCGCAAGGTGGCTCCGTTGTGCTCGACTGCCCGGCAGTTGCCGAGCTCGCGGATCACGTGGCTCGCCTCGCGCACCTCCTTCAACGTGCACGGGCGGCCGTTGAGCACCCGCACCGCGGAGTCGCCGCGTCCGATCCCGACCACGGTGCGATTGCCGTACATCTCGTTGAGGGTGGCGAAGACCGACGCGGTCACCGTCCAGTCACGGGTGGCCGGGTTGGTCACCATCGGCCCCACCACGACCCGGTTGGTCTCGGCCAGGATCTGGCTGTAGATGACGTAGGGCTCCTGCCAGAGCAGGTGGCTGTCGAAGGTCCACACGTAGTCGAAGCCGTGCTCCTCGGCCTGCTTGGCCAGGCCGACGGTGCGCCAAGCCGGTGGGTTGGTCTGCAGGACGACGCCGAAGTCCATGGTGTTCCTCTCGGGTGATGGGGGTGGCGGGCTCAGGTCAGGTACTGGGTGAGCTCGCGCTTGAGGTACTGCCCGTGGCCCGCGCGACCGTGATAGGTGCCGTCCGAGACCAGCACCGTGCCGCGACTGATCACCACGTCGACGTGACCGTCGATCTCGAAGCCCTCCCAGGCGGAGTGGTCCATCGCCATGTGGTGCGTTCGCCCCTCGCCCATGCCGATCGAGGTGTGGCCGTTCGGGTCGTAGACCACGATGTCGGCGTCGGCGCCGGGAGCGATGACCCCCTTGCGTCCGTAGAGGCCGAACATCCGCGCCGGCGTGGTGGAGGTGATCTCCACCCACCGCTCCAGGCTGATCCGCCCGGTGACCACGCCCTGGTACATCAGGTCCATCCGGTGCTCGATCGAGCCGATCCCGTTGGGGATCGCCCGGAAGTCGCCCTTGCCGAGCTCCTTCTGGTCCTTCATGCAGAACGGGCAGTGGTCGGTGGAGACCATCTGTAGGTCGTTGGTGCGCAGGCCGGCCCACATCGCGTCGAGGTGGCCCTCCTCCTTCGACCGCAGCGGCGTGGAGCAGACCCATTTGGCGCCCTCGAAGTCGCCCCACTCCTCGCTGACCGCCGCCAGCTGCTCCTCCAAGGAGAGGTAGAGGTACTGCGGGCAGGTCTCTCCGAAGACGTTCTTGCCGCGGTCGCGAGCCGCCGCGAGCTGCGCCACCGCCTGCTGCGCGCTGACGTGGACGACGTACAACGGGGCGCCGGTGACGTCGGCCAGCATGATCGCCCGGTGGGTGGCCTCCTCCTCCATCTGCCACGCACGGGCGATGCCGTGGAAGTACGGCGAGGTCTTCCCCGCGTTGTAGAGCTGCTCGGCCAGTACGTCGATGGCCGGGCCGTTCTCGGCGTGCATCATCGTCATCAGGCCGGTATCCGCAGCCACCTGCATGGCCCGCAGCACCTGGGCGTCGTCGGAGTAGAAGACGCCTGGATAGGCCATGAAGAGCTTGTAGGAGGTGATCCCCTCGTCGACCAGGGTCTGCATCGCCTTCAACGAATGCTCGTCGACGCCGCCGATGATCTGGTGGAACCCGTAGTCGATCGCGCAGTTGCCGCGCGCCTTGTCGTGCCAGGTGGCCAGCCCGTCCTCGACCCGCTCGCCGTACTTCTGCACCGCGAAGTCGATGATCGAGGTGGTGCCACCCCAGGCGGCGGCCCGGGTGCCGGTCTCGAAGGTGTCGATGGCGTGGGTGCCGCCGAACGGCAGCTCCATGTGGGTGTGGGCGTCGATGCCGCCGGGGATCACGTACTTTCCGGTCGCATCGACGACTCGGTCGACGCTGGCGGCGAGGTCGCTGCCCAGCACCGTGGAGCCGGGTGCCAGCACCGCGACGATCTGCTCACCGTCGACCAGGACATCGGCCTCGGTGCGGCCGGTGGCGGTCACCACGGTGCCGCCCTTGATCAGCAAGGTGCTCATGTGTGCGTCCTCCTGCTCGTCGTGTTGCTCGTCGTACGGCTCAGGGCCGGGTGATCGCGGTGTAGGAGTCGGGCCGGCGGTCCCGGTAGAACTGCCAGTCGTCGCGCATCTGCTGGACCAGATCCAGCTCCAGGTCGCGGACCAGCAGCTCCTCCTTCTCGCTGCTGCCCAGGTCGCCGACGAAGTTGCCGCGGGGGTCGATCACCTGACTGGTGCCGTAGAAGTTCACCGCCTCGTCGCCGTACTCGTTGTCCTCCAGCCCCACCCTGTTGGGCTGCAGCACGAAGTAGCCGTTGGCGACCGCGGCGCACGGTCCCTCGACCTCCCACAGCCGGTTGGAGAGGCCGGGCTTGGTGGCGTTGGGGTTGAACACGATGTGCGCGCCGTTCAGCCCGAACTCACGCCACCCCTCGGGGAAGTGCCGGTCGTAGCAGATGTAGGCGGCGATGGTGCCGACCGCGGTCTCGAAGACCGGGTAGCCGAGGTTGCCGGGGCGGAAGTAGAACTTCTCCCAGAACTTCTCCACGTGCGGGATGTGGTTCTTGCGGTACTTGCCGAGCACGGCGCCGTCCGCGTCAACGATCACCGCGGTGTTGTAGTAGACGCCGGTCTGCTCCTCCTCGTAGATCGGCAGGACCATCACCTGGCCGAGCTCCTTGGCCAGCGCAGCGAAGCGCTGCACGATCGGTCCGTCGGCGGGCTCGGCGTAGCGGTAGTACTTCTGGTCCTGGGTGATCCCGAAGTAGGGGCCGTAGAAGAGCTCCTGGAAGCACATCACCTGAGCGCCTTCGGCGGCCGCGTCCCGCGCGAACTGCTCGTGCTTGTCGAGCATGGACTCCTTGTCGCCGGTCCAGGTCGTCTGGCTGATGGCGGCACGCACGATCGTCATGAAGGTCCTCCCTGGGCGCTCCCGGGCTCCCGGTGCTTTTCTGTTATCGTGGGAGTTGAACATTTCGCCGCGATGACGCGGATGTCAAGGGTTTTCGACAGCCGAAGGCGGCGGATCATGAGCCTCCTCCCCGCCGCGATGGGTCTGACCGGGCTCGGTGACCGCACGCCCCAAGGCATCGCCGGGGCGATCGGACGGGCCATCCGCTCCGGCGCACTCGCGCCCGGCGAACGCTTGCCGACGGTGCGCGACGTGGCCGCGGAGCTGGGGGTCTCCCCCGGCACTGTCAGTGCCGCGTGGCAGGCGTTGCGTCGTACCGGGTTGGTGGTGGCGCGGGGCCGCGCCGGCACCTTCGTCCGGGACACCCCGACGCCGTGGCTCTCGCCGCGGCAGCGCTCCCTGGTCGGCGCGATCGCCGAGGAGACCCGCTGGGACCTCTCCCGCGGTACGCCGGATCCGGCGCTGCTCCCCGACCTCGGGCCGGCGCTGCAGCGGGTCGGCCAGCACGCCGGCACCCTGGCCTACCAGGAGGAGCCGGTGCTGCCGAAGCTGCGCGAGGTGCTCGCGGCGAGCTGGCCCTACCCGGCGGAGGCGATCACCGTGGTCGACGGCGCCACCGACGCGATCGCCCGCGCCTTGGAGCAGGTCGTCTCCTACGGCGACCGGGTGGTGCTGGAGTCTCCTGGCTTCCCACCGTTCTTCGACCTGGTCGAGGCGCTCGGCGCCGAGGTGGTCCCGGTCGAGCTGGACGCCGAGGGGATCCGGCCGGAGTCGATGCGGCAGGCGCTCACGACGCGACCGGCGGCGGTCGTGCTGCAGCCCCGGGCGCACAACCCCACCGGGGCGTCGACCAGCACGGCACGAGCGGCGGCGCTGGCACGGGTGATCAGACGGGCGGCGGCCGGGGACGACGAGGTCACGGTCCCGTGGATCGTGGAGGACGACCACTCCGGCGCGATCAGCACCGCACCAGACGTCTCACTCGGCACCCACCTGCCCGAGCGGGTCGTGCACGTCCGCTCCTTCTCCAAGAGCCACGGTCCGGACCTGCGGATCGCCGCGCTGGGCGGACCGGCGGAGCTGGTGGACCGGATCGTCGCCCGGCGCATGCTCGGCCCGGCGTGGACCTCCCGGATGGTGCAGACCATCCTGCTCGACCTGCTCACCCACGCCGGCTCGATGGACGCGGTCGGCGAGGCCCGGCGCCAGTACTTCGGCAGGCAGCGCGAACTGGTCGCCCGGCTCGCCGAGCACGGCGTCGAGGTGCCGCTGCCCGACGGGATCAACCTGTGGCTGCCGGTCGCGGACGAGGCCGCCGCCACCACGGCGCTCGCGGCCGCCGGCATCCGCGTCGCCGGAGGAGCACCGTTCCTGGCCGAGCCGGGGTCCGGCACCCCGCACGTCCGGGTCACCGCGGGCGTCGTACCGGCGGGGGAGGCGGGCGGCGTCGCGGCTGCCATCGCCGCCGCCGCTCGCTGACCCGGCTCAAACGCACATCTGTTTTCCGCTGACCCGGCTCAAACGCACGCGCCGGAAACGCACCGACCCGGCTCAAATGCAGCTGCATTTGAGCCGGGTCGGCATCAATTCCGTGCGCGTTTGCGCCGGGTCGGCGATCAGGCGGGGAAGGACCCGCCCGACGCGGCGAGGTCACGCAGCCACGGGGTGGCGGAGAAGCGGTCGCCGTACTTCGCGGCCAGCTCGTCGGCCCGCTTCACGAAGGCAGAGAGACCGATCTCGCCGGACTCCTTGTCCTCGTAGCCGGTCATGAACTGGGCGGCACCACCGGTCATCGGAGGGAAGCCGATGCCCATGATCGAGCCGATGTTCGCCGCCGCGGCGGAGGTGATCACGCCCTCCTCGAAGCACTTCGCGGTCTCCAGCGCCTCGGCGAACATCATCCGGTCGCGGATGTCCTCGATCGGGATCTGGTCCTCGGCCACCGGGAAGAGCTCAACGAGCCCGTCCCAGAGCGAGTCGCGCTTGCCGTCGACGTACTCGTAGAAGCCGGCGCCGCGCAGGCGACCGGGGCGTCCGGCCTCGAGCATCCGGGTGACCACGACCTGGCCCGGGTGCGGCGTGTACGGCGTGCCGTCCCGCTCGGCCGCCTCCTGGGTGGCCTTCCCGATCTTGGCCATCAACTCCATGTTGAGCTCGTCGGTCAGCTGCAGGACCGGGGCCGGGTAGCCGGCCGAGGTCGTGCCCCGTTCGATGCTCCACGGGTGGATCCCCTCGGCGAGCATGGCCAGACCCTCGTTGACCATGAAGCCGATGACCCGCGAGGTGTAGAAGCCGCGGCTGTCGTTGACCACGATCGGGGTCTTGCGCATCTGCAGCACCACGTCGTAGGCCTTGGCCAGCGCCTCGTCGGAGGTCTCCTTGCCGGAGATGATCTCCACCAGCGGCATCTTGTCGACCGGCGAGAAGAAGTGCAGGCCGATGAAGCGCGCGCGGTCCGCCTGGTTCTCCAGGCCGTTGGCCAGCTCGGTGATCGGCAGCGTGGAGGTGTTGGAGCAGAGCAGTGCGTCCGGGGCCAAGTGCGGCAGGACCTCGGCGAAGACCTTGGCCTTGAGCGCCGGGTCCTCGAAGACCGCCTCGATCACGATGTCGGCGCCGGCCGCGGCGGCCGGGTCGTCGGTCGCGGTGATCCGGCCGAGCAGCTCGGCCTTCTTCTCCTCCGTGCTCTTGCCGCGGCTGATCGCCTTGTCCAGGAGGCCAGCGGAGTAGGACTTCCCCTTCTCGGCCGCCTCGACCGAGACGTCCTTGAGGACCACCTCCGCGCCGGCCTTGGCCATGACGTAGGCGATGCCGGCGCCCATCATGCCGGCGCCGAGGACGACGACCTTCTGCGCCGTGTACTTGTCGATCCCCTGTGGCCGCAGCGAGCCGGAGTTGATCGCCTGCAGGTCGAAGAAGAACGCCTGGATGGTGTTCTTCGAGGCCTGGCTGGTGAGCAGGCTGACGAAGTAGCGCGACTCGATCCGCGAGGCGGTGTCGAAGTCGACCTGGGCGCCCTCGACAGCGGCGGACATGATCGCCCGGGTGGCCGGGAAGACAGCACCCTTGGTCTGCTTGCGCAGGATCGCCGGGAACGCCGGGAGGAAGCCGGCGAGCGCCGGGGACGACGGCTTCCCGCCGGGCATCTTGTAACCGGGGGCATCCCACGGCTGTACGCCGGCCGCCTCGTCGTCAGCGTTCGCCTTGATCCAGGTCTTGGCCGCCGGGACCAGCTCCTCGCGGGTGGCGACCAGCTCGTCGACCAGGCCCTTCTTCAGCGCCGCCTGCGGGTTGAACTGCGTGCCCTGGAGCAGGAAGTCCATCAGCGCGCTCTGCAGGCCGAACATCCGCACGGTGCGGGTGACACCGCCACCGGCCGGAAGCAGACCGAGCGTGGACTCGGGGAGCCCGATCTTGACCGAGCGGTCGTCGACGGCGATCCGGTGGTTGCAGGCCAGCGTGATCTCGCAGCCCCCACCGAGCGCGGCACCGTTGATCGCGGCGACGACCGGCTTGGGGAACTTCTCCAGGCGGCGCAGCGAGGCCTTGACCTTCTCGCACTGCGCGAAGACGGCCTCGCCGTCGTCCTTGGAGGACTTCATCATGTTCTTCAGGTCGCCGCCGGCGAAGAAGGTCTTCTTCGCGCTGGCGACGACGACGCCGGTCACCGAGTCGGCCTCGTCGTACAGGCGGTTGACGCAGGCGTCCATCGAGCTCAGGTAGAGCTCGTTCATGGTGTTGGCGCTCTGGTTCGGGTCGTCCAGGGTCAGGGTGACGATGCCGTCGGCGTCCTTCTCGTAGCGCACGGCGGTCTGGGTGTCAGTGCTCATCTGTCTCTTCCGGGTCTTGTCAGCTCGAGGTGGGCGGCTGGTCTGATCGCGCTCAGACGCGCTCGACGATCGTGGCGATGCCCATGCCGCCGCCGACGCAGAGCGTGGCGAGGCCGCGGCGCAGGTCGCGCCGCTCGAGCTCGTCGATCAGGGTGCCGAGGATCATCGCGCCGGTGGCGCCGAGCGGGTGGCCCATGGCGATCGCGCCACCGTTGACGTTGGTGATCTCGTGGCTGATGTCCATGTCGCGCATGAACCGCATCGCGACGGCGGCGAAGGCCTCGTTGATCTCGAACAGGTCGATGTCGCCGACCTCCAGGCCGGCCTTGGCGAGCGCCTTGCGAGCGGCCGGGGCGGGACCGGTGAGCATGATGATCGGGTCGGCACCGGAGACCGCCGTGGCGAGGACCCGGGCGCGCGGGGTGAGGCCGAGGTCGGAGCCGACCTGCTCGTTGCCGATCACGGTGAGTGCGGCGCCGTCCACGATGCCCGAGGAGTTGCCGGCGTGGTGGACGTGGTTGATCTTCTCAATCCAGTGGTACTTCTCCAGCGCCACGTCGTCGAAGCCGGCGTCGGCACCGATCTGCGCGAAGGACGGCTTGAGTCCGGCGAGGCCTTCGACGGAGGTGTCCGGGCGGACGGTCTCGTCCCGGTCGAGCACGGTCAGACCGTTGAGGTCGGTGACCGGAACGATCGCGTTGTCGAAGTAGCCGTTGGCCCACGCCTTGGCGGCGCGGTGGTGGGACTCGGCGGCGTAGGCGTCGACGTCCTCCCGGTTCCAGCCCTCCAGGGTGGCGATCAGGTCGGCGCCGATGCCCTGGGGCACGAAGCCTGCCTTGAAGGCGGTGGCCGGGTCGGAGGCCCAAGCGCCACCGTCGGAGCCCATCGGCACCCGGCTCATCGACTCCACACCACCGGCGAGGATCAGGTCCTCGAAGCCACCGCGCACCCGCCCGGCTGCCTGGTTGACGGCCTCCAGGCCGGAGGCGCAGAACCGGTTGAGCTGTACGCCGGCCACGGTGTCGGGGTAGCCGGCCGCGATCGCCGCGGTCTTGGCGATGTCGCCACCCTGGTCGCCGACCGGCGAGACGACACCGAGGACCACGTCGTCCACACGCTCGGGGTCCAGGCCCGGGTTGCGCTCCTTGACCGCGTCGAGCAGGCCGACGGCCAGGTCGACAGGCTTGACCTCGTGGAGGCTGCCGTTCGCCTTGCCCTTGCCGCGGGGCGTGCGGATGTGGTCGTACACGAATGCTTCTGCCATGACCGTCCTCGATCGGGGAGTGGTGCGCGCGGGTGGCTCGCGCGCACGCCGGGGAAAGTGCTTCAGCTCCGATTGTGACACTACTACTGTCACAGTCAAGGGTCGGGGCGCGGTCGTGGTCGTCGTACCGCATCGGAGGACGGCGGTCCCGCCACCAGGCCGGTGACTGTGACACGCTTGCTGTCATGGTGGAGAACGCGCGCGGTGACGCAGCGGCCGGGAGCGCTCCCGGCGACACCCTGCTGACGCTGGAGGAGCTGACCCGGCGAGCCGGCATCAGCGTGCGGACGCTCCGCTTCTACACCACCCGCGGCCTGGTCCCCCCGCCTATCCGCCGCGGCCGCTCCGGCTACTACTCCGCCGACCACGCCGCCCGACTCGAGCTGGTGCAGGAGCTGCAGAGCCACGGCTTCACCCTGGCCGCGATCGAGAAGTACGTCGCCGGCATCCCCGCCGACGCCACCCCGGAGGACATCGCACTCGCCCGCACCATGCTGGCCCCCTGGCAGGCCGACCTGCCGGTGGAGATGACCCACGAACGTCTCGAGGCCAAAGCCGGCCGCGCACTCAGCGAGGAAGACATCGCGACCCTGCAGGCACTCGGCGTCCTCCGGATCCGGGAGAACGCCTACCTGGTCGCGACCAACCAGCTGGCGATCGGAGTCCGTCTGGTCGAGCTCGGCTTCCCCCGCAAGGTCGCCGTCGCCGCGGCCGCCGTCTACGCCGAGCACGGCGAGCAGATGGCCAAGGAGCTCCACGACGTGATCCATCGCGAGCTCGCCCCGCTCTACGACGACGTCGAGTCCGACCACTTCCGCGAGGTCATGGAGCGACTCAAGCCGCTCTCGGTCGGCGGCTTGGTCTCGGCGTACGAGGCGGCGGTGGCGCGGGCCGCGCGCAACCCACGGCCGCGCTGACGACCGGACCCGGTCCACCACGTGACGGAAGCCGGGGGCATCGGCGACGATGTCTCGGACCTCTCAGCCCTCTGCCGCGCGAACCCGAGGAGTCCCAGCGATGACGCAGCACCGAAGCACCCGCGCCCGCGGCGCTGGGATCATCGCGGCAGGCGCCGCCATGACCGTGCTCACCCTCCTCGTCTCCCCTGCCTCGCTGCCGGCGACGGCAAGCGCGGCGGACGAGCGCTCGGTGGAGACCTCCGTCTCCGCGGCAGGCTCCGGCGTGACGATCGAGGCCCCGCGTCGCGGCGTCGTGATCAGATCCGGTTGTCGCAACAGTGCCGAGCGAATCACGATCCGCTTCCCGGTGAGCGCCGGTGACGACGTCTATGTCAACGTCAGCGGCACCGACGGCAACGGAAGGAGCGTCAGCGGGGTGCTGTCCCCCTTCCAAGCGACCGCGCCGGAGTCCGGCCCCAGCACGTTCACCGACCGGCTCTACGTGTGCGGCGAGCTGGCCTATGCGGGCCGCGGCCGGATCCGCGCCGTCGTACACGTCGATGACGACGACCTCAGCGCCACCAAGCCGATCGACTTCCGCTACGCCAGCACGGTGTCGGTGGCCAAGCCTCGCGCGAAGGTGGCCCGTGGGAGCCGGGTGACCCTGAAGGGACAGTGGCGCCGCGGCGCGGGCTTCGCGGCGAGTGTGGGCTACGACAACCGCAAGAAGCAGTGGGTGGTCCTACAACGGCGTCCCGCGGGAGCGAAGGCCTGGCAACGCGTCGCGACGCTCCGGATCAACGACCAGGGACGGTGGAGCAGGCGCGTGCGGATCACCAAGGCAACGTCGTGGCGCGCCGTGGTGCCCTCCGACCGTCGTAACCTCGGCGCCACCTCGCCGGTACGTCGCATCGCCGTCCAGCGCTGACGTCGCGTCGCTCGGCAGGCGAACGCGTGCTCCTCAGCCTCAGCTCTGATTCACCCAAGGCTTGAAGCTCAGTCGACCTGGACCGCAGCACCGCTCTCGATCAGCGTCTCGACGTCGGCGATGCCCCAGGCGGCCAGCGCCTCCCGGGTCTGCGCCCCTGCCTTCGCCGCCGGCGGCAGGCCGAGGGTGGCCTCGGTGCGGGAGAAGCGTGGCGCCGGCTGCGGCTGCAGCACGCCCTCGTGCTCGACGAAGATCTCCCGCGCCTTGATGTGCGGGTGCTCCGGCGCCTCGCTGACCCGCAGGATCGGGGCGACGCACGCATCGGTGGCGTCGAAGATCGCGCACCACTCGTCGCGGGTCCTGGTCTTGAACGCTGCGGAGAAGATCTCCCGCAGCGCATCGGCATTGGCCAGGTCGTAGCGATCGGGGGCGGTCTCCTCGACCCCGAGCAGGCGCACGAACTCCTCGTAGAACTGCGGCTCAAGCGCCCCGACCGACATGTGCTCGCCATCAGCGGTCTCGTAGATGTCGTAGTAGGGAGCCCCACCGTCGAGCAGGTTGGCCGCCCGCTCCTCCTGGTAGTTGCCGCCGGCGAGGAACGCCGAGGTCATCGCGTTCAGGTGCGCCGTGCCATCGACGATCGCCGCATCCACCACCTGCCCCTGCCCCGACGCCTTCGCCTCGAGCAGCGCGGAGAGGATCCCGATCACCAGGTACGTCGACCCGCCGCCGAAGTCGCCGACCAGGTTGGTCGGGAAGTGCGGCCGGGCCTTGTCCTGTCCCAGACCGAAGAGGGTGCCGGTGATGGCCACGTAGTTCATGTCGTGGCCGGCCGCCTGCGACCACGGCCCGTCCTGCCCCCACCCGGTCATCCGGGCGAAGACCAGGCGCGGGTTGCGCTCCTGGCACACCTCGGGTCCGAGCCCGAGCCGTTCGAGCACGCCGGGCCGCATGCCCTCGACGAGCACGTCGGCGTCGGCGACCAGCTCGAGCACGGTGGCGATCGCCTGCGGCTTCTTGAGGTCGAGCGCGACGCTGGGGCGGCCGCGGTTGAGCAGGTCGTGCGATCCCCCGGTCAGCAACTGGCCGCCCGGCCGCTCGATGCGGATCACGTCGGCGCCGAGGTCGGCGAGGATCATGCAGGCGTGCGGGCTGGGCCCGATGCCGGCGATCTCCACCACCTTGATGCCGTTGAGCGGACCGGTCCCCTGACCCAGCGCATACGTCATGGCGCCGATCATGGCACAACCGTGACAGTCGTGCTGTCACGGTGCGGCGGGGTCTGCGTCGTACCTGACTCCTGCGTCGTGGAGGCGGCGAGAACGCGACTCAGAGGTCAGGTACGACGCTCAGCCCGGCTCCACGATGTGGTCGAGCTCGAAGTGCATCGGGTCGGTGTAGCTCCAGTCGCCGCCCCAGGCGAAGCCCCACTTCTTGAAGATCGCGACGACGCCCCGGTCGAGGTCACCGACGGTGCCGCGCTGGTTGCCCGACACGTTGATGTCGATGGCCAGCCCGTAGGAGTGGTTGGAGAGCGTGGTGGAGCCGGCGATGAAACGCGGGTAGTAGCAGCCGGCGTACTCGTCGGGATTGATCTCGTCGGCGAGGCCGGTCTGCTGGATCTCGAGGAGGGCCGCACGCAACTGCGGCATCATGTGCTTGTTGCAGGTCATCGACCCGAGGATCGGCATCTGCTCGGTGACGATGTACTCGCGCACCCAGGCCGGGTCCGGCTGGACCCGCCCACCGCCGATCGGGGTGTAGCGATAGACACCGACCGCGTCGGCGAACGAACCGACCGGGATCACCGTCTGGTACGTGTCCGGGTCGATGCCGCTCTGGGCGACGATGTCGAGCGCGGTGATCGAGAGGTCCTCGAGCTTCTCGATCTTCTTGCGCACCTCCTGCGGGGAGGCGAACCCGGTGTTGATCAGCAGCGCGTTGCCCTCGGGCATGCCGAGCTCCTCGCCCCACTTCGCGTTGACCATCGCGTCGATGACGTCGACCTCGGCCGGCGACCACGCGCCCAGGTGGATCCGGTGCGTGGTCTTGCCGGAGCCGACCTCGACGTAGTCCTCGTCGTCCAACGGGATCCGGTCCTGCAGGGTGTCGCGGATCGCGATCTCGCCGCCGGCGATCCGATCCCACTGCTCCTGCCACGCGGCGCTGCCCTCCCCGGTGAACGCGCGATAGCCGGCGGGATCCACCGCGGCGATGTTGTAGAGCTTGTTCTCCACGGTGAACTGCGCGTAGGAGAGCGGCTCTGCGGCCTCGACACCCTTGACGTCACCGATCCGGATCGCCTCGATCTGCTCGATCAGCTCGTCAGAGAGGGTGTCGTCGGAGACCACGAGCAGGTCGTCGCCGTACAGCCGTCCTGAGAGTGGCCCCGGCTCCGCGACCGCGTGCGCCGGATCGGCCGCCGTGCTGCTCGGCGGGGCCGAGGAGGTGGCGCCGACCGCGGCCTCGGACGGGTCCTCGGTGTTGCCGTCGGCGCCACCGCAGGCAGCCAACAGCGCCACAGCGCTCACCGCGATCGTCGCGGCGCCCAGCCGTGCGCGGCCTCGCGCGAGTCCCATGTCCCTCAACCTCCCCCGACGAGGGTAGTTGCGAACCCCAGCGATCACGGCCCCGACCCTGAGGGCGAGACCCGATCGAGCCGGCGTCCGGTCAGCGCAGCACGCGCTCGGCGATGAAGGCGATGTCGGCCGCGGTCGTCGCCGGGTCACCGGAGGGCTGCATGACATGGCTGAGCACCAGCCGCACCACCATGTCGATGCAGGCGTCGAGCTGTTGCTGCGACAAGGCGACCGGATAGGCCGCGACCCGCTCGGCGACCACCTGCTTGGCGCCGGCCAGGAGGTATTCGCTGTGCGTGGTCAGCAGCGGCAGCAGCTCGGTGTCGGCGCCGTGGGTGGCGGAGACCACGGCGTGCAGCAGGGCGTTGCCCTGCGCGTACTCCAGCACCCGGCGGGCCGAGTGCTCGATGGCGGCGGTCAGGTCGTCGGGGTGCTCGTCGAAGGAACGCGTCACTCCGGCCAGGAACCGGTCCAACTCACGCAGCACCACCGCCTCGGCCAGGTCGTTCTTGGTACCGATCTCGTTGTAGACCGTCTGCCGGCTGACCCCGACGACCTCGGCCAGACGCGCCATGGTCACCCGTCCCCACCCGTCAGTGGTCACCAGGTCGGCGGCGGCCTGGCAGAGCCGGTCGCGCAGGGTCATCGGGCGTTCCTCTCCATTGCAGGCGTACGGCGCCCGCCGGCGCCGGACGTCATTGGCATGCAGCGTAGAGGGGCCAGCGACGACGCGGCTCAGGTCTCGACCCGCTCGATCGGCACGAAATCGACCTTCTCCCGCACCCCGCAGTCCGGACAGCACCAGTCCTCGGGGATATCGGCCCAGGCGGTGCCGGCCGCGAAGCCCTCCAGCTCGTTGCCGACCTCCACCTCGTAGGTGTAGCCGCAGCCGGGGCAGCGGGCGGCGAGGACCTCGTCGGGCAGTGGGTCAGGTTCAGACGAGAGTTGCGCGTGCGCTGCGTCGTGCGCGACCGACTCTGGCCCGGGGGACTGTTCGCCGACACGGCGCAAGCCTCGCTCCTCCGCTTCGCTCCCCCGCTGCGTTTGCGCCGGGTCGGCGTAGCGGGCGAGGTAGGTGGCGCGCTTGCGGGGACTGATGTTGGCGCGGCTGATGTCGCCGTCGAAGTGGGCCAGCACGCGCTTGTCCATCACCGCGCGCCAGACCGGCGGGACGATGGCGAGGACGATCATGCCGGCGTACCCGGTGGGGAGGACCGGGGACTCCTTGTAGTCGCGCAGGGTCTGGTAGCGACGGGTCGGGTTGGCGTGGTGGTCGCTGTGCCGCTGGAGGTGGTAGAGCAGCACGTTGGTGGCGATGTCGTTGGAGTTCCACGAGTGCGAGGGGTCGACCCGTTCATAGCGCTGCCGCTTGCCGACGCCGACCTTCTGCCGCAGCATCCCGTAGTGCTCGAGGTAGTTGACCACCTCCAGCAGGCTGAAGCCGACCACTGCCTGGATCACCAGGAACGGCGCGATCTGCCAGCCGAAGAGTGCGATCAGCGCACCGAAGAGGACCACCGACATCAGCCAGGCGTTGAGCACGTCGTTGCCGAGGTGGAAGGGGTGGGTCTTCTTGCGGGCGTAGCGCCGCTTCTCCAGGCGCCACGCACTCTTCAGCGACCCCCACACGGTGCGCGGCCAGAACTGGTAGAAGTTCTCACCCAGCCGACTGGACGCGGGGTCCTCGGGGGTGGCGACCCGCACGTGGTGGCCGCGGTTGTGCTCGATGTAGAAGTGGCCGTAGAAGCTCTGCGCGAGGGCGATCTTGGAGAGCCAGCGCTCGTTGGCCTCCCGCTTGTGACCGAGCTCGTGGGCGGTATTGATACCGATGCCGCCGATGCAGCCGACCGAGATGGCGACAGCGACCTTGTCGATCAGCGGCAGGTCGAAGTCACGCACCAAGTCGGGACTGACTGCCTGCGACAGCCAGTCGGAGATGCCGAACAGGTCGGCGGTCCAGGCGATCGGGTTGATGCCGGCGATCATCGCGCAGACAGCGACCAGCGCGGCGTACTGGATCGGGAGGTAGGCGAAGGTGATCCACCGGTAGTACTTGTCCTTCTCGAGCTGCTCGATCACGTCGTCGGGCGGGTTGGACTTGTCCAGCCCGGTGGCGAGGTCGATCGCCGGGATGACGCCCAGGATCAGGATCGGGCCGCCCCACAGCACCCAGTGCCAGCCGAAGAGCGCATAGACCCCGACGATCGCGATGCCGAGGGTGGGGATCACCAGGCCGAGCAGCCAGAGATAGCGCTTCTTGTCCTTCCACTGCTCGGTCGAGCCCTCGGGAACGGTGCTGTTGAGGTTTCCCGTGCCATTGGTCTCCATCGTCCTCCGCCTTCCGCAACATCCAGGCTGGTTTACATGAAGATAACTTTTGTAAAGTGGCGTTGACAACAGTCAGTCGAGGTCAATCTCCCCGGCGCCCTGCTCACCCCTGTGACCGCCGTCACTTTTTTGCACTCACTTGAATCAGAGTGCAACAATCGTCGGGTGCTCCGGTCCACCTCCCACCTCTCGCCCCGCGAGGCCAAGCGCTACGCCACGGCCCGCCGGCTGCAGCGCAGCGCGTTGCAGCTGACCGTGGAGCGCGGGTACGACGGCTGGACCATGGACGACCTCGCCGCAACCGCCGAGGTGTCACGTCGCACGGTCTTCAACTACTTCGACGGCAAGGCAGAGGTGGTGCTCGGTCCGGTGGCCGAGCTCGACCCGGAGCTGATCGCCACCTTCGTCGCCGGCGGCCCGACCGGCGACCTCGTGGACGACCTGCTCGTGCTCGCCCAATGCGCCACCGAGGAGGGCTCCGAGGACCTCGACGCACTGCCCGCGATCCGCGAGGCGGTCAAGAACGACCCCCGCCTGTTCGCGCTGGTCCACGAGCGCTTCGAAACCATCACCGCGATGCTGGCCGAACGCCTCCAGGAGCGGGAGGGCGCATCGTTCCCGGCCGGCCGGGCCCGGCTGCTGCTGCACCTGCTGCTGATCTGCCTCGACGACGCCGTCGAGCGCGCAGCCGCGGACAGCACCCACAGCTTCCCCGAACTTCTCGGCGCCGCCGTCGCCGACGCCCGCGCCCTCTTCACCCGCTGAACCACCCCGCACACCCGCACGCACACCCGCACTGCACGCCCACCAGGAACCCAGGAGATCCCATGGCCCGCCTGCTCTACCGACTCGGCTCGACCGCCTACCGGCGGTGGCCCTTCTTCATCGCCGGCTGGCTGGTGCTCGCCGTCGCCGTCGGCGGTCTCGCCGCCGGCTTCTCCAAGCCGATGCAGGACCAGTTCACGATCCCCGGCATCCCCTCGGAGGAGGCCTCGGAGCTGCAGCAGGAGCTCTTCCCCGGCGCTGAGGACCCGTTCGACGACGTCTCCTACAACGTCGTCGTGGCAGCACCCGAGGGCCACACCCTCGACGAGCCGAAGTACCAGGCGGCGGTCACCGACCTGATCGCCGGCATCCAACAGCTGCCGCAGATGTCGGACGACCCGGCCGACAACCCGCGTCTGGCCGACCCCGTGGCCACCGCCGCCGCACAGGAGGAGCAGATCGTCGGCCAGGCGCGTCAGAGCGGTGGTGACGTGGACGCGGCCCAGGCCGACGCCGACGCCGTCTCCACGCTCTCCGACGACGGACGGATCGGGGTGCTCACCGCGGAGTGGGACGTCGACAAGCCGACCGACATCGAGCCGGCCTCCCAGGACGCCCTGAAGGACCTGATGGAGGAGACCGCGGACGAGACCGGTCTCGTGGTCGAGGCCAACGGGTCCGGCATGGCCTCGATGGCACCGCCCGGCGCCACCGCCGAGATGATCGGCATCGGCGTCGCCCTCGTCGTACTGCTGCTCACCTTCGGCTCGCTGGTCGCCGCCGGCCTGCCGATCCTGAACGCGATCGTCGGCGTCGGTCTCGGTGTCGCTGGCGTCACCGCGGCGACCGCACTGACCGACAGCATCGGGTCCACCACGCCGATGCTGGCCAGCATGCTCGGCCTGGCGGTCGGCATCGACTACACACTCTTCATCGTCGCGCGCTACCGCACCGAGCTGCACCACACCGACGACCGCCAGCACGCGGTCGGGATCGCCGTCGGCACTGCGGGCTCCGCGGTGGTCTTCGCCGGCCTCACCGTGCTGATCGCGCTCGCCGCCCTCTCCGTGGTCGGGATCCCGTTCCTCACCGCCATGGGCCTGGCCGCGGCCGCGACCGTCTTCCTGGCGGTCTGCGTGGCGCTGACGCTGTTGCCCGCGATCCTCGGCATGCTGAAGTCCAAGGCCTTCGGCGGCCAGGTGCGCAAGTACCGCCCGAAGCGCGACGAGCAGGGCCTGGTGCTCAACAACGGCGTCCGCTGGGCGCGCCTGCTCGGCAAGGCGCCGCTGGCCTTCATCGGTGCGGTGGTCGTGCTGCTCGGCGCGCTGGCGATCCCGGCCACGCAGATGCAGCTCGCCTTCCCCTCCGACAGCACCGCCGCGACCGACACCACCCAGCGTCAGGCCTCCGACCTGATGTCGGAAGCCTGGGGACCGGGTCGTGAGGGCCCGCTGCTGGTCGTGGTCGACGGACGCGACATCGCCGACGACGACCAGCGGCAGCAGGTCTTCGGTGACGTCGTCACGTGGGCCGCCGAGCAGGATGACGTGGCCAACGCCCAGATCGTGGGCACCAACGCTCCCGTCGACGACTCCGGCGCCCCGACCGGCCCTGCGACCGGCGCGATGATCCAGATCCAGCCGGAGTCCGCGCCGACCGACGAGGCGACGCTGGACCTGCTGGAGACCCTGCGCGACGGGGAGTCCGAGCTCGAAGAGACCCAGGACGTCAACATCGGGGTCACCGGCCTGACCGCCATCACCACCGACGTCTCCGACCGGCTCAACAACGCACTGCCGCTCTACCTGGCGATCGTGATCGGCCTGGCGTTCGTGCTGCTGGTGCTGGTCTTCCGGTCGATCCTGGTGCCGCTGACCGCGACCCTCGGCTTCCTGCTCTCGGTGCTGGCGACCTTCGGTGCCACGGTCGCCGTCTTCCAGGAGGGCGCGTTGGGCATCGTGGACGAGCAGCCGATCATCGCGTTCCTGCCGATCATCCTGATCGGGATCGTCTTCGGTCTCGCGATGGACTACCAGGTCTTCCTGGTGACCCGGATGCGGGAAGCGCACGTGCACGGGATGTCCACCCGCGAGGCGGTCATCGACGGCTTCCGCAACAGCGCCCGGGTGGTCACCGCCGCGGCCACCATCATGATCGCGGTCTTCGCCGCCTTCATGCTGATGGACGACCCGATCATCAAGTCGATCGGCTTCGCGCTGGCCGCTTCGATCGTGCTCGACGCGTTCGTGGTCCGGATGGTGCTGATCCCGGCACTGCTCTTCCTGCTCGGCGAGAAGGCATGGTGGCTCCCGGCCTGGCTGGACCGGATCCTGCCCAACGTCGACGTCGAGGGCGAGTCGTTGGAGCGGGACTCGATCCCGGGCCGCGGCCAGCGCGACGACGACCTGGACGACGACCTGGACAAGGAGCTCCAGCCGGTCTGAGCGCCTGACACGACGAACGCCCCGTGGGATATCCGCGGGGCGTTCGTCGTCGTCCGTGGGCTTGCGTCAGCCGAGCGCCTTCTCGATGTCTCCGCCGAGCTTCTCCGGCTTCGTGGTCGGGGCGTAGCGGTCGATCACCTGGCCGTCGCGGCCGAGCAGGAACTTGGTGAAGTTCCACTTGATCTTGTCGCCCAGCACACCGCCGTGCTCGTCCTTGAGCCACTGGTAGAGCGGGTGCGCGTCGTCGCCGTTGACGTCGATCTTGGAGAAGAGCGGAAAGCTCACCCCGAAGTTCTTCTCGCAGAACGAGGCGATCTCCTCCTCGCTGCCCGGCTCCTGGTGGCCGAACTGGTCGCAGGGGAAGCCGAGCACCGTGAAGCCCCGCTCGGCATAGGCGTCCTGCAACTCCTGTAGACCATGGTACTGCGGGGTGAAGCCGCACTGGGAGGCGGTGTTGACGACGAGCACCACCTGGCCGTCGTACGACGCCAGGTCGATGTCGCGGCCGTCGATGGAGGTCGCGGAGAAGTCCCGGAGAGAGGTCATGCACCTCAGTCTGGCAGGACTCAAGCCTGGTCCGGCTCCTCCTCGCTCCCTCCCGGCCCCCGGGCACGCCACACCACCAGCGCCACCAGCACCAGGAGGACGTCGATGATCAGCAGCATGATCAGTCCGGTCGAGCCGTCCGTCTGTCCCTCGACCTCGTGCACCGACGGACGCCCGGGCACCACCCGCACCTCGATCGTGCCGTCGGCCTCCGCCGCTTCGTAGGCGTCACGGTCGACCTCGACCGGCCAGACCGGGCGTCCGTCGACCAACTCCTCGTCGAGACGGAACTCCACCAGGTAGTGCTGGTCGCCACCCGGCTCGAGCACCTCGGTACGGATCACCTCGGCCGTGGTGTCGACGCCGGCACGGTCCAGCCGCCACTGCGACCAGTAGTGGTCGGCGATCGGCAAGGTCACCAGGATCGCGACGACCCCGAGCGCGACCAGGGTGCCGATCCGGGTGCGGGTCATCGCGCGCCCTCCCACGGCCGCCCCCACCGGCCCGCGAACGCGAAGCCAGCGACCGGGCGGCGGACCCGCTCCCGCTCATGCTTGCCGCGCTCGCGCTCCGAGGCGATCGACGGGTCCCCCGGCACCCCGACCGCGATCCCGGTCAGCAGCCGGACCCAGTCCGGGACGCCGAGAGCGGCCGCGACGGCGGCATGGTCGTAGCCGGCGAACTGGTGGGCGTGCAGGCCCATCGCGCGCGCCTGCAGGGTGAGGTGGGCGGCCGCCTGGCCGAGGTCGTGCACCGCGTAGGTCGGGTTGTCGGCGCCCTCCCCCTCGGCGTCGGGGGCGACTTGGGTGCCGCCGAGGAAGACCACCGAGGCCCGCGGGACCCAGGTGGAGTTGCCGCGGGTGAGGTGGGTGCGCAGGACGTCGTGGGTCGTCGTACCGCGTTCGGCGACCAGGAACCGCCACGGCTGGGTGTTGCCCCAGCTCGGCGCCCAGCGGGCCGCCTCGAGCAGCGTCGCGATCTGGTCCGCGCTGAGGGTGTGGTCGGGATCGAAGACGGTCGGGGACCAGCGCGACCGCATCGGCTCGGCGAGCACCTCGGCGCCCGGCATCGGCGCGTGCCCGGAGGGCTGGGAGGGAGCGGTCATGGTGGCCAGTATCGCGATCGCCGTCCCCACGAGCGACTTGGGAGTAACCCCGGGACGGGTGGAGAATCTGAGGGTGGCGGCTACAGCGACACCCTCGTCCAACTCCATCACCATGCGCCTCTACACGGTGCCCGACCACCGTGTGGTCGGTGCGGTGGCGACCGCGATCGCCGAGGCCGGCGGCGTGGTGACCGCGATCGACGTCGCCGAGTCCAGTCATCAGCGCCTGGTCGTCGACGTCACCTGCTCCTCGGTCGACGGCGAGCACGCCCGGGTCCTGGAAGCAGCCGTCGGCAAGGTCGAGGGCGTCGAGGTGCACAAGGTCTCCGACCGCACCTTCCTGCTCCACCTCGGCGGCAAGATCGAGGTCGCCTCGAAGGTCGCGCTGAAGACCCGTGACGACCTCTCCATGGCGTACACGCCCGGTGTCGGGCGGGTCTCCTCCGCACTCGCCGAGAACCCGGGCGACGTCTCCCGGCTCACCATCAAGGGCAACGCGGTCGCCGTGGTCACCGACGGGTCGGCGGTGCTCGGCCTGGGCAACATCGGCCCCGGCGCGGCGCTGCCGGTGATGGAGGGTAAGGCGGCCCTGTTCAAGCGCTTCGGCAGCGTCGACGCGTGGCCGATCTGCCTGGACACCCAGGACGTGGACGAGATCGTCCGTGCGGTCGAGCTGATCGCGCCGGGCTTCGGCGGCATCAACCTCGAGGACATCGCGGCGCCCCGCTGCTTCGAGATCGAGGCCCGGCTGCGCGAGCGGCTCGACATCCCCGTCTTCCACGACGACCAGCACGGCACCGCGATCGCGGTGCTCGCCGGGCTGCGCAACGCCCTGCGGGTGGTCGGCAAGGAGCTGGGATCGATCCGGGTCGTGGTCTCCGGTGGCGGCGCGGCCGGCACCGCTATCGTCAACCTGCTGATCGCCGCCGGGGTGCCCGACATCGTGGTCTCGGACCGGCACGGCTGCCTGGTCGCCGAGGACCCCGCGCTCTCCCCCGCCCACGCCGAACTCGCCTCGCGGACCAACCCGCGGCGGGTCGCCGGCACCCTGCACGACGCGCTGCGCGGCGCCGACGTCTTCATCGGCGTCTCCGCCCCGAACATCCTGGACCCCGAATGGATCCCGGACATGGCCTCCGACGCGATCGTCTTCGCGATGGCCAACCCCGATCCGGAGGTCGACCCCGGCGCCGCCGGCAAGTACGCCGCCGTCGTCGCCTCGGGCCGCTCGGACTATCCGAACCAGCTCAACAACGTGCTCGTCTTCCCCGGTGTCTTCCGTGGCCTCCTCGACGCGCGCGCCGGCGACGTCACCACCGACCAGATGCTGCGCGCGGCCGCCGCGATCGCCGCGGTGGTCACCGATGAGGAGCTCAACGCCAGCTACATCATCCCCACCGTCTTCCACCCCGAGGTGCACTCCGCGGTGGCGACCGCGATCTCGGCGCCCGAGCACGCCTGACTCTCCTCCCGACCCTCGGCTGGCAGGCTTCGTCCCATGGCCAGCGACGCTCAGCCCAATCCGATCCGTCGTTGGGGCGGACGTGCCGTCCTCCTGCTGATCACCGGGGCCGGCCTCTACGTCGTCGCACCGAGCCTGCTCACCATGTTCGGCGCCTGGCCACAGCTGGCCAGCGTCGAGGTGCACTGGTTCCTGATCCTGGCCGTCCTGGAGACCGGCAGCCTGGCGATGCTGTGGTGGTTGGCGAAGATCGCGCTGGCGCCGGCGGCCGGTGACACCACGACGCCACACCTGGGCTGGGGGACGGCCGCAGCCGCACAGCTGGCCGGTCACGCCGCGAGCAAGGTGATCCCCGGCGGCGCGGCCACCGGCGGGGTGGTCCAGGGCCGCGTGCTGGTCACCGCCGGCCAGCCTGCGGGCGCCGTGGTCTCCGGGCTGACCGCGAGCAACCTGCTCACCTCAGCGGTACTGCTCCTGCTGCCGGTGCTCACCATACCGGCGCTCGCGATCGGACCGCCGCCGGCCGAGCAGCTCCGGCTCGGGTTGCTGGTGTCGCTGATCATCGCGATCGTGATCGTCGCCGTCGGGGTGGTGGCGCTGACCGCCCCACGGGCGGTGCACGCGGCGGGTCGAGGCGTGGGCACCCTCGCGCACGTCGTACGACGCCGCTGGACGGCGGAGTCGACAGCGGATGCCCTGATGAGTCAGCGTGATCGCGTCGTCGCCGCCTTCGCCGGCCGCTGGTGGTGGGCGGTCTTCGCGGCCGCGGGCAACCGGATGCTGGACTATGCCGCGCTGGTCGCCGCGCTGGTCGCCTTCGGCGCCCATGCCCGTCCGGCCGAGGTGCTGCTCGCCTACGTGGTGGCGCAGGCGCTGACCTTCATCCCGATCACCCCCGGCGGACTCGGGTTCGTCGACGCCGGCCTCACCGGCCTCCTGGTGGTGATCGGCGTCCCGGCGGACACCGCGCTGATCGGCACCCTGCTCTATCGGCTCTTCTCGTTCTGGCTGCCGATCCCGATCGGCGCCCTCGCCTGGGCGGGGTGGCGGATCGGTACCCGCGGCGGGTCGGGACAACCTTCCTCGCGACCGGAAGGACAGGTGTAGCGTCCCCCTCCGGGAGAAGTGACCGGCGCCACGATCGGCGCCGGCAGCGGTGGCCCCGACATGGGCCACGAGGGAGGAAGCAGATGCGCAAGATCTCGATGATGCTCGCGACCACGTTGTTGGCCGGCACCGGGCTGGCCACGGTGGGCGCCGCACCCGCCCAGGCGGACCCGACGGGGACGTCAGGATGGGACAACGGCCCCGGCGGGGAACGGTACGTCGCGTTCGGTGACTCCTTCGTCTCCGGACCCGGGATCCAACCGATGCGGTCGGGCATCTGCGAGCGCAGCCGGAAGAACTTCCCGACGTTGGTCGCCCAGCGGCTCGGCGTCACCGACTTCACCGACGCCAGCTGCGGTGGCGCCAGGACCGAGCACTACTGGGCCCCGCAGGTCCGAGACACGGGCGAGAACCCGCCGCAGCTGGACGCGCTCGACGCGGACACCACCCTGGTCACCCTCGGCACCATGGGCGGCAACGACGTCGGGCTCGTCGGGATGGCACAGAACTGCATCCTCGGTGACTGCGCCGGCACCCCCGACGACGCCCACCATCAGGCGATCGACGCGCTGGCTCCGGTCTACCGGGACCTCATCGACGAGGTGCGCCAGCGTGCCCCGAAGGCCGAGCTCGTCGCCGTCGGCTACGGCACCTACGTGCCGCCGACCAGCTGCTCGGCACTCTTCGGCGTGACGCCCGCCGAGGCCGTCTACCTGCAGGGCCTGATCGACCACATGAGCGACGTGATCGGCGCCGTGGCCGAGGAGAAGGGTGTCGCGTTCGCGGACATGCGGACGATCCCCGGCGCCGGTGACCACACCGTGTGCGCCGCGCCCGACCAGCAGTGGATCCGGGCGATCAACACCTACGACGACGGTGCCCCGATGCACCCCTCCACCGCCGGGATGAAGGCGATGGCCGGTGAGGTGCTGCGCACCATCCAGGAAGCGCGTGGCACCCAGCGGGCGTTGGCCGGGGCCGCCGACTCGCTCCAGGTGCGGGCCCACTGCCTCGGCAAGGCGAAGGCCAAGCGCCTGAAGGTCCGGATCCGCAACGGCAACGGCCTCGTCGACCGAGCCGTGGTCCGGATCGGGAAGCAGCGCGTCGGCGTGGCCACCTCACGGCCGTGGCAGGCCACCCCCAAGGTGTCGGCGATCAAGCCGCGCAACCGTGACGGGCGGATCCGGGTCCAGGTCACCCTCGCTCGCGACGGTGCCACCAAGGTCGCCACGATCGCGCGACCGGCGCCGCGCTGCGTGGGTCGCTGACGGGTCGGGGCTGAGGAGTCGAGGCTGAGGAGTCGGGGCGGCGGTCAGCGGCCGCTGCCGGCGGCGACGGCCGCCTCGACCTTCTCGCGCGGACCGGCGACGAAGACGTACTCGGTGTTGCGCAGCCGCGCCACCCGACCCACCTTCTCCCCGGTCGGGCTGTGGATGCCGATCTGGGCGCCGACGTACCGCTTGGAGTCGAAGGCCAGCACCCGGACGTCCTCGTGGCCCGCGTCGCGCAGCCAGCTCACCATCTCCTCGGCGGTGACCCAGGACTCGTCGTTGTAGGAGACCATCAGCACCTCCGCCCGTGCCCGGGCGATCAGCCCGGCGAGCGCCTGCGGCATCGTCCGGCGGCTGTTGAAGGTGCTCTTGGTGCCGTCCTCCCGGCTGTCCGCCCGCTTGCAGGCGACCCCGTAGTGCGACGGAGCGTCCCACCGGACGAGGGTCTCCCAGATGTGGTAGTTCGTGAAGTAGCGGTGCTGGTTGTAGGGCGGGTCGAGGTACATCAGGTCGGTCTCCGGCAGTCGGTCGACTGCGTCGAGTGCATCGGCGCGCAACGTCGTACCGGTGCCGGGCAGGAGGTCGGGGCGCCGGAGCTCGAGGTCACGATGGGCGCGCGGAGCCCACTGCTTCAGGTAGGCCATCTGCAGACCGGTGGTGGAGTCGACGCGGTCGGCAGCGAGCAGCAGGCTGGTCAGCAGCATCGGGAACAGCGGAGAACGGCGGTGCTCGGCCTCGATCGTGTCACGGATCGCGTCTACCCGGGCCCCGTTCTTCGGCTGGAAGAACCTGGCCTGCTCGCAGAAGGTCGCGGTGAAGTAGCCGGCCTTGCCGGGCAACGCGTCGAGCTCGCGCAGCACCACGTCGAGCTCGTCGAGATCGACGGCGTCCGCGTCGGTGCCGATGTAGCAGGCGGCGAGTATCTCGGAGTACGTCGCGATGTCGGTGGCGGTGACCACCAGCCCGCGTCGCTTGAGCTCCTGGGCCACCCGCGTCGTACCGGTGAACAGGTCGACGGCCGTCACCGCCCCGGTGGCGACGGCCATGTCCGCCAGCACCGGCACCAGGGTCCGCTTGGAGCCCAGGTACTTGATCACAGGCAGGCCCGGGTCATTGGCCGACCCGGCCGTCGACCCGCTCCCGCAACAGATCGGCGTGGCCGCAGTGACGCGCGTACTCGACGATGTGCGCGATCAGCAGGTCGCGCAGGGTCACGTCCGCCCCGTCGGGGCCCAGGTCGGAGATGCCCGCGTTGCGGGCGTCGAGATCGTCGATGGCGGCGAAAGCCCGGTCGGTCGCCGCAGTCTCGCGTCGCCAGGCCTGCCACGCCTCGGCGACCACCGCGGGATCGGCGACCGCGCCGTTCCAGTCGCCGTCGCGATCCTGCTCGGTCCGATAGATCCGCGGCGCGTCGTCACCGGTCATCACGCGTCGGACATGGCGCTCGTCCTCGACCGCGTGCCGCAACAGGCCGAGCAGCGACATGGTCGAGGGCGGCACCGAGCGCCGCGCCAACTGCTCGGCATCGAGGCCGGAGCACTTCAGCTCCAGGGTCAGCCGGTAGTAGCGCAGGTAGTCGAGCAGCATCGCCCGCTCGTCGCCGATCGGCACCTCCTGCTCGCGCGGGTCGTCATCGGGGTCGACCCACATGTCCGGGAAGACCGTCGCCTCGGTCCAGCGTGCGGTGGGCTCTCCTGCGTCCGCGTCTGCGTCCATCACGGCATTGTCCGAGACGCCCATCACGTCGGGCAATCGACTTGCGGCAGTTTCGTCCCTGCTCCCGCCCGCACGTGCCCAGACGGGACCGGACGCGCCCGGGCGGGAGCAACGAGACGAGGGCCGGTCAGACCCGGGCGGACCGGGGCGTGGTCAGCAGCCGGCCGAGCGCCCAGATCACCGCGACGTTGAGCGCGATGATCGCGAGCGCCCAGAACGGCTGGAACGGCAGCCAGGCGAAGTTCACCACGGCCGAGGCCACGGCGAGGCTCATCCCGACGATGATCGCCCACGTCTGACCGGCCAGCAGGGCGGCGCCGGTCACCGCGAGCACGATACCGATCACCAGGTGAATCCAGCCCCAGGTGGTCAGATCGAACTCGAAGACGTAGTTGCCTGCCGGGCCGGTGGCCCAGATGTCGTCCTCGGCGATCGCCGCGATGCCCTCGATGATCTGGAACAGGCCGACGGTCAGCAAGACGACGGCCGCGAAGATGGACAACCCGTCGACCCACGGGTTGGTGTTGCTCTCAGTGTTCGACATGATCCCAGGATCGAGGATCACAAGCACACATGACCTCACCCGGAGCGGGTGAGTCGCGGTGCGGCTCAGGGTACGGCTCTTTATCCGGCGCTGCGCTCCACCGCGTCGGCAACCGACGGCGCGACGCCCCCGTCGTCCGCGAACGCCCGGAACCACGCCGACCGTCGGGCGACGGCCTCGACCTCGGGCCCGAGTGCCGCGAGGACCAGGCGGATCCCGTCTGCGGTCAGGTCAGCCTCGAGCTCGCGGACAGTGTCCAGGAACGGCAGCGTCATCCGCTGCACCTCCACGCACTCCAGTACGACGACGCGCGGGCGCGGATCGCAGCTCAACGCCGCCTGCAGGACGGCGTCCTGGGTCGCGCGAGCGTTGCCGGTGTAGAGCGACTGGTCCAGATGCAAGATCAGCTGCCCACCGGCGCTCAGCCCGGCGGTGGCCGGCTCGGCCTCCGGAGCCGGCCGCCATCCGTCGACGGTGCGCAGCAACGGTCGGACCTGCGACCTGCTCGTCTCCCGCAACACCAGCACCAAAGTCAGGATCACACCGATCAGCACCGATTCGAGCAGACCCACGGTGAGCCCGAGCACCGCCGTGGCCACGGCCACCCAGAAGCAGGGCCGGTCGATCCGGAACAGCTCCATCAGGTCCGGCACCGAGACGAGACCGACCACGGCCACCAGGACCATCGAGGCCAGCACCGCCTCCGGAAGGTCCTCCAGCACCGGCCCCAGCAGCAATGCCACGGCCACGGCGAGTGCCGCGGTGGTGACTCCGGCGAGCTGGGAACGAGCGCCGGCCCGCTGGTTGACCGCGCTCTGGGAGAAGCCACCGGCCGGTGGCATCGACTGGGAGAGGCCACCGGCGATCGCGGCGATGCCGTTGGCCAACAGCTCGCGGTCGCTGTCGACCGGCTGCTCGTCACGCTGCCGCTGCCCTCGCGCCACCAGCACCGTCTCCATGAACGCCATCAGCGCGATCGCGACCGCGCCCGGCACCAGCGCGGCCACCTCGCCCCACAGCGGCATCGTCGGCGTCGGCAGACCCGCCGGGACGCTGCCGATCACCGCCAGTCCGCGGTCCTCGACGTCGGTGAACGCGACCAGCGCGATCCCGACCGTCGCGACGATCAGCGGACCCGGCAGCGCCGGAAGCCACCGGCGCAGCACCAGCAGTGCGGCGACGGCGGCGATCGAGACCACGGTGGTGGTGAGGTCCAGGTCGCCCAGCTGCGGCACCAGGTCGGCGATCCGACCGAAGAACCCTTCGTCGTCGGGGTCCGAGGCCACCCCGAGCAACGTGGGCAGCTGGCTGGCAGCGACGGTCAGACCGACGCCGATCTTCACCCCGGTCATGGTGGCCGGACTGATCTGCTCGACCAGCGCGCCGAGGCGGAAGAGCCGCATCAGCAGCAGGAAGCAGCCGACCAGCAGGGTGAGGGTGAAGGCCGCACGGAGCGCCTCGTCGGCGCTGCGGTCGCCGGGCAGGCCGGCGATCGTGGACCCCGACAGCACCGCGATCGTGGAGGTGGTGGACAGGCTCAGCGAGTGCGACCCGCCGAGCAGGGCGTAGGCCAGCATCGGCAGCATGCAGGTGTAGAGGCCGACCTGCACCGGGAGGTCGGCGATCGTGGCGTAGGCCATCGCCTGCGGGATCACCACGGTCCCGGCGGCGAGACCGGCCAGGACGTCGTACCGGATCAGGCGCCGGTCGTAGGAACGCAGGGAGGGGGCCACCCAAGCGGGCAGCCCCTCCCCCTTCGCCCGAGCGCGGCGCACCTCAGGCAGGGGGCACGCCCGGCTCGGCCGCCTCGCTCTGCGCGGTCGGCGCGGTGGGCTCTGGCCGGGCCAACAGCGCCGCCAGCAGCAGGATGATCGCGGTGATCGCGACCAGCCAGAGCGCGAACGCGCCGCTGGGGTGGTCCCGCATGACGTAGACCAGCAGGGCGACCGCCAGCACGCCGACCCGCAACGGCACCTGGTACTGGTGCAGGGCAACGCCGAATGCGCCGGTGTTCAGCCCGACCCGCTCACCGCCGCCACGGACCGCGCTGAGCGCCGACCCGGTGCCGCGACGCAGGGCGGTCGGCGCCCGTTCGGGCCCGGAGACCCAGGCGATGAAGGCGGCCGCGAGCGCGATCACCAGCACCGCGCGGAGGTTGACCCGGATGAAACGGACCAGCTGGTCGTAGACGATCACCGCGACGTCGGTGCGGATCTGGTCGTCCGGGATCGCGTTCGCATAGATCTCGCGGAAGACATTGAGCCCGACGCCGAGCAGGAGCATCGCCCCGGCCAGCGCCAACGTGGCTGCCACGAAGGTGCGTCGTCGCGAACGCCCCACCGCGACCGCACCGACCAGGCAGAGCAGCGCCAGGATCGGCAGCCAGATGCTGAGCGCGCTGAGGATGCGGAAGCCGCTCTGAGCCTTGGCCAAGTCGGCGGAGGCGAAGATGGTGAACTCCGCATTCACCGTCGGCAGCCGCTCGGCCAGGGTGAAACCGCGGTCGACCAGCGCGAGCTTGACGGCGTCGATGACGGTGGCGAGGTTGACCTTCACCGCGTTGTCGGTGATCTCGACGGTGTCGCCGTCCTTGCCGGTCAGCACCGCGACCAACTGGGTGTGCGCCTGCCGGTTGGCCTCCTCCCACGCCTGGACGAAGTTGTCGGACTCGACCAGATTGGTCACCTGGGTGCGGATGAAGCCCTCCACGGCGCCGGCCAAGGGGTCCGCGAGCGCCTGCAGGCTGGTCGCCGCCAACGGTGGCAGTCCCCGCTCGGTGAGAGCATCGATGCCCTGCTGGGTGACGGCCTCGATCTCCAGCCGGGTCACGATCTCGTTGGTGATCCGGTCGATCGCCGCTGCCTGGATGACCGGGTCCTCGGCGAGCGGTGCCACCGTCTCGACGTACCTGTCGGTGTCGGAGACCGTGTCGTTCGCCCAGCGGGCGACCACCGCGAGCATGGAGAACAGCACCATCGCGATGATCAGGACGGCGGCCACCACCGGCCGCCACCATCCGGTACGACGCCGCGCCGGCGCCTCCCCGCCACCGCCACCGGCATCGCCACCGCCATCGGCTCCGGTGGTCGGCTCGCCGACCTGCGCCTTCAGCCGCTCGACCTCCTCGCGCAGCCGCTGCACCTCGGCGTCGGAGCCGCTCATCGTCCGGCCGGACGGTAGGAGCGCAGTCCGAGCGCGGCGATGATCGCCAGCACACCGCCGACGATCAGCCAGATCGCGATGAACAGCACCAGGGCGCGCAGCGAGAACTCGGTGAAGACGATCAGGAAGGCGCCGACCAGCACCGTCAGGCCGCCGGTGACCAGCTCCCAGGTGCGCCCGCCCGGCGGGGGCGCGAGCATCGCGAGCAGGATGTCCACCACTCCGGCGACGAGCCAGAAGACACCGAGCACCATGCCGAGCACGAGCACGCTCTGCAGCGGGTCGCGCAGCACCAGCAGACCGACCACCAGCGAGAAGGCACCGATCAGGCCGGAGAGCACCCGGATGCCGGTGTCGCGTCCCGAGGCAGCGAGCGCGGAGATGCCTCGGAAGATCCCGGCGAGGATCAGCTGAATCGCGATCACCACGGTGAAGACCGTGACGGTGGCGTCCGGCCACGCGACCAGGACGATGCCCAGCACGAGCGTGACGATCCCGTAGCCGAGCACCAGGCCCCAGTGCGCGGCGAACTCACGGAATCCCGGCGGCAGCACGGTGACGGTGACCTCGGTGGTGGTGGGGGCGTCGGGGTCGGACATCAGCACTCCAATTTCGTCGGGATCGGTCACAGCAGATGCAGGGATCGCGCCGTTGCCAGGGCGTCGCTCCGTCTGCTGACGGAGAGTTTGGCGTACAGGTTCGACACGTGGGTCTTCACGGTGTTCTCCGAGACGAAGAGGGTCGCCGCGATGTCGGCGTAGGTCGCACCGCGGGCGAGTTCGCGCAGCACGTCACCCTCTCGGGGGCTCAGCTCCGGGACCACTGCCCGCTCCTGCCGCGCTGCGGTCGGAGCCGCCGTGGGCACCTCGGTGTGCAGGCCGCGGAAGCGGGTCAGGCCGGTGGCGACGTCGGCCGCCCATCCAGCGGTGGCCCCGCGTCCCAGCAGCTCCCGGACGTCGGTGCCACGGCGCGACCAGCCGACGAAGGCGACGATGCTGCGGCGACCGACCGTCTCCTGGAGCGCGGCCGCGATCAGCAGATCGGCGGCCTCGCGATCACCCAGGGCGTCGAGCAGCTGCGCCGCGAGCACCTGGGCGATCGGCCGCACCGGCGGCTGTGGCGCTGCAGTGGTCTCCTGCGCGATCCGCAACTGCTGCACGGCGCCGCGCAGGTCGCCGGCCAGCTCGGCACGGAGTGCCCGCACCAGTGCTTGCTCACCGGCGGCGTCCCGCTCGGCCAGCTCCTGCGCGATCCGGCCCAGCCCGTCACCGTCCCCGGCGAGACCCGCCAACAGTCCGCACTGGACCAGGTGTCCTATCGCGACATCGCCGAGCAGCGCCGTCGGATGCAGGTCGTTGAGCGTGCGCTGCGCGCCGTCGAGGTCGCCCTCCAGGAGCGCGAGCCGGGACTCGAGCGTCTGGGCCCAGTAGGCCGACATCGGCTCCCCGAAGGTGCCGCACGCGGCACGCAGCCCGGCGGCGTCGCTCGGGCTCACCAGCGGCAGCTCGCCCCAGCGGACCAGGGCGCTGACCAGTCGCGCCCGCGCGGTGGCCACGGTCTCGCCCGCGGTGGAGACCGTGTCGCCGGGACAGTCGGCCTCCCCGGCATCGGCGAGGACCGCCTCCGCGTGCGCCAGCGCCACGATCTCGCGGCCGCTCGCATACGCGGTGAGCGCGAGCTCGGAACGTGCCGCGCGCCGGAGCACCGGCAGCATCCGCACCTCGGCCAACACGGTGGCCGCGTCGAGCTCATCGGCCGCCGCACGCAGCTCGCCGCACCAGGCAAGGGTGACGCCGAGCTCGTGCTGCAGCAGCGCCAGGTCGGCGACAGCCTGACTGCCGGCCGCCTCGCTGCCGGTCGCCAGCGCCTCCCGGGCCGCCAGGATCGCGCTCGGCGCCGGCTCCAACCCGGCCCGTGCCCGCATCAACCGGCCCGTCGCGATCCGCACGGCACCGCTGGCCGTGGTCGCGACCACCCGATCCAGCCAGGTCGCCGCGCCGGCGACGTCGCCGGCCAGCCACCGCTGCACCCCGAGGGTGAACCAACAGCCCGGCTCGGCCTCGACGGTCGCCGGGTGGGCGCGGACGAAGTCGACCACCTCCCGCGCGTCGCCACGCAGCAGCAGTCGCGGCCCCTCCGTCCCGATCAACGCAGCCGCCGCGTCGGCGCGACCGAGGCCGCTGAGGCGACGTACCGCACCGGTCGGCTCGCCCCGGGCCACGTCGGTGGCGACCGCGTCGCAGACGGCACGAGCCGCCGCCTCGACGTCGGCACCACCTGCCCGCACCCGACGACGCACCACCTCAGTGAGCAGGGGGTGGATCTGGTAGCGGCCGGCCGGTGCCGCCGGGTCCGACCCCAGCCGGTGGACCAGCAGACCGGTGGCCTCCAGGTCGGCGAGGACCGCACCCGCCTCGGGGTCCCCGGTCAGGTGGGCGGCGGTCTCGGCGCTCACTGCGGGTTCGGAGGCCACGCAGAGCAGCAGATGACGGGCTGGAGCGGGCAGGGCGCTGAACACCTCGCCGGCCACCTGGTCCGCGACCGACACCGAGCCACCGGCCAGGAGGTCGGCTGCCGCACGGGGGTCGGCGGAGGACGCCACCGACCGAGCCGCGAGCACCGTCGCCGCCGCCCAGCCGCGACTGCGGTCGGCCACCGCCCGGGCGACCCTGACATCCGTGGTCCCGGCGTGTGCGGCGACCAGACGCGACGACTCGTCCTCGTCGAGCCGCAGCACGTCACCGCGGAGCACCCGCAGATCTCCGCGCAGCTCCGGGGTGAGCCGGCTCAGCGGCAGGTCCCACCGGCTGAGCAGGAGCAGGTCGAGCGAGGTCGGGTCGCGGTCCAGCCGGTCGTCGACAGCCCTGACGGCCGCGAGTCGCAACAGGTGCGCGTCATCGACGACCACCAGCCGGGCGGGCCGCTGGGCGGCTGCCTGGTCGATCGCCGCGACCAGCTCCGCCGCGCTGGTACGGCGGGTGGCGGTCAGCCAGGTGGTGCGCTCGGCCAGCCCGGTCTGCCGCAGCCAGCCGACCACGCCGAGCGTCTTGCCGGAGCCAGCCGGGCCGAGCAGCACCGTCACGGTCGCGTCGCGCGCCTGGTCCAGCCGGTGCCAGAGCCGGGGTCGCGGCACGTAGGTCCGCGGAAGCCCGGGAAAGCGGGCGCCCGAGCCGTCCGCTCGGGTCTCCGCACCTGCTGGAGGCGTCGACCTGACCATCGCTTCGTCCTCTCGGGGCACGACGCCGGAGCCGCCGGCCACTGCGCTCGGACTCTATCGCTCTGGCCACACCGCGTCACGCACCACGAGGTTCCGCCTCGCCCGTTTCCGGTGAGGCACCCGACCGCGCGGGCGTCGTACCGTCGAGACACGGGTCACCGCTCCCACCCGACGGCGCTGATGCGCCGGACCCCAGCCCCGGAGGAAACACATGACGAGGATCATGATCCGGGTGGACGCCCAGCTGACCGACGAGCTCAGCACCGCGTTCCCGCACCTCACGGCGCGCCATCAGCCGGCCACCACCGCGCTCACCGGCGAACTCACCGACCAGGAGGAGCTGCAGGGTGTGCTGAGCCTGCTGAGCACCCTGGGGGTGGGCGTGGTGGAGATCGTCACTATCCCCGAGTAACCAACCCCGATTCCCTGGAGGGACCCATGCCGCAGGAGTTCAACGGTGAGATCAAGCTCGACGTGCGCGACTCGACCCCGGACTGGTCGCCTTACGAGCTGCCGAAGGCGAAGGAAGGCGCCCCCAATGTGCTCGTCATCCTGTACGACGACACCGGGCTGGCGACCTGGTCGCCGTACGGCGGGCGCGTCAACATGCCGACGGCCCAGCGCCTCGCCGACAACGGCCTGATCTACACCCAGTGGCACACGACCGCGGTGTGTTCACCGACCAGGTCGTGCCTTCTGACCGGGCGCAACCACACGCAGAACAACATCGCCTCGATCATGGAGACCACCAGCGGTTTCCCGGGCAACTCGGGTCGGATTCCGGACGAGTGCGCGTCGATGGCACACATCTTGCAGGACAACGGCTACAGCACCTTCTGGGTCGGCAAGGATCACGATGTGCCGGAGGAGGACAACTCCGCCGGCGGCAGCAAGTCGCGCTGGCCGTTGCAGATGGGGTTCGACCGCTTCTACGGCTTCCTCGGGGGCGAGACCAGTCAGTGGTATCCGGATCTGGTCGAGGACAACCACTTCATCGAGCAGCCCTACACGCCCGAAGAGGGCTACCACCTCTCCAAGGACCTGACCGACCAGGCCATCAAGATGCTCCGCGACCAGCAGGCCTCGAACCCGTCCAAGCCGTGGTACATGTGGTTCTGCCCGGGCGCCAACCATGCCCCGCACCAGGCTCCTCAGGAGTACATCGACAAGTACAAGGGCGTCTTCGACGACGGCTACGAGGCCTACCGCGAGTGGGCGCTGGCACGGATGATCGAGAAGGGCATCATGCCCGAGGGCACCGAGTTGACCCCGATCAACCCAATGCCAGACGACATGGCGAACCACGCCGACGACGTGCGTCCGTGGGACACCCTCAGCGACGGCGAGAAGAAGCTGTTCTCGCGGATGGCCGAGGTGTTCGCCGGGTTCAGCGAGTACACCGACGCCCAGATCGGCCGGATGATCGACTATCTGGAGGAGACCGGCCAGCTGGACAACACCATCGTCATGTACTGCGCCGACAACGGCGCCTCGGGTGAGGGCAGCCCGAACGGTTCGGTGAACGAGAACAAGTTCTTCAACAGCTACCCCGATGACCTCCAGGAGAACCTGGACAAGATCGGCCAGCTGGGAGGACCCGACACCTACAACCACTATCCGACAGGGTGGGCCGTCGGGTTCAGCAGCCCGTTCCAGATGTTCAAGCGGTACAGCCAGTTCTCCGGCGGCACCTGTGATCCGATGATCATCAGCTGGCCGAAGGGAATCAAGGCCCGCGGCGAGATCCGGCATCAGTACCACCACGTCGTCGACGTCGTGCCGACCATCCTGGAGCTCGCCGGGATGGAGATGCCCGAGGTCTACCGGGGCGTCGAGCAGGTCCCGCTGCCGGGCGTGTCGATGCGCTACTCCTTCGACGCCGAGCCGGACGCTCCGACGCAGAAGAAGCGGCAGTACTACGTCCTGCTCGGCTCCCGCGGGATCTGGCAGGACGGTTGGAAGGCGGCGTCGATCCACGCGCCGTTGAGCGGCAAGGGCAACTTCGACCAGGACGAGTGGGAGCTCTACCACGTCGACGAGGACCGTTCGGAGGCGAAGAACCTCGCCGATCAGTATCCGGAGAAGCTCCAGGAGCTGATCGATGCTTGGTTCGAGGACGCCAAGGCGTACAACGGCCTGCCGCTGGACGACCGTACTCCGGTCGAGCTGACGACCACGCCTCGTCCCGTTTCGGAGCCGCCGCGTGACCGGTACGTCTACTACGCCGGCGCCACCGCCGTACCTGAGGGCGTCGCCGTCAGCGTCCGCGGCCGGTCGTACAAGATCATCGCCGATGTCGACATCTCCGAGGACGCCGAGGGTGTGATCTTCGCCCACGGTTCGCGGTTCGGCGGGCACTCTTTGTTCATCAAGGACCACAAGCTGCACTACGTGTACAACTTCCTGGGCATCCCGCCCGAGCAGACCTTCATCTCCGATGTCCTCACTGCGGGACCGCACACACTGGGGATGGAGTTCATCCGGGAGGGCGCCGGGGAGAACAAGGAGTCCATCGGCACCACCAGGCTCTACGTCGACGACCAGGTCGTCGCCGAGGCGCCGATGCGCGCCCAGATCGGCAAGTTCACCTTGTGCGGCGACGGGCTGTGCGTCGGATTCGACAGCGCCGACTCGGTGAGCCGCAGCTACCGCTCGCCCTACGCATTCGCCGGCGGGAAGATCCTCAGCGTCGCCGTCGACGTCAGCGGCGAGACCTATCTCGACCTCGAGCTCGAGGCCGCGGCAGCCTTCTCCCGCGAGTAGGGGCTCCGCCAGGCCGCGCCCGGCGCTTTCCTCAGCGCTGGGCGCGGCGGCTGGTGCCGGCCGCGAGCGCCTGCACCTCGGCGAGCGTCGCCATCGAGTTGTCCCCGGGCGTCGACATCGCCAGCGCGCCGTGGGCGGCGCCGAGCTCGACGGCGCTCGCCAGGCTCTCCCCGGTGGCCAGCCCGTAGGCCAGTCCCGCGGCGAATCCGTCCCCGCCGCCGACCCGGTCCAGGACCGCCAGGTGATCACGGGCCGTGGACAGGTGGACACCGGCATCGGCGGACCAGGCGATCGCCTGCCAGTCGTTGTCGCTGGCCGAGTGGACGGTGCGGATCGTGGTCGCCAGCACCCGCAACGCGGGCATCCGCGCGGCGAGTGCTGCCGCCTGGACGGCGAACGCCGCAGGGTCGACGGTGCGCAGATCCTCAGTGCCCCCCGCCGCGCGCGGGGGCGACGCCGCAGCGTCGGGATCCGGGGTGAAGTCGCCGGGGTTGCCGACCACGACGTCGGCATGGGCCGCCAGCGCCGTGTTCACCGCGCGCGCCCCGTCCGGGCCGCCGCGATCGGCCCAGAGGCTGGGCCGGTAATTCGTGTCGTAGGAGATGACGGTGCCGTGCCGTCGTGCCGCGGTGAGCGCCTCGTCGGCCACCGCTGCCGAGCTCTCCGAGAGCCCGGCGAAGACCCCACCGGTGTGCAGCCAGCGGACACCGCGGCGACCGAACAGGTCGTCCCAGTCCACGTCGCCGGGCGCGAGCGCGCTCACCGGCGTGCCGGCGCGGTCGGAGACCCCGAGCGCCGGACGCACACCGTGGCCGCGCTCGGTGAAGTTGATCCCGTTGCGGGCCCGTCGGCCGATGCCGTCGAAGTCGACCCAGCGGATCAACGAGGTGTCCACCCCACCGGCGCGCACCAGGTTCTCGATCAAGCGGCCGATCTCGTTGTCGACCAGGGCGGTGAGCACGCCCGCGCGCAGCCCGAAGACCGCGCTGAGCGCACGGGCGACGTTGTACTCCCCGCCGCCCTCCCACACCTCGAAGCGGCGGGCGGTGCGGATCCGCCCCTCGCCCGGATCCAGCCGCAGCATCACCTCGCCGAGGGCGAGGACGTCGTACTCGCAGTCGGCAACAGGGCGCAGGTCCAGCACCACGACCTCAGCCCGCTGCCGCCATCGCCGCACGCGGTACGGCGGCCACGGCCGCCACACAGCGCTCGGTGACGATGTCCCACCGCCGGTGCTCCAGCAGCTCCGGCGCCACCATCCAGCTGCCGCCCACCGCGGCGACCGCCGGGTGCGCCAGGTAGTCCGGGCAGGTGCGGGCGGTGATGCCCCCGGTCGGGACGAACCGCATCCCGACGAACGCGGCGGCCAGGGCCTGCACCGCCGGCAGGCCGCCGGACATCTCGGCAGGGAAGAACTTCACCGTGTCCAGTCCCAGGTCGCGGGCCTGGATCAGGTCCGTGGCCGAGCTGATCCCCGGCAGCACCGGGAGACCGAGCTCCAGGCAGCGTCGTACCACACCGAGACTGAGCCCCGGCGAGACGACGAAGCGGGCCCCGCATCGGTGGGCGAGGTCGACCTGGTCGGCGTCGAGCACAGTGCCGGCCCCGACCAGCAGGTCGGACCGGTCCGCCATCGCACGCAGCACGTCCGCGGCACCCGGGGAGCGCAGGGTCACCTCGGCGACCGGCAGGCCCCCCTCCACCAGGGCCGCGCCGAGGTCGTCGGCACGGTCGGCGTCGTCGAGGACGACGACCGGGACGATCCGGTGCGGCCCCAGTGCAGGAGGAAGTGTCATCGGAGCTCAGCGATGACGGTCTTGAGCTCGGTGTAGTCGTCCAGGCCGAACGACCCCAGCTCGCGGCCCCAACCGGACTGCTTGTAACCGCCACGCGGCAGCACCACGTCGTCGGCGTGCCAGGTGTTGAGCCAGACCGTGCCAGCGCGCAGCTTGGAGCCGACCCGGTGGGCGGTGCCGAGGTCCTTCGACCAGACGCCCGCGGCCAGACCGTAGACGGTGTTGTTGGCGGCGGCGACCACCTCGTCCTCGGTGTCGAACGGGATCGCGGTGATCACCGGGCCGAAGATCTCGTCGGTCTGCACCGCCATCTGCTCGGTGACGTCGGTGATCAGCGTCGGCGAGAAGAAGTAGCCCTTGTCGGCGGCCGGGTCGGGGCTGCCGGCGACGATGCTGGCGCCGTCGGAGACCGCGCCACGGACGTAGCCCATGACCTTCTCGTGCTGCTCGGCCGAGACCAGCGGACCCATCGTGGTGGCCGGGTCGAACGCGTCGCCCACCTTGATCGCCTTCGCGGCCGCGGCCACGCCGTCGATCACCTGGTCGAAGACGTCGCGCTGGACGTAGAGGCGCGAGCCGTTGACGCAGCACTGGCCCTCGTTGAAGTAGCCGGCGAGCGCGGCACCCGCGATCGCGGCGTCGAGGTCGGCGTCGTTGAAGATGATGTTGGGGGCCTTGCCGCCGAGCTCCAGCGACACCTTCTTGAGGTTCCTCGACGCGCCCGCCGCGATCTTCTTGCCGACGTCGGTGGAGCCGGTGAAGGCGACCTTGTCGACGCCGGCGTGGTCGACCAGCGCCGCACCCGCGTCGCCGAAGCCCGGCAGCACGTTGACCACACCGGCCGGGACGCCGGCCTCGAGCAGCAGCTGGCCGAGGTACAGCGCGGTCAGCGGGGTCTGCTCGGCGGGCTTGAGCACCACCGTGTTGCCCGCGGTGATCGACGGGATGACCTTGAAGGCGGCCATGGTGAGCGGGAAGTTCCACGGCACGATGCCGGCGACGACACCGATCGCCTCGCGACGGGTGTAGGCGTGGAACTCGCGGCCGGGAACGGACATCGGGATGGAGGTGCCCTCCATCTTGGTGGCCCAGCCGGCGAAGTACCGGAAGAGCTCGGCGGCGACGCCGACGTCACCGCGGGCCGAGGCCAGGCTCTTGCCGTTGTCCAGCGACTCGAGCTGCGCGAACTCCTCGGTGCGCTCGTCGATCATGTCGCCGATGCGCCACAGCAGGTGCGAGCGGTCGCGCGGCGTCATCCGCTGCCACGGGGAGCCGGCCTCGAACGCGTTGCGGGCGGCCACGACGGCGCGGTCGGCGTCCACCGCGGACGCCTGCGCCACCTTGACCAGGACCTCCTCGGTCGCCGGGTTCACCGTGTCGAAGGTCTGGCCGTCCTTGGCGTCGACCCACTCGCCGTCGATGAGCAGCTGCTTGGGCGAGGACAGGAACGAGGTGACGGCGGGGAGCAGGTTGGGGTTGTCGTTCGGCATGGTGACCTTCCTGTGGGGTTTCCCTCGGTGGAGGGACGTACGGGGCTTGTCGGTTCGGGTTGAGGACGCGGGCCGCGTGGCTACTTGATGATCAGCACCTTCGAACGGTCGAGGGTGAGGGCGACGGCGGCGACGATGATCGCGCCGTAGAGGATCTGCTCCCAGGCCGAGGGCACTCCGACGATCGGAAGCCCGACCCGGAGGAGGGTCACCACGAGCGCGCCGGCGACGCTGCGCCAGACACTGCCGTGGCCACCGGTGATCGCCGTGCCACCGACCACGATCGCGGCGACCGCGGGCAGCAGCAGGTTGTCGGCCATCGACGGGTTGCCGCTGAAGTTGCGCGAGACCAGCATCACCGCGGCCAGGCCGGCGCAGGCGCCGGAGACGCAGAAGGCGCCGATCTTGACGTAGTCGACCGGTGAACCGGCCAGACGTGCCGCCGATTCGGAGTAGCCGGTGGCGGTGATCCAGCTCTGGATCGGGGTGAACCGCATGATCACCCAGATCCCGGTGACCACGAGCAGCGCCACCACGACCGACATCGGCACGATGCCGCCCAGGTAGAGGGTGAGCCAGTTGAGCGTGGAGTTGTCGGTGACCGGCACCGTGCCGGCGTCGGAGACCACCAGTGCGATCGCGGAGAAGACGCTCATCCCACCGAGGGTGACGATGAACGACGGGATCCGCAGCACCACGTGGAGCACGCCCTGGACGGCGCCGAACGCAGCCGCCGCGGCGATCACGGCCGGTGTGGAGAGGGCTCCCAGGCTGGGCAGCCACAGCGCGAGAAACACCGTGGAGAGCGAGGCCATCGCGGCGATCGAGAGGTCGATGCCGCCGCAGAGCACCACCAGTGTGGCGCCGACGGCCATCACGATCAGCGGTGCCGCGGTCATCGACGCGGCGGTGAGGCTGCGCTGGGTGAAGAAGCCGGGGTCGGCAATGGTCAGCGCGGCCAGCAGCACCACGAGGGCGATGACCGGCATGAACGAGGTGACCCGGGCCGACAGGCTCGGTCCGCCCTTGACCACGGTCGGCTCTGCGGCCGGGCGGGCGACGACGGGGGAGGTCATACCATCTCCTTGACCAGGTCGAGCGGGGTCGGCTTCGCGCCCGTGCGGCACGGCATCTCGCTGGCGACCTTGCCGTCGCTCATCACGATGATCCGGTCGGCCATGCCGATCGCCTCCTCGAGGCTGTCGGCCAGCAGCACGGTGGCCACGCCGTTGTTGGCGAGCTCGCGCATCAACCGGTAGACCTCCGAGCGGGCCCCGATGTCCAGGCCCCGGGTCGGGTGGTCGAGCAGCAACAGGCGGATGTCGTTGCCGACCAGCCAGCGGGCCAGCACGACCTTCTGCTGGTTGCCCCCGGAGAGTCGCTGGATCGCGGTGGTCCGGTTCGGCGTACGGATGGAGAGCCGCTCGATCCAGCGGTCCACCAGGGTGGCCTGCTTGGTCGGGACGACCAACGGTCCGTTGCAGCGCGACTTCTGCTTGGCGAGGGTCATGTTGTCGGCGACCGACATCGGCCCGACCATGCCCTCGATCTTGCGCTCGGCGGGCACGTAGCCGACACCTGCTGCGCAGGCGGCGCGGGTGCCGGACAGGTCCAGCTTCTTGCCGTCGAGGGTGACCTCGCCGGCAGTGGTCGGCTCGGCGCCGAAGAGCGCCCGGCACACGTCCTCGCGGCCAGACCCGTGTACGCCGACGACGGCGACGATCTCACCGGCGTGGACGTCGAGGTTGACGTCGCGGAAGGTCTTCGCGGACAGACCGCGCACGGTCAGCCGTGGACGCTCCTCCTCCGACGGCTGGGCCAGACCCTCGTGGTAGTGGTCGTCGGAGCCGGTGGAGCCGATCATCATCTTGTGCAGGTCCGCAGGCTGGGCGCCTTCCGTCTGCACCTCGCCGACCGACTGGCCGCTGCGCAGCACGGCGACCCGGTCGCACACGTCGAGCACCTCGTCGAGCCGGTGCGAGACGAAGACGACCGAGGCGAACTCGCGCAGCCGTCGTACCTGGGTGAAGAGGGTCTCGATCTCCTTCGACTCCAGCACCGACGTCGGCTCGTCGAGAATGATCACCGGCGGGTGCTGACTGCGCTGCTCGATCCGCAGCACCTTCGCGATCTCGACCATCTGGCGGTCGGCGAAGCTGAGCGTGTCGGTGCGGGCCAGCGGGTCGATGTGGGAGCCGATCTTGTCGAACTGCTCCTGCGCCAGCCGGCGCATCTCGGACCAGCGGTAGAGACCGGCCTTGACGCCAGCCCCCTCGGAGCCCAGCACGATGTTCTCCGCAGCGGTGAGGTTCGGCACCAGGGACTGCTCCTGGAAGACCATCCCGATGCCCTGCACGGCCGCATCGTCGACGCTGCGCAGCTTGACCTTCTCACCGCGGACGTAGATCTCGCCGGCGTCCGGCTTGACCAGGCCGACCAGCGCCTTGAGCAGGGTGGACTTGCCGGCACCGTTCTCACCGGCCAGGCCGAGCACCTCGTTCTGGTGGACCACGAGGTCCACACCGTCGAGGGCCTTGACGCCCGGGTAGTGCTTGACCAGGCCCTTGACCTCGAGCGCGGGCACCCGTGCGGGCACGGACGCCGCAGCCTGGCTCTCGACCTCGATACTCACTTCACCACCTGATTCCTGCGACGCTGGGGGATGACCGCGGCGGCGACCGCGGCGACGACGATGAAGCCCTGCACACCGCCCTGCCAGTAGGGACTGACGCCGATCTGCACCAGGCCGTTGGTCAGCACCACGATGAGCAGTACGCCGACCGCGGAGTGGAGCACACCGCCGCGCCCGCCGATGAGCAGCGTGCCGCCGACGACGGCCGCGGTGATCGCGGAGAAGTCGTAGCCGTCACCGGCCTGCACCAGGCCGGCGCCGAGCTGACTGGTGACCATCACGCCGCCGAGGCCGTAGAAGGCGCCGGCGAGGGTGAAGACCGCGACCTTGTAGGGCGCGACCTTCACGCCCGAGAGCGAGAGCACCTCCTCGGCGCCGCCGATCGCGAAGGCGTAGCGGCCCAGGCGGGTGTAGCGCTGGATCAGCCACCCGAGCAGGATGCAGCCGATGGCGATCCAGGTCAGGTAGGAGAGACCGATCAGCCGTTCGGTGGCCCAGGAGCCGAGCATCTCGTCGGAGATGTTGGGCTGGACACCGGAGAACATCAAGGTCGCGATGCCCAGTCCGATCGCGGAGACGCCGAGTGTCGTCATGAAGGACGGCACCTTGAGCAGGACCAGGGCCGATCCGCTGAGCGCGCCGAGGGCGGCGCCGAGCGCCACCGCCAGCGCGACCCCGAGCAGGCCGAAGTCGTTGTCGTTGCGATTGTTCTGGACGAGCAGGGCGACCGCGAGCGCGGAGGCACCCATCACGCCGGGTGAGGAGAGATCGATGGACCCCATCATCAGCACGAACGTGATGCCACAGGTGACCACGCCGAGGACTGCTGCGGCGTCCAGGATGTTCTGAATGTTCTCGATGCTGCGGAACTGGGAGCTCAGCGCGGCGAAGACCAGGAAGACGACGACCAGTGCGATGGGCGGACCGGCATCCCGGAGGGACACCCCCCGCCGAGGCTGGGGGCGCGCCGCGGCGACGTCAACGTCCTCGGCGGGGGATGTCATGGTCACGACAGCGGACCCACTGCGCGGTTGAAGACGTTGTCGCACTCGAAGTCGGCCGAGTCGGTCTCCGGGGTGGCGAAGTCGGCGACGTTCTCGTCGTTGATGAGGAACTGCTCGGCGTAGAACGCACGGTCCTCGTCGGCGATGTCCTCCATCTCCAGCTCACCGGTGGCCACGCAGTAGCCGATCGCGAGACCGACACCGCCCTGCCACGGGCCGTCGCTGGAGACGGTCGCGGTCATCTCACCGTTCTCGATGGCGGTCAGCGCGTCCGGAACCGCGTCGATGCCGACCACGGCGACGTCGCCCGCACGACCGGCCTGCTCGAGCGCCTGGAGCGCACCGAGCGCCATGTCGTCGTTGGCGGCCCAGATGCCCTTGATGTCGTTGCCGTGCTTGGCGAGCAGCGTCTTGGTGACGGCGAGCGCCTCGTCCCGCGAGAAGTTCGCGGTCTGGTCGTCGAGCAGCTTCATGTCCGGGTTGGCCTCGAGCGAGGCCTCCAGGCCGGCGAACCGGTCCTTGGCGGCAGCGGTGTCGAGGACACCCTGCAGCGCGATGATGCCGCCGGAGCCGCCGATCGCCTCGGCCAGCGCGTCGCCGATCTGCTGACCGGAGTCGACGCCGTCGTAGGTGATGTGGCTGATCCAGTAGTCGTAGTCGAGCGGGCTCAGCTCGGCCGGCTTGTTCCACTGGGTGACCAGGTAGGCCCCGGCCTGCTCGGCACCCTCGACGATCGGGGTGGTGTCGGCGTCGCCGTTGGGCAGCACGTTCATCACCAGGCACTCGGTGTCACCGGCCAGCAGCTGGCGGATCTGCTCCTGCTGCTTGGTGGAGTCGCCGTCGTACGTCAGGCGCTGCTGCTCGAGGTCGACCGACTCGGCGAACGCGTCGCCGCCGTCGAGCCAGGAGGCCTCGTAGGGGTTGGACTCGTTGCGGACCTGGCCGACCAGCTGAACGTCGGCCGGGTCGCAGGCGCCGGCGTCACTGCTGCCACCGGAGGTGGCGGCCTCGGAGCAGCCGGCGAGAGCGGCGGCTGCCAGGCCCAGACTGAGCAATGCGCCCGCAGGACGGGAGATGCGAATCATCGTCGATCCTCTTTCTTGGTGCCGGGGTCTCCGGCGGGGTGATGAAGGGGTTTTCCTTTGGTGCCCCGAGCGGCGATGGACGTGGTCGGGTGCGGTCAGCGAGCCATCCAGCCTCCGTCCACCACGAGCACGTGGCCGTTGACGTAGTCGGAGGCACGGGAGGAGAGGAAGACCGCGGCACCCGCGATGTCCTCGGCCGAGCCCCAGCGACCGGCCGGGATCCGCTCGAGGATCGCCTGGGAGCGCTCGGGGTCCTCACGCAGGGCGGTCGTGTTGTCGGTGACCATGTAGCCCGGCGCGATCGCGTTCACCTGGACGCCCCTCGAGGCCCACTCGTTGGCGAGCGCCTTGGTGACGCCGGCGACACCGTGCTTGCTGGCGGCGTAGGACGCCACCCGGATGCCGCCCTGGAAGGTGAGCAGACTGGCGATGTTAACGACCTTGCCGTGGCCGCGCTCCAGCATCGCTGCGCCGAAGCGCTGGCTGAGCAGGAAGAGCCCGGTGAGGTTGACGTCGATCACCCGCTGCCAGGCCTCGGCCTCGACGTCGACGGAGTCCTCGCGGTCGATGATGCCGGCGTTGTTGACCAGCACCTCGACCTCCCGGCGGGCCGCCACCTCGGCGCCGACCCGCTGGACGGCCTCATGGTCGGCCATGTCGACCTCGACGACTTCGACATCCCGGCCGAGGTCGCGGATCTCCTTCTCGGTGGAGGTCTGGCTGCCGGGCCGACCGAGCAGCACCAGGTCCGCCCCGGCCCCGGCCAGGCCGAGCGCCACCGCCCGACCCAGACCACGTCCGGCACCGGTGACGGCCGCGCAGCGTCCGGTCAGGTCGAAGAGTGCACTCATCCTCAGGGATCCTCAGAGCTCGTCGAGCGGTACGGCGGCGAGGTCGGTGTAGCAGTTGTTCTCGCCGGCCATCGCCCAGATGAAGGCGTAGGAGCCGGTGCCGACGCCCGAGTGGATCGACCACGGCGGCGAGATCACGCCCTGGCGGTTGCCGAGCACCAGGTGGCGGGTGGCGCCGGGCTGGCCGAGGAAGTGGAAGACCTTCTGGTCCTCGGCGAGGTCGACGTACATGTAGATCTCGGTGCGGCGGTCGTGCAGGTGCGGCGGCATCGTGTTCCACACCGAGCCCTCGGCGATGACCGTCACGCCGAACTGCAGCACGGCGGTCTCGACCTCCTGGCCCCACACGTAGCGGAACAGGTTGCGCTCGTTGGCGCTCTCCGGGGCGCCGAGAGCCAGCGGCTCGATCTGGGCGTGACCCAGCGCCGTGGTCGGGTGCGTGGAGGTCGCGTTCGCGGAGACGAAGTAGAAGGCGGCGTCCGCGCCGGCGAAGGAGACCTCGCTGCCGCGACCGACGTAGAGGCCATCGAGGTGGTCCAGCTCGTACTTCTCGTCGTCGACCAGGACGTGGCCGGTCTGGCCGACGTTGATGATCCCGAGCTCACGGCGCTCGAGGTGGGAGCTGACGCCGAGCACCTCCTCCCAGGCCGGGAGCGCGAGCGTCTCGCGTCCGGGAACGGCTCCGCCGATCACCATCCGGTCGTCGTGGGTGTAGACCCCGTTCACCTCGCCCTCGACGAAGAGGTCGTCGAGCAGGTAGTTCTCACGGAGCTCCGCAGCACGTGCGGTCTCTGCGCTCGACGGCGACGTCGAATATCGGACCTGGATCACTTTGGGGGGCTCCTTGCGTTCTTGAACTTCGTTCGTATCTGTGAACGGGACGCTACACGTGATCGCGGTCACTGGTCAAGAGGTAGAAACTTGTCCACATATGCGAACCCAGGTAGATTGGTTCTACCGGTTCGGGACGGATCACTAGACAGGGGGTCGAGCGCTGTGCAGCCTCAGACCGTGAACAACGGAACAAGCGCGGCAGGGCCGGTCAAATCGGCGGCGCGCGCACTCGACCTGCTGGACGAGATCGCGGCCAACGGCCCCGGCACCCAGCTCCAGCTCTCCACCCGGCTGGGCATCCCGAAAAGCAGCCTGCACGCGCTGCTGCGGACCATGCTCGACCGTGGCTGGCTGCAGACCGACCCGACCGGCAGCGTCTATCGACTGGGCATCAATGCCCTCGTGGTCAGCTCCGCCTACCTCTCCGCCGATCCGGTGTTGGCCCGCGCCTCCGCCGTGATCGACGAAGTCGCCGCGGCCACCGACGAGACGGTCAATCTCGGCCGGCTGAACGGTCCCGACGTCATCTACACCGCCAAGCGGGAGTCCGCACATCCGCTGCGGATGCACTCGCCGGTCGGGCGCCGGCTGCCGGCGTACTCCACCGCATTGGGGCGGGCGATCCTCTCCGAGCACCCGGTGGACTATCGGACCTCCCTGATCCCCGACCACATCGAGCCGATCACCACGCACACGGTGACTGACAAGGACCGGGTCCTCGACATGATGGTGGTGGCCGCTGAGGTCGGCTACGCCGCGGAGAGCGACGAATCCTGCATCGGCGTGCGCTGCTTCGGTGTCGCGCTCCCTTTCGCCCGGCCCGCGGTCGACGGCCTCAGCGTGGCGGTGCCAGCCAGCCGCCTGGACACCCGACGCGAGGACCTGATCGTCGAGACGCTGCTGAGCGTGCGCGCGCGCCTGGCCGTCGAGCACGGCAACAGCATGGTCCGGTAGAACCGCAGCAGAGCTCGTCGGCCGCCAGCACAGGCCCGGCGCCGAACTGGCAGGTCTCAGGCGCTCACCGGAACGCAGTTTCGCCGGTGAGCGCCCGCCCGATCACCAGCTGGTGCACCTCCGAGGTGCCCTCGTAGGTCAGCACCGACTCCAGATTGTTGGCGTGGCGCATGATCGGATACTCCAAGGTGATCCCGGCGGCACCCAGGATGGTGCGGCACTCCCGGGCGATCGCGATCGCCTCGCGGACGTTGTTGAGCTTGCCGAGACTGACCTGCTCGGGACGCAACGTGCCGGCGTCCTTGAGCCGCCCCAGGTGCAACGCCAGCAGCATGCCCTTCCCGAGCTCGAGGCTCAGGTCGGCCAGCTTCGCCTGCGTCAACTGGTACGACGCCAGCGGCTTGTCGAAGATCTCCCGCTCCCGCGCGTAGCCGATCGCAGTCTCCAGGCAGTCGCGCGCCGCGCCGAGGGCGCCGTACACGATCCCGAAACGGGCCTCGTTGAGGCACGACAGCGGGCCCTTCAGTCCGCGCACCTCCGGGAAGGCCGCCGTCGCGGGCAGCCGCACTCCGTCCAGCACCAGCTCGCTGGTCACCGAGGCACGCAACGACATCTTCCTCTTGATCTCCGGCGCCGTGAATCCCTCCGTATCGGTGGGCACGACGAAGCCGCGGATGCCCTCCTCGGTCTGCGCCCAGACCACGGCGACGTCGGCGATCGAGCCGTTGGTGATCCACATCTTGGTGCCGGTCAACACCCAGCCGTCGCCGTCGCGGACCGCGCGGGTGCGCATCCCGGCCGGGTTCGAGCCGAAGTCGGGCTCGGTCAGTCCGAAGCATCCGAGCACCTCACCCGCAGCCATCCGCGGCAGCCAGGCCTCCTTCTGCTCCTCGCTCCCCCACTTCCAGATCGCGAACATCGCCAGGGACCCCTGCACCGAGACCAGCGAGCGCAGACCGGAGTCGGCGGCCTCCAGCTCCAGACAGGCCAGCCCGTAGGCCGTCGCACTCGTCCCGGCACAGCCGTAGCCCTCCAGGTGCATCCCGAGCACCCCCAGCTCGCCCAGGCCCAGCGCCAGCTCCCGGACCGGGATCGTCGCCGACTCGTACCACTCGGCGACGCCCGGACGGACCCGGGTCTCGACGAAGGACCGGACGGTCTGGCGCATGGCCACCTCCTCCTCGGAGAGGAGGCTGTCGATGTCGAAGAGCTCGAAGGGCGTCTGTGGCATGACCCCTTCTTACTCCCCTGGCGGGACCGGAGGGCGCGCCAGGCACGCGGTTGCAGAACCCGGTCCGTGAGAAGGTCTCAGAACGGGCTCACTCCCCGAAGCAGACCAGCGAGATCTTCTGGTTGGTGGTCGTGTCACACGACCCGCCCTGCTCGGCGTAGTGCCGCCAGAACATCACCTTGTCCGGGTGCGGCCCGTCGGCGTGGAGCGTCTCGTGCAGCCAGCGGGCGTCGTCCAGCGTCGTGCCGGGTTCGCCGAGCTCGAAGATCGGCACCAGCTTGCTGACGTCGGTCTCCACCGGCGGGCCGAGCATCTGGAGCTGGGTCGCATAGGAGGCTGCGACGCCGCCGTCGGGGCTGCCGGCCCACAAGAAGACGCCGAGGTGGTCGACGTCGGCCAGGATGCGTGGCAGGTTCGCGGCCGTGAAGCCGGTGTGCTGCTGGGTGGGAGCGTTGAACGGGTTGGTGAGCAGGAAGAGCTGTTTGCCGGTGCCGGTGAAGTCGTGCGCGAGCGCGTGCACGAACGCCTCGGTGACCTCCGGGCTCCTGCCGTCCTGGACCTCGTAGTCGAGCACCACGCCCAATCGGTGGTCGGCGTTGACGCCCTCGGTGAGCCGGACGGCCGGGAGGAGGACCTTGTCGACCATCACGCGGTAGGCCTCATCGCCCCACGCGGAGGTGGACGGGCAGTGATCACCCGGGCTGCCACGGAAGTCGGCGTCGGTGAGGGCGTCCGCCGCCTCCCCTCCGACCTCGAGCCACGGCGCCAGACAGCTCGCCTGGTCCATGCCCAGGAGGTAGCGGACCTGGCAGCGCGTGGCGGCGTTGGCTCTGGCGTGCGTGGAGAACACCGCACGGCACTCGAGGTCGTCGACGTACTCGCGCGGTGCGGGGAGCGGGTTCGGCTTCTTGTTCCACGCCGTCCCGGCATTGCAGCGGTTGGCCCAGACGAAGGCCCAGGTGTTGCCCTCGGTCCAGGTCGATCGGCCGAAGTCCTGTGAGGTCGCTGCGTCGGTGCACGGCCAGTAGCGGTAGGACTGGTCGGTCGCGTCGTCCGCCGGCGGCGGCGCCTGCTGGAAGACCCGGATCCCGTCGAGCCCCTGCTGGTGGTCGGCGGCCGAGAAGCAGTGCTGCCGACCCCGTGGCTCCTCCTCGGTGGTGCATGCCGCAGCAGTGACGGCGAGGGTGCCGCCGAGCAGTACGACCCGGCGCGAGAGCGCCGGCGTCCGCCCCGCCCGCGTCACCTCGGCCTGGCCACCCCGAGCACCGCGTTGACGCTGAGCTCGCGCTCGGTGATGTCCGGCACCACGTCACGGACCCGATCGAGCACGTGCGGCGTCAGCCGGTCGAGGGTCGCCTGGCTGGAGGGCACCTCGTCCCAGCGGACGATGTCGAAGTACCTCTCCGTGACCTCCTTGAGCTCATCGAGCCGGACCCGGTTGAGGTTGGTCATCACGTAGTGGTCCTCGGGCAGGTGCGGTAGTGCGTCGATGTGCCGCCAGTCGTAGACAGCCTGGTGCCGGGGATTGTCGACGTCGAGCTGAGCCGGCTGGTTCGGTGGCAGATGGTGGCCGTTCCAGCAGTAGTAGTTGTGGTGGTGGAAGACGACGTCCGTGTCCGGCCTGCACAGCCGGGTCAGTCCGTGGAGCACCTCCTCGAGCTGCATCAGGTGCTCGGTGACGTTGTGCAGTGCGATCGTGTCGAAGGTCTCGTCGAACGACTTGTCCTCCGAAGAGCTCTGGAAGAGCCGGATCGCGGGCAGCGCATCGGCGATCTGGCGTGGAGTGACACCCATGTCGGCCCATTTGCGCAGTCGCTTGTTCTTGGCGCGGCTGCTGTCCAGCTCCATCGCGGGGTCGAGCCCGGCGTACGAGCGGGTGCCCGCGATGAGGAAGCCCATGCCGAAGCCACCGAAGCCACAGCCGACGTCGAGGACCGACTTGCCGCGCACGTACTGCTGGATCCGCTTCGGCCACGCCACGTAGTCGAAGCGGGTGGAGATGTCGACGAGGTGTGCGTCGTAGTTGCGCAGCGCCCACTCGAGGTCCGGTGCGTGATGGAAGTAGGCGATCGTCGCCTGCCGGGGGTCCTTGGTCCAGTCCGGTCCCGGCTCGCACCGCTGGAGCGCCCGCGCCGCCTCCAGGAGCTCGGGTGTGGGCCCGGTGGCCCGGGCCGCGACGTGCTGCTCGTTCACGACGGCCAGATGGCGCTCGGCGTCAGCGACCGCACGAGCCGCGGCGATGCGGTCGAGCAGACGCGGTGGCGCGGGCGCCTCGGGGTCCAGCTCGAGCGCGGTCCGCGCCTCTGCCTCCGCCTCGTCGAGTTGATCGTTGGCCAGGTGGACGCGGGCTGCGAGGACCCGGGCACCGACATGCCGCGGCCGCCACGCCCGGAACGCGGCTACCAGCGGGGCCGCAATGTCCGGACGCCCCAGCTCGAGCTCCGCCCGCGCCAGCATGAACGCTCCCACGCCGTTCGGGTTCTCCGCGACCACGGGGGCGAGCAGCCTGCGCGCATCCGTCCAGTCCTTCTCCGCGACGGCCGCCTTGGCCGCTTCCATCGCGCCTTCGGTCACTTCGGTCATCGATACCTCACGAAACCTTGAAGATGTTGCCGTTGGAGATCTGACGCACCGCGCGGTCGAAGCGGAACTGGTTGCCGCGCGGATTGTCCTCGTCGCCGAGGAGATCGGCGTAGTCGTCCGCCACGACCCTGAGCGCGTCGAGCGCCTCGTCCTTGCGGTGCTTGAGCGCCCGCAGGTAGGCACGGGAGAGCGCGAGCAGATACTCGGTCCGCCGTTCGATGCCGGGATACTCGATGGCGTCGTGCAACTCGAGGCACTCCTCGTAGGTCCCCTCGCGGAACGGGTCGATCGCGGCGACGTCGGCAGGTACCGCCTTGATGTTGCGGTAGACCGAGCTGAGGAAGACCTGGCCCTCCCAACGGAAGTAGTCCTTGAGGTAGCCCATGGTGACCCGGATCCACGGGAGCCGGTCGAAGAAGAAGTCCTGGTTGATCAGCGTCGACGCCCCCGGGATGAGGGCGGGGTAGAACTCCTTGGAGACGTGGGCATTGAGCTGCACCGTCTTGCAGACGTCGATGAACGCGATCTCGATCGGGGATCCGTCCCAGGACTCGTCGTTGAGGTCTCCGATGTGCAGCGACACCAGGTCCTCGAAGGGTGCGACGCTCTTCTCCAGGATCGGCACGAAGCTGTCGCCCAGGAAGTACTCGACCCCGCCGGCGTATACCCTCCGCCGGTCGGCCTTCTCGTTGGCCGGCGCCGGCAGGTACCCGAGCTCGTACCCGTGGATCGGCTTGCCGTCGGGGAAGCGGACCCTCGGTACGTCGCCGAGCGCGTGCCCGGCGAGCATCCCCTCCGCCGAGGCGACGATCGAGGAGCCGAAGAAGCTTCCGCCGTCGATGATCGCGCCGTCCCCACGCCAGGTCCGGCGCACCACCTCATGGAGCAGCGCGCGCTCGGCGAAGGACAGCATCCCGGGTGCTACATCACCCTCCCGCATCCGCCGCGCGGTCGCCGGGATGTCGAGTGCAGCAAGGAAGCCGCCGCCTACGATGCCCCGGCCCAGCCGGTGCCGACCAGTCGTCTCCACCAACGCTCCTTCCTGCCCACGATCTCGGTTCCAGCGTCGCCGCTGTCCTTCGGCGGCGCGGGCTTCGGGCGATCACGGCGAAGCATCGGCTCGCCCTCGCCCTCCCGGTCGACGTGGAGCCCGCCACGGTACACACGCGTCCGCCCCTCCCAGATCTCCAAACGCAGCCGGTCGGCATCGAGGAACTCGGGCAGCACGGGGATCTGGAACGCGTGGGCTCCCCGGCCTGGAACCTCCTCGAGCGAGCGGTCCGTCGCGTCGGCGGGGGCCATGAGGAGCACCTCCGGACCACGCATCACGGCGACGTGCAGGATCCGCGCGCGATCCTCACGGTCCCAAGCCCACCCCATCAGCCAGTCGCCGGGCAGCCAGCCCTCTCCCTCCTCGGGCGGCTTGAGGCCGGAGCGCGGCGAGATCGGCAGCGGGTCGCCCACCGGAGGGCTCATCAGCAGGCCGCGGCTGCGCTCGAGGATCTGCACGGGGTCGGCGTCGGCACGCTCCTTGACGAACTGGAGCGCGGCGGCGACCGCCTGGTCGACGTACTCGTCCGTCGGATCCGGCGGCGGAAGCGGCTCGTCGCGCTCGGGGTCGCCGGGGAAGCTGGCCGGCTGCCGGTCGACGAGCTCGGTCAGAGCACGGGAGGAGAGGACCGGGTTGCGACCGGAGAGGGCGTACGTCGCGCCGCCGATCTTGTTGATGCGCAAGAAGATGTTGCGCAGCTTCTCCTCGCCGTCGTAGAGGCCCCAGAGCAGCGGGTACGACGACCCTGCCTCCCAGCTCTCCGGCACCCGGAACGTCGACAGCGTGACATGGTCGTGGGTGCCTTCGACGCCGTGGCTGGTGACCAGATCGCACACCATCTCTTCGCCCTTCACGAGAAGGCGCCGCTCCCCCGGCCCACGGGCGTAGAGCCACAGCTCGTCGTGCGCTTCGTCCAGCCCGAGGATGAGCCGCCGGAGGTGGGCGCCGCTGACGTCTTCGGGGTCCCAGGTCGCCGGCGTGAGCCAGTGACTCTCCTCTTCCGAGATCGGGGTGGCGCGGAGCAGCTTCTCGTCCACACCGCCGGCCCCTCTGCCCGCCTGGTGAAGGGCGGCCAGCAGCACCTTCCGCTGGGAGAGGTCGACCGAGCTGTCGATCAGTGGCTTGGACTTCAGGTAGCTGTAGAGCGGGTCCGCCTGCAGCTCGCGCGACTCCGGCGCCGCGCCGGGCCACGACAGCAGCTGTTCGGGGAGCACGAGGAGGTCGTGGCCGTGCTCGGCAGCCCGGGTGACGTACTCGTGGACGATGCCGTGACGAGCGTCGTACGGCTCGAACTCGCCGACCGCGTCGTAGGTGTCGCGGCGCAGCGCGACCACTTCGGGACCGTAGGCCCGGGAGGTGAGCACCTGCGAGGCGACGTCGCCGCCGATCGGCATCCCGACGGTCGCGTCGTCGGTGCTGAAGAAGGTGGTGAAGAGGCAGTCGGTGCGTTGGCTCAGGCCCTGGCGTGCGGCGTCGAAGAACCCGAACTGGGGGATCGCGCTCACCCCGTCGGCGACGACCATCACCTCGCAGGTCTGGGCCGCGACGAGCTCGGCGAGCGCGCGGCCGGCGGTCTGGCCGACGCAGTTGACGACCGCCACCCTCGCGCCGGTCTCGACGAGGGCCTCGTGGGCCTTGGTGGTCTCGGTGCGGGAGAGGGCGTCGCCGTACCCGAGCACGATCTCGTCGGGGGTCTGGGCGTGGAGCGCCTTGACGAGGTCGTCGAGACAGTCCCCGCGACGCACGAGCGCGACCAGGCTGATGGTCTCCACCGGCTCCGCGGGACCGTCGATGGCGCCGACCAGCTGCGCGACAGCCTCGCTGCGACCGTGCTCCTCGATCAGAGCGCCGAGGTGCGCGTGGAAGCCGTACCAGACCTTGAGGTTGTCCTCGTTGCTGAACTTCGGGCGGGCGATCACCTGACCGTCGCGGAGAGCGGCCTGCAGTCGGTCCGCCAGCGCCTGCGCCGTGGGTTCGACGAGGCACGTCGCGTGGTCCTCCTCGGCTATCAGCTCGGGCGTCCCGCCCACCGACGAGGCGATGAACGGGACGCGCTGCTCGAGGGTCTCGTAGACCGCCATGCTCGAGTTCTCGATGAGGGACGGCATCACCGCGATCACGTCCCTCTCACAAAGCAGGGCGAGCGCCGCGGGCTGGTTGAGGTCGGTCACCGTGGTGACGGGACATTCCCACGTCAGCGCCTTCTCGGCGACGTACTCCTCCGGGGTGAGGCCGCCCTGGGCGGGCAGCCTGCTTCCCCACTTGCCCAGGAAGGTCACCGAGTCCGGCACCTGACCTCGTTCATGGAGAAGGTCGATCGCGCTGCAGAAGACCTCGATGCCCTTGCGCGCCTCGAGCCGGCCGAAGAAGACCAGGTCGCGGGTACGGACGAGGTCGCCGTGCTCTCGTGGCCGCCCGGAGCGGCGGTCCTCCACCTCGACGTTGGAGAAGTCGACGATGTTGGGCTGCACGAAGACGTTGTCGCACGGCAGTCGGTAGCCGATCCGGTCCATGAACGAGATCAGGTGGGCCGACCCGCCGATCACCGCGTCGGCGAGCTCCACGCATTTCTGTTCGGCGTGGGCGGCGGTGACCAGGTGCCCCTCGGTGATCGGCTGCATCTGGTAGTGGCGGTTCCAGATGTAGGGCGAGGACGTCTTCACCAGGAAGAGCGTGTCGCGGAACCCGAGTCCCAGCCGCTTGGCCATCAGCGCGTAGACCAGACCTCCGCGCCACTCCGAGGTGTGGACGACGTCGAACGGCTCCTGGTCGCGCAACCATTCGTAGGCGCCGGCGTAACGGCGCTGCCAGACCGGCGCGGGCCCCCACACCGCGCTGTCGGCGATGTCGAGGTAGTGGAGCTGGACGCCGAACTCGGCGTACTTCTCCACCCAGTGCTCCGGCGTCTCGTCCTGGACGACCGGTCCCTTGAGGAAGAGGACGTGGACCTCGTGCTCGCGGGCAGCCAGACCCCTGGCCAGGTGGTAGTACGTCGACGCGATCCCGCCGTTGCGGACGGGACCGATGATCTCCTCGGTCACGATCGCGACACGGAGCCGAGCGCTTGTCTCGCTCAGACCGACGGCGTCGATACCTGGAAATGTGCGTACATCGAAGTCATCACGCTGCATCGACTAACAACTCCCCCCGAGAAAGAGCTCTAGCGTCGGCATTCTTGTCGCTGCCCCCGGCAACGTCTGACATATCGCAGGCTACGCCCCTACGTGTCAATATGGTCAGGTCTCCGATCGGCCTGACCCGCCGACGTCGCTGCACTCGGGAGAAATCGACGTGGGACTTTCGATGATGGGGTTCGTACGGCGACACCGCGCGCTCACCGTGCTCTGCGTCCTCGCGCTGGTGCTGGTGGTAGGCCTCGGCACCTGGCTCGCGGTGCTCAACCACCGCTTCTCCGAGGTGCCGCGGTTCGACGCCGACCTCGACCGGGCGGACCGCCCGGACCGTGTCGAGACCGAGGCGATGAACGTCCTGCTGATCGGCGTCGACAACGGCGGGGGCCACGACCTGCGCGAGCAGCTGCAGAGCGGTGAGTGGGTCGAGGGCAGCTTCCGCAGCGACACCATGATGATCTGGCACCTCTCCGCCGACCGCGACCACAGCCAGGTCGTCTCGCTCCCGCGCGACTCCTGGGTCGAGATACCCGGTCACGGCGACGCCAAGCTCAACGCCGCGTTCTCCTACGGCGGACCCGAACTGCTGGTCCACACGCTGGAGGACACGGTCGGCGTCTTCATCGATCACGTCGGCGTCATCGACTTCGAGGGCTTCGCCGAGGTAACCAGGACCCTCGGCGGTGTCGAGGTGCCGACCACGGACGGGACCGAGACGCTGCAGGGCGCGGAAGCGCTGGCCTACGTGCGTGACCGCAAGTCACTGCCCAACGGCGACTTCGACCGGATCGACCGTCAGCAACACTTCCTGCGGACCGTGCTCGAGGACGCCGTCGCCGAGGGCCGGACGAATCCCGCGAAGCTGACCAGCCTGATCGGCGACCTCTCCGAGCTTGCCGTCCTCGACTCAGGCTTCGACAACGGCCTGCTCCGGAGCCTCACCACGACGGCCACGACGCAGGGCGCCGGCGAGTTCCTCTTCCTGACCGCGCCCCACAACGGCACCGACACCATCGACGGCCAGAGCGTCGTGCTCCTCGACCTCGACGCCACCCGAAGTCTCTTCGAAGCGATCTCGCGCGACGAGTTCGAGGACTACCGCAGGCAGCACGAGCTCGACCTGTTGCCGGCGCCGGACAAGGTGCAGTGATCCCGCAGGGGTGGCGCGGCCCCGGCACCTGATGTCGGGACGACTCAGGAGGGCCGCACGTTGTTCATCGCTTCCTCGAAGAGGCGCTCGATGAAGGGGTCGAAGACATCCAAGTCATTGTCGGCGTACCACTCGACGAACTCCTCGGCCGTCATGTCCGGATCGAACCCAAGGTCCTCGATCGCGACCTGACGCCAGGTGTCCATGTTCTGCTGCGAGGTGTCGACGAACGCGTTCGGGTCCGAGACTCCGGCCAACTCCTCACGACTCGCGTCGATCAAGCTCTCGTTCTCCTCCTCCAGAGCTGTCACGACATCGTCGTCGAAAGGCTCCAGGCCCCCACCGTTGGCAGCAGTGGCCTCCACGGTCTCTGCGATGGCGTTGAGTGTGCTACCGATCTGTTCCTTGATGAAGACGTCGAGCCGGTCATGCAAGAGTTGACGGGCCACCAGCGGCAGGGACTCCCAGAAGGAGTCGTTGATGACCATCGCACCCATTCCCCCTGAGAAGCCGGCGGTCGGGGCGATCCGTGCATACGGCGCGATCTCGAACATCCCGGTCAACGAGGCCGTCAGCGGGTTCGCAACGGTGCAGTCCACCACTCCTCGTTGGAGCGCCTCGAAAGCCTCGGTCAGATCGACGCTGACTCCTTCCATGCCGAGCGCGTCGAACTGCTCAGCGTTCAGACGCGTCCCCATCCGTGAGGTGACTCCATCGAGGTCGGCCAGCGAAGAGCGGGGTTCAGTGCAGAACAGTGCGTCAGGTCCCAGCGCATAGTCAGGCACCAAGGGGTGGAGGCCGAGGTTCTCGAACTCGGCCAGGATCTCGTCCGAGGCCGTCGAGGTCTGGATCGACCAGCCGAGCAACTGCAGAACGCCGACAAGAGGGGTCTGGTCGGCCATGATGCTGAGGTCGATCAGGGCGTTGCTCGCCGGCAGCTCATCGGGCTGGTAGGCCGGGATCGTGTACGACAGGTCGAGACGACCGTCAGCGACTGCGTCACTCACCTCGATCGGGGGCGCGATCGAGTAGGAGTAGTTGGTCTCGAACTCGATCTTGCCGCCGGACCAGTCAGTGACAGCCTCCTGGTAGGCCTCGAAGTAGGCGCTGGTCACTGTCCCCTGAGCGCCCGCCGTCTGGGTGACGATCGTGATCGGGTCGACGTCCTCGAACGCGGCCTGGTACTCGTCCTTGCTGGCGCCGAACTCGACCCCCTCGCCCTCGTCACTGGCTCCCGCTCCGCCTCCGCAGGCGCTGAGCGCCAGCGTGGCGGCAAGGGCCAACGCTGCGCACCGCGCCGGTTTCCGCCGGTGATTCCTGGTCCTGGATGCGATGGACATGGTCTACCTCTGCTCGTTCGTGTGCCGGACAGATGACTCGGCACGGGGTGGGTGGTTGGTGAACATCCCGAGGAGAAATGGGCAGCGCGCGGTGCGGCTACCGGTTAGCCCTGTCCGGTGTGGTCGGGAAGGTAGGTCGCGATCTCGGGGAACACGATCAGGATCACGACGATCAAGATCGCCGCCGGCATCAGCCAGGCGATCGCGACGAAGACGTCCCGCAGCGAAATCGGAGTGCCGCGGTTGACCACCGGATCCTTGGTGATGTTGTGGATGATGTACGCCAAGATCCCGACCGGCGGGGTGAGCACCGCCAGCTCACCCATGAAGACCACGAAGACTCCGAACCAGAGCAGCGAGATGTCCAGCAGCTCCAGAGTCGGAACGAGGATCGGGACCGTCAGCAGCATCATCGCCAGCGGGTCGAGGAACATGCCCATGACCAGGTAGATCGCTGCCATCAGGAGGAGGAACTGCCATGCGACCAGGTCCATCCCGATGATCCAGTCGCCGATCGACCGGGTGACCCCGGACAGCGTCAACATTCGGGAGAACATGGTTGCGCCGATGATCAGCAGGAAGATCGCGCCGGTGGAGGCCACGGTGCTCATCGAGGCCTGGCCGATCGCCGCGAACGGTCGGTCTTTGCGCTTGTAGAAGAGGGTCAGCACGACGGCCACCAGGGCCGCAACGGCGCCTGCCTCCGTCACCGTCAAGGTGCCGCTGTAGATGCCGCCGATGATGATGCCGATCAGCAGCGGAATCGACCATGCACTGCCGAGGCTCCGCCAACGGTCCGTCCAGGTGACGGCCGGTGCGTCGTCGGCCTGCCCCGAGACGTTGACCAGCCTCGGCCGAACGATGCTCATGCCTGCGAGCACCAACGCGAAGACGACGGCGACCAGAACGCCCGGACCTATCCCCGCCATCAGCTGCGGACCGACGGGGACCTCGGCGATCCCGGCATAGATCACGAGCATGATGCTCGGCGGGATCAGTTGGCCCGGCAGGCCGGAGACCGCGACTGCGACGATCGCCAGACGCCGGTCGTAGCCCGCCTTGATCATCTCGGGCACTCCCACCCGTGCCAGAGCGTACGTCGTCGCGATGGACGAGCCGCTCACTGCTGCCAGTCCGGCGCCAGCGAAAGTGGTTCCAATAGCAAGACCGCCGGGCAACCAGCCCAGCCAAGTGCGACCGGTGTCGTAGACCCTCGTGGTGATGCCGGACTGCCACAGCAGCAGCCCCATGAGCACGAACATCGGGATGACGCTGAGCGTCCAGGTCGCGGTGGCGTTGTAGGGCAGGTCGGTCAGTCCGCTCTGCATGGCCGGGAACCCGCGCAGCGACAGTGTCCCGAGCAAACCGGGGATCATCAGTGCGGCGGCGACCGGCGCCTTGATGAAGATCAGCCCGAGCATCATGACGATGCTCAGCAGGCCGACCTCCTCACGTTCCACGTCGGTGAACATCAAGATCGCCGGGACGAAGATGCTCAGCAGCAGGGCTGCGAGAAGTGCCCAGCTGCGACGGTCCCCGCGCGGAGCCGTGGTGGCACCGGTAGCAGTGGGCACGAGCACGTCAGTCATGTCAGGCCTCCTCGGGAGATGTGGAACGCGTGTCCGGCTTCCTGCAGGCCCGGCGGAGGTCTCCGTAGATGTCGATGGCCGAGCAGATGACGAACAAGGTCATCGCTATGGGGACCACGAAGGTGGCGGGCCAGATCACGATGCCGCTCACACCGGCGGTCCGTCCGATCTCCTGGCTGTCCATGGCCATCTCCGCGCTGTAGAAGGCGATCAGCGCTGCGAGTGCCAGCATGAGCAGGTCGGTGCCCGCCTGAACGAAGGGTTGACTGCGCGGCGGTAGATGGTCGAAGAGCAACCTGGCTTCGATGTGCTCCTTGCTGCGCTGAGCCGTGACGATGCCGACGAACGCAACGATCGGCAGGTACCAGAACTGCGTGTACTCGAGCGTTCCGTGCACAGGTGCGTCGAAGAACGAGCGGGAAACAGCGTTGAGGCTGATATGCAGCATCATTCCGAGCGTGAGGACGGCCGCGAAGCCCGCGAGAATCTTGTTGAACCAATCTCCTCGTTTGCGGGCCGGTGCCTTGAGCGCGTCGATCTCGGCATGGGCTTCGATGCTCATGAATACAACCCTTCGATGAGTCCGGCGTACTTGCGGCTGATCTGCGCACGGCGCATCTTGGCCGTCGGGGTCAGTTCGTCGGACCCGGGCAGCCACTCCGTCGGAAGCACGAGGAATCTCTTGATCTGCTCGGGCCGACTCAGCTTCGAGTTGCCCGCGTCCACTGCCTCCTGGACGGCACTGACGAGTTCGGGTGCGCTGACGAGGTCAGTCAGGTCTGCCGCCGCGATACCTCGCTGGCGCGCCCAGTCGAACGCGTACTCGGAGTCGAGAACGATCAACGCCGCGTTGTAGGGACGGGCGTCGCCGACGCACATCATCTGGCCGACCAGCGGGCTGGCGCTGATGATCGCCGACTCGACCGCGACCGGTGAGATGTTCTTGCCGCTGGAGCTGATCATGATCTCCTTCTTGCGACCGACCACCGAGAGGTAGCCCCCTGCATCCAGCTCGCCGAGGTCTCCCGTGTGCAGCCACCCGTCGTCGTCGATCGCTGCCGCGGTCGCTTCCGGACGGTTGTGATAGCCGAGCATGAGGGTCGGCCCCCGCAGCAGGATCTCGCCGTCGTCGGCAATCCTCAGTTCCATGTGCGCACCCGCTCGGCCCACCGTGCCGATCCGGATGGTGTCCGCCGTGGCAGAGGTGCCACCGGCCCCGCTCTCGGTGAGCCCATAGACCTCACCCATCGGTATGCCCACTGCGTGGTAGAACTCCATCAGCGGGCCCGGGTTGGGAGCGGTAGCGACCACGGCGATACGGAGGTCGTCGAGGCCAACACGCTGTCGCCACGGCTTGAAGTGCACCTCGCGCGCCTCCTGCGACAGGCTCAGCACGTCGGCAGGGACCTGGTCTCCGGCCTGCTCACGGCGTACCTGTTCAACGCTGGCTTCGAGGCCGGCGGTGACCCTCATCCGTTCGCTGTCGTCGAGCTCGAGGAGCCACGAGTCGAACGTCGAGCGCAGCTTCTCGAAGACCCTGGGCGGCCCATAGAAGTAACCCGGGTTGATCCTGCGGACGGCGTCCGTGATCGCTCGCGGATCAGCGACGGTCACCGCCTCGAACCCCTGCACCACTGTCATGCAATAGCCGCCCGTGCGTTCTCCGATGTGCGCGGCTGGCAGCCAGGAGACGATCGTCGTCCCCGACGGGACCCGGACACTGCGCAATGTGGAGTCCGCGGCGAACATCATGTTCCGGTGCCCGATCAGCGCCCCTTTGGGAGGCCCGGTGGTGCCGCTGGTGTAGATCATCGTGAGCAGATCGTCGGGCGCCGGCTTCGGCACCGCTGCGAGATCGACCTGTGCTCCGAGGGAGAGGAGGGAGGTGAGATCGTGCCAGCCCTCGGCTTCCCGGCCGTCGAGGACCACGCGCAGCTCCGGGAGGTCGACTCCCGACACTGCCGGCAAGAAGCCCCGGGCCACCACCACCCCGCGCGCCCCGGAGTCCGTCAGCGCAAACCTGATCTGCTCAGGAGATGAGGTGCCGTACAGCGAGAACGGCACTGCGCCGATCCGAACCAACGCCAGGTCGACGGCGTAGAACTCAGGCCGGTTCTCCATCAACAGTGCAACTTTGTCACCGTGGCGAAGGCCGAGCCCGTGGAAACCGGCGGCCCAGCGGTCGACCTCGGCCGCGAGCTCGGCCCAGGTGTAGGACAGCCGGCCGTCGTGCGAACGCACGGCAATACGACTCGGGCGCGCCGCGACGGTGCGCTCGAAGGCCTCGGTGAGGGTGCCAGTGGGCGGTAAAGGCCGGTACTGCGGTCCAGGTGCTGCTGGCATGTGTCCTTCTTCGAACGGGATCGTGACAACCGACCGTGGAATGACGTGGGTCACATCATCAACCAACCGTTTGGTGGTCGTCAAGGAGGTCCCAGGTGGATTCCAGAAGCAAGCGCTGGCGTTGAAGTTCTACCAAGCGGTTGGTAGGTTCACTCTCCCGTCGCACCAGAAGGAACCCTTGAATGCACCTCTCCACGCCACTCGACTACGCAGGTGATCCCCGCTCGGCCGCGGACGCGGTCCGCGCCCTCGAGGAGGCTGGGCTGGACACCGTCTGGGTCGCCGAGGCCTACGGGTTCGATGCTCCGAGCCTGATGGGATACCTGGCAGCCCGCACCGAACGCATCGCGATCGGTTCGGCGATCATGAACATCTACTCGCGCACACCGACCGCGATCGGCCAGACGGCAGCCGGCTTGGACAGCCTGAGTGGAGGTCGGACCATCCTGGGCCTCGGTGCCTCCGGTCCGCAGGTGATCGAGGGCTGGCACGGGATGCCCTACGAGCAACCGGTCGCCCGCATGCGCGAGGTGGTCGACATCGTGCGTCGGGTCCTTCGCCGTGAGGTGATCGAGCACCACGGCCTCATCGATCTGCCCTTGCCCGAGGGCGTGGGCACCGGTCTCGGCAAGCCATTGAAGCTTCTCAATCACCCGCATCGAGCGGCAGTGCCCATCTACATCGCCTCGCTCGGTCGCAAGAGTGTGGCCGCCACCGCCGAGTACGCGGACGGGTGGATCCCGACCATGTTCGTGCCCGAACGGATGCACAGGATCTGGGGAGATTCGCTCGCCGCCGGCAACGCCAAGCGTTCGTCCGACCTGGCTCCCCTGCAGATCGTCGCCGGTGGACTCGTGGCCATCGGCGAGGACGTCAAGGACCGGCTGGACCTGGCGCGCCCGATGTTCGCGCTCTACATCGGTGGCATGGGCGCCCGTGAGAAGAACTTCTACAACGACCTGGTCAGCGAGCTCGGCTGGGAGAAGGAGGCCAGGGAGATCCAGGATCTCTACCTGTCCGGAAAGAAGAAGGAGGCTGAGGCAGCGGTCCCTCGCTCGCTGCTCGAGGCCACCAATCTCGTCGGGCCGGAGTCCTACGTGCAGGAGCGCATCGCAGCCTACGCCGAAGCCGGCGTCACGAACCTCCAGATCACGGACGCCACCGGCGATCCCGTCGGCACGGTGCGCAAGCTGCGGGAGATGGTCGACCAGTGACGAGCGATCCGTTCGTACGGCTGGACGTCACGCGGAAGGTCGCACTGCTGGAGCGACTGCCCCGGGCACCCTGACTCCGCCCCATCGGCGCCGAGCCGGGTGCTCGGGCGTCCTCCAACCACCGCCCGTCAGATCCGCTGGATCAACGTCGCAGTACCGAACCCGCCACCGCAGCACATGGTGACCAGTCCGATCTCCTTGTCAGAGCGCTCCAGCTCGTGCAGCAGGGTGGCGATCAGCCGGGCGCCGCTGGCGCCTATCGGATGACCCAGGGCGATCGCGCCACCGTTGACATTGATGCGGTCGCGATCCGCCTTCACCTCCCGCTCCCAGGCGAGAACGATCGGGGCGAAAGCCTCGTTGACCTCGAAGAGGTCGATGTCGTCGATCACCATGCCGTTGCGCTCCAAGATCCGGCGGGTGGCCGGAATCGGCCCCTCCAGCATCAGCACGGGGTCGCAGCCGACGGTGATCGCATCCACGATCCTGGCTCGTGGTCGCAACCCGAGCGCCGTGACGCGCTCGCGCTCCCCCACCAGAACCGCCGCGGCACCGTCCGAGATCTGGGAGGAGCTGCCCGCCGTGATCCGTCCGTCGGGCCGGAAGACCGGCCGCAGGTCGGAGAGTCCACCGACGGTGGTCTCCGGGCGAATGCCTTGATCCGCCGTCACCGGACCGTGGACTGTCTGCACCGCGGCGATCTCAGCGTCGAACCGGCCCTCGGCCACGGCCCGTGCGGCCAGTGCGTGCGAGCGCGCGGCGAGCTCGTCCATCTCCTCACGCGCGATCCCGTACTTGTCGGCGACCCGCTCTGCGGCCTCCCCCTGGCCGACCAGCGCGTGGTTGCCGAGGAGTTGTTGGGTGTACGGCGTTCCCCAGCGCTCCTGGATCGCTGGCCCGGCCGCGAACGGAATCCGGCCCATGTGCTCGACACCTGCGCCGATCACGACGTCCGCGCTCCCGGAAGCGACCGCGGCCGCAGCCGCGTTGACGGCCTGCTGGGACGAGCCGCAAGCCCGGTCCACCGACGTCGCTGGAGTCTCGACAGGCAGATTCTCGTGGAGCCAGGCAGTGCGAGCGATATTCGCTGACTGCAGACCGAACGGCTGGCCGCATCCGGCAACCACGTCGTCCACCTCGGTCGGATCGATCCCAGCCCTCTGCAGCACCGCCGCGTAGGCACCCGCGAGCAGCGCAACGGGATGTTCGTCGCGATAGATCCCCTTGTCCAGGTTTCCTTTGCCGATCGGGGTCCGGGCAGCGGAGACGATGACGGCGTCGCGTCCGGTCAATCCGGTCATGATGGGCTCCGAGCGGTCGAGGATGTGGGTGGAATCAAGTGGAGCGGAGGCTCGTCCCCCAACCGGCCGGGTGGGATCGGCGGATACGTCGGCGTCGCCTCGCGAGTCAGAGTGGAGCCGATCTCGACGAAATCGCGTCCGGCGAGTGAGCGCTTCGTGATCTCGTCGGCGTCATCGAGTGCCTGCCACAACGTGGTCTCCTGGGCCTTCTGCAGCTGCCACTTGATCACTCCCATCGAGACGGCCGAGCTTCCGGCAGCGAGGGTCCGCGCATAGTCCAGCGCGGCGGGGAGCAGAGCAGACTCGGAGTGCAGCTGGTCGACCATGCCGAGGCCGTGTGCCTCCGAGCCGTCGATCACCCGCGAGGTGAGCAGCAGGTCCATCGCGGCGCCGGCACCGACCAGCTTCGACAGCAGCCAGGCCAGTCCCTGCTCGGCGACCAGGCCACGGCGGGCGAAGCCCGTGCCGAACTTCGCCTCCGGAGTCGAGAAACGCAGGTCGCAGGCGAGTGCGAAGACCATACCGATCCCGGCACACGGGCCGTTCACCGCCGCGATCACCGGCTTCGCGATGGTCCGGGCGATCAGGAAGTCCCGACCTGGCATCACCACCTCGTCGCCCTCGCCGAGTCCGGTGAGCACCCCCAGGTCCGCGCCGGCGCAGAACCCGCGGCCGGCGCCGGTGAGCACGATGACGCGCACGTCCTCGCGGTCCGCGGCCTCCGCCAGCCGGGCCGGAAGCGCATGTTGCATCGCGGTGTCCATCGCGTTGAGCCTGGCCGGACGGTTCAGGGTGACGACGCCGACGCCGTCCTCGACGGTGAGCAGCACCGATTCGTCGCTGGTGTCCGACGTAGCACCCGGAGGAGTCATGAGTACAGCTCCTCGATCTCATCGTGGTACCGCTCGATGATCGCGCGACGCCGCATCTTCGACGTCGGCGTGAGCTCACGACCGGGCAGCCACTCGCCCGGGACGATGTAGAACCGCTTGACCTGCTCGGGACGATTCAGGCGCGCGTTCCCTGCCTCGACACCGGCCGCAACCGCGGCCCGCACCTCGCTGTGTTCGGCCAGCTCGCTCAGCGAGGCCCCTGCCAGGCCGTGCTGCCGTCCCCACTCGGCGGCGTACTCCGCGTCGAGGACGATCAGCGCGACCACGTAGGGGCGAGCGTCCCCCACGCAGCAGACCTGCCCGATGAAGGGGCTGGCCGAGATGATCGCGGACTCCACCGTGACCGGGGCGATGTTCTTGCCCGAGGAACTGATGATGATCTCCTTCTTGCGCCCGATCACCTGGAGATAGCCGTCCTCGTCGAGACTCCCCAGGTCGCCGGTGTGCAGCCAGCCGTCGGGATCCAGAACCTGCGCGGTGGCCTCGGGCAGGTTCAGATAGCCGACCATCACGGCCGGACCGCGCAGCAGGATCTCGCCGTCCTCGGCGATTCGGAGCTCCATGTTCCGACTCACTTGACCGACTGTGCCGATTCGGATGCTGCCGCGTGAAGACGCGGTGCCTGACGCGCCGCTCTCGCTGAGACCGTAGGCCTCGCCCATCGGGATGCCGATCGCGTGGAAGAAGCGCATCAGTGGACCAGGGTTGGGCGCCGTTGCGACCACGGCGACGATCAGCTGGTCGAGCCCGACCATTTGCTTCCATGGCAGCAGGAGCTCGTGAGCCCGCTTCGACGCCTCCGCCAACCCATCAGGCACGGGTTGTCGCGACTGCTCCAGGTCGACCAGCGCTTCGCTGTCGGCAAGTACCTGCTCCAGCTCGGCCCGATCCGCGTCAGGTTTGGCCAGCACCCAGGTCTCGAACGACGCGCGCAGCTTCTCGAAGATCCGGGGTGGCGCAAAGAAGTAGTGCGGATGGATGTCCGGCAGTGCCGCGATCACCTGTCGCGGATCATCGACAGTCACTACCTCCCACCCTTGAACAATGGCGATCACGTAGCCGCCCAGCCGTTCGCCGACGTGGGCGGACGGCAACCACGAGACCACCGTGCTTCCCTCGGGGATGCGCTGCGCGTCCAAGGTGGCCTCGGCGGTCGCGAGGAAGTTTCGATGGCTGATCATGACGCCCTTGGGCGGGCCGGTGGTGCCGCTGGTGTAGATCAGCGTCAGAAGGTCGTCCGCCTTGGGCGGCGCGACGTCCGAGAGGTCGATTTCCCGCTCACGCTCGGTCAGGTCGGCAAGCGCGGTCCATCCCTCAGCCACCTCGCCCTCGAGCTGGATGCGGTGCCGGGGCAGCGATACCGCGCCCAGCGTCGCCATCAACGCAGGCTCGGCCACGATCATCGTGGCTCCGGAGTCGGTCAGTGCATGTGCCTGCTGCTCGGGCGAGGAGGTCGCATACAGGGAGTACGGCACCACACCGAGGCGCACCAAAGCCAGGTCAATGGAGTAGAACTCCGGCCGGTTGCGCAGCAGGAGCGCGGCGGTGTCACCGCGGCGCAGGCCGAGCGCATGGAAGGCAGCAGCAAGGTCGTCGACGCGTTGAGCCAGTTCGCGCCACGTCCAGCTGATCCGCCCGTCGTGGCTGCGCACCGCGGTGCGATCGCCGCGTCGAGCGACCATCCGGTCGAAGGCCTCGGTCAGCGTGTCGGGCAATTCCAGCAGTTCGAACTCAGGCAGATCAGTCATCAGTTCAGTCATCACAGCTCCTTGTGCTGGTGATCGACGGCGACGGGGCCCACGAGCCTCCTCCTTGCTGCTGGTCAGATCCGCCGGAGTCAGTAGGAGCGAGGCAGATCGAGGCCAGAGACCGCGATGTGGTTGAGGGCCAGCTCCCTGGACACCGGTGTGCTCTTCAGTAGGCGCAGGTAGCCGAACCGGTCGTACATCAGGGTCTCGTCGGTGAAGCCACTGCCGCCGAAGGTCTGGAGGGCTGCGTCGGCGGCTTTCAGGCCCGCATCGCAGGCCTTGACCTTGGCCATGTTGCACGCCAGGCCGGCGCTCCCCCCTGACTCGTAGACCGCCGCGCCGCGCTCGATCAGGGCCCACGCCGCCTCGAGCTCGATCAGAGCCTCAGCAAGTGGATGCTGGACCGCCTGGTGCTCCCCGATCGGGACGTCGAAGACGACTCGTTGGCGGGCGTACTCGGTCGCCTTGGCCAGGCACCATCGGCCGATGCCGACGGCTTGTGCCGCGACGATGAGGCGCTCCGGATTGAGACCGTCGAAAAGAGCTCGTCCTCCCTGGCCGGGCTGGCCGATCAGAGCATCCTCCGGAACCTCGACACCGTCGAAGTAGACCGTCCACTGCTTCTCAGGTACCCCGACCATCACGCCGACCTGCTGCATCTGGAGCTGGTCGCAGGGCAGCGGCAACGTGAGAATGGAGAAGCCGCCACTCTCGGCGTCTCGCGCGACAACGAGCATCACGTCAGAGTCGTCCACCGCGGAGATGTAGGTCTTCTGGCCGTCGATCCGCCAGCCGTTCGCAGTACGTGTCGCTTTGGTGCTCATCTTGGCCGCGTTTGACCCGGCGCCGGGCTCGGTGAGAGCGAAGCAGAAGCGCAGCGAACCGTCGCCGATCGCCGGCAGCCACTCCTTCTTCTGCCGTTCGGTGCCGTGCCGCAGGATCACTGCTCCGCCGATCGCGGTGGAGATCGTGAGCTTTCCTGCGGGGTAGCCACCCGCCGCCAGACGCTCGGCGACCAGCAGCAGGTCGGCCATCTCACCGGCGCCGCCGTACGTGGCTGGTAGTGAGATGGCCGGAAGACCGGCCTCGCACACCTCGCGCCAATGCTGTCGCCCCGCATCGATGTCACCGAAGGCACGATTCTCGTATTTCGCCCCGAGGGAGAACGCCAGGTCAGCCAGCGCTGCCCTCTCGTCATCGCCGATGGTTTCACGGGCCACGTCGCTCACCAGCTCACCCCACACTCAACGCAGCGGCGTCGGCCTGGCCGAGCCCGCCGCAGATCGACGCCACTCCCCGGCCGCCCCCGGTCTCCTTCAGCCCGCGCGCCAACGTCAGCAGGATGCGAGCACCAGAGGCTCCCGGCGGATGACCCAGAGCAACGGCGCCGCCGTTGAGGTTGAGCCGATCCAGCACTCGCTTCTCCATGGCTCCGTCGCCAGCAGCAAGGACCCGAGCGGAGGTGAGAGGCACCGCGGCGAAGGCCTCGTTGATCTCGAAGCGGTCAAGCTCGTCCAGTCCCCAGCCAGACTGCTTCAATGCTTTGTGGATCGCATCCGCCGGCGCGACCGGGATCTCCCTGGGGGCGCGGGCCGCACTACCCGTTCCTGTCAGGGTCGCGAGTGCCTCCAATCCGCGCGCCTCCGCCCAACTGCGGCGAGCCAACACCAGGTAGCACCCCCCGGCATCCTGTCCGGGGGCGTTGCCCGGAGTCACGATGGGCCCGCCGAAGATGGTCTTCAGACCGGCCAGTCGATCGAGGGTGGTGTCGGCGCGGGGTCCTTCGTCGTGGTCAAGGCTGCCCTTCTCACTCGCGTAGGGCACCAGCTCCCCGTCGAAGTACCCCCGGGTCTTGGCCTCGAAGTAGTTCTGGTGACTCCGGAGTGCGAACTCGTCGGACTCGGCCCGTGTGATGCCGTGCTCAGCCGCCACCTCACCGGCATCCACGGCAACCGGCTTGCCTCCGATGTCCGCTCCAGGCTCGGCCATCGGGTCCTTCAGCGAGGGCGCACCGCGCTTGACGCCCCAGCGAATGCTGGGATTCATCAGGAAGGCGGCGCGACCCATGTTGTCGGCGCCGCCGACCAGCACCACGTCGCTCTGGCCGCTCTGGATGGCGCGCGAGCCAAGGTGCACGGCGGTCATCGAGGAGCAGCATGCCCGGTCAATCGTGAGCGACAGGCGGTCCTCGGGAATTCCGGCTCGCAACATCGCCACACGCGCCGGGATCGACCCGTCGAGCGCCTCCTCGGCCGGGATCGTGACGCCGTTGTAGATCTCGTCGACATCCTCGGGAGCGATCCCGGCAGACTTCATCGCCTCTGTCATCGCGAAGGCGGCCAGATCGACGCTGGCCACCTCGCGGAGGGCGCCGCCGAATCGGCTGAACGGTGACCGGGCGCCGGCCACCAGCATCACATCGTTGTCGGTCATCTCGATTCGGCTCCTCGGTCGGTTGCTTCGGGGGTTGCCCACCCAAGTGCGGTGCGCACGATGTCGGGCGGCAGGTCGAGACCTGCCAGGATTTCCTGGGTGTCTCCGCCCACGGCGGCCGATGCCGGCGTGGGCGCTTCCAGGGGCGGTGTCAGCTTGATCGGGTTGCCGACCTGCAGGACCTCGTCCTGACCGGGCACGGCAACGAACATCTCCCGGGCCGCGAACTGCTCGTCGGCGGCCACCTCGGCGAACTCCATGACCGGAGTCGCGCACGTCTCTCGTTCGTCGAGAACCTCGACCCAATGGGTCAGGTCGCAAGAGGCGATCAGATCTGCGACTTCGCCGATCGCCAGCGGGTCGTGCTGGCGATCCTCCAGATCAGGACGGCCTACCGCCTGCACGAAGTTCACCCAGAATCTTCGCTCGACGGCGGCAATGCTGAGGTAGCGGCCGTCCGCGCACCGGTAGATCCGATAGGACGGGCCTGCACCGGTGACCGCGGTCGATTCCGGGCCGGCTGCCGCACCGCCGGCCAACCACGAGGAGAGATGCAGACCCAGTCCCCAGAGGGCCGCGTCCGCAAGAGCCACCTCGACCTTCCTGCCGCGCCCGTCGGCGCGCGCCGCCACCAGCGCCGCCAGCAGGCCGATCCCACCGCTGAGGCCACCGAGCAGATCAGCAACCTGGATGCCTCCGAGCGACGGCCCGTGGGTCTTGGTCCCGCCGAACGACATTGCTCCGGCGTACGACAGATAGTTCAGGTCGTGACCCGGCTCCTGGTCTCGCGGCCCCCCGATGCCGTAGCCATTCACGCTGCAATACACCAGTCGAGGGTTGAGTGCACTCAGTTCCTCGTAGCCCACACCTAGCCGCTCGGCGACGCCCGGGCGGAAGGACTCCAGGACAACATCGGCGTCGGCGACCAGGGCCTGGACCACGGCGATCCCCGCCGGGTCTTTGAGGTCGATGGCCACCGACTTCTTCCCCCGATCGAGGAAGGCATGGGTCGCTGACGTGCCGGCAACCGGCGCACCGAACGCCCGGCTCTCCTCGCCCACACCTGGACGATCGACCTTGATCACGGTGGCACCGAGGTCAGCCAGCAGTTGACTGAGAACGCCCACGGGGAGCATCCGGCTCAGGTCGAGGACGCGAACGCCGTGCAGCGGCGCCCGGCTCACCGGTGGGTGAACCTCGGCGTGCGCTTCTCCACGAAGGCCGAGAGGCCCTCCTGGAAGTCCTCCGATCGTGCCACGTCGAGGAAGATCTCCCGCTCGGCCGCCAATGCCTGGCCGAGGTCTTCGTGTGTAGCTCGCTTGAGAGCCTGCACCGCAACGCGCGGCATGCCGGCAATCTTGGCCGCCATCCGCCTGGCGTCCGCGAGTACGGCGTCGGGCTCGCTCACGTGGTTGACCAAACCGAGCTGCTCGGCACGAGCGGCGTCGATGATGGTGCCGAGGACCATGAGCTCCATGGCAACCTGCGGCCCGATGCGCCGTGGGAGCCGCTGGGTGCCACCGCCACCCGGGATGAGACCGAGCTTGACCTCGGGCAGCCCGAATTTCGCGCTCGGTTCGCTCAGGATGATGTCGGCGGTCAGAGCAATCTCAAGACCCCCACCCACCGCACTCGCCTGCACCGCCGCGATCAGCGGCTGCGGCATGTTCGCCCAGTCGGCCAGAACGCCGCCGGCCCACGCGCTGTGCCTGTCCATCCCGTCCGGTTGCGCCCGCAGTTCTTCGAACTCACTGATGTCCGCGCCAGCCATGAATGCCTTGCTTCCTGCGCCGGTGAGCACCACCGCCCGGACTGACTCGTCTTTGCGCAGGCGTACCGCGACGCCACCCAGACCCTCGAGCACGGCTCGGCCCATCGCGTTGACCGGCGGGCTGTCCACGAGCACAACGGCGACGCCGTCCTCGACGGAGAGGCTCACCGGCCCGTAGGTCTCGGTCACGACTTCACTCACTGATGCCTCCAGGTCTTGCGCGCCGGGTCCACCGGCCACGTCGTCCAGCCAAGTGCGATCGATGCTAGGTGGGCCGAACGGCCTTGTCAACCAACCGTTTGGTTTCTCCGGGTGTCGGACACCCGACTTCACTCCGGCGGGCGCGTCCTTGCGGACGGTTCGCGCCACATCGCCTCGCGCAGCTTCCACGGCTGCGCCTCACCCGCGTCCAGGATCATCCGCGCATACGGCGCCAACACCTCCCGAAGGCGTACCTTCTCCTGCGCATCGAGGACGCTGAGTGGCTGCTCGGCCAGGCGGTCGGTGAGGTGTTCGATGCGATCCTTCAAGGCCGTGCCGGCCGGGGTCGCCAGGCACTGGTGGTCGACCAGTCCCCGCGCGATGAGGCGCTCCGTAGCCGCCTGCCAGGAGGCGTCATCCCAGCCTGTGTGCCGTTGCAGCATCTCGACCGGTAGGTAACCATTGGCACACGCCAGCACGTGACACTCCACCGCATCGATACCGGCCGCAGTCGTCGCCACCCAGTGACTGTCACCCCGGTGCTCGCGCAGGACCGTGGCGGCCCACCACAACTGCAGATGCGGCGCGGCCGGCCACTCGTGAGCAAGGTGAGCAGCGGCCATCGGGTGGCCGCTGGGTTGACAGGCCTCGGCAGCACGACGAGCCGGCGCCACCACAGCCGCCGCTCGGTCGAGCTGGTCGCCGAGCACTCGGCGTAGCGTGGCGTCCGCCGCCTCCAGCCGGGCAGCCAACACAGCGCCGGGGTCCGTCCGACGCCATGCTTCAGGGAGCGCTCGTGCGACGTACCCAGGCGCGAAGCCGAACGCAAGCGCAGCTGCCAGCTCCGCCGACACCGGACCTGCGGCACACATCCGAGCGCCGAAGTATTGCAAGGCGGGTCGATCGAGTCCGAGCGCGGCCATCCGCTCCACGCCTTCGGCGGAGCGATAGGAGAGCTGGTGGTAGGGCTCCAGCACGCGCCACAACTGACGTGCGCTGACCATCGGAGTCATCGCACGTCGAGACCGGCACGCTCCAACGCGTGATAGCCGGCGACATCATCCGGACCGAAACCCGCCGCGACCATCAGGCCCCCTACATCGTCAGATGCGAAGAACTCCTCACCCCACTCCTGATGGTCGAAGTAGATCTCCACATAGGCCATGCGTTCCGACCCGGGCTTCCGTCGCGAGGTGATGCGCTGGCCGGGCTCACGCATGTCGTCGTACTCGAACTCCGACAGCACCCGGTTGTTGACCATCAGGCGAGCGCCATAGGCGCCCGCCAGCAGCCCACTCAGTCGGTGCCCGACCTCCACGACCGCGGCTTCCGCGTCTGCACGGTCGACGGACACCGGCCGATCGAAGATCAACACGTACTTGTCGCTCGTCATCTGGCCAGCCCGCCGGTCGAAACACACCGACTCCTCGACTTCGAACCCGCGCAGCTCGCGCAGGAAATTCTGATGGTCGGCGCTCAGGACCGGCAGCAGCTCTGGCGGGAAGCCGACCTTGGCATCATGCCTCGTGCGCATGGTGGCCAAGCGCCACAGATCCGGCGCCTGACCGAACCCACCGAGCACATCCCACTGGCCCAACATCAGATTCGTGTGGTAGGCCAGCATGCCGTCCGTCGCGCGGAGCTCACGCCGCGCCCACGCACTGTGCACCTCCAGGTAGTGGCGCTCGCTCTGCTCCTTCGGCGCCAGCTTGCTGGCCTGGAACTGGAGTATGCGCTTGTTCCACGGCTGGACCTCGCCCATCCGCTCCTCCTCTCTCGTACCTGGCAGCGCTCGGATGGTCCGCGGATCGCCCTACGAGGGGCGCTGGTCGGCGAGTGCGTCGCGCATCAGCAGGTCTGCGAACTCGGCCCAGGTGTCGGGACCCTTGTCGGCGTACCACTCGGCGAACTCTTCGGGGCTGAGGTCGACGTCGTACTCGAGGTCCTTGGTGACGGCGTCGTACCAACGATCGGACGAGTCCAGGACGGTGTCGACGAATGCGCTCGGGTCCTCGTGGTCCGGGTTGTCCCGGGCCTCGTCCAACAGGTCCTCGTTGACCGCCAGCAGCGCCTCGCGCGCATCAGACTCGAACGGCTGGGTCCCGCCGCCTGCGGCCGTGATCGTCTCGACCATCTCGGCGTAGGAACCGAACGCACCGTCGAGTTGGTACTGGAAGAACACGTCGAGTCGATCGTGCAGGAGCTGCTGGGCCACCAGCGGCAACGAGTCCCACACGTCACGGTTCACGGCGATGCTGCCCGACCCGACGCTGAATCCGGCCTCGGGGTCGATGGTGGCGTCCGGCGCGACCTCCAAGATCCCGGACACCGTCGCACTCAGGGGACCGGCATTGATGCAGTCCACCGCCCCTCGCTGCAGACCCTCGAACGCCTCGGTGAAGTCCAGGCTGACCGATTCCATGCCGAGGGCCGCGAGCTGGTCGACCTGCACGCGGGTTGCGGCGCGCGACGACGCACCGTCGAGGTCGTCGAGCGACGTCCGGGGCTCACTGCAATAAAGAGCGTCCAGGCCCGCGTGGTAGATCGGAACCAGTGGGTAGAGCCCATTCGCCTCGTACTCGTCCACGATGCTCGGGTCCGATGCGGACACCTCCGTCATCCACCCCGAGAGTTGGAGTGGTCCGACAAGCGGGGACTGATCGGCCGTGAAGGTCAGGTCGAGGAGTGAATTGAGCGCCGGATAGCTGTCGGGGTCGTACGTCGCGAAGATCGGCGCGAGGTCGAGGCGACCGTCCTGCACCGCGTCGTCCGCGTCCGGCGGAGCGGCCACCGCGTTCGAGAACTCGACCTCGAACTGGATCTTGCCATCGGACCATTCGTCGACGGCACCGAAGTACTCCTCCAGCAGCAGGCTCAGACGCGACCCCTGGGGCCCACCGGTCTGGGCGTAGATGGTGATCGGATCGACGTCCGCGAAGGCTTCGCGGTACTCGTCGATGGTCGCATCGGCATCCACTCCCTCGCCTCCGCCGTTGGAGGCCGGACCGGATGCACCGCAAGCCGAGAGAGCCAGGGCAGCTGCAGCGCTCAGGATGCAGATCCGCGGCCATGACACCTTCGAGATGGATCGAGACATCGTCATCTTCTCTCTTCGGAATGGGATAGCGGGCGGCAACAGAAAAGTGGCTCGCGCTCCCGCCGCAGGCTAACCAGACAGAGCGGGCTCGTCAACCGACCGTTTGATTGTTTAGGTGCGGCTCTCGTCGTTCGACGCACGCGTTCGTCATCGTGGTTGCTGTCGCTGGATGAGCGGCACGACGACGTCGGTGTCGTACCAGGTGGACACCCGACGGATCGCACCTGCCTCGATATCGATCACGTCCATGGCGGGGAACGTGACCTCGGTGCCATCGACGAGGTGGCCGGTGAAAGTGATCTCCACGGTGGCCGACGAGCCATCGACCAAGATCCGAGTGGGGCGGTCCTCGTGTCGGCCCTCGGCGTACTGCCGGACGATCGCGCGGTAGAGCTTCGTCACCGCCTCCACGCCGTGCGCCTCGAACAGGTCGCCCTGGCGGATGGTGATCTCGGGATGGAGGGTGGCCGCGAATGCCGGCCAGTCACGGGCATTGACCGCGGCGAAGTAGCGTTCCACGAGCTCGCGAATCGCAGTTGGATCGGGCTCGTCGGCCGACTCGGCGGCGAGGCGGGCTTCCTCGCGCAGGGACCGACGCAGGACCTTGCCGTTCGCGCTGCGAGGGAGGGCTTCGGGACGCACTTCGATCACCGACGGCACCTTGTAGCGGGCGATCTGCTCGCGCAGAGCGTCACCGATCTGTTCACCGGTCAGGTCGCGGTCGCTGGTCACGACGAACGCGTACGGCGTCTCGCCCCACCGCGGATGCGGCGCCCCGACCACGGCGGATTCGACGACACCGGGGATCGACTCCAGCGCACGCTCGATCTCGGCCGGGACGACATTGATGCCGCCGGTGATGATCATGTCCTTGAGTCGATCGACGATCCAGAGATATCCCTCATCGTCACTGCTGGCCACGTCGCCGGTGGCGAGCCAGCCGTCGGTCAGGGATGCCGGATCGACGGTGCCGCCACTCCAATAGCCGGCCATCACCGCAGGCCCCCTCAACCACAGCTCGCCGGGCTCGCCCGGTGCACAGTCGCTGCCGTCAGGTGCGACCACCCGCGACTCGGTCAGCATCATCGGTCGCCCGATCGAGCCGGGCTTGCGCTGGATGTCTTCGGGACGCAGCGCGGTCGCGACTCCAGAACTCTCCGTGAGGCCGTAGCCCTGCGAGAGCAGGATCCCTCGCGCCCGGAGCGCCTGCATCAGCTCGGGTGTGACCATTGCACCGCCCGCGGAGACCGTGGAAAGTGTGGAGACGTCGGTCGTCTCGACGTCCGGGTGGGCAACGATCGCTTGCCAGAGGGCAGGCACTGCCATCAAGACCGTGATCCCGTCCTCCTCGAAGCGGCGCAGAGCGCGACCGGGATCGAACGCGGCGTCGACCACGGTCAATCCGCCAGCGACGGCAGTGGCGAGCCACGAGGCGAGGAGTCCGGCCGAGAACGCCAGCGGATACGGCACGTAGGTGCGGGTGTCTCGCGACCAGCCGTCGTTGACGATGCGGTCGTGCGACATCGCGAAGATGCTGCGATGGGTGATCGCGACTCCCCGTGGCCGTCCGGTCGTTCCGGAGGAATACAGCAGGGTCGCGACATCGTCCAGGTCTCGGACGACACGCAGTTGGTCGCCGTCGGCCCATGAGTCGCGGTCCGGATGCAGCAGTGCAACCCCGGCGGAGGTTGCGACTACGGCGGCAACGTCTGCGTGGACGTCATCGTGCACGAGCACCCGGGCGCCGGAGTCGATGAGTTGGTCCGCGACCTCGGTCGGGTGCAGCCGGTGGTTGATCGGCACGACCACGGCGCCGGCGGCGAACCCACCGAGGACACTGACGCAGAACTGCCGCCCGTTGAGCATCAGTACGCCGATCCGGTCGCCGGGTCGGACGCCCACATCGACCAAGCGAGCGGCGTCGCGCCGTGCTGCAGCAAGCAACGCAGCCCACCCGATGTCACCACCTTCGTCGCGGACCGCCGGCGCATCGGGTTGTCGCTGCGCCCAGTGCTCCACCGCCCGCAGGATGTCCATGCGCCCTCCCTGGCTCTCGACGTCGGAGCGGTCACTCCGTGACGTGCGCCACGCTACACAACCAAACGGCCGGTTGTCTGTGGCCAAAATCTCTGCACATAATGCACCTATATCGGGCGGCAGTGGAGGAGAGGCATGGCCATCGGCACACGTAGGAGCGAGGACCTCCGACTGGGCATCGGGCTCGGCTACTGGCAAGGCTCGCCCCGCGACGAGACCGACACGGTGGTCGCCGCCGAAGCTCTCGGGTATCACTCGGTGTGGATCGGAGAGGCCTACGGCTCGGACGCACTCACTCCGCTCACCTGGTACGCCGCACGCACCTCCCGAATCCAGCTCGGCACCTCGATCCTGCAGATCGATGCCCGCACACCGGCAAACGCTGCAATGGCCGCAATGACCCTGGATGCGCTCAGTGGCGGGCGGCTGCACCTCGGCCTCGGAGTATCCGGGCCCCAGATCGTCGAAGGTTGGTACGGCCGTCCGTTCCCCAGACCCTTGGCGCGCACCCGGGAGTATGTCGAGGTGCTGCGGGCGATCTGGGCCCGCGAGGCACCGGTGACCCACGCTGGTGAGTTCTTCCCGCTCCCCCATCCGGGCGGCACCGGTCTCGGCAAGCCGTTGAAGTTGATCACCCGACCGCTGCGCTCCGACATCCCGATCTACCTGGGTGCCCAGGGCCCGAAGAATGTCCAGCTCGCCCTCGACGCAGCCGACGGCTGGCTCCCCGCCTTCGTGCACATCGAGCAGTTCGACGCCATGTACGGCGGCTTGCTGGCCAGCACCCCGGACGACTTTCGCATCGTGGCCACCGTCAACACCTACGTCGACACCGACCTGCGAGCCGCCTTCCGTAGGGCGAAGGAGCCGCTGGCCTGGTACGTGGGAGGGATGGGTGCCAGAGGAGCGAACTTCCACTTCGACGCGGTGTCCCGCGCCGGCTTCGGCGATGCCGCGGAGAAGGTGCAAGACCTGTTCCTGGCGGGTCGACGGGACGAGGCGGTCGACGCAATCCCCGACGAGCTCGTCGACGGTACCTCGCTGATCGGACCACCCGCGCGGATCCGCGAGCGGTTGGAGCTCTGGCGCAACTCGCCGGTGAGCGAGGTGGTCCTCATGGAACTGCGTGACACCGCCGCGATGGAAGCAGTGGCTCGGGAGGTCGGACTGTGAGCGCGCAGACCACCCGCGACCTGGTGTTCCGGCCAGGAGTCGCGACCTGGGTGACCCGGCACGCTGATCGCGTGCCCGAGAAGCCCGCGATCGTGATGACCGACGCGACGCTCACCTACGCCGATCTCGAGCGGCGAACGTGGCAGGTCGCAGGCACCCTGCGCGACCTCGGGATCCGCGTGGGCGACCGCGTCGCTGTCCTGCACGGAAACCACGCCGAGTTCTTGCCAGCAACGCTCGCGATCATGCGCCTCGGCGGCATCTTCGTGCCCCTGAACGCGCGACTGGCCGACGCGGAACTCGCCGCACTCGTGCGCGACAGCAGGCCCGAGGTATTGATCACCGAGCACGCGGCCTCGGAGCGCATCGCCGCCGTGATCGGCGCCGCCGATGTGGTCTGCCTCTTCACAGACGGCGCTCCCGACGAGCTACCGACTGATATCCGCACAGCTCGGTGGCCAGCTGCCGACGCGCCATCGCAGTCGTTCGACGTCGGCGACTTCACCGACGATGCTGCGGCCGGCCTGTTCTACACCTCCGGCACGACTGGCCTGCCCAAGGGCGCGATCATCACCCACCGCAACATCCACTCGGTCGCCACGTCGCTGGCCGTCGACGTCGGCTTCAGCAAGGACGAGCGGGCCCTGGTTTCACTGCCGATCAGCGTGTCCGGTGCCATGCTCGCCGGCGTGCTGCCCTTCCTCCACCTCGGCTGCAGCATCCGATTGCTCGAAGCCCCCGAGCCACAGCTCATCGCCGACGCGATCCGCGACTGGCGCCCGACGTACATGGCGAACGTGCCCACCGTTTTCAAGGCCCTCCTCGACCATCCGTCCTTCGACGACCTCGACCTCAGCTGCTTCACTCGCGTGCTTTCGGCGGCTGCATCGATGCCGGTCAGCCTGATCGAGAGGTTCCGCGAGCGCGGACTGTCCGTCTTCGTGCAGGGCTACGGCCTCACCGAGTCATGCGGCTTCTCCACCTGCCTGATGCCCGAGGACGCCGTACGCAAGGCCGGTTCGATCGGCAAGCCCTTCCTCTACAGCGACGTGCGCGTTTTCCTGCCGGACGGCCGCGAGGCAGCACCGGAGGAGATCGGGGAACTCTGTGTGTCCGGGCCGTCGATCATGGCGGGCTATTGGGAACGGCCCGATGAGCGGGCCGTCATCGACGGGTGGCTGCACACCGGCGACCTCGGCTACGCCGACGCCGACGGCTACCTCTACGTCACAGGTCGACTCAAGGACATGATCATCAGCGGCGGCTACAACATCTACCCGGCTGAGGTGGAGAACGTGGTCTACCGGCTGCCGGGTGTGGGAGAGGCGGCGGTGATCGGAGTGCCGGACGAGCAGTGGGGCGAGCGGGTCGTCGCCGTCCTCCGACCGCGCGCCGGTGAGACAGTGACAGCCGATCACGTGCTGGATGCCTGTCGCGCGGAGCTCGCGGCCTACAAGTGCCCCAAGGAAGTGCTCGTGGTCAGCACACCACTCCCGATCAATCCGACCGGCAAGATCGTCAAGGCCGCACTGCGCGACGCCTACGCCGCCGGATCGCTCATCTGACCCGAGGGCCGTTCGGGCCGGGCACGCGCACCCAGGTGCCGGTAGCAACTGCGCACAGGGTGCCGGCGCCATCCAGCAGCCGCACGGTAGGGACCACGCTGCGGCGGCCCCGACGTACGACGTCGGCCTCGATCCGCAACGGCCCGTCGACCACGCCCTCCAGAAAGTGCATCGAGAGGTCGGTGGTCGTCCAGGTGTCGTCGATGCCAGCCGCCGCAGCGACCGCCGCTCCGCCGGTGACGTCCGCCGCGGCGAGCAGGTAACCGCCATTCACCATGCCCGCCGGATTGCGGTGACGGTCGACGGGCAGTAGTTCGGCGACTGCGTGGCCCGGTTGAAGCTCGGACATCCGAACGCCGAGGCCGGTCAACACCTCCAGTCCGTTCAGCCACACCCGGAATGCCTCGAGGTCCTCTGCACGAACGACCCGGGTCTGATCTGCGATCACGACTCACCGGTCCTTGAAGACGGGGTCGCGGCGTTCAGCGAAAGCTCGGCCGCCCTCGGAGAAGTCGGCGGTCGTCGTGGCCATCACCTGTGTGCGGTTCTCCAACTCGAGGTGATGGCGCAGCGAAAGCCCGTCGCGGGAGAGGTTGAGCAGCGATTTCGTCTGACGCAACCCGAACGGCGAGGTCACGCACATCGCCTCGGCGAGTTCCACCGCGCGCTCGCGTGCCGCTCCCTGCTCCACCACCTCGCTCACGAGCCCCATCTCGAGCGCCTCGTCTGCGCCGATCTCACGACCGGTATAGAGGATGTCAGCCGCACGCTCCCAGCCGACGATCCGCGGCAGGAACCACGATGAACCCATATCGCCCCCGGAGACGCCGAGTCGCACGAACGAGGCGATGAAGCGGGTTCCTTTCTCGGCGACGCGGCGATCCGAGGCCGAGGCCAGCGACAATCCGCCACCGGCCGCGACACCGTGGACGGCGGCCACGATCGGCTGCGGAACGTCCCGCAACTGTGCGATCAGGCGTCCGACAGCTTCCTGCAGGGCATAGGTGGCCTGGGTGGGACCGGCGTCCTCTACCCATACGGCTCCGTCTGCCTGGCCCTTGAGGTCCATGCCCGCGCAGAAAGCGCGTCCGGCGCCCGCCAGCACGATGACCCGCTGAGCGTAGTCGTACTTCAACTCGTCGAGCAGCTCGTCGAACCGACGCAGGAGCCCGTGCGAAAGGGCATTGAGGCTGTCCGGTCGGTCGAGCGTCAGAACGGTCACCGGCCCCCGTCTCTCGACCTCGATGCTGTCACGGTCGGCCGCGACGCTCATGCCCGCGCCTCTGCGGGCTCGAGGAGGGCGGCACGCAGCTCGCGCTTGAGAATCTTGCCGCTCATCCCACGCGGGAGTGGCTCGGCTCGCAGCTCGAGCCGGCTCGGCCGCTTGTACGACGCCAGCGACCCGGACACGTGGGCCAGCAACGCGTCCAGGTCGAGGTCAGGGTTGCTGCTCACGACGCACGCCACCGGCGTCTCACCCCACTCGTCGTCGGGAACACCGACGACCGCGACCTCGACCACGTCGGGGTGAGAACTCAGCACGGCCTCGACCTCGGCGGGGTACACGTTGAGGCCGCCGCTGATGATCATGTCCTTCGACCGGTCGACGATCCGGTAGTAGCCGTCGGCGTCGACAGTGGCGAGGTCCCCCGTGTGCAGCCAACCGTCGCGGATCGTGGCGGCGGTCGCGGTCGGGTTGCGCCAGTACTCCTTCAACACGCAGGTGCCGGCCAGCAGCAGCTCACCGGTCTCCCCCGGGTCGCATTCAGTCCCGTCGGCCCGCACCAGGCGGGCCTCCTGACCCATCAGCGGTATCCCCACCGAGCCGACCCTGTCCAGTGCCTCGTGTGCGGGCAACTCGAGGTTGAGTCCGGAGCCCTCCGTCAGTCCGTAGGCATTGACCAGGCCCACCCCTCGGGAGATGAAGAGGCGGATGAGGTGCTCGGGCACCACCGCGCCCCCCGACTTGGCGATGCGCAGCCCCGACAGATCGCGTTCGGCGAAGTCGGGTTCGGCGGCCAGCCGCTCCAAGATGACCGGAACCACGCCGATGAAGGTCACGCCGAGTTGCTCGATGTCGTCAAGGACCCGTGAGGGCTCGAACTCGCGACGGATGAGGATCGAACCGCCGCAACGCAGGAACGGGATCGCGAACGAGACACCCGCTCCGGTGAAGGCGAGCGGCACGGTGACGATCGCCCGGTCCTCGCAGGTGAGCGCGTCGACTGCCTGAGCGCTCACCGCCACCCCGTCCATGTTGGCGTGGGTCAGCACTGCGCCCTTCGAGCGTCCGGTGGTTCCGCTGGTGTAACAGATCATCAGTGGGTCATCCGGCGAGAGGTCCACGGCTTCCTCGACCAGGCCATAGGTGCGCAGCTCGTCCAGTGATCGCCGCCCCTCCGGCGTCGTACCGACGAAGAAGATCCGTTCGACACCGACCTGCTCCTCGAGGGGGTCGAACACCGCGAGAAAGGACTCGTCGGTCACCACGACGCCGGGTTGGGCGTCAGAAGCGAGGTCGCGAAGCTCAACCGCGGTGAGCAGCGGATTGAGCGGGACGAAGATCGCACCGAGACGCGCACAGGCCAGGACTACCTCGAAGTGTTCCGGGGCGTTGCGCATCAGGCCGGCGACCCGATCGCCCTTGCCGACGCCCTCGGCTCGAAGCCCGGCAGCGATCTCGGCGCAACCGCGCTCCAATTCGGCCCAGGTCCGGTCGCCGGTATCGGACAGCAGCGCCGTCCGCGTCCCGCCGAAACGCGCCCAGTATCGCGACCACTCACTCATCCCAGCCATGTTGCGTAAACTAACAATCGGTTGGTAGAACAGTCAATGGAGGCAGCAGGTCCCGCAACAGCTGGATCCGCGTCCCAATGCACCCCCGGAGACGGCCCCACAGCGGGCACGAACCGGACACAACAAGCATGAGCCAGGAAGGCACTCGATGAGCGACATCAACAAGGTCATGGTGGTCGGAGGCGGCGGCCAGATGGGCAATGGCATCGCCCAGGTGGCGGCGACGGCCGGCCTCGAGGTCACCCTCGTCGACCTCGCTCAGGACGACCTCGATCGCGGTGTCCGACGGATCGAGAAGAGCCTCGAGCGGATGGTGCGCGCGGGCAAGCTCGGCGACGCCGACGCCAAAGAGGCCAGGGACCGGATCACCACCAGCACCGATCTCGAGTCCACCGCGCGCGAGACCGACCACGCGATCGAGACGATCGTCGAGGACGTCGACATCAAGCGCGAGGTCTTCCGGCGGATGGACTCGGTCGCGCGTCCGGAGGTCATCCTGGCCTCCAACACCTCCCAGTTCGCGATCAGCCGGATCGCCAGCGCCACCGGTCGTGCCGATCGGGTGATCGGGACCCACTGGTTCAACCCGCCGCCGGTCATGAACCTCATCGAGGTGATCCGCGGTGTCGAGACCTCCGACGAGACGGTGGCTGCGACCCTTGCGCTCGCCGAGCGTTACGGCAAGGAGACCATCGTCTGTCAGAAGGACACGCAGGGATTCCTGACCTCGCGGCTGATCATGAGCTTCATCGTCGAGGCGATGCGCATCGTCGAAGAGGGGATTGCGAGCCCCGACGACGTCAATCGCGCCTGCAAGTTGGCCTTCAATCACGCGATGGGTCCGCTCGAGACCGCCGACCTCGGCGGCCTGGACACGTTCGTCAAGGCAGCGGCCGCGATGACCGAACACTACGGCGACCGCTTCCGCGCTACTCAGGGCCTGCGCGCACTGGTGAACGCGGGCCACTACGGCTACAAGACGGGCCGCGGCTTCAGTGACTACGGCGACGCCCGGTAGCGATCGATCGGGCATCCCGATGCCCGAGGACCATGCGTCCGCGTGGCACGAACTGCTCGGCCTCCTGGACGTGCAGCGCCTCGGCCCGCACTCCTTCCGTGGGTCCCCGCCCTCGATCGAGTGGGGTGTGCCCTACGGCGGCCTTCTCCTCGCTCAGGCGTTGGCCGCCGCCACCCGGACGGTTGACGCCGATCTCCACGTGCGCAGCCTGCACTGTTACTTCGTGCAGGCGGGGTCGGGTCATGGCCCGGTCGCCATCGAGGTCCACGTCGTACGCGACGGCCGCTCGACCGGATGGCGCACCGTCGAGGTGACCCAATCTGATCGCCTGCTGCTTCGCGTCGAGATGATGTTCGCCAGCGACAGCAGCGGACCGTCCCATCAGGCGCCGCGGCCAGACGCCCCCGACCCCGAGCAGTGTCCGAAGGTCGCAGACCAGCTAGGTGCGTACGACGACACGTTCCACCCTTGGGATCATCGCTCGGCGTTCGACCTGCGCTACGTCACTGAGCCGCCGCGCCTGCAGGCCAATCAACCCGGCGAGCCACGCACGACGGCCTGGATCGGACGCGGCGGCGAGGCGCCCGTCGACCGCGGCCTCTGCGCGGCCCTGTTGACCTACGCCAGCGATCTCTGCATGCTCGACGCGTGCCTGCTTCCGCACGGCCTGTGGTTCGGCGAGGGTAGTTCCAGCGGCTTCTCGCTCGACCACAGCGTCTGGTTCCACGCGCCGGCCCGAGTGCCGCAATGGATGCTGATGACCCAGTCCTCACCAGGGATGCGCGAAGGCCGCGGTCTCAGCCAGGCGCAGCTGTTCGCCGACGACGGTCAGCTACTCCTATCGATCGCCCAGCTCGGCAGCATCCGACCGTCCCGCAGGTGACGCCCATTGTCCACCAGCAGCCGTCTCCACCTTTGTCGCAGCACCAACCCGGAGGACCGATGAACCCGACCCGCGAACTCGTCGAGAGCTATCTCGACGCCGTCAACACTCACCAATGGGATGTGCTGGAGCGCATCTTCCACCCCGATGTGACCATCCAGCACGGCATGTCGCTCTCAACGAATGGCCGCGACCGAGCCATCAGGCTGCTGCAGGCGATCGTCGCCCAGTTCACCGAGCACGAGGACCGACCCACCCGATTCATCGTCGAGGGCAGCACGGCCGCTGTCGAGATCACCTTCCTCGGCACCAAGCCCGACGGCACGGAGGTGACCTTCGAGGCCGCCGACGTGATCGACACCGACGGAGCACAGATCACCCGCGTCACGTCGTGGTACGACACCGCCGCGGTCATCCCTCTGATCAAGGGTTGAGGCTCCGGCGGACCACATGAGGGGCAGCGGCGCCACACGCCGCGCAGACGCGGCGCCAGGGCGGATGTGCGACGATCGCGTCAAGACATTTCGGCGCAAGATGCGCCGACAGGCAGCGGGGGTACGGTGAAGAATCGCGGGCAGGAAGCACTCGGGGCGCCGGAGCGCGGTCAGCGTCGGCGATTCGATCGAACCGCGATCATCGTCGACACCGCCGCGGAGCTCTTTCGCAGCAAAGGTTACGACGCCACGTCGCTGCAAGACATCGCTGATGAGGTCGGCATCCTCAAGGGGAGCCTCTATCACTACATCGACACCAAGGAAGACCTCCTCTTCGCGATCATCGAGCGGAACCACGCACTGATCATCACGGGCAATCGGGCGTGGCAAGAGCTCGACGACCCGATCGAGGCGCTGAGGTCCTTCATCGAAGGCCACATCCGCCAATCACTGTTGAGTCCGACCGACTCCATCGTCTTCGTTCGTGATTTCCGCGCTCTCAGCGATGAGCGAGCGGCGCTGATCGTCGAGCGACAGACGAAGTACGACGACGACTTTCGTTCCCTCGTGCAGCGTGGGCTCGACCAAGGCCTCCTCCGCGACGGGGTGGACCCCAAGTTCGCTTCCCGGGCGGTCTTCGGCATGGTCAACTGGGTGCACTACTGGTACCACTCGGAAGGTCGGTTGTCAGCCGACCAGGTGGTCACGGAGCTCTCGACGTACGCTCTCGCAAGCCTCCTGGCTCCGATCCCGCCTCGGGGCTGAGGCGACGGGCCCCGCGACCCACCGATGAACGGCGTGCTCGCCACGGAAGCCATAGCGTTGGGCATGTGATGGAACTGCCGACGTTGCGAGCGAGGTCGTTGCACCAGCGATACGAGCGGCCTTCAAGCCGGGCGAGGTCGATGGGTTGGCTCTGACTGCCGATGGCAGCGCACGGAGCTGCTCGTGATCGGTCGTGCCTGCGTGAGCTTCCGGAGACGGGCGCAGCCGAGCCCGACGCCATGGGCGGCAACCACCAGGGCGTGGTTGTAAACGCGCAGCAGGTCGGGCGTCTACCAACACGGCCTAGTGCCGGAGCACGGCTTGGTTCGCGAAGATCGCCTCGAGCGACGCGGGGAGCCGCCCCTCATCCTGCGCGTCCTTGATGCTGGCAGCGGCGAGACGCTCCTCAGAAAGCTCGTCCTCAACCGGCGCCCGATGCTCGTTGCCCGTGGGACGCGTCAACACCTCCACCGGCGCAGCGGCCGCCGCCCGTCCCGGATCCATCGAGACCTCGAGCGTGACACGCGGCCACCAGCGGGCTCGGTCACGACGGGAGAGCACCACCGGGTCCCCGAACCGATTCTGTGCATACGTCAGCGCCGACTCGAACGAACCTGCGGAGACGTACCAGGTCTCGTCACGCTCGCTGACGACAACTCTGTCGCGGATCGCCTCGATGAACTCTCCGATGCCAAGCCCGAGCGGCATCCTCACCACCTACCCTCGTCCTGCTGCGACGCTACGCCGTCCTCTCCGCAGTGAGCAGGCGCCGCGCCGAACGGAGAGACATCGCCAGGGCGCGCGGCCGGTGCATCGTCACGGCTTCGGAGTTGCGTCATAGCGCCGCAACAGCAGCGGGGTGCCGCTCGCCGCCGGGGGCGAGACCGCCCTCTCGGATGCCACCTAGGGCGAGGATCGGCTGTGCTGCTCGTCCACGTTCTCTATGCTCCTCGCGTGGCAGCGAGTGTGGAGCACTACGAGCGGGTGTTGGAGGAGTTCCCCGACGACGAGGGGCTCACGATTCTGATTGCTGCTGGCATCTCTCGGGTGGCTGCTGCCGAGGCGCTCGGGGTCGACCTGGGCAAGCCGACTGGTCATCCGTGGGACGAGAGTGCCGAGGCTGACTTCTCCGCATGGGCGCTCATGGAGATCCCCGGCGGGGTGTTGGCGATCGAAGAGACCGGGTACGGCGACCCGAGCCTTGAAGCATTGCGAGGATTGTCGTCGGTGGGGGGAGCCGCGGCGGTGGTCAGGAACAACATCCAGGCGCATCTGCGGTTCGGGTGCGCGAAGGACGGCGAACTGCTCTTCGACGCGGATGAGTTCATGTTCGTTCAGGACCCGACCCTGGTGCCCGGCGAGCTGCGATTCTTGTTCGACCTGGTCTGGGACGACCTCGACAGCGACGAACTCGATGAGGACGCGCCCGATGGATTTGCCGTGGGACTGGCGATGGCTGAGGTCATCACCGGTATCGAGGTGAGTGCCGAGATGGCTGCCGAGGTGAATCGTTCGGGGTTCTTCAAGGGGCCGTATCTGGTCTACCCCGAGCCTCTCAACGACTAGCCTCGCCCGGGGACGATCCAGCTGCGCGGCGAGCGCCCTACGGGAGCATCTCGGGCAACAACGCGAAGTGTCCGCCGTCGGCGGGCGTGAGGGACGAGAAGTGGCGCCGGTCCAACGTCGCGATCTCGTGCACGCCAAACCGCTCCACGACCGCTACGACGCAGGCGTCGGTCCCACCCAAGGGGAACGACGAGTAGGTCCGGACCAGCGGTTCGATGCCGGACGATCACTGGCGATCGCTTCCGAAGCCGCCGGCCAGGATGGAATCGATGTACTCCGGCGTCGAGCCGTCGTCCGGTCCGTCCTTGATCATGCCTGCGAACTTCGGGGGCCACGTGCCCTTCGGCTTCGACGAGGTCAGCCGGCGAGCGTCCGCGAGCAGCACGTCGACCTGATCGTCGGGCATGCCCTCGATCAGGTGGATCAGCTCGTCGCGGTTCGCGGTCACGACATCCACCGTAGGCGAGCGATGCTGTCGCAGGCGGAGCGTAGGACCAGGGCTCGAGTGATGTGCCATCTCAGAGGCCCCCCTTGGTTCGCTTCGCGGACTTCTTCTTTGACTTCTCAACTCCGAAAAAGCACGAAGCCCCAGGTCATCCCTGGGGCCTCTCACGTGCGCGAGGGGGGAGTTGAACCCCCACGTCCTTTCGGACACACGGACCTGAACCGTGCGCGTCTGCCTATTCCGCCACTCGCGCTTGAAGCGGCGTCAATCTATCCCAGGCGGGTCGCCGAACCCAAACCGGGGACCCTCACCGGTCCCGCCGAGGTGTAGGCATGGCGCTCGCAGGGCGCGGTGGATCCCGGGATGGAACCGATGCCCCGATACGATCGAGCGATCGACCGTGTCACATGTCGGCTGATCGCCGGCGACCAGCGAGAAGGACGAGCAGGAGAGGAGCCGACGAGCCGTGCGCGGACTACAGCGTTTCGAGCAGCGCCTGGAACAGGCGATCTCCGGCGTCTTCGCCCGCACCTTCCGCTCCGCGGTCCAGCCGGTCGAGATCGCAGCGGCACTGCAGCGCGAACTGGACAACAAGGCACAGGTGATCTCGCGTGAGCGGCGGATGGTGCCCAACAGCTTCCATGTCGAACTGGCGCCGAGCGATCTGGAGCGGATGTCCGGCTACACCGGCACGCTGTCCGAGGAGTTGCGTGACCAGCTCAAGGACCACGCCGACCAGCAGGGCTACGTCTTCCCGGGCCAGGTGAAGATCGACTTCACCGACGCCGACGACCTCACCACGGGTCGGTTCCGGGTGCTGAGCAAGGCGGAGGCGGCGGTGAGCGGGTCACGGCGTCCGGCCGCCGACAGTACGCCGTCGAACGTCGTCCTCGAGGTCAACGGCACGCACCACCCGCTGACCCCACCCGGCCTGGTGGTCGGTCGTGGCAGTGAGGCCGACATCCGGATCAACGACCCCGGTGTGAGCCGTCGGCACGCACAGTTCCTGATCACCACCGGGTCCGCCGCCGGCGCGTCCGGACTGCACATCGAGGTGCACGACATGGGTTCCACCAACGGGATCCGGGTCGACGGCCAGAAGGTCCCGCACGCCGTGCTGCGCAACGGCACCCGGGTCCAGATCGGCCACACCTCCCTGACCGTCCGCGTGACCGAGGAGAGCGCCGGTGTCTGAGCTGACCCTGTTCCTGGTCCGGATCGCCTACCTGGCGATCCTGTGGATCTTCGTGCTGTCGGCGATCTCGGTGATCCGCTCCGACATGTTCGGCGCCCGGGTCCCCACACCGGCCGCCGCCCCGCCACAGCCGGGCAACCAGAAGAAGAAAAAGAAGGCGGCGCCGAAGCAGAAGCGGGGCACCCCCACCCAGGCCGTCGTCGTGCAAGGCGTCAACTCCGGGATCATCGCGGACCTGGCCGCCGCGCCGATCCTGATCGGACGCGGCAACGACGCGGCGATCAAGCTCGACGACGACTACGTCTCCACCCGGCACGCCCGGATCGTCGCCTCCGGCGACCAGTGGTACGTCGAAGACCTCGGCTCCACCAACGGCACCTACCTCGGTAGCCAGCGCATCACCCAGCCGGTCCCGATCGGACTCGGCTCGCAGGTCCGGATCGGCAAGACCATCGTGGAGCTGAGGAAGTAGATGACGTCGAGCGACCCGACTCCCCCGCCGCCCCCCGCGGCGAGCGGAGCACTAGAGGGCGGTCTCCGGCTGCGGTTCCACGCGGTCTCCGACGTCGGTCGGGTGCGCAAGGACAACCAGGACTCCGGGTACGCCGGGCCGTGGCTGCTCGCCGTCTGCGACGGCGTCGGTGGCGCCGCCCGCGGCGACATCGCCTCCAGCACCGCGATCAACGAGCTGCGGCACCTCGACGTACCTCCGGACGGCGCCGACCTGATCACCCGGGTCAGCGACGGCCTGCACGAGGCCCATGACTCGATCGGCAGCCAGGTCGACCACGATCCGGCGCTGAACGGCACCTCCACCACCGCGACCCTCGGTCTCTTCGACGGCGCCCGCCTGGCCATCGGCCACGTCGGCGACTCCCGCGCCTACCTGCTTCGCGACGGCGAGATCTCGCAGCTGACCAGCGACCACACCTTCGTCCAGAGCCTGATCGACGAGGGCCGGATCACCGAGGCAGAGGCGCGGGTGCACCCGCACCGCAACCTGATCCTCAAGGCCCTCGACGGTCTGCACGACGTGGAGCCCGACCTCTTCCAGCTCGAGCTGGTCGCCGGCGACCGACTCTTCGTCTGCAGCGACGGCGCCTGCGGTGTCCTCGAGGACGACCGGATCGCCGCCATCCTCGCCGATGGCAGCCCCGAGTTCGCCGCCATCGAGATGGTCCGCGCCAGCCTGGACGCCGGCAGCTCCGACAACGTCACCTGCGTGATCGCCGAGGTGCTCGCCGCCACCGACGAGGACCCGGGGGTTTCCGCGCAGCAGCCGCAGGTCGTGGGCGCCGCCGCCGAGCCCCAGCGACGGTTGCCGCGCGCGCTCTTCCGCGGACACCGCAGCGGCGACACCGGCGAGCTCGAGCCGATCGACGCGGAGATCCCCGACGGCATCGACTACGCGATCCGCGCCGACCCGCCGATCGACCCGGAGGCCTACCGCTACGCCCCGCGCGCCCCGCGCCGCTTCACCTGGCTGCGTCGGCTCTTCACCCTCGCCCTGCTGGCCGGGGTGGCGTGGGGCCTGCTCGCCGGCGGCTACTGGTGGACCCAACAGCAGTACTACGTCGGCGAGACCAACGGACAGGTCGCGATCTTCCGTGGCGTCGACGGCATCCCCGGCCTCTCCAGCGTCTACATGACCAGCGACCTGGCGGTGGAGGACCTGAAGGAGACCGCCCGGATGGACGTCGAGGACGGGATCGCGGCCAGCGACCTGGACGACGCCACCGAGACGGTCGAGCGACTCGCCTCGACCATGGTCGGTGAGGACGAGGAGACGCCGACCCCCCTCGACCCGTCCTCCCCCACCGGCTCGGGCGCACGGGGTTGATCGGAGTGCCCCAGAACTCGGCCCTGATGGGCTTCGTGCACCGCCGCCGGCGGGGAGCGGAGCTCTTCCTCCTGATCCTCGCCCTGATCGTCGGGATCGGCGCCTACGCCGTGGTCGGCCTCGGCGTCGACGGCGAGGTCCCCACCAACCTGATCGGGTACGGCGGCTGGCTGACGTTGCTGATCATCGCGGCCCACGTGACGGTCCGCCTCGTCGCGCCGTACGCCGACCCGGTGCTGCTCCCCGTCGTCGCCGCCCTCAACGGGCTCGGCCTCGCGGTCATCCATCGCATCGACCTCGCCGTGGACACCTCCGACGCGAGCCGCCAGCTGATGTGGATGACCCTCGGGGTCGCCCTCTTCATCGGCACGCTGGTCCTGATCCGCGACCACCGCGTGCTCGGCCGCTACACCTACACCTTCGGCCTGAGCGCGATCATCCTGCTGATCCTGCCGATGCTCCCGGGCATCGGCAACGAGGTGAACGGCGCCCGGATCTGGATCAAGCTCGGTCCGCTCAGCTTCCAACCCGGCGAGGTCGCCAAGGTGCTGCTGGTGCTGGCGTTCGCCGGCTACCTGGTGCAGCACCGCGACGCCCTCGCCCTGGCCGGACGCCGGTTCCTCTTCATCGACCTGCCCCGCGGCCGGGACCTCGGCCCGATCCTCGCGATGTGGGGCGTCAGCATGGCGATCCTGGTCCTGCAGAAGGACCTCGGCTCCAGCCTGCTCTTCTTCGGCCTCTTCCTGGTGATGCTCTACGTGGCGACCGAGCGGCCGGGGTGGCTCTTCGTTGGCGGCGGCCTCTTCCTGGCCGGCGCGGTGGCGGCGTACGCACTGGTCCCGCACGTGCAGCAGCGGGTGGATATCTGGCTCGACCCGTTCGCGGACCCCAACGGCGACGGCTACCAGCTGGTGCAGAGCCTCTACGCCTTCTCCTGGGGCGGCATGATCGGCCGCGGTCTCGGCGAGGGAATGCTGACCCTCGGCTCCGGCGACAACGTGCACCTGCGGGTGCCGGAGGCGCACAACGACTTCATCATGGCGATCATCGGCGAGGAGCTCGGGCTCACTGGCGTGATGGCGGTGCTGCTGATGTACGGCCTGATCGTGGAGCGGGCGCTGCGCGCGGCGCTGATCTCCCGCGACGGCTTCGGCAAGCTGGTCGCGGTCGGCCTGGGCACCGTCATCGCGATCCAGGTGTTCGTGGTCACCGGCGGCGTCAGCCGACTGGTGCCGCTGACCGGCCTCACCACCCCCTTCCTCTCCGCTGGCGGCTCCTCACTGGTGGCCAACTGGGTGATCATCGCGCTGCTGCTGCGGATCTCCGACCAAGCCCGGCGGCCCGCACCACCGGTGGACCAACCCGCCGAGGACCCCGACCAACTCGACACCCAGATCGTCAAAGTGATGCCGCGAGAGGAGGCCAGCAGGTGAACAAGCCGATCCGCTCCGTCTCGCTCTTCTGCCTGGTGCTCTTCGTCGCCCTGATGGTCAACGTGACCTACCTGCAGTTCTGGAAGGCCGAGGACTACAACAACGACGCGGCCAACGCCCGCGCCGCCGAGGCCTCCTTCAGCCGCGAGCGGGGCCTGATCCTGGTCGGCCAGGACCCGGTGGCTCGGAGCAAGCCCGTCGACGACCGCTACGAGTACCTCCGGGTCTATCCGCGCCCGTTCCAGTACGCCCCCGTCACCGGCTACCTGCAGCTGGGCAGCCAGACCGGCATCGAGCGCTCACAGAACGCGATCCTCTCCGGGGAGGACCCGCGACTCTTCGTCAACCGGCTGGTCGACATGCTCCAGGGCGAGACCAACAAGGGCGGCAACGTGAAGCTGACCCTGGACCCGCAGGCGCAGAAGGCGGCGTTCGACAAGCTGCTGGAGACCATCGGCCCCGATGGCGAGGGCTCCGTGGTGGCCATCGAGCCGAAGACCGGCCGGGTGCTGGCGATGGTCTCGCTGCCCACCTACGACCCCAACAAGCTGGCCAGCCACGACGCCACGGTCCGCACCGAGGCATACGCCGCGCTGGACGCCGACGACCGGGAGCCGCTGCTCAACCGCGCGGTGCAGACCCGCCTCTTCCCCGGGTCGACGTTCAAGATCGTGACCGCCGCGGCAGCCATCGAGAACGGGCTCTACCAGGTGGGCGACAACGTGCCGTCGGGGGCGGCGTACCAACTGCCGGGGACCACCGGTGAGCAGAACGTGGTGGACAACGAGGGCCGCTACCTCTGCGACGCCGAGGAGGTCTCCTTCGAGACGGCGATGGCGCAGTCCTGCAACACCGCCTTCGCCAAGATGGCCGTCGAGCTCGGCCCGGAGAAGATGCGCGAGACCGCTGAGGCGTTCGGGTTCAACAGCGACTACCTGCTCGACCTGCCCGGCCAGGTGCAGTCGGTCTATCCGACCGAGGTGGTCGACGTGATCGACGGGGAGCCGCAGGAGCCGCGCGAGCTCAACGACGCCGAGACCGCCCGGACCGGCTTCGGCCAGTTCGACGTCCAGTCCACGCCGCTGCAGATGGCGATGGTGGGCGCGGCGCTGGCGAACCAGGGCAGCTTGATGCGTCCCTACACCGTGGACGAGGTGCAGACCGCCGACTACCAGACTCTCGAGGCGACCGATCCCGACGAGCTGCGTCAGGCGGTCTCCCCGGAGACGGCCAGCCAGGTCACCGAGCTGATGGTCGACACGGTCGCCAGCGGCACTGCCTATCCGGCCGCGATCGCCGGTCGAGACGTCGCCGGCAAGACCGGCACCGCCCAGCGCGGCATCGAGGGAGCGCCGCCGTACGGCTGGTTCGTCTCGTTCGCGCCGGCGGAGAACGCTGAGGTCGCTGTCTCGGTGATGATTCAGGAAGCACCCGGCAAGGAGATCGCCGGCGGCCAGCTCGGCGGGCCGATCGCCAAGGCCGTGATGGAAGCGGTGATGGAGAAGTGACCGAGAACAGCACCCCCAGGTACGTCGACCAGGCCCACCGCTACCGGCTCGACTCCCGTATCGCCACTGGTGGGATGGGTGTCGTCTGGCGCGCCACCGACACTCGGCTCAACCGCACCGTCGCGGTCAAGGTGCTCAAGAGCGAGTACGCCGACGACACCACCTTCCGGACCCGCTTCGAGACCGAGGCCCGCAGCGCCGCCGCCCTGCACCACCCGGGCATCGCCGGGATCTTCGACTACTCCACCGAGGGCAGCAGCGAGAGCCAGGCGCCCTTCCTGGTCATGGAGTACGTCGACGGCGAGCCGCTCTCCACCCTGCTCGCGCAGGCGAAGGAGGCCGGCCGGCCGCTGGACCCTGCCGTGGTCACCGACCTGATCGCACAGACCGCCGACGCGCTCGCGGTCGCCCATGCTGCCGGCATCGTGCACCGCGACATCAAGCCGGCCAACCTCCTGGTCACCCCGGACCGCCGGGTGAAGATCACCGACTTCGGCATCGCCCGTGCGGGCGACGCCACCGCGATCACCCGGACCGGCGCGGTGATGGGCACCCCGCAGTACCTCTCACCGGAGCAGGCACGCGGCAACCCCTCCACACCCGCCTCCGACGTCTACAGCCTCGGTGTGGTCGCCTTCGAGTGCCTGGCCGGCAAGCGCCCCTTCGAGGCGGAGACGCCGGTGGCCACCGTGCTGGCGCACCTGCAGCAGCCGGTCCCGGACCTGCCCGAGGAGGTGCCCGCCGACCTGGCCGAGGTGGTGAAGCGGGCGATGGCCAAGGAGCCGGGTGACCGGTTCTCCGACGGCGCCGCGTTCGCCGCTGCACTGCGCGACCCGTCGGCCGCGGCGGCGATGACCGGTCCGGTCACGGCCGTCCTGCCCCAGACCGGAGTGCTGCCGGTGCCCGGCACCGGGCCGGTGCCCGACGTGGGCAGCCTGGACCCGGTGGCGCCGTACGAAGGCGAGGACGAGGACGAGGAGAAGAAGGGATTCCCGTGGGGTGTCCTGATCGCCGTGATCCTGCTCGTGCTCGGGATCGTGCTGGTGGCCTGGCTGCTGCTGGGCGGTGACGACGACCCGGCCGACGAGCGGGACGACACGGCACGTCCCACCCGCAGCACCGAGACCACGGCCAGCTCGTCGCCGACCGAGGCCAGCACCACCCCGACCACCGAGGACACCACGACCACGTTGAACGCGAACGACTACATCGGCCGGGACTACCGCCAGGTCGAGGACGAGCTGTCCGGCCTCGGGTTCCGGGTCCGGCTCGAGGAGGCGTCCAACAACGGCGACCACGAGGCCGACATCGTCTCGGCGGTCAACCCGTCAGGCACCGTCAACGAGGGCGAGCTGATCACCGTCACCTACTGGGGACCGGCACCGGAGCCGACCACCGAGCCCACCTCGGAGGCCACGTCGGAGACCACCAGCCAGGCCCCCTCGCAGACCCCACCGACCGATCTCAGCACCCCCGGTGAGGAGGGCTCCTCATGAGCACCGGCTCCGACTCCGGCATCGTCGGCGGGCGCTATCAGCTCGGCGAGCTGCTCGGCCGTGGCGGCATGGCCGAGGTCCGCAAGGGCACCGACAACCGGCTCGGCCGGGTGGTGGCGGTCAAGCGGCTGCGCACCGACCTGGCCAGCGACGCCACGTTCCAGGCCCGGTTCCGCCGCGAGGCACAGTCCTCGGCGTCGCTGAACCACCCGGCGATCGTCGCCGTCTACGACACCGGCGAGGAGCCGGCCGCCGACGGCGAGACCGTCCAGCCCTACATCGTGATGGAGTACGTCGCCGGGCGGACGCTGCGCGACATCCTCCGTGAGGGCCGCAAGATCCTCCCCGAGCGCGCCATGGAGATCACCTCCGGTGTCCTCTCCGCGCTGGACTACAGCCACCGCGCCGGCATCATCCACCGCGACATCAAGCCCGGCAACGTGATGCTGACGCCGTCGGGCGACGTGAAGGTGATGGACTTCGGGATCGCCCGCGCGATCAGCGACGCGGCCTCCTCGATGACCCAGACCGCCGCGGTCGTCGGCACCGCTCAGTACCTCTCCCCCGAACAGGCGCGCGGGGAGACGGTGGACTCCCGCTCCGACGTCTACTCCGCCGGCTGCCTGCTCTACGAGCTGCTCACCGGCAGGCCGCCGTTCGTCGGCGACTCCCCGGTCGCGGTGGCCTATCAGCACGTCCGGGAGCCGGTCGTGGCACCGTCCCAGCACGACCCCGACCTGGCGCCCGAGATCGACGCGATCGTGATGAAGGCGCTGGCCAAGCGGGTCGAGGACCGCTACCAGTCGGCGGCGGCGATGCGCAGCGACATCGAGCGCTACCTCGCCGGCCGCCCGGTGTCCGCGGTGATCCCGGCCGCCGCCCCCGTGCCCGTCCCGGAGACCGCGGTGGTCGCCGCCGCCGGCGACTCCGGTGCCGACGGCGGGGACGAGCCGGCCGTCGAGGAGGAGTCGGGGCGGAAGGGGAAGGTGGCCCTGATCGTGGTGATCGGGCTGCTGATCGCGGCGCTGCTGGTCACTGCCTTCGTCGTCTGGCCGAAGCTCTTCCCGGCTGCAGACCCCGAAGTCCGCGTGCCCGACCTCTTCCGGATGTCGGAGTCGGACGCCCGCGACGCGATCACCGACCGCGGACTGCGGGTCGGCGACGTCACGCTCCGCAACGACGACGAGATCGAGGCCGGCCTGGTCATCGAGCAGAGTCCCGACGGCGAGGAGTATGTGCCCGAGGACAGCGAGGTCGACCTGATCGTCTCCGCCGGTCCGGGCGAGTTCCCGCTCCCCGACGTCACCGACCTCAAGCGCAAGGCAGCCGTCGACGAGCTGATCGGCGCCGGCGTCGCGCGCCGCAACATCTCCGAGACCCAGTGCGACACCGACGACCCGGCGGGCACCGTGGTCGAGCAGGAGCCGCGGGGCGGCACCTCGGTGACCAAGGACGCCGCCATCACCATCTGCATCTCCGACGGCCCGGAGGAGGTCCCGAACGTGGAGGGCCTGAAGCAGAACCAGGCGATCAACCAGATCAAGGCTGCCGGCTTCAACCCGGTGGTGAAGGACGATCCCGGCGACGCGAACAACCCGAAGGGCACCGTCGTGGACCAGGTCCCCGCAGGCGGGGAGAAGCGGGTCCAGGACACCGACGTCGTCATCTTCGTCTCCACCTTCGTCGAGCCCAAGGACAACGACGACGACGGCCTGACCAACGACGAGGAGAAGGATCTCGGCACCAAGCCGGGCAACCCGGACACCGACGGGGACGGTCTCGACGACGGCGACGAGGTCGACGCCGGGACCGACCCGCTCAACGCCGACTCCGACGGTGACGGCATCAGCGACGGCGACGAGGTGGACGGCGGGTCCGACCCGCTGGACCCGACCAGCATCCCGACCGAACTGCCGCCGGGGAACGGCCGGGTGCCACCCGCGTTGACCGCGGGCTCGTCCCGGGTCAGCGGGGCAGCAAGGGCTCGGCGTACCGCATCTCGTGGACGCCGGTGAAGGCCGGCGCCTCCACGTGCTCCTCGCCCTGCAGGTCCCAACCGATGGCGATGTCGGGGTTGGCCGCGTCGGCACGGTAGCCGGTGACCAGCGGGTCCTGCTCGACCGCGGCGGTGAGCGCCTCGGGGTCACCGACCGCCTCGACCACGAACGGCTGGGGGTAGGGGACGCCCTGGAGCTGGACCGCGTTGCCCTCGCACTTGATGCCGGTCGTGGAGATCACCCGCTGGCCGGCGATGGTGACCGCGCTCGCCCCGCCCTTCCAGAGCGCGTTGACCACTGCCTGGATGTCCTGCTGGTGCACGACCAGCCGGTTCAGGTTGATCTCGGAGTCGGCGTCGAGCAGCCGGTCCACGACCTCCTCGGGTGAGTCCGAGAGGGTGATGCTGACCCCGGCGCCTTCGCGCGCCTCGAAGCCAGCCGGGTCCCGCAGTTGGTCCACCGCACCGCGGGCGCGGTTGACCCCGGCGTCGCGGATGCCGGCAGAGAGGTCCTCCACCTCGTCCTCGAGCCGCTGGCGGCGGTCCTCGAGCTGTTGGTAGTCGGCGGCATCGGCCTCGACCACGCTGGCCAGATCGGTGTAGCGACCGGGTCGCAGGTCGGTCCCCTCGCTGTCCACGGCGGAGGTGACGAAGAGCGCGCCGCAGGCCAGGACGACCAGCGGAGTGCCCACCCGCCAGGCCAGCGCACGGCGTCGCGGACCGCGGCCATGGTGGCCGTGCGACTCCGAAGCGTGGGCACCCGTCATACTGACTAGGCTAGGCGGGCACACCTGAACCCGCCGCATCATCGTGACGTACCCAGAACCGCCGACGAGGAGAAGTTCCGTGGCCAAGCAGTCCCGCCTGCCGAGTTTCCGCAAGGGTGATTCGGCGCTCGACCCCGATCGCGGCCCGGTCATGACCCCGCGCTTCATCCTCGCCGTCGTACTGATGGTGGCCGGGATCGCGTGGCTGATCTACACCTACTGGGGTGTGCGCCCCGAGGGCGGCTGGGACGCGATCGACCTCGAGACCGGCGAGGCAGTGGCCGCCGGCGGCCCGAAGTTCATCGCCGACCTGGAGATGTGGAACTACCTGATCGGCTTCGGCGTCTTCTTCGTCGGCCTGCTCATCTCCGCGCACCCCTCCACCCCGCTGGGCCGTGGCCGCGGTGTGGTCGGCGCGATGCTCGGCTGCTTCTTGATCGGTCTGATCTGGATCTGCGTCTACTACATCTTCATGACCGGCACCACGCCCACCGACATCCCGATCTTCAACGACCTGGGGAACAAGAACCTCTTCGTCGGCATCGGCTTCATGGCGGTCGGCTTCGCCTTCGCCACCCGCTGGGAGTAGGCGCTCTAGCGGAGGCCTGGTTGTCCCCAGGGTTTTCCACGGGTGGGGATGAGTTACAACCGTGTAGTTCTCCCCAGATGTGGATAATCCTGGGGAAAGCCGGCGGCCGGGGCCGCAACGGTCATCCACGGATCGAGGCTCAGAGCAGGCGCTTCTTCTGCACCTTGCCCATCGCGTTGCGCGGCAGCGACTCCACGAAGACGACATCCCGCGGTCGCTTGTGCCAGGAGAGCGCTTCGGCGACGAGACCGGTGAGCTCGTCGGCCAGGCCATCGCGCGGTGTCCTCTCCGGTACGACGAACGCCGCCACGCGCTGCCCCAGGTCGGGGTCCGGCAGGCCGACCACGGCGACCTCCGCCACCGCCGGGTGGTCCAGCAACACGCTCTCGATCTCACCGCTGCCGATCCGGTAGCCGCCGGACTTGATCAGGTCGGTGGAGGCGCGGCCGACGATCCGATGGAACCCGTCCGCGTCGCAGGTGGCGATGTCGCCGGTGCGGAACCAGCCGTCGGTGGTCCGCGCCTCCGCGGTCGCCTCGGGACGGCCCAGGTAGCCGTCGAAGAGCATCGGACCGCGCACCTCCAGTGCGCCGATGCTCTCCCCGTCGGCCGGGACCGCCGCGCCGCCCTCCTCCGACCGGATCCGGGTCTCGACACCGGCCACCGGCCGGCCGACCCAACCGGGCCGCCGCTCCCCGTCCGCGCGGGTGCTGAGGGTGATCATGGTCTCGGTCATCCCATACCGCTCGATCGGTCGGTGACCGGTCAGCGCGTGCAGGCGACGGAACACCGAGACCGGCAGCGGCGCGCTGCCGGAGACCAGCAGCCGGGCGCGGCGCAGCGCGCGGGCCGCCGGCGGATCCGCGGCGACCCGGCCCCAGACGGTCGGCACAGCGAAATAGATCGAGCCGCGGGCGGCGGCGTAGCGGGCCGGTGTCGGCCGCACCGTGTGGTGCAGCGGCGAACCGAACCGCAACGGCCCGAGGAGCCCGAGGATCAGGCCGTGGGTGTGGAAGAGCGGGAGGCCGTGCACCAGGGTGTCCGCGGCGGTCCACTCCCAGGCCTCGGCCAGTGCGTCGAGGCCTGCCGCGATGGCGGCCGCGGAGAGCTCCACACCCTTCGGCTCACCGGTGGTGCCCGAGGTGTAGAGGATCAGCGCCGGCCCCGCCGTCGCGAGCATCCCCGTCACGTCGGCCGATATGACATCGGCCGGTGCGACATCGGCCGGTAGGACACAGGGCAGCTCCACCCCGTCCCGCCCCGGGCCCGCCCAGCAGGTGGCTCGGGAGTCGGCCACCACGTAGGCGACCTCCCGCGGGCCGGCGTCCGGCGGCACCGGCACCACCGGCACCCCGGCGAGCAGTCCGCCCACCACCGCGACCACGGTGTCCACACTCGGCTCAGCGAGCACCGCGACCGGTCCGGCATCGCGCAGGCCGGCGCCGAAGCGACGGGCGCGGTCGAGCAGCTCCGCGCGCGACAGCACCTCCTCGCCCACCCGCACCACCTCCACCTCGGCGGGAGCGGCGGGGTCGACGAGCGCCGTCAGCAGGGACACAGTCAGGCGAGCGTCAGCACACGGACCAGCGTCGCCACCGCCAGCACAGCGGCGAGCGCACCCAGCCCGGCGAGCTGCACCAGGGTCCGTCGCTCCCTCGGGGCGAAGACCAGCACCGCGGCAACCAGAGCACCACCGAGCAGACCACCGAGGTGGCCCTGCCAGGAGACGTTGGGCACCACGAAGGTGAGCACGATGTTGGCGGCGAGCCAGCCCCAGAGCGTGGAGACGTCACCGCCGACCTTGGTCCCGATCACCAGCAGGCCCCCGATCAGGCCGAAGACCGCGCCCGAGGCACCGAGGGTGGCCTGGTGCGGGTCGGAGAGCCACAGAACCCCCACCGAGCCGGCCAGACCGGAGAGCAGGTAGAGCGCCACGAACCGAACCCGTCCCAGCACCGCCTCGAGCTGCGGACCGAGGAACCACAGCGCCAGCATGTTGAAGCCGAGGTGCCACGGCTGCACGTGCAAGAACATGTTGGTGAGCAGCTGCCAGTAGGCACCGTCGGCGACACCGGCGCTCCAGCTGCCATCGCCGGTCGCGCTGCACAGCATCTCGTTGCCGACACCGGGGTAGTAGCTGCCCGGCGAGGAGACCGAGGTGCACTGACCCTCGGGGATCAGCGCGAGGATGTTGATCAGCTTGCTCTCGGTCCAACCGGTGACCAGCACCGCCACCCAGACCGCAACATTGATGCCGATCAGCACCATCGAGGTCAGCGCGGGCGCTGACGACCGGGCGCCGCCGTACGCGCCACGGGCCTGGCGGGTGGTCCGGCGGCCCTCGGCGACGCACTCGGGGCACTGGAAGCCGACCGCCGCCTCGTTCATGCAGTCCGGGCAGATCGGGCGGCCGCACCGCTGGCAGCGGATGTGCGACTCACGGTCGGAGTGCCGATAGCAGGTCGGCACCCCGGCCGCGGGCTGACTCATTCTCGGGTTGCTTCGTGGTGGAGCGTCAGCCGCCGATGATCTCGACGGTCTCGATCACGACCGGCTCGACCGGGCGGTCCATCGCGCCGGTCGCGGTGGTCGCGATCGCGTCGACCACGTCGCGGCTGCCCTGGTCGGCGACCTCGCCGAAGATGGTGTGCCGGCGGTTGAGGTGCGGGGTCGGCACCACGGTGATGAAGAACTGCGAGCCGTTGGTGCCGGGGCCGGCGTTGGCCATCGCGAGCAGGTAGGGCTTGTCGAAGACGAGCTCGGGGTGGATCTCGTCCTTGAAGGTGTAGCCGGGTCCGCCGGTGCCGGTGCCCAGCGGGCAGCCGCCCTGGATCATGAACCCGTCGATCACGCGGTGGAAGCCGAGGCCGTCATAGAACGGGCCCTTGCCGCCGTTGCCGTCGTCGTAGGCCTTCTCGCCGGTGGCGAGGCCGGTGAAGTTCTCCACCGTCTCCGGGGCGTGGTTCGGGAACAGGTTGACGGTGATGTCGCCCTTGTTGGTCTTCAGGACGGCCTGGAGGTCTGCCATGTCTACGTCGGTCCTCACGTCATCGTGGTCCGGACGGCTCTCGCCCGGTGGTCGGGATGGCTCGCCGGCAGCACCGACGACCACTGCGATCCTACGGTGGACCCGTGTCGCCCCGTCGAGGCGGCCGTGGTGGGATGGGGTCCGAGGACGTCCGCGGCTCAGCGGCACCGGGCGGCCGCGACGGATGAGACGTGAGAGGAAGGCTCGAGATGAAGTCGAAGCTCAAGAAGTTGGTGCTCGTCGGCGCGATCGGACTCGTCGTGGCGAACGTCGCGAAGCGTCTGCAGGGCGGCGCCGGGAGCGACTGGCAGTCGACCGCCGGCCCCCAGGGCACCCGCGACCTCCGAGACACCGTGCCGCCGGTGCCGGCGCCCGCGCCGATCCCCGACCCGGAGCCGACACCCGTGCCCGAGCCGACGCCCGAGCCCACACCGGAGCCGACGCCGGCACCCGAGCCGACACCCGAGCCCGAGCCGGTCCCGGACCCGCTGACCGACCCGATCTCCGAGGTCGAGGCGCGGGAGGCAGGCGACGCTGAGCCCGACGCTGAGGCGGGCGACGATGAGCCCATCGACAGCACTGCCGAGGTGCCGGTCGTCAAGGCCGAGCTGGCCGACGAGGAGAAGCCCCAGAGCTAGCTCTGGGCGAGCTCGGGGTGGTCGGCGCGCAGTTGGTCGGCCACCCGCTTCTCCACCCAGAAGATCAGACCGGGGATCAGACCGGCCACCATCATCAGTAGGAACTGCGGCAGGCTCCACCGGGCCCGCTGGGTCAGCACGAAGGCGACCACCACATAGATGATGTAGATCCACCCGTGGACCATCCAGATGATGTCCAGGTCCTCGCCGAGCTGCTGGGCGCCCGAACCGTCGGGGAATCCGTACTTGAGGATCGCGTCCACGGTGCCGACCAGCAGCAGGACGCCGACCACGAACGCGAGCACGCGGTAGGTGGTGAAGAGCTTCGTCACGACTCCGAGGCTACGGGGTCACCGGCGGGCTCCTCGGCGTCGGCATCGACGTCGGGGGCTCCCTGTGTGGTGTCGCGCACGTAGCGCCACCAGATGTAGCCGGCGAAGACCGCGAAGACCCACCACTCGATGGCGTAGAGGATGTTGCGTAGCGCGGTGAACCTGCTGACCTGCGGCAACTGGTCGAGCGTCGCCGGAGCGAGGCCGGGCTCCGGCTCCTGGGCGACCGCGTAGGCGCCGTACAGGTCCTGGTCGACGCGCTGTACCAGGTCGGCGATCCGGACCTGAGGGAGGATGTCGTCGCTCGGGTCGGGGTCGGTCTCACCGGAGCCCTCGGTCGGCTGCAGCCAGCCGATCAGGTCAGCGGTGCCGCTGACGTCGGGTACGTCGTCGGGGTCGGTGCCCTCAGGCACCCAGCCACGCACCACTGGGATCGCCGGTGCATCGGCGGCACCGTCGGTCAGCGGCGTCACCACCCACAGGCCGTCGGCTCCGTCGGCGTCCTGACGCCCGTCGACGAGGACGGTGCCCTCGCCCAGCCAGGTGCCGCTGATCTCGACCGGCCGGCCCAGGCCGGCGGACGGGAACGGGTCGTCGGGACCCAGCACCTCCGACAACGGGACCGGCTCGGCGGTGGTCAGGTCCACCTGCGCGGCCTCGCGGCGCTCCTGCCAGGCGTCGTACTGCCACAGGCCCATGCCGGTTGCGATCGTCACGCAGACGAGGCCGAGCACGTGTGCACCCCACATTCGCGGGTGCCACCACCTGATGCCACCGTCCGCCACGCTCCCAGGGTACGGCGGTCGTTCGTCCGGACGTTCGGCGGCGGTCCTGTCGGCTCTGTCACCATCGGGGGATGGACGGACGCGTGCACCACCTCGACTGCGGCACGATGCGCCCCCTGGTGGCGCCGAGGTTGGTGGCGCACGTGCTGCTGGTGGAGCGGGCCGACGGCCTGCTCCTGGTGGACACCGGCTTCGGCACCGGTGACGTCGCGGAGCCCGGCCGGCTGGGTGGTCCGTTCCGACTCGCTGTCCGCCCCGACCTGGCGCCGGCCCAGACCGCGGTGGCGCAGCTGCGGTCCCGGGGCTTCGACCCGGCCGATGTCACCGACATCGCGCTGACCCACCTCGACCTCGACCACGCCGGCGGCCTCGGCGACTTCCCCCACGCACGGGTGCACGTGCACGCCGCCGAGCTCGAGGCGGCGCTGCACCCGCGCCCCCGGGAGCGGGCTCGCTACGTGGCCCAGCAGTGGGCGCACGGCCCCCGTTGGGTGACCCATCCGGAGACCGGCGAGGACTGGTTCGGGTTCGGTGCGGTCACCGCACTGGCCGACGACCTGGTGCTGGTCCCGCTGCTCGGTCACACCCGCGGCCACCACGGGGTCGCGGTCCGCCGCGCCGACGGCCACTGGCTGCTTCACGCCGGCGACGCCTTCTTCCACCGCGGTCAGCTCGCCGCCGCCCCCACCTGCCCCGCCACCCTCGCCGCCTTCCAGTCCCTGATGGCGGCCGACAACAGCGCCCGCCGGGCGAACGTGGACCGGCTCCGCGAACTCGCCCTCACCCACGTCGACGACGTCACCGTCTTCTGCGCCCACGACCCCGAGCAGCTCCACGCCCTCCAGGGTTGAGTTGGCACTTCGGGCCCGTTGAGTTGGCACTTGGGGCCCGTTGAGTTGTGACTTCGGGACCTCTTGCTTCAGTCCGCGCAGATCGCGAACGGCAGGATGCCGGCGCGCACCAGGTCCGCGCCGGCCGGCGGCCGGAGCAGGTCGTAGCCCAGCCGGCCGGTCGACGGATCCGCGACACCACGGGAGAAGACCGATCCGAACTCCGGCTCGGTGCGCGGCAACACGTCGGCCAGCCGCAGCCGGCTGAAGACGTCACCGCGGTCGGGGCCCAGTTGGACGGTGGCGAGCTGCGAACCCATCACCACCGCGTATCCGTCCAGAGGCTCGAGCGCGTCGACCGCGGCGGCAGGGGAGGGTGCCAGGTCACTCACGGCCGCCTCGCCGTAGATGTCCCCGGGCTCGGCACAGCCACGGGCGACCTGCGTGGCATTGCCCTCGCGGCCGAGCAGCGCGACCAGGTCCGGGTCGGCACCCCAGCTCGCCTCGGGTTCGACGACCTCCGCCGACGTGACGTAGTGCCGCTCGGCGTCCACCACGGCGTCCTGCAGTGGCGGCACCCCGGCGCGGACCGCGCGTCGCACCGAGTCCATCGGTACGTCGTCCGCGAAGGCGATCACCCACCCCGCGTCGGCGTCGCCTCCCTGACCCGACCAGGTCGCCTCCCAGGCCACGTCCGCGGCACCGACCCCGAACTCCTCGCGCAGCCGGCCGTCGCTGGGTCGCAACAACCCTGGCGAGAGCGCAGCGGAGTCGTCCACCGCCTGCAGGAAGGCGACCTGGTCGGCCTCCGGGGAGGACGAATCGACGTCGGGCACCCCGAGGGTGAGCCGGATCTGCTCGAAGTCGGTCACCTCGAGCCTGGTGGCCGAGGTGGGGACGAGGACGGCGACGGCGGCGGACGGCTCCAGCGTGGCGTCGTACCGGGTGAGGGTGGGGCGGTTGTCGGCGGACGTCTGGTAGACAGCTTCGGGCTCGTCGCTGCAGGCGGTCAGCACCACCGCAGCGAGCGCCAGCAGCCCCATGCATGCCAACCTCACCCGGCAGAGTCTGCCACGTCGCGCGGGCGCCCGGCAGAACCGCTCAGGTCCGCTCAGATCCGCTCAGATCCGCTCGGCCAACCGCCGCGCAGCGATCTGCAGGGCATCCCACACCGTCGCGAACGGCGGCGCGTAGGAGAGGTCCATCTCGGCCAGGTCGTCGACGCTCATCCGCCCCCACAACGCGGCAGCAGCGGCGTCGATCCGCTTGCCGGCGCCCGGGCCGCCGACGATCTGCACCCCCAGCAGCGCTCGTGTACGACGATCGGCGATCACCTTCGTCACCATCGTCTCGGCGCCCGGCATGTACCCACTCACCGTCGAGCTCTCGGTGGCCAGCACCGCGACATCATGCCCGGCGTCCACGGCCTGCCGGGTGCTCAGCCCGGTGCGGGCGATCTCGGTGACGCGCCCCCCGGCGGCGAACCGGGTGATCGCGGTGCCGAGGACTCCGTGGAAGGCGCGGCTGCCGCCGAAGAGTGCATCGCCGACCACCCGCCCCTGCTTGTTCGCGTGGGTGCCGAGTGCCACGAAGTCCCGTTCTCCGGTCATCCGGTGCTGGGACTCGCAGCAGTCGCCGGCGGCCCACACGTGCGGCGCCACCCGGCCCTGGTCGTCGGGCAGGTAGCCGCGGGCGATTCCGACCGGAACGCCTGCCGCCTCCCCCAGCTCCGTCGCCGGTACGACGCCGAGCGCGAGCACCACCACGTCGGCCTCGACCTCGTCCCCGTCGGTGGTCACGGCCGAGGTCACGGCGCCGTCCACGCTGGTCAGGCGCGTCACGGTGGTATCGGTGCGGACGTCGACACCGGCCTCGACCAGCGCGCGCTCGATCAGCTCACCGAGGTCGGGGTCCAGGCTGCCCATCACCCGGGAGCGGGTCAGCAGGGTGACGCTCAAGCCGCGGTGCAGCAGCGCCTCGGCCATCTCGATCCCGATGTAGCCGCCGCCGACGATCACCGCACGACGCGCGGGTCCGGCGAGCAGCTCGGTCCAGAGCGCGCCGTCGTCGAGGTTCTTCACCGGGTGCACGCCGGCGACCAGGGCGCCGGCCGGGGTCCGCGCCCACGCGGGGACGACCGGGTGGGCGCCAGTGGCGAGCACGAGCTCGTCGTACTCGATGGTGTGGGTCGTCTCGTCCTGGCGGTAGGTGACGGTGCGGGCGGTGGTGTCGACGGCGGTGGCCCGGGCGTGCAGGCGCAGGTCGATGCCGGCCGCCCGATGCTCATCGGCGGTGCGCGCGACCAGGTCGTCGCCGGAGGCGACCTCGCCCGCGATCCAGTAGGGGATGCCGCAGGCGGAGTAGGAGGTGTCGCCGGTGGTCTCGAGGACCACGATCCGGGCCTCGCGGCCGGCAGCCTTCGCGGCACGCAGGGCGGAGTGGGCGGCGCTCATCCCGGCGGCGTCCCCGCCGATCACAACGATCCTCATCGGGCCCGAGCGTAGTGGTCTGGTCCCGCTGGGCCGCACCACGCGCGGCGCGAGCGGCCCAAACCCCCAACTCAATGGGCCCCAACCCCCAACTCAATGGGCCCAAACCGCCAAGTCAACGGGCCCCAACCCCCAACTCAATGGGCCCCAACCCCCAACTCAATGGGCCCAAACCGCCAAGTCAACGGGCCCCAACCCCCAACTCAACGGGGGGTGGGGTCAGGCGTGGGTGAGGTCGGAGCTGCCCAGGCGCACGGGGAGGGCCTCGACGCCGTACACAGCGGAGAGCTTGCGGAACTCCAGGTCGTCGAGGTCGGCGGCCATCGTGAGGTCGGGGAAGCGCTCGGCGAGCATCCGCAACGAGGTGCGCAGCTCCATCCGGGCCAGCTCGGCGCCGACGCAGCGGTGCATGCCCCAACCGAAGGCGAGGTGGCGGGTGGGCTCGCGGGTGGGGTCGAAGTCGTCGAGCCCGGGACCGAGCGCGGGGTCGCGGTTGGCCGCCATCAACGAGACGCCGACGGCGTCGCCCGACTTGATGGTCACCCCGCCGACCTCGACGTCGCGCTTGGCGAAGCGCAGGAAGGCGAGCTGGACCACGCAGAGGTGGCGCAGCAGCTCCTCGACCACCTTGTCCACCGAGGCCGGGTCGGAGCGGAGCATCCGGCCGGCCTCGGGGTTGGTCGCGATCAGGTAGGTGCCGAGGGCGAGCATGCTGGCGCTGGTCTCGTAGCCGCCGAGGAAGACGCCGTCGGCGATGCCGCCCAGGGTCACGTCGTCGAGCTCGTCACCGTGCTCGACCAAGAGCGCACCGATCAGCCCGTCGCCGGGGTTGGTCCGCTGCTCGCGGACCGCGTTGATCAGGAACTCGCGGGTGTGCGCCTGAGCGCCGAACGCCCCGGCGCCGCCCTCGGAGAGGTCGAAGCGGGCGACGCCGAGCTCGAGGAATCGGGCCCGGTCCTCGACCGGCAGACCGAGCAGGTCGCAGATCACGTCGAAGGGCACCGCGAAGGCGAACTCGGCCACCATGTCGACCACCTTGCCGCCCTCGCCGGCCGCGGCGAGCGCGTCCAGCCGGGACTCGACGATCGCCTCGATCCCCGGCTGCAGCCGGGCCAGGCGACGCATGGTGAACTCCGGGGTCAGGTAGCGGCGCAGCGTGGTGTGCAGGGGCGGGTCGGTCATCCCGAGCCCACCGATCTGGTCCTCCTCGCCGCGCCCCTCCTGAGAGACGAACTGGCCGAGGTCGTTGGACCAGGTGTCCGCGTCTCCGGCGAGCACCTCGCGGGCCTCGTCGTAGCCGGAGACCAGCCAGATGCCGCGGCCGAAGAGCTCGGCGAGCCGCTTCACCGGCGCCTCGGCCTGGGTGGTCATCAGCTCCGGCAGCGGGTCGAGCCCGTCGCGCTTCAACGGGAGGGTGAGCGAGGACGGGAGGAAGCGGAGCTTGCGCAGGTCGATGCCGCCGCGCATGGTGCGGTTGAGCAGCCACACCCCGACCCGGCTCTTCAGCGACGACAACAGTCCCATGCTGGGTATTCCACCATCCGACGCCTCAGCCTGCCGCGACCACCTCCAGGTAGTCGATCTTCGTGTTGGTGCCGCCGAGCGCGTCAACGGTGAGTCGACCGTCCTCCACGGTCACGGTGACGGTCGCGGTCCGGTGGTGGGAGTTGCTGCCGGCGGGGCCCGTGGGCACGAAGCCGTCGATCGCGTTCTGCCCCTCGACGTTGATCGTGTGGATCTCCGGGTCGGTGTTGACAGCGGGGTCGCCCACCGCGACGGTCACGTCGTACTCGCCGTTGGGGACGGCCAGCTCCCAGATCCCGGCGACGGGCGTGCCGTTGAAGTTCGGTACGTCGTCGGCCTGCATGTGCATCAGGGTGTTGAGCCGCAGATCGGGCTGGCTGGTGGTGCGCAGGCGCCCGTTGCCGGGACCCGAGGTGCCCCCGACGGAGAGGTCGAGCGGCTGCCGCGAGTTCTCGCCGATCCAGCCGTAGCTGAGCCCTGTCCCCTGGTCGCCGCGGGTGCGGGCGCCGTACGCCTCACCGAAGTCGCGCAGGTAGCCGCCCGGCAGGGGTGCTGCCAGGTTGGAGAAGTTCACGCTCACATCGACGTCGTCCGCCTCCGCGGACGGCGTCGCCGAGGCGGTGCCGTCGGCCGAGTTCGCCACCCCGCGGTAGACCGCACGGACCACGTAGTAGTAGGTCGTCCCGTTGCTGACGTCGTCGTCGGTGAAGGTGGTCGCCGACAGCGGATCGCTGCTGGTCGGCCCGCTGATCAGGGAGGACTCGTTGATCGCGAAGCCCGGAGCGGTGCCACGCCAGACCCGGTAGCCCACGCCGACGTCGTAGGGGTTGCGGTTCCAGGAGAGCGTGACCTCCCCGTCGCCCGCGGTGGCGGTGACCGTCGGGGCGGTGACCACCTCGGGGCGGATGTTGCTCACCAGATAGACGTTGTCCTGGTAGTCGTAGTTGATCCCGGAGTAGTCCATCGACAGCAGGTAGCTGCCCGGCACCAGCACGCCCTCGCGGTCCCGGACCGGCCACAGCCGGACGTGCTGGCCGCACGGGGCCACGCAACCGTTGGCGATGTCGGGGGCCGCGTTGTTCTTCGTGTGGTCGCCCCGCTCACCGTCGACGGCGAACTCGAAATAGGTCTGCGCGGCGTTGCCGCCGGCCACAGGGCTGGCGGTGCCGGCCGCGGGACCGGCTCCTGCGGTGTTGCTGGCGCGGGGCAGCAACGACTGCGCGTACTGCCCACCCATCCCGGTGAAGCCGGTGCCCGGGGTGCTGCCCTTGAGCCCCCAGCGCACCGTCGCGCCGTTGGGGTAGGTGTGGAAGGCGGCCAGCTGCCGTACGGTCACCGGCTGGTTCGGGTTCACCCGGGCCCAGTACGGCGAGAGCACCTCGTCGCCGATCGGCGCGTACTCCCCTTTGCTCGTGAAGCCGTTGGGGATGTTGGAGCCGATCCCGAACGCCTTCGCGATCTGGGAGAGGTTGGGCTCCTGGCCGCCCTCGCTCTGCGACTGCCACAACCCGCCGAGGTGGATCACCTGGGTCGGGTTGGTGGCGGCGTTGGACTGCACGGTCAAGGTGCCGTTGTGCACCTTGGTAGAGGTGGCGGTGAACCGCACCGTCAGGTTCACCGTCTGGCCCGGCGCGACCGTGAACGGCAGCGCAGGCGGGTCGACCAGGGCGAAGGTGTCGGTGATCGGCAGGCCGGTCACCTGGTAGGCGGCCGTGCCGGGGTTGGTGATCCGGACGGTGCCGGTCTCGGCGTACTTCTGGTTGCCGTCGGCAGTGGTCTGCAGCCGGTTAAACGCGATCTGGTCGGCGAACGGCGTCGGGTCGGGGTTGACCGCCCGCAGCTCGGCACCGTCGATCTCGGTCGCCACGTAGGGCTGGACGTTGCGGACCAGCAGCACGATGTCCTGGCTGTCGAACGGCGAGCCCGGGACCTCCTCGGTGGCCACCACGTAGGCGTCGGCCACCGTGCTGCCGTCCCGCTCCCGGTAGGGGTAGACCCGGATGTGGTGCGGCAGTGCGCTGTCCCAGGTGTTGAGGGCGTCCTCGGTGTAGGCCTTGCGCCCGCCGAAGTAGGGCCATTCGGAGTAGAGGCCGAAGACGGTCTCCTCACCGGGGTCGATGTTCGTGGTGGCGCCGTCGGGCTCGATCATCAGGCCCTGGGCGTCGGCGGCATCGATCGAGAACTGCCGGTGCAGCCCAGCCGGGTCGCCGGCGTCGTACCAGCCGACGTGGACGGCGGGGTCGTTGTTCTGCGGGCCGTACGCCGCCAGCGGGGTGATCGAGATCGGGGCGTCGAAGCTCGCCTTCTCGAAGACCTGTGCCGGCACCTCGTCACCGATCATCGCCTGGGTGGCCGGCATCGAGGCGTTGCTCGGGTCCGGGTCGCCCACGTCGATCGGGATCTCCAGGGTGTCCATGATCCGCTGCAGGGAGGGTTCGTTGGAGCCGCCGAGGCCGGTGGCCGCCAGGCCGCGCAGCCGCACGGTCTTCGCGCCGGCGTCGGTCGTCACGCTGAGCGTGGCGGCCTTCACCCCGACCGTGCTCGGGTCGAAGGCGACCGGGATCTCGGCGGTCTCCCCCGCCTCCACCACGATCGGGTACGACGGCCCGGCTCCCAGCTCGAACTGACCGGCGTCGGCGCCGCTTACCGTGGCGCCGGTGACGACCAGCGCTTCCAGCCCGGTGTTGGCGATCACCGCGTCGCGGGTCTGCGACGTCGACCCGATCGGCCCGCTGAAGACCAGTCGATCGGTCGCGGTCCCGACCGGTCCGCCGCCTCCACCTTGGGGCGTGAGCAGCCTGATCGCCGAGTGCCGACCGTCCTGGGTGAGCTCGGCGACGTACAGGTTGCCGGTGGCCAGGTCCTGGGTGAGGTCGAGCGGAGCCTGCATGTTGGTTGTCCCGGTCAGGCCGAAGGTCTGGTTGGACAGCGTGCCGTCGGCGGCGGCGTCGAAGGAGACGATGTCGCTGCCGCTGCTGTAACGCAGGTAGAGCACCTTGCCGTCCAGCGCCCCGCCGAAGGCACCGCCCCGGTACTCGATGACGCCGTTGGCGCTGGCGTGCAGGCCGGCGTTGTAGACCCCGGCCAGGTCGTAGTTCGGGTCCGGCAGGGTGCCGACCGGGTACTTGGAGTTCTCGAACCGGTCGACCCCGGAGGTGGGGTTGCCGTTGTTGAGCACGTATTCGCAGCGGGCCGGGTTCGGGTGGCCGTAGTAGCGGTCGGGCTTCACGTCGAAGACGTAGTCGGTCTCCTCCGGGTTGCTGTTCACCGCGGCGACCTTCGGCCGCCCGAGGTAGGTGCCGTCGGGCCGGTTGGCGCAGGTGGCCGGGAGGTTCGCGTCGGCAGGGACCGCCGGCACGTTGCCGCCCGCAGCCGAGCCGTTGGTCGGCACGTAGAGGTGGCCGTTGCTGTGCCAGAGCAGGTCGTAGGCGTTGCGGACGCCACGGGCGTAGATGGTCAGCGGGGCGTTGGCGGCGAACGGGTTGTAGGAGCCGGCGCCGTCGGTGCGCACGTTGACGCCCCGGGCGGGCAGGGGGCTCGGCAGCCGGGTCGGGTCGAGCCGCAGCACCGAGGCCGACAACAGCGTCTCGGCCCGGTTGCCCCAGGCGCCGTCAGGCGCCCCCATCGCGTTGTTCGCGCCCTGGGTGAAGTAGAGCGCGCCGTCAGGGCCGAAGGCGATCGAGTTGGTCTCGTGGTCCTTGATCGAGCGGGGAAGGCCGTCGACGATCGGGGTGTAGGTCTCCAGGTCGTCGCCGGTCAGCTTCGCGAGCCGACCGGAGAAGTCCGGGACGTTGCTCTGTCCCAGGAACGGCGCGTTGTCGGTGATCCAGAGGATCAGGTTGTCCGCGGTCGAGGCCGGGTCGAAGGTCAGCCCGATGACCGTGCGGAATCCCTGGTTGTAGGTGTCGCCGACGGCCCGGCTGTAGTCCTGGACGGTGGTGATCACCTCCGGCGTGCCCAGCGTGCCGTCCTCGGCGATCGGGAACCGGTAGATCTCACCGGTGATGGAGCCGGCGTAGAGCATCCCGTCGGGACCGACGGTCAGCGAGGTGTAGCTCTTGCCGTCCGGTGCCCCGGAGGCGGTGCGGTCGAAGGCGATCGGGCCCCCGCCGCCGGTGGTGACGCCGGTGGTGAAAGCGGTGGCGTAGGGCAGGAAGCTGCGGCCGTCGACGTCGCGGACCCCGGCACCGATCTCCAGCCGGTAGAGGGTGTTCGCGGCGAGCTCGTCGACCGGGGAGAAGTTGATCGTGTCCGAGCCGCCACTGGTCTGCACGTTCCCCTCGACCGCGGTGCCGGTGGCGACGTTCACCAGTCGGACCGCGTCGGCCAGGGTGTCGGGGTCGACACCGCCGCCGATCAGGCTGAGGTCACAGACGATGCCGCCGGTCGGGGTGACCGCGGTGGCCAGGTTGCCCGGCGTGCACTTGAGCACCGAGGGGCGCTGCCCGGCGCCGGCCACGCTGTCCACGGTGATCCAGTTGATCTTGGTGTTGGTGCCGCCGCTCGGGCTGATCGTCAGGCGGCCGTCCCGGACCGCGACGGTACGGGTCGCCTCGGTCCAGTGGGTCGCGCTGCCGTCGGCCCCGGTGGGGACGAACCCGGCGATCGCGTTCTGGTCCTCGATGTTGATCCAGTGCGCACTGTCCAGGTTCATCGCGTCGCCCACCGAGACCCCGACCTGGTACACGCCGTTGGGCACTGCCATCTCCCAGTAGCCCGGGGTCGGCACCCCGGAGGTGGCGTTCGCGGGCAGCTGCAGGTGCAGCAGCCCGGCCCGGAGCGGCGCGACGCCGGCCGTGGTCCGCAGTCGGCCGTTGCCGACCAGGCTGACCGGTGCACCCGTGGCGATCGCCCGCCACCCATAGGTCTCCCCCGCCCCCTGGTCGGCTCCGCTGCGGGCGCCGTAGGCCTGGCCGAAGTCCTTCAGGTAACCGGCTGGAGGGGCGCTCGCTTCGTCGGCGAAGCGCACCCGCTGGTGCAGGTCGGGCTCGGTGGGCGCGGTGGTGCTGTCGATCTCCAGGTAGTTGACCTTGGTGTTCACGCCCCCGATCGCGTCCACGGTCAACCGGCCGTCGGAGACCGGGACCACGACCGTGGCGGTGCGGTACTCCTCGGCGGCACTGGCCTGGAACCGGTCGATCGCGCTGACGCCCTCGACGTTGACCGTGTACTGGCTGTCGTACGACGTCGATCCCATCTGGTCGCCGACCGAGACCGTCACGGCGTACCACCCGTCGGGGACCGCGCGCTCGAAGGCACCGGCCGTCTTGTTGCCGTTGGTCCCGGCGCCACCGTCCACGTCGCCGTACTGGAGGTGGATCAGGCGGTTGCGCAGCGCGGAGACGCCCGCGCGGGTGCGGACCCGGGTGTTGGCGGTCAGGTCCACCGGGACATGGGTGGTCGTGGCGAGACTGGCCTGGGTGACCCAGCCGATCCCGGCGGCGTCGCTCCAGGCGGCACCGGTGTTCTTCGTGTAGCCGGCCGGGACGCCGGTGTCCGCGACCGTGGTGAAGCTGTACTTCTCGTGCACCTCGGGCGCGGACTCGATGCCGCGGACCGCGAAGTCGGCGAAGGAGACCACCACGTTGTCGCTCGCCGCCGTGTTGCGCTTGGTGGCGTAGAGACCGGCGAAGGAGGTCGTCTCCTCACCGACCGCGACGCCGTCGAAGAGCTGCTGCGGCACCGGCAGCGCGGTGCTGCTCACGGTGTTGGCGGTGTCGGTCAACGGCGTGAGCGCTCCGCCGTCCACGGCATAGGCGAGCGACGCCGTGCCGCCCGCACCGTCGGTGTCGGCGACGGTGAGCACCAACCGGACGTCCTGGCCGGCCGGGAACGCAGCCGAGTTCAACTCGTACGTCGTCCCCGGGATGGCCACCCCGTCGGTCTCCACCAGCAGTTGCACCTTGTTGGTGGTCGCGCTGACCCGGACCACCGCCGCCTTGACGTAGTCGTCCTCGCCGAGCCCGAACCACATCCCGCCCTGCTGGGCGCCGTTGCTCCCGACGAAGGTCGGGTCGATGACGGTCGTCTCCAGCTCGTAGCCGTCGCCGTCTCCCGCGACCCCCACGCCGAGGGTGTTCAGCTGGGAGTTGGTGCCGGCCGATCCGCCGGTGCCGGGGAAGCGGTAGGCGATGCCCTTGGTGGCCCTCAGCGCGAGCGTGCCGTCGCCGGCGTCGATCAGGGACGGCTCGTAGCCGGGCACGTCCTGCTCGCTGGGCGTCGTCGGAGCCGGGGCCTGGTCGACGTTGCCGCGGGCCGAGGGCGGGTCGACCATGGTGAAGCCGGTCTCGTCCAGCCCGCCTTCGCTGCCGTCGAAGCTCAGCTCGTAGGGCAGCTCGACCGGGACGTCCGTGCACGGCAGTGTGGAGCGCGGAGCACAGCCGGTGACCTCGTCGGCGATGTCGACCGACAACTCGACGCTGTCGGCGGCGTCGTCCGGGTCGGTCGCGGTGAGGGTCGCGGTCGTGGTCCCGGCCGCGGTCGGCGTACCGGAGACGGTGATCGTGCCGTCGCCGTTGTCCGTGGCGGTCAGACCGTCGGGTAGGTCGGTGAGGTCGAGGGCGAGCTCGTCGCCGTCCTCGTCGGTGGCGACCACGCTGAGCACCACGCTCAGCGGTGTGCCGACGGTGCCGGCGATCGCCTCGGGCGCCACCGAGGCGATCACCGGCGCGTCGTTGACCCCGGTCACGGAGATGGTGAAGGTCTCCTCGTCGGTGCCGCCGTTGCCGTCGTCGGCGGTGACGGTGACCGAGAAGTCGCCGGCCGTGGTCGGGGTGCCGACGATGGTGCCGGCAGCCTCGTCCCAGCTCAGGCCCGCCGGGAGCGGCGTCAGGGTGAGCGTGACGTCGTCGCCCTCCTCGTCGGTGGCGACCACCAGGATCGGGTCGATCTCCTCGTCCTCGGTTGCGCTCCGGTCACCGATCGCGGCGAGCACCGGGGCGTCGTTGACCTCGGTCACGACGAGCGTGAACGTCGTGGAGCCGGTCAGGCCGCCGGCGTCGGTCGCGGTGACCGTGATCGGGTACTCCCCGCCCAGCGTCGGCGTGCCGGCGATCGCACCGTCGGCGTAGCCGAGACCGGCCGGCAACCCGGTGACGCTCACGTCGGCGCTGTCGCCCTGGTCCGGGTCGGCGACCTGGACCGGGATCGGCGTGATCGCATGGTCCTCGCCTGCCTCCTGGTCCTCGATCGGCGCCACCGTGGGCGCCTCGTTGACGTCGGTCACCGTGACCGTGACGACGCCCTCGGCGCTACGGCCGCCAGCGCTCACCACCACGTCCAACGCGTAGTCGGCGGTGGTCTCGGCGTCGAGCGGTGCGGCGACGGTGAGCTCGCCGGTGGCCGGGTCGATCACGAACGCGCCGCCGGTGTTGCCACCCGCGATCTGGAAGACCAGGACGTCGCCGTCGGGGTCGCTCGCCTGGACCGACCCGACGACGCTGCCCCCCGCCGCGTCCTCCGGTACGTCGAAGGCCTGGCCGCCCGCGATCACCGGCGGCAGGTCGCCGCTGGCGTCCACGGTGACGGTCACGGTCGCGGTCGCCGTGGCGGCCCCGTCGTCGACGGTGACGTCGAAGACGAACGGTCCGGCGCCGGCGGGCAGCCCGCCCGCGGCGACACTGACGGTGCCGTCGGCCGCGACCTCGACGTCGGTGGTGGCGTGGGAGAAGGTGAGGTCGTCGCCGTCCTCGTCGGAGGCGGCGAGCCGGCCGATCACGGTGCCGGGGGCGGCCCCCTCGGGCACGGTCAGCTCCTGGTCCTCGATCACCGGGGCGTCGTTGACAGCTGTCACCTCGAGCTCGAAGGTCACGACCGACGGCGTGGAGGTGCTGTCGTCGGCGGCGACCGTGACGGTGCTGGTCCCCGACCGGGTCGGGGTGCCGGTGATGCTCCCGGCGGCGTAGCTCAGGCCGAGGGGCAGGCCGGTGACGTCCAGCTCCACGTCCTCGCCCTCGGGGTCGGTGGCCGTGACCGGGATCGCGGTGATCGCTGCGTCCTCGGCGGTGGTGACGTCGTCGATCGGGTCGATCACGGGGCTCTCGTCGACGTCGGCGACGCTCACCGTGACCACGGCGTCGGCGTGGTCGGTGCCGTCGGAGGCGCGGACGGTCAGCGCGTAGGAGTCGCCTGCCTCGTGGTCGAGCGCCGCGGTGGTGGTGATCCGGCCGGCGGCGGTGATCGCGAACGGCAGGCCCACGGTGGTCAGCGACCAGGTCAGGTCGTCGCCGTCGGGGTCGCTGCCCTGGACGGTGCCGACGGTCGCTCCGGCGAGCCCCTCGTCGAGGGTGAAGGACTGGTCGGCGACCTCGGGCGCTTGGTTGACCCGCTGCGGCTCAACGACGCTCAGCACGAAGGTCCGGGTGGCCTTGGCGAGGCCGTCGGTGGCGGTGATCCGCACCGACCAGCGGTGTCCGGCAGCGTCCGCGGGGGCGGTACCGGTGAGCTGGCCGGTGGCGGGAGCGAGGGAGAGCCAGTCCGGCCGTGCCGGCGAGGAGCCCTCGGCGTCGTAGGAGACCGTGTAGCGCAACGGCCGCGGACCGCGGTCGCGGTCGACAGCGCTCGGCGTCACCACGACCGACTCCCCGGCGACGACGCCCTGGTTGCTGAGCGGGCTCAGCCGCGGGGCCTTGTTGGCGGGGACCTTGACGCCGAAGGCCCGCGCAGTGGTCGCGCGGCCGTCACTCACGCGCAGGGTGACCCGCCACTTCCTGCCGGCCGCCTTGACCGGCGCCGTGCCCTTGAGCACACCGCTCGTGCGGTTGAGCCGCAGCCACCCGGGCTTACCCTTCGCACTGAAGCGCAGGCTGCGCGGACCGCGGTCCGGGTCGGTCGCCTTCGGCCGGATCGTGATCGCCTTCCCCGCACCCACGGTCTGGGTGGTGATCGGCTTGAGTCGCGGCGCCTTGTTCTTGGCCGCCTGGGCGCTGGTCAGGGCCAGCGGCGAGAGCAGCAGCGCCAGTGCGGCGACGAAGCAGACGAGAGCGGTGACGACGGAGCGGTGCGAGCCTCGGAACGACACGGAATCCCCCAGGGTGTCCCTGCTCCCGGAGACGACGCGGCACGGACACCGCCTCGATGAGCCCCCGGCAGGAGCACAACCTGCGCAACGGCGTCCGGCGATCGCGTCGGTTCGCCCACCGCCTCCCCAGATCTGGGTAGGCGACCAACTCCCGGATCGGACCCGGGATTCACCGCGGCGAAACAGTTCGCGGCTGCCCGAACCTCTACGCTCGGGAGCATGGATTGGAGCACCTACGAGGCTGCGCTGTTCGACCTCGACGGCGTGGTGACCCCGACCGCCGACGTGCACATGCGCGCCTGGGCGGCGATGTTCACCGAGTTCCTCGCCGATCACCCCGGCGCCGCGCCCTACACCGACGAGGACTACTTCACCTACGTCGACGGCAAACCGCGCTACGACGGGGTCCGTTCCTTCCTCGCCTCCCGCGACATCACCCTCGCCGAGGGCACCCCGGAGGACGGGCCGGACCAGCTGACCGTCTGCGGGCTGGGCAACCGCAAGAACCAGGCCTTCTCCCAGGTCCTCGCCGAGGAGGGGGTCGCCCCCTACGCCGGCTCGCTGGCGCTGCTGCGACAACTGCGCAGCGCCGGGCTGCCGATGGCGATCGTCTCCTCCTCCAAGAACGCCCCCGCCGTGCTGGCGGCCGCAGGCGTCGCCGACTTCTTCACCCACGTGGTGCACGGCGGTGTCGCCGCCGACCAGGGGCTGGCCGGCAAGCCCTCCCCCGACACCTTCCTGTACGCCGCCCGCCTGCTCGGCGTGCCGGCCGACCGCGCCGTCGTACTGGAGGATGCGGTGAGCGGCGTCCGGGCCGGAGCGGCCGGTGCGTTCGGGCTGGTGATCGGAGTCGACCGCGGCGTGGGCGCCGACGCGCTGCTCGAGTCCGGAGCCGACGTCGTGGTCACCGACCTGGCCGAGCTCCTCGAGAAGGGCGGTGACGCATGAACGTCCCCACCCCCGACTCCCTCGGGCCCTCCCACGTCGCTCCGCCGGTCGAGGACCCGATGGACCGCACCCGGTTCCCGATCGACCCGTGGCGCCTGGTCGAGACCCGGTTCAGCGGAGATGACCTCGGCACCACCGAGTCCCTCTTCACCGTCGGCAACGGCTACCTCGGGCTGCGCGGCAACTACGAGGAGAGCCGCGACGCCTACCACGACGGCACCTACATCAACGGCTTCCACGAGACCTGGGCGATCAATCACGCCGAGGAGGCCTACGGGTTCGCCCGGGTCGGACAGACCATCGTCAACGCACCGGACCCGAAGGTGATCCGGCTCTACGTCGACGACGAGCCGCTACACCTCTCGGTGGCCGACCTGCTCGAGTACGAGCGCAGCCTGGACCTGCGCGAGGGCGTGCTGACCCGTGACCTGATCTGGCGCACCCCGGCCGGCAAGAACGTCCGGGTCCGCTCGCGGCGGATGGTGCCGCTGGGCCAGCGGCACCTGTGCGTGATCACGTTCGAGGTCACCCTGCTGGACCAGCCGGCCTCGGTCGCGCTCTCCTCCCAGTTGCTCAACCGCCAGGACGTCTGGCACGAGTTCGGCGACCAGTCAGCGGGCCGCGGCGTCGCCGAAGGCGGCGACCCGCGGAAGGCGGAGACCTTCCAGCGGCGGGTGCTCGTGCCCGACTTCGACCACGCCGACCCCCAGACCGGCCGGCTCTGCCTGGCCTACCGGACCGCCGAGTCGCGGATGAGCATCGGCGTGGTCGCCGACCATCACCTGTCCTCGCGGGTGCCGTTCTCCTCCAAGGTCGAGTCCGAGGACGACATGGCGAAGGTGATCTACCGGGTCGCCGCCGAGCCCGGAGTCCCGATCACGCTGACCAAGACGGTGGCGTTCCACACCGCCCAGTCGGTGCCGCCGCGCGAGCTGCTCGACCGGTGCGAGCGGACGCTGGACCGCACCCACGAGGAGGGCCTGGAGCAGCAGTTCGCCGACCAGCGCGCCTGGCTGGACACCTTCTGGTCGCGCAGCGATGTCGAGGTGCACGGCCAACCGGCGCTGCAGCAGGCGATCCGCTGGAACCTCTTCTCGATCCTGCAGGCCTCGGCCCGTGCCGAGTCCCAGGGCATCGCCGCGAAGGGGGTGAGCGGCTCGGGCTACGGCGGTCACTACTTCTGGGACACCGAGGTCTACGTGATGCCGTTCCTCACCTACACCATGCCGTGGGCGGCACGGAACGCGCTGCGGTTCCGCTACACCCTGCTCGACTCCGCGCGCCGCCGCGCCCGCGAGCTCGCCCAGAAGGGGGCGCTCTTCCCGTGGCGCACCATCAACGGGCAGGAGGCGTCTGCCTACTACGCGGCCGGGACCGCGCAGTATCACATCGACGCCGACATCGCCTACGCCCTGAGCCAGTACGTCGGCGCCACCGGCGACGACGACTTCCTGCACCGCGAGGCGATCGACATCCTCGTCGAGACCGCCCGGCTCTGGGCCGACCTCGGCTTCTGGCGCGACGAGTCACGGCGCACCTTCCACATCCACGGCGTCACCGGGCCGGACGAATACACGACCGTGGTGAACGACAACCTCTACACGAACGTGCTCGCGCGCTTCAACCTGCGCCGCGCGGCCCGCGCGGTCGACGAGCTGGCCGTGGACGACCCGGAGGCCTACGCACAGTTGGTCCGTCGTACCGGACTCGCGGAGGGGGAGGCGGCCGAGTGGGCCGACTGCGCGCGGGCGATGGCGATCCCGTATGAGGAGCACCTCGGCATCCACCCCCAGGACATGCACTTCCTGGAGCGGGAGATGTGGGATCTGGAGCACACGCCGCTGGAGAAGCGGCCCCTGCTGCTGCACTACCACCCGCTGGTGATCTACCGCTTCCAGGTGCTGAAGCAGGCCGACGTGGTGCTGGCGCTCTTCTTGCAGGGGGAGGAGTTCACGCCGGAGCAGAAGAAGGCCGACTTCGACTACTACGACCCGATCACCACCGGCGACTCCACACTCTCGGCGGTGGTGCAGTCGATCATCGCCGCCGAGGTCGGCTACCACGACCTGGCGCTGCGCTACTTCCTCTCCGCGCTCTTCGTCGACCTCGACGACCGCCACTCCAACACCGCCGACGGGGTGCACGTCGCCTCCACCGGCGGTGTCTGGTCGGCGCTGGCTTGCGGCTTCGGCGGCTTCCGCGACATCGGCTCCGCGCAGGGTGGGTCGCAGTGGAAGATCGACCCGCGACTGCCCACCTCCTGGGACGCGCTGGTCTACCGGATCACCCTGCAGGGCACCCGGGTGCGGGTCACCGTGCGGGCCGACCAGCTCGAGCTGTGCATCGAGGAGGGCTCTGGCCCGCTCACCTTCGACGTCCGCGGCAAGTCGATCACCCTCGCGGCCGACCAGGACGACGGGCGGATCTGCGTCCCGCTGACCCACCAGGGTCCGCGGCTGAAGGGGGAGCCGCCGCATCCCGCCGGCACCCAGCGCTCCGACGGGACGGTCATCTCGGCGATCGTGCCGTCCGGGGAGTGATGTAGAGGTCGCAACCTTTGAGTGGACCGTCCAGATCGCGAGATGCGAGTCTCGTCCCGTGGGATGGAGGCGTTCACTGACCAGGTGAGCACCACCCACGCCCCGCCCGCCTGGGAGCAGGTCACCGCTGCCCGACGCTGGGGCATGCTCGGCGCCAGTACGGCGGCGCAGGCGACCTCGGCGGCGATGGTCAGCGGACCCGCGTTCCTGATCCCGGAGCTGCACCGCTCGCGCGGCATGTCGCTCGCCGAGGCCGGCCTGGTCGCCTCCGCGCCGCTGGTCGGGCTGATGCTCACCCTGGTCGCCTGGGGCGTCGTCGTCGACCGGCGCGGAGAGCGGTTCGCGCTGCTGGCCAGCCTCGCGGGGACGACGGTCGCCGGCGGGCTGGCGATCCTCGCGGCGTCGGGTGCCGGCGGCACCGACGGGTCCGGGCAGGTGCTGGCGCTCAGCCTGACCCTGTTCCTGGCCGGCGCCACCTCCGGCGCGACCAGCTCCGCCTCCGGTCGGGTCGTGGTCGGCTGGTTCCCGCCCGCCCGCCGGGGTCTCGCGATGGGGATCCGGCAGACCGCCCAGCCGCTCGGTGTCGGCCTCGCCGCCGCCACCATGGCCCCACTGGCCGAGCAGGCCGGACCTGCCGCCGCCCTCTGGGTGCCGACCGGTCTGGGTGTCCTCGCCATGGTCCTGGTCGCCGCGATCGTCCTCGACCCACCGCGTCCGGTCGGCAGCGCGCACACCGCTGCCGCGCAGAACCCCTACCGACAGGACCCCTTTCTCCCCCGGGTGCATGCGGCCTCGGTCCTCCTGGTCGGCCCGCAGTTCCTGGTCTGGACCTTCGGCCTCACCTGGCTCATCGACGACCTCGGCTGGTCCGCCGCCGCGGCCGGACTGATGGTCGCCGGCACCCAGGTCGGCGGCGCCGCGGCCCGGATCTGCGCCGGTTGGTACTCCGACCACGTCGGCACCCGGATGCGCCCGATGCGCCAGATCGCCTACCTGGCCGCCGCGACGCTGCTGGCACTCGGCCTGGCAGCAGGGGTCGGTTCGTGGGCGACCGGCCTCGGCGTCGTACTGCTGGCGGTGGCATCGGCCGTCACCGTCGCCGACAACGGCCTCGCATTCACCGCCATCGCCGAGCGCGCCGGCCCGCTCTGGGCGGGGCGAGCCCTCGGCCTCCAGAACACCGCCCAGCACGTGATGGCCGCCGCGATCCCCCCGGTCGCCGGGTTGGTGATCACCTACGCCGGATACGGGTGGGCATTCGGGCTCGCGGCGGTGCTGCCGCTGCTGGCGGTGCCGTTGGTGCCGGTCGGGGACGAGCGCGGGATCGGGTGACGGGCGCGCCATCGTGGCGAGCGGGCAGGGCTCCCTCTCAACAGGCGTAGCTACGGACCGTGACCATGGAGAGAAGCAGGTCGCTCGCGGCGTCCGATCGGTACTCGTCGCGGTAGGCCAAGCTCGCCCACACCCGTCGTCCCTCAATGCGCTTCGTGTGGCATGCGCCCAGGTCGCGCCAGCCACCGTCATCGAGCGCTAGTCGGCCCGCCGCGAGCGCTTCCGCGCGGGGGAGCCCGGTGCGGCGCTCGACATCGACCGAGACTGTGTCGTCGTCGGGATCGCACGCCTCGTGTGGCGGCGGCCCCTTCGGGAACACGGTGAGGATCTCCTCTGCGGCGGCGTCGTCGGTTAGCTGCTCAGCCAGCAGCCACTCCTCGTCGGTGCAGTCGAACAGGTCGGTCGCGATCGCCCCGACTGCGCCGACGATGTGGACGACGCTGGCGACCAGCACGCTGACCGCGACGAGCGGAGCGACGACGAGAACGAGGACGACGAGCGCCCACTCCTGCAGAGCCCGGTTCCTCATGGAGGTCCTTCGCGTGGTCCGTGTGCATCAGTCATCGTGCCACCACGCCTCGCCAGCGTCAGGCCGTTGCCCATCAAGAAGTAACCCTGAGGATCCACAGGATCACGCCTCCGACACCGGCGAACCAGCCGAGCGCTCCTCCGATCAGGATGCCGAGACCGACTGCGCGGGTTCGGGTGGTGATCGAGAGCGCGAGCCCGTTCACCAGGACGAGACCCGCGAGGAAGAGAACGCGGGGGCTGAAGGCGTCGCTGGATGAGTTGACGTCGGCATTCTCGAGCACCCAGACCATTCCGAGGACCAGCGCCACGGTATTGATGAAGGTCAGCGCGGCACTCATCGAGAAAGGGCCTGCGCCAGCGCAACGATGAGTGTCAGTCAATGTGGTCATGACGTGAGGGTCGTTTCTGAAAGGCCCGAGGCGGCAGGTAGCCGTCGCAGGACAGGTCCCGTGGAGCGCACACGGTAACGGCACCGGTGGCCCGACGGAGGCGATTACGCGAAACCCCTCACGGGCCGCCTCGACATCCACTAGGTTCTGCTCGCTCGGGACTCGCCCGGCCTCGCTCACGAAGGTCTCAGCTCATGATCCATGCGGCGTCCCGACGTCTCCTCCTGCCGATCCTCGCCGCTGCGCTCGCACTCGGGCTGACCACCGCCCCCGGGTCGGCCTTCGCGCCCCACGTCGGCACCGCCGAGCTCCGACGGTCCCTCCACGACAACGTCGCATCCCAGACGTTGAAGGAGGTGAACTGGATGCTCAGCACCGAAGACGACGCCGGCCGCGCCCTTCTGGAGGAGATCCACGGCCTGGCGCCGTACTTCGCGGCTGAAGGCGACCACTTCAAGGCGATGCGGCGCTACGTCCGTGCGTCGGCGATCCACGAGGGTCGCTTCACCTTCACCGTGCTCGCAGATCAGTCCTGCGTCAGTCGGCAGGACGACACAGCGGCTATCGAGATCGTCGACGGACCCTGCGACGAGGCGTCCGCGGTGAGGAGCACCCGCCCTCTCGCCGACCTTGTCGGACTCATCGACGCCGCGCTCGGCCCGGCATGGCAGCGCTCGATGGCCGAGGCGTACTCCGCGCACACGTCGGTGGCGACCTGGGTTGCGGCCGCCGATCCCGGCATCCACGTGGTCCGGAGCAGCGTCACCGACCGCAACTTCGACCGCATCGACGACGACGGCCGCTACGAACTGACCCGCAACGGACGCACCTACTGCCTGCAGACCCAGCTCTCCAACACCACGCGTACCCGCATGCTCCGTACCCGGTGTAGCGAACTGGAGCCACGGAGCACCACGTGGCTGTACGGCGCCATCTTCCTCCAGCATGGCGCACGGAGCGTGGCGCAGGACCTGCGCTCGGCCTCGCGACTGACGCGCAAGAAGATCTCCCGACTCGGCCAGCACGAGCTGTCCTGGGTCCGCAGCAAGGTGGGCAACCGCTACCGGGTGACCCGGTCCGCTCCACTGAAGTTCCGGGTCTCGAACAAGAGCCGACACTGCTGGGTTGATGTCACCTTCGCTTCGGACCGGGTGGCCGCGAGAGCGGAGCTCTCGCGGGTCCGCTGCAACAGCTAGGGCCACCCTCACGGGACCGGAGCTCCGGAGTGCTCAATGATCGGCGACGCTGACGCGCAGGTCGACTCCGTCGTCGACCGACCCGACGAGACCGCCGAGCACCCCGACGAGCACGCCGATCGCGACCAACGCTCTGATCGAGGCGCCTTCGCGGGCCGGCGGCCTCGAGCGCTGCCAGCGATACCAGTCGCTGCGTTGGAAGCGCGCGAGTCCGGCAAGCGCCACCGCTGTCGTCGCCAGCGAGAGGGCGGCGAGGACCGCCCGTGGGAGGCGGTCGACCGAGACCACGCTCAGGAGTCCCCCGAGCACGCTCAGGATCAGCACCACCCAGGCGAGCACGACGCGGATGGTGCGAGCCCGGATGACGCCCGCTGAGACGTACCCCACGAGGAGCGCGCCGAGTCCGGCCGAGATAACCGTCGACGCTTCGTCGCCGACACGGCCGCCGTAGCTCACCAGGAGCACCGTCTGGCCCGCGAGCGAGGCCCACGCGACCACCCAGATCGAACGAGGCAGCGGCGGCGCGACGCCCTGCCGTTCGCGTCCTCCGTCTGGCTCCACCGGCGCAGATTCAGGCATGTCGTCACTTCCCGAGCTCGCCGCGCCGCCGCGCGCTCGTGCAGCCCCGAGGTCCGTCGGACGACGCGGCGGCCAGCCATCGCATGTCTGAACTGTCCCACGATGCTGCGTGACAAAGGTGGCGGACGCCGCGACGAGTCAGCACCCTGCAACCCGACGATCAGCGGCGGTGTCAGCTCACCCGGCCGACGTCGATGCGATCCACCAGTTGCGTCGTCATGTGGCCCACCACTGAGCAGAAGGCCCACGGCATCGGCGACCTCAATGTGTCGGGGGTCTCTCCTAGCGTTTGTCTCATGTCGACCACGCTCCCGTTGACCGCTGAGGAGATCACCGCGTTCGTCGCGCGGCTGCGCTCTGGCGCCACGGTGAGCGGCGGCAAGGTGACCGATCCGGGGGATCTGATCGATGTCATTGCCGAGTTGGAGTCGTTGAAGAACACCGCGGCCGGCCTCCAGGCCGACGCTGCCGCGGTCTTCGATGCCCTACGCCGCAGCGAGCACGCAGCAGAGGGTGTGCCCGCTGCACGTCAGGGGCGTGGGGTGGCCAACGAGATCGCCCTCGCCCGCCACGAGTCACCCCACCGCGGCCGCACCCTGCTCGGGATGGCCAAGGTCCTGACCACCGAGATGCCCCACACCCACGCCCGATTGATCGACGGGTCGCTTTCGGAGTTCCGCGCGATGCTCCTGGTCCGCGAGACCGCCTGCCTCGCACTCCCTGACCGGCAACGCATCGATCAGGAGCTCTGCGCCGACCCCGACACCCTGACCGGCCTGGGCACCCGCCACCTGCTCGGCCGCTGCCGCCGACTCGTGGTCGAGCTCGACCCCGCCGGCGCCGTACGCCGCGCCAGCAACGCCATCAGAGACCGGCACGTCTCGATCCGACCCGCGCCCGACACGATGACCTGGGTCAGCGCGCTCCTCCCCGTCGCCCAGGGTGTCGCGGTCCACGCCGCGCTCACCCGGGCCGCCGACCAGGCCCGCGCGAGCGGTGACCCGCGGTCGAAGGGCCAGGTCATGGCCGACACCCTCGTTCACCGCATCACCCGGTCCGCCGCCGTGCCCGGTGAAGAGCCCGTGGTGCCGGTCGGGGTCACCATCACGATCCCCGTGACCGCTCTGGCCGGTGGCCACGACGCCGCCGAGATCCACGCCAACGGCACCGCACCCGAGACCCTCCCCGCCGAGATCGCCCGCACCCTGATCGCCGCAGGCCTCACCGACCCCGCCACCACGGCACACTGCTGGTACCGACGCCTCTTCGTCGACCCCGCCGGCCGACTGGTCGCGCTGACCAGCCGTTCTCGTGACTTCCCACCCGGACTCGCCGACTTCCTCGACCTGCGCGGGGGCGGGATCTGCGCCACCCCCTGGTGCGACGCACCCATCCGCCACACCGACCACATCCAGCCCGCCCACCAGGGCGGACCCACCAGCGCGATCAACGGTCAAGGCCTGTGCGAGGCCTGCAACCACGCCAAACAAGCCACCGGATGGACACAACGACCCCAACCCGACGGGACAGGCCAGGCCGTGCAGACCATCACCCCCACCGGCCACCACTACCAAACCCGACCACCAACCCCACCCGGCTGGCGACAACCCCACTACGTCCTCACCCAACCCGGCGTCTACACCCTCACCGCGTAGCCAGTCAGGTGCGGCGGCTGGTCGCCGCCGCGTTCAACTCAGTGCCTCGTCAGTTCCTGGGCGAGCATCACCAGGATGCCGCTGGGACCACGGACGTAGGTGAGCTTGTAGACGTCCTGATAGGTGGCCACCCCGCGCAGCGGATGGCAGCCGTGGCGCGCGGCGATCGCCAGCGCCTCGTCGAGGTCATCGACGGAGAACGCGACCCGGTGCATGCCGATCTCGTTGGGCAGCGTGGGCTCGGTCTCGATCGCGGTCGGGTGGAGGTACTCGAAGAGCTCCAGACGCCCGTTGCCGTCGGGCGTCTGGAGCATGGCGATCTTGGCGTGGTTGCCGTCGAGGCCGACTGCCTGGTCGGTCCACTCACCGCTGACCTCGTCGCGGCCGAGGACAGTGAGGCCGAGGTCGGTGAAGAAGGCGATCGTCGCCTCCAGGTCGCGGACAGCGATGCCGACGTTCTCCAGCTTGATGGGCACGAACGGAACGCTACGGCGCGACCGAGAGGTGCGCCAGCGCTGTCGGCGTACGTCCCCCGACGGTCTCGACGACGTCCGTGACCTGGGCCAGCTTCCCGAGACGGATCGCTGCTCCGAAGGAGACCGTCAGGGGCGCGAACGCAGCCGGCAGCCCGCCGGCGATCAGGCCCTCCGCGTAGGCATCGTCGTCGACGGTGACCACCGTGACGTCACGACCAGCCTGCTGGGCTGCCAGATCGGCCAGGTCGGAGGCGGTGACTGCCTCCGGCCCGGTGACGTCGTAGACCTTCCCCTCGTGGCCGTCGCCGGTGAGCACGCCGACGGCCACGGCGGCGCAGTCGGCACGGGTGACGTAGGCGGCGCCCCCGTCGCCAGTGTTGGTGACCAGCTGCCCGCTCGCAGCGGCCTGGGCGACCGCGCCGAGCTGCATCTCGGCGTACAGGTTGTTGCGCAGCATCGTCCAGGACAGGCCGCTCGCGCGCAGCGCCTCCTCGGTGGCGGCGTGGTCGGGCACCACACCGGCGGGGTTGTCGGTGGTCGGCTCGGGCACCGACGTGTAGGCGATGTGGCGTACGCCGGCCTCGGCAGCAGCATCGATCGCGGCGCGGTGTCCCTCGACGCGAGCGCCGACGGCGTCGGTCGAGATGAGCAGCATCCGCTCGACCCCGTCGAAAGCCTCGACGAGTCCCTCGGGTCGGCTGAAGTCGGCGGCACGTACGGCGGCTCCCCGCTCGGCGTAGTGGGCGAGCGTGGCCGGGTCGCGGGTGAGGAGGACGACCTCGGCGGGGTCGACGGTGGCGAGCAGCTGGTCCGCGACGAGGCGGCCGAGCTGGCCCGAGGCGCCGGTGACGGCGATGGTCATGAGCAGATCCGATCTGTAGTCGTGATGATGACAGTTCTGAATGTAGTCATCACGATTGCAATAAGGCAAGATGGGGGTATGGCCAGGTCGACCAACACCCAGTTCGCGGTGGCCGTGCACGTGCTGACCTACCTCGCCTCGAGCGCTGCGGCAGGCCGCACCACGCCGGTCGGGTCGGAGGAGCTGGCCGGCAGCACCTCGGTCAACCCGGTCCACGTGCGCAAGGTCCTGGGTCCGCTGCGCGCGGGTGGGCTGGTGCACTCACGGCCCGGGGCTCACGGCGGCTGGGAGCTGGCCGTCGACCCCGACGCGGTGACCCTCGCCGAGGTGTGGCGGCTGCTCCAGGGGAGCGACCCCGTGCTCGGCATCCACGGCCCGAATCCCGCCTGCGCGGTCGGTGCCAACATCCAGGACGTGTTGGTCGACATCGACCAGCGGGTGAGCGCCGCGATCACCGCCGAGCTGGGCGGGATCACCCTCAGCGACATCCTCGACACGGCCGGCTTCGACGCCGACGACTACGCCGTGATCGCCGGTCTGAGCTAGGAGCCTGCTGCACCCGCCGCCGACCAGATCGACGCCAGCGCCCGACCCGTGCTCTCCAGGTTGACGGCCGCGGACCCGAGCGCCTCCTCCAAGCTCACCACACCCGGCACCACGCTCACGACCGCCGTCATCCCGGCCGCCAGGATCTCCTCGACGCCCTCGCCCAGCGAGCCCGCCACCCCGATCACCGGGAGCCCGCGCTCGCGAGCCCGACGCAGCACCCCGACCGGCGCCTTGCCCGCCAAGGACTGTGCGTCCAGGCAGCCCTCGCCGGTCAGCACCAGGTCCGCGTCGGTCAGCAGCTCGTCGAGCCCGACCGCGTCGGCCACGAGATCGATCCCGGGCCTCAGCTCACCACCGAGCAGCCCGGTCAGGGCGAAGCCGATCCCGCCGGCCGCACCGCTGCCCGGCACCGACGGGTCGGCATCGAACCGCTCGGCCACCACGCCCGCCAGGTGTCCCAGATGGTCGTCGAGCAGCGCGACCGTCGCCTCATCCGCACCCTTCTGCGGTCCGAAGACCGCCGCCGCGCCCCGCGGCCCGGTCAGCGGGTTGTCGACGTCGCAGGCCGCGACCACCTCGCACTCGGTGAGCGCCGGGTGTAGCCCGGTGAGGTCGATGTCCGCGAGGTCGCCGAGCACCGCTCCGCCGTGCCCGAGGTCCGCGCCGCCGGCGTCGACGAAGCGCGCCCCCAGCGCCTGGAGCAGTCCGACACCACCATCGGTGCAGGCGCTGCCGCCCAGGCCGATCACCAGTCGCCGGGCGCCCAGGTCGAGGGCGGCGGCGATCAGCTCACCGGTCCCGTACGACGTCGCGCGACCCGCGTCGCGCGACCCCTCCTCGACCAACGTCAGCCCTGAAGCTGCCGCGACCTCGACCACTGCGGTCAGCGGCCCGGAGCCCCCGAGCAGGCCGAAGGCGGCATCGACCGCAGCCCCGAGCGGACCGGTGACGCGCCGCGTCTCCAGTCGGCCACCGGTCGCGTCGACCAGCGCCTGAACCGTCCCCTCGCCACCGTCGGCGAGCGGCACCCGCACGCACGCGGAGTCCGGTGCCCCCAGCAGCCACCCACGCTCGAGGGCGGCGGCCACCTCCGGGCTGGAGAGGCTGCCCTTGAAGGAGTCGGGAGCGATCACCACCCGCATGGCCCGGCCCCGCTCAGACGAAGAGCGAGAGGACGAAGACGACGGCGATGGTGGCCAGGCCCTGCAGCGCGGTCGCGGCGGTCTGCGCGGCGTACGCCTGCTTCACGCTCATCCGACTGAACTGGCTGACCACCCAGAAGTAGCTGTCGTTGGCGTGCGAGACGACCATCGCGCCCGCACCGATCGACATCACGACCAGGACCCTGCCGAAGTCGCTGTCGAACCCGAGCTCGCCGAGCAGGGGCGCCATCAGCACCGAGGTGGTGACCAGCGCGACCGTCGAGGAGCCCTGCGCGGACTTCAGCGCGGCGGCGATCAGGAACGGGACGAAGATGCCGATCCCCAGGCCGGAGAGCTTGTCGCCGAGGTAGGTGCCGACCGGGGTGGCCTGGATGACCGCGCCGAACGCGCCGCCGGCGCCGGTGATCAGCAGGATCGGGGCCGCGGCCACGATGCCCTCGGAGATCCGCTCGTTGAGCCGGTCCATGAAGCCAGGGCGCGGCAACAGGACGAGCGCGCAGAGCAGGCCGACGAGGAGCGCGATCACCGGGAGACCGAAGAAGCGCAGGATGTCGGCGACGACGCCGGCGCCCAGCGGCTCCGTCGGGAAGGCGGCGATCGAGCCGAGCATGATCAGCAGCAGCGGCACGAAGATCGGAGCGAACGAGGCTGCCGCGCCGGGCAGCGTGCCCAGCTCGTCGCGCAGCCGACCGAACGCCGCGATCCGCTCCTCGACATCCTCCGCGGCGAGGCCGTCGGGCTGCACGTCGCGGAAGCGACGGGCCCACAGGTTGCCGGCGATGGCGGCCACCGCGGCCAGCGGAAGACCGACCGCGATGACGAGGCCGAGCTGGTCGCTCAAGCCCAGGTTGCCGGCCGCGGCGATCGGGCCCGGCGTCGGCGGCACCAGGGTGTGGGTGGCGAAGAGTCCGGTCGCGAGAGCCACCGACATCGCCACCGGCGAGACCCGGTTGCGGACCGCCATCGACTCCTTGAGTGAGTTGAGGATGACGTATCCGGAGTCGCAGAAGACCGGGATCGAGACGATGTAGCCGATCACGGACATGGTGACGGTCGGGTAGCGCTGACCGATCCGCTTCACGATCCAGTCCGCCATCGTGATCGCGGCCCCGGACTTGTCCAGGATCACCCCGATCACGGTGCCGAGGATGATCACCAGACCGATCGAGCCCAGCGTCGCCCCGAACCCGGTGGTGATCACGGTGACCAGACCGAGGGTGTCGCCCTCGTCGAGCAGCGGGAGGCCGAACGCCAAGCCGCCGAACAGGGCGGCGAGCAGCAGCGCCGCGAACGGATGCAGCTTCAGCACGCTCGCGGCCAGGACCAGGGCCACGACGACCCCGATCAGCACGTACACGTCCGCCATCGGACCTCCTCGTTCTTCGGCCGTCCGGACGACGACCGATTCACTATCCCGGTCCGCGGCAGACAGGTGCCACGTGCAGATGCACGGAGAGACATCGCCCTTGATCGATCAGATTGTGCAGATGCACCGCCGTGGCGGATGCTGGTCGGGTGAATCCCCTGACCGCCGATGTCGCGGAGCGGATCGTGGAGCGCACCACCACCGTGATCGGGCGCAACGTGAACGTGATGAGCGACCGCGGTCTGATCCTGGCCAGCGGCGACCCCGATCGTCTGCGCCAGCAACACGAAGGGGCTCTCGTCGCCGCCCAACGCGACCGCGTCGTGGTGATCGAGGCGGCCGAGGCCCACACGCTGCGCGGTGTCCAACCCGGGGTCAACGTGCCGCTCCACCACCACGGCGAGGTGGTCGGGGTGATCGGCATCTCCGGCGATCCCGACGAAGTGCTGGTCCTGGCCGATCTGATCCGGGTCACCGCCGAGCTGATCCTCGAGCAGGCCGGCGTCGTGGAGAGCGGCCACCGGCTCCAGCAGGCCCGCGAGGACCTACTCGCCGCCATTGTGGACGGCCGGATCGACCGCGACACCGCCCGCAGTCGCGCCGCCGCGGTCGGTGTCGACCTCGCCGTACGACGCCGCTGCGCCGTGGTCCGGCCGGTCGACGAGAGCGGCGCCGAAGCCCTTCGCGCCGTGCAGTGGCGGGTGGCGAGCCTCCCCGATGTGCTGCACACCCACCGCCGCAGCGACGAACTGGCGATCTGGTGGCCGGCCGACGGGTCCCGCAGTCGCGACGATGTCCGGCAGGCGCTGTCGGTTCACCGCGATCGCCTGGTGTGGGGCGAGGGCGCCCCATTCGGCGGCGAGGACGGAGTGCGGCAGGCCCGGCTGGCCGCGATCGACGCCCTCTCCGTCTCCCACCTGGCCGCCGACCTGTACGACGCCCGCGACCTGCCCCTGGTCGCGCTCCTCTCCGGTCTGCGCGACGACCGGCGTGCCGCGACACTCGCGGCGCCGTGGAGCGCGCTGGTCGCCGCCGACCGACACGGCGAACTCCGAGCCACCCTCCGCGCGTGGATCGAGCACGACCTGCATCCCGGCGACTGCGCCGCAGCGCTACACGTGCACCGCAACACGCTCCGCGGTCGGCTGGACCGGATCGAGCGGATCACCGGCCTGGAGATCCGCCGGGTGCCCAGCCTGCTGCAGCTCTACCTGGGGCCGCTGCTCGCGAGCGAGCCGGATCCGGGCGTCTAGCGCTCGCGTCACCACGAGATCGACCACGCTTCGGTGCGGCCCGATGACGTCGGCGACCACGTCGGCGCCGGCCGCGCGGGCGGCGGCCGCCAGCCGGCGGTGGAAGTACCCGGTCGCGAGCAGGTACGGCGACACCGCGTCCCCCGGCCGCACCACGTCTGTGACCCGCGGCCCGAGGCCGGTCAGCGTGGCGACCCGCACCGGCGAGCCCCAGGCGTGCGCGAGGTGACCGGCGGCCGCGTCGAGATCGGCCAGCGCATCCGGGTCGGACGACCCGGCGGCGACCAGCACCACCGGCTGTCCGGGGTGGGCACCTGTCTCGCGCAACCGGTCGGCCTGCGCCGCAGCGAGCAGCGGGTCGGGGCCGAGCGCGCTGCCGAGGAGGACGTCGTCGCGGCCCGAGTCGCGCACCGCGCCCGGAAGATCGTGGCGCACATGCACCCCGACCGAGAGCAGCAGCGGCACCGCGACCACCGGCCCCGGCAACGGCCCCGCGACCACGTCGGTGAAGAGCGGCGCACAGAGCTCGACGTACGAGGGGGTGGCGGACCAGCCGAGCCGCGCGGCCGCGGCGTCGGTGATCGCCCGGGCGACGGTGTTGCCGGCAGCGGTGCGGGTGCCGTGGGCGATGGTCACCAGGTGCGGCCTCATGTCGTCACCGCCAGCCGGTAACCCCGCTTCACCACCGTCTGGATGCAACGGGTGCCGAGGGCGGCGCGCAGCCGGGCCACCGCCATCTCGACCGCGTGCTCGGAGCCGGCGGTGCCGGACGGCAGTGCGCCGAGCAGGTCGCGACGGGAGACCACGGTGCCGGGGTTGACCAGCAGCGCCTGCAGCACCGCGAACGGCGCCGGGGAGAGCTTCACCGCCACCCCGTCCAGCAGCACCGTCCGCTCGTCCAGGTCGCCGTGGAGCAGCAACGTGTGGCCAGCCACCTCCAGCGAGGTGCCGGTGGCGCGGGAGGGCAGCTCGACCTCGAGCTGTTTGATCATCGCGGCCAGCCGGGAGCGGTCGGGGAAGATCGACGGCACGCCCCACATCTCGAACGCGGCAGCGGTGACCGGACCCACGCAGGAGGCGATCACGTCGGCCTGGAAAGCGGTGACCACCTCGTCGCGGTGCCCGGTGGAGACGGCCGCCTCCATCAGCGCCGCGACCGCCGGGGCGGCGGTGAAGGTGACCGCGTCGACCCGCCGCGCGGCAATCTCCTCGATCAGCGCGAACATCGGCTCCGGGTCCTCGGCGCCCTCCACCCGATAGACCGCCACCGTGGTCACCTCCGCGCCACTACGGCGCAGCGCGTGGGCGGCCATCGACAACGACTGCCCGTGCTCCTGGACCACGATCCGCTTGCCGGTGAGGTCGCGGCGACGCAGGTGGTCGAGGACGTCCTCGAACTTCTCCGACTCCGGCGCCCACAGCTCGCGCAGCCCGAACCGGCGCAGCGCACCGACGCTCTTGGGCCCCCGCGCCAGGATCTCGGCGTCACCGAGGTGGGCGACGAGACGGTCCTCGATCCCCCAGCGGGCGGCGGCCGTGAACCACGACTTCATCCCGATCCCGGTGGTGGCGACGAAGATGTCGACCGGCTGGGTGAGCACCTGCTCGGTGGCCGCGCGCAACGCCACCTCGTCGATCTGGTTGGGGTCGACCGACAGCGCGGGGGCATGCACCACTTCGGCGCCACGGCGCTCCAGCAGGGAGACCTGCTCCTCGGCCCGCCGCGCCGCGGTCACCCCGATCCGGAAGCCGGTCAGCGGCTGCTCACTCACCCTGCCCCGCTCTCCCGTCGTCGGCCGACGACCACCTGGCCGTCGACGACGTGGACGTCGTACGTCGTCACGGTCACCGCCTCCTCGTCGAGGCAGCGCCCGGTGCGCAGGTCGAAGGCCTGCTTGTGCATCGGACTCGCCACGAACGGTACGTCGACACCGTCGATCGTCCGGGTGCCGACGATGCCGCGGGACAGCACCGATGCCTTCGAGAAGGGATCGTAGTTGGAGAGTGCGTAGACCTCGTCCTCGAAGGTGCGGAAGACCGCCACCGCATCGCCGTCGACCAGCGCGGCGACACCGCCCTCGACCTCGATCCGGGCGAGCGGGCAGACCACCGTCATCGCGGACGTCGTCGCGGACGTCGCGGGGGTCATCGCGGGCTCCCCACGGGGATCGAGGCACCCAGCTCGACCAGCGTGACCGGGCCCTCGGAGGCAGCCGGCGCGATCTGACCGCGCTCGTCACGGAAGGAGATGTGCGGGTCGGGGGTGCCGGGGGCGTTGACGAAAGAGACGAACCGCTCCAACTTCGCCGGATCCTCCACCGTCGCCTTCCACTCGTCGAAGTAGGAGTCGACGTGCTTGCTCATCGCCTCCTCCAGCTCGGACCCGAGACCGAGTACGTCGTCCACGACCACCTCCCGGACCCGGTCCAGCCCGCCGTCCAGGCTCGCCACCCAGGGCGCGGTCCGCTGCAGCCGGTCGGCGGTGCGGATGTAGTACATGAGGAACCGGTCGAGGTAGCGGATCAGTGTCGGGGTGTCCAGGTCGCCGGCCAGCAGCTGGGCGTGCGCCGGCGTGGCACCGCCGTTGCCGGCGACGTAGAGGTTCCACCCCTTCTCGGTGGCGATCACGCCGAAGTCCTTGCTGCGGGCCTCGGCGCACTCCCGGGCACACCCGGAGACACCGCCCTTGAGCTTGTGCGGTGAGCGGAGCCCGCGATAGCGCAGCTCCAGCTCGATGGCGAGGCCGACCGAGTCCTGGACGCCGTACCGGCACCAGGTCGAGCCGACGCAGGACTTCACGGTGCGCAGCGACTTGCCGTAGGCGTGGCCGGACTCGAACCCGGCATCGACCAGCCGCTTCCAGATCACCGGCAGGTCCTCCAGCCGGGCGCCGAACAGATCGATCCGCTGGCCGCCGGTGATCTTGGTGTAGAGCCCGAAGTCGCGGGCCACCTCGCCGATCACGATCAGCTTGTCCGGGGTGACCTCGCCGCCGGGGATCCGCGGGACGACCGAGTAGGTGCCGTTCTTCTGGATGTTGGCCAGGTAGGCGTCGTTGGTGTCCTGCAGCGTGCGGTTCGCGCCGTCGAGGACGTGGTGGTTGAGCAGGCTGGCCAGGATCGAGGCGATCGCCGGCTTGCAGATGTCGCAGCCGCGGCCCCGACCGTGGGCGGCGATGATGTCGTCGAAGCGGGTATAGCCGTGGATCGCGATGACCTCGAAGAGCTCGGCCCTGGTGACCTGGAAGTGGCTGCACAGCGACCTGTCGACGCTCTTGCCGACGGAGGCGAAGTGGTCCTCGACGATCTTCTTGACCGTGGTCTTGCAGGAGCCGCAGGTAGCGCCGGCCTGGGTGCACTTGGTGACGCAGGCGGGGCTGTCGCAGCTGCCGTCGTCGGCGACGGCGGCGACGATCTCGGCCTTGGTGACGTTGTTGCAGGAGCAGACCTGGGCGTCGTCGGGTAGTCCCACCTCGACGCCGCCTCTACTGGCCGGGAGGATCAGCTCCTCCGGGTTGTCCGGCAGCGCGATCCCGCTGCCCACCATCGGGCGGAGCACGCCGTACGCGCTGGCGTCGCCGACCAGGATGCCGCCGAGCAGCTCGACCCCGCCAGCGGCGTTCTCGGCGACCACCAGCTTCTTGTAGACGCCGGCGACGGCGTCGGAGAAGACAAGCTCGAGCGAGTCCGGGGTGGTGGCGAAGGCGTCGCCGAAGGAGGCGACGTCGACGCCGAGCAGCTTGAGCTTGGTGGACATGTCGGCGCCGGTGAAGGAGCCGGCGGCACCGCCGAGCAGGGTGTCCACGACGACCTCGGCCATCGCGTAGCCCGGCGCGACCAGGCCGTACATCCGTCCGCCTGGAGCGGCGCACTCACCGATCGCCCAGATGTGGGCGGACGAGGATCGGCACTGCTCGTCGACCAGCACCCCGCCGCGCTCGGCGACCTCCAGCCCGGCCTCGCGGGCCAGCAGGTCACGGGGGCGGATGCCGGCGGAGAAGATCACCAGATCGAGGTCGACGGGCTCCTCGGCCCCCTTGAACCGCAGACCGGTGACGGTGTCGGTGCCGGTGATCTGCTCGGTCACCACGCCGGTGTGCACGGTGAGGCCCAGGTCGGTGATGTGACGCTGCAGGGTGGCGCCGCCGGCGTCGTCGACCTGGACCGCCATCAGCCGCGGCGCCATCTCGACCACGTGGGTCTGCACCCCGAGCTGGTGCAGCGCGTTGGCCGCCTCCAGACCGAGCAGACCGCCGCCGATGACCGCGCCGGCGCGGGCGCCCCTGCTGGCCTCGCGGATCGCCTCGAGGTCCTCGATGGTGCGGTAGACGAAGACGTTGCCGAGCTCGTTTCCCGGCACCGGTGGCACGAACGGTGCGGCGCCGGTGGCCAGCACCAGCTCGTCGTAGCGCAGGGTCTCGCCGTCGGCGAGCAGGATCGCCTGCTGCTCGGTGTCGAGCCCGACCGCCTCGGCGCCCAGGTGCAGCCTGACCCGCGGGTCCTCGTAGACGCCGTCGGGGAGGAAGGAGAGCGCCTCGGCCCCCACCTCGAAGTACGAGGTCAGCGCCACCCGGTCGTACGCCGGCCGCGGCTCCTCACCGAGCACGATGATGTCGTAGGTCTCGGTCAGGCCACGCTCGATCGCGGCCTGCACGAAGCGGTGGCCGACCATCCCGTGGCCCACCACGACGAGCTGCTTCCTCAGGTGCGGGGACATTGTCAGTTTCCTTTCGCAGTGGAGACGTAGGGGCTCAGTGCCCGGGCGGCGAGAAGCTCGCGGACCGCGCTCGTGCAGCCACCGCACCCGGTGGTGGCGCGGGTGGTGTCGCGGACCTCCTCGAAGGAGGAACACGATCGGATCCGAGCGGCGCTGACGCCGGCGCAGGCGCAGACCTCGGCGTCATCGGGGAGGGCGCGGGTGGCGCTGCCCGCGGTGGTGGTCCGTTCCGGCATCAGCAGGGAGCCCGGCTCGGTCGGACCGAGGACGGTGCCGCGGTCGAAGTGCTGGGTGATCAGGCCCACCCGGGAGAGGTCGCCGACCAGGGTGGCCGCCACGATCCGCCCCTCCCGCACCACCAGGCGGCGGTGCGAGCCGGCGATCGGGTTCGCGACCTCGACCAGCTCGCCGCCAGCCTCGATCTCGGCGGACGCGTCGCCCAGGACGGCGACGTCGAGGTCGGTGGCGCGGAGCCGGGCGACCACGCGGCTGCCGTCGTAGGTGGTCGGTTCTCCGGTCAGCACGTCGGCCAGCACACCGGCCTGCTCCCAGGCCGGCGGCACGAAGCCGGTGACCCGGCCCTCGTGCTGCACGCAGTCGCCGATCGCGTGGATGTGCGGGTCGGAGGTGGTGAGCCGGTCGTCGACGACGATGCCGCGGCGCACCTCCAGTCCGGCACCGCGGGCCAGCGCTGTCGAAGGCCGGCCACCGGCGGTGAGCACCACCAGGTCGGTGTCCAGGGTGAAGCCGTTGTCCAGGCGCAGCGCGACCCGGTCGCCGGCGTCCTCGATCCGCACCGCGCGGGCGCCGGTGTAGACGGCGACGTCGAGCTTCTTCAGGTCGCGGGCGAGGATCCGGCCGGCAGCCGTGTCGACCTGGCGGTGCAACAGGTGCTCGGCGCCCTCCACGATCTCGGTGTCCAGGCCGCGGGTGCCGAGCGCCCGGGCGACCTGGAGCCCGAGCAGACCACCGCCGACGACGACAGCACGCCGGTTGACCGGGTGGCCGGCGGCGTCGGTGTCCGCGATCGCGGCCAGCAGGTGCTCGCACTCGGCCAGCGACCGGAAGGCGTGCACCGCCGGGTGCAGCGACCCGTCCATCCGGACCAGGCCACGGATTGGCGGCAGCGCCGGGATCGCACCGGTGGCGAGCACCAGCACGTCGTAGTCGATCAGGGTGCCGTCCACCAGCATCACGTCGCGGCGGCCGGGATCGACACCGAGCACCCGGGCACCGAGGTGGAGCGTGATGCCGTGGGCGTCGTACCACTCCGGGGTGCGGAGCGTCAGCGCCTCGGGGCGGTGGGTCCCCTCCAGCACCGCGGAGAGCAGGATCCGGTTGTACGGCGCAACGGGCTCGTCGCCGAGCACGGTGATGGCGTGCGTGGCGTGCGTGGCGTGCGCGCCGCGCGCCACCAACTCCTCGACCAGCCGGCTGGCCGCCATCCCGGAGCCGACCACGACCAGCCGGCGGCGGGGCGCGGCGTGGGGGCTCTCGGTCATGTCTCCATGCAACGCGGACGAGGTTTCGGGGCCCTGGCGTCGTGTTACACCTGCGTGTCAACTACTCCTCACGGCCTCACGCTGCGTCGTCAGCCAGCCTGCCACCGGAGGAATCGCGCCCGCTGCCACGGCTCCAGGCTGCGCCGGAGTTCGACGGTGTGGGTCTCCACCCACCCCGTCGGCGGTGTGAGCGTCCACCCGCGCGCCAGGCCGGCAGCCCGGCGGCGGGCGTCGTCGGTGCGGCGCAGGAAGTCACGGGGGTCGGGCAGGTCGGCGGCGACCATCTCGACGTACTCCAGGCCCGCCCGCCGGAACGTCGCCTCACGCCGAATGTCCTTGGCTCGTTGCTGGCCGGCCAGATGGAGCGCCCCGTCATACTCACCGGCCGTGCCGGTGTCGAGGTCGAGGACGTCAGGCGTACCGAGGAACGTCCCGTCGAGCGCGAACACCGGGCGGTTGCAGGCCACGTTGGTGATGCCCTGCTGGTGCCAGCACATCCGGAGCACCGTTTCCATCGGCGACCAGCAGTTCTCCACCGCGTGCTCCAGTGCACGGTCAAGGCGGCGGACGTTGCGCAGACCCTGCAACGTCGCGCGGTAGGCGCGCAACTCGTCCAGGGAGACCAGGTCGGCGGCCGCGACACGGTCGATCACGGCGACGGCCTCGACGATCGACGTCGATCGCATCACCTCGAACGCCGTCGCCGACGCCGCTGAGCTCACCGTCAACCCGTCGATCTCCACCGGATCCCGGCGCAGATGATCGGCCGTGCTGACCAGCGTCCCCGGGCGCCCGGCATAGGCGGACGGCGGGACCGCGACCGGCACCGGCAGCGGCCGGCCTCGCGCCGTGCCGTCCAGGAACCGGGCCCCGGCCCAGCGCAAAGCGGCCCATCCGGTCACGGCGCTGCCCACCGGCGCGGTCGCTGCCGCTGTGACGATGCGCTGGTCGGTGGCGAGGCGAGGGTCGAGCCCGGTCGGGAGGTAGAGCCCTTGGGCGCCCCTGACCCAGTGAGGACTGCGTGCCTGAGCACGCGTCGGCCCGGTGACACCGGCGGGATCGATGGCAACCGGCCACACCAGCCCAGGGCGTCGGCGGTCCACGGCAGGAGGGCTCATGTGCCGGGTCCGCTTCGTCACCCGGTCAGAGTCGCCGAAGACACCCGGTCGTCGTGCGCCTCGTCCACAGCCCTCGGCGAGACCGAGGAAGTGGCTGCTCCTGGTGCTCGGGAACGACCATTACCTCGGTGTCGGCGGTCAGACCAGGATCTCGGCGGCGCAGACCTTGAACTCCGGCATCCGACTGGCCGGGTCGAGGGCGTCGTTGGTGAGCCGGTTGACGCCGACCCAGTGGAAGGGGACGAAGATCGTGTCGGGGCGGATCGTGGCGACCACCCGGGCCGGCGCCTTCATCTCGCCGCGGCGGGTGCGGACCACCACCGGCTCCCCGTCGTGGGCGCCGATCCGGTCCGCCAACATCGGGTGCATCTCGACGAAGGCGCCCTCGTCGGGCAAGGAGCGGATCCGGCGGGTCTGGGCGCCGGACTGGTACTGACCCAGCACCCGCCCCGTGGTGAGGTGCACCGGATAGTCGGCATCGGGCTGCTCGGCGGCGCCAGCGAATTCCGGCACCAGGAAGCGGGCCCGACCGTCGGGGGTGGCGAAGGAGTCGGCGAACATCCGGGGCGTGCCGGGGTGTGGGGTCTCGCCGTCCGGCACGGCCGGGCAGGGCCAGAAGACGCCCTGCTCCGCGGCGATCCGCTGATAGCTGATCCCTGAGTAATCCGCCTTGCCGCCAGCGGAGGCGCGGCCGAGCTCGGCGAAGATCTCCTCGGGGTCGGTGGAGAACGGGATCGGCGACCCCAGGCGTGCGGCCAGCCCGGCGATGACGTCCAGGTCGCTGCACACGCCCGAGGGCGGCGCGACCGCCTGCCGACGCAGGATCACCCGGCCCTCGAGGTTGGTGGTCGTTCCGCTCTCCTCGGCCCATTGGGTGATCGGCAGGACCACATCGGCCAGCGCTGCCGTCTCCGACATCACGATGTCGGCCACCACCAGCAGGTCCAACGCCTCCAGCCGCGCGGTGACGTGGGTGGCACGAGGGGCGGAGACCACGATGTTGGAGCCGAAGACCAACATCGCCTTCGGCCCGTCCCCGTCGGCGTCACTGGTCCCCAACGCATCGAGCAGCTCGTACGCCGAGGGCCCCTTGCCGGGCAGGCTGTCGGCGTCGACTCCCCACACGCCGGCGACGTGGGCGCGGGCGGCGGGATCGTCGATCATCCGATAGCCCGGCAGCTGATCGGCCTTCTGGCCGTGCTCGCGGCCGCCCTGCCCGTTGCCCTGCCCCGTCAGGCAGCCATAACCGGCGGACTCCCGGCCCGGCATCCCGAGGGCAAGGGCGACGTTGATCCAGCCCAGCACGGTGGCGGTGCCCTGGGCGTGCTGCTCGGCGCCGCGGGCGGTCAGCACCATCACCCGACCGCCCTGACCGGCGGTGTCGCCGAGGAGATCCGCGAGGGCGCGCAGCTCCTCGCCGCCGACGCCGCTGGCCCGCTCGACGCGTTCGGGCCACCAGGCGGCGGCGTCGCGTCGTACCGCATCGAAGCCGGTGGTGCGCGCGGTGATGTAGGCCTCGTCGACGGCTCCACGGGCGTCGAGGAGGTGGAGCACACCGAGGGCCAGGGCCAGGTCGGTGCCGGGGACGGGCTGCAGGAACTGGTCGGCGCGCTCGGCCGTGGCGGTGCGTCGTGGATCGATCACCACGACCTTGCCGCCGCGCTCGCGCAGCCGGTCGAGATGACGGGCGGCCGGCGGCATCGTCTCGGCGAGGTTGGAGCCGACCAGGACCAGCACGTCCGTCCGCTCCACGTCGGCGAGCGGGAAGGGCAGACCCCGGTCGATCCCGAAGGCCTGGTTGCCGGCACTGGCCGCCGAGCTCATGCACCAGCGGCCGTTGTAGTCGATCTGGCTGGTGCGCAGCGCGACCCGGGCGAACTTGCCGAGCTGGTAGGCCTTCTCGTTGGTCAGTCCCCCGCCGCCGAAGACCGCGACGGCGTCGTCGCCGTGGTCGGCCTGCAGCGCGCGGAGCCGGGCGGCGATCAGGTCGAGCGCCTCGTCCCACTCCGCGGCGCGCAGCTCGCCGGTGGCGCGGTCCCGGACCATCGGGGTGGTGAGCCGCTCCCTGCTGCCGCGCAGCTCGCCGGCGGTCCAGCCCTTGCGGCACAGCGCACCCTCGTTGACGCCGAACTCCTCCCAGGCGGCGGTCTCGATGCCGGTGCGGCCCCGGCGGAGCACCTTCATGCCGCACTGCAGGCTGCAGTAGGGGCAGTGGGTCTCGGTCGCCTGCTGCGTCATGCCCCGATGGGACACCGACGAGATTTCGCGGTGCTGATCGGCAGCGGACCCGTCGGGTCAACGACTTCTCACGGTCTCACGGGACGACCCGCGGCGCGGCGCGCGGCAGCGGTGATGAGACCGTAGCGAGGTGAACCACCTGAACCCGATGCTGCAGCCGATCTACGACGAGATCCTCGGTCGCAACCCCGGCGAGGCCGAGTTCCACCAGGCGACCCGTGAGCTGCTGGACAGCCTCGGCCCGGTGGTCGCCCGCCACCCGGAGTACACCGACGCCGCGATCATCCGCCGGGTCTGCGAGCCGGAGCGTCAGATCATCTTCCGGGTCCCGTGGGTCGACGACGCCGGTCAGGTGCAGCTCAACCGCGGCTTCCGTGTGGAGTTCAACTCCGCGCTCGGTCCCTACAAGGGCGGGCTGCGCTTCCACCCCTCGGTCTACCTGGGCATCGTGAAGTTCCTCGGCTTCGAGCAGATCTTCAAGAACGCGCTCACGGGGATGCCGATCGGCGGCGGCAAGGGCGGCTCGGACTTCGACCCCAAGGGCCGCAGCGACGCCGAGATCATGCGGTTCTGCCAGTCCTTCATGACCGAGCTCTACCGGCACATCGGCGAGTACACCGACGTCCCGGCCGGCGACATCGGCGTCGGTGGCCGCGAGATCGGCTACCTCTTCGGCCAGTACAAGCGGATCACCAACCGCTACGAGTCCGGCGTGCTCACCGGCAAGGGCATCAGCTGGGGCGGGTCCCTGGTCCGCACCGAGGCGACCGGCTACGGCACGGTCTTCTTCGCCAACGAGATCCTCAAGGCCCAGGGCGAGGGGTTCGACGGCAAGACCGTCGTCGTCTCCGGCTCCGGCAACGTCGCCATCTACGCAGCGGAGAAGGTGATCGCGCTCGGTGGCCGAGTGGTCGCCTGCTCCGACTCCGGTGGGTACGTCGTCGACGAGGCCGGCATCGACCTCGACCTGCTCAAGGAGGTCAAGGAGGTGCGTCGGGACCGGATCTCCGCCTACGCCGAGGCACGGGGCGCCACCGCCCGGTTCGTGGCCGACGGCTCGGTGTGGGACGTCCCCTGCGACATCGCGCTGCCCTGTGCCACCCAGAACGAGCTGGACGAGAAGCACGCGGTCACCCTGGTCGGCAACGGCTGCACCGTGGTCGCCGAGGGCGCCAACATGCCCTGCACCCCCGACGCGGTCCGGGTCTTCGCCGAGGCCGGCACCACGTTCGCCCCCGGCAAGGCGGCGAACGCCGGCGGTGTGGCGACCAGCGCACTGGAGATGCAGCAGAACGCATCGCGCGACTCCTGGTCCTTCGCCCACACCGAGGAGCGGCTGGAGCAGATCATGATCGGCATCCACACCCGCTGCCTGGAGACCGCCGACGCCTACGGCACGCCGGGCAACTACGTCGCCGGCGCCAACATCGGCGGCTTCATCCAGGTCGCGGACGCGATGCTGGCGCTCGGGGTGATCTAGGGCGTGTATCCCAAGTCCCCGCCTGCTGCACGGCGTTTCCGACTCGATCTGGCTGCGTTGGGGCCGCTCGACGTGCGATCCGGCATGCCGTCGCGTCCCCGCCTTGCCGGATCGGCCGGAAACACCGCTCGCTACGGCGCCGACTTGGGATACACGCCCTAGATCCCCACACCTGCGTAGGACGTGGCCGCCCGAGCCGGGGCCGGCCGGCGCAGGTAGACCGCCCAGGTGACGGCGGCGCAGAGGACGTAGAAGGCGGCGAAGATCGCGAAGGCGGTCTTGGTGGCCTCCATCGGCGCGCTCACCCACGGCGAGGAGAAGGTGAGCGGGATCAGGAAGCCGCCGACAGCACCGACCGCGCCGATGATGCCGATCGCCGCCGAGGCCCGCTTGGTGGAGTTCGCCATCGCGGCAGCGCGCTCGGGGCTGCCGTGTGCGCCGACCCGGGACGCCTCGGTCCTGAAGATCGCCGGGATCATCTTGTAGGTCGACCCGTTGCCGATGCCCGTGGAGGCGAAGACCAGCAGGAAGAAGAAGAGGAACAGCGGGAACCAGGACTTGTTTTCCTCGGCGATCGCCACGCTGGCGTCGGGGTTGGGCGTGAGCTGCATCAGGGTCCACAGCACCAGCGCGGTGGAGGTGATCAGGCCGACGAAGGCACCCAGGGTGACCCGCGCTCCGCCGTACCTGTCGGCGAGCCAGCCGCCCAGGGGGCGGGTGATCGAGCCGACCAGCGCACCGAGGAAGGCGTAGTAGGCGAAGTAGATCCCGGTGCCGAGCGGTGCCGGCTCGGGGACCCAGAAGTTCAGCTTGATCAGCAGCGGCATCGCGGCGGAGTAGCCGATGAAGGAGCCGAAGGTGCCGATGTAGAGGAACGCCATGATCCAGGTCTGGCGCACCTTCATCACCGACAGCTGCGAGCGGGTGTCGGTCTTCGCGGTGCCCAGGTTGTCCATGAAGAAGTACGCCGCCAGCGTGGCCACCACTGCCAGGCCGGCGTAGACCCAGGCGGCCCGTTCCAAGTGGACGCCGCCGTCGGAGGCCGCCACGATGCCGAAGAGCCCTGCGCCGCCGACGATGATCGGCAGCAGCAGCTGGATGATCGCGACACCGATGTTGCCGCCGGCCGCGTTGAGGCCGAGCGCCGCGCCCTTCTTGGCGGCCGGGTAGAAGAAGTTGATGTTGGCCATCGAGGAGGAGAAGTTGCCGCCCCCGAAGCCGGCGGTGGCGGCGATCAGGCAGAACGCCCAGTACGGCGTGGACGGGTTGGTCACCGCCCAGGCGAAGAGCAGCGTCGGGATGAGCAGCAACGCGGCGCTGATCATGGTCCAGTTGCGCCCACCGACCCTGCCCACCATCAGCGTGTAGGGCACCCGCAGCAGGGAGCCGACCAGGTTGGGGATGGCCACCAGGAAGAAGAGCTGTTGCGCGGAGAACGCGAAGCCCTGGGCGAGCAGGAACGCCGAGGAGACGCTCCAGATCAGCCAGACCGAGAAGCCGAGGTGCTCGGAGAAGATCGACCAGATCAGGTTGCGACGCGCGATCCGGTGCCCGCGCGCCTCCCAGAACGCCTGGTCCTCGGGGTTCCAGTCGTCGATCCAGCGGCCGGTGCGGCGGTGCGGCGGCGGCGCGGTGCTGCCTGTGCTGTCGGTGGGCGAGGTGAGGGTCATCGCGCGGGCTCCTGGCGGAGGAGGGTCAGGGGATGACGCTCATCCTGGGAAGCCGGTGTGACGCCGCGATGGTCCCGGCGATTTCATTGGGTCAACACGGGCTCACGGACTCACGAACTCACGGACTCACGCGGGATGAAGAAGAACTGAGCGGGCTTCTCGCTGATCGAGGTCGTCAGGTCGACCAGCGGCCCACGCTCGGCACCGAGGCGCCCCAGCAACGCCAGCGACGCGGCGTTGCGGGCGTCGGGCTCCATGACCAGGCGACCGCACTCCGGATCGGCGAACAGGAAGCGCAGGCCGGCCGCCACGATCTCCCCGGTACGACGCACCCGCGCGGCGTCGTCGGCCAGCAGCAGGTGCACGCCGACGTCGCCGGGACGACGGTCGTAGAACGCCCCGATCTCATCGACGAACGGGTCGTAGGTCTGGAGCAGGCCGACCGGGTGGTCCTCCAGGAGCAGCAGGTGGGCGGCGAGATGCTCCTGGTCGGCGATGTAGCCGTAGATCTCGGCCACCTCCTCGACCGCCATCCCCGCCATCCCCCAGAACGCTGCCCGCTCGGGGCTCACCCAGGAGTGCAGCAGCGCTGCGTCGGCGGTCGGGTCGACGGGCCGCAGGGTCACGGCGGTGGTGGTGGTCATCGGTGCTCCTCGGTGAGGGAAGGGGTGATCGGAATCGTGTCGCCGGCGGCCCAGACCGCCTGCTGGTCGTGGTGGTGCGGTGACCGGCCGTTGCCGTGCGCTCCGAGCGGCACCACCCACCGGCTGGCACCGCCGAGGTCCCACACATAGCGGGCGACCGGGCCGTGCACGCTCGCGCCGACGCCGCCCAGCGCGCGGGTCGCCTGGACGCACTCCTCGTCGCCGCCGACCGGCACCGGGTCCGGCGCCCCCGGCGGCGCGGTCCACCCGAACTGCTGGTGCGGCGTCAGCGGTACGGCGACGTGGGCGATCCCCCACGGCAGCGACGGGTCTCCGCTGGCCGCCGCCCGCTCCAGCGCGTCCCGGACCAGCACGACCCGGTCCTCGCGCCACGCCAGCAGCGCCGGGAGAGATGCCCGGATCCGGCTGCGCAGGTCGAACCAGGGCGCGAACAGCTCTCCGTGCGGCGAGCCGTCGGCGCTGTCCAGCCCGAGGACGTCACCGACGAGGTCGACCAGGGCCGCGCGGAGCGCGACGAATCGGGTGGCGGAGGTGGAACCAGGCCTCATCTCGCGGTCCCAGGCCAGCAGGTCAGCAGCGAATCCTTGCGCCGGATCACTGGCACCGATGGCGGCGTCGGGGAGCAGCGCCAGCACAGCAGTGCCGGCCCTCTGGCGGGTGTCGGCGAGCACCGCGGCCAGCTCGGCAGGGGTGATCGTGTCGCCGTGGGTGCGCAGACGAGCGGCGATCCGGTCGCGTCGCCAGGGTGGCGCGAAGTCGTCGCCGATCCGAGCCCAGGTGTCCTCGGCGCGATCGTTGGCGGAGACCAGCACCTCGCCGCTCCGCGCCGGTAGCTCCTCCACCCACCCGTCCCAGCCGTGCCCGTCCGCACCGTGCCCGTCAACTCCGTGCGGCAGCCGCCAACCGCGACGTACGCCACCGACGCGCGCCGGCACCCGGCCGACCACCCGATGCTCCACGGCGCCGGACCGGTCCGCGACCAGCAGGTTGTTGACCGGCGCCACCCACTGCTCGAAGGCGGCGGTGACGTCGCCGACCTTGCGCGCGCGCAGCAGCGCCGGGAGCGCGGCGAACCCCCAGCTGCCGGTGACGAAGGGCGGCGTGCGGAGGCTGATCGCCGTACCGGCGTCGAGGCCGTCGGCGGCGCGGTCGGGCTCACCCAGGACGACCGGGCCGCGCTCGGTGACGAGGACCTCGACGTCGACGGTGTCGAGGCTGCCGTTGCCGCGCCGGACTGCGATCCGGGTGCCGCGGGCGGCCACCGGCTGCCAGCCCTGCGGCCCCCGGCACAACACCGCGTCGCCCTCCCGGCACAGCTCCTCGAGGTAGAGGTCCTCGGCGTCGGCGACCGCGTTGGTCACGCCCCAGGCGACGTCCCCGGTGTGTCCGAAGTGCTGCACCCCGGGGACGCCGGGGAAGGTGAGGCCGACGACGTCGAAGGGATCGGTGGCGTCGGTGCAGGTCAGTCGGACCTGGGCGTAGCAGCCCGGCGCCTCCAGCACCCGGTGCGGGTCTCCGGCGATCATGGGCAGCCCGGATGCGGTCCGCGAGCCGCCGACCGCGACCGCGTTGCTACCGCCGGGCAGGCCCTCGATCCGGAAGAGGTCGAGCAGCTCGTCGGCGACCCCGGCGGCGCCCGCCACACCGGCGAGGTGGTGGCGCCAGAGCTTGTTGCCGACGTTGCCGAAGAGCAGGTGCTGGACGGCGAAGACGGCGATCGGCGTCCAGCCGCGCCAGCGACCCGGGCGGAGACGGAGTGGCGCGAGCTCGGGGATGGTGACGCGATCCAGCCCTGCGTTGACGCCCTCGACGTAGGCGTCGAGGAACGCACGATCCTCGACGCCCAGTGCTGCATAGGCGCGGCGGGCGCCGTCGGTGAGCAGCGACCGCCGAGCCAACCGGTCCCACTCCAGGGCTGCGGGTCCGAAGAGCTCGGCGCAGGTGCCCTCGCCGCGACGGCGCTCCACCTCCAGCTGCCACGCCCGGTCCTCCGCGGTGGCGACGCCCTGCCCGCGAGCCAGCGCGAGCAGCGAGTCGGCCACCACGTGCGGGATGCCATGGGCGTCCCGGCTGATTGTCACCTCGCTACCGGGTTCGCCAGGGTGCCGGCGAAGATCAGCGACTGGGACTGGTCGGCGATGTTCACCATCTCCAGGGTGTTGCGCAGTTGGAGACGGTTCAGGCAGCTGTGCTGGAACTCCGGCCGGAGCAGGTCATAGAACGCCGCCCGCTCGGCGAGCTCGGGATGGTCGGCGGTGTGCTGCACCAGGCACTCGCGGACCAGTCCCCAGAACTCCTCGCCGGCCATCATGCCGTCCTCGGCGAGGATCGCCGCGACGAACCGGAGCACCCCGTCGAAGATGTCGGTGTGCACCGCCAGCGCCATCACCTCGGGCGGGTAGGAGCCGCGGATCCGCTCCACCTCGGGTGGCAGCCGGATGTCCCCCATCACGGCGACCTCCTCGCCGATGTCCTTGTAGAAGGCACCGACCGGAGCGTAGTCCCGCATCCGCAGCACCAGGTTCTCCCCGTGCGGCATGAAGACCAGGTCGTAGGCGAACAGGCAGTGCACCAGGGGGCGGAGATAGGACCGTAGGTAGGCCCGGACCCAGTCGTGCGCGTCCAGGGGCGAAGCCTTGATCCACGCCGTCAGCAGCGCGTCGCCGGCCGCGTCACGGTGCAGCAGTGCGGCCATCGTGGTCAGCTGCTCGCCCGGCTCCAGCCGCGGCACCGGGCTCTCCCGCCACAGCGCCGCCAGCATCTTCCGGTACGGCGAGGGCGTGGCCACCCGATGGAAGGCGTCACCGGTGTAGCCGACCGAGGCCAGCTCACGCAGCACCCCGAACCCGCAGTCGGCGAGCTCGGCGTCGGCCTCGACAGTGCGCGCCACCCAGTCGTTGATCGCCGGCGTGGCCTCCATGTAGGCGGGCGAGAGACCGCGGACGAACCCCATGTTCTGGATCGCCAGCGCGGTCTTCACGTAGTGGCGCTCAGGACGGCTGGTGTTGAAGAAGGTGCGGATCGACTGCTGCGCCTTGTGCTCGTCGAGGCCCGCGCCGAGGTGGACCAGGTCGCGTCGAGCCACGTCGGGCGCGAAGGTGACCGCCACCTTGTTCACCCATTGCCAGGGGTGCACCGGCAGGTAGAGGTAGTCGGCCGGGTCGAGCCCGAGGCTGCGCAGTCGCCGCTCGAACCTGCGGCGCACGGCGGGCGTCAGCTCGGCGTCGTACAACTCGTCCTCGGTGACGCCGTCGCCGAGGTGCAGCGCGGCGAGGGAGCGGCGCGCGGCCAGCCAGTGCAGTCGGATCGGCTGACCGGCCTCCGGCGCGAAGGCCCCGTAGTCGTCGAGGCCGAAGCCGATCCGACCGTTGTTGGCGACGAACGCCGGGTGCCCCTCGGTCATCGACGCCTCGATCCGCTGGTAGTCGGCGTCGACCAGGTCCGGGACGGCGATGTCGCGGTGGGTCAGCTTCCACGCCGCGGCGGCCAGGGTCGCCGCTATCTCCTCCAGGTAGGTGGGCAGCAGCGTGTCCGGGATGCCCAGCACCGGCGCCAGCTCGGCGACCAGGTCCTGGGCGTCGGGGTCGCACACCCGCCCGTCCACGGTCCGCTCGATCGAAGCGGGGTCGACCACCCAGTGCTCGAGCAGGTGCCGCCGCGCCGTGAACGCGTACGACGACCTACCGGCCTCGAGTCGCCACCGGCCGTCACCCGGCGGACCGACCGGCTCGGGGGTGATCAGCCGCTCATGGCTGTACTCCCCCAGCGCCTTGGCGACCAGGTGGCGCTGGGCGCGGGCGAAGACGGCGGGGGTCAGGTGGTCGGCCTCGTCGGCGTCGTCGGGGGTGTCGGGCGCCTCCACGGTGAAGCCGTCGCGGCCCGGCAGGCGGACCAGGTCGGGAGCGTCCCAGTCTCCGCGGGCGCAGACCGAGAGCATCGCGGTCTTGCCGGGCATCGGGATCTTGCGGAGCTCGGTGAACCCCGCCGCCACGTTCTTGGCGCGGATGGCGGCGTTGTCGGCGTCCGGCTCCACGACGACGCGCTGGACCCGAGGATCGGCGAAGCAGAAGGCCATCACCGCATCGAAGATCGCCGTGGTCAGCCCGGCCACCGGCGCGCCCGAGGGGGGCGCGACCAGCAGGTGCATCCCACCGTCACCGGGCTGCAGCTCGGGCAGTCCGGCCAACGCCTCGGCGTGAGCCGGGTCGTAGGTCTCGGCGAGGAAGAGCGGCCGACCGTCGACGCGGCCGAGCCAGGCGTCGTGGTGCGGGTCGGCGGCGATCGCGGCATAGGCGTCGCGGACGTCGGCACGGGTGGCGCCCTGCATCATCCAGTAGACGGAACGGGGGTGGGTCACCCAGCCGTGCAGCAGCTCGAGCTGCTGCTCGTCGCTCACGTCGAGCGGCTCGAAGGTGATCTCGTGCTTCATCGGTGCGCCTCCTGGGCACGGCTTGGCCGGTCGGGAATGCGCAGGCGGTCGGGGACGCCGAACGTCTGCACAGCGATCGACTTCTCGATCGGGTAGACCTCCCGTCCGGTCAGGGCCGCCAGGATCACCGAGTTCCGGTAGGCGCCCATCCCCAGGTCGGGAGCGATCAGTGAGTGGGTGTGCTCCTCGGCGTTCTGCACGAACACCTCGCAGCGATCGACGTCGACGGCGTAGTTGCCGGCCACGTCGTAGCGCCCGCGGCCGTCGCGGCGGATCCGCTGCTCGACCGGGGCCAGGAACGACGGCTCGGTGGCGGCGTACCCGGTGGCGAGGACGAGCCCGCCGGTGCGCAGCCCGAAGTCCTCGCCGGTCTCGACGTGGTGCAGGTCCAGGTCATAGGCCGTGCCGTCCCAGCGGGCGCCGGTGACAGCTGTGTGAGTGAGCAGCGTGGTGCGTGGACCCTCGCCGTTGACCCGCTGCGCATAGTGCAGGTCGAAGATCGCGTCGATCAGGTCGCCGCTGATCCCCTTGTAGAGGTGACGCTGCTCCCGGCCGAGCCGGTCGCGGGTCTGCTCCGGCAGCCGCCGGTGGTAGGCGGCGTACTCCGGGGAGGTCATCTCCAGGGTGAGCTTGGTGTACTCCATCGGGAAGAAGCGCGGGCTGCGGGTCAGCCAGGTCAGCTCGTAGCCGTGGTCGGGCGCCTCGCTGAGTAGGTCGTGGTAGATCTCCGCCGCGCTCTGCCCGCTGCCGACCACGGTGATCGACTCCTGCGCCTGCAGGTCGGCCTTGTGGGCGAGGTAGTCCGCAGAGTGCACCGCCGGTCCCCCGGCCGCACGCACACAGTCGAGGAGGCGAGGGGAGCTGCCGATCCCGAGCACGATCCGCCGGCTGCGGAAGGTGGCGCCGGTGGCGCTGCGGACGACGTAGGCGGCGCCGTCGTGCTCGACGGCGGTGACCTGCTCCCCGAACCGGATGCCCTGGATGCGCTCGGCCGCCCAGCGGCAGTAGTCGTCGTACTCGCGGCGCAGCGGGTAGAAGCTCTCCCGGATGTAGAACGGGTAGAGGTGGCCCGACTCCTTGAGGTAGTTGAGGAACGACCAGCGCGAGGTCGGGTCGGCCATGGTGACCAGGTCGGCCAGGAACGGCACCTGGAGGGTGGCGTCGGCGAGCAGCATCCCCGGGTGCCAGTCGAAGCGGTCGCGCGCCTCCAGGAAGAGCCCGTCCAGCTCGCCGGACTCCCGCAGCGGATCTGCCAGTGCGGCCAGGCCGAGGTTGAACGGGCCGAGGCCGATCGCCACGAAGTCGTAGACGTGCACGTCCTGGGGGGTAGGCGCGGTCACCGGACCACCTCCACCTGCGGCAGGTCGGCGGCGATCCGGGCGCCGTGGTCGCGGACCAGGTCGAGCACGCCGAGGATGTCAGCGGCAGTGGCCATCGGGTTGAGCAGGGTGAGCTTGAGGTACTGGCGACCCTCGACCCTGGTGGCGGCGACCATCGCGGCACCGGAGGCGTAGAGGGCGCTGCGGATGTCGTTGTTCAGCCGCGCCAGTGTCTGCTCGTCGAGGGTCGCGGCGGGGAGGTACCGGAAGACCAGCGTGCTCAGCGACGGCGCGGTGACGAACTCCAGGTCGGGCAGGTCGACCGCGCGGACGTGCACCTCGGCGGCGAGCTCGATCACGTTGTCGACGTACTCGCCGATCAGGTCCGGGCCCATCGTGCGCAGCGTCAGCCAGAGCTTGAGCGCGTCGAAGCGGCGCGTGGTCTGGATCGACTTGTCCACCTGGTTCGGCGTCTGCGCGTCGCGCGGGTTGAGGTAGTCCGCGTGCCAGGTGACCGGCGCCAACAGCGAGGAGTCCCGCACGATCAGCGCACTGGAGGAGACCGGCTGGAAGAAGGTCTTGTGGTAGTCGACGGTCACCGAGTCGGCCCGGTCGATGCCGTCCAGCAGGCCGCGCCGGGTGGGCGAGACGAGCAGTCCCCCGCCGTAGGCGGCGTCCACGTGGAGCCAGGTGTCGTAGGCGCGGGCCAGGTCGGCGATCGCGGGGAGCGGGTCGATGGCGCCGAAGTCGGTCGTGCCCGCCGTGGCCACGATCGCCATCGGCACCAGGCCGAGCGCGGTGCTCGCGGCGAGCGAGCGCTCCAGCGCGGCCGGGTCCATCCGGTGACCGGCATCGACCGGCACGCTCACCACGGCGATGTCGCCCAGACCCAGCAGCCGTGCGGCCTTCTGCACCGAGAAGTGGCCGTCGGCGGAGGCGAAGATCCGCAGCCGTTCGGCGGACACCTGCTCCTGCTCCATCCGGCCGCGGGCGAGCAGCAGCGCCTGGAGGTTGGACTGGGTGCCGCCGGAGGTGAAGATCCCGTCCGGGTGCTCCTCGCCGCTGGCCAGCACGTCGGCGCTGGCGCCGAAGCCGATCCGCTCCGCGGTCCACTCGATCAGCCGGCGCTCCACGAAGGTGGCGCCGACGCTCTGGTCGAAGGTGTCCAGCGAGCTGTTCACCGAGGCCACGAAGAGCTCGGCCAACAGCGCCGGTACGACGACGGGGCAGTTCAGGTGCGCGGCGTAGGTCGGCTCGTGGAACCAGACGGCGTCGTCGAGCCAGAGGTGCGACATCTCCTCCAGCACCTGGTCGAGGTCGCCGAGCGGCCGGTCCAGGTCGACGGCTGCCACGCGGGCCGCGGCCTCATCCGGGCCGGTGCCACGGACGGGACCGGTGACCCGGCCGAGATGGCCGAGCAGGTGCTGCAGGCCGGCGGTGAGGGTGGCTTCGTAGTGGTCCGCGTTCGCCGGGTGGAAGACATGCTGCAACGGTGGTCGGTGCGGTCGGGGCACGACAAGCTCCTGAAGGTCCGAGATAGGTAAGCCTCACCTAAGCAGGGACCAGGAGCGGTGTCACCTCAGGGGCGCGTGGCGATACTCACAGCGCTGGCACGAAAGAGCCGGATGGCGCAGCCGACCGCGACCACGCCGCCGCCGAAGACCATCACGAGACCGGGCCCGGGCATCCAGCCACCGAAGCCGACCAACCCGAGGATGTGCACCACCTGCCAGGCCGGCACGAAGAGCGCGACGACGGCCATCAAGCCGGCATGCACCGCGCCGACCTTGTGGAAGGGCAGCAGCACTCCGGCGACGCCGAGCATCGAGCCGTAGAAGGTCCACAGCCCCGGGCCGAGCGCGCCCGACTTCGGCACGCCGCCCACATAGATCCAGGGGAGGAACGAACCGACCATCACCAGCAGCACCGCAACGATCAGGCGCTTGCGCGCCGGATGCATCGGCTTGCGGGCGCGGTCGGAGGGGACGAGGGAGATGCGCTGCCCGGGCTGCGTGGTCGCCATGGAGCGACGGTAACTGCCGTGACGCGGGTCACGCAGCCCCCGCGATCCACGTCAGGCGGCCAACGGGCGTCCCAACGGTCCGCTACCTGCGGCGAGCGGTCGCTCCGGCACGATGAACGGTCGATCCGGGGCGGGTTCGCAGGCCAGATCGGCCGTTGCGCCCGCTCGGCGCGCAGTTCGGCCCACTCAGCGCAAAGTGTGACCGGCGCCACAATTTTGTCTTGACCGCGCGGATCACGCATTGCTTGCCTCGTCGGTGGCGGCGGTCGACGACCCGAGACGCCGCGACGCGCGAAACGACCTGACCTGTGGAGGGTGCCGTGGATGAGCAAGCGCGCCGGGAGTACTGGCGCCAGAACGTACGACTGATGAGTGTGCTGCTGGTGATCTGGGCCCTGGTCTCCTTCGGGGCCGGGATCTTCTTCGCCGACGCCCTGAACAACATCGAGATCGGCGGCTTCCCGCTCGGCTTCTGGTTCGCCAACCAGGGCTCGATCATCACCTTCGTGATCCTGATCGCGGTCTACGTCTGGCGGATGGACAAGCTCGACAAGAAGTTCGGGATCGACATCGACGACTACGAGGGCGAGGTGCACCACTCGTGAGCGAGATCCAAGTCTGGACGCTCATCTTCGTCGTCCTCACCTTCGGCGTCTACATCTACGTCGCCTACGCCAGCCGGGTCTCCGACACCTCCGGCTTCTACGTCGCCGGTGGCGGCATCCCGGCACCAGCCAACGGCGCGGCCATCGCCGCGGACTGGATGAGCGCCGCGTCGTTCATCTCGATGGCAGGGCTGATCGCGCTGGCCTACAACGGCTACGGCGGGTCGGCGTACCTGATGGGGTGGACCGGCGGCTACGTGCTGCTGGCGCTGCTGCTGGCGCCGTACCTGCGCAAGTTCGGCAAGTACACGATCCCCGACTTCGTCGGCGACCGCTACAACGAGACGGCCCGACTGATCGCGGTGGTCTGCGCGGTCGTGGTCTCGCTGACCTACGTGGTCGGCCAGATGGCCGGCGTCGGCGTGGTCTTCGGCCGGTTCCTCGAGGTCTCCACCGAGGTCGGCGTCCTGATCGGCATGGCGATCGTGCTCTTCTACGCCGTGCTCGGCGGCATGAAGGGCATCACCTGGACCCAGGTGTGCCAGTACTCGGTGCTGATCGTGGCCTACCTCATCCCCGCGGTGGCGATCTCGGCCAAGATCACCGACTGGCCGCTGCCCCAGATCGGGTTCGGCCAGATCCTGACCGAGCTCGAGGCGCTCCAGTCCGAGCTCGGCTTCGGCCCCTACACCGAAGCACTGACCGGCTCCGGCCAGTTCAACATGTTCCTGCTGACCGCCACGTTGATGTTCGGTACGGCGGGCCTGCCGCACGTGATCGTCCGGTTCTACACCGCCAAGAACGTGCGCGCTGCGCGCTACTCGGCGCTCTGGGCGATCTTCTTCATCGCGCTGCTCTACACCACAGCCCCCACCGTGGCAGCGTTCGCGAAGTACAACATCCTCGACGAGTCGCAGGCCGGCACGCTCGCCGACCAGTCGTGGTTCGACAAGTGGGCCGACGTCGGCCTGATCACCGGTGTGGACGGCGGCGCGGTCGTCGACACCAACGGCAACGGAGCGATCGACTTCGCCGGCAGCGCCGGCAACGAGGTGCTGATCAACAACGACATCCTGGTGCTGGCCTCACCGGAGATCGGCGGCCTGCCGGCGCCGATCGTCGGGTTGGTGGCGGCCGGTGGCCTGGCCGCCGCGCTGTCGACGGCCTCGGGGCTGCTGCTGGTGATCTCCTCCTCGGTGGCCAACGACGTCTACCACAAGCGGATCAACCCGCAGGCCAGCGAACAGCGACAGCTGACGGTGGCCCGGATCTCGATGGCCGTGGCAGTTCTCGTCGCCGGCTGGCTCGGCATCAACCCGCCCGGATTCGCCGGCCAGGTGGTCGCCTTGGCCTTCGGATTGGCGGCCGCCAGCTTCTTCCCGATCCTGGTGCTCGGCATCTTCTGGAAGAGGTGCACGGCTGCCGGTGCGGCGGCGGGCATGGCGGTCGGGCTCGCGATCACCGCGGCGTACTTCGTGTGGACGCTGCCCTCGGAGTCGGCATGGTTCTTCCTGGGCAAGGACCCGATCCTCGACATCGCACCGGTCGGCTTCGGCTTCATCGGCATGCTGGCGAACTTCGCGGTGACCATCGTGGTCTCGCAGTTCACCACCAAACCGTCGGAGACGATGCAGGAGCTGGTCGAGGAGATCCGTTACCCCGGCCGCACCGACCTCGTCGCCAAGCACGCCCAGGGCGACGTCTGACCCACCCGTGAGGAGGGGCGGCGGGCCACGGTCCCCCGCCCCTCCTTCCGATTCTGGAGCCACGTCCTACTGTGACCTGTGGCACCGACTTCCCGATCGTCGAGCGAGCAGGAGAGAACCGTGAGCGACCAGTCCACCCCGAGCCAGACCGAGCAGACGCTGGAGAACCTGCTCAAGGAGGACCGCCGGTTCGAGCCGCCCGCCGAGCTCGCCGCGAACGCCAACGTGACGGCGGAGGCGTACGACGCCGCCGCTGCCGACTCCGACGCGTTCTGGGCCACCCAGGCCGAGCGGCTCTCCTGGGACCAGAAGTGGGACCAGGTGCTCGACTGGTCCAACGCCCCGTTCGCGAAGTGGTTCGTCGGCGGCACCCTCAACGCCGCCTACAACTGCGTGGATCGCCACGTCGAGGCCGGTCGCGGGGACAAGGTCGCGATCCACTGGGTCGGCGAGCCCGAGGGCGACACCCGCGACATCACCTACGCCCAGCTCAAGGACGAGGTCTCCCAGGCGGCCAACGCGCTCACCGCGCTCGGTGTGGGCACCGGCGACCGGGTGGCGATCTACATGCCGATGATCCCCGAGGCGATCGTGGCGATGCTGGCCTGCGCCCGGCTCGGTGCCCCGCACACGGTGGTCTTCGGAGGCTTCTCCGCCGACGCGCTCGCCTCCCGGATCGACGACTGCGGCGCCAAGGTCGTGGTCACCTCCGACGGCGGCTACCGCCGCGGTGCCCCGTCGGCGCTGAAGCCGGCGGTGGACGAGGCCCGCACCAAGACCGACAAGGTCGAGAAGGTGCTGGTGGTGCGTCGTACCGGACAGGACGTGCCGTGGGACGACGACGTGGACGTGTGGTGGCACGACGCGGTCGGCTCCGCCTCGACCGAACACGCCTGCGAGGCGTTCGACTCCGAGCACCCGCTCTATGTCATGTACACCTCGGGCACCACCGGGAAGCCGAAGGGCATTCTGCACACCACGGGCGGCTACCTGACCGGCGCTGCCTACACCCACCACGCGGTCTTCGACCTCAAGCCGGAGACCGATGTCTACTGGTGCACCGCCGACATCGGCTGGGTCACCGGCCACTCCTACATCGTCTACGGACCGCTGGCCAACGGCGTCACCCAGGTCCTCTACGAAGGCACGCCCGACTCCCCCGAGCGCGGCCGCTGGTGGAAGATCATCCAGGACTATGGGGTCACCCTCTTCTACACAGCGCCCACCGCGATCCGCTCGTTCATGAAGCAGGGTCACGACGTGCCCGACCGCTTCGACATGTCGAGCCTGCGGATCCTGGGCTCGGTGGGTGAGCCGATCAACCCCGAGGCCTACGTCTGGTACCGCCACGTCATCGGCGGGGACCGTACCCCCGTGGTCGACACCTGGTGGCAGACCGAGACCGGCGCCGTGATGATCTCGCCGCTGCCCGGTGTCACCGCCGGCAAGCCGGGCTCGGCGATGACCGCGATCCCGGGTATCAGCGCCGACGTGGTCGACGACGACGGCAACTCCGTCCCGAACGGGTCGGGCGGTTACCTGGTGGTCACCAAGCCGTGGCCCTCGATGCTGCGCACCATCTGGGGCGACGACGACCGCTACGTCGACACCTACTGGTCCCGCTTCCGCAAGCAGGGCTACTACTTCGCCGGCGACGGCGCCAAGAAGGACGCCGACGGCGACATCTGGGTGCTCGGTCGGGTCGACGACGTGATGAACGTGTCGGGCCACCGGCTCTCCACGACCGAGATCGAGTCCGCCCTGGTCTCCCACCCGAAGGTCGCCGAGTCCGCCGTGGTCGGCGCCACCGACCCCGACACCGGTCAGGCGGTGGTCGCCTACGTGATCCTGCGCGAAGACGCGGGGGACGGGGGTCCGGAGATCGTCAAGGAACTGTCGGACCATGTACGGCGTGAGATCGGCCCGATCGCCAAGCCCCGCCAGATCATGATCGTCCCCGAGCTCCCCAAGACCCGCTCCGGCAAGATCATGCGCCGCCTGCTCCGCGACGTCGCCGAGAAGCGCGAGATCGGCGACACCCAGACCCTCGCCGACGCCTCCATCATGGACCTCATCTCCGCCGGCCAAGCCACCTCCACCGAGGACTGACCCGCGTGGCCGGTTGAGTTGGGGTCTTGGGCCCCTCGAGTTGTGGGTTGGGGCCCCTCGAGCTGTGGGTTGGGGCCCCTCGAGCTGTGGGTTGGGGCCCCTCGAGCTGTGGGTTGGGGCCCCTCGAGCTGTGGGTTGGGGCCCCTCGAGTTGTGGGTTGGGGCCCCTCGAGTTGTGGGTTGGGGCCGTCAGGCCTCGAACGCCCTCTTCGAGGGGCCCAAGACCCCAACTCAAGGGGCCCGAAACCCCAAGTCAACGCCAGGCGGCGACCAGTGCGGCGAGGTCCGTGGTGAGCTCCTGCATCAGCTTGGGCCCGAACGTCACCCGGTGCACCCCCAGCGCTCGGAGCTCCTCCAACGTTCCGGCGGCCGACCCGGTGCGCGGGTTGGCGATCACGTTCACCGGCCCGGACAGCCCCTCCACCATCTCCCGTACGACGCCGGCCGACGGCGCCCCGACCGGATAGACGCACCGGGCGCCGGCCTCCTCACAGGCCCGCAGCCGGGTCAGCGCCTCGGCGACCGGGTCGTCGATCTCCGCCGCACGCAGGAAGACGTCGGTCCGCGCATTGACCACCACGTCGACACCTGCCTCGTCGGCCGCCCGGCGCAGAGCGCCGATGTAGTCCGCGTGCTCCGCGACCGCCCGCATCCGGCCGCCCTCGGAGTGCACGGTGTCCTCGATGTTGAGCCCGACCGCGCCGGCCTCCAGCAGCCGCTCGATGAGCTCGACGGGCTCGGTGCCGTAGCCCGACTCCAGGTCGGCAGTGACCGGGATGTCCGGGACGGCAGCGCAGATCCGTCGTACCCCGTCGAGGGCGTCGGCCAGCGTCATCTCCTCATGGTCGCCCTGACCGCGGGAGTCGGCGAGCGGATGACTGCCGATGCTGAGCGCGGCGAAACCGGCATCGGCCACGGCGCGGGCGGACCAGGCGTCCCAGACATTCGGAAGCACCAGGGTGTGGCCGGTGTGGTGCAGATCGAGGAGGGCGCGGGCGCGAGCGGCAATGTCCATGACCCGAGACTCCCACGTCGCGGCCATCTCATCAGGCCCCAAGCCTCACCTCAGAGGGCCCGAAAGCCCAACTCAAGGGGCCCCAAACCCCAACTCAACGGGCCCCAAACCCCAAGTCAACGGGGGACCGGGCATGCTGTCCGGACCGACCCGAGGAGGCACGATGCCCGCGTGGACGCCTGACTGGTCCGCCTTCCCTGCTCCGCTGCTGGACTTCTGGACCGAGCGTCACCTGTGCAGCCTCTCCACGCTCGACCGGGACGGGGCGCCGCACCTGGTGCCGGTGGGGGCGACGATCGACGTCGAGGAGCAGTGTGCGTGGATCATCACCAGGCGCGGGTCGCAGAAGGTGGCCAACCTCCGCCGCGACCCGCGCCTGGCGGTGAACCAAGTCGAGGGCGGGCGGTGGTCGACCCTGGTCGGCACCGGCGAGGTGCGCACCGACGAGGCCTCGGTGGCGCGGGCCTGTGAGCGGTACGGCGCCCGCTACCGCACCCCGCAGCCGAATCCGGAGCGGGTGGCGGTGCGGATCACGGTGACCGGGATACTCGGGTCAGCCCTGCTGTTCGGCTGAGCGCTCGCCCGCGTCAGCGGAGTCGGCGTCGGCATCAGCGTCGGCGTCGGCGTCGGCCCCCGGGCGCCCTCGACCCACGGCGAGCAGCACCAGCACACCGATGATCGCCGAGATGACGGAGGCGAGCAGGATGCCGACCTTGGCGTCGTCGGTCAGCGCCTCGGAGCCGGGGAAGGAGAGCTCGGCGATGAAGAGCGAGACGGTGAACCCGATGCCGGCCACGGAGCCGAGTCCGAGCACCTGAGGCCAGGTCGTGTTCGTCGGCAGGCGTCCCAGCCCGACCTTGACCGCGAACAGGCAGGCGAGTGCGATGCCGAGCGGCTTGCCGATCACCAGGCCGGCCCCGATCGCGAGGGCGACCGTCGAGGTGACGGCATCGCCGAAGACGCCGCCGGTCAGCACCACGCCGGCATTGGCGAGCGCGAAGATCGGCAGCACCAGGTAGGAGGAGATCGGGTGCAGACGGGACTGCAACCGCTCGGCCACCGGCACGGACTCCTCGAGCAGGAACCGCAGCCGATGCACCTCCTCGGCGTCCAGGTCGTGATCGCGGAGGGCGTTGACCGCATAGTCCTTGGCCACCCGTGGCTCGAGCAGCGCGACGGCCGGGGTCAGCAACCCCACCGCGACACCGGCCAAGGTGGCGTGCACACCGGACTCGAGCATGGCGTACCAGATCACGACCGCGAGGACGCCGTGCACGACGCCGGACCACACCCGCACCGCCCGGAGCGCCGCCATCACGGCGAGCAGGGCGATGGCGATGGCGAGCCAGGTCAGCGAGAGGTCGCTGGTGTAGAAGACCGCGATCACGATGATCGCGCCGATGTCGTCCACGATCGCCAGGGTGAGCAGGAAGAGACGTGCCGAGGAGGGGATGCGGCGCCCGAGGACACCGAGCACCCCGACCGCGAAGGCGATGTCGGTGGCCATCGGGATGCCCCAGCCGGAGCCGGTCTCCCCGCCACCGGCGATCGCCACGTAGATCAGCGCCGGAGCGGCCATCCCGCCGATCGCCGCGACGATCGGCAGCGCCGCCGTCTTCGGGTCGCGCAGGTCCCCGTGGACCAGCTCGTACTTGATCTCCAGGCCGACGACGAAGAAGAAGATCGCCATCAGCCCGTCGTTGACCCAGTGGTGCAGGTCCTCCTCGATGTGGAATGCACCGAGGTCGATGCTCAGCGGCGTGTGCCAGAGGTCGTCGTAGGCCTCGGCCCACCCGTCGAACGGCAGGTTCACCCACAGCAGCGCGGCGATGGCCGCGGCGAGCAGCAACAGCGACCCGGCCGCCTCCACCCGGAGGAACTCGCGCAGTGGGCGGGCGACGTACTTGGCCAGAGGGCGGTTGCTGGCCGAGTAGAGCGGCTTCTCGCGCCACAAGGAATCGGGCGCTCGCTCAGGACGGTTCGACAGGGACACGGGCGATCCTCCGCTGGCTGGGGAAGGGTGGGAAGCAGGACGAACCTGCCTGCCGACCAGACTTCCCGGCTCACCTGCCCACCAGCCTAACGTGACGGCTCGCCACGCTCAGTGCCCGGCGTGCGGCGCCGCCTCCTCCCCCGGCGCCACCACCACGAACTGCCCCATCATGCCCCGATCCTCGTGGCGCAGGAGGTGGCAGTGGAACATGTACGGCGTCGCCGGGTCGGTGTAGTCGCTGAACCGCACCAGCAACGCCACCTCCCGTCCCTCCGGTAGGAAGACGGTGTCCTTCCACCCACGCAGCTCGGGCGGTGGCGGCTCGCCGTCGACCGACTCCACCACGAACTGGACGTCGTGGACGTGGAAGTTGTGCGGACTGCCGTCCGGGTTCGAGACGATCCAGCGCTCGGTGGTGTCGACCTCGACGGTCATGTCGATCCGGTCCATCTCCATCTCGAGACCGTTGATGTTGGTGCCGGCCAATCGGAACGTGCGCTCGCCGACGACGTCCTCGCTGTTCAGGGTGGGCGGGGCCGCGAGCTCGGTCGGCACCTCCGGCGAGGGCCTCAACGCGTCAGCCGCCCGCAGCTCGAGGATGTCGAAGCGGTCGTCGGCGCCGGCGAACCGATTGCCGGTGGAGGTCAGCGGCTCGCTGCGCAGCACCGTGCTCTCGCCCGGACGCATGGTGACGACGATCTCCGCCCGTTCGCCGGGGGAGAGCTCGAGTGCGGTGAGCTCCACCGGCGCCGGCAACAGCCCGCCGTCGCCGGCGATCAGCTGATAGGGCCGCTCGTCGGCGAACCGGAAGTTGTAGATCCGTGCGTTCGAGGCGTTGAGCACCCGCAGCCGCACCCGTTGGGTGGTCACGTCCAGGTAGGGCCCAGGGGTGCCGTTGACCAGGATCTCGTCGCCGAGGATGCCCTGTCCGCTGAGGAAGGTCTCGCCCTCGTCGAGCTCGTGGCCGTCGAACTGCTTGTCCTGCACGATCACGGGTACGTCGTCCACGCCGTACTCCCGAGGCAGCGGCAGCTCAGCGGCGGCCGGGTCGTCGATCCAGAACATCCCGGCCACGCCGCGGTAGACGTGCTCGGCGGTGCGGCCGTGGGGATGGGGGTGGTACCAGAGGCTGGCCGCGGGCTGGTCGACCTCCCAGGTCGGCGACCACGTCGCGCCCGGGTCGATCATCTGGTGCGGCCCACCGTCCATCTCGGCGGGCAGGTGCATGCCGTGCCAGTGCAGGGTGCTGTCCTCGGGCAGGTCGTTGGTGACGTCGACGCGGACCTTCTCGCCCCGCTCGGCACGCAGCGTCGGGCCGAGGTAGCCACCGCCCACGCCCCAGACCGGCGTCGGGCGCTCCTTGCCGAAGTCGGCCTCCCCGGGCTGCAGGGTGAGGTCGAAGACCCGGGTGCCGTCCTCGGCCACGGTGGACGGCGCCAGCGGCGGGATCGCCAGCGGCCGATCGAACTCCACCTCGCCGACCGTGTCGATGTCCATCGAGGCGTAGAGGTAGGCGAAGCCGCCGACCAGGCCCGCGACGACGAGCAGCAGCGCCCCGCCCAGGATCGCCAGCACGCGCGGCCAACGGCGTCGGCGGCGCGGCGGCGCCGGAGGCCCGAACGGGCCGGTGGGAGCACTCATGCTTCGAGGTTCAGGGCGCGCGGCAGGCGGCATCAAGGGCTGCGACGAGATCTGGGGGCAGGTCCCAGGGAAGGATCAGGGTGAACCCCCAACGCCGGCGCGATATGGGTAGGGTCGGCCCATGGCCACCGACCCGCTCACCGACCAGCGCCCGGAAGAGCCGACCATCGGGCGTTTGATCAAGGACGCGCAGACCGACTTCTCCACGCTGATCCGCAAGGAGATCCAGCTCGCCAAGTCCGAGCTGAAGGTCAGCGTCACGGCCGGTGGGACGGGTGCGGCGTTCTTCGCCGTCGCCGTCTTCCTGCTGATCCTGGCGATCATCATGCTGTCGGTGGCACTCGCCTACTTCATCCACTGGAACGGCGAGGGACTCGACCTGCACTGGGCGTTCCTGATCGTGTTCGGGCTCTACGTCTTCGCCGCCGTGGTCTTCGTCTGGGTCGGCATCCGTAAGTTCAAGAAGGTGAAGGCGCCCGAACGCGCGATCGAGCAGGGGCGCGAGATCCCCAAGGCACTCAAGGGCCACGCCTGATCCAGGCGCCTGGTCCATCCCGACACACGGCGGAGGTGATGCACAGGTGGCACGACAGCCTGTGATCGCCGAGCGCGCCGAGCACCTGCTCGGCACCGCGGTGATCGCCACCTCCCCGATCGCCGGGGGCGATATCGCCACGGCGGTCAAGCTGCGCCTCTCCAGCGGCCGGACCGCCCTGCTGAAGACGCTGACCCCGCCACTGCCTCACCTCTTCGAGCGCGAGGCGGCCGGGCTGCGCTGGCTCGCGGATGCCGACGGCGTGGCCGTGCCGGAGGTGCTCGCCGTCGCCGAGGACTGCCTGGTCGTGGACTGGGTGGAGACCATCCGGCCGAACGCCGAGGCTGCCGCCGGCTTCGGCCGCGCACTGGCCCGCACCCACGCCGCCGGTGCCCCCGGCCTGGGGGCGTTCGACGACCACCACGACGGCTACATCGGGCGGTTGCCGCTGAACAACGAGCCCGCGGCGACGTGGGCGGAGTTCTACGTCGCACGGCGGATCACGCCGTACCTGCGGGTGGCCCGGGACAAGGGACTCCTCGCCCCGGCGGACGCGGGCGTGATCGAGCGGGCGGTGGAGCGCACGGCGGACGTCGTACCGGAGGAGGCGCCGGCGCGGCTGCACGGCGACCTGTGGAACGGCAACGTGCTGTGGGGAGCCGGCGGCCGGCTCTTCGTGATCGATCCCGCCGCCTACGGCGGACACCGCGAGATGGACCTGGCGATGCTGGCCCTCTTCGGGCTACCGCAACTGCCGGTGGCGCTCGACGCCTACCAGGAGGTCACCCCGCTGGCCGAGGGATGGGAGGAGCGGGTCGGGTTCCACCAGCTCTTCCCGCTGCTGGTCCACGCCTGCCTCTTCGGGGGGCAGTACGGCGCCCGCGCCGCCACCCTGGCCACCCGCTACCTCTGATCCGGCCTCTGAGTCGCGTCGATCCTGGAGCGTTCTCAGCGACCGCTCAGACCGATCCGTCATGATGGACGCCGTGTCGACCATGCCCACCCCCCACCGTGTCCTCGTCGTCGACGACGACCACGCGGTCCGCGAGTCGCTGCGCCGGTCACTGGAGTTCAACGGGTACGACGTCCACCTGGCCGCCGACGGAGCCGAGGCCCTGGCGGGGATCGCGTCGGTGGCCCCCGACGTGGTGGTGATGGACGTGATGATGCCGCGGCTGGACGGGCTGGAGGCGACCCGGGCGCTGCGCGAGGCCGGCAACGACGTACCGATCCTGGTGCTGACTGCCCGCGACGCCGTCGGCGACCGGGTGGAGGGGCTCGACGCCGGCGCCGACGACTACCTGACCAAGCCGTTCGCGCTGCAGGAGCTGCTGGCGCGGCTGCGGGCGCTGCTGCGGCGGGTGGTGCCGGCCGATCCCGGCGAGGAGGAGGAGATCCTCTCCTTCGCCGACCTGACCATGAACGTGACCACCCGCGAGGTCACCCGGGGCAGCAGGTCGATCGAGCTGACCCGCACCGAGTTCACGCTGTTGGAGATGTTCCTGCGGAGGCCGCGCCGGGTGCTGGACCGCAGCTTCATCCTGGAGGAGGTCTGGGGCTTCGACTTCCCGACCACCGCCAACTCACTCGAGGTCTACGTCGGCTACCTACGCCGCAAGACCGAGGCGGACGGCGAGTCCCGCCTGATCCACACCGTGCGTGGCATCGGCTACGTGCTCAAGGCGGCCGACGCGTGAGAAGAGATCGCGCGGGTAGGGACGCCGTCGCGAGCGTCGCATCCGCGGGATGCCTCGCAAGGCGCGGACGCGACGGCATGCTGGGTGCACGTCGAGCGGTCGCAACGCGGCGAGGCGCCCGCGGGGCGGCGCGCAGCAGGCGCTCCCTACCCGCGCGATCTCTAAGAGGCGATGCGCCGGCATGAGTGCGTGGAGCATGGCACTCGCACCCGGACCCGACGGGCGCTGGCACTACCGCCGATCCCTGGCCAGCCGGGTGGTGCTGCTGACCACGATGGCGGTCGGCCTGTCGGTGGCCTTCGTCGCCCTCGGCGCCTACGTGACCGCGCGGGTGCAGATGCAGCACAGTCTCGACGACGCGCTGCAGGACCGGGCCGAAGCGGCGGCGAGCACTGACACCCTGCTGACGCTGGGCACCCAGGAGGCGGTGCCGTCGTGGGCGATCGGTGCTGCCGACGTCCGGATCGCCTTCCTCGACGAGGACGGCCACGGTCGGATCCTCGACCGCGGCACCGACATCGAGCTCGGCCGGGAGGAGCTCGCGGTGGCACAGGGCAAGAGCGACTCCAGCCTGCGGACGGTGCTGATCGCGGGCCAGCGCTATCGGGTGGTGGCGGTGCCCACCCAGCGCGAGGGCACCGCGCTGATCTTCGCCCAGTCGCTGGAGCGGCAGGACCGGATCCTGGCGCGGCTCGGCTGGGTGACGCTGGCGTTCGGCGTGCTCGGCGTGATCACCGCCGCGTTCGCCGGGTGGGGGGTGGCCAGCAACGGCCTGCGCCCGGTGCGGCGGCTCACCTCGGCAGTCGAGAACGTCGCCCGCACCGAGGACTTCACCCCGTTGCGGGTCGAGGGCGACGACGAGATCGCCCGCCTGGCCACCGCGTTCAACCACATGCTCACCGCGCTCGACGCCTCGCGGGTCCGGCAGCGCCAACTGGTCGCCGACGCCGGCCACGAGCTGCGCACCCCGCTGACCGCGCTGCGCACCAACATCGAGCTGCTCACCATGGCCGACGACGACCCCGGCGCGATGCCGGCGAACGCCCGCGCCGAGCTGCTCGCCGACGTCCGTGCCCAGATCGAGGAGCTCACCACCCTGATCGGGGACCTGACCGCGCTGGCCCGCGAGGAGCCGGCGCCGGTGCAGGTGGAGTCGCTGGACCTCGCCGACGTCGTCGACCACGCCGTGCAGCGAGTACGACGCCGCGCACCCGCCGTCACCTTCGAGGTCTTCACCCGCCCGTGGTGGGTCGAGGGCGAGGCCTCGGAGCTGGAGCGGGCCGTGACCAACCTGCTCGACAACGCCGCCAAGTGGAGCCCCGAAGGAGGCCAGGTGACCGTCCGACTCAGCGATGGTGTGCTCACCGTCGACGATCAGGGACCCGGGATCGCGGAGAGCGACCGCACCCGGATCTTCGACCGGTTCTGGCGCTCGCCCGACGCCCGCACCATGCCCGGCTCGGGGTTGGGCCTCTCGATCGTGCACCAGGTGGCGGGGCGGCACTCAGGCTCGGTCGAGGCCACCGAGAACGCCAGCGGCGGCGCCCGGCTGGTGTTCCGGCTGCCCGGACGGGAGCGCGAGCGTGGCTGAGCAGCGGCAGGGTTATCGGGGTCCGTGGCGGCGGGGTCCGCGGCGGCGGGTCGTGGGGGTGGGCGTCGCCGTGGCGAGCCTGCCGTTCCTGCTGTCCGCCTGCGGTGACGACGAGGCGTCCGGCGCCAAGCCCGACCTGCCCACCGAGACGCCGGCGCTGTGGAATCCCTGCGACACCCTGGACGCGGCCTTCGTCCAGAAGCAGTTCGGGACCGACAGCACCGAGCACAGCGGCACCGCGACCGAGCCGGAGTGCCGGTTCGCCCCGAAGGACCCCGACTCCGGCGACCCGGCGATCACGATCAACTACCAGCTCTTCGACGGCGACCTGGACCAGCTGTGGGAGACGATGGGCCAGCAGGACTCAGCCGACGTCCGGGACCCGCGGATCGAGGGCGCCGATGCGGCGCGGATCGTGGTCGACGCCCGCAAGCGGCAGCTCTTCGTGACCGGGTTCGTGGAGACCGGTGACCTGTTCCAGGTGGTCAACGTGGCCGACCCGCGTCCCTACGACGAGGACGCGGTCATCGCCGGTGTGGAGGCCACGCTGACCGCGCTGGCTGCGCAGGCCAACGAGGCGGGCATCGGCGGCCAGACGGAAGAGGCGCCCAGCCCCACCTCCTGACGCTCGGTGGTTGCCGTGGTTGCGGTGGTTGGCGGCCCTTGGCTCCTGCCCACCCGCGCAGCACGATGGGGACATGAGCGAGCCCCAGAAGATCGTCGTCATCGGTGGCGGCCTCGCCGGCGCCACCGCCATCACCACGCTGCGCGAGGAGGGCTACACCGGGTCGATCACGCTGGTCGGCGCCGAGCAACACCTCCCCTACGAGCGCCCGCCGCTCTCCAAGTCCTACCTGGCCGGCGACAAGGCGTTCTCCGACGCGCTGGTCCACGACCAAGCGTGGTACGACGACAACGACGTCCGCCTGCTCACCAGCACCGAGGCGACCGGGATCGATCTGGCCGCACGCACGGTGTCGGTCTCCGGCGGCGAGACGCTGAGCTATGACGCGCTGCTGCTGGCGCCGGGTGCGGAGCCGCGGGTCCCGGATCTGCCGGGGGCCGGCGGGGCGTCGTACCTGAGGACGGTGGAGGACTCCGACCGGATCAAGGAGGCCTTCGTCGCCGGCGGACGCGCGGTGATGATCGGGGGCGGCTGGATCGGGCTCGAGCTCGCGGCCGCTGCCCGCGCCGCCGGGATGGAGGCGACCGTGCTGGAGCTGGCCGACCTGCCACTGGGTGGGGTGCTCGGCGAGCAGCTGGCGCAGTACCTGGTCGACCTGCACCGCCAGCACGGCGTGGACGTCCGTACCGGCGTCGAGGTGCTCGGCATCGAGACCGTCGGCGGCCAGCCGGACGCAGCCCCGACCGGGGTGCGTACCGCCGACGGGGTCGAGGAGGCCGACGTCGTGGTGGTCGCGATCGGGGCGGCGCCGCGGGTCGCGCTGGCCGAGCAGGCCGGGCTCGGCGTCGCCGCACCGAGCGACGGCGGTGGGATCACCGTCGACCAACACCTGCGCAGCACCGACCCGCAGGTGTGGGCCGCCGGCGACGTCGCCCTCGCCGTCAACACGGTCCTCGGCCCGCTGCGGGTCGAGCACTGGGACAACGCCATCCGCCAGGGCAAGGCCGCCGCGAAGTCGATGCTCGGTCAGGAGGTCAGCTATGACTGGCTGCCCTACTTCTTCACCGACCAGTTCGAGTTCGGCATGGAGTACGTCGGCCACGGCTCAGCCTCCGACACCGTCGTGATCCGCGGGTCGCTGGAGGACAACGAGTTCATCGCCTACTGGGTCGACGCCGACCACCGGGTGAGCGCTGCGATGGCGGTGAACATCTGGGAGAAGGACGACCAGCTGCGCGAGATCGTCGGCACCACGGTCAATCCGGCCGAGCTCACCGACCTTCGTTGACGGAGTCGGTCGGGTCGGTCGGGTCGGCGGGGTCGCTGGGGTCGGCGAGAGCGGCCAGGAGCCGCTCAGCCTTCCAGCGGGTCTCGGCGTACTCCTCCTCCGCGTCGCTGGCGACCGTGATGCCGCCGCCGGTGCCGAGGCGATAGGTGCCGTCGCCGGTGGTCGTCAGGCTGCGGATCACCACCCCGAGGTCAGCGCGACCGTCGCCGGCGACCCAGCCGAACGCGCCGGCGTAGACGCCGCGCGGGGTCTCCTCGACGGCGTCGATGATCTGCATCGTGCGGAGCTTGGGTGCACCGGTCATCGATCCGGCCGGGAAGAGCGAGCGGAGCGCCGCGACAGTGCCCACGTCCTCGCGCAGCCGGCCCCGGACGGTGGAGACCAGCTGGTGCACCGAGGCGTAGGACTCGACCTCCATCAGGTGCGGCACCTCGACGCTGCCCACCTCACACACGCCGGCCAGGTCGTTGCGGAGCAGGTCGACGATCATCAGGTTCTCCGCCGCGTACTTCTCCTCGCTGCGCAGGTGCTCGCGCGCGGCGTCGTCGGTGGCGGGGTCGGCGGCGCGGGGCGTGGTGCCCTTGATCGGCTTGGCCTCGAGTGTCCGGTCCGTGGTGACCAAGGCATAGCGCTCGGGGCTGGAGCTGAGCAGCCACGCCCGCGCCCCTGGCACGTCGTGCTGGAGGAAGCCGGCGTACGGCGCGGGGTTGAGCGACCGCAGCCGCAGGTAGACCTCGGCGGGGGTCAGCGTGCTGGCCTGCTCGAGGCGGTGGGTCAGGTTGACCTCGTAGGAGTTGCCGGCATGCAGGTGCTCCTGCACGGCGGCGAAGGCGGCGCGGTAGGTGGGCGGGAGGGTGGGAGTTTCCCCGCTTAGGCGGTGAAACTTCTCGATCAGAGTGACGGAAGGTGTTGTTGGGGCCGGCTGGTGCTCATACATCCGCACGTGGCTCGGCCGCATCCAGACCGCGTCCGGGAGGTGGGGGTCGGGGGCAGCGGGGAGGTCGGGGCGGGCGGCGTACCCGAAATAGCCGAACCACTGGTCGCCGCCGTCGCCCGCCGCCAACTCCTCCTCCAGTACGACGAACGGGTCGTCCCCGACCACCTCGGCCCGACCGCCGGCGTGCCGGGTCACCTCCCGGAGCGCGGCGTCGTAGCTGAGCGACACGTCGGCCTCCTCGAGCCAGCCGAGCACGGACCGACCGCTGGACCAGTCCCGGGCACCGCCTCCATCGAGCCAGAAGCAGCGGGCGTGCTCGGCCTGGATCCGTGCGAACGCCTCCGCCGGATCGCCGGTGGTCACCACGCCGTCACCCCCGACCCGGTGAGGAAGTTGGTGACCAGCGCGGCGCCGTGCTCGGAGAGGATCGACTCGGGGTGGAACTGGACGCCGGCGAGTGGCAGCTCGGTGTGCACGACGCCCATGGTGACGCCCGTCAGCGCGTCCAGCGCGGTCGCTCGCATCCCCTCCGGCAGGTCGAGCACGGCCAGCGAGTGATAGCGGATCGCCCGGAACTCCTGCGGCAGCCCGGCGAAGAGCCCCGACCCGTCGTGGGTGATCCGGGCGGCGACGCCATGCCCGGGCGGCACCCGATCCACCACGCCGCCATAGCTGGTGACCATCCCCTGCATCCCCAGGCAAACGCCCAGCACCGGGCGGCGCGCCGAGCGCAGCACCTCCCGCCCGACCGCAAAGTCCCGCGGGTCCGCCGGGTGTCCGGGACCGGGCGAGAGGACGACGTACTCATGACGGAGCACGTCGTCGGGGTCGGTCTCGTCGTGCTGCACCACCCGCGGCAGCACCCCGGTGACACCGGCGATCAGGTGCACCAGGTTGCCGGTGTAGGAGTCGTGGTGGTCGACGACCACGACGTCGGGGGTCCGCACCGCCTCATTCTCCCGCTTACGTCGTCGTTCGGTGGCAGATGATGCCAGCAAACGACGACATAGAGCTGTGGACGGCTCCCCCCGAGGATGGCGGAGCGGCCGGGCGTCGACCACCTTCACTCCCATGGCGCGCTTCGATCTCCACCATCCCGCTCTCACCCACCTCCTGGACCGGGTCCAGGACGGCGTGGTGTCGCGTCGCCAACTGCTCGATCTCGGCGCGACTCCCGACGACGTACGTCGCATGCTGCGGCGCCGCGAGCTCTCCGACGACCACCCGGGGGTGTACCTGAACCACACCGGGGCGCCGTCGCGCGCACAGCGGGAGTGGATCGCCGTGCTCGCCGCCTGGCCGGCGGCGCTGAGCCACGAGTCTGCGCTCTCGTTCGCCCTGCCTGATCCAGGACGAGTGCTGCATGTCGCGGTCGAGCGGGGACGCAAGGTGGTGCCGCCGCGGCTCGTCCGGGTGCACGCCTGCGCGGGGTTGGCCGACCGGGTCGCATGGAGGAGCGCGCCACCGATGGTACGGATCGAGCACGCCACGATCGATGTACTGTCGAACCGAATCCGGTCCGGCGACGTCGCGTCCGCGTTCGCCGTGTTGACCGACATCCTGCACACCCGGCGAACCAACCCCGATGCGATCCTGCACACGCTGGACTCCCGGGAGCGGGTGGCCGGGCGGGCCACCGTCGCCGCGCTGCTGGCCGACGTACGCGACGGCGCGTGCTCCGTTCTCGAGCGCGGCTATCTGCACCGCGTCGAGCGAGCACACGGCCTCCCTCGCGGCACCCGACAGCGGCAGAGCCGGGCCACCGGGCGACGTACCGATCAGGATGTCCACTACGACGGATTCGGTCTGATCGTCGAGCTGGACGGCCGTGCCCACCACTCCGGTGCCCGAGCGTGGGACGCCGACGCCCGGCGCGACCTCGCCGAGTTGGCCATCGCCGACGACCTCACCGCCCGAGTCACCTACGGCATGGTCTTCGGGGACGGGTGTCGCACCGCCGAGCAGATCGCCCAACTGCTCCACCGGCGTGGTTGGACCGGCCGTCTCAACCGCTGCCCGCGTTGCTGAGCCATGCTGGCGAGACCGCTTGTGTCGTCGTTTGGTGGCAGATCGTGCCAGTAAACGACGACATAGAGGTCCTCAGTCCAGCAGCACACCCGCCACCAGGTCATGCACGATCGCGAACCCGTGCTCGGTGAGGATCGACTCGGCGTGGAACTGCACCCCGCGATAGTGCGGTCCGCGCAGCGCGTGTACGTCGCCGGTCGCCGGGTCGGCGTCGACCGACACCCCGGCCGGCAGCTCCACACCATCGCCGATCCGCCCCACGAAGGTGTTGTAGAAGCCGACCCGCTCGGGGCGGTCGTCGAGCCACACCGACGCCTGGGTGCCCTGGAAGACGATGTCCTTGTAGGCGAGCGGGATGCCCAGCTCGTGGCAGAGCGCCTGGTGGCCCAGGCACACGGCCAGGAACGGCCGCGAGGCAGCCAGCAGCGAGGCGACGGCCGCCCGCAGGTTGGCCATCTTGGGATCGTCGCCGTCGCGGGGGTCACCGGGTCCGGGCCCGACGATGACCAGGTCGTAGCCGTCGAGGCAGCCCTCGACGTACTCCTCGTGACGGACCACTGCCGAGGAGACGCCCATCCGGGACAGCAGGTGGCGCAGCATGTTCACGAAGTCGTCCTCGCCGTCGAGGATGACGCAGGACTTCCCCGCCAACCGCGGGTCGGCGGGGGTGCCGGCCTGGTCGGCGAGCCAGAAGCCGGAGAGCCTGCCGTTGCGGGCCGCCAACGCGATCAGGGTCTCCTCGTCGGCGACCAGCTCGGCCAGGGTCCCTGCGGCGCCCTCGACCGCCGGCGCGGGCGGCACCAGCCCGAAGGCGGAGAGGATGCCGCCCGCCTTGGCGTGGGTCTCGGCCACCTCGTAGGCGGGGTCGGAGTCGCGCACCAGGGTTGCCCCCGCCGTCACCTTGAGCGACCCGTCGGCCGAGACGTCGGCGGTGCGGATCACGATCGGCGAGTCGACGACCGCCTCACCGTCCGCGTCGCGGCCGAAGAGCGCCAGCGCCGCCGCGTAGTAGCCGCGACCCTCTGGCTCGTAGGCCTTGATCAGCCGGCAGGCGTTCTCGACGGGCGAGCCGGTGACGGTGGCGGCGTACATGGTGTCGCGGAGGACCTCGCGGACGTCGCGGGTGGTGCGGCCGGCAAGCAGGTACTCGGTGTGGATCAGGTGCGTCATCGGCTTGAGGAACGGGCCGAGCACCTGGCCGCCCTCGGTGCAGATGTCGCACATCATCTTGAGCTCCTCGTCGACGACCATGAAGAGCTCGTAGATCTCCTTCTCGTCACGCAGGAAGTCCCGCAGCCGGGCCTCGGTGGACCGGGTCTCACCGGCCGGGGCGCGCAGGTGGAAGGTGCCGGAGATCGGGTTCATCCGTACGTCGCCGCCGTGCACCGACACGTGCCGCTCGGGGCTGGCACCGACCAGGTAGCGCTCGCCGGTGAAGAAGAGGAACGTCCAGTAGGCGCCGCGCTCGCGCGCGAGCAACCGCCGGTAGACGGTGAGTGCCTTCTCCGGGCCCCAGTCCGCGACGACGGCACGATAGTTGCGGCCGACCACCAGGTTGGCGCCCTCGCCCTGGCCGATCTCGTCGCGGATGATCCGCTCCACGACCTTTGCGTAGTCCTCGTCCGAGGTCTCGAAGCCGCCCCGGTCGGCGAAGTCCAACCCCGTGTCGTCGATCGCGTCGATCACGTCGGCCACCGAGAACTCGTGCTCCTCGGCGACGTCGACCACCACCAGCGGGGTGCCGTCGTCGTGCGCCTCGAACCCGCGCTCACTGATCTGGCGAAACGGTACGGCGACCAGCCGGTCGCAGGTGCGCCCCGGCTCGGGAGGGCCCTGCTCCAGCGGGATGTCCATGATCGAATCGGCCACCCAGCGGGGGCCACCGATCACGCCGACGGTGTCCCGGTCGCCGGAGCGGGTGGAGCGTCGGATGATCGCCCAGGCCTCGTGCCCCTGGATGGCCGCGATGGCTTCGGAGGCAGTGAGGCGCTGTTCAGACATGGGCCGATCCTAGGGCGGGTGGCTGGTCGGCCTGCCCTCGATCTCACGAACCCAACCTCACGAACCCAACCTCACGAACCCAGTGCCACGAAGGCCGCCGCCGTCCCTGCGGCCACCGCGTCACCGGCGGTCGACGCCCGCACCCGGTGCAGCGCGCTCGCCGGCGTCTCTCCCGCGGCGAGTGCGTTGTGGAGCTCGACCATCAGGGCGGCGGTGGCGGCGTCGTTGACCTCGGCGACGCTGGAGACCAGGCCGGCGGTGCCGAGCGCGAAGAGGGACGAGGCCAGACCGAGCAGCTCCTCGGCGCCGACGGGCGCGAGGACACCGGACTCGCACGCCGACAGCACCACCCGGTACGGCGCCCGCCGGACCCGCTCCAGGTCGTGCACCGTGAGCGGGCCGTCGGCGAGGTCGAGGGAGGAGAAAAGCGGACTGTCGGCGCGGAAGTGGCCGTGGGCGGCGAGGTGCACCAGGTCGGCGCCGTCGAGCGCGTCCAGGACCGCCTCTAGCCGAGCGTCCGCGCCGGTCAACAGCGACGCCTCCGGGTGGCGCTTGGCGAGCAGCGGCACCTCGGCGCCGCCGGAGGCCAGGCCCGGACCGCAGACCAGGACAGTGCGGCGGTCCCCCGGACGAGGCCGGACAGCAGCGGTGGCGCGCAGCCACTGGCCGGCGGACGGGACGATGCTGAACGGCCGGTCGGCCAGCGTCGGCAGCAGCGCCCACGGCAGCCCGTGCAGTCGAGCCGTCGGCGCCAGCACCACCGGGCCGTCGGGGATGAGCCGGACCGCGTCGCCCAGGATCGCCTCCTGCAGCCGCAGTCCGAGCCCGCTCAGGTCGGCGGCCCGACCGCGGGCGGCGCGGCGCAGCAGCATCGCGGCGGGGGCCAGCAGCGCGGCGACGTCGGCGGTGGGGCCGGCGATGCGGCGTCGTACCCGACCGCGGTGGATGACCAGCACGTGCAGCACTCCGTCGACGTCGACCAGCTCGACCAGGCAGCCGTCGCCGACCGCCGTGACGATCCCCTCGACCGCGATCGGGCGCTGGTCCGCGGCCGCCGAAGCAGACAGGGTGTGGCTCTCCGCGCGCACCGCCCGCTCCAGACGGAGCCGCTCCTGCTCGAGCGCCTCGGTCGCCTCGCCCTCCTGCCGGGCCTCGATCAGCCGGCGCCCGTTGTCGCGCAGCGCGGCCAGCGTCGTCGGGATGGTCGCGGCGTCGGAGGTCGCCGGAGGCTGGGCCAGCGTCGTGGCTCGGGTCCGCTCGCTCCAGCGCAGCAGATCACGCGGATCGGTCGCGGCATGACGCAGAGCGACCAAGGCGAGGTCATGGCCATGGGTCGAAGCCCGCGCGCGCAGCTCGGTCGAGCCCAGCAGACGGCGGTGCTCGTCGAGCGCGTCCAGTCCCGCCCTGGCAGCCCGCAGCACGCCGCCGCGGTCCCCCGACTTCTCCCGGGCCAGTGCCCGGGCGTGCCAGGCTGCCGCGCGCACCAATGCGTTCGGATGGCTCCGGTACGACGCCGCCTGCTCCCAGCACGTCGCGCGGGTCTCGCCGCGGGAGAGGCGCCCGGCGACGGTCAGCGCGAGTGGCGCCTCGTGGGCGGACTGGTGATGGAGCTCCGCGGCGACCGAGCGGGCCGCCGCGGCGAGACCACGGCGGTCCCCCTGCTCCGCCCGGGCAAGGACCCAGGTCAGCCGGGCCCGCAGGTGGAACCACGGGCGGTCCTGGCGGCGGAAGAGCTCGGCGGCCCGCTGCGCGGCCTCGGCGGCCTCGGCGGGTTGGTCGGCGTCCAGCAGCGCGCCGGCCAGGGTGGCGAAGAACTCCGCCTCGAGCGGGGCGATCTCGCCCTCGAAGGTATGGAACATCGCAACCGCGTCGCGGGCGAGCCCGGCGGCCCGGTAGGAGACCGCGTACTCGATGACGAACTCGACGCGGACCGGCCAACCGGCGGCCCGGTAGGCCTCCTCGGTCTCAGCGAAGCGACGTAGCGCCAAGGCATGGTCGCCGCGGCGCAACGCCACCTCCGCGAGATTGATGTAGTTCGCGAGTCGATCGACCCATGCGCCCTTCTTCTCCAGAATGCGAGCCGCCGCGGCGAACTCGGTCTCCGCCTCATCCACCCGGCCGAGCTGCATCAGGACATAACCCAGCCAGATCCGGGTGCGTGCCTCCCAAGGATCGTCGCCAGACTGCTGCAGGGACGCGAGGGCCGAGCGCAGCAGCGGCACTGCGTCGGCTTCGCCACCCCGCAACGCCAGGACACCGGCTTCCCGCATCGTGATCTTGGCGGCCAGGACCCCCGTGGCACCCTCCCGCGCGGTTCTCAGCTCTCGCAGCGCGGCCCGGGACTGCCCGGCCCAGGCGAGCGCGACCCCGAGGGTGGCGCGCACGTCCCGCACCCGGTCAGGGTCACCGTCGCTCCTCGCCCACCGCAGCGCGTCGCGCAGCACGGCGAGCGCCTCGTCCGAGCGTCCTTCGTCTCGCAGCACGATGCCCAGGGACTGCGCCGCGAAGGCGAGGGTGCGGGCGTCCGTGTCGGAGGCAAGCAGCGTCGAGGCCCGCCGACGGGCCTCGTCCGGCTGGTCCAGCGCAAGGTCGAGCAACTCCTCCACGGCTGACCTCCAGCTCTCGCGGCCTCCGCTCTTTACCGGCACCGCCGACGCGGACTACCGTAGCGCCGCTCCCGGACCGAATTCTCCGCCTGTTCTCACACCGCCACAGGAGCGGCCATGAACGCAGAACGACCGTCCCAGCCCACCCACCTGCTCGCCGCGCTGCTGCGGCGACTCCGCGGCCTGATTCCGTTCGGCAAGGTCCCCTCCACGGCTGGCCAGGACCCCGGTCCCGACCCGACGTCGAAGCCGTCGGAGGGACGGGATCTCGACGCCGAGATCAAGCGCGCCCAGATCAAGGTGATCCGCGACGCCTTCGGCGACAACGTCGCCACCGCGGCGGAGAAGGGTCTACGCCCGCCGCGGGACGACGCGGACACGCGTTACCTCTACCGGACCGGCCACGCGCTGGTCGCGGAGTCCGCCGTCGAGCGGGTGCGCGAGTACGTCGAGCACAACGACCGCTACCGCGGTGACCTGCGGGTCGTCGCCAAACCGACAGTGGGCCTGGCGGTGGTGAGCCTGCCTGCGCGGCGGACCGGCGACGACAAGTCCGAGCGGGCCGACGTACTGCAGATCATCGACGACCTGGAAAAGGCCGGCGTCATCGACAAGGCCGAGATGTCCCCCGACCACGTCGTCTACCTCACCGGGGCCAGGGGCGGCATGTGTCCCGCGACCGAGCCCGAGATGGTGGGCCGTCGTACCCCTGTCCCGTGGCCGCCGGTGGCGCCCTGCCCGGAGAAGGTGCCCGAGGAGAAGAAGGTCCGCGTCGGCGTCGTCGACTCCGGCCTGTGGACCGACGCGATCGGCAGCCCCGAGTCGCCCTGGTTGGAGGTCGACGACATCTTCGCCGACCCCTCCGACGTCGAGATCGTCAATCCCTCCGCCATCCACCCCTACGCCGGCCACGGCACCTTCGTCGCCGGCGTCATCGCCTGCATGGCGCCGGAAACCCGGGTCGAGGTGGAGGGCGTGTTGACCCACGGCGGCGCGATCTACGAGTCCGAGATCGTCCAGCAGCTCCACGAGGCCCTGACCGACGACGACCACCCGCAGATCATCAGCATCTCCGCCGGCACCCACTCCCGCGGCGGGATGGCGCTGCTCTCCTTCACGATGCTGGCCGCCGCCCACCGGTTGGAGCAGCGCGACGACGTGTTGATCGTGGCCGCGGCCGGCAACGACGCCAGCGACGAGCCGTTCTGGCCGGCCGCCTTCCCGTGGGTGGTCTCGGTGGGGTCGGTCGACCCGGACGGCGCTGTCTCCGACTTCTCCAACGTCGGACGCTGGGTGGACGTCTACGCGCGCGGTCGCGACCACGTCAACGCCTTCCCGCACGGCTCCTACACCTGCTACGAGCCCCCACACGTCGGGCAGGTGCGCACATTCAAGGGCGTCGCCCAGTGGAGCGGTACGTCGTTCTCCACGCCGATCGTCACCGGGCTGATCGCCGCCCACATGCAGGCCACCGGCGAGACCGCCCAGCAGGCGTGGGCCGCGGTGATGGCGGGCGCCACGACCTCGACCGACCCCCGTGGCGGCACCATCAAGACGGTGGGCCCGTTGACCTGAGGGTCGCGGGGGTGTGCGTCCCCGACCCCGCCGCAGCCGTCAGAGGGTGATCCAGTCGGTGGTCATCCCGGCGCCGGCACCCTGCACCCGGAACCGGACCGGCCCGGTCCCGACACCGGGCACGGTGAAGAATCCGCCCGCATCCACGGCGACCTCGACGTCGGCGTCACCGGGACGCTGCACGGTGACCGTGGTGGTGGCGCCGGGCTGCGTCGTACCGATGGCCTCACCGATCACCTGGCCGAGGAGGTCACCGTCGGTGATCTCGAGCTCGAGGGTGACGCTGTCCTGATCATGGCGGCGTCCGAAGGAGAGCGTGCGGGGAGCGGCGGCCACGGACCGGACTGCCGCGCCGGCGTCCAGCGCGGAGTCGTGTAGCAGCTCGGCCAGCTCGGCGTCGACGGTGCGCCAGGTGAACGCCGCCTTGGCGGCGGCACGGCGCCGGTCGTCGTCGGCGCGGGCCGCGACCGCCTCGCCGAGCGCAGCGAAGAGCTCGTCGTCCTCACTCATCGCGCGCCTCCTTCGGCCGGTGCTGCGTCGCCGGCGGCCAACCCTCGCAGCGCCGAGGTACGGCGCAGCTGGTCGAGCGCGCGGGCCCGGGTCGGACCGATGCTGCCGATCGGGATGCCGAGCCGGCGGCTGATCTCCTCGTAGGCCACCGGCGGGTCCTCGAGCAGGAGGAGGAGCAGGTCGCGCCGCGCCTCCGGCAGCTCGGCGAGAGCGGCCAACAGGACGGCGTGCCGCTCGGCGGCCAGCAGCGCGGTCTCGGCAACGTCCTCCTCGACCGCGTCCAGGCCACCGGCCTCGTCCTGCGGGTCGGTCGGGCGCATCCGGCCGCGGGCGGCCAGTACGCGCAGGCACTCGTGCCGGGTCGTGGTGCGGATCCAGCCCGGGAGCGCGGCTGGCTCGCGCAGGTCGTCGAGGTGCTCGACGAGGCGCAGCCACACCGTCTGGCTGACGTCGTCGCCGTCGGCGGCGCCCAAGCGGTGGCCACGCACGACCGCTCCCACGAGCGGCAGGAAGCGGTCGACCAGGGTGTCCCAAGCATGCTGGTCTCCCTTCCGCGCTGCCGAGACGAGCGTCGACAGCGGTTCCGTCACGGTCACACCCCGGCTCCTCCCGACTGACGGGTCCCCAGGGTGCATCGTCTCGCATCGAGGAGCGGCGGGCCAGCGTCGTTGATACAGAGACCGGACAGATATCGACGGAGATTTTCGATCTCGGTGTATCAACCGGTGGTTCCGCCTGCTCTTGGTGGTGTGTCCGGCCGCCGCTCCACGGCCGGACACCCCTAGTCACAAGGAGACGACGATGAGCCTGGACCAGACCTACGCCGCCGCCACCACGCGCGTCGGCCGTCTCGACCACCGCGATCTGCGCACGCTGCGCCTGATCGCGCTCGGTCACACCGAGGAGTCGATCGCCGCGCGGGTCGGCACCAGCCGCGAGGCCGTCGTACGACACAGCCGGGACATCTTCAGCGCTCTCGATCTCACGCCGTCGGCCGATGTCGACGGGCGACTGCTTGCGGTCCTCACCCTGCGCCAGGCCTGGGGGGACAGGTAGCCGGGGAGGTCCGCATCATCCTCGCGGTCCGGCCATGTGAGAGGCCGCGCGAGGCACGGGGTGGCCCGCCGACCGGGGATGGCGGGCCACCCCCTCGGGGTGTCGGCGTCCGCCGGCCGGCGGCCGGTCGGGTTGCGTCATACGAACAGTGGCCCAGCGCCCTCGGAACGTATGACGCAACCCAGCGGCGACGACCGCGGCAGCAGCACCAGCCGACGAATCAGCCGATCGTGGTCAGCAGCTGCGTGGCGCGGGTGAGCACGACGTAGAGGGTCGCCCGACCGGTCGACGACTCGTCCTCGATCTCCTGCGGCCGGACCACCACGATCCCATCGAACTCCAGACCCTTGGTGTCCAGTCCGGTCAGCACCACCACCCGGTCCTCTCCGGACGGGGTGCGCGAGGCGTCGCGGGCCGAGGCAGCGGCGGCAGGGGCGTCGTCGGCGAGCTCGGGCCACGAGGCGAGCCAGGAGTTGACCTCCGAGCGCCGCGCCGCCGGCACCACGATGCCCACGGTGCCCGCCACCTGGCCGGCGACCTCGGTGACCGCGGCGCGGGTGGCGGCCTCCAGGTCGGCCAGGTCGTCGAGGACGACCTCCGTCGGCTCCGCTCCGGTACGACGCACCGCGTCCGGCAGGTCCGCGTCCAGCCCGACCCGCTCGGCGTAACCGGCGGCGAAGTCGTAGATCTCGGCCGAGTTCCGGTAGTTGGTGGAGAGGTGGAACTCGTGCAGTGCCTTCCGCTCGATGGCAGCGGCGCGCGCCTCCGCCGCCTCGGCCGGCACCGGCCACGAGGACTGCGCGGGGTCTCCGACGATGGTCCAGGACGCGGTCCGCCCACGCCGGCCCACCATCCGCCACTGCATCGGGGTGAGGTCCTGCGCCTCGTCGATCAGGACGTGGGCATAGCCGTCGTCCTCGATGCTGTGGGTCGGCGGGCGCCAGGCCCGGCCGGACGGCGCGAACTCACGGTCCGCGGCGGTCATCAGCTCCTGGATGTCGACCGCGCCCTCGATCAGGGAAAGCGGGTCGTCACGCTCGTCGTCGGCGCGCTGCGGCACGTCGCCGATCAGGTAGCGCAGCTCGTCGAGGAGCGGCACGTCCTCGATCGCGATCTGGGGCCCGATCGGGCGGTCCGGGTCGAGCTGGCTCCACGTCTTGTGCACCAGCTGCTGCTCCTCGGCCGAGAGCACCCCGTCCCCGATCCGGCGCAGCAGGTCGGCGTCGCGCAGCCAGGTGAGGACCAGCGGCGCATCCAGCGGCGGCCACCAGGCCAACGCGAAGTCGAGGAAGTCCTGACGACCGAGCATCTCCTCGTCGAAGGACTCCCGGCCCTGCTCCCGCCCGCGTTCGCCGCGCACCTGGCGCCACAGCGCGTCGAGCAGGGCCGCGGAGACCCGCGGCAGCTGCTTGTTGCGCCGACCCTGGGACATCAGGCTCCGCCGGATCTGACCGAGTCGCCGGCCGTCGAGGACCAGTCGGTCGTCACGCCAGAACGCCCGGAACTCCTGCGGCGAGCCGGGCGCCTGCTGCCGCGCGAGGCGGCGCATCAGCTCGGCCATCCGGCCCGACCCCTTGACGTCGGCCACTGCCGGCTCGTCGTGGCGGGTGGCCCGCACCCCGTCGACGACCTCACCGAGCGAGCGCAGCGCGACGGCGGTCTCGCCGAGGCTCGGTAGTACCCGCTCGATGTAGCGCATAAAGACCCCGGACGGGCCGACCACCAGCACGCCGCCTGCCTCGTAGCGCCGTCGGTCGGTGTAGAGCAGGTATGCCGCCCGGTGCAGCGCCACGACCGTCTTGCCGGTGCCGGGTCCGCCGGAGATCGCCACGACGCCCTTGCTGGGTGCCCGGATCGCCTTGTCCTGCTCGGCCTGGATGGTCGCCACGATGGAGTGCATCGAACGGTCCCGAGCGCGGGAGAGCTGTGCCATCAGGGCGCCCTCACCGACGATCGGCAGGTCCCGACCGACCTCCTCCGCACGCGCCTGGGCGTCGGCGTCGAGCAGTTCGTCCTCGACGCCGAGCACCTCGCGGCCACTCGCCCGGAGCACCCGGCGCCGGATCACCTGCTGGGGGGTGGCGGCGGTGGCCTGGTAGAAGACAGCGGCGGCCGGAGCGCGCCAGTCGATCAGCAGCGACTCGTGGTCGTCGTCACGCAGACCGATCCGACCGACGTACCGGGGAGCCGGGTCGACCTCGTCGGTCAGGTCGAGCCGGCCGAAGACCAGGCCCTCGTGCGCGGCGTCCAGCTGTGCCATCCGCTTGGCTGCCTGGAACACCATGGCGTCGCGCTCGACCAGGCCGCCCTCGTGGCCCAGCCGTCCCCGCGAGTGGCCTTCCTGGGCGAGCTCGCGAGCGGTGTCCCCGGCGCGTTCGAGCTGGGTGTACACCCGATCCACGAACGCCTGCTCGGTCGCGATCTCTCGCTTGGCAACCTCATCCGTCACCGGTGTCGTCCCTGCCCGTTCTCACGTCGTCCCATGGAGTGGCGCGCGGCGGTGACGACGACGCCACAGCGCCCGCGACAAGAGGAGAAACTCTACCCGAGCCGTGCCCATTCCCTGGTGGGCGGTGCGATCAGCACCCTCGTAGCCGATCCGCGCGGCCCAGCAGCAGCGTCCGCTCGCGGTCGTTGGTGGCGAGCTCGGCGGCGCGGACGAATTCCATCGCCGCCTCGTCGTCGCGGCCGAGGCGGGCCAGCAGGTCGCCCCGCACGGCCGGCAGCAGGTGGTAGCCGGCCAGCGCCGGCGCCGCGGCGAGCTCATCGACCACGCGCAGCCCGGTCTCGGCCCCGTAGGCCATGCCGAGTGCGACCGCGCGGTTGAGCTCGATCACCACGGAGTTCGTGGCGCGCGCCAACCGGGCATACAACGCCGCGATCCGCACCCAGTCGGTCTCGGCCACCGACGGGGCGCGGGCGTGCTCGACGGCGATCGCTGCCTGCACGACGTACGGGCCGTCGCCGCCGAGGTCGACGGCCAGCCGGAGGGCGGCGTAGCCGCGGGAGATCGCCGCGGTGTCCCACCGGGTGCGGTCCTGGTCGTCGAGGAGGACCGGCTCGCCGGCGTCGTCGACCCTGGCGGGCAGCCGCGAGGACTGCAGCTCGAGCAGCGCCAGCAGCGCGTGCGCCTCGGGCTCGTCGGGCGCGACCGTCGCGAGGATCGCGGCGACACGCACCGCCTCGGCGCACAGCGCCGGACGCATCCAGTCCTCCCCCGCGGTGGCGGCGTACCCCTCGTTGAAGAGCAGGTAGACGACGGCCATCACCGACGCCAGCCGCTCGGCGCGCTCGGTGCCGACCGGCTCCTCCTCCAGCGCGGCACGCGCCGACGCGAGGGTCCGCTTGGCGCGGGAGATCCGGGTGGCGACGGTCGCCTCCGAGGTCAGGTAGGCGCGGGCGATCTCACGGCTGCTGAGTCCGGCGACCATGCGCAGTGTCAGCACGGTCCGGGTGTCGTCGCTCAACGACGGGTGGCAGCACAGGAACATCAGCCGCAGTACGTCGTCCTCGACGTGGTCGACGTCGTAGCTGTCCTCGACGGTCTCCTCGACCCCGGCCGCGACCTCGGCGTAGGCGCGCTGCTGGCGCTCGCCGGCACGGAACAGGTCCATCGCCCGCCGGCGAGCGGTGGTCATCAGCCAGGCAGCGGGATTGTCGGGTACGCCGGTCGCGGGCCACTGCGCCAGCGCCTGGGCGAGCGCCTCCTGGGCCACGTCCTCGGCGCGGTCGAGGTCGCGGGTGATCCGCAACAGCGCGCCGAGGAGGCGTGGCGACTCCGAGCGCCACGCCTCCTCGACCGCGTCAGCAGCGTCCACGTGGACCTGTCACGGGGCGGGTGCCTCGTAGTACGCGCGGACCTCGATCCAGCCCTCCCAGCCGGGCCACCCCTCCTTGTGGGCGGCGAGGAACTTGGCGCACTTCTCGGCGGCGGCTGCCGCGTCGGGTACGTCGTAGACGGCGTAACCGCCGACCAGCTCCTTGGACTCCACGAACGGTCCGTCGGTCGTGCTGACCGACCCGCCGGTCAGCGTGACGATGGCGCCGATCTCCTGGACCGGCCGCAACCCGCCCACCTCGACGATGCTGCCGTCGGCGGTGTTCTCGGCCTGCAGGCCGCCGATCGCCGCGAACAGCTCCGGGGGCGGCTCCGGGGTCGGGCGGTGCGTCTCGTGAATCATGCAGATGAACTTCATCGGATGTCTCCTAGCGACGTTGGTGGTGAGTGTTTCAGAGAGATCGCGCGGGATCTCTCACTTCTGGAGCAGCGCGCGCAGGCGCTGATCACGCGGCCACGCGCCGGCCCAGACCAGGACGGCGGTCGCGACGGCGAAGACGACGTTGAACGTCGGTGCGTCCGTGGCCAGGTTGATGGCGCAGGCACCGCCGAGGTAGGCGGTGATCAGGACCGCCCCCATCGCCCGGGTGCGCGGCACCAGATAGCCGACCAGGCAGGTCGCCAGCACCGCCCCGCAGACGACCGGGAACCACTCCGGCGCGCCGATCTCGTCGTTGAACTCCATGACCTGGGCCGCGCGGGCCAGGTGGGTGATCGCGTCGAAGCCCAGGAACGCGGTCACCAGCCCGGTGACGACGCGACCCGCGACGATCTGGCCACGGGGCCGGGCTTGCATCAGCTGTGCTCGAGCCAGCTGAGCGCTCGAGGTGGAGTGGTGGAGCCTTTCTTCGGTGGTGATGGTGCTCATGAGGTGCTCCTCGGTCTCGGTGATGAGCTCGTTGTCATCCCGTACGTCGCCGGTGCACCCCGGATCTCGACATCGCCTTAGATCTTGTTTTCGGACTCATCCTCGCGCCACGGAGGGCGCGCCTGGAACTCGTGCGGCGAACGCAGCACGCAGAACTGGTTCCCCTCGGGGTCGGCCATGGTCACCCACCCGGTGGCCGGCCCGTAGATGCCGCGGCGGTCGGCGACGGTCGTAGCACCGTGGCGCTCCAACCAGGCGACCTCCTCGTCCTGCGGCCGCTCGCGGGGACGCAGGTCGAGGTGGATCCGCTTGCCCGGTAGGTCGGAGTCCGGCACCTCGATGAAGAGCAGCGCGTGCCCCGACTCGGGGTCGCGGATCATGCACTCCTCGTGGCCGGGCTCGTTGGGGTCGTCAGGGTCCATCGCGTAGTCGAGCGCGACCCGCCACCACTCGCTGAGGGTGAAGGCGTCGTGGCAGTCGATCGTGGTGTGGGAGTGAAACATCGCCATGCGGCGACAGTAGAAGTCGGCGACGACCTCGGCCACCGAGTTCCCGACCCTGACCCCGACCCCATCAGCGGGTGCGGGCGAAGACCGGCGCCATCACGTCGGCGTGGAACCGCTCGATCCCCTCGAGCTTCTGCTCCAGCGTCGCCTTGTGTCCGTAGTAGTACATCCACGGCATCGTCATCGTGAGGGTGACGCCGCCCTCGACCGCGCGCAGGAAGTCGTCGGGGGTGAGCGCGTCGGTGAGCGCCGGCGCGACGTCGTACGGGAGGTCGGTGTCGATGCCCGCGTCGGCCCGCAGCTTGCGCAGCCGACCGGCCACCTCGATCGCCTCGTCGACGGTCGCCAGGTCGCCGATCCAGCCGTCGTGGCGGGCGGCGCGGCGCAGCGCGACGTCGGAGAGGCCGCCGACCCAGATCGGGATCGGGCCGGGCGGGTGCGGCCGCATCACCAGCCGGTCGCAGGAGTAGAACTCGCCCTGGAACTCGGTCCAGCCCGGCGCCCACAGCTCCTTCATCAACGCCAGCCCCTCGTCGGTACGTCGACCGCGGGTGGTGAAGTCCTGGCCGACCAGCTCGAACTCCTCACGGCACCACCCCACCCCGACGCCGAGGGTGACCCGGCCGCCGGAGAGTGCCGCAGCGGTCCCGACCGCCTTGGCGACGCTGAACGGGTCACGCAGCGCGGCGACGTAGATCGAGGTGAAGAACTCCAACCGCTCGGTGACCGCCGCGAGTGCCCCGACGGTCACCCACGGGTCGGGCCAGTCGACGTCGGTGGGCCAGCGGCGGGCGCCGTCGTCGGTGTAGGGGTAGGGCGTGGCCAGCTCCTCCAGGTCGACCACGTGGTCGGCCAGGCTGAACGAACGGAAGCCGGCCTCCTCGGCGGCGCGGGCGAGCGGGATCAGGTCCTCGACCGGCTGATACGCGGTCACCATCGCGAAGTCCACGGCTCCACCCTAGGGCGGAAGTAGAACAGGTTCTAGAGGCAAGGCGCGGGCGTGGTGCGCTACTTCTTGCGGGTCAGGAACGCCGTCATCGCGGCGCGCGCCTCGTCCGAGCCGAAGAGCCGAGCGCTGAGCCGGACCAGCTCCTCGCCGTCCGCGTCGATCCGGGCGAGCAGATCCCGGGCGAGCAACTGCTTGGTCTCGCGCAGCCCCTGGAGCGCTCCGGTGGCCAACGAGGCGACCTGCGCGTCGACCGCGGCGGTCAACTCGACGGCCGGTACGGCGCGCGTGACCAGGCCGAGCTCGGCCGCCTCGACGCCGGAGAAGACCTCGCCGCCCAGCGCCGTGAGGGCGGCGCCGCGGGAGGTCATCCGCGGCAGCACGGTCAGCGAGATCACCGCCGGGGTGAGACCGAGCTTGACCTCGGTGAGCGCGAAGGTCGCGTCCTCGGCCACGATCGCGATGTCGGAGGCGGCGACGATCCCGATCCCGCCGGCCCGGGCGGCGCCCTCGACGACCACCACGACCGGCTTGGAGTGGGCGACGATCTGGCGCTGCAGCGCGACGATCGCGCGCGCTCCCTCCTCCATCGGCACTGTGGACGCCTCGGAGAGGTCGGCGCCGGAGCAGAAGACCCGCCCGGAGGAGCGCAGCACCACGACCTTGGCCGCCCCGTCCTCCTCGACCGTGGTCAGGTGGGCGGACAGCTCGGTGATCAGCTGCCGGGAGAGCGCATTGCGGTTGTGCGGGGAGTCGAGGGTGATCGTGGCGATCTCGTCGACGACCTCGAGGTGGACCAGCTCGGCGGGGGCGTCAGTCATGGCGGCCATCCTGCCCGACCCGCCCCGCGGCACCCGGCGGCGCCGCTGACGTCATACCGATCGTGGCCACCCACCCCCACAACGTATGACGCAACCCCCGACCGCCAGCGCGTCAGCCCTCGTCGTGGATCGGCTTCTTGGGCAGCTTCTTCACCCGGCGGTGGCGGCGCGGGCGCTCGGGGATCATCCGACGCAACTCCTCGAGGTTGCCGAAGCAGAGCAGCCGGTCCTCGGCCTCGAGCACGTGGCGCGAGTAGGGGTTCGGGATCACCGAGGTGCCCCGGTGCAGGGTCAGCACGGTGATGTCGCGGTCGCGCAGGCCGGCCTCGCCGAGGGTCTTGCCGACGAGGTCGGCGTCGCCATGCACGACGAGCTCGGCGACGCCGTACCCGGTGGAGACGCTGAGCCGCTCGCGCACGTCGATCTGCGGGAAGGCGACCTGGTTGTCGATGTGGTCGATGATCGCGCCGGCGACGTCGAGCTTGGTGGCGGTCTCGATGCCCTCCAGGCCCGGCGAGGAGTTGACCTCCATCACCAGCGGTCCGTCGTTGCCCTCCAGCATGTCGACACCGGCGACCTTGAGGCCCATGATCTGAGCCGCCCGTACGGCGACCCGCTGGTACTCCTCGTCCAGCTCGACCGCCTCCACGCTGCCACCGCGGTGCACGTTGGACCGGAACTCGTCACCGCTGGCGACCCGGCGCATCGCCGCGACCACCCGGTCCCCGACGACCAGGGCACGGATGTCGCGGCCCTTGGACTCGGAGACGAAGCGCTGGATCAGCACCTGCTGCTTGGTGGACTGCAGCGTCTCGATGATCGCCTCGGCGACCTTGATGCTCGGCGCCAGGATGACGCCGATGCCCTGGGTCCCCTCGAGCAGCTTGATCACCACCGGGGCACCGCCGACGCGCTCGATCGCCGGGATCACGTCGGCGCGGTCGCGGACGAAGGTGGTGGCCGGCATCGAGATGTGGTGCCGAGAGAGGATCTGGGTGGCTCGCAGCTTGTCCCGGGAGTTGCTGATCCCGGCGGCGGTGTTGGGCGTGTAGACGTCCATCTGCTCGAACTGGCGCACCACTGCAGTGCCGAAGTAGGTGATCGAGTTGCCGATCCGCGGAATGATCGCGTCGTAGTCGGAGAGCTGCTTGCCGCGGAACTGCAGATCCGGCTCGTCGCCGGAGAGGTCGATCGCGAAGCGCAGGGTGTTGAGCACCTTGACCTGGTGGCCGCGGTCGAGGGCTGCGGTGCGGAGCCGTTGGGTGCTGTAGGAGCGCGGGGCCCGAGAGAGGATCGCCAGCTTCATTCCGACCTTCGCTGCCCTTCGTTGCTTCGGCTGCTTGGATGTAAGTCGTGTCCGCAGACCATTCAAGCAGCAGCCAGGCGATGATCGTCGGCTGGCGCGAGTGGGTGCACCTGCCCGCCTTCGGCGCGGGGCCGTTGAAGGCCAAGATCGACACCGGCGCGCGCACCTCGGCACTGCACGCGTTCGACCTCGAGGAGTTCGGCCGCGACGGCGCGGACTGGGTGCGGTTCTCGATCCACCCGTGGCAGCGCAGCGCCGACGACGCGGTTGTGGTGGAGTGCCCGGTGTACGACCGTCGCAGCATCCGCAGCTCCAGCGGCCACGCCCAGGAGCGGATCGTGGTCTCCACCGACGTGCGCCTGTTGGACGCGGTGATCACCACGGAGGTGACACTGACCCGGCGTGACGAGATGGGCTTCCGGATGCTGATCGGACGCGAGGCGCTGCGGCAGGGGTTCGTCGTCGACGCCGCCCGCTCCTACGTGGGCGGCCGCCCCGCGAAGTCGGTACGACGCCGCAACCGAGGTCGCTGAGGATGGCGCGCCGGCTGCGCGAGTCCTTCGCGATCGGCAACGTCCGGGTCCGTGCCGGCTCGGCGAAGGAGGTCGAGCTGCCGATCTCCCGACTGGTCACCGGCGGCGACGTCAGCCTCCCGGTGCGGGTGCTACATGGACGCGAGCCCGGCCCGGTGGTGTGGGTCAACGCGGCGATCCACGGCGACGAGGTGGGTGGTGTCGAGGTGATCCGGCAGGCGCTCGCCTCGCTCTCCCCGAAGACCCTGCGCGGCACCCTGGTCGCGGTGCCGGTGGTGAACGTCCTCGGCTTCATGACCGGTGACCGCTACCTGCCGGACCGGCGCGACCTCAACCGCTCCTTCCCCGGCTCCTCGCGCGGCTCCCTGGCCAGCCGGATCGCCAAGCTCTTCATGACCGAGGTGGTCTCCAAGTGCGAGGTCGGCATCGACCTGCACACCGCCTCGGACCGCCGCACCAACCTGCCGCAGATCCGCGCCGACCTCGACGACCCGCGCACCCGCGAGCTGGCCGAGGCGTTCGGCGCGCCGGTGATGCTGCACGCCCGGATCCGAGACGGCTCGCTGCGCCAGGCCGCCCGCGAGGCCGGGGCCTGCGTGCTGCTCTACGAGGCCGGGGAAGCGTTGCGCTTCGAGCACGAGCCGATCGCCGTCGGCGTCGCCGGGGTCCGACGCGTGCTGGCGGCCCTCGACATGATCGACCTCGACCCCGGCGAGCTGAACGGCACCGCCGCCGACGGGCAGTCGACGCCCGTGGAGACCCGGGCCAGCAGCTGGGTGCGCGCCCGCGGCACCGGCATCCTGCACCTCGACGTCGAGCTCGGCGAGACCGTCGCGGACGGACAGCGGCTCGGCGGGCTCACCGACACCTTCGGCCGCCGCGTACGGCTGGTGCATGCTGACCGACCCGGGATCGTGATCGGGATGTCGCGGGCGCCGATCGTCAACGCGGGGGACGCGTTGGTGCACATCGCGACGCCGGTGGAGGTGGGGTAGGTGTTGTTTTCACCGCCATCCCGGTGAAAACAACACCTACCTCACCCCATCCACGAGGCCCGCCGGCCCCGAACCACCTGCATGAAGCAACGGCTGGCGTGGGCGTCGTACGGGATCCTGGCGACGCTGTGTGGGCTAGGTCTAGCCCACCTCGTCGCGGCGCTGACCACCCCCGCGACCTCGCCGGTGCTCGCGGTCGGGTCGGCTGTCATCGACCTCACGCCGACACCGATGAAGGAGTGGGCGATCCGCACCTTCGGGTCGGCCGACAAGGTGATCCTGGTCGGCTCGGTGATGGTGGGTGTCGTGCTCCTCGCCGGCGTGGCCGGTCTGCTGGCCCGCCACCGACTCCGGTACGGCGCCGCGCTGCTGCTCCTCCTCGTCGGCGTCGCCGCGGCCGCCGTGCTCAGCCGCCCCGCCGCAGTCCTCACCGACCTGCTGCCGAGCCTGGTCGCCGCGCTCGCCGCGGTCCTCGCGCTGGTCTGGCTCGCCCACGCCCAGCGAGCACCTGACCGGACCGAGGCGACGAACACCAACAGGCGCGGCGTGCTGATCGCCGCCGGCGCTCTCGGCGCCCTGGCCGTCGCCGGCGGCGTCACCGGTCGGCTCGTCTCCGGGCTGCGGCTGCGCCCCGAGGACATCACGCTGCCCTCCCCCACCGACCCGGCCAAGCCCTTCCCCCGGGGTCTGGACGACCAGGTCCCCGGGATCACCGCCTTCCGCACCGACAACGCCGACTTCTACCGGGTCGACACGCGCCTCGACGTACCGGTGGTCAGCGCGGACGACTGGACTCTCACCGTCGACGGCGACGTCGACGAGGAGCTGACCTTGACCTTCGACGACCTGGTCGCGATGGAGCTGATCGAGCGCGACATCACCCTCACCTGCGTCTCCAACACCGTCGGTGGCCCCTACGCCGGTGGCGCGCGCTGGCTCGGCGTGCGCCTCACCGACGTCCTCGACCGCGCCGGCGTCGGCGACAGCGCCGACCAGATCCTCTCCACCGACGTGGACGGGATGACGATCAGCACCCCGCTGGCTCTGGCCACCGACGGCCGGGACGCGCTGCTCGCGGTCGGGATGAACGGGGAGCCGCTCCCCCGTGAGCACGGCTTCCCGGTGCGGATGGTGGTGCCCGGCCTCTACGGCTTCATCTCAGCCACCAAGTGGGTCACCCGGCTGACCCTGACCACCTACGCCGAGCAGTCGGCGTACTGGACCGACCGGGACTGGGCCACCGATGCCCCGATCAAGCCGTCCGCCCGGATCGACACCCCCGCCGCGCTCGCCGACGTCGACGCCGGCGAGGTGGTCGTCGGCGGCATCGCCTGGGCCCAGTACGACGAGGGCGTGGCCGGCGTCCAGGTCCGCATCGACGGCGGCCCGTGGACCGATGCCCAGCTCGGCCCGGACGCCGGCAACGTCTACTGGCGCCAGTGGTTCTACAAGTGGCAGGCCGAGCCGGGCTCGCATCGGATCGCCGCGCGCACCCTGACCGGTGACGGCACCACTCAGACAGCGGTCCGCGCCGAGCCGTTCCCCGACGGCGCCAGCGGGGTGCACGAGCTCATCGTCAACGTGGGTTGACCGCGGAGCTGCCCGGCCAGCGCCCAGGCGACCGAGCGCGGGTCCGCGCGCAGGCGGTGGAGATGGGGGTGGCCGTCGAGCTCGGTGAGCAGGGGCCCGACCACGTAGCCGCGGTCGGCGGCGTGCAGCAGCTCCAGGTCGTTGCGGTCATTGCCGAACGCCACCAGCGACGTCCCGGGACCGTCCGTCGCCCCGGTCAGCTCAGCCACGGCGGCCGCCTTGCTGACCCCCGCAGCGACCAGGTCCACCTCACCGCTGGCGTGCGGCACCGCGACGACGCCCTCGAGCGCAGCCAGCGCCAGCGTCAGACGTCCCGGCTCGGCGACGCAGAGCTTGAGCACGCCCTCGACGGCGACCGGACGACCTCGCGGCCGGAGCCGCCGGTGCTCCTCGCCCATCCAGGGCAGGCCGGAGTGGTGGGAGGCGACGAAGTGGTCGCCGTACTCCGCGCACCACGCGGCGCCGGCCTGGTCCAGCAGCTGTAGGGCGCGACGCACGGAGCGCGCAGGGAGGGCCCGGCGTCGTACCTCACCGTCGGTGGTGACGGTCAGTGCGCCGTTGCAGCAGACCATGTCGACCCGGTCGAGCCAAGGGGCGAACCACGCTCGCACACAGCGTGGGGTGCGAGCGGTGGCGACGACCACCCGGAACCGCGGGGCATGGACCAGAGCGGCGAACGCCCGCAGCACCACCGGTGCCGGGCGACGTCGGTCGAAGGTCAGCGTGCCGTCGAGGTCGCAGACCAGCGTGACGGGTGTGATCGTGGGCGTCATCAGGCCACCGCCCCGGCCCGCCGTGACGAGCCCAGCCGCGACGAATCCAACCGCGACGAGCCCAGCCGCTGAGCGAGCAACACCACGGCCGCCAGTGCGACCATCACGGCGGCGAGCATCATCGCGGCGGTGAACCCGGCCGACGCCCCGCTGACCAGTCCGGCAGCGGCCAGCACGGCGACCCCGAGCGCACCACCGACGTTCTGGCTCACCGTCAGCCCGCTGATCACCGAGCCGCGCTGCTCCTCGGACGAGCGGTCGACGGCCCCGATCGAGGCCGCCGGATAGCAACAGGCCAGCCCGACGCCCACCCCCGCCATCGCCACCAGTACGGCGAGCGGGTGGCCGGGTCCGGCGGCCCCGACCAGCAACAGCGCCGAGCCGATGAAGGCAACACCTGCCAGCGCTACCGGGGCGCAGCCGCAGCGTGCCGTCGCCCGCGCGCCGACGCCGGCGAACAGGGAGAAGCAGAGGGGCTGGGGCAGGATCAGCAGCCCGACCAGCCCGGCGTCGTACCCCTCCTCGGCGAGCGCCAACCCGAGCACCAGGATCGAGGAGAGCACCCCGGCGAAGACCAGTCCCAGGGTCAGCATCGAGACCCGTACGGCGCCGGCCCCGCGCTTGCGCAGCTCGTCAGCTCCGCGCTTGCGCGGCTCGACGGCCCGTCCCCGGGCCCACCACATCCCACCGGCAACGAGGGCGACGATCCCGGCGACCAGCATCACCGCCCCACCCCCGCCGGCGGGATCGCCCGCCGGAGCGAGCGCGATCACCGCGGCCATCAGGGCGACGGTCCCGCTGGCGATGCCGACCGGGTCAGTGCGGCCAACGTCGTCGGCCGTCGCCCCGGTCGCCCCCATCGGCCCGGCCGCTAAGAGATCGCGCGGGTAGGGACGCCGACGCGAGCGTCGCATCCGCGGGATGCCTCGCAAGGCGCGGCCGCGAAGGCATGCTGATGGCACGTCGAGCGGCCGCAACGCGGCGAGGCGCCCGCGGGGCGGCGCGCAGCAGGCGCTCCCTACCCGCGCGATCTCTAAACGAAGCGAGGCCACGGCGGCGACCACCACCAACGGGATCATCAGCACGAACGCGCTCCGCCACCCCGACCAGGAGGTGACCAGACCAGGCACCACGAGGCCGGCGGAGAACCCGACCGCCCCCATCGCGCCGAACCGCGCCACCCACCGGTTGCGGTGCGCGCCGGCCGGAAGGCCGAGCGTGACCAGTGCCAGCGCAGCCGGGGTGGAGAGCGCGGCGCCGGCACCCTGCAGGAAGCGTCCCAGGGTGACCACCTCGATCGTCGGCGCCACCGCGCAGACCACGCTGCCCACGCCGAACAGGAGCACGCCGCCGCGGAACAGCTGCAGGGCGCGTCCGGCGTCGACGAAGTGGCCGGCGAGCGGGAGCAGGCCGGCATAGGCCACCAGGAACGCGGTCACCGCGACGGAGAGTCCGGTCGCGGACGGCTGGAGATCGTCGGCCAACGGAGCCACCAGCACGTTGATGCTGGAGGCGCTGAGCCCCTCCAGCAGCATCACCAGGCACAGCACCAGGCGGAGCCGCTCGGTCAGGGCTGATGTGGGCAGGGTCGCGTGGGACATGACGTCGAGCCTGCGGCGGCCCAGTTACACCGCTCTTAACCCAGGCGACAGCACGACAGAACGTCCTAGACTGCCAGTTCTCGGGAGGTGCTGGTGGAGTTCCAGGCACTCGGTCCGGTCGAGGTGCTGGGCCCGAACGGTCGCATCCGCCCACGGGGCGATCGTCAGACAACGCTGCTCGCAACCCTGCTGGTCACCCACGGTCGCACCATCCCCGCGGTCGAGCTCGCGACCCAGATCTGGGGCGAGGACGCCATCGCCACCGACGGGGCCGACGTCGTGCTCAACCGGCTACAGGTGCACGTCCATCGGCTGCGGGCCTTGCTCCGCGACCAGGACGGAGCCGATCGGATCCGGCACGACGGGGACGGCTACTGCCTCGACCTCACCGCTGACGGCTTCGACGTGCTCGACTTCGACGCCGCCGCCCGGTCCTGCCTCGAACCGGGGGCCTCCACCGACCTGCGGTTGGCGCTGGCCGGTCAGGCACTCGCCCGCTGGCGCGGCATCCCGTACGACGGCGCCGACGCACCGATCCTCACCGGAGAGCGCGAGCGGCTCGAGCGGCTGCGTCTCGCGGTCCGCATCGCCGGCGGCGAGGCGGCGCTGGAGCTGGGACGCCACGGCGAGGTGGCCGACGATCTGCTCTCACTCTCGCGGGAGCAGCCCTACCACGAGGGGGCGCACGCACTGGCGATGCGCGCCCTGGCCGGAGCCGGGCGCCGGGCTGAGGCGCTGGAGGTCTTCCAGTGGGTGCGCGGCGTGTTGGCCGAGGAGCTCGGGGTAGACCCGGGGGCAGCGTTGCGGCGACTGCACGAGAAGGTGCTGCTCGGTGAGGACGTCGACAGCTCCGCATCCGGCGCCGCGGCAGCGGAGGGCGATCACGCGGAGCTCGAGTCCAGCCCCGAGATGATGACGCCGCCGCCGCTGCTCTCCGGTGGACTGGTCGGTCGCGACTCCGAGCTCGCCGTGCTCGACGACCTGCTCCTCGCCGACGGTCACCCTCCGCCCATCGCGGTGGTCGGCACCGCGGGAGTCGGCAAGACCGCGCTGGTGGTCGAGTGGGCGCGACGCAACGCCGACCGGTTCCCGGACGGCGTGCTCTACTGCGACCTGCGCGGCTTCAGCGACGCGCCGCCCCGATCAGCCCAGTCGGTGCTGCCGATCTTCCTGCGCAGTCTGGGCGCGTCGCCGAGCCCGGAGGACGATCCCGGCGAGCTGTTCCGCGCCGTGGCGGCCCGGCGCCGCGTCCTGGTGGTGCTCGACAACGCCGCATCGGTGGACCACGTCCACCCGATGCTCGCCTCCGGATCAGGAGTGCGCACGGTGGTGACCAGTCGGCACAGCCTGAGTGGTCTGCGCGCGCTGGCCGGGGTGGAGGTCCTCGGCCTCGCCCCGCTGCAGACCGCGGACGCGGCCTCGCTGCTCCGCGACGCCAGCATCGACCTCACCCCGGCCGTCACCGAAGAGCTCGCCGAGCGCTGCGCCGGGCTGCCGCTCGCCCTGCGGATCGTCGCCGAGCAGCTGCGGGTCAGGACCGGCGATGCCGCCGGCCTGCTGGGCGAGCTGGCGGTCGACAACTCGCCGCTGGAGAGCCTCGACCCTGGGCGACACCCGATCCAGCGTGCGCACCGTGCTGTCCTGGTCGATGGCCAACCTCTGCCCGGCCGAGCAGCAGATCTTCGTCGTGGTCGGACTGCTGGCCGCCCCGGCGGACGCGGAAGCGATCGCCGCAGCAGCAGACCTCGATCGAGCGGTCGCCCAGCGCGCCTTGGACGGGCTGGTGCGGGCGCATCTGGTCGAGCGGCGCGCCGACGGGTGCTATCACCAACACGACCTGCTTCGGGCGCTGGCGCGGGAAGGCACCGACGGTCGGCTCCCGACGGCGGCGCGCCGGCGGCTGGCCGACCATCTGCTGAGCCGGACGCTGGAGGCGCGGAGCCTGACGCCACCGCCCGAGGTCACCGTGCGACGTCGCGACGGCTGGGAGCCACCGCCTGCGGCGCAGCCGCCGCTGGCCGACGCTGCGGCGGCCTACCGATGGGGCGTCCGCAACGAGCCGTTGCTCACCCGCACCGACTACGCGGATCCGCTCACCCTCGTCTACGTCGCCCGGGCGCTGAGCAGCCGGATCATCAACAGCGCCGGCGACCCGGCCACCGTGGAGTTCTTCGAGCACGCGGTGGAGCTGGCCGCCGAGCACGGCAGTGTCGACGACGAGCTCCTGCTGGGTCGGGTGCTGGGGACGCTCCTGAGCCACCACGGACGGTACGGCGAAGGCCTGGAGCGGCTGCGTCGTACCCAGGAACGGGCGTTCGAGAGCGAGCAGTGGCGCCACGCTGCGGTGACCGCCAACAACCGGGCGATCCAGGTCCGCAACAGCGGCGACTCCTCCGGGGCTGTCGAGCTGCAGCGACAGGCGATCGGGATGTTGGAGCTGGCCGAGGACGCCCGGATCACCGACCGGCTGATCATGGGCGCCAACCTGATCGAGCTCCTGGTCGAGGACGGACAGCATGCGACGGGGCTGGAGCTGGTGCCCAAGCTGCTGGACCTGGACCCCGACCGCACCGCACCCGGCATCGCGAACGTGCTCCAGGCGATGGGGCTGGCCCACGTGGCCGCCGGCGACGTCGACGAGGCGGAACAGGTGGCCCACACGACCCTGGCCATCCTCGCCCCCCTCGGCCCGGTGGGCGACCGCCAGCGCTCGGATGCCATGGTCGTGCTCGGACGGGTGCATGTCGCCCGCGGGGACGCCGCCGCCGGCCTCGCCGAACTGGAGAAGGCTGCGCTGATCAAGCACCGCGTGGCTTCGCCGCTGCAGCGGGCAGAGCTGCTCTGGGAGTGCGCGGCGGCCGCACAGCAGGCAGGCCAACAGGCGGTCGCGCGCTCGCATCGCCTGGAGGCCCGGGCGTTGGCGCAGATGGCGGGCGTGAAGGGCGAGCCGCGCTGACCCGCGCCTTGTGTCGGGGCACAGCTCTGTGTCGTCGTTCACTGGCAGCATCTGCCAGCGAACGACGACACAGAGCCTCGCGGCTCCCGCCAGCGCGGGTCACTCCATCGGCATCACCGTGATGTTCTGGAACGTCGCGGTCGCCTTGAAGACCTGCAGACCGAACTGCCCGCTGGCGTAGGTGTCGTCGACCACGTCGACGATGGGCTCCTCGCTGCCGTCGACGTACACCTGGATGCTGCTCCCCTCGGCGACCACCTTGAAGTGGTGGAAGCGGCCGATCTCCACGTCGAACGGCACGGTGGCCAGCACCCTGCCGCCCGCGCGCCACAGCTTGACGATCCCGCCGCCGTCCACGGCGTCGACGTTGATCGTGTAGTGCTGATCGAGGTGCCGGTTGGCTCGGAAGGTCAGTGCTGCCGCCTGTCCGGAGTCGATCCGGACGTCACCCTCGAGCGTGAAGTCGTCAGCGGTCGCCTTGGACAGATACCAGGCGTCACCCGTGGACGTCCCCTGCTTGCCGTCGGCGCTCTCACTCCAGGTGCCGCCGTGGGGATACCAGGGACCGTCGATGTTGGTGCGCAGGGTGGCCTCGCTGGAGCTCTTCCAGATCGACTTCAGCTCGGTGATCTCCAGCGACTCCAGCAGGACGTGACCGTCGGTGACGAGGTCGATCCCGTCGCCGCCGGGCAAGCTGTCGAAGTTGACGTTCCGGCTCTTGTAGAAGAGTCCACCGTTGCCGAAGATCTCCAGCTGACCGCGGTCCACCAGGAGCGTCAGGTCGACCTTGTCCGGGTCCTCTCCGGGGAGCGCGACGTCCCCGTCGATCGTCCCGGCCGCGACGTCGTAGCGCACCTCTGCGTCCGCCCAGCCGTCCGGGTCGGTGTGCAGCTGGATGCCGAACTCGCTGGCTGCGGTCTTCGCCTTCTCGGCCGCGATCGCCTTGCGGGTCGCAGCGAGCTGGCCACGCAGGGTGGTCCGCCGCTTGACCAGCGCGGCCTTGGCCCGACGCTCCTGCTTCAGCTTGCCGCGCAGCTTCTTGCGCAGCGCCTGCTGACCGGGCTTGAGCCGATCGATCCGCTTGCTCAGCCGCTGGATCCTCTTGGTCGACGCAGCCACGCCGCGCGTGGTCCGGGCGATCGCGGCGCTCTGGCGCTGCTCGGTCGCCTCGAGCTGGTCCAGGCGCCGGTTGCCGGAGAGGTCGAACCTCGCCCGCACCTCGTACGTGTCGGCCTCGACGTCGTCCAGCAGGGAAGCGGCCTTCTCCGGGGTCAGGTCGACGTCCTCGAACGTGGTGCTCCTCCCCCGGATCGTGTCCAGCTCGGGGATCGGGGTGCTGCGCACCCGAAGCCCCTCGTCGGTGTCGACCAGCTCCATCTCGACCGGGAACGTGGCATTGCCGGTCCAGACCGAGCCCCGGTTGCCGCCCTGCCAGGCCATGTTGACGATCCGGTCGTCGGGGAGGTTCTGGAAGGTCAGGGCCGCGTAGTACTCGCCACCGGCGCCGGTGGCGGCGGTGTTGACGTTCGCGGTCTCGGTCCAGTCGCTGCTGAACTCCCCATCGGTGTAGTCACCGAGCACGTACTCACCCTGCGCGTCGCTGAGCAACCAGGTGGTGCCGCCGCCCGGCGTCTTCATCTGGACCAGGTCCGGGCACTCGAAGAGCCAGTCGGCCGCATAGCGACTCTCGTACTCCCAGTTCAGCAGATCGTCGGAGGAGTAGAAGTCGACGCCGTTGCCGCCCTCGTCCGACCACACCACCATGACCCACTTCTGGGACTCCTCGTCCCAGGCGACCTTGGGGTCGCGGGAGGTGCCACCGGGGGTGGCCACCGGGGTGCCGTCGTCGTAGGTCTGGAAGGTGTAGCCGCCGTCGAGGCTGTAGTGGATCCGCACACCGTTGGTGCCGGAGTAGACGACGATCGGGTCGTGCTCGCCGGTGCCGAGCCCGGAGACGTTCTCGGTGTCGACGATCCCGCCGCCGGAGAACAGGTCCTGGGCGTGGACGCCGGGTTCCAGCGCGATCGGCTGCTGCTTCCAGTGGACGAGGTCGGTGCTGGTCGCGTGGCCCCAGTGCATCGTGTCCCACTCGAGGCCGTGCGGGTTGTGCTGGTAGTAGAGGTGGTACTCCCCGTCGTAGTAGAGCGGGGCGTTGACATCGTTCATCCACCCCCCGCGTGAGCTGAAGTGGAACTGCCCGCGGTTGTCCTCTTGGTAGTTGGTCGAGGGATAGGGGAACTCCGGGTAGTCCTCCGGGTCACCTGCCGCAGCCTCCAGCGTGGTCGCGCCCAGTGTCACCGCTGCGACCGTCAGAACCGTCGCGATGCGTCTGCCGTTTCCTGCTTTCATGCCTCTCCGATCTTCCATCTCTGTTGGGTGCCACAGCCGCCGAGTACCACAGCACTGTTGATAACGTTGTCACCGAGTCATGGACGCCCGTTCTGGCGGACGTGAGGGCCTCGCTACTTCGCCCGGACCGCTGTCGCCGGCGGGTACGACGCCGTGCGCGACGGTCCGGAGGCAGCCAGCACGCTCGCCAGCTCTGCAGCGGTAGGCGGGTCCGCGCCGGGTCGCGAGACGGTGATCGCCGCAGCGGCGTTCGCGCGCGCCACCACGCTTTCCCAGACCGCTGGTGGTGCGGCACTCGGACCGGCACCTTCCCGACCCAGGAGTCCGTGTCCGGCCAGCCCGTCGAGCAACGCTGCGCAGAACGCGTCGCCGGCTCCGATGGTGTCGGCGACGGCGGTCGGCACCCCCGGCACGGTCACCGCGTGCCGGCGAGTGAGGCAGACGGCCCCCTCACCGCCGCGGGTCACCACCACGACACCGGCGCCGACGTCGAGCAGGCGCTCCGCGGCCGCTTGCAGCTCCAGACCCGGATAGACCACCGCCAGATCCTCGTCGGAGGCCTTGACCAGATCGGCGAGGGCCGCGACGCGTTCCACGCCCGCCCTGAGTGCCGCCCCGGTCCCCGTCACGGCAGGACGGGCGTTGATGTCATAGCTGAGCGTGGCCCACGGTCGATGGGCACGCAGCGCCTCGACGATCGCGGTGGCTCCCGGCTCCAGGACCGCCGCGATCGAGCCGGTGTGCAGGTGGAGCCTTGCCGCGGAGGGCGTCGGCACGACCAGCCGGGGATCGATCTCGAACGTATAGCTCGCCGATCCCTCGCGGTCCACCTCGGCAATGGCGACCGAGGTTCGCTCCAACATCGTGCTGCCCTCGGCCAGCACCACGCCGGACGCTTGGAGGTGCCGGGTCACCGCGACACCTCGTGGGTCCGCGCCGAGGGCGGTGGCGAGCGCCACCCCAGCGCCCAGCCGAGCCAGCGCGACCGCGACGTTCGCCGGACTGCCGCCGGGACGCTCCACGGCGGCGCCGTCAGCGGAGGCGACGACATCGACGAGCGACTCCCCGAGCACCAGGAACGGCTCAGGCACCAGGCCTCCGACCAACGAGGTCCGCCATGGTCAGCGCACCGGTCATCACCGCGACGCCGTCCTGCATGCCGTGGATGGCAGGGTCCAGGACCCCGGCGCAGCCACCGAGGCGCTGCACGTGGATCCGGTCCGCCACCTGCCACACGTGCGGCATGTTGTGGCTGATCAGGATCACCGAGAGGCCTGACTCACGGAGCCGCTCGATCATCTCCAGGACCTGCCCCGACTCCTTGACGCCCAGCGCCGCGGTGGGCTCGTCGAGGACGACGACCTTGCTGCCGAACGCCGCCGCGCGAGCGACCGCGACCGCCTGCCGCTGACCACCCGAGAGGGTCTCCACCGCCTGACCCATGTTCTGGATCGTGGCGACCCCCAGGTCCTGGACCGCAGTCGCCGCACGAGCTCGCATCGCCTTCTTGTCCAGCATGCGCAGCACCGAGCCGAGGGGGCCGCGCTTGCGCACCTCCCGGGCCAGATACAGGTTGGTGGCGATGTCCAGGGCAGGAATCACCGCGAGTGACTGGTAGACGGTCTCGATGCCGGCTTCCCTCGCGTCCTGAGGACGCCGGAAGGAGACCGGGCGGCCCTCGAGGAACAGCTCACCGCTGTCGGGGACCAGGGCGCCGGTCAGACACTTGATCAAGGTCGACTTGCCTGCTCCGTTGTCACCGATCACCCCGAGAATCTCGCCCGGCCGCAGGGTCAGGTCGATGCCGGCCAGGCCGACGACGTGCCCGAAGGTCTTGACCAGGTTGCGGGCCTCGAGGACCGGTACGACGCGCTCCGCGGCCGCCTTCTCTGATGACAGGTTGACGGGTTCGACCTCTCGACTGGCCATGGTCATGCTCGTGCCTTTCTGATCCACTGGTCGGCCGACACCGCGAGGATGACCAGCGCGCCGACCGCGAGGAGTCGGTAGTGGTCGTCCACGCCGGCCAGTCCGAGACCGAAGGTGAACGACTGGACGATGAGGGCGCCGAGCAACGTGCCGACGAGGGCGCCCCGGCCGCCGAAGAGGCTGGTGCCACCGATCACGACCGCGGTGATGCTGGCCAGGTTGGCGTCGGTGAGCGCGTTGGGGCTCGCCGCACCGGCTCGACCGATCAGCACCCAGGCGGCGATCGCATAGATCAGGCCGGCGCTGAGGTAGACGCTCAGCAGGACGCGTCGCGAGCTGACGCCGGAGAGGCGAGCAGCCTCGCGGTCGTCCCCGACCGCGTAGACGTGCCGGCCCCACGCTGTCTGCCCGAGGGCGTACCCCACCACCAGATAGAGCAGGACCACGAGGACGACTCCCATGGTGATCCGGAACTCGCCGATGGCGAACGTGTTGCCCGTCCAGGTCAGCAGGTCCGGGAGCTCGGTCCCGGGGATGCTGGTGCCACCGGTGTAGAGCAGCGTCAGCGCGGTGAACACGCTCAGCGTGCCCAGCGTGACGATGAACGGCGGCAGGTTCACGCGGGTGACCAGGAGGCCGTTGAGGCCTCCGGCAGCGACGCCGACGGCCGCCCCGAGCAGCAGCGCGAGCGGGCCGGAGACTCCATGCTCGACGGCCACCTTCGCCATCACCATCATCGACAAGATGGCGATCGCGCCGACCGAGAGGTCGATGCCAGCGGTGAGGATGATCAGCGTCTGACCGACCGCGAGGGCGGCGATGACGGCTGTCTGCTGGATCAACAGCGACTGGGCACCGGGCTGCGCGAACCGTTCGTTGAGCAGTGAGAACGTCACGTACGCGACGACGAGCACCACCGCGGGACTGAGCCACGGGTGTGCGTGCAGCAGGCGCTGCACCTGTTGGACGCGTGTCGGCGCGTGCTGGAGCACGGGCTCACCCGTGGGCGCCTGGACTGTCATGGGTCTTCCTCTCCTCGGCGGCCGCCCGATCGGGCGCCGGCGGATGTCGTGCAGGGCTCAGCCCCAGCAGGTGCTGGCGCCCTCGGTGGAGTCGATGCTGTCCACGCCGTCGACGGGCTCGTCGGTCACGAGGGTGACGCCGGTGTCGTGGAACTCGAGCCCGTCACTGGTCTCCGGCTCCTCACCACCGCGGGCGAGCTCGGCGATGGCCGCGACGCCCTGGGAGGCCATCTCGATCGGGTACTGCTGGGAGGTGGCGCCGATGACGCCGTCGGTCACTGCCTGGACGCCCTCGCAGCCGCCGTCGACGGAGACGATCAGCGCGTCGTCGATCCCGGCCGCCTTCAGCGCCTCGCTCGCACCGACCGCGACCGGCTCATTGATCGTGTAGACGACGTTGATGTCGTCGCTCTTGCTCAGGCAGCTCTCCATCGCGGTGCGCCCGCCGTCGGGGTTGCCCCCGGTCGGCTCGTTGCAGACGATCTCGTAGGAACCGCCCGAGTAGTCGCCGGTCGCCTCCTCGTCCCCGTTGACGTCTGGGTCGGCAGTGTCGATCCCCATCCCTTCGAGGAACCCCTGATCACGGGTGTAGTCGACGCTGACAACCTTGTCGTTGAACAGGTCGAGCAGGGCGATCGTGGCGTCCTCGCCGTCCAGCTGCCCCGCCGTCCACTGGCCGATCAGCTCGCCGGCGAGCCGGTTGTCCGTGGCGAAGGTGATGTCGACGGTCTCGGCCGGGTCGGGAGGGGTGTCGAGGGCGATCACGTAGAGCCCGGCCTCCCGCGCCTTGTCGATGGCGGGGTTGACGCCGGGGCCGTTCGGCACGATCAGGATGCCGTCGTCACCGCGTGCGATGGACTCCTCGATCGCGGCGATCTGCCCTGCCTCATCGCCGTCTTCGGCGCCGGCGGCGATCGTGAGGTCGACGTTCTCCTCGCCGGCCGCGCTCTTGGCACCGTCCTGCATCGTCACGAAGAACGGGTTGATCGAGTCCTTGGTGATGAGGGTGACGCCGACGGCCTCGTCGTCGTCCGCGGCGCCCGACCCGCCACACGCGGCGAGGCTGACCGCCAGCACGACAGCCCCTGCGCCTGCCAGGACGCGACGTGAGTTCTTCTGCATGTTCGACCTTCCGTCGGAGGTGATGACAACGATGTCAACGTATTGAAGCGATGTGGCCCCCGTCACGTCAACAGTTCGGGGGGATACTTTCTTGCGAAGCGATCCGGGCGCGGTGCCTGGCAGAGGAGTGAGACTTGAGCGGCAAGCCACGAGCGACCATGCGTGAGGTCGCTTCTCTCGCGGGTGTCAGCCTGAAGACGGTCTCCCGGGTGGTGAACGACGAAGCACCCGTCACTCCGGCGGTGCGCGAGCGGGTCCAGCGCGCCATCGAGCAGCTCGACTACCGGCACAACCTCGCAGCGAGCAACCTGCGCCGGCGTACCGGACGGGCGAGAGTGTTGGGGGTGCTGCTCCAAGACGTCGGCAACAGCTTCTCCAGCGGCGTCCTCCGCGCCTTGGAGGACGCCTGCCGCCCGCATCAGATCGCCCTGCTCGCGGCCAGTCTCGATGAGGAACCAGACCGCGAGCGAGTGCTGGTCAACGACCTGGTCTCGCGCCGCGTCGACGGTCTCGTGATCATGCCCGCCACGGAGCGGCAGGACTATCTCGCGGCCGACCTCCGCGCGGGGCTCCCCGCGGTCTTCGTGGATCGGCACCCGCACGGGATCGACGTCGACTCCGTCACGGTCGACAACAGCCAGGGCGGCTACGACGCCGCCCGGCACGTGCTGGCGGCAGGGCATCGGCGGATCGCCGTGTTGTCGGACCTGGTGACCATCGAGACCGCTCGACTGCGGATCGAGGGCGTGAAAAGCGCGGTCGGCGAGTTCGGCCCCGACGCCGAGGTCTCGTTCCACGAGGATCTCCGGGAGAGCGACGCGGCCGAGCGCGTGGTCGGGCAGCTCATGTCCGGCGACCAGCCGCCGACCGCTGTCATCACGCTGCGCAACATCCTGAGCGCCGGTGCCCTGCGCGCCCTCCGGGAGGCGGGTGCCGTGGACTCCGTCGCCCTCGTCGGGTACGACGACTTCCCGCTGGCCGACCTCGTCGGTCTCACCGTGATCCGGCAGAACGTCGCCACCATCGGCGCCGAGGTCGCTCGGCTGATGCTGTCCCGACTCGAGGGAGCCACCGACGCTCCCCGTCACGTCGTGGTGCAACACGAGCTGGTGGAGCGGGGCAGCGGCGAGATCCGGCCCGCCGACTGACCGGCGAGAGGACGAGGGCGGCGTCGAAGAAATCCTGACCGCCCACCCATCCGCCCCGTCACCGGCTCCGAACCACCTGCATCAGACACCCCCGACGGGAAGGCAGTCTCATGCAGCACCTCACGCGCCCCCTGCGTCGTACCGCCGGCATCGCCGCGGCGTTGGCCCTCTCGGTCTCCCTGGCCGCCTGCGGCAGCGAGGACGACGGCTCCGACGACACCGGAGCGGACGACACCACCAGCCAGACCAGCGAATCGCCGATGGACGAAGGCTCCGAGAGCGCCGAGGGCAGCACCGGCGCGATGGCAGAGACCTTCGGGCCTGCCTGCTCCGAGATCCCCACCGACGGCGAGGGCTCCCTGGACGGCATGGTCGATGACACCGTGGCCACCGCCGCCAGCAACAACCCGCTGCTGAGCACCCTGGTCACCGCGGTCGGCTCGATCGACGGCCTGGCCGACACCCTCAACGGCGCGGAGGCGCTCACCGTCTTCGCCCCCTACAACGGCGCCTTCGAGGAGTTCAAGCCGAAGGACCTCAACGCGATGGTCGCCGAGGGCAAGAAGAAGGGGCAGGACTCGATGCTCTACCAGGTGCTGGCCCACCACGTGGTCGGTGAGAACGCGACAGCGGATGCCGTGGCCGGCGAGCACGAGACCCTGGCCGGCGACATGATCACGGTCGAGGGCGACGCCGAGTCCGGGATGACCGTCACCGACGGCACCGTCACCGCCAACGTGCTGTGCGGCAACATCCCGACGGCCAACGCCACGGTCTACGTGATCGACAAGGTGATGACCGGGGTCCAGTGACGCGGCTTCGCCCTCTGGGGTGCTAGCCACGTCACCACCACTTCGGAAGGATCAACCCATGGACCCGGCCCGTCCCGGCCTCGACGGCGTCCCCGACCCGGGGGCGCCGTCCGGCGCCGACCTCGCGGCGCTGCTGAATCGCTCGGCACGCGGCGACCGCGACGCCTTCGCCCGGTTGTACGACGCCACCGCGGCGCGCGTGCACGGGCTGGTGCTCCGCGTGGTCCGCGACCCGGCCCAGGCCGAGGAGGTCACCCAGGAGACCTACCTGGAGGTGTGGCGGACCGCGAGCCGCTACGACGCCGACCGCGGCAGCGCACTCTCCTGGCTGCTGACCATCGGGCACCGCAAGGCAGTGGACCGGGTCCGGTCGGCGGAGGCGGCCAGCCGGCGGGAGACGACGTACCACCAACGGAACCAGGCGGTCGAGCACGACGTGACCGCCGACGCCGCCCATGCCTCGCTGGAGGCCAAGCGGGTGCGGACTGCACTGGCCGACCTCACCGAGATCCAACGGGAGGCGGTCGAGCTGGCCTACCTCGGGGGCTACACCCACACCGAGGTCGCCGCCCTGCTGGACCTGCCGGTGGGGACGGCGAAGACCAGGATCCGCGACGGCCTGATCCGGCTGCGCGACGCGATCGGAGTAGGACGATGACCGATCACACCCAACACTCGGACGGAGGCGACCAGGTGAGCGCTGATCTGCACGGTCTCTCCGGGGCCTACGCGGTGGACGCGCTGGACGAGGTCGAGCGCGCTCGCTTCGAGCGTCATCTGGCCGACTGCGCCGAGTGCCGCGCCGAGGTCGCCGAGCTGCAGGAGACCGCGGCCCTGCTGGCCACCGACGAGGTGGCACCGCCGCCGGCGCTGCGTGACGCCGTGCTCGCCGGGATCGAGACGGTCCGTCCCCTTCCCCCGGCCACCGGCGGCGATGCTCCGACCGACCACCGACGTGCCCGCCGCCGCTGGAGGTCCGGGCGCACCCTCCTGGTCGCCGCGGCGGTGGTCCTGATCGCGCTCGCCGTCGGCACCGCATGGCTGCGTCCGTGGGCCGAGGACGGCGGCGACACCATCGCCACCCCCAGCACCACCGAGCGGGTGCTCGAGGCCGACGACGCCACCCGGGTGCGGCAGGACTTCCCGGACGGCTCCAGCGCCACCGTGGTGCTCTCCCGCAACGAGGGCCACGCCGTGATCGTCACCGAGGACATGGCGAACGCCCCGGCCGGCCGGGTCTACCAGCTGTGGTTGGAGACGCCGGAGGGCTCGATGCTCTCCGCCGGCCTGATGCCCGACGACCCGGACACCACCCTGCTGCTCGAGGGCGACGCGGCCGAGGCGACAGCCGTCGGGATCACTGTCGAACCGGACGGCGGCTCGAAGGAGCCGACCACCGACCCCATCGCGCTCTTCCCGTTGGAGGCTTGATGCCGACCGACGACGAGCGGGCCGTGGAGCGGGTCGCCGTGATCGGCTCCGGTGTCGCCGGGCTGGTCGCCGCCTACGTCGCCTCCCGCACCGCCGAAGTCACCCTCTACGAGGCGGACGGGCGGCTCGGCGGGCATGCCGACACCCACCTGGTCCAGGACACCGCGACCGGCCGGGAGCTGGCCATCGACACCGGGTTCATCGTGCACAACGAGCGCACCTACCCGACCCTGCTACGCCTCTTCGCCGAGCTCGGCGTGCCGACCCAGCCCTCGGAGATGTCGCTCTCAGTCAGCGACCGCGGCACCGGCGTGGAGTGGGCCGGGGCGCTCGGACCGCGAGGGCTCTTCCCCGGCGGACGCAACCTGCGCGACCCGCACTTCTGGCGGATGCTCACCGAGATCCCGCGGTTCCACCGGCAGGCCCGCGCCCTGCTGGCCGGGCAGCAGGGCGCTCCGGCGACGGCGGACCTCACCACCCTCGGCTCGTTCCTGGACGACGGCCGCTTCACGCCGTACTTCCGGCGGCACTTCATGGAGCCGCTGGTCGCCGCGGTCTGGTCCACCGACCCCGCCGACGCGCTGGACTATCCGGCCGGCTACCTGTTCACGTTCCTCGCCCACCACGGGATGCTCGGCGTCTTCGGGTCCCCGACCTGGCGCACCGTGACCGGGGGCTCGGTCAGCTATGTCGACGCGGTCGCCCATGCGCTGACCGAGCGCGGCGGCAAGATCGCCCTGGACGCCACGGTGACCTCGGTGGCCGAGCACGCCGGCGGGGTCCGGGTGGCCGTCGAGGACGGTGTCGAGGAGTACGACGCAGCAGTGATCGCCACCCATCCCGCGGCGGCGCTCGGCATGCTCACCGCGCCCACCGCAGCCCAGACCGAGGTGCTCTCCGCGCTTCCGTACGCCGCCAACACGGCCCTGCTGCACACCGACACCTCGCTGCTGCCCCAGGCCGGCTCCGCCCGCGCGGCCTGGAACTTCCGGCGTCCCGCCGAATCGCCGAACCAGCCGGGCCGCGGCTCGGTGCTGGTCACCTACGACCTGACCCGGCTGCAGCGTCTGGACACGACCCGGCGCTATCTGGTCACCCTCGGCGCCGAAGACCTCGTCGATCCGGCCACGGTGCTCGCGCGACGCGCCTACGAACACCCGCAGTACACCCCGAGCTCGGTGGCGGCCCGGGCACGCCTACCGGAGATCGACACCGACCGGATCGTCTTCGCCGGCGCCTACCACGGGTGGGGGTTCCACGAGGACGGTGCGCGCTCGGGGCTGGCCGCGGTCGAGCGGTTGGGGTTCGGCTGGCCGACCGTCACCGTCGTACCTGACATCTCGGTTGCTTCAGACATCGAGATCCAACAGGAGAGTCAGGTACGACGCACGCCGAGCCGCACCGCCTACGCCACCACCCTCACCCACACCCGCCGCGCGCCACTGCGGCACCGCTTCACCCTGCGGTCCCGGATGTGGGTGGTGGACCTCGACGACCCGCGCGCGCTCCGGCCGAGAGCGGGCTGGCGCCGCGGCACCTTCGAGGGACGCGACCACTTCACCGGGGAGGAGGTGACCGTCCGCGAGGGCCTCGACCGGTTCCTCGCCGAGGCCGGCCTCGACCTGCGCGGCGGGCGGGCGCTGATGGCCGCGCAGCCGCGCGCACTCGGCCACTGCTTCAACCCGATCTCGGTGCACTGGGTGTGGCGTGCCGCGGACGGGCCGGAGCGCGGCGAGCGTCCGGACGCGACGGTGGTCGAGGTGCACAACACCTACGGCGACCGGCACGCCTACCTGCTCGACGTCGATGCCGACGGGCGAGGCGCGATCGACAAGGCCATGTACGTCTCGCCGTTCCACGGCACCGACGGCCACTACCAGGTCCGCGTGCCGTCACCGACCCGCGATCTCGAAGGCAGGCTCCAACTCGCCGTGACCCTCGACCCCGGACCGCAGACCCCCGAGTCCGGTCGGTTCACCGCAGCCCTGACCGGGACGCCGGCGCCCGAGCCGCGGGTCGCGCTGGCCGGACTGCGGGGCGCGGTCTCGATCCACCTGCACGGGGTCTGGCTCTGGCTGCGTCGGGTACCGGTCCAACCTCGCCCGACCGACCATCCCGCTCCACACGGCGACCGAACCGGAGGCCGGCCATGACCACGATCGACGACCCGTGTGGCACCACCAGACCCGCCACCCCGACCAGCCCGACCAGCCCGATCGACGCAGACCGCTGGGCCGACCTGGCCGAGCCGCCGTCGTACGGGATCGCGGCGCGAATCGCCCGGCGACTCTTCCGCCGCGCGATCGACAGGCTCCCGGTCACCGTGCTGGTGGCCGACGGCGAGCACGGGCCGGCCGAGGTGCTCGGGCAGGGCGGACCGACGGTCCACGTGCATCGGCCCGACGAGCTCTATGCGCGGCTCGCTCGAGACCAGCTGATCGGCTTCGGCGAGGCCTACCTGACCGGGGCGTGGGATGAGGGCGACCAGCCGCCGGGCGCCCTGGGCGACTTCCTGGAGGTGCTCGCCGCGCGGATGGCGCGGCTGGTGCCCCCGGCCCTGCAGTCGCTGCGAACCGTGGTGGCCACCCGGCTGCCACATACCCACCGAGGCGCGCGCTCGCACACGCAGGAGAACGTCGCCGCCCACTACGACCTCTCCAACGAGCTCTTCGCTCTCTTCCTGGACCCCTCGCTCTCCTACTCCTCGGCGCTCTTCACCGCGGACGAGCGCGCCGAGCCCGAGCGGATCGATGACGCCGCCTTCCTGGCCGCCCAGCACCGCAAGACCGACCGGCTGCTCGACCGCGCCGGAGTCGGGCCGGGCACCCGTGTGCTGGAGATCGGCACCGGGTGGGGCGAGCTGGCGATCCGAGCCGCCGAGCGTGGCGCCGAGGTCCGCTCCATCACGCTCTCGGTGGAGCAGCGGGCGCTCGCGTTGCAGCGGATCGAGGCTGCCGGACTGGCTCACCTGGTCCGGGTCGACCTCTGCGACTACCGGGCGCTGCTGGACGATCCGGCGGCCGCCCACGCCTACGACGCAGTGCTCAGCGTGGAGATGATCGAGGCGGTCGGCGCCGAGTACTGGCCGACGTACTTCTCGACACTGGCGCACGTACTCGCGCCCGACGGGAAGGTGGCGATCCAGGCGATCACGATGCCCGAGGACCGGAGGCGGGCCACCCGGGAGACCCACACCTTCATCACCAAGTACATCTTCCCCGGCGGCGCGCTGCCGTCCCTGGAAGCGATCGACGAGGCCCTCGCCGACACCGGTCTGCGGGTCGCCGACGACCTGGCGATCGGCGCCGACTACGCGCTGACCCTGCAGCGCTGGGACGACGCGTTCCACACGGCCCGCGAGCAGGTGCTGGCGTTGGGGTTCGACGCGATGTTCTGCCGGATGTGGCACTTCTACCTGCAGTACTGCCGGGCGGGGTTCGCCGCCGGTTACATCGACGACCACCAGCTGGTGTTCGTGCCGGAGGTGCGGCGATGACCGGCGCGGGTTTCGCCGGTCAGCCGGTTAAACCCGCACGACACGCCGAAGGCGCACGGCGTGTCGTGCGGGTTTCGGCTGACAAGTACGACGCCCCGCCGACCGACGGCGTCGCCACCCGGCTCGAGGACACGCTGCGCCCCTTCATCGGGGGCGACCTCCCGGTGCGGCTCGTCGCCTGGGACGGCTCGGCGGCGGGCCCGACCCAGGACGGGACGGGGGCCACGCTGCCGGTGGTCGAGCTGCGCTCCCCCGATGCGCTGCGACGTCTCGTGTGGCACCCGAGCGAGCTCGGCGCGGCGCAGGCCTATGTGACCGACGACCTGGTCGTCCAGGGCGGGCTGGCCGAGCTGGACCGCGCCCTGACCCTGGCTTTCGCTGTGGCCGAGGAACGCGACCTCGGTGGCCGACGACCCTCCCTGACCGCGATGCTCGGCGCCGCGCGTGCCGCGTTCGAGCTCGACCTCGTCGGACGTCCACCGGCTGCCCCGGACAGCCAGGCTCGGATCACCGGCCGACGACACAGCCGGCGTCGGGACCGCGCCTCGATCAGCCACCACTACGACACCACCGCCGACTTCTACTCACTCATCCTCGATCCGGTCGCGATGGCCTATTCGTGCGGGTACTACGCCTCGCCGGAGACGCCCCTGGTCGAGGCGCAGCACGCCAAGCTCGATCTGGTCTGCCGCAAGCTCGGCTTGGAACCGGGCATGCGGCTGCTCGACGTCGGGTGCGGCTGGGGCTCGATGGCGCTGCACGCCGCCGAGCACTTCGGGGTCGAGGTCACCGGGGTGACCATCGCCGCCGAGCAGCAACGGTTCGCGACCGCCGCCGCCGAACGCCGAGGACTCACCGACCTCGTCTCCTTCGAGGTGCGCGACTACCGCGACGCCGTACCGGCACCAGATGAGGAGTACGACGCCGTGGTCTCCCTCGAGATGGGCGAGCACGTCGGACAGCGCAACTACCCCACCTATGCGCGGGTGCTGCACGACGCCGTCCGCCCCGGTGGCCGGGTGCTGGTGCAGCAGATGTCGCGCCCCGACGGCGACCATCCCGGTGGCGGACCATTCATCGAGCACTTCATCGCGCCGGACATGCACATGCGGCCGGTCGGTGCGACCGTCGCGCTGCTGGAGCAGGCCGGTCTGGAGGCCCGCGACGTACACGCGCTGCGCGAGCACTACGTGCTGACCGTGGCCGGGTGGATCGAGCGATTCGAGGAGAACCGGGCCGCGATCACCGAGCTGGTCGGTGAGGAGCTGGTCCGGGTCTGGGAGCTCTACCTGGTCGGCGGCTCCCGGGCGTTCCGCGACGGTCGGATGGGGGTCGACCAGATCCTGCTGGTGCGGCCCGGTGCGGAGCACGGGTTGGCGTGGCGGCGGGCGTGGTGAACGGTGACTGACCCCTGGACCGCCTTCGCTCTCGGAGCTGCCGTCGCACTGCTCGTCGCGGCCGCGACGATGGCGGTGACCGCGCTCGTTGCGCAGCGGCAGGGACGGGTGGTGGTCGTGGACACCGCGTGGGGGCTGGGGTTCGTGGCGATCGCCGTCGTCGCAGCAGGCGTCGCCACGCTGCTCGGCGACGGTACGGCGTGGCGCACCCTCGTCCTGCTCGTCCTCGTCGGGGCGTGGGGACTGCGCCTGGCCGGACATCTGCTGCAGCGCAACCACACCGGCGAGGATCCGCGCTACGAGAAGCTCCTCGGTGGGCCGCTGGCCGACGTCGGGATCGGGGTTGCGATCAGGAAGGTCTTCGCGGTCCAGGGGCTGGTGATGGCGTTCATCGCACTGCCGGCGGCGGCAGGGGCGCTGGCCGAGGTCCGATGGGCCTGGGCGGTCGGCGTCGGCGTCGCGCTGTGGGTGGTGGGGCTGGTCTTCGAGGCGGTCGGCGACGCCCAGCTGGCGTCGTACAAGAAGGTGCCGAAGGCGGAGCGAGCGCCGGTGCTGGACACCGGGCTGTGGCGCTACACCCGGCACCCGAACTACTTCGGCGACTCCTGCGTGTGGTGGGGTATCTGGCTCGCCGGTGGGCTCGGCTCCGGGTGGGAGCTGGGGCTGGCCACGGTGCTGGCGCCGGTGGCGATGACCTATTTCCTGGTCGGCGCGACCGGGGCCAAGCTGCTGGAGCGGACCATGATGCAACGGCCGGGCTATCCCGCGTACGCCGCCCGCACCTCGATGTTCGTGCCGCTCCCGCCGAAGCGGGGCTGAACCCGCCACCCACCGGTTTGAGGCACCGGCCGGGAGCCGTTCACCTCCCGGTGGCCGCCCTGCTCTAGCCTGCGCACCGTGAGCAACGAAGACCTCCTGCGCCTGGCAACCGTCGACAACTTCCGCGACGTGGCCGGCGACGGCTACGCCACCACCGACGGTGGCCGGGTGCGCACCGGCGTCTTCTTCCGCTCCAACGAGCTGCGCCTCTCCGGCGCCGACCTGGAGACGCTCACCGCGCTCGGACTGACCGCGATCATCGACCTCCGCTCGCAGGGCGAGATCGACCGCCACCCCGACCCCGAGGTCCCCGGCGCCACCTGGCTGCACTACGACCTGTTCGGCATCCCGATGGAGCGGGTTGCGGCGGTGCAGACCGTCGATGACGCCGAGGAGATCATGCACACCGTCTACCGCGGGTTCGTCGACGACCCGCACAGCCGCGACCACCTCGGCGGCGTACTGCGCCAGTTGGCAGGCGGCGGCAAGCAGCTCTTCCACTGCACCGCCGGCAAGGACCGCACCGGCTGGACGGCCGCACTGCTGCTGCACATCGCCGGTGTCGACGACGCCACCATCGCCAGCGACTACCTGCTCACCAACGCCCGGAGCGCTGCCAGCCGCGCTCGGCTGAGGGCGACGATCGTCGACGCGGCCGGCCCCGAGCGAGCCAAGGTGTTCGAGCCCACGCTGATCGCCGACATCAGCTTCCTGCGCGCGGCCAGCGACGCCGTGGAGGCGTCGTACGGCGACCGCGACAGCTACCTGCGCGAGGGCCTCGGCCTCGACGACGAGGTGCTCGGCCGGCTGCGCGCCCTGCTCCGCGACTGATCGGACTCAGCGATCGATCAGACTCAGCGGCTTCGCACGATCCGCCGGCGCCGGTCGTCGCGACGGCGCAGGTCACGCCCGAGCCGCCGATCCCCGTGGTAGAGGATCGCGTCCCAGTCGACCTCACGCACCAGGTCGTCGTCATTGCGGGGCGGGGCAGGCTTGGCGACCGGCACGAAGAGCCAGTTCACGACGCCCATCACCATGTCCACCAGCGAGTTGCCGACGCCGATGTAGGCCCGGATGGCCCACGCGGCGAGGACCGCGTTGAAGGCGGCGAAGGCGAGGTTGCCCCAGTTCTCGTGCTGATAGCTGCGCCAGACGGTGATCAGCGAGTAGATGACGATCAGGTAAGGCACCAGCACGTGCAGCCCGGGCGCGGCGGTGCGGTTGCGCACCTTCGGCGTCCGGGCGAACGGGATCTTCTCGCCGGTGAACGCCTGCTGGATCGACTTGAGCACGCCGGCCAGGTTGACCGGCAACAGCACCAGGTTGAACCCGTAGATCCGGAAGACGTCACTGGCGCGGTGGCCGCAGAGCCGCAGGTCGCTGGCCATCGCCAGGAAGTAGGGCAGCGCGGCGCCGACCACCAGCGGACTGAGCAGGCGGCCGTCGTAGGGGTAGAAGAGGATGAAGACCAGCGCGAAGCTGGCCCAGGCGATCGAGGCCATGTAGTTGAGCCGCTGGGTGAACTCACCCATCCGGATCGGGCGCCCCTCCCGCGCCCGTGGCCCGCGCTGCGCCCAGAACTTGGGGAAGATCAGCAGGCCGCCGTTGGCCCACCGGCGCCGCTGCACCACCAGTGATCCGTAGTCCGGGGGCGTCGCGGAGTAGCTGAGCCGCTCGGGATAGTTGATCAGGCGCCACCCGGCCGCGGCGATGTCGACGGAGGACTCGGTGTCCTCGATGACGGTGCGGTCCTGGATGTAGGTGCGGACCTCGTGGCCGCCGACGGTCTCGACCTGCACGATGTCCTCCAGCGCCCGCCGCCGGATCACCGCGTTGGCGCCCACCCAGAACGTCGCCCCGTGGTAGGTCATCCCCTGGTGCAGGATGTGCTGGATGTCGGTGGTCGCGCCGGCCACCCGCTCGATCCGGGTCGGCGCCCCGCGATAGGAGGAGTACGGCGTCTGCGTGATCGCGACGTCCAGGTTCTCCTCCTGCTCCAGGAAGTAGACCAGGCGTAGGCAGTAGTCGCGCAGCAGCTGCGAGTCGGCATCCAGCGTGAGCAGATACTCCGGGTCCGGGAAGTGCAGGTCCCCGTCCTCGCCGTCCTGGTCGGCCTCGAGGCGCACCAGCATGGTGCCGTCGGCGGTCTCGGTGGGCCGCCAGGTGCCGCCCATCAACCCCAGGTAGGAGTTGATGTTCATCGCCTTGTTGGCCTCCTGGGAGAGCGAGGCGTAGCGCTTGCGCTCGAAGCTGTCCATCCGCGCCGCGAAGATCCACAGCAGCCGACGCAGCAGCTCCCGTGCCCGCTCGGCGGCCATCCGGCCGTCCTGGTCGATCGCCGCCTCCAGGCCCAGCAGGCTCAGCCGCAGCTCACTGGCCAGCGACATCAGTACCTGGTCGACGAAGAACTCCGAGACGTGGTCGGAGATGACCTCCTCCTCGGCCATCTGCTCCAGCCACTCCGCGGAGGCCAGGTAGATCGCGGCCGCGTCCTCGAGGCACTCGGCCGGTGCGATCTCGCAGGAGCGCAGCCGCTGGTCCCACTTGTCGAAGGTCGCTCGAGCGCGCTGGTACGGCGCCGCCAGCCGCTCCTCGATCTCCGCACCCAGCGCCCGGGTGGCCTCCAGCTTGGCCAGGACGTCGGGGTCGGTCGGGAACGGCGGGTCGTCGATGAGCAGCACCACCCGCAGATCCGGATACTCCTGCAGCGCCGCGCTCCACAACGTCAGCCGGACGATGTCCGGCTCCTCGGCGTAGGACGGGATCAGCACCGTCATCGGTGCCCCGGTCTCGGTGAAGTGTGCGTCGAGCAGCCCGCGCGGCACCCGTCGGTGGGATCGGAACCGCTTGAGCGCCCCCTGCCGGGCGGTCAGGTACATCAGGGCGGAGAAGGTGAGGGCGGTGACCACCAGCAGGTAGGAGATCGCCTCCATGGTGAACCGGAAGCCACCGACGTCGTTGAGGAAGTGCCGCACGATGGTCGAGATGACGTAGGCGACCCAGCAGAGCACGGTGACCGTGATCCCGATCCGACCCCAGGTCAGCTTCGCGGTGCTGGGGATCAGGTGCACGATCGGCATCGGCTCCGAGCGTCGTTCGGCACCCCACTGCCGGCGCCGTCGTGCGACGGCGGGAGCACTGGTGTTCACGAATCCCCCTGATTTCGGTGACGACGGCGCACTACTCCGTAGGGTAGTGCCCGAACGGTTCATGGGGACCGGGTTCGGTGATCGTGAGGGGGAACCGACGGATGTCACTGGTGGCAGGTCGTCGCCTCTCGTTCCGACGCCTCGGCGTCGTGCTGCTCGTCGCTGCCGGGGTGGTCTTCGGGTCGCTGCGCGGATGGCAGTGGTTCGAGGACTCCCGCGTGGCGGTCCCCGAGGACTCCTGGTTCGCCGGGTACGTCGACGTGACCGCGACCCCCCAACTGGCCTTCGAAGAGCCGACCTCGGGCGCGGGGCCCAACGCCGTGCTGGCCTTCGTGGTGGCCGACCCCGACGATGCGTGCGAGCCGTCCTGGGGCGGCTTCTACGACCTGGCCGGCGCCGGCGAGGACCTCGACCTGGATCGGCGGATCGCCCGGCTGCGCCAGCTCGGCGGCGTCCCGATCGTCTCGTTCGGCGGCCAGGCCAACACCGAGCTGGCGGTTGCCTGCGAGGAGACCGACGCGCTCTACGAGGCCTATCGCGAGGTGGCGCTGCGCTACCAGGTGGGCGTGCTCGACCTCGACATCGAGGGCGAGGCGCTCACCGACAGCGCAGCACACCAGCGGCGCGCCGAGGCGCTGGCCCGGCTGCAGGACGAGGAGGACGTGGCCGTGTGGCTGACCGTCCCGGGAGCGCCGCACGGGCTGCCCGACGACGTCCTCGGGCTGATCAGCGCGACCCTCGACGGCGGGGTCGACCTGGCCGGCGTCAACGTGATGACGATGAACTACGCGGAGTCCAAGGACGCCGACCAGTCCATGGCCGAGGCGTCGATCGAGACGCTGGAGAGCACCCACGAGCAGCTCGACCGGATCTACGCCGAGCGGGAGGAGCGCAAGACCACCGCCCAGCTGTGGCGGATGATCGGCGCGACCCCGATGCTCGGCCAGAACGATGTGGCCGGCGAGATCTTCGACCTCGATGACGCCGAGCAGCTGAAGCAGTTCGCCGCCGATCACGAGCTGGGCCGGCTCTCGATGTGGTCACTCAACCGGGACCGTTCGTGCAGCGACAACTGGCCCGACGTCACCGTGGTCTCCGACTCCTGCAGTGGCCTGGACCAGGAGGCCGGCGCCTTCGCCGCCGTGCTCGGCGCCGACGTCGAGGGTGCGCCCGACCCGGACGCCACCACGCAGCCCACCCAGAACCCGACCGAGATCCCCTCCGACGACCCGGCCACCAGCCCGTACCAGATCTGGAACGAGGAGCAGGTCTACCTCGAGGGCGAGCGCGTCGTCTGGCACCAGAACGTGTACGTCGCCCGCTGGTGGACCAGTGGCGACGTCCCCGACGATCCGACCGTGGCCGAGGGCGCCTCGGCCTGGCAGCTGCTCGGGCCGGTGCTGCCCGGCGAGACCCCCGAGCCGAGCCCCACGGTGCCGGCCGGCACGTTCCCCGAGTGGCGCGCAGGAGCCGTGTACACGAAGGGCGATCGGGTGCAGCTCGGCGACACCGCCTTCGAGGCTCAGTGGTGGAACCAGGGGGTCAGCCCGGATGCCCCGTCCACCCGCGAGGAGCCCTCCCCGTGGCGGCCGCTGACCAGCAAGGAGATCGCCGAGGGCGGCTCCGGGGGCTGAGCCTGTTCAGCTCTCGTCCTGGCCCTCCTGGGGCCGGGGACGCTCGGCGGTGTCGTCGCCGGGCGGGTGTACCGGACCGCCCACGCGTCGTACCGCACTGGGGATCTGGCGGGAGCGGGAGGCCCGTCGTTGCGCACCCTTGGCCGGCGGACCCGCCTGTGGGCCGCCGGCCCCGCCCGGCTGACGGAGCCGCTCGAGCTCGGCGAGGTCCATCGGTTGGGTCGGCTCGTCGGCGGCTTCGGGGCGTGGCGGCTGACCGGGGATGTGTTGCTTGATGACCTCTTCGGTCTTCGGGTCCAGCACGATCGCGTGGGTGTCGCCGTCGCGGCCCTCGAACCGCACCGCGACCGTCTCGAACCCCTTGTGTCGCTGCATCTGCGCATACATCGCGTAGGCCCGCCGGTCGGCCTCGGTGAGGTCGACCGCGTCGGTGAACGGGGTGAGCAGGGCGCGGGGCCAGAGCCGACGGGCGAGCACCACGTTGACCTCGATGCCGAGCACACCCATGATCGCGCCGACGTACAGCAGCGCCATCAGGCCGAGGACCACGGCGAACGTCTCGTTCATGTTGTTGCCGCGGGCGCTGCCGATCACGTTGGTGACGTATTCGGTGCCGATCCACTGCAGGAACTGCCACATCACCGCGATCGTGTAGCCGCCGGGCGCCGCGTTGACCACGTTCTGCCGGATCGCGCGCGCCGCCGCCATCCGCAGCAGCACGGTCAGCAGCGAGCCGAGGATCAGCACGGTCAGCGCGCGGACCACCCAGTGGAACCAGCTGTAGTTCGACAGGCTGCCGACCAGCTCGGTCTCGGTGAGCACCGCCGACCCGACCGAGATGGTGAGGATCGCGGTGCCGGCGACGGCCAGGATGAAGACGCTGTTGATCCGGGTCATCACCGGGTGCGGGCGGCTGTTGCGCGGCACCGCCCAGGCTGCGGACTGCACGTTCTGCAGCGCCAGGCCGAGCCCGATCGCACCGTAGAGGGCGCCGAGGGCACCGATGATCACACCGCCGGTGGAGCCCTGGATCCCCTCCGGGCGGCCGAGTTGGTCGCCGATGATCGGGAACTGGCCGAGCGCGGAGTCGATCACCGATTCCTGCAGGTCGGGACGCCCCTCGAGGATGAAGCCGAAGATCGAGGTGGCGAGCAGCAGCAGCGGGAAGATCGCGAGGAACGCGTAGAAGGTGAGGATCGCCGCGAGGTAGTTGCCCTGGTCGTCGAAGAACTTGTAGATGACCGCGAGCGGGAAGCCGAAGACCGACCGGCGGCGTTGCCCCCGGTCGAGATTTCCTACGACACCCACGAGGGCAACCTATCCGCCGCACCCTCGCCGATCGCGCACCCGGGCCGCTGGCGCGGATGGTCAGGACCACACCGTGCGAACGTCCTCGAAGCTCCGGATCTCCGCGTCCTGGGTAACCAGCGCGACTCCCTCCAACTGTGCTTGGGCAACCAACATCCGGTCGAAGGGGTCGCGATGACTCCATATGAGGGTCCCTGCCCGCGCCATGTGGGCCGCGGTCAGCGGCAGTTCGGAGGCCTGCAGTTGGCGGGACAACCGACCCCAGCCGTCGAGGATGCTCCGCCCTCCAGCGATCTTGCCCAGCCGCACCTTCGTCGCGATCTCGAAGGTCGACGCAGCGGAGATGAGTCGCTCAGGCGCGGACTCCAACCGGCGCCGCATCGCAGGAGTCGCGCGCGGGCTGTCGACAGCCAGCCAGAGCAACACGTGGGTGTCGAGCAAGAGGCCGGTCATACCTCAGTGCGCCCCTCCCAGGCGCTGAGTTCCTCCTCCGGGAGCGGCGCGAAGAAGTCGTCGTCGACCACCAGGTCGAAGCCGCCGAAGACTAGGTCAACCTTGCGCACGGGAGTCAGTTCGGCGACCGGCTTCCCCGCCCGGGCGATCACGATCGCCTCGCCCGCCTCGACCCGCTTGAGGAGCTCGGAGAGGCGGGTCTTCGCCTCCTGGACGTTGACCGTTGTCCTCATGTCTCCACGGTAGCCGGCATCGGTCGGGTTGACCAGACTGATCTGGTCAACCCGACCGACCCGGGGGCGGACTCGAGCCAGAGTCAGCGCCGCAACACCCGCACCACCACCGCACTGGAGGTGGAGCCCTCGACCGCGGCGCTGCCGGCGTAGACCGCCGTCAGCCGGTGGCGGCCGGGAGCCAGTCGGCGGATCCGCACCTTCGCCGTGCCGTCGACCAGTCGGGCAGTGCCGACCACCCGGGCACCCTCGCGGATCTGCACCGTGCCGGTCGGGGTGAGTCCGGTCGCGGCGACGGTCACGGTGACCACCGCCCGCTGCTTCCGCTTGACCCGTGCCGGCGCCTTCGCCCGCGTCGTCGACCCGGCCTTCGCGACCAGCACCGATGCGGAGGTGGCCGAGCCGGGCGAGCGCCCGGTCGCGGTCGCGGTGACCTGCACCCGCAGGCTGGTCCGGATGTCAGCCTTTCCGACCTGGTACGTCGACGCGGTGGCCCCGTCGATCGGCGCACCGTCCCGCAGCCACTGGTAGGTGAGCTCGACGTCGTCGACGTCCCAGATGCCGGGGTCGGCGCTCAGCGTCTCCCCGACCTCCGGGGAGCCGGCGATGCTCGGACTGGTGGTCGCCTCGGGCGCGTCGTCGGCGGTGACGGTGACCCGAACGGTGGTCTCCGCTCCGGCGACCCGCTCGTCGCCGCCGTAGACCACGGTCAGGTCGTGGTCGCCCGGCTGCAGGCCGGCCGGCACGGTGAGGGTGGCCGCGCCGTCCTCCAGCGTGGCAGTGGCCAGCTCCTCGTCGCCGTCGCGGATCGTCAGCTCACCGGTCGCCTCCGGGCCGTCCCCGACCTCGACTTCGACATCGACATCGACGTCCTCGCCGTATCCGACCGTCACCGGATCCACGGTGAGGGTGGGGTCGACGGCTCCGGCGGTGGCGAACACGGCGGGTGCCGACACCGCCTTGCCCCCACCCGCGCTCCGGGCGCTGACCATCCAGCCGTGGGTCGACTCGGTGGGCAGACCCTCCCAGGTCACGCTGGCGACCTCGCCGGAGGCAACGGTGTCGGTGCCGATCCGCTCGCCGGGAAGGTAGGCCGCGAACGTCTCGGTGACCAGGGTGGTGGTCCGACTGTTCAGGTCGACCGGGAGCACCATGGTGTCCTCGTGGCCGCTGTAGCGCGGCTGCTGGTCGCCGGCGACGTCGTACTCGGTCGCGCCGAGCGCGTCGAGATGCGGGGAGTAGGTGTCGACACTCATCGTGCCGCGCTCGACGTCGAACTGCAGCAGCCGGAGGAAGCTCGCCCCGAACCGCAACCGCTCCTCGGGTGCGTGGTCGACCACGCCGTCGCCGTCGAGGTCGCCGTCCAGGCCGAGCTCCCCGGCAGTGACCGTGTAGGCCTGATAGTCGGCGAGCAGCTCAACGACTCCGTTGGACATGGTCACCCCCACTCCCTTCTTGACGTTCGTGGCGACGCCGTGACGGTGGCCGGCCAGCACCAGGAACACGTTGGGGTTCTTTTCGACGAGCAGCTTGTAGAGCGCCGAGCCGTCACCCATGTAGGCACCGCCACGACCGTCGGCCTCGGTGGAGGGTTGGAGGTAGTCGTGGGTCAGCACGATGGCGTTGCGGTCGGCGTAGCGCTTCAAGATCCCGTCGGCCCAGTCCGCCTCCTCGCGGGTGACGCCGTAGGACATGCCGATCCCGACGAAGTCCAGGCCGCCGGCGGAGAAGAGGACGTAGTTGTTCTGGTTGTCGCCCTCCTTCCAGGGGCCGCCGTAGGAGCCGCTCTCGCCCCAGGCCTGGCCGGCCGCCTGGTAGCGGTCGGGGCCGAAGTAGTCGTTGAACCGCGACTCCGCCCCGGTCTCGGTGCCGCGCTGGTTGTCGTGGTTGCCGGCCACGACCTGGCTGACCACGCCGGCGTCGTCGAGCACCTTCTGGAACCCGCTGGCCTGCTCGAACTCGTTGCGTGCCTGCTCCGCGAGCTCGTTGAGCCCGGTGTCGGGGTTGACCGCGCCGACCGCGTCGACGTCGTTGATGTTGTTCTCGATGATGTCGCCGGTGTGCGCGACATAGGAGACCTTGCGCTCCTCGGCATTGCGCGCGAGCCACTGGGTGGTGTCGCGGTAGGCGGCCTGCCAGATCGCCTGCTCCTCGGCCGTCATCGCGTCGGAGTCTTCGGTGACGCCGTCGAAGTCGTTGTACGTGCCGCCCGCTGCGCCCTCGGAGAGGTACTGCGTGTCCGTGTAGTGCGCCAGTGAGAAGTCGTACGTCGACGGGTCGTCGAGCCGGTTCGTGTCGGGGTCCGGCTGGTCGAGGTCATCGGCGAACGGGTCCTCGCCGGTGACCAGGACGTGCACGGTGCCGTCGTCGACCAGGCCGAGAGGCACGGTCGTGGTGAGCATGGTGTCGGTCTCGACCGCGCCGCGGGCGCTGGTCTGCACGACCCACTCCCGCCGCGCCGTGTCCCAGACCCGCAGCACCACGGTCCGCTCGGGGTCGACGAGGCCCTGCCACCGCAGCACCGGCGCGACGTCGACCTCGCCCACCTCGACGTCGTAGCGCTGGAAGGTGATCTCGGTCGAGGCCGGGGACTCCAGCGCACCGTCGGTCAGCGGGGCGATGGAGGCGGCATCGACGGACTCCTCGCCCTCGACCGCGAGGGTGGTGGGGATGTTGTCGGCGACACCGGCGAACGCGGTGCTCGGCGCGATCACCTCGGCTTCGGAGAAGGTGGCCGTGACGCCGTTCCCGCCGGGCGTCGTGACCCGGGCGGAGAGCTCGACGTCGGAGCCGAGACCGGTGGTCCCGTCGAGCGGCGCGAGCTCGGTCGGCTCGGCCGGGATGCCCGCGTTCTGGAACGCCAGGCGCCTGGTGGCGGTGTTGCCGACGGCGTCGGTGACGGCCACCCGGATCACGTGGCGCCCAGGCGCCAGCCCCGGACCGACCGGGTCGCCAAGGGCCAGCGGCTCGCCGTCCAGGGTGATCTCGGGGTCGCCGGCCACGCCGGAGAGGTCATCGAACTGCAGGTCGAGCGCCAACGCGGAGGAGAGCCACTGACCCGCCGCAGGGACGCTGGAGGCGATCACCGGGGCGGTGTTGTCGACGACGACCGTGCGGTTGGCGCGCTGGCCGCCGTTCGAGGTCGCGGAGATCTCGTGCTCGCCGTCGGCCAGCGTGGTGGTGTCCACGTCCACGCGCAGGCCGGCGGCAGGCGCGTCGACGGTGAAGAGCTGGGTGCGGCGATGGGCGGAGGCGAAGCTGCTGCCGCAGGTGCCGTCGCCGATGGCGACCGGGTGCTCGACTCCCTCGGCGTTCTCCATCTTGGTGAGCTTGGTGCCGGTGCCCGAGGCGGGGACCAGGTCGAGCTCGGTCAGCGGGAAGTCGTCGTAGTTGTCGCACTCGCCGTTGTTGACGGCGCCGGCGACGACCTCGATCACGTTGACGCCGGGCACCAGCCACTCGTTGGGGAAGCTCAGCGTCGCGCGGCCGGCCTCCTGGGGACCGAAGTCGGCGACGTTGCCGTTGATCTCCACCGTGTTGGGGAAGCCGGTGTCGGCGCCGTTGCCACCCATCGTGTAATCCAGACGCGCAGTGCCCGGCGGCAGCGTCTGCACGGTGCGGCTGGTCGTCGCGCCGTCGACGGTGAACTCCAGCGACGCCTCGGTGACGGCACTGGAGCTCGAGCCGCAGGTGCCGTCGCCCATCGCATAGCTCGCGGCGACATCGACCGGGGTGACGGTGCCGTCGGCGGGACGCAACGTGATCCCGGAGAGGGCGAAGTCGTCGTGGTTGGCGCAGCGCGCGCCGTCGCGGGTGCCGTTGATGGTGCCGGTGACCACCTCGACCCGGTTCGTGCCGGGCACCAGGTAGCGGTTGGGGAACGCGATCGAGACGACCTCGTCGACGTGGTCGCCGCCGAGCTCGACCCGGTGGCCGTTGACCAGCAGGTGGTTCTCGTAGCGGGCGTCGATCGAGTTGGAGCCCACGGTGAAGTCGAGGTGCGCGGTGCCCGGTGCCAGTGTCGCGGGCACCTGCGGCTCGTCGCCGTCGACGAGCAGCGCGCTCACGCCGCCCTCGGCTGCGGCGATGAAGGGGTGCTTGCCGGTGAGCACCGTGCCGTCGGCCGGGGTGATCACGGGAGCGCCGGCCGGGGAGTTGTTGACCCGGACCTCGTGACGGACCTGGACGCCGTTCGCGGTCGTCGCGGTGATCGTGTGCCGGCCGCTGTCCAGGGTGGTGGTGTCCAGCTCGGCGCTCAGACCGGTGGTGGCCCCAGGGGTGCCGGCGACGGTGAAGGTCAGCTCGGCGCTGGTGAGGAGCGCCGTGTTGGTGCCGCAGCTGCCGTCGCCGAAGCCGTAGGTGAACTCGTTCTCCTCGCCGTCGGCGCTCTCCTCGAGCAGGTCGAGGCGGAAGTCGGAGAGGGTGAAGTCGTCGTAGTTGGTGCCGCAGCTGCTCTCGGTGGCGCCGACGACGACCTCGATCGTGTTCTCGCCGCTGACCAGCTCGTCCGCAGGGATCCGCAGGGTGGCCCGCTCGCTGGCGACGGTCGGGATGTCGATGCGGTGGCCGCCATTGACCAGGAGGTGGTTGCCGAACGCGGCGGACGCGGAGTTGGCGCCGACGTCGAAGCTCAGCTCGGCGAAGCCGGCGGTCTCGCTCGCCGTCAGCGGTACGTCGTCCACGGCGAGCTCGACCACGTCGTCGTGGGGAACCGTCGGGGTGCTCTCGACCGGCACCGTCCCGGTCAGGAACGTGCCGTCGGCCGGGGTCAGCGTCGGTGGGGTGTCCGGGTCCACCGCCGCGGCCGCGTCGAGCCGTGGCGGGCTCGTCGGGGCGGACGGGTCGGACGGCGCGGCGTGGGCGGGCAGGACCGGCGCTGCCAGTCCTATCCCGATCGCGAGTCCAACGGTGGGCACCACCACACGGGCATGACGTCGTCGCGCAGGCGGACGTGAGCGCACGGGTTCTCCTCTGATTCACGGTCGAAGGCAGGGTCGGCGTCGGACGATCCACCGAGAGCCGCACCGTCGAAGACTGAATCGCTTCAGGGTGACCTCGGGCGGAGCGTTCCCGTTCCGGGTGGTGGCGCGGTGGTGAACAGCGGGGGTCACATGGGTCGACCGATGCACCAGCCGATGCGCGCCGGGCGAGCAGGGGTGGGCCATTCGGCTCGCCTCAGCGCTTCCTGACGAAGCGCCACGTTCGATCGGGGAGCTTTTCGACCTGATAGGCGGGGTCGTGGGCGCGGTGGTGGTGGAACGAGCAGAGGAGTACGCCGTCGGCAAGATCGGTCCGACCGCCCTGGGCCCACGGGTCCGAATGATGGGCCTCGCACCACGTCGCCGGTATCGAGCACCCTTCGGCGCGACAGTGGCGGTCGCGGAGCCGGAGGGCTCTGCGTTGGGGTGGTCGAAAGAGCCGGTCAGCGCGGCCGAGGTCCAGGACCTCGCTGTGGGTGCCGAGGACCGCGGGGATGATCTTGGCGGTGCAGGCCAGCCTGCGGGCCTGCGCGGCGGACAGGTTCGCGGCGCCTTCGAGTCCGGGCTGGTCGAGGAGGGTGGCGGCGGCCAGCTCGGTCTTCAGCTGTTCGAGACCGACGGTCACGATCACCGTGGTCGCGTCACCGCCGTGCTCGGGCAGGCGCGCGGGGTCGAGTCGCTCCAGCAGGTGGACGAAGGCGTGGGCGAGCTTGCGGGAGTAAGGGATCCGCTTGCCGTCGTCCACCGGGTCACCGGTCTTGCCGCGCGGTGAGGTGAACGCCTCGAGGTAGGTCCGGAGCCGTGCCGCGGTTGCGTCGGGGAGTAGGGCGGACAGGCGGGTGGTCCCGTCACCCTGCGGACGGAACTCGAGCTTCGCGCGCTTCCACGCCGAGGCCTCCTCGTCGAGCAGCCGCCTGGCTTCGGTCTCTTCGGCGATCTCAGGGGCGACGTGGTCGAGGATCGACTTGCCGAGGATCTTGAGCTCGCCCGGCGGGTGCGCACTGCAGAACGCAACGAGATCCGCCTCGGCACGTTCCCGGCTCTCAACGGGCAGATCGGTGGGCAGCGCTCCGAGCGCGTCGACCACCACCCGGGCCTGGTCGAGGCTCGCCCGGCCGGCAGCGAGAGCGTCGGCAACGATCGGGCAGGTGGTGTCGAGGGCGTGCGCGAGGCGCTCGTCCGCGCGCGCCTTCCGTACGTCGGCCTGCAGGCGGGTGCTCTGCCAGGCGGCAACGTCGCGGCAGGCGGTCGCCTCCGCCACGTCGCCGGCGACGGCGGTGATCCTCAGCCGCAGCGCTGCAGCCTCGGCCTCGAGCGCCGCTGCGTGCCGTAGTGCCGTCTCCTTCTGCTCGGTCGTCAAGAACATCGCCTGCAGGTCGCGCCCCTCACGCAACGCCTCGCGAGCGGTGGCGAGGGCATCGGTGATCGGGTGCGGCCGAACCGCCGTCGTGCCTGTCATAAGCAATCACCTCCCGAGAACCATCGGCCCTGACCCGGACGCGGACCAGGACGCACCGACTTGCAGCGTCTGAACTGGTCCTCACGTCCCGGGGGCGGATGCCTGTGAGGGGAGGCGACCCCCACCGCTGGTGGTGAGAGTCAGGTCGTCGCCGTCAGCCACACGGCCCGGGAACTATCACGAACGACCTACGGTCATCGTACATATGTTCGAACCGAGACGCAACAGCGCGGCCCCAGAACTTTCAGGGTCACCTACCGCGAAGTGCCCCTGCTCCTGGCGCCTGCACGCACGCGGGCGTTACGGCGATCAGCCCGCGTCGAACCGCCCAGAATGACCTTGTTTTTTCTGGAGAGAACGCTGGCGGCGCTTTGGACCTGAGTTGCACAGACTTAGTGGGTCACGCGGTCGATGAGTTCTTGGGCCTCGGGCGGGAT
>VSSA01000040.1 GCA_008123405.1 Nocardioides sp. BGMRC 2183
GCACACCGTTCGTCCTCAAGGGCGTGTGCCGCGTCGACGACGCACTGCGGGCCGTCGACGCGGGCGTCGCGGGAATCTCGGTCTCCAACCACGGCGGCAACAACCTCGACGGCACCCCCGCGCCGATCCGCATCGTCCGACCCATCGCCGAGACCGTCGAGCGGGCATCAGCGGGACGGGTCGATGTGGTGATGGACGGCGGCATCCGCCGCGGATCCGACGTCGTCAAAGCCCTCGCGCTCGGCGCCAAGGCAGTCATGATCGGCCGGGCCTACCTGTGGGGCCTGGCCGCCAACGGCCAGACCGGCGTGGAGAACGTCCTCGACATACTCAACGGCGGCATCGACTCCGCCCTGCGCGGACTCGGCCTGGCCTCCATCGACGAACTCAGGCCCGACCACCTCCTCATCCCCGACGGCTTCGACCGCGCACTCGGTGTGCCGGCCGGGGTGCCCGTGCAGCCGTAGGGGCTCGGTGATGGAGTTCGCGCTCGGTCCGGCGCACTCGCCGCGGGTGCCGCCGGCCGCCACGGTGCTGGTGCCGGTCGGCGCCACCGAGCAGCACGGGCCGCACCTGCCCCTGGACACCGACACTGAGATCGCGGTCGCGGTCGCCGAGGCCGCGGCCAAGATGCTCAGGCGTCGGCGCGAGGTGGTGCTCGTCGCCCCACCCATCGCATACGGGTCGAGTGGTGAGCACCAGGACTTCGCGGGGACGATCTCGATCGGCACCGAGGTACTGCGCCTGATGCTGATCGAGGTGGCGCGCTCCGCGGCGACCTGGGCCGACCGCGTGGTGTTCGTCAACGGTCACGGCGGCAACCTCGCGGCCGTGACCACGGCCGTGGACCAGTTGCGCGACGAGGGCCACGACGTCTCCTGGGCGCCGTGCGCGGTCCCGGGGGCGGACCTGCACGCCGGGCACACCGAGACCTCGCTGATGCTGCGGCTCAAGCCGTGGGAGGTCCGACGCCAGCGTGCGGAGGTGGGCAACACCGATGCGCTGGAGGAACTGCTACCGCTGATGCGCGAAGGTGGCGTCAAGGCGGTCTCGTCGAACGGCGTGCTCGGCGACCCCCGCGGCGCGACCCGCGAGGACGGCGTCGAGATCCTGGACCAGATGGCGTGGAACGTCGTACGACGCGCGGTCCCGGCCTTGGGTCGTCCGGTCCGATGACCGGCCGGACGGTGCTGGTCACCGGAGCTGCGCGCGGCATCGGCGCCGCCACGGTACGGCGACTCGCCGCTGCCGGCGACCGGGTGGTCGCGGTGGACTCCTGCGCCGGTGACCAGCCCGGCCTCGGGTACCCGCTGGCGACCCGAGCAGAGCTCGACGCGGTCGTGGACGCGGCCCCCTCAGGCAGCGCGATCGGGCATGTCGCCGACGTCCGCGACCGGGACGCGCTCGCGGGCGCAGTGCAGGTCGCCATGGATGCCTGGGGACGTGTGGACGCGGTTGTCGCTGCGGCCGCGGTCGTGGCCGGCGGACGCCCTCTCTGGGAGATCCCCGAGACGGAGCTGGATCTACTCTGGGAGGTCGACGTCAAGGGCGTGTGGAACACCGCCGCCGTCACCATCCCAGCGATCCTCGCCAGCCCCGATCCCTCGGGTGGGCGGTTCGTCGCGATCGCCTCGGCAGCCGGTACCCACGGTCTCTTCCACCTCGCCGCCTACAATGCCGCCAAGCACGCCGTCGTTGGCCTGGTCAAGGGTCTGGCCGCAGACCTCGTCGGTACCGGCGTCACCGCCTGCGCGGTCTCGCCGGGCTCCACCAGGACCCCGATGCTCGAGGCGACCGCCGCGATCTACGGTGAGAGTGAGGTGGAGACGTTCGCCGGGAACCAGTTGCTGCGCCGTGTCCTGGACCCAGACGAGGTTGCCGCCACCGTGGCGTTCTGCTGCGCCCGTGAGGGAGCGGTGCTCAACGGGTCGGTGGTCCACGCCGACGGCGGTTTCAGGCCATGACCACCGAACGCCCGTCCGGACGGCAGGAAGCGGTTGCCGGGCCCAGGGGGACCGGTCTGCCGGCGGGCTTCCGGGTCCGGCTGCGCGACGACCTGGTCCGTGCTGACCGCGGCCGGGTGCTGATCGGCGGATCACCCGCGCGCGTCGTACGGCTCACCGAGAGTGCCGTGGAACTGCTCGCCGACGGCACCCTGACCGTCGACGGACCGGGCACTGCACCGCTGGCGCGGCGGCTGCTCGAGGGGAACCTCGCTGAGCCGATCCTCGATGACACGCCGGTGTCGATGGCGTCCCTGACAGTTGTGGTTCCTGTGAGAGACCGTCCCGTGCAGCTCGACCGGTGCCTGGCGGCGCTGGTCCCGCTCCGGGTGATCGTGGTCGACGACGCCTCCCTCGCACCGGACGCCGTGGCAGACGTGGTCCGACGCCACGGCGCCGACCTGATCGCGCTGCCGGCCAACCTCGGCCCGGCCGGCGCCCGCAACGCCGGCCTCGCAGCGGTGACCACGCCGCTGGTGGCCTTCGTCGACTCCGACGTCACCGTCGAGCCCACCGCGCTGCGTGACCTCGCCCGACACTTCACCGACCCTCGCGTAGCCATGGTCGGGCCACGGGTCGCCGGACGGCTGCGCAGCGAGCGACCGTCGTGGTTCGAGCGATACGACGCCGCCGCCTCCTCCCTCGACCTGGGCACGCAGGGGAATCAGGTCCGCCCTGGCGCCGAGGTCGGCTGGTTGCCCTCGGCCTGCCTGGTGGCCCGCGCCGATGCCCTGGTCGGGGACCCCGCGGCCGGTGGGGCCGGCGGGGTCGGCGGCTTCGAACCCGACTGGCGGGTCGCCGAGGACGTCGACCTCGTCTGGCGGCTGGTCGACGCCGGTCACGTCGTCCGGTACGACCCCGACGTGGTCGCAGGTCACGACGTACGTCCCAGTCTCCGCGGGTGGCTCGGCCGGAAGTTCGTCTACGGCACCGGCGGCGCCGACCTCGCCGCGCGCCACGGCGACAAAGTCGCCCCCGCCCGGCTCTCCGCCGCGATGGCGGTCGGGGCCGCGGCCGTGCTGCAGCGCCGCTGGTGGTCGCTGCCGGTCGCCGCCGCGACGATCGGGCTGACCGCCAGGTCCTTGGCTCCGAAGTTGCCCGCCGAACACGACACCGCACGAGTGTCGGCCCTGCTCGCGACCCGCGGACTCGGTTGGGCCGTGCGCCAAGAGGCCGGCCTGCTGCTGCGCCACTGGTGGCCCCTGGCCGCCCTCACTGCACCCTTCAGCCGCTCGGTCCGCCGCGCCACCACCACCGCCATCCTCGTCGACCTGATTGTCTTCCTCCGGGACCGACGAGGCGTGGCGCCGCTCCTCGCGCTCCTCGCCCGACGCCTCGACGACCTCGCCTATGGCGCCGGCCTCTGGGTGGGTGCGATCCGCCGACGCAGCGGCCGCTGCCTGGCCGTACGACGGGTCCGGTAGCAGCGCTCCACGGTGCCGCCTAGGGTCGTGGTTCGACACCGTTGTGCCGCCGATCTGGGAGTTCGTATGCCTGACCTCGCGTTCCGTGCCTATCGAGTCCACGAGCCGAAACAGGCCGCCGAGCTGGTCACGTTGAGCGAGTCCGACCTGGGTGAGGGCGACCTGTTGGTGCGGGTCACGCATTCCTCGCTGAACTACAAGGACGGGCTGGCGATGCTTGGGAAGTCGGGCGTGGTGCGCAGCTTCCCGATGACGTGCGGTATCGATCTGGCCGGCGAGGTGGTCGAGGACGGAGGAGGGTTCACCGCGGGTGAGACGGTCGTGCTGACCGGAGCCGGTCTGTCCGAGACGAGGCCCGGGGGCTACTCGGGCTACCAGCGGGTGGACTCCGCTCTGGTGGTGCCGGCCCCGGTGAAGCTCGGTGCTCGGGGCGCCATGGTGGTCGGGACGGCGGGGCTCACGGCCATGCTCTGCGTCCTCCGGCTCGAGGAGGTCGGCCTGACCCCGGCCGACGGCCCGGTGCTGGTCACCGGCGCCACCGGTGGGGTCGGCAGCTTCGCCGTGTCGCTCCTCGCCGGTCTCGGGTTCGAGGTGCACGCTGCCACCGGCAAGGAGTCCGAGCACGGGTACCTCGCGGCGCTGGGGGCGAGCGAGATCGTCGAGCGTGACCGACTCACCGTCGAGCCGCGGCCGCTCGGCAAGGAGGTATGGGCCGGTGCCGTGGACAGCGTCGGCGGTCCGACCTTGGCCAACGTGCTGGCGCAGACCAGGTTCGGGGGAGCGGTGGCGGCCTGCGGGCTGGCCGGCGGCGCCGGGTTGCCGGCGACCGTGATGCCGTTCATCCTGCGCAACGTCTCGCTGCTGGGGGTGGACTCGGTGAACGCGTCGGCAGCGCTTCGTCGTGAGGCGTGGGCACGGCTCGATGACGGCGTCAGCGCGGAGTCGCTCGAGCGCGTCGCGATCGATGCCGCCTTCGAGGATCTGCCGGCGCTGAGCGCTCAGATCCTGCAGGGGGAGATCCGAGGCCGTGTGGTCGTCGAGGTGCAGGCGTGAGTCGCGGTTAGCACACGGTCGCCCTGCCCAGTGGTGCTCACGGCGATCCGTGCCGATCCCCGGGGGCCACTGCGTTGGTCTCCAGAAACTCTCCACAAATGGCCTCGAAACGACGCCAGATCGATCGAGACGTCGAGGTAGGATCGAGGTCGTACAGACGAACGACGGTGCTCAAACCCCCGCAGTAGAGCGGGATTCGACCAAGTTGCCCCGAACTTCGACGAGATTTCGACCTCGCCGAACGGGGGCCAGCCTTGACCAGAAGGTTTGGGGTTCGAATCCCTACAGGCGCGCAGCGTGATCTCTCAGGAGATACCGGGCAGACCGGACCCAGAACGTGGGTCCGGTCTTCTTGGTTTTGGGGGTGACCGGATCGTCGATGCATGCGGGCGTGCAGGGACGCTGCGTCGCAGCGCCTGCAGTCGTGTGGTCAGGGGTCGGTGAGGTCCCAGGTTTGGTGGCCGTGGGTGTGGAAGTGTTGGCCGTGGGGGCTGGTCCAGAGGTAGTGGCCGGGTTGGCTGTTGGGTTGGCTGGTCAGGTGGAGGTGGGTGTAGGTCCAGCCGCCGGTGGTCTTGGCCCGGTGATGCTGTCGGCAGAGCGGG
>VSSA01000041.1 GCA_008123405.1 Nocardioides sp. BGMRC 2183
GCCGAGCACGCCGCTGCCGGCGCGGGGGGTGGTGCCGCCGATCGGTCGCGTCGTCGGCTGACCGGGCACGGTGATGCCCCGAGCGACCGCTGCGTTCACCGCGGCGCGCGCGCCGACACCGCCGAGCAGGCCGGCGCCGACGCCGGTGCCGATCGTGCCGGGACCACCCGGACCGTCGGGGTCGGTGTCGTCCGGCACCCGGGGGTCCCACGGGTCGCGGTTGTCGGGGTCGCGATCGTCGGGATCGCGATCGTCGGGGTCGCGGTTGTCGGGGTCGCGGTTGTCGGGGTCCCGGTTGTCCGGGTCCCGGTTGTCCGGGTCCCGGTCGTCGGGGTCCCGGTCGTCGGGGTCGCGGTTGTCGGGATCGCGGTTGTCGGGGTCCCGGTTGTCCGGGTCGCGCGGGTCCGGGTCACGCGGGTCGGGCCGTCGGGGGACGCGCGGTCCGACCGGCGGCACGCCACCAGTGTCGCGACCGTCCGGGTCGTCGGTGGTCCGGTCCGGCTCGCCGTGGATCTTGGCGAGCACCGTGATCGCCTCCTGGTAGGAGGTGTTGACCGCGAGCACCTTCCGGCGGGCACGCTCGTCGGCGTCGCCGTACGCGGTGACCTGCTGCTGGTGCTGGCGCATCTTGTTGGCGAACTTCTTCAGCTCCGCGACCTCGTCCTGCTCGTCGTCGATCGGGCCGACGGTCGGTGCGGGTCCGGGCGAGTCGGGCATCCCGTCGTTGACGGTGCGAGCGGTGCGCATCTGGGAGGCGACGTCGTAGAGGACGGTGCTGGCCTCCTCCATCTTCACCCGCTGCTCGCGCAGCACCTTCTCGATCCGGTTGAGCTTGGCGATCGCCATCCTGGTGACCTCGGAGTCGGCGCCGAAGCCCTCGCGGATGCCCTTCTTGCCCTTCTGGATCGACCGCTCGGTGCGCCCCAGCGCCTGTGCCGCGTCGAACCATGCCTGAGCGGAGGTCTCGACGTCCTTCGGGTGCGTCCCGGTGACGGTGCGGGCCAAGTGCTGGATGTTCTGACCGGACATCAGGCGTCGCCTCCCGGGTTCTGCTGCGCGTGGTCGTTGGCGTCTTGGGTGTTGTTGCCGTGGGAGCCGCCGTCGATGGCCGAGATGAACTCGGTGACCATGGTGAAGTCCTCGGAGGCCTGGGCATCACTCTCGGTGAGGATCTCGCGTGCCTCCGTGCAGGCAGCGACGAAGTCCTGGAGGTCGGTCTCCACGCCGCCGAGCGTCTCGTCGACCACGACGTGGGCTCGGGTGTGGTGCACACCGAGATCGGAGGCATAGTCGCCACCACCGAAGGACGCCTCATTGATCTCGGCTTCGCGACGGAACTTCTGGCGCTCGTTCTGCTCCAGCTCGTGCTGGACCTGACTGATCACGCCACGGATCTCCTCGTCGACGAGCTCGATGTCGGAGAGGGCCCGCTGCGGGGACTTCGCTTGGTTGATGAGCGACATCAGGTCGGCCATGTACGGATTGACGGTCACGGTTCTCTGCTCCCCGAGTGCTTGGATCGGCTGGGTGGCGACGTCGACCCACCTACCCGACGCCCAAACCGGACAAACTACTCATCTACGCTGAGTGCGTGCGCTCTCGGACCTTCGCGCTGACGGCTGTGGTCACGCTCCTGCTCGCCGGCTTCGTGGCCGGCTGCGGCGGGGACGGCGAGTCCGACGCCGACGCCCAGGCGCCCACCGCCACCGCTTCGTCGGCGCCGACCGCGAGTGACGACTCCGCGCCGACCACGGAGCCCGACGACCAGGATTCGGTCGCGCCGGCCACCGGACGCGTGATCGTGGCCGAGGGGGTCACCGATCCGGGGATCACCTACCGGGTGCCGGCCGAGGGCCGGTGGACCTTCAGCCGGGGTGGCGAGACGGCGGGTCGCTACGACCGCTCTGGGCGCTCGGTGATCACCCACGGTGCGCTGGCGTTCGGCGACGTCAGCCTCGACGACCTCGCGAAGTCGGCGGTCCGCAGCCATGCCACGTCCCCCACGACCGACGTCGAACGCGGCGAGAACCGCACCATCGCGGGCTCCGAGTGGTACGTCGTCGAGGCGCGCGACCCGCAGCGCGGGTTCGAGTACGAGGTCGGGGCGATCCGGGACGCCGACAACTCGCACCTGATCACCTTCACCTTCTCCGAGGAGACCCCACAGGCGCGGGAGCTGATCGAGTCGGTGCTGGCCACCGTCGAGTGGCGCTGATCCGTCCTGCCGCTTCGTCGTCGAGGCCGGACCGCTCTTCGGCGCCATCGACGTGCCCGCTACGTTGAGCGAGCAGCGCACCCCGGACGATCAGGAGGAAACCATGCAGCAGGTGAAGGCGGTCGTGGCCCGTGCGAAGGGCGCACCGGTCGAGCTGGTCACGATCAATGTTCCCGCCCCGGGGCCGGGTGAGGCCGTGGTGAAGGTGCAGGCGTGCGGGGTGTGCCATACCGACCTGCACTATCGCGAGGGTGGCATCAACGACGAGTTCCCGTTCCTGCTGGGCCACGAGGCCGCGGGCGTGGTGGAGTCGGTGGGTGAGGGCGTCACCGGTGTCGCGCCGGGTGATTTCGTGGTGTTGAACTGGCGGGCGGTGTGTGGTGAGTGTCGGGCTTGCAAGCGCGGTGACCTCCAGTACTGCTTCGCCACGCACAACGCGACCCAGAAGATGACGATCGCCGAGGGCCCGGACGCCGGTGTCGAGCTCTCCCCGGCGCTGGGCATCGGGGCGTTCGCGGAGAAGACGCTGGTTGCGGCCGGGCAGTGCACCAAGGTCGACCCGGACGCGCGTCCTGCTGCGGTCGGGTTGTTGGGCTGTGGCGTGATGGCCGGGATCGGTGCTGCGATCAACACCGGGGCGGTGACCCGTGGCAAGTCGGTGGCTGTGATCGGTTGTGGTGGCGTGGGTGTGGCTGCGATCGCCGGCTCGGCGCTGGCGGGTGCCTCACCGATCATCGCGGTGGACATCGACGAGAAGAAGCTCGAGGCTGCACGGGGCATGGGGGCCACGCACACGGTGGACTCCTCGCAGGTGGATCCGGTGGAGGAGATCAAGCGGATCTGTGGCGAGACCTATCAGGGCGCCGAGGGTGCGGACGTGGTGGTCGAGGCGGTGGGCCGTCCGGAGACCTGGAAGCAGGCGTTCTATGCGCGGGACCTGGCTGGCACGGTGGTGTTGGTCGGCGTACCGACCCCGGAGATGACGGTGCCCGAACTGCCGCTGATCGATGTCTTCGGTCGAGGTGGGGCGCTGAAGTCCAGCTGGTACGGCGACTGCCTGCCGAGTCGTGACTTCCCGATGCTGGTCGACCTGTATCGCCAGGGTCGGTTGGATCTGGACGCGTTCGTCACCGAGGAGATCGGCATCGAGGAGATCGAGGCCGCCTTCGACAAGATGCACCACGGCGACGTACTGCGCTCGGTGGTGGTCCTGTGACCGGCACTGGCCTACGGGTGGACCACGCGGTCACCTCCGGCACGTTCAGCCTGGACGGGGAGACGTTCGACGTCGACAACAACATTTGGGTGCTCGGCGACGACACCGAGTGCATCGTCATCGATGCACCGCACTCGGTGACCGACATCCTCGCCGTGGTGGGGGAGCGGACGGTCAAGGCGATCGTGCTCACCCACGCCCACGACGACCACTGCCGGCAGGCGCCGGCGCTGCGGGAGGCCGTCAACGGCGGCTCGGGCGCACCGATCCTGCTGCACCCCGACGACCGGCCGCTGTGGGAGCTGACCCACGGCGGGGCCGACGACCCGGATGCCACGCTGTGGGATGTCGACCTGGCCGACGGGCAGGTGCTGGAGGTGGCGGGGTCGCAGGTCCGGGTGATCCACACGCCGGGGCACGCGCCCGGGGCGGTCTGCCTCTACGTGCCCGACCTCGGTGTCCTGTTCACCGGCGACACCCTGTTCCACGGCGGTCCCGGCGCCACCGGACGCTCCTTCAGCGACCGGCCCAGGCTCGAGGCCTCGATCCGCGCCAGCCTGTTCGGGCTGCCGGAGGAGACCGTCGTGCACACCGGACACGGGGACGACACCACCATCGGCGCGGAGGCCGCTGCGCTCGGTCGCTGAGGCGATCGCGCGGATAGGGGCGGCGCGCAGCAGGCGCTCCCTATCCGTGCGATCTCTTACTGTCGGACCCCGTCGGCAGTATCGCCCGAGATCGCGGGTGGCTTCGTCGCGCCGCGGTGGGGCGGTACGACGGAGCCCACTCGCGATCGTCTGCCGGACGGAGCGACCACTGGTCGGGCGTGGTCGATCAGTGGGCAGCTGCGGGCATTCCGGTCTGCGGTTGTGTCGGACCGTTGGGGTGGACTTGTCCTATGTCCACCGAAGTGCTCTCGCTCCCGACTGCCGGGTCGCGTGCGGCTGTGGTGCTCGAGCGGGCCGGTGAGGTGGTTGCGGAGGTGGCCGGGATCCCGGTCGAGGTCTTCGACGAGCAGGGGCTCACGGATGCGGTGA
>VSSA01000042.1 GCA_008123405.1 Nocardioides sp. BGMRC 2183
GACCTGATCGAGGAGGTCTCGATCGACGGTATGTGTGGCGTGTACTGATGGACGCGCTGCTGGGGGAGCCGTGGATGCTCTCGCCATCGGTGGCGTTGCGTCCCGAGCCGTTCGGTGCGTTGGCCTACCACTTCGGCAACCGGAAGCTGACGTTCTTGAAGCGACCGGAGCTGGTGGCGGTGGTTCGGGGGCTCGCTGAGGCGGCCGATGTGCGGTCCGCGCTCGAGGCAGCGGGTGTCCCGGCCTCCCAGCACTCTGCCTATGCCGCTGCGCTGCGCGGGCTGGCTGAGACCGACATGATCCGCCGTCGTGGCGGGGAGCAGGAGCAGGTTGCATGACCGCACTGATCGAGCGCGCACCCGAACGTCCCACCCAGCGTCCGGCTGAGCGTCCGGCTGAGAGGCCGTCGAACGCGAGCCTGGTGCAGCAGTTCGAGTATGGGCTGGATGCGCCGATCTGCCTGACCTGGGAGTTGACCTATGCGTGCAACCTGGAGTGCGCGCATTGCCTGTCCTCCTCGGGGCGGCGGGATCCGCGGGAGTTGAGCACCGAGCAGTGCAAGGCGGTGATCGACGAGCTGCAGCGGATGCAGGTCTTCTACGTGAACATCGGCGGTGGCGAGCCGACGATCCGCCCCGACTTCTGGGAGCTGCTGGAGTACGCCGTCAACCACGATGTGGGCGTGAAGTTCTCCACCAACGGGGTCCGGATCAACCCTGAGCGTGCCGCCTTCCTGGCCTCGCCGGCGTGCAACGGGTACGTCGACGTGCAGATCTCGCTGGATGGTGCGACGGCCGAGGTCAACGACTATGTCCGCGGGCCCGGCTCCTTCGACACGGCGCTGAACGCGTTGGCGAACCTGCAGGACGCGGGGTTCTCCGACGCGAAGATCTCGGTGGTCTGCACCCGGCAGAACATCGGCCAGCTCGATGAGTTCAAGGCGATCGCGGACCGGTTCGGGGCGACGCTGCGGCTGACCCGGCTGCGCCCGTCGGGGCGTGGTGCGGACGTGTGGGACGAGCTGCACCCATTGCCGGAGCAGCAGCGCGAGCTCTACGACTGGCTCATGGAGCACACTGCCGACGGCGAGGAGGTCCTCACCGGTGACTCGTTCTTCCACCTCGCCGCCTTCGGCGAGTCCCTCCCGGGCCTGAACCTGTGTGGTGCCGGTCGGGTGGTCTGCCTGATCGACCCGATCGGTGACGTGTACGCCTGCCCGTTCGCGATCCACGACAACTTCCTGGCCGGCAACCTGCTGCACGACGGCGGGTTTCAGCGGGTGTGGCAGGACTCCGCGCTGTTCAACGAGCTGCGCTCGCCGCAGACTGGCGGTGCTTGCTCGTCGTGCCAGTTCTTCGACTCGTGTCGTGGTGGCTGCATGGCCGCGAAGTTCTTCACCGGCCTCCCCCTGGACGGCCCGGATCCCGAGTGCGTGCAGGGTTACGGCGAGCAGGCTCTCCAGGGTGAGCGCACGATCCCCGCGGCAAGTCAGGACCACTCCAAGGCCAGTCCCACCCGGAACCAGCCGGTGATGCTCCAGCTCGGCGCCACCCGCACCGCGCCGCCGGTGTCGGCGTGTGCCGAGAGCCCGCTGGCGGGCTTCACCCCCTGAACCCCCGGGCCGCCGCCCGCGCTCCCTCCCCTGCCGGCGGCGGCCCGGGATCCAACCCCGTGCGATCCAACCCCGTGCGATCCAACCCCGTGCGATCCGTGTCGTGAAGGATGTCTGATGAAGTTCGAGAATCCCTGGAAGACCAACCCCTGGTTCGAGTCGGTGGCCGTGGCACACGAGCGGGCTCGCAAGCGCCTCCCCGAACCCGTCTACGGCGCGCTGGTGGCCGGGTCCGAGCGGGGCCAGAGTGTCGCGGACAACCAGGCGGCATTCGCCGAGCTCGGGTTCGCGCCGCACGTGGTGGGCCAGGAGCCCGAGCGTCGGCTGTCGACCACCGTCTTCGGTGAGGAGGTCTCGCTCCCGGTCCTGATCAGCCCGACCGGGGTGCAGGCGGTGCACCCCGACGGCGAGGTCGCCGTGGCGAGAGCGGCCGCCGCGCGCGGCACGGTGATGGGGTTGTCGAACTTCGCCTCGAAGTCGGTGGAGGAGGTCTGCGCGACCGGTGCGAGGACCTTCTTCCAGATGTACTGGACCGGCGACCGCGACACCATGGTCCAGCGGATGACCCGCGCCCACGAAGCCGGATCGAGGGGCCTGATCGCCACGCTCGACTGGTCGTTCTCGATGGGCCGGGACTGGGGGAGCCCGGAGATCCCGGAGAAGGTCGACCTCAAGGCCATGGTCCGGCTGGCGCCGAAGGTCGCCACCAAGCCGCGGTGGCTGTGGCAGTTCGGGCAGCAGTACCGCGAGACCGGGAAGCTGCCCGACCTGACCGCACCCAATCTCGCACCGCTCGGCCCGGACGGTGTCCTGGGCGAGGCCCCGACCTTCTTCGGCGCCTACTACGAGTGGATGACCACCCCGCCGCCCACCTGGCAAGACGTGGCCTGGATGCGTGACACCTGGCACCAGATCAGTGGCACACCGTTCGTCCTCAAGGGCGTGTGCCGCGTCGACGACGCACTGCGGGCCGTCGACGC
>VSSA01000043.1 GCA_008123405.1 Nocardioides sp. BGMRC 2183
GCTCTGACCAGCGCAAACGCTGAGCCGGCCCCGGAATCACGCCCGACCTGTGCAAGTCAGGGCGCCTGCACGCACGCGGGCGTTACGGCGATCAGCCCGCGTCGAACCGCCCAGAATGACCTTGTTTTTTCTGGAGAGAACGCTGGCGGCGCTTTGGACGGATCTGCGCGCCGCAAGAGTTCTGTCGCATTGGCGAGACACAATGATGTGATGGCCAGACGGAAGTCGAGATCGCCGCAGGTCCGTCGTCGCACCATGACCACGACCAGGGAAGCGCCAGGACCACGGCTTCGGATGGCGGTCGTGACGTCACCCCAGACCGGGCCCGACGGTCAGCCGACCATGCGAGGCGACGTGACCTTGGTCAAGAGCGCCCTGTTGTACGCCGACGAGATCGAACTTCTTGGTCTCGCTGCGAGCATGGTCTACGCGACCGGCATGACACCTGAAGCAGCAGAACCGCCCCTAAGTGAGCTCATCGACCTTATTGGAATCGTCAGCAAAGACACCGCTATCACGCCGGACATTCGTCGCACTGCCACCCTTCTCGAGGGCATGGAACGGCGAGGGGATCTTCTGCCGATCGAGCTGCGATTGCAGGCGGAAACGATCCGCGCATTTAAGGACGAGGCGGGAGCATTGCTCGGCCGGGCAAGTGTCGACATCGCACGCAATACCGGGATGGTCGACTTGCAGCCGGCGATCGACGCTGGCGTCGTGAAGGTCACCGACCTCGGTCTGACGCGCGCCGACACCATCCGCGCGGCAACCGGTCAGTCCTTAGGCAGCGATCGCCAGCTCCGAGCATGGATGGACCAGATCCAGCAACGTCTCAAAGACCCACGGACCCACCTCCTCCTCGACCAAGAGACTGCATCGTTCGTGGACTCCATGGTCCGAGAGGGCCAGGTGGAACTGTCATCCGCAGGCCGACTCCTGATGGGGAAGGCTGCGGTCGGGGCCGGACTCGTAGCCCGCCTTCCTGCGTTCCCCGAGGCACGTATCGACGAACTCCTTCAACTACGTGACGATCTCAGCGAGCCTCTTCGGCAGTACCGTGCGGCTGTCGTGCGGATCTCCAAGACGATCCCCGACATGCCCGTCGCCGAACTAGACGGCGCAGTTCAGTCAGAGTGGGAAGGCACTGTCTCTCCCGAGCTTGATGCGATATCGCACGGTCTGCTCGAGCACGGGCTAGTGAAGGAACTCAGCAGGCAGGCGCGCCTGGACACACACAAGTACCTTGGCTTGGCATGCACTCTCTTCGTCGGTATCGATCAACTCACCGACCTCAGCAAAGTGCTCGCCGGGGTGGTCTCTGCGATACCGTCAGTCGGCGACACGATCTCTCGTGCGTCGCTGGCTCGCGGCGACGCGAAGTCAGTCATCCGCCGAAGCGACTTCTATTACCTGCACGCTGCGAACATCGGGCTCAGCCGGTAAGCCCATGCTGGGCGCGCCGACTCGACCGCGAAGCGGAACAACTCTCGCTCCCGTGGCGCAGGTGCGATTCGACGATATCGGCGTGAGCCACATCAACCGGACCACCGTCGAAAGTAACGCCTGAAGCGCCGCTGCATGTGCATGCCAGGTCCGGTGCGTGGTGCGTCAACGCAGGCGGCGAGACCACCCGAACGACTCCGCGCCAGGCGAGGTCGCCTACCTCCTTCCTGAGTTGCACAGACTTAGTGGGTCACGCGGTCGATGAGTTCTTGGGCCTCGGGCGGGAT
>VSSA01000044.1 GCA_008123405.1 Nocardioides sp. BGMRC 2183
CCTGAGTTGCACAGACTTAGTGGGTCACGCGGTCGATGAGTTCTTGGGCCTCGGGCGGGATCTGTGGTTGGGCGGCGATCGACTGGCCGGCGACGCTGACTGTGATCTCCTGCAGCGGGCGCAGGGTCTGGACGAGCTTCTTGATGCTGACGCCGCTGCGTTGCTGGAGGTAGCGCGCGACGGCGAGCGCGGCGAACACGATGGTGAGGTGGGCTTCGATCGATTCGCGCTTGTGGTGGAACATCGGCCGGGCGCGTAGGTCGGTCTTGGACATCCGGAACGACTGCTCAACGCGCCACAGGTCGTGGTAGCTGCCGATGACCTCGTCGGGGTCCATCACGCCTGCGGGGATGTTGGTGACGTAGCCCTTCAGCCCGACCAGCCGACGTGCCCGCGTCAAGGACGCCTCATCGAGTGTCTTGGTGCCGTTGGTGGTCTTGACGAACCGCGGTGTCCGGGCGGTCTTCTCGCCCGCGATGACTTCCTTGGCGCGGTTCTCCTGCAGGGTCAGCGTCTTGCCATCACGGGCGGCGCGTTTGGCCGAGTAGGCCCACACCGCCCGCCAGGATCCCGGGTGCTGTTCCGGGTCCCAGACCGGCTCGCGCTTCTTCTTCGTGTCGTTCTCGATGCTGCGTCGGTTCTTCGGGGTGATCGTGTCGATGAGTTGCCCGTCGCTGAGGGCGTCGCCGTGCCAGCGGAAGTGGGACTCCAGATCGACCGGCGCCTTGGTCACCCGGGAGCCGACGATGAACCGCAGACCGGCTTGGTCGAGTTCGCGCAGGTTGGTCGCGGACAGCATCCCGGCATCAGCGACGACAGCCATGTCGCTCACGCCGTGGCGCTTCTGGAAGGCCTTGATGATCGGGATCATCGTGAGCGTCTCGGCCTTGTTGCCCTCGAAACAGCCGATCTCGAGCGGGAAACCGCGCCGGTCGACCAGGAGCCCGACGACGACCTGGGGATCGACACGGCGTTCTTTGGAGTAGCCGACCTTCCTGAGGTCGTCTTCCTTCTCGGCCTCGAAGTACAGCGTCGTCACGTCATAGAGACACAGCGACACGTCACCCCACGCGGTGGCATCGCGGAAGCAGGCGGCCGCGATCTGGTCGCGGTAGCCGCGCTGGCCGGCACGGCGCAGGGTGGCGCTGAAGGTGTTGCGGTGCGCAGGCGTGAGGCCGAGCTCGCTCAGCACCCGCCCGGCATCCAGCATCGACGTCGGCTCGACGATCCGGGCCAGCACGAGCTGGAAGAACGCCTCGTCGTTGATCACACCGAACCCCAATGTCTGCCACGCCGACTCGATGACCGCGACCAGCAGCCGCGAGGCCTTGGCCTGCACGATCGCGGCGCGCGGATCCTGCTCGGGCTCCAGTCCGAGGTCGAGAACGCCTTGGCCTTCCTCGATCTTGCGGCGCCCGACCTGCATCAACGCCGCGAGCTCGGCTTCGGTGTGCGCGGAACCCAAATGCTCGATGACGACGTCGCGTCGATGTTCCCGGCGGGCGATCTGCACGGCCGTCGCGCCCGAGGCCGTCTTCACCTTCCGCAGGAACACCACCCCGGAAACGTAGCCGCTTAGTGTGTCACCACCGACACCCGCACCGGCTCTGACCAGCGCAAACGCTGAGCCGGCCCCGGAATCACGCCCGACCTGTGCAAGTCAGG
>VSSA01000004.1 GCA_008123405.1 Nocardioides sp. BGMRC 2183
CGGACGGGGGTCCTGCTGGCGGGCCGGACGGGGGTCCTGCTGGCGGGCCAGCCGGCCCGCCGGGCGGCTGGCCGGACGGCGGTCGCACGGTGGGCGCCGAGGCGGGCGAGGGATCCGGGGTACCTGAGTTGGGCCAGCTGGGCCGAGAACCAGGCGGGGGCGGGTACGAGCCGGACATGACGGCATCGTAAGAGATGCCGCGGGTGGACGGCGTGCCGCAGCGCCGCCCACCCACTCGCGGCTCCAGGTCAGAGACCCAACGACCTGCCGATGATCTCCTTCATGATCTCGGTGGTGCCGCCGTAGATCGTCTGGATCCGGGCATCGGCGTACGCCTTGGAGATCGGGTACTCAGCCATGAAGCCGTAGCCGCCGTGCATCTGCAGCCCGGCGCTGGTCAGCTTCTGCTGGAGTTCGGTGGTCCACCACTTGGCCATCGAGGCGAGCACCGGGTCGGCGTTGCCGGCGTTGAGCCGTTCGATGCAGTGGTTGACCAGGGTGCGGGCGACGTACGCCTCGGTGGCCATCTCGGCCAGCACGAACCGGGTGTTCTGGAACTTCCCGATCGGCTTTCCGAACGCCTCGCGCGTCTTCACGTACTCCAGCGTGGTGTCGAGCACCGCCTCGATGCCGGCCACCGCCATGCCGGCGATCGAGATCCGCTCCTGGGGCAGGTTCTGCATCAGGTAGATGAAGCCCTCGCCCTCCTCGCCGAGCAGGTTCTCCTTCGGGACCAACACGTCCTCGAAGGTGAGCTCCGCGGTGTCCTGCGCCTTGAGGCCCAGCTTGTCGAGGTTGCGTCCCCGGCTGAAGCCCTCCATCCCGCGCTCCACGACCAGCAGGCTGATCCCCTTGTGGCCGGCGTCGGGGTCCGTCTTGGCGACCACGACGACCAGGTCGGAGAGGATGCCGTTGGTGATGAAGGTCTTCGAACCGTTCAGGACGTAGTGGTCGCCCTTGTCGATCGCGGTGGTGCGGATGCCCTGCAGGTCCGAGCCGGCGCCCGGCTCGGTCATCGCGATCGCGGTGATCAGCTCGCCGGAGACCATGCCCGGCAGCCACCGCTTCTTCTGCTCGTCGTTGGTGAGGTTCACCAGGTACGGCGCGACGACGTCGTTGTGCAGCGCGAAGCCGGGGCCGGTGATGCCCAGGCGGGCGCACTCCTCGGTGACGATGAGGTTGTAGCGGAAGTCCTTGACGCCGAGGCCGTCGTACTCCTCGGGCACTTCGAAGGCGAGCAGCCCGGCCTCGCCGGCCTTGGTCCACACCTCCCGGTCGACGACGCCGTCGGCCTCCCACTGCTCGGTGTGCGGGAGCGCCTCGCGCTCCAGGAAGGTGCGGACCGTCTGGCGGAAGTCTTCGTGCTCGGTCTCGTAGATCGAGTTGTGCTCGGTGATCATCAGGCGACCCACTCCTTGATCTGGGCGATGGTGGCGGCGGGGTCGTCGCCAGCCGGGGTGACGGACAGGTTGGTGACGCCGGCCTCGCGGAACGCGGCGATCCGTTCCTGGACGTACGACGCCGGGCCGACCAGGTTGCCGGCCTCCAGCCACTCGGTGGGAACCAGCGCCTCGGCCTCCTTCTTCTTCCCGGAGAGGTAGAGGTCCTGGATCTCCTTGGCCTCCTTCTCGAACCCGTACTCGCAGGCGAGCTGGTTGTAGAAGTTCTTGTCCCGGGCGCCCATGCCGCCGACATAGAGGGCGTAGGTGGGACGCATGAAGTCCAGCAGCGCCTTGGTCTGCGCGCCCTCGCCGATTGCGACCATGCCGCCGGCGCAGATCTCCAGCGGCGCGAGGTCGCCCGATCGCTTCGCCTTGCCGCGGGCCAGAGGCTCACCCCAGACGTCAGCGGCCTTCTCGGGGTAGAAGAGGAAGGGGAGCCAGCCGTCGGCGACCTCGGCGGTCATCGCGACGTTCTTGTCGCCGAGCGCGGCGACCCAGATCGGCAGGTCGGACCGCTCGGGCTTGTTGAGCAGCTTCAGCGGCTTGCCCAGGCCGAGCCCCTGCCCCTCGGGGAGGGGGAGTTGGATGGTCTTGCCCTGGAAGTCGAGGCGCTCGCCGCGCAGGCCCGCGCGCAGCACCTCGATCAGTTCGCGGGTACGGGTCAGCGGCCGGTCGTAGGGCAGGCCGTGAAAGCCTTCGATCACCTGGGGGCCGGACGCGCCGAGGCCGAGCACCGCGCGGCCGTCGGAGACGTTGTCCAGGCCCGCGGCGGTCTGCAGCAGCGCGCCGGGAGTGCGCGAGTAGATGTTGAGGATGCCGGCGGCGATCTCCACGGTCTCGGTCTTCGCGGCCAGGTAGCCCATCAGGGTCGGGGCGTCGAAGCCATAGGGCTCGGCCACCCAGATCATGTCGAGGCCCGCCTTCTCCAGCGCGACCACCTGGTCGGCGGATTCGCGGGGGTTGCCGGCGTAGACCAGCGGCATGGACAGCTTCATCGAGGTCCCTTCGGTTCGCGTCGATACGGGCCCCGCGCCCGGAGGTCGGAGGGGGCTGCGCCAACTGTGACACCATTACTGTCACGATTGCAACGATGGTCGGCGAGTGCCCGGAGACTGGGAGGCCTGACCGAGGTGCGCGTCGGTCCGGCTAGGTTGCGGGGGGCGTCGACGCTGCACAGCGCGGCGACCGTTCGAGCGGTGAACCGAGATGTGAGGACGAGATGACGAACTACCGCGTGGCCGTGATCGGCGGCACCGGACCGCAGGGCAAGGGACTGGGCTACCGCTTCGCACAGGGTGGCCACGACGTCGTACTGGGTTCCCGGGCGGCGGAGAAGGCCGAGACCGTGGCGGCCGAGGTCCGCGAGCGCTTGGGTGAGGGGGCCGGAGCGGTGACCGGCGCGGCGAACGCCGACGCCGTCGCGGAGTGCGACGTGGTGCTGCTCGCCGTCCCCTACGACGGCCACGACGAGCTGGTCGCCACCCTGCCGTTGGCCGGCAAGACCGTGATCAGCTGCGTCAACCCGCTGGCCTTCGACAAGCGCGGCGCGCATGGGCGCGTCGTCAACGGCGGCGAGGGTTCCGCGGCGGAGTCGGCCCAGGAGATCGCGCCCGAGGCAACCGTCGTCGGCGCCTTCCACAACGTCTCCGCGGTCGGCCTCTGGGGCACCGAGGAGTACTTGGACGAGGACGTCATCGTGGTCGGCGACGTGGTCGAGGCCAAGCAGGTCGCGATGGAGTTGGCCGCGTCGGTCACCGGCCGCGTCGGCATCGATGGCGGCAAGCTGCGGCTGGCCCGCCAGCTCGAACCCTTCACCGCCGTGCTGATCTCGATCAACCGCAAGTACAAGGTGCACTCCGGGCTCCGGATCACCGGGCTCGACGCTCACTGACCCGGCTCAAATGCACATGCGGAAAGCGCTGACCCGGCTCAAATGCTGACGTTTGAGCCGGGTCAGCTCGATTTTGATGGGCGTTTGAGCCGGGTCGGCGATCAGCCGGCGAGACCCTCGATGACCTCGACCCCGGGGAGCGTGGTGATCGCGGACCCCGGCAGCAGCAGCTTGGAGCGGCGCAGTCCCGAGCCGAGGACCGCGACGTCCATCGCGGGGACCCGGGCGTCGACCAGCAGTCGCCAGCCGGGCGGCAGTCCGACCGGGGTGATCCCGCCGTACTCCATGCCGGACTCGGCGACCGCGCGCTCGTGGCTCAGGAACGAGGGCTTGCGGACGTCGAGCAGCCGCTTCACCGTGCGATTCACATCCGCCCGGGTGTCGGCCCGCACCACGCACGCGGCGATCCGCTCCTCACCCTCCCGCTTCCCGGCGACGACGACGCAGTTCGCGCCGGCCTCGAGCGGGATGTCGAACGTGGCGCTCATCGTCGCCGTGTCCGCCAGGTCCGGGTCGATCTCGACCACGGCCACCCGAGCGGCATCCGGCCAGGCGTTCAGTGCCCGAGCGACCGGTGCGGCGACCAGTTCGGGCCGCTCGATCGCGGGCAGCGAGGTCAGCCCGGGCAGGCGGGGCAGTCGGCTGGTCATGCACCGATCGTGGCGCGGTCGCTCAAACCACCGGTCTCACACCACCGGTCGACGGCGCCGCCCGCGCAGCACGGTGGCGACCAGGCCGGCGGCACCGGCCGCCAACCAGGGGATCGGCAGCAGCCAGTGGGCGTCCACCGGGTCGACCGCATCGGAGACCAGCAGCGCCCAGACGACGGTGAGGCCGAGGAAGGCCACGCCCATCACCAGGTGGCCGATGTTGACCGGGTGGAACCCGGAACGCTGCGTTGCGTCCTCGGGCGAGCTCTCCGGCTCGAGGTGCTCGTAGGGGTGGCTCATCGGCTCGCTCCTGCCGTCTCGAACTCGATCTGGCCGAAGAGCATGTCGGTCTCCACGGTCAGCTCCGGCACGTCCTCGCCGCCGTCATGGCTGGCGGAGTCGGACCCGTCGCGGCGATCGCCGAAGAGCCGGGTCTCGCCGCCCCCGTCGATCTCGGCGGTCACGGTCACGTCCAGTCCCTCCTCGGGGACCGTGACCAGCACGTGCCCCATCCGGACGTCGATCTCGACAGTCCGGCCGTTCAGCTCGTCGAGGTCGGCGACCTCGGTGAGGTCGAGCTGCACCTCGCCCATCGACACGTGGTACCGATCATCGACCTGCGCGGCCGTCTGCGGTGTGCTCTTGACCTGACCGGCGTCGATCGACCCCGTCAGCAGCGTCGCCGCGGCGGCGACAGCAGCGACCAACCCGACCGGGATCAGGCCGCCGCCGCGTCCGTAGAAGGCGCCGATCAACAGCATCAGACCGCAGACCGCGACCACCGACGCCGGGTACGCCGACACCGGGATGTCCGCGCCGGCGAGCTGGGCGGTGCCGAGTGTGCCGAGCACCAGGGCGGCCAGCGCCGCCGCGAAGCCGAAGAGGATCGGGCCGCGCCGCCGCGGGTCGCGGGTCGGCTTGGGCGCCGGCCGGTAGGCGTCGTACTGGTGGGTGCTGCCGGGAGCGGCAGCGCTCGGGTCGGCAGCCGGGCCGCCGCCTGCGCCGGGCGGGGCGCCGTTCCGGATGCCCGGGTGCTGCCGGCGCTGGCTCATCACCACCACCACGATCACACCGATGATGGCCAGTGGCCACGGGAAGTCCCAGCCTCCGAAGGCGTCGCCGACGATCGCCAGAGCCGCGAGCGCGCCGGCGACGGTCAGCGCGACGGTGCGGCTGCGGTCGTCGAGGCGGATCATCGGTGGCGAGCCGTCGTCGCCGGGCAGCAGCAGCCATCCGGCGGCGTAGAGCAGGATGCCGCCGCCACCGAAGAAGACCAGGACCACCAACACCACTCGGACCAGGAGCGGGTCGACATCGAAATGCCGTGCGATGCCGGCGGCGACACCGGCGATCTTCTTGTCCCGGGTGCTGCGGCGCATCCGGCCCAGGTCGCGCATGTCGTCATGGCTGACCCGCGGGCCGGCGCCGCCGGGGGACCGGCCGGCGGAGTCGCTGTCGCCGTCGGGGCGCGCCGGGTCGTCCGGCGGTGGTGGTGCTGCGTTCATGGGATCAGCCTGCCCCGCGCCGGGCCCGATCCACATCGGGGACGACCCTGATCTCGTCGGTCGGCTCCGCCGCGTGGACTCAGGGGTGGACCAGGGTTCAACCCCCTGCTCCCGGTGGCCCCGCTGTGTGACGATGGAACACATCATGAGCACCGCCCCGTACGCCGCCGACTCCGCTGGAGCGGCGACGCAGAGCACGCCACCGGCGCCCCCGCCGCCTCCCGCTGCGGAGCAGGTACGACGCGCCCACCGCGACCTCGACGACCACGTCCTGGGTGGTGTCGCCTCCGGTCTGGCCGAACACCTGGGCGTACCGGTGATGTGGCTGCGGATCGGCTTCGTGGTCGCTGCCGTCTTCGGCGGGGCCGGGATCGCGCTCTACGCCGCGCTCTGGCTGCTGTTGCCCGCCGGCACCACCGGGTTCGAGCACGCCGAGCCCGGCGTGGAGTCGGCCACCCGCGGCGGTCGGCGGCCCAGCCGCAACCGCAACCGGCTCGGCGACGTCGGGCCGGTGCTGGCGCTGGCCGCGTTCGGACTCGGGATCGTCTTCGTGCTGCAGTCCCTCTTCGGCACGGGCGCGCTGCTGTGGCCGGTCCTCCTCGGGATCGCCGGCATCGCCCTGTTGTGGCGTCAGGCCGACGAGGCGCAGCGGGAGCGGTGGGTGGACACGGGAGGACGGGTCGACCCGGCCCGGATCGTGCTGGGCGAGGGCGGCTGGGCGTCGTACGCACGGATCGCGGTGGGGCTGGGCCTGATCATCTGTGCGGTGGTGCTGGTCTCGGTGCAGACCAGCTCGCTCTCGGTGGCCCGTGACGTCACCATCGCGGTGCTGCTCGCGGTGATCGGTCTGGGCATCGTGGTCGGTCCGTGGGTCCACCGGTTGACCCGCGAGCTCTCCGACGAGCGTGCCGAGCGGGTGCGCACCCAGGAGCGCGCCGACGTGGCCGCGCACCTGCACGACTCGGTGCTGCAGACGCTGGCACTGATCCAGAAGCACCCGGCCGACGCCGCCCGACTGGCACGGGCTCAGGAACGCGATCTGCGGGCCTGGCTCTTCGCGGGCGAGTCGATGGACGACAGCACCGTCGCCAGTGCGTTGCGTGCGGCCGCCGCCGAGATCGAGGACGCCTACGGGGTGACCGTCGATGTGGTCGCCGTGGGCGACGCCGAGTTCGGTGACGACACCCGACCGATCGTGCAGGCCGCGCGCGAGGCGATGACCAATGCGGCCAAGCACGCCGGGTCGCCCCAGATCGACGTGTACGCCGAGCTCGCGGCCGACCGCGCCGACGTCTTCGTGCGCGACCGGGGCCGCGGGTTCGATCCCGACGACACCCCCGAGGACCGGTACGGCGTGCGACACAGCATCATCGACCGGATGGAGCGCCACGGTGGTCGCGCCGAGATCCGTTCGGCACCCGGTGAGGGCACCGAGGTCCGTCTGCACCTCGAGGTCGAGCTGCGCCCCGCGGACCAGCCCCAACCGACCGGCTCCCAGTCAACCGGCTCCCAGTCAACCGGCTCCCAGTCAACCGGCTCCCAGTCAACCGGCCCCCAGTCAACCGGCCCCCAGTCAACCGCGTCGGCGACGCCGACGTCGCAGGAGGAGAACCCCGATGAGTGATGCGAGGCGGACCGGTCCGGTGCGCGTGGTGGTCGTCGACGACCACGCGATGTTCCGGCGCGGCGTGAGCGCCGAGCTCGGCGCCACCGGCGCGGGCCGGGTGAGGATCGTCTCCGAGGCGGCCGACGTGGACGAGGCGGTGGCGGCGGTGGTCGCCGAGCGGCCGGACGTGGTGCTGCTCGACGTGCACCTGCCCGGGGGCGGCGGGGTGGAGGTGATCCGCCGGACCGGCCGCGACGGCGTGCACGACACCCGCTTCCTGGCGCTCTCAGTCAGCGACGCCGCCGAGGACGTGATCGGCACCATCCGTGGCGGCGCCCGCGGCTACGTCACCAAGACCATCAGCGGCGAGGAGCTCGTCGACGCGATCATCCGGGTCGCCGACGGTGACGCGGTCTTCTCGCCGCGTCTGGCGGGCTTCGTCCTCGACGCCTTCGCCTCCGCCGGCATCTCCGCCGACCTGGCCAGCGTGGACGAGGACCTGGACCGCCTCACCGAGCGCGAACGCGAGGTGATGCGGCTGATCGCCCGCGGCTACTCCTACAAGGAGGTCGCCAAGGAGCTGTTCATCTCGATCAAGACGGTCGAGACCCATATGTCGTCGGTGCTGCGCAAGCTGCAGCTCTCCTCCCGCCACGAGCTCGCCCGCTGGGCCTCGGACCGCAAGCTGCTGTGAGCCGTGCCGTGAGTCGAGCGCCGCAGAGTGTCGCCGTGGTCGGCGGCGGCATCGTCGGGTTGGCCGTCGCCCGCGAGGTGGTACGTCGCCGCCCCGGCACGCTGGTCACCGTGCTGGAGAAGGAGGACGGCCTGGCACGCCACCAGACCGGCCACAACTCCGGGGTGGTGCATGCGGGGATCTACTACCGGCCCGGCAGCCTCAAGGCGCAGCTGTGCACCCGCGGTCGCCTGCTGCTGCGGGACTACTGCGCCGAGCACCAGCTGCCCTATGAGGAGTGCGGCAAGCTGGTCGTCGCTGTCGATCAGGGCGAGCTGGACCGCTTCGAGGCGCTCGAGCGCAGCGCCACGGCCAACGGTGTGCCCGGTCTGCGGCGGCTGGACAGGGTGGGCATCGGCGAGATCGAGCCGAACGCCGTCGGCCTCGCCGCGCTGCACTCCCCGGAGACCGCGATCACCGACTACGTGGCGATCGCAGAGACGATGGCAGCCGAGGTCCGCTCCGCCGGCGGAGTCGTGTGCACCCGGACCGAGGTCACCGACGTCGTCGCCGACTCCGGCGGGGTCCGTCTGGGTCTGCGTCGCGCCGGTGAACCGGACCTGCTGCGCGCCGATCACGTCGTGATCTGCGCCGGTCTGCACGCCGACCGGCTGGCACCCGACCACGGCACCGATCCGGTGCCGCGGATCATCCCGTTCCGGGGTGAGTACCTGCGCGTCGCCGAGGCGCAGCAGGACCTGGTGCGCGGCATGGTCTACCCGGTGCCGGACCCGCGCTACCCGTTCCTCGGGGTGCACTTCACCCGACGCGTGGACGGCAGCCTGGAGGTCGGACCGAACGCGGTGCTGGCCACCCGTCGGGAGGGCTACCGGCGCCGCGACGTCGGCCTGCGCGACCTGCGCGACACCCTCACCTGGCCCGGCTTCTGGCGGATGGCCGGCCGACACTGGCGCACCGGCGTCACCGAGGTCACCGGGTCGCTGTCGATCCACGCCTACCTGCGGTTCGCCTCGCGCTACGTGCCGGCGATCACGGCGGCACATGTGGCTCGCGGTGGGGCGGGCGTCCGCGCCCAGGCGGTGGACCGGGACGGCTCACTGGTCGACGACTTCCGGATCAGCAACGCCGAGCGGGTGACCGCCGTACGGAATGCGCCGTCGCCGGCGGCGACCTCGAGCCTGGCGATCGCCGAGCACGTGGTCGACCGGATCGGATGGTGACGCGGGTGACACGGCCACGCGCCGTGCGGCCGGTCGCGGCCCCGCGATCCGCGGCCTCTTCTACGATGCGGCCATGGAGACTCTGCGCCTGATCCTGCTGGTCCTGCACATCCTCGGCTATGCCGCCCTGATCGGCGGGTTGCTGGCGCAGGCCGGGACGCCGGAGAAGAAGGTCAACGGTGCGATGCGGGACGGCGTCGGCACCGCGTTCCTCGCGGGTCTCGCGCTGGTCGGTGTGCTCGAGGCGGAGGGTGGGGATGTCGACCACGCCAAGATCGCGGTGAAGTTCACCATCGGGCTGGTGCTGTTGGTGCTGGTGATGGCCAACAACCGCAAGGAGCGGATCCCCAACGGCCTGTGGGTCGGCCTGCTGGCGCTGTCGGTGATCGAGGTACTGGTCGCCGTCCTCTGGTCGCCCGTGCACACCTTCGGCTGATCGGGATCCAGGCTTCCTCCCCAGGCACGGTGACGCGGCCTGGGAGTCGTCGGGGGCTCACCGTAGGCTGTCGCCGAGATGAGTACGACGCCCCAGCTGCCAGGATTCGAGCACCTCACCGGACCTGACAGCGAGTCCGAGGAGCCGCGCCGGACGCGGCGCGGGCCGACCCGCGACGAGCTCCTCGAGGGGCTCAACGGACCCCAGGCCGACGCCGTACAGCATGCTGGCGCGCCGCTGCTCGTGGTCGCCGGAGCCGGCTCGGGGAAGACCCGGGTGCTGACCCGGCGGATCGCCTGGCTGATCTCCGAGCGCGGCGCGCATCCGGGCTCGATCCTGGCGATCACCTTCACCAACAAGGCAGCGGCCGAGATGAAGGAACGGGTCGCCGACCTGGTCGGTGGCCGGGCGAAGATCATGTGGGTCAGCACCTTCCACTCCGCCTGCGTCCGGATCCTGCGCAAGGAGTCCGTCCACCTCGGGATGAAGTCGAACTTCTCGATCTACGACGCCCAGGACCAGAAACGACTGATCTCGCTGGTCTGCTCCGACCTGGACCTCGATCCGCGCCGCTATCAGCCGGGCCCGGTGCTGGCCTGGATCAGCAACCACAAGAACGAGCTGCGCGATCCGGACGAGGTGGCCGCGGACGCCCGCAACAGCATCGACCAGAACTACGCGGCGGCGTACAAGCTCTATCAACGACGGCTGCGCGAGGCGAACGCGCTGGACTTCGACGACCTGATCATGGAGACGGTCCGGCTCTTCCAGACCAAGCCGGCGATCCGGGAGACCTACCGCCGGCGGTTCCGGCACGTGCTCGTCGACGAATACCAGGACACCAACCACGCGCAGTACGCGCTGATCCACCAGCTGTGCGGCCAGGAGTTCGAGGACCCGCTCTCCGGGGCCGCCTATGACGAGAACGAGGGCGCAGACCCGGCCGACGTGCAGCCCGAGGACCGAGTCGCGCCGGCGGAGCTGATGGTGGTCGGCGACGCGGACCAGTCGATCTACGCCTTCCGGGGCGCCGACATCCGCAACATCCTCGACTTCGAGAAGGACTTCCCGGACGCCCGGACGATCCTGCTGGAGCAGAACTACCGCTCCACCCAGACCATCCTCACCGCTGCCAACGCGGTGATCGAGCGCAACCAGGGCCGCAAGCCGAAACGGCTGTGGTCCGACGCCGGCGACGGCGCGCCCATCGTCGGGTACGTCGCCGACAGCGAGCACGACGAGGCGCGGTTCGTCTCCGACGAGATCGACAAGCTGGTCGACGGCACCGCGGAGGGGCAGGCGGACCCGGTGCGCGCCGGCGACGTCGCGGTCTTCTACCGCACCAACGCGCAGTCGCGGGTCTTTGAAGAGATCTTCATCCGCACCGGGATGCCCTACAAGGTGGTCGGTGGCGTCCGGTTCTACGAGCGGCGCGAGATCCGCGACGCCCTCGCCTACCTGCGGGTGCTGGTCAACCCCGACGACCAGGTCAGCCTGCGTCGCATCCTCAACACCCCGCGTCGCGGCATCGGAGACCGTGCCGTCGCGGCGGTCAACGAGCTCGCGGACCGGGAGCGGATCACCTTCTGGGAGGCGCTGCAGCGTGCCGACGAGGCCCCGGGGCTGGCCTCCCGGTCCCAGCGCAGCATCGCCGGATTCGTCGCGAAGGTGACTGAGTGGCAGTCGATGGTCGCGGCAGGCGAGCGGCCCGACGTGGTGCTGGAGACCGTGTTGGACGGCTCGGGCTATCTGGTGTCGTTGGAGGAGTCCGACGATCCTCAGGACGAGACCCGGGTGGAGAACCTGGGCGAGCTCGTCGCGGTCGCGCGTGAGTTCGCCGAGGACCCGGTGGCCGCACCGTCGGCGGATCCGGCCGACGTGGACGCCGGCACCGTCGAGCCGGGCTTGGCGGACTTCCTGGAGCGGGTGGCGTTGGTCGCCGACACCGACCAGATCCCGGACGCTCCCGAGGACGACCCGGATGCGCCCGAGGACACCGGCGTGGTCACCTTGATGACCCTGCACACGGCCAAGGGGCTGGAGTTCCCGGTCGTCTTCCTGACCGGCATGGAGGACGGCGTCTTCCCGCACTCGCGCGCGTTGGGGGACCGGCCCGAGCTCGAGGAGGAGCGTCGGTTGGCCTACGTCGGCATCACCCGCGCTCGGGAGCGGCTCTATGTGTCGCGGGCAGTCGTGCGCTCGGCCTGGGGCGCTCCGGCGCACAACCCGGCCTCCCGCTTCCTCGCCGAGCTGCCGATCGACCTGGTCGACTGGCGTCGTACCGAGGCCGATCAGGCGCGCTGGGCCCGGCCCACCTTCGCCTCGCGGGGGTACGACAACCAGGACCCGGGGGGCTCGAGCTCGCGGCTGGGCGCCCCGACCGCTGCCGGCCGCCGCAACTTCTCCTCCGCCGCGGCGCGCGCCGATGCCGCCTCGAAGGCGAAGAAGTCCCGCCCCATCCCGTCCTTGGACCCCGGCGACCGGGTCACCCACGACACCTTCGGTCTCGGTACTGTCGTCTCGGTGGAGGGGCAGGCGGAGAAGTCGGTCGCCTCGATCGACTTCGGCTCCGAGGGCGTCAAGCGCTTGTTGCTCCGTTACGCCCCGGTCGAGAAGCTCTGATCTGACCGGAGCAGTAGAGGATCTCGAGGAGGTACTCGCCATGGTTGTCTCCGCCGACGACAGGCGTCATCTGGATCGGTGCGTCGCCCTCGCCGAGGCTGCGGTGGACGCCGGTGACGAGCCGTTCGGCTCCGTCCTGGTGGCGGCCGACGACACAGTGCTCATGGAGGACCACAATCGGGTCAGCGGCGGCAATGCCACCCGCCACCCCGAGCTCGCGATCGCCCTGTGGGCCGCCGCGAACGTGGCGCCAGAGGCCCGCGCCGAGCTGACCGTCTACACCTCCGGGGAGCACTGCGCGATGTGCTCGGCCGCGCACGCCTGGGCCGGTCTGGGGCGGATCGTCTTCGCGACCTCCACACCTCAGCTCGTGCAGTGGTACGGCGAGCTCGGCCTGCCCGCAGCCCCGGTCGCCGCGCTCCGGATCGCCGAGGTCGCTCCAGGGATTCCGGTGGACGGCCCGGTCGAGGGGTACGCCGAGCGGGTGCGAGCGCTCCACGCACGGCACCACGCGGGCTGACTGCGCCGCGTCGCAGCCGCCGCCGGTGCAGGTGCAGGTGCTCCACGCCTGCATCCACAGGCTCCGTGAGCCCAGGTGTGGCGCGGGAGGTGCGAGGGGCACCGACCGGCATGGACACCAAGGACGAGATCTGCCGGATTCTAGCGTTGCAGGACGGCGTGATCGCCCGCCGCCAGGCACTGGCGGCCGGCATGGATCCGAGCGCCATCGCCCGCCGGCTCCGCCGCCGCGACTGGGTCACCGTCCACCCGGGCGTGTACGTCGACCACACCGGTCCGCTCCTCTGGCGGCAGCGAGCCTGGGCAGCGGTGCTCGCCTGCTGGCCGGCCGGGCTCGACGGCGCCTCCGCGATGCGCGCGCATGAGGGACCTGGGAGCCGTGCGGCTCGCGAGGACGGTCCGATCGAGGTGGTGGTCGACCATCGTCGCCGGGTGCAGGCACCGCTCGGAGTGCGGGTGCGTCGCATGCGTCGCTTCGCCGTCGCTGTCCAACCGAACCTGAGTCCGCCGCGGCTTCGCTACGACGACGCCGTTCTCGCGCTGGCAGACGAGGCCGACCCGTTGACGTCGATCGGGGTGCTCGCCGACGCGGTGGGTGGTCGCCGTACGACGGCTGCTCGGCTGCTCGAACGCCTCGCCGAGATCCCCTGGCTCCACCAGCGCGGCCATCTCGCCGGCGTGCTTTCCGACGTGGCCACCGGGACCTGCTCGGTGCTCGAGCATGCGTACCTGGTGCGGGTCGAGCGGGCACATGGACTGCCCCGCGGTCGGCGTCAGGTGGCGGCCGTGGGTGCGGACGGTCGGCGCATGTTCCGCGACGTGCGCTACGGAGGCCAGCGCTGGCGACTCAACGTCGAACTGGATGGTCGCGCGTTCCACGCATCGGCCACGCAGCGCGATCGTGACCTGGAGCGTGACCTCGACGCGAGCCTGGCCGGTGAGGTCACGGTGCGTCTCGGTTACGCCCAGGTTTTCGGCCGCCCGTGCCGCACGGCCGCCAAGGTGGCTGCCCTGCTCCAGTTGCACGGCTGGCCTGGCGATGGCCACGCGTGTCCGGACTGCCCGATCGGGCTGGAGTGGGGAAGGACTGATCAAGCAGGTTGACGCGATGTTCCCCACACCCCACTGGCGCGAGCGACGACCTCGCGCCCGGGAGCTTCGCCGCGTGCCGCCCCGGTGAGACGCCAGGACGGCGTGACCATCGCGGACCTCGACTGCGCGCGCGGCAGGGCGGCAGGGCGGTGCGGCGCCGACCTCGCGCCCCAGCGGTCTGGGGGCGGCTGGATCGCGGTGAACGCGAGTGGGGGAGTGGAGTGAGCGAGGAACGAGCGATCGGAGCGAGTCCGGGAGCTTCGCCGCGTGCCGCCCCGGTGAGACGCCAGGACGGCGTGACCATCGCGGACCTCGACTGCGAGGCCGGCAGGGCGGCGGGAGGTACGAGCGACGACCTCGGCCCAGATTAAGGCGTGACGCCTTGGGCCTGCAGTGCCGCGTACGGGTCGACCGGGTCACCGCCGCCGGGGCGCACCTCGAGGTGGAGGTGGGGGCCGGTGACGTTCCCGGTGCCGCCGACGGTGCCGACCGGGTCTCCGGCGGTGACGGTGTCGCCGACGGAGACGTCGATGGTGGTCTGGTGGCAGTACCAGAGCTCGGTGCCGTCCTCGAGCGTGATCACGGTCTTGTTGCCGTAGGCGCCGTCGTCGCCGGTGAAGGTGATGGTGCCGTTGGCCATCGCGTAGAGCGGGGTGCCGCTGGGTGCGGCGAAGTCGAGGCCGGTGTGCACGCTGGACCAGTAGGCGCCGGACTCACCGAAGGTGGAGGTGAGGCGGTAGACGCCGGCGTCGAGCGGGAGGATCCACCGGTTGAGCGCGATCTCGGCGGCTTCCTTCTCGGCGTCCTTGGCGAGCTCGCCGAGGGCCTCGTCGCGCTGAGCGGCGATCTTCTCGGCCTCGTCGACCAACTCACCGTCGGTGGCCTGACCGAGCGTCCCGCGGTCGGAGTCGCGGCTGACGTTGCCGACCCGCAGCGCGTCGTAGGTGCCGACGCCGAAGGAGCCGCTGGAGGCGTTGGCGGCGGTGATCTGGGTGGTGTCGTTGACCAGGATCGGGTCCGCGGAGACGACAGCGCCGCTGACGGCCACGGCGAGGGTGGCCAGACCAGCGGCGACGGGGATGCTCGGGAGTCCGCGCAGGAAGCGCCCCCGGGAGCCGGCGTCCTTGATGGCGCGGCGTCGACCGGAGATGGCGGGCTTGGCCGGGATGCTCGGGGTGGTGAGTGCGCCCTGGCCCGCCAGCTCCGCGAGCGTCGGCAACTCGACGGTCGGGGGCGGTGCGGCGAAGAGCGGCTGGTGCGCCAGGGTCGGCTCGGTCGGCGCGGCCTCGTCGAGGGCGGCGATCGCCGGCTCGGTGACCAGCTCGGGTGCGATCTCGGCGCTGAGCGTGGGGGTCGGATCCGCGGCGGTGACCTCGGCGGCCTCCGTGACCAGCGGCACCTCGGAGGTGGACGCGTCGTCGATGCGGCCGGCGACCCGGCGTCCGACGTACTTCTCGCGCTTCGCGGGACGGGCCACAGGCAAGGCGCGTCGCGGCGCAGCGCGTCGCTGCCCTCGGTGGCTACCCATCGTGCGTGACTGCTCCCTTGGTCGTCCCCGCCGGTGCGGTCGGGGACCGACCGCGTCACCCGGTCCGGCCGAGATCCGACCCGGGTGCCAGGTGGCCAACGGGTGGCCACCGGGTGAAAAGTTCAGGTGCGACCATAACTGAGGTTGCAACCGCTTCGAAATCCTACGGGGCCGTGTCTGTGGACTTCCAGGGCCGTCTCGTTTCGGTGTTACGTGGGTCACGGAGCCACTCCCGGGCTCGTCGTACTGGCGAGTCGGGACTAGGGTGCGGCGAGGATGTGCCTCCGCTCGCACGGCGGTGCACCTTCCTAACCGGACGGGCGCAGCCCACCGCGATCACCCTTCGCTGGTGCGCCCGCACTCGAAGATGAGGACTGATCTGTGGATCTGATGGAGTACCAGGCGAAGACTCTCTTCGCCAAGCACGGCGTCGCCGTGACCGAGGGCGTCGTCGTCGAGACTGCCGAGGCCGCCAAGGCCGCCGCCGCCGAGATGGGCGGCGTGACCGTCATCAAGGCGCAGGTCAAGGCCGGTGGCCGTGGCAAGGCCGGTGGCGTCAAGATCGCGAAGACCCCGGATGAGGCCTTCGAACACGCGACCAACATCCTCAACCTGACCATCAAGGACCTCCCGGTCAACCGGGTGCTGGTCACGCCGGCGACCCCGCCGGAGGAGGAGTACTACTTCTCCTTCCTGCTGGACCGCTCCAACCGCCAGTACCTGTGCATCGCGTCGGTCGAGGGTGGCGTCGAGATCGAGGAGGTCGCCAAGACCAACCCGGACGCCGTCAAGAAGATCGCGATCGACCCCGGCCAGGGCGTCGACGAGGCCAAGGCCCGCGCGATCGCGACCGAGGCGAAGTTCCCCGAGGCCGTGTTCGAGCAGGCCGTGGCGATGATCCAGGACCTCTACAAGGTCTTCACCGAAGAGGACGCCACCCTGGTCGAGGTGAACCCGCTGGCGCGTCTGGCCGGTGACAAGCTCGAGGCGCTGGACGGCAAGGTCTCGCTCGACGAGAACGCCTCCGAGGTCCGTCACCCGGACCACGCGGCCTTCGAGATCCGTGAGGAGGCCGACCCGCTGGAGTCCAAGGCCAAGGACCTCGGGCTCAACTACGTCAAGCTCGACGGTCAGGTCGGCATCATCGGCAACGGCGCGGGCCTCGTGATGAGCACCCTCGACGTGGTCGCCTACGCCGGCGAGAACCACGGCGGCGTCAAGCCCGCCAACTTCCTCGACATCGGTGGTGGCGCGAATGCCCAGGTGATGGCGAACGGTCTCGACGTGATCCTCAACGACCCCCAGGTCAAGAGCGTCTTCGTCAACGTCTTCGGCGGCATCACCGCCTGCGACGAGGTGGCCAACGGCATCAAGGGCGCGCTCGAGCTGCTCGGAGACAAGGCGACCAAGCCGCTCGTGGTCCGTCTCGACGGCAACAACGTCGTCGCGGGGCGCGCGATCCTCGACGAGCTGAGCCACCCGCTGGTGACCCAGGTCGACACGATGGATGGCGCGGCCGACAAGGCCGCCGAGTTGGCGAACGTCTGAGGCCGGGGAGAAGAGAACAATGAGCATCTACCTCAACAAGGACAGCAAGATCATCGTCCAGGGCATCACCGGCGGCATGGGTGCCAAGCACACCGCCCTGATGCTCGACTCCGGCGCCACCATCGTGGGCGGCGTGAACGCCCGCAAGGCCGGCACCACCGTGTCCCACAAGGACAAGGACGGCAACGACGTCGAGCTGCCGGTCTTCGGCACCGTCGCCGAGGCGATGAAGGAGACCGGCGCCGACGTGTCGGTCCTCTTCGTGCCGCCGGCCTTCACCAAGGACGCCTGCATCGAGGCCATCGACGCCGAGATGCCGCTGATCGTGGTGATCACCGAGGGCGTTCCGGTCCAGGACACCGCCGAGGTCTGGTCCTACCTGCAGGGCAAGTCGACGCGGATGATCGGGCCGAACTGCCCGGGCATCATCACGCCCGGCGAGTCGCTGGCAGGCATCACCCCGCACACCATCACCGGCTCCGGCCCGGTCGGTCTCGTGTCGAAGTCGGGCACGCTGACCTACCAGATGATGTACGAGCTGAAGGACTTCGGCTTCTCCACCGCGATCGGCATCGGTGGCGACCCGATCGTGGGCACCACCCACATCGACGCCCTCCAGGCCTTCGAGGACGACCCGGAGACCAAGGTGATCGTGATGATCGGTGAGATCGGTGGCGACGCGGAGGAGCGTGCCGCCGCCTACATCAAGGAGAACATCACCAAGCCGGTCGTCGGGTACGTCGCGGGCTTCACCGCCCCCGAGGGCAAGACGATGGGTCACGCAGGCGCGATCGTGTCCGGCTCCGCCGGCACCGCCGCCGCCAAGCAGGAGGCCCTCGAAGCCGTCGGTGTGAAGGTCGGCAAGACGCCGTCGGCCACCGCGGATCTGGCGCGGGAGATCCTGCAGAGCCTCTGATCGGGCTCGGTCGCGGCACCGCCGCGATGACGTACGACGGCCCCGCCCTCCACCCGGAGTGCGGGGCCGTCGGCGTTCGTGGGAGCGACGCCCAGCCAAGCTGGATTCAGCCCACGCCCTGGACCAGGTCGTCGAGCGCGTAGAAGGCCGGGTCGGCGTCGGCGAGCATGCCGTCGAGCATCGCGTTGCCGGCATCCAGCGTGCCGCCGCCCTCCTCGACGCCGGTCATCAGGAAGAGGCCGTTGCCGGTGCGGCCGACCCACCACACTTGGGTGGACTCGGTCACCGGCTGATCGTCGCCGGTCTCGGTCAGGCGGACGATCCGGTGCGACTCGTCGCCCAGCACGTCGAAGCCGACGTCGTAGCGGGTCATCGACTCGGTGGCGTCGAGGACGCAGTCCTCGAAGCCGTCGACGATGTCCTCCAGCGCCGCCTGCGCTTGGTCCGTGGTGGCGAACAGGTGGGCCTCGCGGGCGTAGGACTGGGTCGGTCCGCTGAGCTCGGTGGTCAGCCGTGCGCTGGAGTTCTCCAGACTCGGCGGCGCCCCGCAGCCGGACGCGAAGGAGCTCTCCACGATCGACGGCACCGTGGACGACGGCGCGGTGAGCTCGTAGGTGTTCCGGTCGTAGGAGTTCCATCCGTCGTCGAGGGGGAAGCCCTCGGGGAACGCGGTCGCGGAGGGGCCGGCCTCCCCGCTGGTCTCGGCGGTCGGGTTGGTCGGCGCCGGATCCTGGGGGCGTTCCTCACCACCGGGCAGCATCAGCTCGGCCGCGACCGGGAGCATCTGCTGCATCGGGGTGCCGCCGTCCTCGGGGAGGAAGTTGTAGTCATGCCCGACGATCTGGATCCGGGCGACGGTGAGCCGGCTGCCGCTGACCGCCAGGCCGGTCTCGGTGATGTAGGCGAAGTCGCCGTACGGGTCGACCTCCTCCGGCAAGCTCCCGACGCCGTAGTTGGCCTGCAGGATCGTCGCCTCACCGACCTCGGGCTGCTCCACCTCCAACGGGTCGAAGACCCGGTAGTCCTCGGTGTCGGCAGCCTGCCCCTTGCACTCGGTCACCCAGGACTCGATCGTGGCGTAGGCAGCGGTGGCCTCCGCCGGGGAGTCGAACTCCGCGACCGCCTGGTGCAGCTGGTTGGAGGGCTCGGGGTCGGTGTTGACGTCGCCCGGGCGCACGTCCGTGGCGCGCAGCTCGAAGTCCCGTTGCTGGATCGAGGCGGCGCCGAGCCCGCCGAGCGACTCCCGGGCGCAGGGATGGAAGGCGGACTGGCCGTCGCCGGAGTAGGTGTCGGTGGTGAACCAGTCGGCGCCGTCGGAGTAGACGGTCTCGGCGTCGCTGAGCAGGTCGGCGGCCAGCACCGGCGTCGGGTCGGTCGGGTCGGCGGGCAGCACCTTCTTGTCGCTGTCGGCGGTGAGAGCGACGACGGGGACGGCGACGACGGCGACCGCGAGGGCTGCTCCGCCGGCCACCAGCGCGTGACGGCGGCGGCGGAGCCGTTCGCCGCGGCGGCGGATCTCGGACGGTGGGACCGGCATGGCGGCTCCCTGGAGGTCGGTGCCGAAGCGGGTCAGCTGGTCGATGGGGTCGTGGTCAGACATGGCTGGCTCCTCCTCCCGCGAGGTCGCCGGGTTCGTCGGTGAGCAGCGTGGCGAGTGCGGTGCGGCCGCGGCTGAGCCGGGCTTTGATGGTGCCCTCGGGCACTCCCACCTCGGCGGCGACCTGATGGACGGGCAGGTCGGCGATGTGGTGCAGCACGAGGGCCTGGCGTTGGGCTTCAGGGAGCCGCTTGAGCGCGGCGACGAGGGCGACGTGGGACTCGTCGAGAGCTGGGGTCTCGGTCGGCGCCCCGACGGCGCGGTCGAGGGGACGGGAAGCGACCTTGCGGCGGCGCCAGCGGCTGACGGCGAGGCGGTGGGCGGTGGTCCGGACCCAGGCGTCGGGATGGCTGGTGCGGTCGAGCTTGCGGCGATGGGACCAGGCCCGGGCGAACGCCTCCTGGACGCACTCGGTCGCCTCGTCGTAGTCGCCGATCATGGCGTAGACCTGGGCGGTGATGCGGCGGAACGAGGTGGCGTAGAAGTCGTCGAACTCGTCGGCGTCCATGCTGCCCCTCCTCGCTGATCGTGGCTGTCGTGAGGGATACGCGGAAGGCGCCTCGCGGGTTGCAACCGGAGCGGAAGAACTTTCCCACCAAGGTTCTCAGCGGTAGCGGGGCATCCCGTCAAGACGCTCGCTGGCCCGGCGGGCGAGTGCGACGAAGTCGGCGTCGGTCATCTGTGCGCCGTCGGCGCCGACATAGATCAGCTCGGCGACGGCGGTGCCCACGCGGACCACCGCGACGTCGTACTGGACCGAGTTGTCGCCGGGCAGCGCGGTCTCCATCCGCCAGGCGGTGAGGCTGCTCCCCGCGTCGTCCTCGCGGACCAGCTCGGTGACCTCGGTGCCGGCGGAGGCGTCGGACTCGGGACAGGCGGCGATCTGCCGGCGCAGTTGGGCCACGAAGCCCTGGGCACGCGCCGGGGGCAGTGATCCAGCCACCTGGGTCAGGCCGACGGTGGTCGGCAGGTCGCCTTCGACGAAGACGAAGTTGCGGAAGACGTTGTGCTTCACGCGGGCGCCGTCGTAGGAGCGTTGCAGCGTGACGGTGTTGCAGCCCAGCACCCGTGCCTGACCCCGGTTGGCCGTCACCTGGCGAGCGGCGGTCCCGACCAGGAAGCCGTACTCCGCCCCCACCGGCGGCAGGTCGATGGTGGAGAGCAGCGCGGAGGAGCGTGGGACCGGGTACGGCGACACGTCGTCGAGCCGCGGCGCGCTGGGGGCGCACTTCCCCCCGTCGGCCAGGTCGCACAACCGGTTCACCGCGGTGCCGAGCAGGTTCGTCACACCCTGCCGGTCCGCACGCGCCGCCGGGACGTCGGTGTCCATCGAGGTGATCGTCACGAAGCTGCCGGTGCGGGCCACTCCGACCAGGTGGGCCGCTGTCGGCTCGGTGGCCTGGAGCAGGAAGACGGCTGCCTCGTCGCCCAGGTCGGCCGACTCGGCGGTGCTGAGCAGCTGGGTGTGCGGGAGCTTGGTCACGTCGGTGCCGTCAGGCGGGATGCAGGCACTGAACCAGCCCAGGGCACGCTGATAGGCGCGGTGCGCGGCGCGACGGTTGGTGGACGCCTCGGCGGTCTGAGCGAAGCGCCGGGGTGTGTCGGTCAGCCGGAAGATCCGGGCCCAGGCGGCGACGCCGCGCGGGTCTGCGTACCGACTGCCTTGGCAATGGTGGACCAGCCCGTTGCCGGTCGAGTTGTCGCTGGTCCGGCCCTGGGTCCACGGCCGTCCGGCGAGCCCGGCCTGCACGTCCTCCTGGGTGAGCAGGGCGGTGTCGGGGAGCTGGACCTGGGCGGTGGGGGCCTGGGAGCTCGCAGCCTCGGGCAGCGGCGCGCGGTCCAGGGTGGGCCGCACCCCGGCGGCATCGCCGACGGCGACCCCCGCGCCGAGGAAGACGGTGAGGGCGGCGGTGACACCGACCACCGTGTGCGCGCGGTGCCGCGCGGCGCCCGCGCGGCGGATGATCGTCGCCCGCGGCCAGCTCGCCGACTCGGTGACGCGGGCCAAGCCCGCCAGCGCGGTGTGGATCGAGACGTCCTCGGGGACGTCGGGCTGGGTGGCGAAGCGGGCGGCGCCGGCCTGCAATTCCCGCTCGGCCGATTCCACCGGCAGGCCGATCTCGCGTGCCATGTCGGGCAGGTTGACGGCGGCCAGCTGGGTCAGGATCAGAGCCGAGCGCTGCCGGTGGGTCAGCGCCGACAGCGCGGCCAGCGTGGCCCGGCTGGTGGCGTCGAGGTTCTTGGACCGACCCCACGGCTTCGCCGTCGTACGACGGGACGCGTTGCGCCACGCGCGGGGGCGCACCTGTGCCTCGGCGAGCTCGGACCGGGACAGCTTGCGCCAGTGGTGCCAGGCGACGACGAAGGCGTCGCGGACCGCGCTGCGCGAGGCGTTGAGGTCGCCAGTGAGCGCGAACGTCTGCAGCAGCAGGCGGTCCCGGGTCTCCTTGTAGAACGCGTCGAACCCGTCGGCGAGGTCCTCTGGCGTCGGGGGATCGGTGCGCCGGTCGAGGTCGTTCATGGCCGCTCCAACCTACGCCAAGCCCCTGAGGCTGGATCCGCGGGAGGGCGCACCCTCCCGCGGATCGCCGCCGCAGCTTGGATTCACCGATTCCTCGCTACTGCGCGCCCCCATCCGGGCGCCCTGGCTGCGTCACCGACGCTCGACGGGCAACCAGCCCGCCTTCGCGCCGGGCTCCTTGCCAGCCCACCCGTCTGGTGACGCTCGCTACGCGACGAATCGGTGAGTCCAAGCTGAGCCTGGGGCTGGGCGGCGTGGCAGCGCCACCGGGCGCCGCTCGCGGCTCATCATGGACGGACCATGACGCTGTTGCCCTCGTCCCTCAGCCGCCGACAGGCGGGCGGTCGCTCACCCCGCGACTCACGCAGTGACGCGCAGGTGCGGCAGGACCTCGCGACACGTCGACCGTTGGTGGTGACCGCGACCCTCGGGGGAGCGCTCGCTGCGCTCGGGCCACTGATCGTCTGCCTGGCCCTCGGCGTGGTGGGGTGGTACCTGACCGACGCCGGGGGGCACGGTCAGCCATCTGACGCTCTGCGGGTCGGCGCCTTCGGGTGGCTCCTCGCTCACGGCTCCGGAGTGGTCGTCGACGGTGTCCGGATCACCGCGATCCCCCTCGGGATCACGCTCGGTTGCGCCTGGGCGACGTGGCGTCTGGGACACCGCGTCGGTGAGGCGGTCTCCGGCCACGGACCCGACGCGCGCCGGATCGCCGACGGCGAGCGGGATTGGACGGTCCCGGTCACCGTCGCCCTCTTCGCCGCCGGGTACGTCGTCATCGGGGTCTGCGCCACCGTGCTGGCCTCGACCGCCACCACCGCGCCCAGCCTGACCCGGGTGATCGGCTCGGCGCTCGGCATCGCAGTGGTGGTCGGTGGCCCGGCGATCGCCCGTGGCGCAGGGCGCGCCGCGATCTGGACCGCGCAGGTGCCCTCGTCGGTGCGTGCCGCCTATGGGATCGCCCGCGGCATCCTGACCTGGTGGCTGGCGCTCTCGGCGGTCGCCTTCATGGTCGCGCTCGTCCTCGACTTCTCCACCGCCGCCAACATCACCTCACAACTCGACGGGGGCGCCGCCGACACGGTGTCGATGCTCGCCCTCTCGGCCGCACTGGCACCCAACGCCGTGCTGTTCGCCAGCAGCTATCTGCTCGGGCCCGGCTTCGTGATCGGGTCCGGGACCCTGGTCTCCCCGGGCTTGGTGGTGCTCGGTCCGTTGCCGATGGTGCCGATGCTCGCCGCCCTCCCGGACAGCTCGCCGACACCCGTCTGGACGCCGTGGCTCATGGTGACGCCGGTGCTGGTCGCGGCATTGATCGCCGGCCGCGCCCTGCACCGGCACCCGACCGGCTCCTGGGACCGGGCCGCGGTCCGTGGTTGCGGTGGCGGCATCCTCGCGGGCGTCCTCCTCGGTGCGCTCACCGCGTTCGCCGGCGGTGCTGTCGGTCCGGGCCGGATGCAGGAGGTGGGCCCGGTGACCACCGACGTGCTGCTGCATGCGACGACGGCCTTGGGCATCGGCGGGCTGCTCGGCGCGCTGACGGTGACCGCGTGGCAGCTGCGCGGCGGCCCCGCGCGGGCCCGGCTGGCCGGGCTGCGCGAACGGCTGCGCCGGCGCTGACCGGCTCGGCGTCACGCCCTAGACTCCACTCCCGTGTCACAGCCGCCCACACGTCTGGTTGTCCTCGTCTCCGGGGCCGGCAGCAACCTCCAAGCACTGATCGACGCTGCGGCCGACCCCGGCTACGGCGCCCAGGTGGTCGCCGTGGGCGCGGATCGCGACGGCATCGAGGGGCTGGCGCGGGCCGAGCGGGCCGGGATCGAGACCTTCGCGCTGCGAGTGAGTGACCACGAGTCCCGCGCGGAGTGGGACGCGGCGCTCGCGGAGCGGGTGGCGTCGTACCGACCCGACCTGGTGGTGCTGGCCGGCTTCATGAAGCTGGTCGGCGACGACTTCCTGGCTGCTTTCGGCGGACGCACGGTCAACACCCACCCGGCGCTGTCGCCGTCGTTCCCCGGCATGCACGGCCCCCGGGACGCCCTCGCCTACGGCGTCAAGGTCACCGGGGCGACGCTCTTCGTCGTCGACGCAGGTGTCGACACCGGCGCGATCGTGGCGCAGACCGTGGTGCCGGTCGAGGACGCCGACACCGTCGAGACGCTGCACGAGCGGATCAAGGTCGCCGAGCGCGCCATGCTGGTCGACACCGTGGGACGGATGGCCCGGGAGGGCTTCGTGGTCGACGAGCGGCGGGTTCGCCTCGGCGGCTGACCACCTTTAGACTTCACCCCACACGACTGGCGCAGGTGGGGGACCACCGGGGAGTGACGAGTCGGCATCGACCGCCTGGGTGCCCCTCATCGACACTGTGACGAACGATGAGGGAGATCAACCCAGTGACTGACCGGATCCAGATCAAGCGTGCCCTGATCTCCGTCTTCGACAAGACCGGTCTCGACGACCTGGTGCGCGGGCTGCACGACGCCGGCGTCGAGTTGGTCTCCACCGGTGGCTCCGCCGCCCTGATCGAGAGCCTGGGCCTGCCGGTCACCAAGGTCGAGGAGCTCACCGGATTCCCGGAGTGCCTCGACGGCCGGGTGAAGACGCTGCACCCGCGGGTGCACGCCGGGATCCTCGCCGACCGGCGCCTTCCGGAGCACGTGGCCCAGCTCGAGGAGCTCGACGTCGCGCCCTTCGACCTGGTGGTGGTCAACCTGTACCCGTTCGCCGCGACGGTGGCCTCCGGCGCCGGCGTCGACGACTGCATCGAGAAGATCGACATCGGCGGTCCTTCGATGGTCCGCGCCGCGGCGAAGAACCACCCCTCGGTCGCGATCGTGACCGACGGTGCCGACTACGGCCGCGCGCTCACGGCTGCCCAGGAGGGCGGCTTCAGCTATGAGGAGCGCAAGGCGTTGGCCGCGAAGGCGTTCGTCCACACCGCGACGTACGACGTCCAGGTGGCCTCGTGGATGGGCAGCGTGCTGACCGACTCCTCGGTCGTCGACGGCGCCTCGACGGGCTTCCCGGCCTGGATCGGGGCCACCTGGGACAAGGCCGCCTCGCTGCGCTACGGCGAGAACCCGCACCAGCCGGCCGCGCTCTACCGGTCCGGCTCCGTCGCCGAGGGCCACGGCGGTCTCGCTGCCGCCGAGCAGTTGCACGGCAAGGAGATGTCCTACAACAACTACGTCGACACCGACGCTGCCCGTCGCGCCGCCTACGACCACGGCGAGGCGCCGACAGTGGCGATCATCAAGCACGCCAACCCCTGCGGCATCGCGGTCGGCGCCGACGTCGCCGAGGCCCACCGCCGCGCGCACGAGTGCGACCCGGTCTCCGCGTTCGGCGGCGTGATCGCCACCAACGTCCCGGTCTCCGTGGCGATGGCCGAGCAGGTCGCCGAGATCTTCACCGAGGTGATCGTGGCGCCCGGGTACGACGACGGCGCGGTCGAGGTGCTGACCCGGAAGAAGAACATCCGGGTCCTCGTCGCCGAGCCGCTCGCCGCGGGCGGCGTCGAGACCCGCCCGATCAGCGGGGGGCTGCTGGTGCAGCACGCCGACCGTTTCCAGGCCGAGGGCGACGACCCGGCGAACTGGACGCTGGCCACCGGGGAGGCTGCCGACGAGCGGACCCTGGCCGACCTCGCCTTCGCCTGGCGCGCGGTCCGAGCCGCCAAGTCCAACGCCATCCTGCTCGCCGCCGACGGAGCCTCGGTCGGCATCGGGATGGGCCAGGTCAACCGTGTGGACTCCTGCCGGCTCGCGGTGGAGCGGGCGAACACCCTCGTCGAGGGCACCCAGCGCGCCCAGGGCGCGGTCGCCGCCTCGGACGCGTTCTTCCCGTTCGCCGACGGCCCGCAGATCCTGCTCGACGCCGGGGTGCGGGCGATCGTGCAGCCAGGCGGGTCGGTCCGCGACGAGCAGACGATCGAGGCCTGCCGGGCCGCGGGGGTGACGATGTACTTCACCGGGACGCGTCACTTCGCGCACTGACGCCTCGCACGCCCTCACCCGCATACCCCCGCCTTTGCGAGGGTCCCAGCATGCCTTCTTGCCTTGCCGGCGACGCCCCTGTCGCTCGACTCCTCGAAGCCTCTGAAGCGACGTCGCGCTGACCCCTTGACACTCCTCGGGCTGCGCAAGAACACTGAAGTCGGTTCACATGGCGCATTCCGTTGCATATTACGCACGAGGAGATGGGTATGCCCGACGTTCCGGCCAGCGCGAAGTGCGTCGTCATCGGCGCGGGGATCGTGGGCAACAGCCTGGTCCATCACCTTGCCCGGTTGGGCTGGACGGAGATCGTCCAGATCGACCAAGGGCCGCTCCCCAACCCCGGCGGCTCGACCGGCCACGCCTCGAACTTCATCTTCCCGGTGGATCACTCCCGGGAGATCACGGACCTGACGCTCGACTCGGTGCGGCAGTACCGCGAGCTCGGTGTCTTCACCGAGTCCGGCGGCTTCGAGATCGCCCGTACGCCGGAGAGGATGGAGGAGCTGCGGCGCCGGATGTCGAGCGCTCGGGCGTGGGGGATCGAGGCCTCTCTGGTCGAGCCCGCCTTCGTCCAGGAGTTGGTCCCCTTCATCGAGACCGACCAGTTCATCGGCGCCTTCTGGACACCGAGCGTGGGGGTGGTCGACTCGCTGCGCGCCGGCACGATCATGCGCGAGGGCGCGGTCGCGCAGGGGGCGCTGACCACCGTGCCCAACGTCGAGGTGCTCGGCCTCGACGTGGAGGAGCTCCCCGGCGGGGAGCGCCGGATCCGGCGGGTCCGCACCGACCGCGGTGACATCGAGGCCGACTACGTCGTCATCGCGTGCGGGGTGTGGAGCCCGAAGATCGGCGACATGGCCGGTGTCTCGATCCCGCTGACCCCGGCGGTGCACCAGATGATCAGCGTCGGGCCCATCCCGCAGCTGGCCGGGTCGGCCGGCGAGATCAGCGTCCCGATCATCCGCGACATGGACACCTTCTGCTACGAGCGGCAGCACGGTGCCGACATGGAGGTCGGCTCCTACGCCCACCGCGCGATCCTGCACGAGCCCGAGGAGATCCCGCGGCTGGACCAGGCCAAGCTCAGCCCGACCGAGCTGCCCTTCACCGACGACGACTTCGACCTGCAGCTGGAGCAGGCACTCGAGCTGATGCCCGAGGCGCTGGGCGCCGACGGTGCCGAGATGCGCTATGCGATCAACGGTCTGCTCTCGCTGACCTGCGACGGCAGTCCGATCCTCGGCGAGAGCCACGTCAAAGGGCTGTGGACCGCCGCCGCGGTGTGGATCAAGGAAGGCCCCGGCGTCGGTCGGGCGGTCGCGGAGTGGATGACGCACGGACAGAGCGAGATCGACGTCTCCGCCAGCGACATCGCCCGCTTCCACCCGCATCAGATGCGCCGCGAGCACACCCGGCTGCGCACAGGCGAGTCGTTCATCAAGACCTACGGCATCGTGCATCCCGCCGAGCAGTACGAGTCGGACCGGGATCAGCGGCTCTCGCCGATGCACGAAGCCCAGCGCAAGGCCGGCGCGGTCTTCTTCGAGGCCGTCGGCTGGGAGCGGCCGCAGTGGTACGGCAGCAACGCCGACCTCCTCGAGGAGTACGGCGACCGCGTCCTGCCGCGCGAGCACGAGTGGGACTCGCGCTGGTGGAGCCCGATCGTCAACGCCGAGCACCTGCGGATGCGCGAGGCCGCCGGAGTGATCGACCTGACCGCGTTCGCGATCTTCGACATCACCGGTCCCGGTGCACTCGCCTCGGTGCAGCGCACCTGCGTCGCCCAGTGCGACGTCGCGGTCGGCAAGGTGATCTACACGCCCGTCCTGGACCACAAGGGAGGTTTCCGCTCGGACCTCACTGTGATGCGGCTCGCCGACCAGCACTTCCGGGTGGTCACCGGCGGCGCGCACGGCATGGCGGACAAGAAGTGGTTCGCCGACCTGCTCGTCGACGGTGCCGAGCTGACGGACCTGACCGACCGGATCTCGACGATCGGCCTGTGGGGTCCGCAGGCCCGCGCGATCCTCGGCGAGCTCTCCTCCGACGACCTCTCCGACGACGGTTTCGGGTTCCTGACCTGTCGGGAGATCCAGGTTGGCGACATCACCGTCCTCGCCTCCCGCATCTCCTACGTCGGCGACCTGGGCTGGGAGCTCTATGTGTCGTTCGACGACGCGGCCGCGCTCTGGGACCGGCTGCTCGCCACCGGCGAGCCGTACGGCGCACGGCCGGTCGGGATCGGCGTCTATGCCACCACCGGCCGGATCGAGAAGGGCTACCGCGCTTTCGGCTACGAGCTCGACGGTGAGCGCACGATCGTGGAGGCCGGGATGCAGCGGCCCAAGGTGAAGGCGGCGGACTTCGTCGGCAAGGCCGCCTACCTGGAACAGCGGGAGACCGAGCCGGCGGCGGTGCTCTGCACCCTGCAGGTCGAGGACCACACCTCGGCCGCCGGCATCCGCCGCTACATGCTCGGCGGAGAGCCGATCCTCACCCGCGCCGGCGAACCACTCACCGACGGCCACGGACACCATCCCTACGTGACCAGTGCGGGCTCGGCACCGTCCCTGGGGCGGCACCTGCTGCTGGCCTACCTGCCCCCGGACCGGGCCCGGGTCGGCACCGAGCTGGCCGTCTCCTACATGGAGGAGCTCTATCCGGTGACGGTCATCTGTGCGGACGCCACGGCACCATTCGACCCGGAGAACGCGAGGATCCGCTGATGGTCGACGTCCTGGTCTGCATCAAGCGGGTCCCCGACGTCGGCGGTCAGGTACTGCTCACCGCCGACGAGCAGGCGGTCGACGGTCGGTACGTCGGCTTCACCGTCTCCAACCACGAGAACAGCGCCGTCGAGCTGGCGATCCGGATCGCGGAGGCGACCGGCGGGACGGTCACCCTGCTCACCGTGGGCCCGGCCGAGGCCGCCGAGCAGTTGCGCGCCACCTTGGCGCTGGGTGCACACGCCGCGATCCACGTCGAGGCCGACCCCGCGGCCCTGGGACCCGCCGACATCGCCCGGGAGATCGCCACGGTGGTGACGGAGAAGGAAGCGGCCGGAGCCGACTACGACCTGATCCTGCTCGGCAACGACGCGGCGGACACCGGTGACTTCCAGGTCGGCATCCGGGTGGCCTACGCATTGGACCGTCCGGTCGTCGGCGGGGTGAGCGCCGTGGAGGTGGCCGACGGGAGCCTGACCGCCACCGGCGCCGGCACCGACGGCGAGGTCAGCTATGCGGTGCCGCTGCCGGCTGTCGCCACCGTGCTCGAGGGCGGTGCCGAGCCGCGCTACCCGACGCTCAAGGGGCGGATGGCGGCGAAGAAGGTGGAGATCGAGACCAGGCAGTTGGCGGGCGCCCCGTCCGGTGCGCAGCGGGTCCGGCTGACCCTGCCGCCGCCGGCGCCGTCGACCGTCGAGGTGCTCGGCGAGGGACCGGAGGCGGCGGGCGCCGTCGTCGACCTCTTCGAGCGGCTGGGGGTGGCCCGATGATCCTGGTCTGGGTGGAGACCGAGGCGGGCGGCCTCAGCGAGATCTCACTGGAGACGCTGGCGTTCGCCCGGTCGCTGGCCGAGGCCGGCGGTGGCATCGCGATCCGGGCCGTGCTCTTCGGCGAGGTCGAGGACCACGAGGCCGCCAGCCGTGAGCTGGGGGCGCACGGCGTCGGTGAGGTCCGCCAGGTGGTCGGCGAAGCGTTCACCTCCTACGCCGCCGCCGCTTGGGCGGCGGCACTGCAGGAGCTCCGGGCCTCGACCGGATCGGTGGTGGTGACGGCAGCCGGGTCGCAACGCGGCAACGAGGTGCTGGCACATCTGGCGGCGCGACTCGACGTACCGATGGCGGCCAACGTGGTCTCCTTCGACGGCCTCGCGCCGTTCGTGGTGACCCGTCAGGTGGTCGGCGGAGCGGCGTTCGAGGAGATGCGGTTGGACCGCCGGCCGGCGCTGTTCACCGTGGCGGGCCACTCCTGGACCGCTGTGGAGGTCAGCGACCCCGCTCCGGCGACGTGGGTCGAGGAACGCCCGGAGGTGGCGCCGGCCGACCTGCTGGCGCGAGTGGTGGCCACCCGCACCAAGGCCGCCGACGGCGCCGACGACCTCAAGACGGCGAAGGTGGTGGTCGGTGCCGGACGCGGTGCCGGCGGGCCGGACGGCTTCGGCGCGGTCGCCGAGCTGGCCGAGCTGCTCGGCGGCACCGTCGGGGTCTCCCGCGTGGTCACCTCGCTGGGTTGGCGTCCGCACCACGAGCAGGTCGGCCAGACCGGCTCCCGGATCGCCCCGGACCTCTACATCCCGTGCGGCATCTCCGGCGCCATCCAGCACTGGGCGGGCTGTGCCTCCTCGAAGACCATCCTGGCGATCAACACCGATCCGGAGGCTCCGATGATGACCAAGGCGACCTACGCGGTGATCGGGGACATGCACGAGGTGGTGCCCGCGATCGTCGACGAGCTCAGAGCCCGCCGCTGACGGGCGCGGTGGAACGGACCGGCCGATGCGCAACAGGGTCACCGCGAAGGACCGGGCCCGCCGAACGATGCGGCGGCTGCTCGAGAACGCGCGCTACGAGGTGCTGCCCACCCCTGCCGGTGAGGAGAAGGTGCACGAGCACCTGCCGAGTGACCGAGTGGTGACGGTGACCGCCTCGCCGAGCAAAGGGCTGGAGGCCACCTTCGCGTTCGCCGAGCGACTGGCCGCCGCCGGGTACGTCGTCGTTCCGCATCTCGCGGCACGGATGATCACCGGTCCCGAGGAGCTCGGCGAGATCTGCGACCGGCTGGTCGGTGCCGGCATCAGCCGGATCTTCGTGCCGGGCGGGGATGCCGAGCCGGCCGGAGACTATCCGGACGCGTTGTCGCTGCTCGAGGACCTGGTCCGGCTCGGCCATCCGTTCGAGCAGGTCGGCATCACCGGCTATCCCGAGTCGCACCCCACGATCACCGACGACCTCGCCGTGCAGTCGATGTGGGACAAGCGGCGCCACGCCACGCACGTCGTCAGCAACCTCACCTTCGACCCCGCCGTGATGGCCAGCTGGCTGACCCGGATGCGCGCCCGCGGTGTCACCACACCGCTGCTGGTCGGGGTGCCCGGGCCCGTCGACCGCGCCAAGCTGCTGTCGATGGCCACCAAGATCGGCGTCGGGGAGTCGACGCGCTTCCTGATGAAGCACAAGCGCACCTTCGCCCGCCTCGCCGCGCCCGGCGGCTTCACCGGCGAACGCTTCCTCGCCGACTGTGCCCCCGCCTTCAGCGCGCCCGAGGCCGGTGTCGAGGGGCTGCACGTGTTCACCTTCAACCAGATCGCCGAGACCGAGGCCTGGCGCCGCGAGCTGCTCGAACGGCTCTCCTGAGCAGCCCGTGCGACCTCTTACCCCACCTCGGGTACGACGCCGATCAGGTCTGCGATCGCCCGCGTCAGCCGCCCCTCGCCGGTCTCCACGACGGTGAGCGGCAGGCCGATCCGCGCCGCCGCCTGCTCGGCGAGTCCACGCAGCTCGGACGTGGGGTGCTGGGCGAGCCACACGACTCGGGTGTAGGACCCGAAGTAGGCGTCGCGGAGCTCGGGCCAGCGGTCCAGGCCGAGCTCCTGCTCGACGGTCCGGGCGAAGGAGAGGACCAGGAAGTCGGTGAGCAGGTAGGTGCCGGGCTGGTCGGCGAAGAACCGCTCGATCCGGTCGGCGCCGGCGTAGAGGTCGTAGCAGTGCAGGCCGGGCAGTCGGCGCAGCCCGAGGTCGGCGCAGACCGCGTCGAGGGCGCCGTAGGTGCCGCAGTCGGCGTAGCCCACCACCACCGTCGGGTACGCCGCCGCCAACCGCTCCGCCAGCACCCGGACCTCCCCGGCGATCCGTTCGGGACGGTTGTGCAGCAGCGGTGGCAGCGGGTGCACGTCGATCGGCCACTGGTGTCGCGCCGCGATCCGGGCCGCCGGTTGTGCCAGCGCACCGCAGGCGATCAGCGCTGTCCTGGGCTCGATCTGCTCAGAACCCGAGCAGGTCGATGAACCGCTCGTTGAAGTCGGCCCGATCGGAGAGCTCGACATAGCGCACCTCCTCGAGCAGGGCGCGGGCGCCGGCCCGCTCACGGACCGACAGCAGCGTCATCTTGGCGCCCTCGCCGGCGACGTTGCCCGCCGACACGATCCGCAGCACCGGCAGTTGCGGCACCAGGCCGATCCGGATCGCCGAGGCGGGGGAGAGGTAGGAGCCGAACGACCCGGCGAGCAGCACCTGGGCGACGTCGTCGTGGCCCAGGCCGAGCTCCTCCAGCAGGAGCGTCCAACCGGTCGAGATCGCGGCCTTGGCGAACTGCAGCTCCCGCACGTCGCGCTGGGAGAGGTAGACGCACTCGGATGGTTCGGCATCCGGTGCCGGCCGGTACAGCACGAAGACACGCTCCTCGCCGACGCTGGTCAGTCGATCGGCGAGGCTCGGCGCGATCTCCTTCGCGTCCTCGACGGAGACGAGCCGACCCGAGGCGTCCAGCAGCCCGACGCGGACCAACTCGGCGACGGCGTCGACCAGACCCGAGCCGCACAGGCCGCGGGGAGCGACGTCGCCGATCACCTGCAGGCTCACGGGGTTTCCAGGCTCTCCTTCGTCGGCCACCTCGACCGCCGTCGGGTCGAGTCGGACCACCTCGATGGCGCCGTCGGCGGCGCGCATCCCGCAGCGGATCTGACCGCCCTCGAAGGCGGGACCGGCCGGGGCCGCGGTGCTCAGGATCGTGGTGCCGTCGGAGAGGACGATCTCGCAGTTGGTGCCCACGTCGACGAAGAGGCGGACCCGCTTGTCCCGGTCCATCCCGGTGGCGAGCATCCCGGCGACGATGTCGCCGCCGACGTAGGCGCCCAGCGCCGGGAAGATCTGGGCCCGCGCCCGCGGGTGGACGGCGAGTCCGAGGTCGGCGGCGAGGACGGTCGGCAGCGTCGCGGTCGCCATCACGAACGGTGCGACCCCCATCGGCTCAGGGTCGACGCCGAGCGCGAGTGCGGTCATCGTCGCGTTGCCGGCCAGCGCCACCTCGTAGACGCTCTCCGGCGCCACGCCGGCGTCGGCGCAGACCTGCTCGGTCAGCGCACCCAACGTCTCCGCGGCCGCGCGCTGGAGCCGTCCCAGCGTCTCCGGGTCCATCATCGTGGCGCTGATCCGGCTGATCACGTCAGCACCGAACGGCTGCTGCCGGTTGAGCATCGAGTCGACCGCTGCCGGCGTACCGGTGGCGAGGTCGATCAGGGTGGCGACCACGGTGGTGGTGCCGAGGTCGAACGCGATCGCGTGGCGCTGCTCGGTGGTGTCGCCGGGCTCGACGTCGATCAGTGCGTCGTCGACCACGACGGCGGTCACCTTGAAGTCGGCTGCCCGCAGCACCTGCGGGAGCCGGCGCAGCGCGTGCAGGTCGACGGTCGGCTCCAGGTCCGGCAGCGCGGCCAGCAGCCGGTCCAGGTCGGTCTGCTGGTCCGCGAGCGTCGGCTCGTCCAGTTCGACGTACCGCTTCTGGACCCCGGGGCGCAGGATCACCTGACGGCCGACGCCGACAGTGGCCGCCTTCGGGCGCGTGGTCAGCGGCGGCACGGCGACGGTGAGGTCGGTGGTGGCCTGCACCAGGCACGCGAGCCGCCACCCGGCGAGGAGCTGGTCGGCGGTGAAGGTCCGTTCGTCATGCCGGGTCACCGGCGCGTCCGGGGCGACCTGCACCTTGCACTTGTGGCAGGTGCCGTGGCCGCCGCAGGTGGAGTCGATCGCGATGCCGTTCCAGGACGCGGCGTCGAAGACCGTGACGCCCGGCGGCACCCGCACCGAGCGGTGGGTGGCCGGGGCCTCCTTGGCCTCCACGGTGAAGGCGAGCTCGACCCGACCGGTGCCGTCGTGTGCGGCGACGGCACCGCCGGAGGGCTCGAGGAGCCCCTCGCGCCGCAGGTGGGGCAGCGCGTCGTTCTCCGCTGGCGGAGTCAGGTCGTCTGCTTGGCGCGATGGGAGGCGATCCATGCCATCCCCCACTCGTCGTTGCCGAGCAACAGGTCGGCCGCGCGCACCGCCTCGACGATGGCCGGCGTCCGCGCGTCCATGATCGCGCTGGTCAGACCGGCGGTCATCGCCATCGGCAGGAACGTGGCATTGAGTCCGTGCCGGTTCGGCATGCCGAAGGAGACGTTCGAGGCCCCGCAGGTCATGTTGAGGTCGAACTCGTCGCGGATCCGCCGCATGGTCTCCATCGTGGCCAGCGCGGTCTGAGTGTCCGCACCGATCGGCATCGCCAGCGGATCGATCACGATGTCCTCCATCGCGATGCCGTACTCGCCGTGCGCGACATCGACGATCTTGCGCACCAGCTGCAGACGTTTCTCCGGCTCCATCGGGATCTCGTCGACGTCGTTGGGCAGGGCGATCACCGCGGCGTCGTACCTCTTGACCAGGGGGAGGATCTGCTCCATCCGCTCGTCCTCGGCGGTGATCGAGTTGACCAACGCCCGCCCCTGATAGACGGCCAGGCCGGCCTCAAGCGCCTCGACCACCGAGGAGTCGATGCAGATCGGCAGGTCGGTGAGGCCCTGGATCATCGTGATCGCCCGCGCCAGCAGGTCGGCCTCGTCGGTCAGCGGCACGCCCATGTTGCAGTCCAGTACGTCGGCACCGCCCTCGACCTGTGCCCGGACGTCACGCTCGATCGCGGAGAGGTCGCCGGCCCTCAGCTGCTCCTGGAAGACCCGACGGCCGGTCGGGTTGATCCGCTCGCCGATCACGCAGAACGGCCGGTCGCGTCCGATGGCGACCTCGCGGGTCGCCGACCGGAGAACGGTGTGCCTCATCTCGCCCCCGTCTCGTCGATGCCGTTCATGCCGACACGGTCGCTCGTCGCTGGTTGAGCAGCTCCTTGGCGCGCTTCACGCAGGCCGAGGCGTCCGAGGCGTAGCCATCCGCGCCGACCGCGTCGGCGTACTCCTGGGTGACCGGAGCGCCACCGACCATCACGATCACCTGGTCGCGGATGCCCGCCTTCTCGAAGGCGTTGAGGTTGGCCTTGAACATCGGCATCGTGGTGGTCAGGAACGCGGAGAAACCCACCACGTCGGGCTGATGCTCCTCCACGGCCCGCACGAAGGTCTCCGGCGCCACCTGGACCCCGAGGTCGATCACCTCGAAGCCGGCGCCCTCGAGCATGATGTTGACCAGGTTCTTGCCGATGTCGTGCACGTCGCCCTTCACCGTGCCCATCAGGAAGGTGCCGACGGTCGCGACGCCGGTGTCGGCGAGCAGCGGCCGCAGCACCTCCATGGCGCCGGCCATCGCGCGTCCGGCGATCAGCATCTCGGGCACGAAGAAGTCGCCGCGCTCGAAGCGCGCGCCGACCTCCTCCAGCGAGGGGATGAGGGCGTCGAAGAGCAGCTGTTGCGGCTGCATCTGCAGGCCCAGTCCCTCGTGCGTCAGCTCCAGGACGCGCGGGCCGTTGCCGACCAGCGTCTCGTCGTAGAGGCCTCGGAGGATCTCCTCAGGCGTCATGCCACTCCCTTCCTGCGTGACCGGCGACGCAGCTGCGTCGACAGCTGTTCTCCTCGATCCGTCAACTGGCGGCCGAGCTGGTCGAGGTGCCCCTCGAGTCGTTGGGTCGGCCCCGAGATGCCGACGGCGGCGACGACCTCGCCGTCGGCGCCGCGGACCGGTGCGGCGACCGCGGAGAGCCCGTCCTCGAGCTCGTCGATGGTGCAGGCGTAGCCGCGGCGGTGGACGCCTGCCAGCGCGCGCTCGAGGGAGGCGCGGTCGCCGATGCTGGCTCCGGTCGGCACCTCGAGCCGCCCGGGTGGTACCGGCAGCGCCTCCCAGGCGAGCAGCACCTGGCCGAGCGCCGAGCAGTGCGGCGGTACGTCGATCTCGGACCAGTCGCGCATGCCCAGGATGAACTGGGCGTCGATCTGAGCGACCTGGACCACCTGGCCGCCCCGCGCCACTGCCAGGTGCACGCACTCCCGGGTCTGGTCGTTGATGACCTGCAACGTGGGCCGGGCGAGCCGGACCAGCTCCTCCCACGGATCGTGGCGTGTGGCGTAGAGCCAGAAGAGGCGACCGGCGACATAGGCGCCGGCGTCGGTGCGCTCGATCAGGCCGGCCCGCTCCAGCGCGGACAGCAGCCGGCTCAGGGTCGACTTGGGGAGGTCGGTCTCGGCCTGGATCTCGGCGAAGGAGAGCGGTTCGTCGGCGCGCACCACCAGGTCGACGAGCAGTGCTGCCCGATCGATCGCCTGGGTGCCGTTGGTGGCCATGGGGCCCTCCCGCTGAGATCAACTGCCGGTCCTGGACCGGGAGATAAAAGTTCCATGATGTGGAACCGTCGTTTCATCTTGTGAGGCTAACGTGGCACACACGAACGGACGCAGGCAAGGAGGAGACGCCAATGTTTCGCAATCAGATGCCGCGCTACGAGGTCCTCAGCGAGGATGCGGTGGCGACGCTGGACGCCGGATGGCGACGCCTGGTCAGCGAGATCGGCGTGGAGTTCCTCAGCGAACGGGCGCTGCAGCTCTTCCGGGATGCCGGCCAGAAGGTCGAGGACAACACGGTCTTCCTCGACCCCGACTTCGTCCTCGCGCAGGTCGCCAAGGCGCCGGGCGAGTTCGACGTGCAGGCCCGCAACCCTGCCAACAACCTCCACATCGGAGGTGACGCGATGGCCTTCGGCGCCGTCTACGGACCTCCGTTCGTCCGCGAAGGCGCGGTCCGCCGCGACGGCACCTTCGAGGACTTCCGTGCCTTCGCCAAGCTGGCCCAGTCCTTCGGTGTGCTGGACTCGGCCGGCGGCGTGATCACCGAGCCCAACGACACCCCGTTGGACAGCCGGCACCTGGACATGACCTACGCACTGCAGACGCTGACCGACAAGGTCTACATGGGCAACGTGGTCTCCGGTGTCAACGCCGCGGACACACTGGCGATGACCTCGATCCTCTTCGGCGGGGTGGAGCAGGGGCGGCAGGTCATCGAGGAGACCCCGGCGACGATCTCGCTGATCAACTGCAACAGTCCGCTGCGCTGGGACGACCGGATGCTCGAGGCGCTCTTCGAGTACGTCGGTGCCAACCAGCCGGTGGTGCTCACCCCGTTCCTGCTGATGGGCGCGATGTCGCCGGTGACGATCCCCGCCGCGCTGGTCCAGCAGATGGCAGAGGCGCTGAGCGGGATCGCGCTCGCCCAGCTGATCCGGCCCGGTGCGCCGGTGATCTTCGGCTCCTTCCTCTCCACCATCGACATGAAGTCCGGGTCGCCCACCTTCGGCACGCCGGAGTCCGGGCTCGGGCTGCTCTGCACCGGTCAGATCGCGCGCCGCTTCGGGCTGCCCTTCCGCACCGGCGGCGGGCTCACCTCCTCGCAGGTGCCGGACGCACAGGCCGGCTACGAGGCGATGATGACGATGCTGCCCACCTTCCTGGCCGGGGCCAACTGGGTGATGCACTCGGCGGGCTGGCTCGAAGGGGGACTGGTCGCCTCCTACGAGAAGTTCGTGGTCGACGTCGAAGTGCTGCAGATGCTGCAGCACGAGTTCCGCCCGCTGGAGATCGACGAAGGCAGCATCGCCTTCGACGCGCACCAAGAGGTCGGGCACGGCGGACACTTCCTCGGCGCGATGCACACCATGGAGCGGTTCCGGGACTGCTTCTACCGCCCGCTGCTCTCCAGCTCCGACAACTACGAGCGGTGGATGCGCGGGGGCGGACAGGACGCGGCGAGCCGCGCCGGCGAGATCTGGCGCGCGAAGCTCGAGGAGTACGAGCAGCCGCCGCTCGACGATGCGGTGCGCGAGGAGCTCGAGGAGTACGTCGTACGGCGTCGCGCGGAGCTGGGGGACTGAGCCGGATGAGCGTCGTCCACGCCTCCGCCCGCGCCAGCACGCCGGCTGGCGACTTCGTGCTGGTCCTGGACTGTCCCGACCGTCCCGGGATCGTGCATGCCGTATCGGGATTCCTGGTCAGCCGCGGCGGCAACATCCTGGAGAGTCAGCAGTGTGACGACCGGGCGACCGGCCGCTTCTTCATGCGTATCGACTTCGCCGTCGCTGCGGACTCCTCGGGCGGCCCGATCAGCGCAGAACGACTGCGCGCGGAGTTCGACGAGGTGGCGCGCCGGTTCGCGATGAACTTCGAGCTGTGGGACGCCCGGTCGCCGTACAAGACGCTGATCATGGCCAGCAAGGACCTGCGCTGCCTCAACGACCTGCTCTTCGGCCACAGCACGGGCGCGCTGCAGATCGAGATCCCGGTGGTCGTCTCCAACCACGCCGCGGCCGAGCCACTGGTGCGCTCGTACGGGATCGAGTTCCGCCATCTCCCGGTGACTCCGGAGACCAAGCCCGAAGCCGAGGCGGCACTGCTCGACCTGATCAAGGAGCACGACATCGACCTGGTCGTGCTGGCGCGCTACATGCAGGTCCTCTCCGAGGACCTGTGCCGCGAGCTGAGCGGGCGGGTGATCAACATCCACCACTCGTTCCTGCCGAGCTTCAAGGGGGCCAAGCCCTACCACCAGGCCTTCGAGCGCGGGGTCAAGCTGATCGGCGCCACGGCACACTATGTGACGGCTGATCTGGACGAAGGTCCGATCATCGAGCAGGACGTGATCCGGGTCGACCACAACCACACCCAGGAGCAGTTGGTCTCGGCCGGTCGTGAGGTCGAGGCCCAGGTGTTGGCCCGCGCGGTGCGATGGCATGCGGAGTCCCGGGTGCTGCTCAACGGCAACCGGACGGTGGTGTTCCGGTAGCGGGCTTCCCCGCCCGCTACGACGCCGACGGGGAGGACGAGGACGACGCAACCTGGTCGAGATAGCCCATCCGCCTGCTGATGTCGTCGCCGGCCGCCTTCAGCTCGTCGGTCCGCGCGTGGATGCTCTCCTTGTCGAGGCGGTACGCCGGCCCCGAGGCGCTGACCGCAGCGATCACCGCCCCGGTGTGATCGCGGACCGGCACCGCGGCGGCGTTGAGCCCCAGCTCGAACTCGTCGTGCGCGGTCGCGACGCCGTCGTCCCGGATCTGCGCCAGCTCTCGGCGCAGCCGCGCCGGGGAGGTGATGGTGTGCTCGGTGAACGCCTCCAGCGCCGCGCCGTCGAGGATCGCGTCGCGCTGCCGGTCCTCCATGAACGCCAACAGCACCTTGCCGCTGGACGTGGCGTGCAGGGGAGTCAGGCGCCCCACCCAGTTCTGGCTCGCCACCGCGGCCGAGCCCAATGCCTGCTGCACGTTGACCGCGTAGTGCTCGCGGACGACGGCCACGTTGATGGTCTCGTCCAGGCGCTCGGCCAGATCGTCGACGACCGCCTGCGCCTGCCGGCCCAGGTCCAGACGTGCCGGGATGGCGCTGGCCAGGCGCAGCACGCCGAAGCTGAGCTGGTATTTGCCGCGCTCGTGGTTCTGCTCCACCAGGTCGCGGTCCTCCAAGGAGGCGAGCAGCCGGAACGCGGTCGACTTGTGCACGCCGATCTCGGCGGCGACGTCGCTGACGCCGGCGCTGCCGTCACGCGCGAGGATCTCCAGGACGGTGATCGCGCGGTCCACCGACTGGACCCCGCCGGACTCGCTCGGGCCGCGGCGTCCGGTGCTGCCCGGCGCGTGCTGTCCGTTGCTCATGACGCAACTCTACGCCAGAAATGTGATGCCCTGCGCCGACGCCAGCCCTCGGTGCCCGGCGCCGAACGCCGACGCCAGCCGATCTGAAAGGATCACCGCGTGACTGCGCAGAAGCTGGACGGGTCGGCGACCGCCGCCGCGATCAAGGACGAGCTCCGGGTGCGGGTGGCCGCGCTGCGGGAGCAGGGCATCACGCCGGGACTCGGCACCGTGCTGGTGGGGGACGATCCCGGCTCGCGCTGGTACGTCAACGGCAAGCACAAGGACTGCGCCGAGGTCGGCATCGCCTCGATCCGGGTCGACCTTCCCGAGACGGCCACCCAGGAGGAGATCGAGGAGGCAGTGGCCTCCCTCAACGCCGACCCCGCCTGCACCGGCTACATCGTCCAGTTGCCGCTGCCGCGGGGACGGGACGAGAACCGGGTGCTCGGGTTGATCGACCCGAGCAAGGACGCCGACGGCCTGCACCCGACCAACCTCGGCTGGTTGGTGCTCGGCAGTCCGGCGCCGCTGCCGTGCACGCCGTACGGGATCGTCGAGCTGTTGCGCCGCCACGAGGTCGCGATCGCCGGTGCCGAGGTGGTCGTGGTCGGGCGCGGGGTCACCGTCGGTCGTCCGCTCGGCCTGCTGCTGACGCGGCGCAGCGAGAACGCCACCGTGACGCTCTGCCACACCGGCACCGTGGATCTGGCCGCGCACGTGCGCAATGCCGACATCGTGGTGGCCGCTGCCGGCGTGCCCGGCATCATCACCGGCGAGATGGTCAAGCCCGGCGCTGCAGTGCTCGACGTCGGCGTGTCCCGGGTGGATGGCAAGCTCGCCGGCGACGTCGCGGACGAGGTGTGGGAGACCGCCGGATGGGTCTCGCCCAATCCGGGTGGGGTCGGCCCGATGACCCGGGCCATGCTGCTGGCCAACGTCGTGTCGATGGCCGAGCAGTCGGCCACGGCCACTCGCTGAGGAGCTCACGCTGAACGAGCCCGACCCCGAGCCGCCGCGGCGCTATCCCTCGACCATCGGCGGCGCGTTCTACATCGTCATCCTGCTGGTCGCCGTCGGCTCCATCGGGTACGTCGCCCTCACCGGCGACTGGCGCGTGGGCCTGCGCTACCTGGCTGGCGCGATGGGGGCAGCCGGCCTCCTCCGGCTCACCCTCCCGGAGAAGGACGCCGGGATGCTCGCGGTCCGCAACCGCTACCTCGACACCACCCTGCTGATCCTGGTCGGCGCCGCCATCGCCTTCCTCACCCTCACCATCCCCGACCAACCCGGCGAATGACCATTTGAGTCGAGTTGGCGGTTTGGGCCCGTTGACTTGGCGGTTTGGGCCCGTTGAGTTGTGCTCTCCGCACGGGCTTCGCGACGTTGTACGAAGAAGAACGACCGCGTGCCACCCGAAGGTGGCACGCGGTCGTCAGCTGCGTCAGGTGCGCGCCCGATCTCCCAAACTCGAGGGGGCCGAACCGCCAACTCGAAGGGCCCGAAACCCCAACTCGAGAGGCCCGAAACCCCAACTCAACGGGCCGAAACCCCAACTCGACGGATCAGATCAGGCCGAGCTCGGTGACGGCGGCCTTCTCCTCGGCGAGCTCGTTGACCGTGGCGTCGATCTTGCTCTGGGAGAACGCGTCGATCTCCAGGCCCTGGACGATGCTCCAGTCGCCGCCGGAGGTGGTGACGGGGAAGGAGGAGATCAGGCCCTCGGGGACGCCGTAGGAGCCGTCGGAGCGCACGGCCATCGAGACCCAGTCGCCCTGGGGGGTGCCGCTCAGCCAGTCGCGAGCGGCGTCGCAGGTCGCGGAGGCGGCCGAAGCGGCCGAGGAGGCTCCCCGGGCGTCGATGATCGCGGCGCCGCGCTTGGCGACGGTCGGGATGAAGGTGTTCTCCAGCCAGTCCTGGTCACCGACGGTCTCGGCGGCGTTCTTGCCGTTGATCTCGGCGTGGAAGAGGTCCGGGTACTGGGTGGCGGAGTGGTTGCCCCAGATGGTCATCTTCTTGATGTCGGTCACGGCGGCGCCGGTCTTGGCGGCCAGCTGCGAGATCGCCCGGTTGTGGTCCAGGCGGGTCAGCGCCGAGAACCGCTCGGAGGGGATGTCGGGAGCATTGGTCATCGCGATCAGGGCGTTGGTGTTCGCCGGGTTGCCGGTCACGCCGACGCGGACGTCGGAGGCGGCGACCTTGTTCAGTGCCTTGCCCTGCGCGGTGAAGATGGCGCCGTTGGCCTCGAGCAGGTCACCGCGCTCCATCCCCGGACCGCGGGGGCGGGCGCCGACGAGCAGCGCCAGGTTCACGCCGTCGAAGATCTTCTCCGGGTCGGCGCCGATCTGGATGCCGGCAAGGTTCGGGAAGGCGCAGTCGTCGAGCTCCATGACGACGCCCTCGAGCGCCTTCAGGGCGGGCTCGATCTCGAGCAGCCGCAGCTCGACGGGGCGGTCTCCGGCGATCGCGCCGCTGGCGATCCGGAAGAGCAGGCTGTAGCCGATCTGGCCGGCGGCGCCGGTGACGGCGACCTTGAGCGGGGTGGTGCTCACGTGGACACTCCTTGAGGAAGGACGGGTTCGACCGCTGGCGACGCTAGCAGCGCCGGGGCCCGTGGCGGCAGTCGGGCGGGGCCTGCGAGACGATGGCCCCGTGACCGCCTCCCGCCGTACGACGCCGCGCAGCGTGGTCGCCATCGGACTGCTGACCGCCGCGACCGTCCTGACCGGGTGCGGCTCCGCGGCGGAGCCGAGCCCCCCGACCGGGGTGGACGGGCTGACCATCCCCACGCCTGACCCCGACCCTGACGACTTCGTCGCGGAGGTCGACAACCGCTGGCTGCCGATGGAGTCCGGCGCGACCTGGACCTACGAGACCCTGCCCGGCGAGCCGGGCGGTGGCGAGGTGCGGGTGGTGGCCGAGGCGGGCGGCGTGCACGGCGGGATCACGACCACGGCGCTGATCCGGACGGTACTCGACCAACGCGGCCGGGAGCGCAGTAGCACCACCGACCACTACGCCCAGGACACCGACGGCAATGTGTGGTGGTTCGGCCGCGACGAGACCTGGTTCGCCGAGCCCGGGCTGGCGATGCCGGCGCAGCCGCGTCGCGGCGACGGCTTCCGGGTGGCGTTGGCGCCGGGGCTCGACGTACGGGCGGAGGTGACCGAGACCGATGCCGAGCTCGACACCGCGCTGGGGGAGTTGGACGGCATCGTGGTGCTCGCCGTGACGGCGAGCGACGGCTCGGCGACCCAGCTCTACGCGCCCGGGATCGGACTGGTCCGGAACGCGACAGCGGGGCTCGTCGCGTTCGACGAGCCCCGCTGATCGGGGTTGAGCTCAGTCCTTCACTGGGGCGGGCGCACCTGGGTGTGCCCGTCATCGCCGCCCGGCGGCGCCCAGCCACCCTGCTGCGGCGGCTGCTGCTGGGCAGGGATCCACTGCTGTGCGGCAGGGTCCCACTGCCAACCGTCCTGGATGATCGGCTGCTCCTGCTGTCCGACCTGCTGGTGGCCCATCTGGCCGGGCTGACCCATCTGCCCCTGCTGACCCATCTGGCCCTGCTGCGCCCACTGCTGGGTGAAGCCCGGGTTGGAGGAGCCGCCGCTCCCGGCGCTGAGTCCGGAGCCGGGGATCGGGTCCTTGTCCCGGCCGAAGATGAGCGGGGTCAGGATGCCGGCGAGGGCACCGCCGAGCGCCGGGGCGAGGATGAAGAGCCACAACTGCAAGATGGTGTCGCCGTCGAAGCTCATGATCGCCGGGCCGATCGACCGGGCGGGGTTCACCGACGTACCGGTGGCGGAGATGCCGACGATGTGGACCAGCGTCAGGGTGAGACCGATGGCCAGTGGCGCCAGCGCGGCGACCGCTCGGTTCCGCTCGTCGGTGACCGCGAGGATCACCATCACGAACACGAACGTCATCACTAGCTCGAGTCCGAACGCGGCCCACCAGGCGTACTCGGTGAAGCCGGACTGCTCGCCGAAGCCGTTCGCACCGAGCCCGGCGCTGTCCACCTCGTAGCCGTCGAAACCCATCAGCAGCAGTCGCAGCACGGCGGCGGCGACGAGCGCGGCACCGATCTGGACGCCGGCGTAGATGCCGAAGTCCTTCCACGACAGCCGGCCACCGAGGGCGGCGCCGAGGGAGACGGCGGGGTTGAAGTGGCCTCCAGAGATCCGGCCGAAGGCGTAGGCCGCGACCAGCACGGCGAGGCCGAAGGCGAAGGCGGTGGCCAGTGGGTCGAACCCGCCGGCAGCGGCGTTCCAGGCGGCGACGGAGCCGCAGCCGAAGAACACCAGGACGAAGGTGCCGACCGCCTCTGCGGCGATCTTCTGGGGCATCGTGGGCGGGGCAGTCTCTTCTATAACTTCCTCGGTCATGTCCCTCTCGCTCTCCAGCGGCTCCCGGAGCGGCCGCACTCATCCGTCACTCTAGAACCTCCGGTGACCCCTGGTCACGCACCACATCGCCGTTCGGCGTGGTCACACCTACTGTGGGGACGACGATGGGACGCCTTCGGCTCCATCAGATATCTTGATGTCAAGCAATCTCGTGAGATCCAGGAGCGACGCCGCAACATGGCCAACGAAACGCCCAGCATCATCTACACCCACACCGACGAGGCGCCGCTGCTGGCGACGTACTCCTTCCTCCCGATCATCTCCGCCTACGCGGCGAAGGCCGGCGTGAACGTCGAGACCCGCGACATCTCGGTGGCCGCACGCATCCTCGCGCAGTTCGGTCTCGCCGACGATGCGCTCACCGAGCTCGGCGAGCTGGCCAAGACCCCGGCCGCCAACATCGTCAAGCTGCCCAACATCTCCGCCTCGATCCCGCAGCTGAAGGCGGCGGTCAAGGAGTTGCAGGCCCAGGGCTTCGACATCCCGGACTACCCCGAGTCCCCGGCCACGCCCGAAGAGGAGGAGATCCGCGCCAAGTACGACAAGGTCAAGGGCTCCGCCGTCAACCCGGTGCTGCGCGAGGGCAACTCCGACCGTCGCGCGCCGGCCTCGGTGAAGAACTACGCCAAGGCCCACCCGCACACCAACAAGCCGTTCGGTGAGGGCTCGAAGACCGACGTGGCCACCATGGGCGAGCACGACTTCGCCGCGAACGAGAAGTCGGTGACGCTGGCCGCCGACGACACCCTGTCGATCGTGCTGGAGACCGCCGCCGGGGAGACCAAGGTCCTCAAGGACGGCCTGACGGTGCTGGCCGGCGAGATCGTGGACGCCACCAAGATGGAGGCCGTCCACCTGCAGGCGTTCCTGAAGAACGCGATCGCCCAGGCGAAGGCCTCCGACGTGCTCTTCTCGGTGCACCTCAAGGCGACGATGATGAAGGTCTCGGACCCGATCATCTTCGGTCACGTCGTCAAGGCGTTCTTCGCCGACGTCTTCGGCCAGTACGGCGACCAGCTCGCCGGCGCCGGCCTCTCCGCCAACGACGGACTCGGTGCCATTCTCTCCGGTCTCGACGCGATCGAGGGCGGCGAGCAGATCAAGCAGGCCTTCGAGGACGCCCTGGCAGCAGGACCGCGCCTGTCCTACGTCAACTCCGACAAGGGCATCACCAACCTCCACGTCCCCAGCGACGTGATCATCGACGCCTCGATGCCGGCGATGATCCGCAACGGCGGCCGGATGTGGGGAGTCGACGGCGGCGAGGACGACACCCTCGCGGTGATCCCGGACTCCTCCTACGCCGGGGTGTTCCAGGCCGTCATCGACGACGTGAAGGCCAACGGCCCGCTCGACCCGGCCACCATCGGCACCGTGCCGAACGTCGGCCTGATGGCGAAGGCGGCCGAGGAGTACGGCTCGCACGACAAGACCTTCGAGATCCCTGAGCCCGGCACCGTGCGGGTGCTCGCCGCAGGCGGTGACGTGCTGATCGAGCACGACGTCGAGGCCGGCGACATCTGGCGCGCCTGCCAGACCAAGGACGTGCCGATCCAGGACTGGGTCAAGCTGGCGGTCTCCCGGGCCCGGGCCACCGGCGCTCCCGCGGTCTTCTGGCTCAACGAGTCCCGTGCCCACGACGCGGAGCTGATCAAGAAGATCAACGCCTACCTGCCCGAGCACGACACCGACGGTCTGGAGATCCAGATCCTCGCGCCGTCGCTGGCGGCGGCGTACTCGTTGGAGCGGATGCGCAAGGGCGAGGACACCATCTCGGTGACCGGCAACGTGCTGCGTGACTACAACACCGACCTGTTCCCGATCCTGGAGCTGGGCACGTCGGCGAAGATGCTCTCGGTGGTCCCGCTGATCGCCGGCGGTGGCCTCTTCGAGACCGGCGCCGGTGGCTCCGCGCCCAAGCACGTGCAGCAGCTGGTCGAGGAGAACTACCTGCGCTGGGACAGCCTCGGCGAGTTCTTCGCACTGGTCCCCTCGCTGGAGAAGTACGCCGACCAGGCCGACGCACCCGCCGCGCAGGTTCTCGCCGACGCACTCGACGCCGCGACCGAGACCTTCCTCAACGAGGACCGCTCGCCGGGTCGCAAGCTGGGCACCATCGACAACCGTGGCTCGCACTTCTACCTCGGCCTCTACTGGGCCCAGGAGCTGGCCAAGCAGACGGCCGATGCCGACCTGGCTGCGGTCTTCGCGCCGCTGGCCGAGAAGCTGGCTGCCGCCGAGCAGACGATCGTCGAAGAGCTCAAGGCGGTCCAGGGCTCGCCGGCCGACATCGGCGGCTACTACCACCCGGACGCCGAGTTGGCCTCCGCAGTGATGCGGCCCAGCGCCACGCTGAACGAGGCGCTCGACACGTTCTGAGCAACAGTTGAGCGCGGGTCGGCGAGCTGACCTGCATTGACGTGCAGGACCCCCGAGATGGGAGATCGTCTCGGGGGTCCTGAGGTTTTCGCCCGAGTCGCCGTCCGGGTCGATGATCGGCCGAACGATATTAAGAGGCGGACCGTCGGTCCCCCGATCTAGATTCAGAGCCGATGAGCACCACCTTGACCCCGCCGCCGGTCACCCCCGGCACCGTCCGCTCGGGCGACGACCCGTCGCGCCGCGTCGACTGGCGCCGACTGCGTCGTCCCGCCGCCGGTTTCGCCGTGACAGCAGTGGCGTTGGCCGCTGTCGGTCAGGCGCTGGGCACCGTCGTCGCCGGGCAGCTGGCGGAGGGTCCGACCAGCACCCTGGTCGCTGCCTTCGCGGCCTGCGTGGTCGGCGCCGCACTGGTCGACACCGTCGGCAGGGTGGTCTGGGCCGGCGTCATCGATCGCGCCGAGGGCCGGCTGCGCAGCGACCTGTTGACCGCTGCCCTGCACCAGCCGCTCGCACACCTGACCGAGCAGGCAGTCGGTGAGGTGCTGGACCGCGTCGACGACGACACCCACGAGGTCGGCACGCTGCTGCGGATGCAGATCTGGATGGCGATGCGCACCGGGTTCGCCGCCCTCCCGATGTGGGTCGTCGCTGGCGTCACCTGGTGGCCCGCGTTCTTCCTGTTCCCGATCGTCGGCGTTGTCACCGTGTTGGTGATGCGCCGCCGGCTGGGGGAGATCGCCCGCCGCAAGGTCGTCGAGGAGGCCGCCTGGACCGACCATGCCGCCGCGCTGGAGGAGGGCATCGCCGGGCGCGACGACCTGCGGACCAGCCGCGGCCAGGCGTTCGCCGTACGACGCCTGGCGCGACTCTCCGCCGACGTGCACGCCAAGTTCCTCCGGGTGCTCCGGGTCGAGGCCGAGCTGGCTGTCCGGGTCGGTCTGCTACTGCACGGGCTGCTTGCGGCGGTCGCCGTCCTCGGGGTCGCGCTGGTCACCGGGGGAGCGCTGGACGTCGGCGCCCTGGTGACGCTGTTCATGGTGACCACGATGTTCGTGGGCCAGATCAACAACCTGGCCCACCAGCTGCCCGACATCCAGGCGGGGCTCGGCGCGGTGCTGCGGCTGCGCTCCCTGCTGGCGGTGGAGCGGGAGCCGGTCGGCGGGGATGCGGTGCCACCCGGCGAGCTCGACCTGGAGATCCGCGGCCTGGACTTCTCCTACACCGACGGCGGCTTCGCGCTGCAGCAGGTCGACATCACCGTCGAGGCGGGGCACACCATCGCCCTGGTCGGACGGACCGGGTCGGGCAAGTCCACGCTGGCCTCGCTGCTCTCCCGTGCCGTCGAGCCGCCGCCGGGCACGATCTTCCTCGGCGGCACCGACATCACCACGCTGGACCTGCATGAGCTGCGCAGCCGGGTCGGGGTGGTCACCCAGCGCACCGAGATCCTGGCCGGGACGCTCGCGGAGAACATCGCGCTCTTCGCCGACGTGCCGCGCGCCGAGATCGAGGACGCGGTGGCCGAGCTCGGGCTGACCGGCTGGGTCGAGGGACTTCCCGACGGGCTCAACACGCTCCTCGGGCCGGGCGGGACCACGCTGTCGGCAGGTGAGGAGCAGTTGGTCGCCTTCGCTCGCCTGCTGGTCCGTCACGTCCAGGTGGTGGTGCTCGACGAGGCCACCGCGCGGATGGACCCGGTGACCGAGGTGCGCGTGGTGCGGGCCGCGGACCGACTGATCCGGGGCCGGACCGGCGTGCTGGTCGCACACCGGCTGAGCACGATCGAACGGGCCGAGCTGGTCGCTCTGCTCGACCACGGCCGCGTGATCCAACAGGGCCGCCGTGCTGAGCTCGCCGTGGTCGAGGGGCCGTTCCGGCGGCTGCTCGAGGCAGCTGAGGCCTCCGACCAGGCGCACCAGCAGCCCGTCGAGGAGACCTGGGCGAGCGAGAACGGTGCGGGTCCGGCGGCGGCCGATGTGCCCGCCCCGTCCGCCACGCCGGCGACGGTCACTGCCACCGACGTCGCGCTGGCCGAGGGGGTCGGCGCACGTCGTCGGGTCGGGCCGCCACCGCCGCGCACCGACGTCGGCGACGGTCCGAGCCTGACTCGTGGGATCTGGCATGCGTTGTGGATCCGTCCGTGGTGGGGTGCCTGGTCGGTGCTGCTCTTCCTCGGCGGCAGCGTCTTCGCGCCACTCGGCGCGATGACCGGCTTCTTCTGGGGCCTGATCGTGGCCGAGCTGGCCGACGCACGCCCGACCACGCTGCTCACCGTGGTGCTGGTCGCCACCCTGCTCGCGGCACCGTTCCTCCTGGCGGATGCGTTCCGCCGCTATCCGCGGTGGTGGATCGAGGTGATGCTGCGGGTGCGGATGGCGGTCCTGATCGGCCAGATCCGAACCCGTCGCCTGCCGCGCACGCCACCGGGTGAGGTGGTCGCGCGCTCGATGGACGCGGACCGCTACGCGCGGTACGCCGACCGCTGGGTCGACGTGGTCAACGGCCTGCTCATCGCGCTGCTGACCATGCTGGTCAGCGGCACCTGGCTGGCCGGCGGCATCCTGCTCCTGGTGATGCTCGCCAGCGCGCTGGCCTCCTCGATCGGACGTCCGATCGCCGGTCGCTCGGCGGCGCGCTCCTCGGCCGCCCGTGCCGGGTTCGGCCGGGCAGTCGTCTCGGCGGTCGAGTCCGCCCGCACCGTCAAGTTGGCCGGACGCACCCCCGAGGTGCGGGCCCATCTGCGCAAGGTGGACGACGGTCGGGTCGAGGCCGCGGTCTTCGAGCACCGCGTGCAGGCCTGCCTGGACGGGGTGCCGATCGTGATGGTGCAGGTCGGGGCCGTCGCGGCCTGGGCGCTGTACCTCGAAGGCGTGTGGGGTCTGGCTACCGCGTTGCTGGTGGCCACGGCGGTCAGCGGCTTCGACTGGTTCGGCCGGGTCGCCGGCGCCGTGGTCACCGAGGCGCCGGGCACTCGCGCCTGGCAGCGGGTCACCTGCCGCTTCGCCGGGGGCCGCGACCTGATGGAGCTTCCTGCGGGGATCGACCTGGTCACCGGTGAGGCGCCGGCCCCGGTCGAGCCCGAGCGCACCCGCCTGGAGCGCCTGGACCTGCGCGGCTTCGCGGCAGTGCACGACGACGGCACCATCGGCGTCGAGGAGGTCGATCTCAGCGTCGAGCGCGGTGAGCTCGTGCTGCTGGTCGGGCAGGTCGGCTCGGGCAAGTCGAGCATGCTCTCCGCGCTGGCCGGCCTCATCGCCCACCGTGGTGAGCTCGCCTGGAACGGCGCCGAGGTCACCGACCCCGAGGTCTTCCTCAAGCCCTCCCAGGTGGGCCACATCGCCCAGGTGCCGCGGGTGCTCTCGGGCACCTTCGCCGACAACGTCCAGCTCGGATACGACCGGGCCTTCGATCGCCCGGTCGCCGACGCCCGACTCACCGAGGACGTTCGCGACGCCGGGGGACCGGACGCGCTGGTCGGGCACCGTGGCGTCCGACTCTCCGGCGGTCAGGTGCAGCGGCTCGCGCTGGCCCGCGCCCTGGCGACCGACGCCGAGCTGTTGCTCGCCGACGACGTGTCCAGTGCCCTGGACGCGGCCACCGAGGTGGAGCTCTGGGCGGCGCTGCGGGAGCGGCAGGCCACGGTCATCGGCGCCACCGCGAAGCGCGCCGCGCTGAGTCAGGCGGACCGGGTGGTGGTGCTGGTCGAGGGTCGGATCGCCGCCGTCGGTCCGTGGCGCGAGCTGGCGCCGGCCTGGGGACACCTGGCGGGCTGAGCTTGAATCCACCGATTCGGCGCGTAGCGAGCGGCACCAGACGGGTGTCCCGGCAAGGCGGAGCGCCGAAGGCGGGCCGGAGGCCCGTCGAGGTGCGACAACGCAGTCCGGGGCGCCCGGATGGGGTCGCGCAGTAGCGGGGAATCGGTGGATTCAGGCTGAGGCCGGTGACCGCGCCGGTCAGGCGTGGAGGCCGAGCAGAGTCCGGGTCGCGGTGTCGACGATCTCGGCGGGCGTTGCCTGCACGGCGCCGTCGAGCCACGCGGTGACGAGCTCGGCCATTCCGCCGATGAAGAGCAGGCCCGCGATCTCGCCGTCGCTCGTGGAGCGCTCGGGCAGCACCTGCGCCTCTGCGGCGGTGGCGTGGGCGAACTCCCGCAGCAATTCCGTACGACGTCCGCGCAGTGCCGGCACCCCCCCGGCCTCGATGATGGCTGCCCTGCCCTTGCGTGGGTCCGCGACCAGCAGGTCGACGAACGCGCGGATCGCGGCGCGGGTGCGCTGCACCGCGTCGGCTCCGGCGGCGTCGGCCTCCTCGGCGGCCCGGCGGGTGGCGGACTCGATCTCGCCGGCGATCGACTCCAGCAGGGCGCGGCGCGCGTCGTCGAGGTTGGCGAAGCTCTCGTAGAAGTAACGCTCGGTGAGCCCGGCCTCGTTGCAGATCGCGGTCATCGTTGTGTTCCGCTCCGGATCGGTCCACACCGCGAGGGTGGCCTCGAGCAGCTTGCTGCGACGCTGACGTGCACGCTCGTCCGCGCTCAGCCCGCCGTAGGTCCCGCCGCGGCCCGCCATGGGCCGCAGCCTCTCACGCTCAGCCGGTAGGCGCCGCGCACTGGCGCAAACCTCTTGCCCCCGCCGCAGGGCACCTCGCGCCGGGGTCGCCCTACGCCGAGGGTCGCTCTGCGCAAGCATTGACAGGGTGCGCTGTCAGAACGATGCTGAGCGGAGGCGCCAGGCCGAGTCGACGTCGACGAGGAGACGGTGATGACCGAACGTGTCCCGACCGAGAGCAGCGCGGCGCTGCCGGTCCCCACCCTGCGCCGCGAGGATCGCGGCCTCCCGGTCTTCGGGCGACTCTTCGACTACGCCCGGGATCCGGTGGCGCTGATGCGCCACCAGTGGACCCACTACGGGCCGGTGTCGCCGATGAACGCGCTCGGGTCCGAGGCGGTGATGTTGCTCGGCCCGGACGCCTGCGAGGAGGCGCTGCGCAACCGGGACAAGGCGTTCGTCAACGGGCCCGCCTGGGGGCGCATCGTGGGCCCCTTCTTCCGCCGGGGGCTGATGCTGCTCGACCTCACCGAGCACCACGACCACCGCCGGATCTTGCAGCAGGCCTTCACCAGGGACCGCCTGGAGGGCTACGCGGCCGCGCTGCACCCGGCACTCGACCGCGGCATGGCCCAGTGGGGAGAGCAGGCCGACTTCCCGTCGTACCCGAGGTTGAAGCAGCTGACCCTGGACATCGCCGCCGAGATCTTCATGGGGGGCGCCGAGCACACGAGTGCCGAGGAGATGGAGCGGGTCAACCGCGCCTTCATCGCCTGCGTGCAGGCGGCCGCCGGGGTCGTGCGGGCCGACGTGCCCTTCACCCGCTGGGGGCGGGCCTACCGCGGGCGACGGCTGCTCGAGGAGTTCCTGCGCTCCTACCTGCCGGCCAAGCGGGCCGCCCGCACCGACGACCTCTTCTCGGTGCTGTGCCACATCGAGGACGAGGACGGTGCGCGGTTCACCGACGACGAGGTCGTCGACCACATGATCTTCTTGATGATGGCGGCCCACGACACCTCCACCATCACCGCCACCACGATGCTGCAATACCTCGGGCAGCACCCGGACTGGCAGGAGCGCTGCCGCGTCGAGGCGCTGGCGATGGGACCGGAGCCGGGGCTCGCCGAGCTCGAGACGATGACCGATCTCGACCTGGTGATGCGCGAGGCGCTGCGGCTGCGGGCGCCGGTGCCGCTGCTGATGCGCAAGACCGTCAAGGAGACGGTCGTGCAGGGGCACCGGATCGCCGCCCACACCGACGTGATGGTCGGCGTCCAGTGGTCGCACCTGATGGAGGAGTACTGGACCGACCCGTTCACCTTCGACCCGGAACGCTTCGCGCCCCATCGGCGCGAGGACAAGTCCCACCGACTCGCGTGGGAGCCGTTCGGCGGCGGCGTGCACAAGTGCATCGGCCTCCACTTCGGCGGGATGGAGGTGAAGGCGATCGGACACCGGATGCTGCGTGATTTCGAGTGGAGTGTGCCGGCCGACTACGTGCCGCCGACCGACAACCACTCGCTGCCGTTCCCGACCGACGGCGCGCCGATCGCGCTGCGTCGGCGTGTGGGGGCGCCCGGCGGCATCTGACCACCCCGGGCGCTTGCGGCGTGCGCTCCCGCCGGCCCTCCCGGCCTCGCTCAGGCGTCCAGCGCCGCCAGGCCCGCCAGGAGCTGCTCGCGGGCGGGCGGCCAGAGACGTCGTACGGCGCGGTCGCTGGCGACCGCCCGCATCATCTGCAACCCGCGGATGGTGGCCAGTGCGGTGGACATCACCGCACCGAACTCGGCCCGGTCGGCCAGGCCCGGGGCGACGCCGTGGGCCGCTTCGGACAAGGTGCTCATCACCGCCTTGTCGAATCGGACCAGGTGACGGCGCAGGTCGGTGTCGGTGCGGGCGGCCGTCCACAGCTCGAGCTGGGCCAGCGAGACCGGACCGGAGAAGATCGCCCAGAGCCGCTCCAACAGCACCCGGTACTGATCCGCCGCCGCATCGGCAGCATCGAGCGGAGCGGCGACGAGGTCAGCAGCGAGCCGTTCGGTGAGGTGTTGCAATCCGGCCACCACCAGCTCGGCCTTGGTCGCGAAGTAGTGCGCCTGCGCACCCCGCGTCACCCCCGCACGTTCGCAGACCGCGGCGGTGGTGAGGCCGGCGTACCCGTGGTCGACGAGCACGGCGATGGTCGCGTCCAGCAGCGCGCCACGGGTGGCCGCCCGCCGCTCCGCCTGGGTACGACGCCGCGCCGGCGCGCCCCTGACCTCCGCCTTCTCGGGGATGCTCATGATCCGCGCAACCTACGCGATCGAGCCGACAACTTCCATGCTTGAGTGCCGATAAGTTCCGTGCCACGCTGGCCCCACCTGTGGGCCCGATCACACACTGCGTGAGGTGGAGATGGACTTCGACGACACCCCCGACGAGGCAGCCTGGCGGGCCGAGGTCCGCGCCTTCCTCGCCGACCACAAGGACGAGCTCGGTGCGCGCACCGGCCGTCGCGACCTCGATGACGAGACCTCCCGACGCCGGCAGGCCCTCCTCTACGACGCCGGTTATGTCGGCGTCACCTGGCCGGTCGAGGCCGGTGGCCGCGGGGGCACGCCGATGCAACAGGCGATCGTCGATCAGGAGATGGCGCGCGCCGCGATCCCCGGACTGATCAACCTGATCGGGATCGGCATGTGCGGCCCGACCGTGATCGGGCACGGCAGCCAGGACCAGAAGGACCGGTATCTGAAGAGGCTGCTGCGCGCCGACGACGTCTGGTGCCAGCTCTTCAGCGAGCCGGCCTCAGGCAGCGATCTGGCTGCGCTGCGGACCCGGGCGGTCCAGGACGAGCAGGGCGACTGGCACATCACCGGCCAGAAGGTGTGGACCACGCTCGCGCACCTCGCCGACTACGGCATCCTGCTCACCCGCACCGACCCCGACGTCGCCAAGCATCGCGGGCTGACCATGTTCGTGGTCGACCTGAAGGCGCCGGGCGTCAGCGTCCGGCCGCTGCGCCAGATGACCGGCGGCGCCGAGTTCAACGAGGTCTTCTTCGACGACGTGGTGATCCCCGACAGCGAACGGCTCGGGGAGGTCGGCGAGGGCTGGCGGGTGGCGCTGACCACCCTGATGAGCGAGCGGCTCACGCTCGGCGGTGGGGGCGGCGACATCGGGATGAACGTGGAGCGGGTCGCCGAGCACGTCGGCGGACGGATCGGTGCGCTCCCGCCCGATCGGCAGGCGTTGGTGCGCCAGGACTTCGGCCGTGCCTATGTCGCGACGCTCGGGATGCGCTACACCGGCTATCGGCTGCTCACCGCGCTCAGCAAGGGGAGCCTGCCTGGTCCGGAGGCGTCGGCCGGCAAGCTCGCCGGCACCCGCGCTGCCCTCGAGCTCGCCGATCTCGCAGTGCGGCTGCTCGGCGACGACGCCGTCTACGGGGCAGGGCCGGACAGCGCCCGGCCGGACAGCGCCGGTCCGGATGAGACGGCCACGTGGCAGTTGCTGCAAGCAGGACTCCCCGGGATGGCGATCGCCGGCGGCACCAACGAGGTGCTGCGCAACATCATCGGCGAGCGGGTGCTGGGGCTGCCGCCGGAGCCGCGGGCCGACAAGGGCATGACCTTCCGCGAGCTCGCTGCCGCGGGTGCGTGAGAGGAGCACGGAGAGATGGACTTCGACCTGAGCGCGGAGCAGCGCGACCTTGCTGCGGCAGCCGCCGACTTCCTCGGCGCGGGCGCCGACCTGGCGGCCGTCCGCGCCGCCCTCGACGACATCGAGACCCCGCTGCCGGTGCCGCCCGGACGCAAGGGGCTGGTAGAGAGCGGATTCGCGACGATCACCGTCCCGGAGGCGAGTGGTGGGGGCGGAGGGACGGTGCTGGACCTGGCGGTGGTGGCCGAGCAGGCCGGGCGGGTCCTCGCCGGCCCCTCGCTGGTCGGCTATGCGCGGGCCGCCGAGCTGCTCTCCGGCGACCAGGCGCGGCTCGCTGCCCTGGCCGACGGCAGCCTCGCGGTCGCCGTCCACGACGGTGGGCCGGTGCTCGACGCCGTGGGTGCGGACCAGTTCCTCGCCCGTGTGGGCGACGACATCGTCATCGCGGCCGGGACCGTGTCGCCGCGGGCGGCGATCGACGCCAGCCGTGGACTCGCCGACGTCGCCCTGGGCGACGCCGAGGTGGTTCTCAGCGATGCCGCCGAGCGGTGGCGACGAGCTGAACAGGTCGGCCGGGTGGTGCTGGCTGCCGAGGGACTGGGCGCGGCGGCTCGTGCGGTCGAGCTCGGCGTCGCGTACGCGAAGGAGCGGCACGCGTTCGGCCGCCCGATCGGCTCCTACCAGGCGGTCAAGCACGCCCTGGTCGACGCCTACGTCGAGGTCGAGCAGCTGCGCTCCCTGGTCTGGTGGGCCGCCTGGACCGCCGAGGAGGAGCCGGCCGCGTTGCCGCTGGCGTCGGCGGCCGCGAAGGCCGCTGCGGCGTCGGCGCTGGAGCGCGCGGCGGAGACCCTGATCCAGGTGCACGGCGGCATCGGCTTCACCTGGGAGCACGACGCGCACCTGTACTGGCGGCGCGCCAAGGTCGACCGACTGCTGCTCGGCGACGAGGCCGGCGCGCTGGACGAGGTGGCCCGGATCGCACTCGGTGACCTGCCGGGGGCCGAGCGCGCGGGGGCCGAGCGATGAGCGCCCCCGGAGCTCACAACCTCGCTGTCATGGCCGAGGAGTCCTACCACCGACACGGAGACTTCGAGCAGCTCTTCTTCGAGGGTCGCTGGTACACCTCCACCGAGATCCACGACCGCTCCACCCGGGTCGCCGGCGGCCTGCGACGCCTCGGTGTCGAGCCCGGGGACCGGGTCGTGGTGATCACCATGAACACCCCCGAGGTGTTCATCAGCTATCGGGCGATCTGGCGTGCCGGCGCGGTGGTCACCCCGGTGATCTTCTTGCAGACCGAGCCCGAACTGCGTCACATCCTGGCCGACTCCGGTGCCCGGGCGGCCATCGTCTCCCCGGAGCTGCTCGGCCTGGTCACTGCCGCGGCGGCCGGACTCGACCTGCGCCTGATCGTGGTCGGGGACGTGCCCGAGGGTACCGACGCGACGTCGTACGACGCACTGGAGGACGGTGAGCCCGCGCCGATCGAGCCGCGCGCCGACCATGAGATGGCCGCGCTGCTCTACACCGGCGGCACCACCGGGCGGGCCAAAGGCGTCATGTTGAGCCACCACGGGCTGTGGGCGTCGGGCGCGGGGATGGCGGAGTTGGCGCGCCAGATGACGGCGACCCGATCGCTGCTGCCGCTGCCGCTCTCGCATGCCTACGGGCTGATCGTCACGATCGGCGGCCTGCACGCGGACCGGCGGATGATCTCGGTGCTGCAGCGGTGGTTCGATCCGGTCGGCTGGCTGGAGCTGGTCGCCGAGCACCGGTTGGAGTCCAGCCCGGTGGTGCCCTCGATGCTGCAGATGTTGCTCGAGCAGCCCTATGCCGACTACGACCTCTCGTCGCTGGAGACCTTCGGCTCAGGCGCGGCGCCGCTGCTGCCGTCGGTGCGGGAGCGGGTGGAGCGTGAGTTCGGTGTGACCATCCTGGAGGGCTACGGCTGCACCGAGGCGAGTGCGGTGATCTCGGCGCCGTCGGTGCTCGACAATCGGCCCGGCAGCGTCGGCAAGCCGCTGCCGCAGCACGAGGTGGCCATCCTCGACCCACTCGGACAGCCGGTGCCGACCGGCGAGGAGGGGGAGATCTGCGTGCGCGGGGACGGCATCATGCTCGGGTACTGGAACGACCCCGAGCAGACCGCCCGCACGGTGGTCGACGGCTGGCTGCACACCGGCGACGTGGGCCGGTTCGACGAGGACGGGTTCCTCTACGTGGTGGACCGGATGAAGGACCTGATCATCCGCGGCGGCTTCAACGTCTTCCCGCGCGATGTCGAGGACGCGCTCCTCGAGCACGACGCGGTCGCGGCCGCTGCCGTGGTCGGCGTACCGGATGAGAAGAGCGGGGAGGAGGTGGTCGCCGTGGTCGCACTGCACCCAGGCGCGAGCGCGGACAACGACGACCTCGTGGCATTCGCGCAGGATCGGCTGGCCCGCTACAAGTACCCGCGTGAGGTGCGGATCGTCGACGCCATCCCCCTCACCAGCGTGGGCAAGACCGACCGGAAGGCAGTGCGCTCCCTGGTCCGCGGCTGACGCTGACCCGGCGCGAATGCGAAAGGGCCGCGTGCATCTCCGCCGGGTCGTCGCGACTCTGTCCGCGTTTGAGCCGGGTCGGCTCAGATCCGGATCAGGCCCTCCTGCATGACGCTGGCCAGCAGGAGGCCGTCGGGGGAGCGGACCTCGGCGCGGCAGAGGGTGCGTCCGTGGTCGGCCCAGGGCGAGGTCATCTGCCACAGCGACCAGGCCTCGGCGTCGAACGGCGCGTGGAACCACAGTGCGTGGTCGATCGTCGCGGCGCCGATGTCGCCGTACAGGGCACGGCCGTGGGGACGCACCGACGGGTGCAGGATCCGCATGTCGCTGGCGAAGGTGAGGGCGGCGGCGTGCAGCACCGGGTCGTCGGGCAACGGGCCACCGGAGCGCATCCAGACCTGCGTCGGTGTGCCCGGAGCGACCGGCGTCGAGAACCAGTCGGGCCCGAGGCCCACGGTGCGCAGCTCGAAGGCGTCCAGCGTCGTCCCGTACGGCGACATCTCCTCGACCACCGCGCCGAGCGTCTCGTGATCGGGGCGGAACTCCTCGGGGTCCGGTGCCGTGGGCGCCTCGAGTTGATGCTGCAGCCCGGTGCGCGGCGCCGCGAAGGAGCACGCCATCTCCATGATCACCCGTTCGTGCTGGACCACGCTCACGGTGCGGTGCGAGAACGAGCGACCGTCTCGGTTCCGCTCCACCTCGATACGCAGAGCGGCCGCCGGGTCGCCGGGACGCAGGAAGTAGGCATGCAGCGAGTGCGGCGCCCGGCCCACGTCGACGGTGCGGGCGGCGGCGACCAGGGCCTGCGCGGCGACCAACCCACCGAAGACGTGCCCTGTGTTGCGGGCAGCCTCGGAGTGCTCGGCCGCGAACGCGTCCGGCGCGAGCTCGGTGAGCTGGAGCAGGTCGAGCAGCTCGGCCATCGGTGTGGTCCACGGCCGGTCAGGGGCCATCGCGCCGATCGGCTCGGCAGCGGTGGCGGTATCAGGGGTCGAGTGCAGCACCCGGCCACCCTCGCCGCGCGGCCTGGCACGGTCAAACCCTGGTCCCGGTCAAACCCTGGCCCCGGTCGAACCCTGGTCCCGGTCGGGACCGGCCACCGGGGCCACGCACCGCCCGCCACGCACACCGCCCCGCCATGGGGTGACCAGCGGCACGGAATGCGCGTCGCCAGCACACTGTTGACCACAGTCGTGACCCGAGCCGACCACGCCCGATGACCGCCGCCACCGACACGCCCCGCGCGAGCGCCGACCGCACCCCGGCGGTGGCGTCGCGCAACCCTGCCCTGGCGATCTTCGCCCTCGCCGTCGGCGGCTTCACGATCGGCACGGCGGAGTTCATGACGATGGGGGTGCTGCCCGAGATCGCGGCCGGCGTCGACGTCTCGGTGCCCACCGCCGGTCACGTCATCTCCGCCTATGCGCTCGGCGTCGTGGTCGGCGTACCGATCCTGGCCTTCTTCGGAGCCGGCCTGCCCCGGCGGGCCCTGCTGATCGCCCTGATGGCGGCCTACGCGGTCTTCAACCTGCTCAGCGCGGTCGCGCAGAGCTACCACGTGCTGACCCTGGCCCGCTTCCTCGACGGTCTGCCCCACGGCGCCTACTTCGGAGTGGCCAGCCTGGTCGCGGCCAGCGTGGTGAGTCCCGAGCGTCGCGGCCGGGCGGTCGCCTCGGTGATGCTGGGCCTCTCGGTGGCCAACGTCGCCGGGGTCCCCGCCGCGACCTGGCTCGGGCAGAACCTCGGCTGGCGTACGACGTACCTGACCGCGGCGGCGCTGGCCGGGATCACCGTGGTCGCGATCCTGGTCGCGGTGCCCTCCACCCCTGGCGATCCGTCCACCGACGGGCGGCAGGAGGCCAGGGAGTTCTTCGGCAGCCTCCAGGTGTGGCTGACCATGGCCGCGGGAGCGGTCGGGTTCGGCGGGCTCTTCGCGGTCTACTCCTACATCGCCCCGACCGTCACCCAGGTCGGGGGACTGGACAGCTCGACCGTGCCGTTCTTCGTGCTCGCGCTCGGTCTCGGCATGGTCGCCGGCACGTGGCTCGCCGGCGAACTGGCGTCCTTCTCGGTGTTCAAGAGTCTGCTCGGCGGTGGCATCAGCTGTGCCGCTGTCCTGGTCGCCTACTTCTTCCTGGCGCCCGCCGGCTGGTGGCTCCTGCCTGCTGCTTTCCTGACCACCGCGACCGGGTCGGTGCTGGTGGTCAACCTGCAGCTGCGCCTGATGGACGTCGCCGGCAACGCGGTCACCCTGGGTGCCGCGATGAACCACGCCGCGCTCAACGTCGCCAACGCGCTGGGCGCCTGGGCCGGCGGCGTCGTGATCGCCGCCGGTTACGGCTACCGGGCGCCGGCGCTGGTGGGCGCCGCGCTGGCGGTGCTGGGCGTGCTGATCCTGCTGTGGTCGGCAGCGGTGCATCGTCGTACGGCGGTCGCCGCCAGCGAGCCGGTCACCGCCTGACGGCGCGACGCCCCGATCCCGGTGACCCGTTGCGGCGGGGGCCCCGGGTGCTGCGACAATCGGGGTCATGTCCGCCACCACCGAGCAGCAGCCTGCACCGCAGACGGCGCAGCCGGCGGCTCCCGGGTCGAGCGCGCGCCCCCGTGTGCTCTCCGGGATCCAGCCCACGTCCGAGTCGTTCCACCTGGGCAACTACATCGGCGCGGTGCGGCAGTGGGTGGATCTGCAGCGCGAGTACCAGCCGTTCTTCTTCATCGCCGACCAGCACGCGATCACGGTCGACTGGGACCCGAAGGTGCTGCGAGAGCGGACCCTGCGCGGCGCGGCCCAGCTGCTCGCCGCCGGGGTCGACCCCCAGCGCTCGGCGATCTTCGTGCAGAGCCACGTGCCCGCCCACGCCCAGCTGGCCTGGGTGCTCAACGGTCTGACCGGTTTCGGCGAGGCGCGCCGGATGACGCAGTTCAAGGACAAGTCGGCCAAGGGTGGTGAGGGCGCGGCGAGCGTCGGCCTCTTCGCCTACCCGGTGCTGATGGCCGCCGACATCCTCCTCTACCGACCGCACTACGTGCCGGTCGGCGAGGACCAGCGCCAACACCTCGAGCTGACCCGCGACCTCGCACAGCGGTTCAACAGTCGGTTCAAGAAGACCTTCCGGATCCCCGAGCCCTACATCCTCAAGGAGACGGCCAAGCTCTACGACCTGCAGGACCCGACCCGGAAGATGTCGAAGTCCAGCTCGTCGCCCGGCGGCATCATCGAGATGCTCGACGACCCCAAGCGCACCGCGAAGAAGATCCGCTCCGCGGTCACCGACTCCGGCACCGAGGTCCGCTTCGACCTCGAGGAGAAGCCGGGGGTGAGCAACCTGCTGACCATCGCCTCGGCACTCACCGGCCGCTCCGTCGCGAGCCTCGAGGAGGAGTACGTCGGCCGCATGTACGGCGATCTCAAGAAGGACGTGGCCGAGATCGTGGTCGACTTCGTCACCCCGTTCCGGGATCGCACGCTGGAGTACCTCGACGACCAGACCTACCTGATGGAGGTGCTGGCCGACGGCGCCGAGACCGCTGGCGCCGTCGCCGAGGCCACCGTGCGCGACGTCTACCAGCAGGTCGGCTTCGTCGCCCCGTTGCGCCGGTCGGCCGCGGGGGCCTGATGCCGACGATCGGCGTCGCCATCGCCGTACCGGAGCCGTGGGCGAGCCAGCTCGAGGACTATCGGCGCGACATCGGCGACCCGACCGCCCAGGGTGTGCCCAGCCACATCACGCTGATCCCGCCGACCGAGGTCGCCGAGGACCTCACCGCGATCGAGCGACACCTGGGCGCCGCGTCCGGGCCGTCCCAGCCGTTCGGCGTGCATCTGCGCGGGACCGGCACCTTCCGTCCGGTCTCGCCGGTCGTCTTCGTCAGCCTGGCGGAGGGCATCTCCCAGTGCGAGCAGCTCGCCTTCGCGCTGCGCCGCGGACCGCTGGCCGTCGAGCTCAGCTTCCCCTACCACCCCCATGTGACGGTGGCGCACCACCTCGGCGACGCCGAGTTGGACCGCGCCTTCGACGACCTCCGTGACTTCGAGTGCAGCTTCGAGGTCACCGAGTTCCACCTGTACGTCCACGAAGGGGAAGCGGGGTGGCAGACCCGGAGCACGTTCGCGCTCTGAGTCGGCAGGCGATGACGACCACAGACAGCACGACCCAGGACAACGCGTCGGCCCAGCAGCAGTCGGCGCTCCAGCTCCGGTTGCTGCGAGCACGCCGGAAGTACCCGCTGCTGGATCACATCCTCGACACCGTGGAGCACTTCTCCGCGGTCAACGGCAGCATCCAGGCCGGCGGCATCACCTACTTCGGGTTCCTCTCCTTCTTCCCGATCCTGGCCTTGGCGTTCGCGTTGATCGGCTTCCTGGCGAAGGTCTATCCCGACGCCGAAGCCGATCTGATCAGTGCGATCAACGCGCTCTTCCCGGGCCTGGTCGGCAACGGGGACGGTCAGATCTCGCTGGACACCATCCGCGACTCGGCCCCGGGGATCTTCTCGGTCGGACTCCTCGTGGTGCTCTACTCCGGCCTCGGCTGGCTCTCCAACACCAGGACAGCGCTGCTGGTGATGTTCGAGCTGCCCGAGCGGGAGCAGCCCAACTTCGTGCTCGGCAAGCTGCGCGACCTCGTCGCTTTGGTCGTCCTCGGCGTGATCCTGCTGCTCAGCGTGAGCATCTCGGGGGTGGTCCGCGGACTGTCGGAGGAGATCCTGGAGTTCCTGCACCTGGGTGACGAGCTGGGCTGGTTCCTGGCGGTCGTCGCCGTCGCCGTCGGGTTGCTCGCCAGCATGCTGCTCTTCTGGACGCTCTTCCGCGTCCTGGCCCGCCCCGAGATCCCGGCGAAGGCGCTGTGGTCCGGAGCGCTGGTCGGCGCCATCGGCTTCGAGATCCTGAAGCAGATCTCGCAGTGGCTGCTCGCCGCGACGGCGGACTCTCCGGCCTTCCAGGCGTTCGGGATCGCGCTGATCCTCCTGGTGTGGATCAACTACTTCGCCCGGGTCATGCTGTACGCCGCCGCCTGGTCCTACACCTCCCCGGTCGCGATCGCCGCACGTCCGCTGCCGCCGGCGATCCTCTACGGCCCGCCGTCGCCGCGGTTCCCCGGCGACGAGGAGCCGTCCGCACCTGCGTGGGTGAGGCCGTTCGCCACCGGCGCGGCAGCGATGCTCGCGTTGGTCGCACTCGTCCGACGTCGACGATGATCAAGCGACTCCAGCGACGCGCGACACCAGCGCCACGATCCCGACAAGAGAGCAGCTCCCGATGAAGTTCGAACGCAAGCACGCCGTCCTGCTCCTGCTCGTTGCTGCCTGGAACGTGATCACCTTCGGCAACTTCGCCAAGAACCTCTACAGCGCCTACGAATCGGGCGAGGATCGTGCCACCGGCTACTGGGTGGCCCACACCGTGCTGATCGTGGTGAACCTGGCCATCGCGGCACTGCTCGGCTCGCTGGGCTGGAAGGCGCTGCGCAGCACGCGCAAGGACTGAGCGCTGCACGCCGACACGGCGGGTGTGAGGACCGTCGCGTCGGCGTCGTACCCGTGGAATCGGTCGGTGCCGGGCCGCAGCCTAGAATCGCCGGTGACGGCCCGTCCCCGGGCCGGGGTCGGCGCCGGGCGCCGGCGAGTCGCAGTTCCGCGGGAGTCCTGATCATGAGCGTGTCCGCCACCACGGCGTCGACACCGCCGTCGCGGGCGCTGCGGGTACGTCGCGCGCGCGGGCTGGTCAGCGGCTCGGTCGCCGCGTTCGGCGCACTGGTGGCCCACCTGGCCGCCGGCGGAGCTGTCGAACTGGTGCCCGGACTGGTGGTCCTCGGCGTCGCGGTGCCGCTCGCCGTGGCGCTGACCCGGGCCGACGTGGTCGCCCCGGGCCGGCTCCTCACGGTCGCCGCCACGGCCCAGCTGGTCAGCCACCTGTGCCTGCTGATGGCTCCGTCGGACGCGGGGCACGTCCACCACGGCGGGACCGGTGCCGGGGCTGGTGCCGCGATGGTGCCCTCGGTCGCGATGTTGGCCGGGCACGCCGCGGTCGCACTCGTCGTGGCGGCGTTGGCCGCCGGCCTGGATCGCGCCGTCCTCGATCTGTTGGCGAACCTCCTGGTGCGGCTGCTGCCCCGGACCCCGGGTGCGGTCGTCGTCCCTGCCCTTCGGCGCGCGCTCGTCCATGGCCGACCCCGCGTACGACGTACCCACGGGCTCGTGGCGACCCGAAGCGCGCGAGGGCCACCGGGGGCGCTGACACCGCCACCGCGGATGCCGCTGCGCGGCGTCCGGATGCCCCTCGCGCCCTGCTGACCCGCCGCCGGTGGGAGCACGGCGCTCCCCGCGCGCTCCGCGCGCACCGACGAACGGAACCCGACATGAACACCAGTACCAAGCTCGCCACGGGCGTGCTCGCCCTGACGGTGGCGTCCCTGCTGACCGCCTGCGGCAGCGACACCAGCGAGGCAGCGACCGACGAGCCGGCGACCGGGCAGAGCACCGACGAGGCGGCCCAGTTCAGCGTGGAGGACCCCTGGGTCAAGGCGACCGACGAGGAGATGACCGCCGCCTTCGGCACCCTGGTCAACGAGTCGGATGAGGAGATCACCGTCGTGGCCGCCACCACCTCGGCCAGCGACATGACCGAGCTCCACGAAACCGTCCAGAACGACGACGGCTCGATGGCGATGCAGGCCAAGGAGGGCGGTTTCACCATTCCCGCCGGTGGTGAGCACGTGCTCGAGCCCGGTGGCGACCACGTCATGATGATGGACCTCACCGAGCCGGTCGAGGCCGGCACCGTCGTCACGATCACGTTCACGCTCGACGACGAGAGCACGGTGGCCGTCGAGTCGACCGTCAAGCCGTTCACCGGCGCCGACGAGAACTACCAGGGCGGCGAGCACTGATGGGCGGCGGTCCTACCTGGGACCGCCGCCGGCTGCTCCGCACCGGCGCTGCCGCATTCGGCGGCGCCGGTGTCGGGTGGGGCGCCTCGGCGGTCGTCGCCGATCGAGCTGTGGCGGCCGATCAGGCGACCTCGGCCGGGACGGTGCAGCTGACCCCGGCAGCGGGCGCGGAGCTGGCGCCGGCAGCTGGCCGGCACCAGGCGGGGATCACCACTGCTCCGCAGGCCCACGTGGCGCTGATCGGCTGGGACCTGCGTGGTGGCCCGACCAGCTCCGGCCTGACCCGGATGATGCGGCTGCTCACCGACGATGCTCGGCGCCTCACCGCCGGGGAGCCGGCGCTGGCCGACACCGAACCGGAGTTGGCCGCCTACCCGTCCCGCCTGACCGTGACGTTCGGATTCGGGCCGCGCGTCCTCGACCGGCTGGTACGGCGTCCCGAGCGGATCGGCCTCGTCGAGCTGCCCGCGTTCGCCGGTGACCGGCTCGAGGAGAGCTGGGCCCAGACCGACGTCGTGGCCCAGGTCTGTTGCGACGACCCGACCACCCTGGCGCATGCCCGCCGGATGCTGCTCAAGGACGCGGACGCCTTCGCCTCGCTGCGGTGGGTGCAGGAGGGGTTCCGCACCGCCCGCGGCACTACCCCCGAGGGCACCACGATGCGGAACCTGATGGGCCAGGTCGACGGCACCGTCAATCTCGACCCGGCCGAGCCCGCGTTCGACGAGCGGGTCTGGGCCGCGGGTGATCAGCGGTTCGCCGGCGGCACCTTCCTGGTGGTCCGTCGCATCCGGATGGACATGGCCGGTTGGGACCGGGTGGACCGGGTCGGCCGCGAGGCGACCATCGGCCGGCGTCTGGCCGATGGAGCGCCGCTGACCGGCCAGAACGAGTTCGACGAGCCCGACTTCGAAGCGACCGACCGCTACGGGTTCCCGGTGATCGACCCGGCCAGCCATATCGCGCGGGCCCGACATCGCACCCCGGCCGAGCAGTTCCTGCGGCGCGCCTACAACTACGACCACACGGACCTCTCACGGGACGGCGGTGCGGACACCGGACTCCTCTTCCTCGCCTACACCTGCGACGTGGCGGCGTCGTTCGTCCCGGTGCAGCGGCGACTCGCCGAGATCGACCGCCTCAACGAGTGGGTGAAGGCGATCGGCTCCGCCGTCTACGCGATTCCGCCCGCCGCGCCCGAAGATGGGTACGTCGGCCAGCAGTTGCTGGAGCCCGACACCGACGAGGAGGACAACGCATGACCGGCCAGGCCACCCCCGCCACCCACGCCACCGTGCGGGCGCTGCTCGCGGCGGTGGCCGCCGGCGCCCTGCTCCTCGGCGCCGGCTGGCACACCCCGGCCGCCGCGCACGCCAGCCTGCTCTCGTCCACCCCGTCGGACGGCGAGCGTCTCGAGGCGGCTCCGGAGCAGGTCACGCTCACCTTCAACGAGTCGATGAGCGAGCCCGCCTACATCGTGGTGACCGGCCCGGACGGCGAGCAGGCCGCCGAGGGCGAGGTCGCGGTGGACGGTGCGGACGTGTCGGTGGCCCTCGTCGACGGCGTCGGCGAGGGCAGCTACACCGTCGCCTTCCGGGTGGTCTCCGCCGACGGGCACCCGGTGACCGGGCAGTACGCGTTCGGGGTCGGTGACGGCCCGATCTCCACGCCGGGCGCCGACCAAGGCGAGGGTGCTGCTCCGGAGACGGGTGAGAACGGCTCGGAGAGCACCGGGTCGACCGAGTCCGCACCGGTCGAGGAGGAACGTGACGGTGGCTCACTGCGCACTGTGCAGTGGGCCGTCGGCATCGGCCTCGTCGCGGTCGCCGCGGTGCTCTACCTGCTCTCGCGCCGGAAGAGGTCGCAGTGAGCTCCGACGAGCCCGGTGCCGCCCGGAGCGGCCCGCAGCGGGGACCGGTCGTGCTCGCCGCGATCCTGGCCGCCGTCGCCGCCCTGATCGTGCTCCTGCTGGCCGGCGGAGGCGCGCCGGCGGAGCCGATCCCGGGGCTGCCCGACCCCGGCCGGGTGACCGGCTGGGGGCTGCCGCTGAGCCGGCTGGCCGCGGACCTGCTGTCGATCGGCGTGGTGGCCGGCCTGCTCGTCGTACCGCTGACGATGCGGCGGCCGAGTGACGATCTGACCGGGCGGGCGCTGCGCGCCACCGGAGCGGTGCGCTGGCTGGCGGTGGGCTGGGCGGTAGCGGCCCTGGTGCAGGCGGTGCTGAGCTACTCCGACCAGTTCGCGGTGCCGGTGAGCCGGATGACCTTCCAGGAGGTGAGCGGCTTCCTGCGCACCGTGGACCAGGGGCAGGCGCTGGTGGCGCAGGCGGTGATGGCGGCCGTGCTCGCGGTCGCGGTCCGCTGGGTGCTGACCTGCCGCGGAGCTCTGGTCCTGCTCGGGCTCGCGCTGGTCACCCTGGTGCCGCCGCTGCTGACCGGTCACGCCGCCTCCGCGGGCAGCCATGACACCGCGATCGTCGCGATCGGCGTGCACGTACTGGCCGCCGTGGTGTGGGTCGGTGGACTGCTCGCGCTGTGGTGGCACCTCGCCTTGGACCGCGCGCTCCAGGAGCGTGCCGTGCGACGCTTCGCGGCCGTCGCGACCTGGTGCCTGGCGCTGACCGCGGTGTCCGGGGTGGTCAGCGCCTGGCTTCGGGTCGGCTCGCTCGACGAGCTCACCAGCGCGTACGCCGTCGGCGCGATGATCAAGATCGCGGTGTTGGTGGCGATCGCGCTGATCGCGCTCCAGGTACGCCGTGCCGTGCTCGCCCGCGGTGCCCGGACCTGGCGTTCCTTGGCCGCGCTGACCGCAGGCGAGGGTGTCCTGATGGCCACGGCGGTCGGTCTCGGCGTCGGACTCTCTCGGACGCCGACCCCGGTAGGGGAGCCGTACACCTCGGTGGCCGAGAGCGTGCTGGGCGGCCCCGTGCCGCCCGAGCCGACCCTGAGCCGTCTGCTGTGGTCCTTCACTGCCAACGGGGTCGGGCTGGCCGTCGTCGGGATCGGCGCCGCCGCCTATCTGGCCGGTGTGATCCGCCTGCGTCGTCGCGGGGACCGGTGGTCGATCGGCCGCAGTGTTGCGTTCTTCGCCGGCCTGCTGGTGATCGGCTATGCCACCTTCGGCGGATTGGGCACCTACAGCCACGTCATGTTCAGCGCGCACATGGCCTCGCACATGCTGCTCTCGATGGTGGCCCCGATCCTTCTGGTCGTCGGCGCTCCGATCGCGCTGGCGCTGCGGGCGCTTCCCGGCTCCGACGTTCCCGGGGGTGCAGGGCCCCGCCAGATGCTGGCAGGCGCCCTGGCGTCGCGTCCGGCCCGCTGGGTGTTCCACCCCGTCACTGCGGGACTGCTCCTGGTCGGCAGCCTCTACGTGGTCTACCTGACCGACATGTTCGACTGGCTGATGCGCAGCCACCTCGGCCACGCCGCGATGGAGATCCACTTCCTGGCCGCAGGACTGATCTTCTTCGAGCTGTTGCTGGGGGAGCGGCCGGGCCATCCGGTGCCCTACCTGAGCCGACTGCTGCTCCTGCTGGTCACCATGCCCTTCCACGCATTCTTCTCCGTGACGGTGATGGGCTCGGACCGGATCATCGGCGAGGACTACTACGGGCTGCTGGCGGTGCCCTACGTCCCCGACCTGCTCGCCGACCAGAACCTCGCCGGCTCGATGAACTGGGCCTTGGGCGAGATCCCGATGGTGATGGTCATCGTCGTGCTGGTGATCCAGTGGTGGCGCGACGACGCCCGCACCGCCCGCCGCCGCGACCGCGCCGCCGATCGTGACGGTGACGCCGAGCTCGAGGCCTACAACCGGATGCTCCAGGGGATCTCCGAGCGCGACCGCCCCTGACGTTGACTTGGGGTTTGGGGCCGGTCGAGTTGGGAGTTTGGGCCCCTTCAGCCAAACGGCGCGAACGAACACGTCGACGGGCCCGAACCCCGAAGTCGAGGGGGCCCGAATCCCGAAGTCGAGGGGGCCCGAATCCCCAAGTCAAGGGGCCCGAACCCCCAAGTCAACCGGGGTCGGTCAGTAGCCGTTCTTCAGGGCGGTGCGGAGGTCCTTGTTCAGCTGGCTGATCACGTCCAGCGGGATCTCCTTGGGGCAGGCCGAGGCGCACTCACCGATGTTGGTGCAGCCGCCGAAGCCTTCGTGGTCGTGCTGGCCGACCATGTCCACCACGCGGCTGTAGCGCTCCGGCTGGCCCTGGGGGAGCTCGCCGAGGTGGGTGATCTTGGCGCCGAGGAAGAGTGAGGCGGAGCCATTGGGGCAGGCGGCGACGCAGGCGCCGCAGCCGATGCAGGTGGCCACGTTGAAGGCGCGCATCGCCTTGTCCCGCGGGGCCGGCACGGAGTTCGCCTCCGGCGCTGAGCCGGTGTTCGCGGAGATGAAGCCGCCGGACTGGATGATCCGGTCGAACGCGGAGCGGTCGACGATCAGGTCCTTGATCACGCTGAACGGCTCGGCGCGCCACGGCTCGATGGTGATCGTGTCGCCGTCGGAGAACGAGCGCATGTGCAGCTGGCAGGTCGTGGTGACCTCCGGGCCGTGTGCCTCGCCGTTGATCATCAGCGAGCACGTGCCGCAGATGCCTTCGCGACAGTCGGAGTCGAACGCGACGGGCTCCTCGCCCTTCTCGTTCAGCTGCTCGTTGAGGACGTCGAGCATCTCGAGGAAGCTCATGTCCTCCGAGATCCCCTGCACCTGGTAGGTGTGGATCCCGCCCTTGTCGCTCGGACCGGCCTGACGCCAGATCTTGAGGGTGAGGTTCATGGTCATGCTCCCATCGTGGCCACGCCGGCCGGCTCGGTCGGGGTCCCCGGGGCGTTGTCGACCGGGGGAGCGAAGCGGAGGAGGTCGAGAAGGTCCTGGGGTGACTTCACTTGTAGCTCCGCTGCTTCATCTCGATGGCCGTGTAGATCAGGTCTTCCTTGTGCAGGACCGGCTGACCACCCTCGAGCGAGTCACCGCCCCACTCCCAGGCGGCGACGTAGGCGAACTCCTCGTCGTGGCGCAGCGCCTCGCCGTCATCGGTCTGCGACTCGGCCCGGAAGTGGCCGCCGCAGGACTCGCGTCGGTTGAGGGCGTCGATGCACATCAGCTCGCCGAGCTCGATGAAGTCGGCAACGCGGCCGGCCTTCTCCAGGCTCTGGTTGAGGGTGTCGGCCGAGCCGAGCACCTTCAGGTTGGTCCAGAAGTCGGCCTTGAGCTCGCGGATCATGTCGATCGCCTTGCGCAGACCGTCCTCCGTCCGCTCCATGCCGCAGTACTCCCACATGATGTTGCCGAGCTCCTTGTGGTAGCTGTCGGCGCTGCGGGTGCCGTTGATGGAGAGGAACTTGTCGATCCGCTCCTGAACGGCTCGCTTGGCCTCCACCACTGCCTCGTGGGACTCATCGACCTTCTCGAACGGGCCGTCGGCGAGGTAGTCGCGGATCGTGTTCGGCAGCACGAAGTAGCCGTCGGCGAGGCCCTGCATCAGGGCCGAGGCGCCGAGCCGGTTCGCACCGTGGTCGGAGAAGTTGGCCTCGCCGGAGACGAAGAGACCGGGGATGTTGGACTGCAGGTGGTAGTCGACCCACAGCCCGCCCATCACGTAGTGCACGGCGGGGTAGATCCGCATCGGGACCTGGTAGGGGTTCTCACCCGTGATCCGCTCGTACATGTCGAAGAGGTTGTCGTACTTCTCGCGGACCGCGTCCTCGCCGAGGCGCTGGATCGCGTCGGAGAAGTCGAGGTAGACGCCGCGGCGGAAGTCGCCGACCATCGGACCGACGCCGCGGCCCTCGTCGCACATGTACTTCGCGGCGCGCGAGGCGATGTCGCGGGGGACCAGGTTGCCGAAGGAGGGGTAGATCCGCTCCAGGTAGTAGTCGCGGTCCTCCTCGGGGATGTCCCGCGGGTCCTTGGTGCAGTCCTCCTTCTTCTTCGGCACCCAGATCCGGCCGTCGTTGCGCAGCGACTCCGACATCAGGGTCAGCTTCGACTGGTGCTCGCCGGAGACCGGGATGCAGGTCGGGTGGATCTGCGTGTAGCAGGGGTTGGCCATGTAGGCGCCCTTGCGGTGCGCGCGCCACGCGGCGGTGACGTTGGAGCCCATCGCGTTGGTGGAGAGGAAGAAGACGTTGCCGTAGCCACCGGTGGCCAGCACGACCACGTCGGCGAGGTGGGTCTCGATCTCGCCGGTGACCATGTCGCGGGCGATGATGCCGCGCGCCTTGCCGTCCACCACGATCAGCTCGAGCATCTCGTGGCGCGTGAACTGCTCGACGGTGCCGGCCGCGACCTGGCGCTCCATGGCCTGGTAGGCGCCGATCAGCAGCTGCTGACCCGTCTGGCCGCGGGCGTAGAAGGTGCGGGAGACCTGCACGCCGCCGAAGGAGCGGTTGTCCAGCAGGCCGCCGTACTCACGGGCGAAGGGGACGCCCTGGGCGACGCACTGGTCGATGATGTTGGCGCTGACCTCGGCCAGGCGGTAGACGTTCGACTCGCGGCTGCGGTAGTCGCCGCCCTTCACGGTGTCGTAGAAGAGGCGGAAGGTGGAGTCGCCGTCCTCCTTGTAGTTCTTGGCCGCGTTGATGCCGCCCTGGGCGGCGATCGAGTGGGCGCGGCGCGGGGAGTCCTGGTAGCAGAAGGACTTCACGTTGTAGCCGGCCTCGCCGAGGGTGGCGGCAGCTGCACCGCCAGCCAGGCCGGTGCCGACGATGATGATGTCGAGCTTGCGCCGGTTGGCCGGGTTGACCAGGCGGTTCTCGAACTTGCGGTTGGTCCAGCGGTCCTTGATCGGGCCGGTGGGGGCGACGGGGTCGGCGATCGGGTCACCGGCGGTGTAGTAGCCGTGCGCGTCGTCGGAGGTCTGGTTCGGCGCCGCGTTGAGCGGGGTGGTGCCGTCGTGGAGGGTGCTGCCAGCCATGGGTCCGGCTCCTTACTTCTCGATGATGCCGACGAGGACGGACAGCGGAACCAGCGCGAAGCCGCCGGCGATCACGATCGCGACGACCCAGCCGGCCGCCCGGGCCCGGGCCCGGGACGTGGCGGTGTTGGTCCATCCCAGGGTCTGCAGGGAGCTGAACGTGCCGTGGTGCAGGTGCATGCCGAGGGCGAGCATCGCGATCAGGTAGATCACGGTCATCCACCAGAGGTCGAAGCTGTCGACCATGAGCGCGTAGGGGTTGTGGTCGGGGTCCCCGGTCTCACCGCTGCTCGGGTTGACCTTGACGATGGTGAAGTTCAGCAGGTGCCAGACGATGAAGACCAGCAGCGTCAGCCCGCCCCAGCGCATGGTGCGTGAGGACAACGACGAGCCGGTGTTCTTCTTGACCGCGTACTGCACCGGGCGGGCGGCAGCAGCCCGGCGCCAGAGGATCACCGCGCAGGCGACGTGGACGACCAGCGCCACGATGAGCCCGATGCGGATGATCCACAGCGCACCCTCGTGCGGCAGCATCGGCTCGCCGATCTCGCGCAGGTGTTCGGCGTAGGTGTTGAAGGAGTCCTCACCACCGAACGCCTTGAGGTTGCCGTACATGTGCGCCAGGACGAAGGCGATGAACAGCAGGCCGCTGACGGCCATGAGGAGTTTCAGGGCGATGGTCGAGCGGGCTGCTCGTGAGCCCTTCACCAATGAGGGACGCGTCGTCGTTGCCACGAGGGGTCAGGCTACTCCCGCTACTGGGGAGTAGGTGACCGGCATCATGTGAGATATGCACGTAAGGCGACCCTTACCGACCTGTGGTGGTGCCCGATCGGGCTGCCGTGCGGCGTGATCGGCGACGTCCCGGCGAGCCGATCAATCACGTCTATCAGGGCATCCAAGATTGATCTTTGACTTGTGGCTTGGCCGGGGCCAGCCTGCTCGTGAGGGACAGCGTCAGGAGGGCAATGGTGTCGAAGGCGTCGAGGCGCGCGGACCGGACGGGCGTCGCGGACACCGACCGGCTGACGGTGAGGCCACCGAAGGAGTACGCCGCCGGCGTGCCCGGAGTGGTCCACGCGCTCGAGTACTCCGTGGCGGAGGCAGGACCGCGGCGCACCGCGCTGACCCTGCTCAATCTCAACCAGACAGCGGGCATCGACTGCCCGGGCTGCGCGTGGCCCGACCCCGGCCACCGCCACAAGAACGAGTACTGCGAGAACGGCGCCAAGCACGTGGCCGACGAGGCGACCAAGCAACGCGTGACTCGCGAGTTCTTCGCCGAGCACGCAGTGGCCGATCTCGCCCAGCGGTCGGACACCTGGCTCAACCAGCAGGGCCGCCTCACCGAGCCGATGGTCAAGAGGTCCGGAGCGACCCACTACGAGCCGATCGGCTGGGACGAGGCGTTCGGGCTGATCGCCGGCGAGCTGAACGCGCTCTCCTCACCCGACGAGGCGATGTTCTACACCTCGGGCCGGGTGAGCAACGAGGCCGCCTTCCTGCTGCAGCTGTTCGCGCGTGCCTACGGCACGAACAACCTCCCCGACTGCTCGAACATGTGCCACGAGTCCAGTGGCTCCGGTCTGAGCGAGACCCTGGGCATCGGCAAGGGCAGCGTGTCGCTGGAGGACATCCACACCTCCGATCTCGTCTTCGTGGTGGGCCAGAACCCCGGCACCAACCATCCGCGGATGCTCTCCGCGCTCGAGGAGACCAAGCGCAACGGCGGCACGGTCATCGCCGTCAACCCGCTGCCCGAGGCCGGGCTGCTCCGTTTCAAGAACCCGCAGAAGCCGCGCGGCGTCCTCGGTCGGGGCACCGACATCGCCGACGTCTTCCTCAAGATCCGTCCCGGCGGCGATCTCGCGCTGTTCCAGATGCTCAACCGCCTCCTGCTCGAGGCCGAGGACGCGGCGCCCGGCACGGTGGTCGACCACGAGTTCATCGCCGCCCACTGCACCGGGTACGACGCGTTCGCGGCCCACGCCTCCCAGGTCACCTGGGAGCAGGTGCTGGACGCCACAGGTCTGCAGCGCGCGGAGATCGAGGCGGTGCTCGAGCACGTGCTGGCGAGCCGGTCGGTGATCGTCTGCTGGGCGATGGGCCTGACTCAGCACAAGCACGGCGTGCCGACGATCCGGGAGGTGGTGAACTTCCTGCTGCTGCGCGGCAACCTCGGTCGCCCCGGTGCGGGGGTCTGCCCCGTCCGCGGCCACAGCAACGTCCAGGGCGACCGCACGATGGGCATCTGGGAGCGGATGCCGGACTCGTTCCTCGACGCCCTCGGTGCCGAGTTCGGCTTCGATCCGCCGCGCCGGCACGGCTACGACTCGGTGGCCGGGGTGCGGGCGATGCGCGACGGCGCCGCGCACGTCTTCGTCGGCATGGCCGGCAACTTCGTGCGGGCGATGTCCGACAGCGACGTCACCGAGCAGGCCCTGCGCAACTGCCGCCTGACCGTCCAGGTCTCGACCAAGCTCAACCGGTCCCACACCGTGTGCGGCGATGCCGCGTTGATCCTGCCCACGCTGGGGCGTAGCGACAGGGACGTCCAGGCGTCGGGGGAGCAGTTCGTGACCGTCGAGGACTCGATGAGCGAGGTGCACACCTCCCGCGGTCGGCTCACTCCCGCCTCGCCACACCTGCTGAGCGAGGTTGCCATCATCGCGCGCCTGGCCGAACGCACCCTGGCGACCGGCCCGAGCATCCCGTGGGCGGAGTTCGAGACCGACTACGGCCTGGTGCGGGATCGGATCTCCCGGGTCGTCCCCGGCTTCGAGGACTTCAACGCCCGGGTCGACGTACCGGGTGGGTTCCGGCTGCCGAACCCGGTGAACGCGGGCGTGTTCCGCACGCCGAGCGGCAAGGCCGTCTTCACCCGCAACGACTTCGCGATGCTGGCGACCCCGCCCGGGCACCTGGTGCTGCAGAGCCTGCGCTCCCACGACCAGTGGAACACCGTCCCCTACGCTCCGAACGACCGCTACCGCGGCATCCACGACGCCCGCCGGATCGTGATGGTCAACCCCGACGACCTCACCGAGCTCGGCATCGCCGACGGTTCGCTGGTGGACCTGGTCAGCATCTGGACGGACGATACCGAGCGGCGGGCCCCGAACTTCCGTGTCGTCGCCTACCCGGCCGCCCGCGGATCGGCCGCGGCGTACTACCCGGAGACCAACGTCCTGGTCCCGCTCGACAGCGTCGCCGACATCAGCAACACCCCCACCTCCAAGGGCGTCCTGGTGCGGCTCGAGCCCGCCGCCGTGGCCCGCTGATGCTGGAGGGTCTGCGATGGGACGGGTGACGGCGCGACGCAAGGTCGTGCGGATCCGGGACGGTGCCGTCACCGACCGGGCCGACACCCTGGTGGTCGAGGAGCCCATGGAGATCCGGGTGGACGGTCGTGCGCTGGCGATCACGATGCGCACGCCTGGCGACGACTTCGACCTCGCCGTCGGGTTCCTGGTCAGCGAAGGGGTGGTACGCCGTGCAGGCGACGTCGTCTCCGCCCGCTACTGCGCGGGCACCGCGGAGGACGGCACGAACACCTACAACGTCGTCGACGTGACGCTGGATCCGTCCGTGCCGCCCCTCGACCCGTCGTTGGAGCGCAACTTCTACACCAGCTCCTCCTGCGGGCTGTGTGGCAAGGTCAGCCTGGACGCCGTACGGACGGCGGCGGCGTGGTCGGTGAGCGAGGATCCGCTGCGGGTGAGCGCGGAGGTGCTCGCCGCGCTGCCGGAGCGACTGCGCTCGGCCCAGCGGGTCTTCGCCCGCACCGGCGGGCTGCACGCAGCCGCGCTCTTCACCGCTGAGGGCGAGTTGCTGCACCTGCGCGAGGACGTAGGACGCCACAACGCCGTCGACAAGGTCGTCGGGCACGCTGTCCGTAGCGGACTGCTGCCGCTGCGCCAGACCATTCTGATGGTGAGCGGACGGGCGTCCTTCGAACTGGTCCAGAAGGCCGCGATGGCGGGCATCCCGATGCTGGCCGCGGTCTCGGCGCCCTCCTCGCTCGCCGTGGACCTGGCAGAGGAGCACGGGATGAGCCTGGTCGGCTTCTTGCGGGGTTCGTCGATGAACGTGTACGCCGGCGCGCACCGGCTCTCGGACCTGCCGGCCTAGCCCGCCCGCTCGGTCGGACGGGCTGCTCGGCGGTCGGTCAGCCGGTGAAGAGGTCCAAGGCCGCCTTGACGGAGTTGTAGATCCCGTAGGCGAACGGGATGCCGACGACCGTCCAGGCGAGGACGATCTCCAGCCGCTGGTCGCTGCCGGTCTGCTGGTCGCTCATGGGAGGCTCCTCTGCTGCTCGTGTCTGCTGGTGCTGGTTCAGGAGTGCGCGTCGACGGAGCGAGCGCCGTCGGCCGCGTCGGTCACGTTGCCGGTCTCGTGGAAGCGCTCGGAGACCGGCTTGATCAGCAGGTTGCAGACGAACCCGATCGCCAGCACGCCGACCATGATGTAGAGGCCGAGTGCGTAGTCCGAGGCAGTCAGCACGTCGACGGTGCCGCTGGGGTTCTCCGGGTCGGGACCCTGGACCGGAGTCTGGGAGTCGAGCACCCCGTTGATGATCAGCGGACCGAGGATGCCCGCCGTCGACCATGCCGTCAGGAGGCGTCCGTGGATGGCGCCCACCTGGAAGGTCCCGAAGAGATCGCGCAGGTAGGACGGCACGGTGGCGAAACCGGCGCCGTAGAACGACACGATCACCATGCAGAGCAGGACGAAGAGAGCCACCGAGGTCGACCCGGCGGTGGCCAGGATCAGGAACATCACTGCGCCTCCGCCGAGGTAGAGCATGTAGATGTTCTTGCGCCCGACGAAGTCCGAGCACGTGGACCAGAGGAAGCGGCCGGCCATGTTGCCGACCGAGAGCAGCGCGACGAAGCCGCCGGCCATGGTCGCCACGGTCACCGGGTCGGCGTCCAGCGTGGAGCGCCAGATGCCGTCGGCGCCCTCCTCGCGGAAGAAGTCCTGGATCATCGGGCCCGCGTTCTCCAGGATCCCGATCCCCGCGGTGGTGTTGCACATCAGCACGACCCACAGCAGCCAGAACTGAGGAGTGCGGATCGCGTTGCCGGCCGAGACGTGCGCGGTGGTCTGCAGCTTCTTCGGCTTGTGCTCCGCCGGGTCCCAGTGCACGGGGTGCCAGCCGGGCGCAGGCACCCGGACCAGGAAGACGCCGAACATCATGAAGCAGAAGTAGATGGCGGCCAGCGTCAAGAAGAGCATGGTGACCTGGTGCCCGGCGTCGCCGCCGTAGACCGACATCAGCTTCTTCGACAGGGGTGAGGCGATCATCGCGCCGCCGCCGAAGCCCATGATGGCCATGCCCGTGGCCAGTCCCGGGCGGTCCGGGAACCACTTGATCAGGGTCGAGACCGGTGAGATGTAGCCCAGGCCCAGGCCGATGCCGCCGATCACGCCGTAGCCGAGGTAGACCACCCAGAGCCCGAGCGTGCCGCCCAACGCCACGCCGCCGGCGGCGACCACGAAGCCCGAGGCCCAGCAGCAGGCGGCGGTGAACATCGTCTTGCGCGGACCCACCCGATCGACCCAGGTGCCGAACAGGGCGGCGGAGAGGCCGAGGACCACGATGGCGATCGAGAAGATCAGGCCCACCGAGGTGTGCCCGGCGTCGAAGTGCTCCTGGAGCTGGCCCTTGTAGACGCTTGTGGCGTAGGCCTGGCCGATCGAGAAGTGGATGGCCAGGGCCGCCGGCGGTATCAGCCAGCGGCTGTAGCCCGGGCGGGCGACGGTGTGGGCGCGGTCCAGGAATGAGAGCGCTGGCAAGGTGGGGCACCTCCGTTGTGTGGCGGACCCGTTGGCCCGGTCGGCGGAAGGCAGTACGTCGTCCACGTGACCGGCGCCACTGCCCGCGCGAGAACGTACGGAGGGGTGGAGAGGGGCGTCAAAGTTCGCATGTGAATCGTTCAATAACCGGGTTCTATCGACGGTGGCGTGGCCGAGCGCCACAGTCCCGCCATGAGTTGGTCGACCTCGTGGTCGATGTCGACCGAGCGTGCGGTCTCGACGAGGGCACGGGCCAGCATCGGCTCCGGTCCGTGCCCGGCGAGGACCAGCCCCACCCGGTAGGCGCGGGGCGGGCGCGGGAGCGGGATCACCCGGGTGCGGTCGGGAACGCCGAAGTTCGGCAGCCAGGTGTGCGGCACGACGCTGGAGAGTCCCATCACGGTGACGTGCGCATAGATCGCGGCCACGGTGTCGGTCTCCACCGTGACGTGCGACTCGACGCCGGTGTCGGCGAGCAGCTCGTCGACGATGCGGCGGTTCTGCATCCCGCTGGTCAGCTGGACCAGTGGGGTGCCTGCTGCCTCGGCCCAGGTCAGTGACGTCCGGTTGCCGAAAGCGCCCTCGGCCGGGGTGAGGAAGAGGTAACGCTCCTCGTAGAGCGGCACCACGCGGACCCGACCCAGCGGTTCCCCGTCCACGTAGGTCATGCCGACGTCGATGTCGAAGTCGTTGAGCCGCATCGCGATCTCGCGGGAGGTCATCGACTCGAGGACGAACTGGATGCCCGGGTGCCGACGGTGCAGCGGCGTGGTCAGCAGCGACGACACGGGCAGCACCGTCGGGATGGCGCCGATCCGCATGGTCCCCACCAGCCCGCCGCGCATGCTGGACAGGGTCTGGTCGAGCGCATCCCGCTCGGCGAGCATCCGCTTCCCCCAGCGCAGGACCTCCTCACCCTCGAGGGTGAAGCCCTCGAACCGTTGACCCCGCCGGACGATCTGCACGCCGAGCTCCTGCTCGAGCCGTCGGATGCCTGCCGACAACGCGGGTTGCGTGACATGGCAGGCAGCCGCAGCGCGGGCGAAGTGCTCCTCGCGGGAGAGCGCAGCGAGGTACTCGAGTTGGCGCAGCAGCATGGTGCATCCCTACCGCATCACGCGCGGCAGTGACCACGCCGTGGAGTGGAGCCCGGGTGGCAGTTCCTCGTGGCGGGAGCTCTCAGGCGAGCACGGGCGCCGGTGCTGGGTAGTGCTCGCCGACCAGCTCGGCGACCGCGTCCGGCCAGGTGCGCTCGGCGGCACGCTGCCGCGCCTGCTCGCCGAGCAGTCCACGCCGCCGATCGGCGACCACGGCCGCCACAGCTCGGCGCAGGTCGCCTGAGCGTTGCGGGTCGTAGAGGACACCGGTCTCCAGGTGGCGGACGACGTCGAGGGCGCCGCCGGCGCGGGGCGCGACGACCGGCACCCCGGAGGCGGCCGCCTCGCGGTGCACGTGGCAATCGGTCTCCTGGGTCCCGGGGTGCAGGAGTACGTCGAGGGTGGGCAGGGCGACCGTGAGATCGCCGGTCTGCAGGGGACCGGTGAACTTCGCCGCCGGTAGCCGCTTCGCCAGCCACTCCCGCTCGGGGCCTGCGCCGATCACCACGAGGCGGGTGTCGGGAAGGTCGGCGAGCTCGGCCAGGCGTCGTACTCCATGACGTTTGTGGAGCGCGCCGACGAAACCGACGACGGTCAGGCGGTCACGTCCCGCGCCTGTCCGCTTGGCGCGCGACCAGGCGCCGTGCAGCCATTGGTCGCGAAGTGCAGGGGTGAAGGCGGCCGGATCGACGCCGGGTTGCCAGAGCCCGGCGTCCACCCCGAGCTCGGCCGCGCGCTTGACCATCCAGCGGGAGGTGACCACCAGGCGATCTGCACGGTGGGCCACCTTCGCCCGCCAGTAGTCGGCGGCGAGGTCGAGCACCGGCGACTGCTCGACGACCAGGGTCGGCACGTCGTTGCGCCGCGCGTGCTTGAGCGCCTTGCGCCCGACGGTGCGCGGGGAGTGCGCCTGGACCAGGTCGGGCCCGAAGGCCGCGATCGCCTCCCGGACCTGGGCGCCGGTGGGCTCGAGCGGACGCACCCGCACCACCGGGCACCCGCGATAGCTGGCCAGGCCCGGGCCGGGCGCGATGATCTGCACCTGGTGGCCCTGCTCCAGCAGGCCGTCGGCGGTGGCCTTCAAGGTGGTAGTGGTGCTGTCGACAGCCGGATAGAACGTCTCGGTGACCAGGGTGATCCGAAGGGTGGTCGGCATGCCTCCACGGTGCGTGGATCCCCTTGCCGGACAGCCAGCATCCGGTGGACGTGGGGTGAACGATCCGGCGGTGGCCTGCTACTTCCCGGTAGCCGGAGAATGGTCACACTTCGGTGACACCAGTGCTGTCACGGATAGGCTTGACTCTCGTGACTGACACCCCCTTGAAGCTGGCGCAGCCCGAGGATGCCCATCAGCGCGCCGACTGGGAAGCGGCCACCGCCGCTGTCCTCCGCAAGTCCGGCCGACTGGCTGAGGACGACGCCGACACGCTGGTCTGGGACCGCCTCACGCGTCGTACGCTCGACGGGATCGCGGTCACCCCGATCGGCACGCCTGCAGATCTCGAGGCACTGCGGACCTCCGGCCGTCCCACGCGGGCGGGCGCCTGGGACATCCGCGCGCACTACGGCAAGGCGGAGGCAGGGGTGCTCAACGAGCACGCCCTGGTCGACCTCGACGGCGGCGTCACCTCGCTGTGGGTCGAGACCGCTGACGGGTCCGACCTCTCGACCCTGCTGGACCGGGTGCTGCTCGACCTGGCGCCGGTGGTGCTCACCTCCCCGCAGCCGGTGCCCGCCGCGCAGGCGCTGCTGGCGCACCTGGACGCCGCGGGCGTCGACCCGCACCCGGCCACCAATCTGGGCGCCGACGTGGGGACCGCCGCGGAGTCCGACCTCGTCGCCATCGCGCGGCTCGCCGCCGACCACGGCGTGCTCGGCATCGTCGCGGACGCCACCGAGGTCCACGACCGCGGTGCCTCCGACGTCCAGGAGCTCGCCTGGTCCCTGGTCCTCGGCGTGCGGGCGCTGCGGGCACTGGCCGACGCCGGCGTCGGCGCCGAACAGGCCAGTCGGTTCATCGAGTTCCGCTACGCGGCCACCGACGAGCAATTCCCCTCGATCGCCAAGCTCCGCGCCGCCCGACGGCTCTGGGCCCGGGTCCTCGAACTCAGTGGCGTGGCGGGCGTCCCCCAACGTCAGCACGTGGTCACCAGCCGACCGATGCTGACCAAGTACGACCCCTACGTGAACATGCTGCGCACCACGGTCGCGGCGTTCGCCGCAGGAGTCGGGGGCGCCGACGCGGTCACCGTGCTGCCGTTCGACTCGCCGCTCGGTCAGCCGGACGCCTTCGGCCGCCGGATCGCACGCAACCTGTCCCACCTGCTCATCGACGAGTCGCACGTGGCCAAGGTCGCGGACCCGGCCGGCGGCTCCTACGCGGTGGAGAAGCTCACCGACGACCTGGCGGTGGCGGCCTGGGAGCTCTTCGGTCGACTGGATGCGGGGGAGACGATCGACCCGCTGATCGACGACGTGGTGGCTCGACGCGAGGCCGAGATCGCCCGACGCAAGCGGCCGATCACCGGCCTCAGCGAGTTCCCCAACCTCACCGAGGTGCTCCCCGAGCGGGCCGCCCCGGACGGCGTCGGCGCCGACCACGAGGTACGTCGCTACGGGGCCTCGTTCGAGGCGCTGCGCGACACCCCCGCGCAGGAGCCGGTCTTCCTGGCCACCCTGGGCACCATCGCCCAGCACACCGCCCGAGCGACCTTCGCCTCGAACCTGTTCGCCGCCGGCGGGATCGCCGTCGAGGCGGCCGGTCCGACCAGCGGCGTCGCGGAGCTGGTGGCGGCGTACGACGGCCAGCGGGTGGCCTGCCTCACCGGCACCGACGCGGCCTACCAGGACTGGGGAGCCGAGGCTGCCGCCGCTCTGCGTGAGGCCGGGGTGCAGCATCTGATCATCGCCGGCAAGGCGACCGAGTACGTCGACGACGCGGCCGCGACGGGAGTGGACGCGCTGGCGTTCCTGCGTCGTACCCGTGCGCTGCTCGGCGCGAGTGGAGGAGACGAGTCGTGAGCATCCCGAAGAGCTTCGTCGGCCTGCCGCTGGCCGGCGACACCCCGCCGGTCCAGCCTGCGCTGGAGGGCGACCTCAGCACCTGGACGAGCCCGGAGGGCATCGAGATCCGGCCGTCGTACGGGCCCGAGGACCTCGACGGCGCCGACGCGCTGGACACCTGGCCGGGGCTGAGCCCCTTCCTGCGCGGGCCCTACCCGACGATGTACACCACGCAGCCGTGGACGATCCGCCAGTACGCGGGCTTCTCCACCGCCGAGGAGTCCAACGCCTTCTACCGCCGCAACCTGGCTGCAGGCCAGAAGGGGCTGAGCGTGGCGTTCGACCTGGCCACCCACCGCGGCTACGACTCCGACCACCCCCGGGTGCGCGGCGACGTGGGCATGGCCGGGGTGGCGATCGACTCGATCTACGACACCAGGACGCTCTTCGACGGCATCCCGCTGGACCAGATGAGCGTCTCGATGACGATGAACGGCGCCGTGCTGCCGGTCCTCGCCCTCTACATCGTCGCGGCCGAGGAGCAGGGGGTGAAGCCGAACCAGCTCGCGGGGACCATCCAGAACGACATCCTCAAGGAGTTCATGGTCCGCAACACCTACATCTATCCGCCGGCGCCGTCGATGCGGATCATCTCCGACATCTTCGCCTACACCTCGGCCGAGATGCCCCGGTTCAACTCGATCTCGATCTCCGGCTATCACATCCAGGAGGCGGGAGCGACCCAGGACCTGGAGCTGGCCTACACGCTGGCCGACGGCGTGGAGTACATCCGGGCCGGCCTCGAGGCGGGCATCGACATCGACAAGTTCGCTCCTCGGCTCTCCTTCTTCTGGGCCATCGGGATGAACTTCTACATGGAGATCGCCAAGATGCGCGCGGCCCGGGCGCTGTGGAGCCGGCTGGTGCGTCAGTTCGATCCCAAGAACCCCAAGTCGCTCTCGTTGCGCACCCACTCGCAGACCTCCGGTTGGTCGCTGACCGCCCAGGACGTGTTCAACAACGTGGGCCGCACCTGTATCGAGGCGATGGCCTCGACCCAGGGTCACACCCAGTCGCTGCACACCAACGCGCTGGATGAGGCGATCGCCCTGCCGACCGACTTCTCCGCACGGATCGCCCGCAACACCCAGCTCCTGCTGCAGCAGGAGAGCGGTACGACGCAGAGCATCGACCCGTGGGCCGGCTCCTACTACGTGGAGCGGCTGACCCGCGACCTCGCCGAGCGGGCATGGGCGCACATCACCGAGGCCGAAGAGGCCGGAGGGATGGCGGCCGCCATCGAGCAGGGCATTCCCAAGCTCCGCATCGAGGAGGCCGCCGCCCGCACCCAGGCGCGGCTCGACTCCGGTGCCCAGAAGCTGATCGGCGTGAACACCTTCCGGCTGGAGTCGGAGGACCCGCTGGAGGTCCTCAAGGTCGACAACGACGACGTGTTCCGCCAGCAGGTGGCGAAGTTGGAGCGGCTCCGGGCCGAGCGCAACGACGACGACGTGGCGGCGACCCTCGAGGCGCTCACCAACTCGGCCGACCGGGGTGCCAGCAAGGGAAGCCTGGACGGCAACCTGCTCGCGCTCGCCGTCGACGCGGCCCGCGCCAAGGCGACCGTCGGCGAGATCTCCGACGCCCTGGAGAAGGTGTACGGCCGGCACCAGGCCGTGATCCGTACCATCTCCGGTGTGTATCGCGACGAGGCCACGACCAGCGGCGGCGAGGGCGGCACGCTGCTCGACCAGGTCCGCGCGGCGACCGACGAGTTCGCGGAGGCGGAGGGACGTCGGCCTCGGATCCTGGTCGCCAAGATGGGGCAGGACGGCCACGATCGCGGTCAGAAGGTGGTCGTCTCCGCCTTCGCCGACATGGGCTTCGACGTCGACGTGGGGCCGCTCTTCTCCACTCCGGAGGAGGTCGCCCTGCAGGCGATCGACGCCGACGTACACATCGTCGGCGTCTCCTCGCTGGCCGCCGGCCACCTGGCGCTGCTTCCGGCGCTCAAGAAGGCGCTCGCCGAGCAGGGTCGCGAGGACATCATGATCGTCATCGGCGGCGTGATCCCGCCCGACGACGTACCGACCCTGCAGGAGATGGGGGCAGCCTCGGTCTTCCTGCCCGGCACGGTGATCGCGGAGTCGGCGCTGGACCTGCTGGCGAAGCTCCGCGACGTCCTGGACCACTGAGATGGTGGTCTGAGGCAGTCGGGGCGAGAAAGACACAGGCGATGGACCTCGAGCAGCTGCTCGCGGGGATCCGCGAAGGCCGCCGCGCCCAGGTGTCGCGCGCGATCACCCTGGTCGAATCGACGGCTCCGCGGCATCGGGCGACCGCGCGCGACCTGTTGACCCGGCTGGCCGAGGACGCCGCGGATCGCGAGCCGTTGGCGGTGCGGGTCGGCATCTCCGGCGTCCCCGGTGTCGGCAAGTCCACCTTCATCGAGTCGCTCGGCGCCCAGCTCACCGATGCCGGGCACCGGGTCGGCGTACTGGCAGTGGACCCCTCGAGTGTCCGCACCGGCGGCTCGGTCCTCGGCGACAAGACCCGGATGGCCTCCCTGGCGGTCAACCCGGCCGCGTTCATCCGGCCCTCGCCCTCGGCCGGCACCCTCGGTGGCGTCGCCCGCGCCACCACCCAGGCGATGTCGGTCCTCGAAGCAGCCGGGTACGACGTGATCCTGGTCGAGACCGTCGGCGTCGGACAGTCCGAGATCACCGTCGCGGGCATGGTCGACACCTTCCTCTTCCTCACCCTGGCCCGGACCGGCGACCAGCTGCAGGGGATCAAGAAGGGCATCTTGGAGATCGCGGACGTGATCGCGGTCAACAAGGCCGACCCGAGCGACCCCGCGCGGGAGCGGGAGGCCCGCGGTGCGGCCCGCGAGCTCGCCGGGGCGCTGCGCCTGGTCCGTGGCCACGACGAGTGGGCGCCGCCGGTGGTCACCTGCTCCGGCCTCAGCGGTGACAAGGTCGACGAGGTCTGGGCGCAGGTGCAGCGACACCGTGCGGACCTGGGCCGGGACGGTCTGTTGCGCAAGCGCGCCGAGCAGCAGCTCGCCTTCACCTGGGCGCTGGTCCGCGACGAGCTCGACCAGCGGTTGCGGCACAGCCAGGGGGTGCGCGCCGTCCAGGACGACGTCCGCGCCGCGCTCCTCGGCGGTGAGCTCACCGCTCCGCTGGCCGCCGACCGCCTGCTGGCCGCGTACGACGGCGACCGCGCCCCCGGCTGAACCGGGTGAGAGTTCGCCAATTCCGGTCATGAACCACAGGGCGCGAGAGGTCCACCCTCCGAGGAAGACTTTCCACTCTCTCGGAGGGACCCATGCGCAGAACTCGAACCGCCGCCGCGATCGCGACGGCAGCCGCCCTCGCGGCCACCGCGGCCGTGCTCGCCCCGGCCACCCAGGCCGCGCCCGCGGCCACGACCAAGACCATCGCCAGCGGGCTGATCACGCCGCTGCGTGCGGCCATCGCTCCGGACGGCACCGCGTACGTCACCCAGAACTTCGCAGGCCAGTTGGTCAAGGTCCGGCCAGGCAAGAAGCCGCGCCGGATCTACCAGGCCAAGCAGCCCGGTGCGGAGGTGGGCGCGGTCTCCGTGCGGGGCAGCACTGTCACCTTCGCGATCACCCCGGCCGAGGAGATGCCTCCCGAGCGCGCGCTGGGCAGGGGGTTCCTGACCGCCGAGCCACGCTCGGCCGCCGCGCCGTCGGCGAAGGTGATGACCCTGCGCCAGGTGAAGAAGAAGCGCGGCAAGAGCCGCACGGTGGTGCGCACCCTCGCCGACGTCGGCGCGTACGAGGCGAAGCGCAACCCCGACGGCGGGGTCACCTACGGTTTCGGTGACCTCGACCCGGAGTGCTCCGCCATGTTGCCACCCTTCCTGAACCCGTATTCGGGTGAGGTGTACTCCCACCCCTACGCCACGGCGACCACGAAGTCGAAGACCTATCTCGCGGATGCGGGAGCCAACGACGTGCTCTCGATCTCGAAGTCCGGCAAGGTCCGCACCGTGGCGGTGCTCCCTGCCGTCAAGGTGGTGTTCACCCAGGAGGTGCTCGACGCGGCGACGGCGGCCGAGCTGCCGTTGCCGCCCTGCGTGCTCGGCAAGACCTATATTGGCGAGCCCGTGCCGACCGACATCGAAGTCGGACCAGACGGGAAGCTGTATGTGAGCACCCTCGGCGGAGGCATCGGCGAGATCCTCCCGTTGGGTGCCGTCTATCGGATCGACCCGGGGAGCGGCAAGGCCCGTCGCGTCGTCGACGGACTCTTCGCGCCGACGGGGGTCGCGGTCACCGGTGGCGGCACGATCTACGCCTCCGAGCTCTTCTCCGGGCGCATCGTCCGGGTGCGCAAGGGCTCGAGCCGGGTCGTCACCGTCGCCACCAAGCCGATGCCGGCCGAGGTGGAGTGGGCCGGGGGCAAGCTGTACGCCACCCTCAACGCGCTCGCCGAGGGACCGACCGGCAAGCTGGTCCGCTTCCGCTGACCGATCGGCGCCCACCCTCTGCCCGGATCCGCGGCTCGGCTCGGATCCGGGCAGAGCGGGGATCCGGGCAGAGTCGGGCTCCAGGCATAGGCTGGTGCGGTGGATGCAGCACTGGCCGTGATCGACTCCGTCGTGGAGAAGCACCGCGACGACCTGGTCGACCTGCGTCGGGACCTGCACCGGCACCCCGAGCTCTCCTGGCAGGAGGGCCGCACCATGGACCGGGTGCGCGAGGCCGTCGAGCGTGCCGGTTGGACAGTGCGCGCGCTGCCGCGCAGCGGGCTCGTCGCCGACCTGGGGGAAGGGGAGACCGGGGTGGCGCTGCGGGCCGACCTCGACGCTCTCCCGGTCCAGGACCTCACCGACGACCCGTGGTCCAGTGCGGTCCCCGGTGTCGCCCACGCCTGCGGCCACGACGTGCACACCACGGCCGTTGTGGGCGCCGCCCACGCCTTGGCCGACCTGCACTCACGCGGCGCGCTGCGCGGTCGGGTGCGGCTGCTCTTCCAGCCGGCCGAGGAGGTGATGCCCGGTGGCGCCAAGTACCTGCTCTCCGAAGACGCCCTCGACGGCATCGACCGGATCTTCGGCCTGCATTGCGAGCCGGCCGTCGACGTCGGCACGGTGGGGCTCAAGCGCGGCCCCCTGACCAGCGCCGCCGACCTGATCGAGGTGCGCCTCGACGGCGACGGCGGGCACACCTCGCGCCCGCACCTCACCGGAGACCTCACCTTCGCCCTGGCCAAGGTGATCAGCGAGCTCCCCGCCGTGCTCAGCCGACGGATGGATCCGCGTGCCGGCGTCAGCGTGGTGTGGGGCCTGGTGCGGGCCGGCGCCGCCGCCAACGTCATCCCGGACCGCGGGCTGGTCACCGGCACCGTGCGGATCCTGGACGCCGACGCGTGGGCCGGCTGCGAGGCAGTGGTGCGCTCCGCCGTGCTCGACATCGTCCGGCCGTACGGCGTCACCGCCAACGTGGACTACCTGCAGGGCGTCCCGCCCGTGGTCAACGACGCCGTCAGTGTGCAGCTCCTCCGGGAGACCGTCACGGCGTTCTGGGGTGTGCGCAAGGTCGTCGAGGTGCCGCAGAGCCTCGGCGGCGAGGACTTCGGCTGGTATCTGACCCAGGTGCCCGGCGCGATGTTCCGGCTCGGCACCCGGACCCCCGGCGGACCGACCTTCGACCTGCACCAGGGCGACCTCAGGATCGACGAGGCCGCGATCGGGGTCGGCGCACGGGTCCTTGCGGCTGCCACGGTGCGAGCACTCGGCGCCTGACCGCGGCCGTCGTACCGGCACGGGCGGGCCTGCCCACCGGTCGAGAGGTTCATCTGAGACTCGACTTGGTAACAACTTCGCAAGCCGCCGCACAGTGGCGGCATCTCGCCGTACTGTGACCCGCATCCGCGCCGGTCTGGGCGCCTGATCGAAGGAGGAGCGTCTTGCGCACTGTGGGCAAGATTGCGGCATTCGCCGCCGTGGCGTCGCTGGCCCTGGCTGGTTGTGCCACCGAGGACAGCAATGGCGACGGCGGGGACGACGCCGCGGCGGAGGGCACCGGAGCCTGCACCGCTCCTGACGGCGACATCCAGGTCGGCCTCGCCTACGACGTGGGTGGCCGCGGTGACCAGTCGTTCAACGACTCGGCGTACGCGGGTCTGGACAAGGCCGTCAAGGAGTTCGGCATCACGGCGACCGAGGGTGAGGCGGCCGATGGCGAGGCCGAGTCGGCCCGCGAGGAGCGGTTGCGCACCATGGCCGACTCCGGCATGAACCCGATCGTCGGCGTCGGCTTCGCCTACAGCGAGTCCGTCAACGTCGTCTCCGACGAATACCCGGACACCTGCTTCGCCGTGATCGACGGCTTCGACCCCGACGAGACCGGCAACGGCAACGTCGCCTACCTGGGCTTCGCCGAGGAGCAGGGCTCCTACCTGGTCGGCGTCGCGGCCGCGCTGGAGACCAAGACCGACACCGTCGGTTTCGTCGGTGGCGTGCACAACGACCTGATCAAGAAATTCGAGGCCGGTTACACCGCTGGTGTGCAGTCGGTGAACCCCGACATCGAGGTGCTCGTCCAGTACATCGAGGAGAGCGACGTCGCCGGCTTCGGTGACCCCGCTGGTGGCAAGGAAGCCGCGGCAGCCGAGTTCGACCAGGGCGCCGACGTGGTCTACCACGCCGCCGGTGCCTCGGGCTCCGGCGTCTTCGAGGCCGCGACCGAGGCAGACGCCTGGGCCATCGGTGTCGACTCCGACCAGTACCTCACCGCGCCGAAGAACCAGAAGCCGCACATCCTGACCTCGATGCTCAAGCGTGTCGACGTCGCGACGTACGACATGATCAAGTCGGTCGTCGACGGCGAGCCGCTGGCGAGCTACCAGGTCTACGACCTCTCGGCCGACGGCGTGGGCTACTCCACCTCCGGCGGCTTCGTGAAGAAGTACGTCGAGCAGCTCGACGAGGCCAAGGGCGCGATCACCAACGGTGAGGTCGAGGTTCCGACCGCGCCGGCCGAGTGACCGGGCCGACGGCACTGGTCGACTGAGGACACTGTTCAACTGACGACACTGTTCAGCAGCGGTCCGATCTGGTCTGATCGGATCACCTGACCACGGATCAGGGGCCCGCCCGGGAACGCTCCCACGAGCGATCCCGGGTCGGGCCCCTGATCCGCGAACTTCCGCCGCATCCGCGTCGAGGAGGAGGCAGCGCATGACCACATCGGTGGAGTCCGGTCCCGGAGGGCCCGCCCTCGCCCCGTCCGGCGGCATCGAGGTCCGCGGGATCACCAAACGGTTCCCGGGTGTGGTGGCGAACTCGGACGTCAACCTGACCATCCGTCCCGGCACCGTGCACGCGCTGATCGGCGAGAACGGCGCCGGCAAGTCGACCTTGATGAAGATCCTCTACGGCGTGCAGAAGCCGGACGAGGGCACCATCGCGGTGGACGGCCGTGAGGTGCACTTCTCCTCACCGACCGACGCCATCAAGGTGGGTATCGGGATGGTCTTCCAGCACTTCATGCTGGCCGACAACCTGACCGTCCTCGAGAACGTCGTGCTCGGTGCCGAGCACCTCTACGGGATCGGCGGGAACGCCCGCGTCCAGATCAAGGCGATCTCCGCCGACTACGGCTTCGGCCTCGACCCCGACGTCCTCGTCGAGGAGCTCGGGGTCGGACAGCGCCAGCGGGTCGAGATCCTCAAGGTGCTCTACCGCGGGGCCCGCACCATCGTGCTGGACGAGCCGACCGCGGTGCTGGTGCCCCAGGAGGTGGACGCGCTCTTCGCGAACCTCCGCGAGCTCCGCGCCAGCGGCCACACCATCCTCTTCATCTCCCACAAGCTCGACGAGGTGCTGGCGATCGCCGACGACATCACCGTGATGCGCCGAGGCAAGACCGTCGGGGAGGCGGACCCGGCCACGGCGACCAAGCACCAGTTGGCCGAGCTGATGGTCGGCTCCGAGCTCCCGGACCCGGAGACCGAGGAGTCCACGGTCACCACCACGCCGATGCTCACCATGCGCGACGTCGGTCTCACCGACGCCGCCGGACGCGACCTGCTCACCGGCATCGACCTGACCATCCACCGCGGCGAGGTGCTCGGCATCGCAGGCGTCGAGGGCAACGGCCAGGCCGAGCTGGTCGAGACCATCATGGGGATGCGTCGTCCCACCGGCGGCATGATCGACGTCGGTGGAGCCAACGTCACCCGGTGGACCACCCGCCGCCGTCGCAAGCTCGGCATCGGATTCATCCCCGAGGACCGGCACCGGCACGGGCTGCTGCTCGATGCCCCGCTGTGGGAGAACCGGATCCTCGGCCACCAGACCAGCCGCCAGCTCAACTGGCGCGGCGTCATCAGGCGTCGGGCTGCGAAGAAGGACACGCGCCGCATCGTGGAGCAGTACGACGTCCGCACGCCCACGATCAACACCCATGCGCGGGCGCTGTCCGGCGGCAACCAGCAGAAGCTGATCGTGGGACGCGAGATGAGTGGCGACCCGGTGCTGCTGATCGCCGCCCACCCCACCCGCGGCGTCGACGTCGGCGCGCAGGGGGCGATCTGGAACCACATCAAGACCGCACGACGCGAGGGCCTGGCTGTGCTGCTGATCTCCGCCGACCTCGACGAGCTGATCGGACTCTCGGACCGGATCCAGGTGATCCTGCGCGGGGAGATGGTCGGTGAGTTCGACCCGGACCGGGTGACTCCCCAGGAGCTCGGCGCCGCGATGACCGGTGGGAAGGGAGGCGAGCAGTGAGGTCCACCGCATTGCTGCGCAAGATCGCACAGGTCGTCGTCGCCCCGCTGATCGCGTTGGCGATCGCGCTGCTGGTGACCAGCCTGGTCGTGGTGCTGGCCGGCAACTCGGTCAGCGTCTTCTTCGACGTGATGCTGACCCCGCCCTCGCAGCGGATCTGGGTCAACATCATCAACCAGACCGCGATGCTCTTCCTCGCCGGCATGGCTGCCGCGATCGCGTTCCGGATGAACCTGTTCAACATCGGCATCGAGGGGCAGTACACGCTGGCGTCGTACTCGGGTGCCCTGGTCGCCGGGATGGCGCTCTTCCCCGGCACGTTGAACATCCTGGCCGCACTCGTCGTCGCGATGGCGGTCGGCGCGGCCTGGGCCGCGATCGCGGGCGTGCTGAAGGTGACCCGCGGGGTGAGCGAGGTGATCTCCACGATCATGCTCAACTCGATCGCGATCACCCTGGTCGGCTGGCTGCTCAACACCTACGGGGACCAGTACGGCCAGGGGCGTCGTACCACTCCGATCCCGGAGTCCAGCCAGCTGCTCGGGCTCGGCTTCGGCTTCTTCGACACCAGCACCGGGGGCGTCTTCGCGCTCGCCAGCCTGGCCGTGATCGTGGGTGTCGGCTTCGCCCTGGTGATCAACCGGAGCAGGTTCGGCTTCGATCTGCGCGCGACCGGCGGCAACGAGGCCGCGGCCATCGCCTCGGGTGTCCGGGTGAAGAAGATGATCGTGATCTCGATGCTGCTCTCCGGCGGGGTCGCCGGTCTGATCTGGATGCCGGACCTCTTCGGCGGTGCGGACTACTACGGCACGCCGTTCCAGTCCGGCCTCGGCTTCACCGGCCTCGCGGTCGCGCTGCTCGGACGCAACCGTCCGCTCGGTGTCGCCTTCGGTGCCCTGCTCTTCGCCTGGCTCAGCGTGCAAGCCAACCCGCTCGGCCTGAAGGCGGACATCTCGCCCTCCGTCGTCCAGATCACCCAGGGAGTGGTGGTACTCGTCGTGGTCGTCGTCTACGAGGTGGTACGACGGTGGGGCGCCGCCGCGGAACAGCGAGCCCTGCGCTCGACGCTCGAGACCGCTCCGGCAGGAGGTCAGGCATGAGCACGATGCTGCGCACCCCCAGCGAGCCCGACATCGGGCGCCCCGGGATGAGCCGTGGCTCGCGCCTGCTGCTCCTCGGCATCTCGGTGCTTGTCTCGGTCGCAGCCGTCCGGGTCCTCACCGGCGCGAACGAGATCGACTCTCCCGGCAGCCTGCGCGCCGCGCTGGTCGCCACCTGTCCGATCCTGCTGGCCGCACTCGGTGGCCTGTGGAGCGAGCGCGCCGGTGTGGTCAACATCGGCCTCGAGGGCCAGATGCTCTTCGGCACCTGGGGCGCGGCGTTCTTCACCTACTACTACGACCCCTACATCGGGCTGCTCGGTGCGGTGGTGTGCGGTGTCTTCGGTGGCCTGATCCACGCCGTCGCCACAGTGACCTTCGGTGTCGACCACATCGTCTCCGGTGTCGCGCTGAACCTGATCGCGCTCGGCGCGACCACCTTCCTCGCCGAGGCGTTCTTCGCCGACCTCGACTCCGATGCCGGCAAGGGCGGCGCCCAGCAGCTCACCGGCCTCGCCAAACCGGCGTCGATCACCATCCCCGGCATCTCGGATGCGGCCAACGAGATCGCGGACAAGCACTGGTTCGTGATCTCCGACATCGCGAGCGTGGTAGCGGTGTTGACCACGCGGATCTCGGTGGTGACGATCCTGGTCTTCATCCTGCTGGTCGTGACCGCGCTGGTGCTCTGGCGCACTCGGTTCGGCCTCCGGCTGCGTTCCTGCGGTGAGAACCCGCAGGCCGCCGAGAGCGTCGGCGTCGCGGTGATGCGGCACAAGTACATCGCGGTGCTGATCTCCGGTGGCCTGGCCGGCCTCGGCGGCGGCTACCTGGCGCTGGTCTCCTCGCCCGGCTTCCACACCAACCAGACCAACGGCCGCGGCTACATCGGCCTGGCCGCGATGATCTTCGGCAACTGGCGTCCCGGGGGGATCCTGGTCGGCTCGGGGATGTTCGGCTACACCGACAGTCTGCGACTGCGCGACCCCGGCACCATCCACGCGTTGCTGCTGCTGGTCTCCTTCTGGCTCCTGGTCTTCGCGGTCTGGCGGATCGTGGTGGCCAACCGCACCGCGCACGCTGCGCGGGGCGACCGGGCGACCATCGTGGCGCTGGCCATCGGCTCGGCCGCCTTCTTCGCATGGTGGGCACTGACCGACTCGGTGCCGCGCGACTTCACCAGCATGACGCCGTACGTCGCCACCTTGTTCGTCCTCGCCTTCGCATCCCAACGACTACGCATGCCGGCGGCCGACGGACAGATCTATCGGAAGGGGAGTGCCGGGTGAGAGGGGAGAGCTCTGTCTCGGACCCGGACTGGGACGCACTGCGGGCGGTGGCCGTGGAGGCAGCCGGCCACGCGTATGCGCCGTACTCCTCCTTCCGGGTGGGCGCGGCTGCCTTGGTCGAGGACGGCCGGGTGGTTTCGGGGTGCAATGTGGAGAACGCCGCCTACGGCGTGGCACTGTGCGCCGAGTGCGGCCTGGTCAGCGAACTGCACCGGACCGGCGGCGGGCGGCTGACCCACTTCGTCTGCGTCGACGGCTCCGGCGACCTGCTGATGCCGTGCGGGCGGTGCCGCCAATTGCTGTGGGAGAACGGGGGACCGGCCCTGGTCCTGTGGACCCGTGCAGGACTCCGGACGATGGAGGAGGTGCTGCCCGATGCCTTCGGTGCCGACGACCTCGCTTGACCTCGGCGATCCCGACCTGGTCGCCGATCCCTATCCGTACTTCGCCCAGGAGCGGGCCCGCCACCGTGTCGCCTGGCACGAGGGCATGCAGATGTGGTTGGCGTTCGACCACGCCTCGGTCAGCGCCGTCCAACGCGACCGGCGCCTCGGACGGATCTGGAAGGACAAGGAGCCGACCGACTACCTCGAGCCGTTCAACCTGCTGCACCGCAACCAGATGATGGAGAACGAGCCGCCGGCGCACACCCGCCTGCGCCGCCCGGTGGCCCGCGCGTTCGCGCGCGGTCACGTGGAGCGGCTGCGCCCCCGGGTGCGACAGCTCGCCGAGCAGTTGCTCGACGAGACGGACCCGGCCGGGTTCGACGTGATCGGGGGCTACGCCGAGCCGCTACCGGTGCTGGTGATCGCCGAGCTGCTCGGCGTGCCGTTCGAGCACGCCGATGACCTGCGGACCTGGTCCCAGGCGATCGTGCGGATGTATGAGCCGGCGCCGACCAGCGAGGTCGTCGACGCCGCGGTGGCCGCAGCCGTTGACTTCGCGGCCCTGGTGCGGGAGCTGGCCGATGAGCGTCGGGTTCGCCCTGCCGACGACCTGATCACCGACCTGGTCGGCACCGAGCTGTCCGGGGACGAGGTGGTCGCGGCCGCCGTACTGCTGCTCAATGCCGGTCACGAGGCCTCGGTCAACGTCTTCGGCAACGGGCTGGTCGCCATGCTCGAGCGCGGGTTGCGACCGGCCGACGACGTGCCTGCCACCGTGGAGGAGATGCTCCGCTTCGACTCGGCCCTGCAGCTCTTCGAGCGCACCGCGGTCGAGCCGGTCGAGGTCGGCGGGATCACCGTCGAGGCCGGCGAGAAGATCGCCGTGCTCCTCGGCTCCGCCAACCGCGACCCGGAGGTGTTCGACGAGCCCGAGGTCTTCGATCCTGCCCGCAGCAACAACCCGCACCTGGCGTTCGGCGTCGGCGTGCACTTCTGCCTCGGCGCGCCGTTGGCCCGGATGGAGCTCGCCGAGTCACTCCCGGCCCTCTTCGAGCGCTTCGGCGACCTGCGGCTCGACGGCACCCCCGAGTCCCGGGGCACCTTCACCCTGCGCGGCTACCACCGGGTGCCGGTGGCCGTCGCGTGACCATCCACCACCCGCCCCGGCCGACCTGAGGAGGACGCCTTGTCCGAGCATGCCCACGACGCCGTCGAGGTGATCACCACCAAGCGGGACGGTGCATCGCTGAGCGAGAGCCAGATCGACTGGGTGGTGGACGCCTACACCCGTGGTGCGGTAGCCGACGAGCAGATGGCGGCGTTGGCGATGGCGATCCTGCTCAACGGCATGGAACGACGCGAGATCTCCGACTGGACCGCGGCGATGATCGCCTCGGGCGAGCGGATGGACTTCTCGATGCTCACCCGGCCGACCGCGGACAAGCACTCCACCGGCGGCGTCGGGGACAAGATCACGCTGCCGCTGGCTCCGCTGGTGGCGGCGTGCGGGGTCGCCGTACCGCAGCTGTCAGGGCGGGGTCTGGGCCACACCGGGGGCACCTTGGACAAGCTGGAGTCGATCCCCGGATGGCGGGCCGATCTGACGAACGCGGCGATGCTGGCGCAGCTCGAGGACGTCGGTGCGGTGATCTGTGCTGCCGGCGACGGATTGGCTCCCGCCGACAAGAAGCTCTACGCACTGCGCGACGTGACCGGCACCGTCGAGGCGGTCCCGCTGATCGCCTCCTCGATCATGAGCAAGAAGATCGCCGAGGGCACCGGCGCCCTGGTGCTCGACGTGAAGGTCGGCGCGGGCGCCTTCATGAAGGACGTCGACCGCGCCCGCGAGCTCGCCGAGGTGATGGTCGCCCTCGGCACCGATGCCGGCGTGCGCACGGTCGCGCTGCTCACCGACATGGAAACCCCGCTCGGCCGCACCGCCGGCAACGCGATCGAGGTCGCCGAGTCCGTCGAGGTGCTCGGCGGTGGCGGACCGGCCGACGTGGTCGAGCTGACCCTGGCGCTGGCGCGGGAGATGCTGACCGCTGCCGGTGCCACCGACGTCGACCCGGCCGACAAGCTCGCCGACGGGTCGGCGATGGACGTGTGGCGGCGGATGATCGCCGCGCAGGGCGGAGACCCCGACGCCGAGCTCCCGGTCGCCCGGGAGTCGCACGTGGTGACCGCGGAGGCCGCCGGGGTGCTGACCAGGCTCGACGCGATGGCGGTGGGGATGGCGGCCTGGCGCCTCGGCGCCGGGCGGGCCCGCAAGGAGGACCCCGTCCAGGCCGGGGCGGGCGTGCGCTGGCACGTCCGGCCGGGGGAGGCGGTCGCCGCCGGCGACCCGCTGTTCACCCTGCTCACCGACACTCCAGAACGCTTCGACCGGGCGTTGGCCGCCCTCGACGGCGGCTACGAGATCGCCGCCCCCGGGTCGTCGTACGATCCCCGACCCCTGGTCCTCGACCGGATCGGCTGACGGTCGAGTCCCCAGTTCGGGCCCGTTGAGTTGGCAGTTTGGGCCCGTTGAGTTGGCAGTTTGGGCCCGTTGAGTTGGCAGTTTGGGATCCGTCGTGACGGCGACCACGCCTGTGGTGCCCCCGAGCTGAAGCCGACGTCAGGGCAGCAGCAGGACGACCGTCTCGGCGACGCAGGCGGGCTTCTCCTCGCCGTCGATCTCGATGGTGTGCTGCACGGTGAGCTGTTTCCCTGCCGGGATGTCGGTGACGGTGGCGATCTTCACGTGCACCCGAATCCGCGAACCCACCCGCACCGGATTCGGGAAGCGGACCTTGTTGACGCCGTAGTTCAGCTTCGCGCCCGGCGTCTGCAGTGTGAAGACCTGGCTGCCGAGCCAGGGGACCAAGGAGAGGGTCAGGTAGCCGTGCGCGATCGTGCCGCCGAACGGACCTTCCTTGGCGCGCTCGACGTCGACATGGATCCACTGGTGGTCCCCGGTCGCGTCGGCGAACTGGTTCACCCGTCGCTGGTCGATCGTCACCCACTCGCTGGAGCCGAGGTCCTCGCCGGCTGCCTGCTCGAGCTCCTCGAACGTCGTGAAAACCTTCATCGCCACTCCTTCGTGTCACCTTCGCGGTGCTGGAACAATGACGCCATGGAACCTACACCGACGCCGACGACCTCACTGCTGCGGTCCGCGCCGAAGGTCCTGCTGCACGACCACCTCGACGGCGGGTTGCGGCCGGCGACCATCGTCGAGCTGGCCGCGGACGCCGGTCACGCGCTGCCGGAGACGGATCCAGCGGCGCTGGCGGACTGGTTCGCAGCGGCTGCGGACTCCGGATCCCTGGTCCGCTACCTGGAGACCTTCGCGCACACCGTCGGGGTGATGCAGACCGGCCCCGCGCTGACCCGGGTGGCGCGCGAGTGCGTGGAGGATCTGGCCGCCGACGGGGTGGTGTACGCCGAGATCCGCTATGCCCCCGAACTCCACGTGGAGCGGGGGTTGACCCTGGACGAGGTCGTCGCCGCGGTCACCGAGGGATTCGCCGAGGGGATGGAGGCGAGCGGCGGGCGGATCGTCGTACGGGCGCTGATCACCGCGATGCGGCAGGCGGCTCGCTCCAAAGAGATCGCCGAGCTAGCCGTGGCTTGGCGCGACCGCGGGGTGGTCGGGTTCGACATCGCCGGTCCGGAGGCCGGGTATCCGCCGAGCAGGTTCCTCGACGCCTTCGATTTCGTACGTCGCAACAACGGCCACATCACGATCCACGCCGGTGAGGCGTTCGGGTTGCCCTCGATCTGGGAGGCGGTGCAGTGGTGTGGCGCGGACCGTCTGGGCCACGGGGTCCGGATCGTCGACGACATCGAGGTCGACGACTCCGGCACTGCGAGATTGGGCCGGTTGGCGTCGTACGTGCGTGACAAGCGGATCCCGTTGGAGATGTGCCCTTCCTCCAACGTGCAGACGGGGGCCGCGGCCTCGATCGCGGATCATCCGATCAAGCTCCTCGCCGACCTGCGCTTCCGGGTCACCGTCAACACCGACAATCGGTTGATGAGCCGCACCTCGATGACCGAGGAGTTCCGGCTGCTGTGTGACGCGTTCGGTTACGGCCTGCGCCAGGTCGAGTGGTTCAGCGTGAACGCGATGAAGTCGGCGTTCCTGCCCTACGACGAGCGGCTGCGGCTGATCATGGACGTGATCAAGCCTTGGTACGCCGACCACGCCTGACGCCGACCCGGCTCAGAGCACGAACCAGAGGTGGTTCCAGCCAGCGACCCCGACCCGGTGCTGGCGCCAGCGTTGGGCGGCGACGGTGAGCAGCCGGCCAGAGGCGGGGTCGAAGACGCGGACGCCGAGGTCGTCCGCCACCGCCTCGACCGCCAGCACGACGTGGCGGGGCATCCAACCGTTGCCGAGATAGAGCGCGACCGGGCGGGTGCGTAGGTGCTCCACCAGCACCTGATAGCCCTCGACCGGCCGGGGGCGGGCGTGGACCGTGGCGAGACGCTGGCCGCTGAGCACACCGAGCGCCGTCGCGATCGCCCACGGCGGGGTGCCGAGCTGCCGCGGCCACGGCACCTGGAACCGGTCGCGCGGGCTGTGGGTCGAGGTCAGGTGCCGGTGCTCGAGGCGGATCTCGGCGGTGGGGTCGGCGGGCCGCCAGCCGGGTCGCAGCAGCACCCGCGCCGCCACCACGGCAGCGGCGCCGCAGCTGACCCGGTCGGGCTGACGCAGGTCGGCAGGGTCGAGGTCAGCGGGCCACGGCACCGGCCAGGCCGGCCGCGTCGGGTCCTCAACGGACGGCATCCGAGCCCTCCCACCGAGCGACGATCTGCTGGTAGGCCGCATCGCCGGTGGCGACCGTGCAGCCGGCCTCGACGGCTCGTGCGACGACACCCCGTTGCGCCCTGGCGAGCGCGAGCCCACGCCGCAGCAGGACCAGCGGCGGCTTCCGGTGCTCGCGAAGGTCCCGGTGGAGTCGGCGTCCGAAGGTGAGCGCCGCGTGCTGGGTGATGCAGTACGCCGCCTCCAGCATCCCGGCCTCGGCGCATCCGGCGACGACCTCGGGCGCGAAGATCCCCTCGGCACAGAAGACCGGAGCTCCGCGTAGGTCCAACCGCCGGTCGCCGACGCGCCGGCTCTCGGAGATCGAATAGTCAGGGACCGGGGTGGACCCGGCGCGGCACAGCTCGAGCAGCGCTGTCAGTGCGTCCTCGCGGCTCCACGAACCCGGATCGTCCCAGTCGACGAGCCCGGCATTGGCACCCTCGGAGATCAAGGGCAACCCGGGCTCGTCATGGTCCCGATAGAAGTCGTCCAGGCGGAGCGTCGGCCACCCGAAGCGCTGCTCGAGCCGCTCGGCCAGCCGGGACTTCCCGGCGCCGGACGGGCCGGCGAGGACGATGACGCGAGCAGGCACCGGTCGAGTCTATGAGTCCGAGCTGCGTGTCGCTCAGACGCCGACCGGGTGCCAGACGGTCTTGTGCTCCAGGAAGGCGGTCATCGGCTCCAAGCCCGGCTCGATGCTCCAGTCGGGTTCGGCGGCCGGCGCGCGCCGTACCCGCTTCAGGTTGTCGGCTGCGGCGACCTCGAGTTCGCCTGCCAGGTCGGGATGCCCGGCGACACCGACGAGGTCGATCGCGTTGACGTCCATGTGGCCGGCCAGCCACGGCCCCAGCACTGTCGCGTCACCGGTGAGGATGTTGACCACTCCGCCCGGTACGTCGGAGGTCGCCAGGACCTCGGCGAAGGTGACCGCCGGCAGCGGCCTGCCGTACGACGACACCACCACCGCGACGTTGCCGCTGACCACGACCGGGGCCAGCGTGCTCACCAGGCCGAGCAGCGAGGACTCCTGCGGCGCCAGCGCGCCGACCACACCGGTCGGCTCGGGCGCGGTGTGGTTGAAGAACGGCCCGGCCACCGGGTTGGCGTTGCCGACGACCTGGGCGAGCTTGTCGGCCCAACCGGCGTACCAGACGAGGCGGTCGACGGCGGCGTCGACCTGCCCGCGGGCGGCTGCCGCGCCGAGTCCCTCGGACTGCCGGACGGCGTCCTCGAACTGAGGGCGACGGTCCTCCATCACCTCGGCGATCCGGTAGAGGATCTGACCGCGGTTGTAGGCGGTCCTCCCGGACCAGCCGCCGAATGCCTTGCGGGCGGCGACCACTGCGTCGCGGACGTCCTTGCGGGAGGCGAGCGAGGCGTTGGCCACGAACCGGCCCGCGGCGTCGGCCACCTCGTAGGAGTGGCCCGACTCCGAGCGGGGGAAGGCGCCGCCGATGTAGAGCTTGTAGGTCTTGCGCACGTCCAGGCGAGCCATCAGGCCTGGCCTCCCTTCAGGTACGCGGCCAGACCCTGGCGGCCGCCCTCGCGGCCGTATCCGGACTCCTGGTAGCCGCCGAACGGGCTGGTCGGGTCGAACTTGTTGAACGTGTTGGCCCACACCACGCCGGCACGCAACCGGTCGGCCATATGCAGGATCCGCGAGCCCTTCTCGGTCCACACCCCGGCGGAGAGTCCGTAGGGGGTGTTGTTGGCCTTCTCGATCGCCTCCGACGGCGTCCGGAAGGTCAGCACCGAGAGGACGGGTCCGAAGATCTCCTCGCGGGCGATCCGGTGCGCCTGGCTGACGCCGGTGAAGATCGTCGGCGGGAACCAGTAGCCCGACGCCGGCAGCTCGCAGTCCGGCGACCACCGCTCGGCGCCCTCGGCGTCCCCGATGCCGGAGAGCTCGGTGATCCTGGCCAGCTGTTCCGCGGAGTTGATCGCACCGATGTCGGTGTTCTTGTCCAACGGGTCCCCGACGCGCAGCGTCGCCATCCGGCGCTTGAGGCGGTGCAGGACCTCCTCGGCGACCGACTCCTGGACGAGCAGCCGCGAACCGGCGCAGCAGACATGGCCCTGGTTGAAGAAGATGCCGCTGACGATGCCCTCGACGGCCTGGTCGAGTGCGGCATCCTCGAAGACGATATTGGCCGCCTTGCCGCCGAGCTCGAGAGTGACCTTCTTGTCCGTCCCTGCGACCGCCCGGGCGATCGCCTTCCCGACGTCGGTGGAGCCGGTGAAGGCGACCTTGTCGACGTCCGGGTGCCCGACCAGCGCCTGACCGGTGCCGCCGGCGCCGGTGATGATGTTGACCACGCCCGCCGGGAGGTCGGCCTGCTGGCAGATCTCGGCGAAGAGGAGCGCGGTCAGCGGCGTGGTCTCGGCCGGCTTGAGCACCACCGTGTTGCCGCAGGCCAGCGCCGGGGCGACCTTCCAGGCCAGCATCAGCAACGGGAAGTTCCACGGGATCACCTGGCCGGCGACGCCCAAGGCTCGCGGGTTCGGGCCGAGCCCGGCGTAGTCGAGCTTGTCGGCCCACCCCGCGTGGTAGAAGAAGTGCGCCGCCACCGTCGGTACGTCGACGTCGCGGCTCTCCTTGATCGGCTTGCCGTTGTCGATCGACTCCAGGACGGCGAGCTCGCGGGCGCGCTCCTGCAGGATCCGTGCGATCCGGAACAGGTACTTCGCCCGCTCCTTGCCGGGCATCCGCGACCAGGAGCGGAAGGCGCGTCGGGCCGCCTGGACCGCTGCGTCGACGTCGGCCTCGTCGGCCTCGGCGATCTCCGCGAGGGTCTCCTCGGTGGCGGGGTTGATCGTCTTGAACGCGGCGCCGTTGCCGTCCACGAACGCGCCGTCGACGAAGAGCCCGTAGGAGGGCTTGATGTCGACGATGCTGCGCGACTCGGGCGCCGGAGCGTACTCGAAAGCCATGACCGTCCTCTCCTCAGTCGAGGGTGAAGTAGTCGGGGCCGCTGTAGCGGCCGGTGGTCAGCTTGGTGCGCTGCATCAGCAGGTCGTTGAGCAGCGTGGAGGCGCCGAACCGGAACCAGTCCGGCGTGAGCCAGTCGTCGCCGGCGACCTCGTTGACCATCACCAGGTATTTGATGGCGTCCTTGGCGGTGCGGATCCCACCGGCGGGCTTCACCCCGATCTGGACCCCGGTCGCCTCCCGGAAGTCGCGTACGGCCTCGAGCATCACCAGGGTGACCGGCAGGGTGGCGGCCGGCTGCACCTTCCCGGTGGAGGTCTTGATGAAGTCGGCGCCGGCCAGCATCGCCAGCCAGGAGACCCGCCGCACGTTGTCGTAGGTCTGCAGCTCGCCGGTCTCGAAGATCACCTTCAGGTGAGCGTGGCTGCCGTCGGGGCGCTGGCAGGCCTCCTTGACGGCGACGATCTCGTCGAAGACCTGTTGATAGCGCCCAGCCAGGAAGGCTCCCCGATCGATCACCATGTCGATCTCGTCGGCGCCGGCCTCGACGGCGTCGCGGGTGTCGGCCAGCTTGATGTCCAGTGCCGCCCGGCCACTGGGGAAGGCGGTGGCCACCGCTGCCACGTTGACCGCGTCGCCGACCACGCTCTTCACCTCGGCCACCATGTCGCCGTAGACACAGACCGCGGCGACACTCGGGCAGGACGGGTCGGACGGGTCCGGACGCAGCGCCTTGGCGGCCAGTGCCCGGACCTTGCCGGGGGTGTCCTGACCCTCCAGCGTGGTCAGGTCGACCATCCGGATGGCCAGGTCGAGCGCCCATTCCTTGGCGGTCGTCTTGATCGAGCGGGTGCCGAGTGCGGCGGCACGGGCCTCCGCGCCGACCTGGTCCACACCGGGCAGACCGTGCAGGAAGCGGCGCAGCGCTCTCTCGTCCTTGGTGACCTCGGAGTACGACGCGAGCCCGGCGGCAGGGTCGGTCGGTGCGGTGGTCGGCATCAGCCCAGCATAGAGTCGCGGTGCGCACAGGGCGAAGGGAACCAGGGCCGCCCCGAACGTGCCCGTGACCGGCTTGTGATGAGCCCGTGACCAGGCCCGTAACCGGGTCGGTGACCAGGCCCGTGACCAGGCCCGTGACCAGGCCCGTGACCAGGCCCGTGACCAGGCCCGTGACCAGGCCCGTGACCAGGCCCGTGACCAGGCCCGTGACCGGGCCCGTGGTCGAGCGGCGTGGTCAGCCCTCCAGCCCGGCCGCGGCCGCGATGTCGGTGCGCAGCGCGGCCAGCCGTTCGGCGGCCTCGGCACGCGCCGCCGGCAGGTCGTCGCGCGTGCGATCCTCCATCGGGACGACCGCCTCCAGATAGCACTTGATCTTCGGCTCGGTGCCGCTCGGCCGGACGATCACCCGGCTGCCGTCGGCAGTGACGTAGCGCAGGCCGTCGGTCGGCGGGAGGTCGTCGCTGCCGGCGCTCAGGTCGTCGGCCCGGTCGATCGCGGCCCCGCCCAACTCGCGCGGGGCGGCGGAGCGGAGCCGCTGCATGGCCGCACCGATGGTGGCGAGGTCCTCGACCCGCACCGAGAGCTGGTCGGTGGCGTGCAGGCCGTGGGCCAACGCGATGTCGTCGAGCAGGTCGAGCAGGGTGCGGCCGTCCGCCTTCGCCTCGGCGGCGATCTCGGCGAGCAGCAGGGCTGCGGAGACGCCGTCCTTGTCGGCCACGTGGGCCGGGTCGACGCAGTAGCCGAGTGCCTCCTCGTAGCCGAAGACCAGGTCGCGCAGGCGCCCGATCCACTTGAAGCCGGTCAGCGTCTCGACCGAGCGCTGACCGTACGCCGCGGCCTGCTTCGCCAACAGCGAGGAGGAGACGATGGAGGTGGCGTAGGTGCCGGTGCGCCCGGCCCGCAGCAGGTGATCGGCGAGCAGTGCGCCCACCTCGTCGCCGCGCAGCATCCGCCAGCCGTCCCGAGTGGCGACCGCCGCCGCGCATCTGTCTGCATCCGGGTCGTTGGCGAGCACCAGGTCGGCCTGGGCCGAGGCGGCCAGCTCCAAGGCCAGGTCCATGGCGCCCGGCTCCTCGGGGTTGGGGAACGCGACCGTGGGGAACGCGGCGTCCGGCTCCTCCTGGGCACGCACGACCTGGACCGACTCGAAGCCCGCGGTCTCCAGGACCTGCAGCAACGGGGCCGCCCCCACCCCGTGCAGGGGGGTGTAGACGATCCGCAGATCACGCGGGCCGTCCCCGGCCAGGCCGGCGACCGTGTCGAGATAGCTGTCCACAACCTCCTCGCCGAGCACCTCGCCACCGGTCTCAGTCGGGTCGACACGTCGCACCGTCCCCAGATGTCCGATGGCCTGGATCCGGGAGGCGATCTCGCTGTCAGCAGGCGGCACGATCTGCGAGCCGTCACCCAGGTAGACCTTGTAGCCGTTGTCCTGCGGCGGGTTGTGGCTCGCGGTCACCATCACCCCGGCCACCGCCCCGCGCTCGCGGATGGCGTAGGCCAGCACCGGTGTCGGCAGCGGGCGGGGAAGCAGCAGGGGACGCAGCCCCGCGCCGGCCATCACCTCCGCCGTGTCACGTGCGAAGACCTCGGAGTTGCGGCGGGCGTCGTACCCGATGACGACGGGGCTGCCGGGTGCCGCACCGTTGTCCACCAGGTACGACGCCAGGCCGGCCGCCGCACGGATCACGACGACCCGGTTCATCCGGTTGGGTCCAGCGCCCAGCGTGCCGCGCAGCCCGGCGGTGCCGAACTCGAGGGTGCCGTGGAACCGGTCGGCGAGATCGGCCGCCGCGTCGGCGGAGCCCTCCTCGACCGCGGCCAGCGCCAGCTCGAGCTCGGCTCGGGTCTCCGGATCGGGGTCCTCCTCGACCCAGCTCTGCGCACGGGTCACCAACACATCGACGTCGGGGCTCACCATGGACGCCAACGCTAGGGCATCCCCGAGACTCACGCCTCGATCGTGCTCATGTCGCCGTAGCGGTCCCCGGCCACCGCCTCGCGCGGCACCGCCTCCTCCAGCGACCGCACGGCCTGCTCGTCCAGCTCGACGGCGAGGGCACCGAGGTTCTCCTCCAGGTAGCGCACCCGCCGCGTCCCCGGGATCGGTACGACGTCCGCGCCGGCCGCGAGCACCCAGGCGAGCGCGAGCTGGGCCGGGCTACATGCGTGCTGCTCGGCGAGGGCCCGGACCCGGTCGACCAGGGTGAGGTTGTGGCTGAGATTGTCGCCACTGCTGCGGGGGAAGTAGGCGCTGCTCCGGCTGTCGTCGGATGCGAACCCTCCGGCGCCCACCGCGCCGGTGAGCAGACCGCGGCCCAGCGGGGAGTAGGGAACCAGTCCGATGCCGAGCTCGCGCAGCACCGGGCGGACCTCGTCCTCGAGGTCGCGGGTGAACAGCGAGTACTCACTCTGCAGGGCGGTCATCGGGTGCACGGCATGGGCCCGGCGCACGGTCTCGGCGGATGCCTCGGAGAGGCCGAGGTGGCGGACCTTGCCGGCCTCGACGAGCTCCTTCATCGCTCCGACGGTCTCCTCGATCGGCACGTCCCTGTCGACGCGGTGCTGGTAGTAGAGGTCGATGTGGTCGACCCCGAGGCGCTGCAGCGAGTCATCGCAGGCCTTCCGGACGTAGTCGGGACGGCCGTTGATGCCGACCCTGGTGCCGTCGGCGCGGCGTTCGTTGCCGAACTTGGTGGCGAGCTGGACTCGGTCGCGGCGGTCGGCGATCGCGGCGCCGACCAGCCGCTCGTTCGTGAACGGGCCGTACATGTCGGCGGTGTCGAGGAAGGTGACGCCGAGGTCGATGGCCCGGTGCAGGGTGGCGATGCTGGCGTTGTCGTCGGAGGCGCCGTAGAACTCCGACATCCCCATGCAGCCGAGGCCGATCGCGGAGACGGTGAGGGCGCTGTCGGTGCCGAGCACCCGGGTGGGCACCTCGGTGGGGAAGGGGCGAGCGGTGGTGGTGGTCATGGCTCCAGGGAACAGCCTGGAGCGCGCTCCAGGTCAAGCGCTGTGCGAGATCCGTTCCAGGCGGTCGGTGTAGATGCCGATCTTGTGGTCGATGGCGCCGAGGTGGGCGGTCACCTCGGCGAGCTGGTGGAGCACCGTCTCCCGATGAGCACGGAGCAGAGCGAGGCGCTCCTCCTCGTTGCCGTCCCCGGCCCGGACCAGGGCGGCGTAGCGGTGCACGTCGCGAATCGGCATTCCGGTCGACCGGAGCCGGGTGATCAGCTCGATCCACCGCAGGTCCTGGGGCTGGTAGCGACGGTGACCGCTGTTGGAGCGGGGCACCGCGCGCAGTAGCAGTCCGTCACGTTCGTAGTACCGCAGCGTGTCCACCGACAGGCCGAGCCGGTCGGCCGCCTCGGCGATCGTCGCGCCGGTGGGTGTGGAAGGCATGGGTCGATCCTCCCTCCTGGAGTGCGCTCCAGGTCAAGGGCCGCGGTCGGGCGCAGCGCCGAGTACCTGGGCAGGATGGTGCCCATGCACGCGCGCTACCGCTTCGCCGAGAGCTGGGAGGTGCCCGGTTCCCCGGAGGCGGTGGCTGCGGTGCTGGTCGATGTCGAGCAGTACCCCACGTGGTGGCCCCAGGTGCTGGCGGTGGCGCGGATTGACGACGACCATGCCCGACTGCTCTGTCGCTCGACCCTGCCCTACACGTTGGACCTGGTTCTCGGGCGGGTGCACGACGGCCTCCCACAGCTCGAGGTCAGCCTGACCGGCGACCTGGCCGGGTGGGTGCGCTGGCGCCTGACAGCGACGCCGGACGGCGGCACGCGGATGGAGCTGGAGCAGGAGGTGACGGTCGGTGGCGTGCTCGCGCTGGTCTCGTGGCCGGCCCGTCCGGTGCTCCGGTGGAACCATCGTCGGATGATGGCGGGGTGTCGCGACGGTCTGGTCGCCCGGGTCAACGGGCGTCGGCGCCCGCCCGCTGCTGGGCGATGAACTTCGTCGCCATCCGGTTGACGAACCCCGGCGAGAGACGCCCGAGGCGCCACGCCACCCGGGCCTGCACCGGCTCGACCACGAACGGCTCGTCGGCCGCGACCCCCGCGAGCACCCGCGCGGCGAGGCGGTCGGGGTCGACCGGTCGCTTCACCCCCTGGCCCTCCAGGTAGTAGTCGCGACCTCTGAAATCGCCGATCTCCCCCTTGTCCAGGATCGGGGTGTCGACCGCAGCGGGACACACCACGCTCACCCCGACGCCGTACGCCGCTGCCTCGGTGCGCAGCGCCAGTGACAACCCGACCACCGCGTGCTTGGTGGTCACGTACGACGTCATCAGGCCGGCCGCCATCAGCCCACCCATCGACGCGGTGTTGACGATGTGGCCACCGCCGGCAGCGATCATCCGCGGGTAGGCCGCGTGGACTCCGTGCACCACGCCGCGGACGTTGACGTCGATGATCGCGTTCCACTGCGCCAGGGTGAGGTCCTCGGTGTTGCCGAGGAAGGTGATCCCGGCGTTGTTGAAGAGCAGGTCGATCCGTCCGTGGTCCTCGACGACCGCTGCCACCGCGGCTGCCACCGCCTCGGCATCGGTCACGTCGACCTGAGCTGGGTGGGCGGTGCCGGGGCCGGCGACAGCAGCGCAGAGGCGGGTGGCGGCGTCCAGGTCGAGGTCGGCGCAGGTCACGTGTGCTCCGGCCGCGACGAGGGCCCGGGTGAGGGCGGCGCCGATCCCGGAGCCGCCGCCGGTGACCAGGGCCGAGCGGCCGGCGAAGTGGCCGGTGAAGGCCCCGGAAGCGGCGTTGGCGCGGGCGCCGTGGGGGCCCCGGCGGGCGCGACTCACCCGAACGCCTTCGCGACCAGGCCGACCAGGTCCGGATAGCGCTGCAGGTGCGCGCCACCGTTGATGTCGATGGTCTCGCCGGTGATCCAAGTGGACTCGGGCGAGAGCAGGAACCGGCAGAGCGCGCCGATCTCGGCGGGTTCGCCGGGGCGGCCCAGGGGCGTGTTGGCGACGTACTCCTCACGGACGCCGGGGATCTCCATCGCCGGCGCGGTGAGTGGGGTGACCACCAGACCTGGCGCGACGGCGTTGACCCGGATCCGACGCGGCCCGAGCTCCAGCGCGGCCACTTCGGTGAGGGCGACCACGCCCGCTTTGGCGGCGCAGTAGGCGGCCAGTCCGGTCCCGGGCTGGCGGGCGTTGAGGGAGCTCAAGGTGAGCAGTGCGCCGCCGTCCGCGATACGTCGTCCGGCGTGCTTGAGGACCAGGAACGACCCGGTCAGGCAGACGTCGACGACCCGACGCCACTCGGCGGCGTCGTGGTCGAGGACCGGAGCGAGCGTGCTCACCCCGGCGCAGTTGACCGCTCCGTGGAACCCACCGTGGGCGCGCACCACCTCGTCGAAGAGCGCGGCGACCGACTCCTCGTCGGTCACGTCGACAGCGACGCTGGCGTGCGGGCCGACGCTGCCGGCCAGCGCGTCCAAGCCCTGCGCGGCGCGCGTCGCGCCCTCCTCGTCCAGGTCGGCGACGACCACGCGGTGACCGCCTGTCGCGAGGGCATGGGCGGTGGCCAGACCGAGACCGGAGGCCCCACCGATCACGACGCTGACCGGGGGAGTGTCGGCGCCCTCCCTCGACCCGTTCCGGACATCCTCGACCATGACGCAGCTCCTTGGTTTGACGACTGTCAGAGATCATTGACATGTGTCAGATCAGGCGCCTAACGTGACGGGTGTCACAGTCACCTGTCAAGGGTCGGACCGCGTCAGGCGAGAGGCCCGGCCGGAGGAGTCGCTCATGACCAGCACCCGTCCCACGACGGCGATCATCGGCGCGGGGATCAGCGGTCTCACCGCAGCGAAGATGCTCGAGGACTACGGCATTCCCTACACCGTCTTCGAGTCTTCGGACCGGGTCGGCGGCAACTGGGCCTTCGGCAACCCCAACGGGCACAGCAGCGCCTACCGGTCACTGCACATCGACACCTCCAAGCACCAGTTGTCCTTCCGGGACTTCCCGATGCCGGAGGAGTATCCGGACTTTCCGCACCACACCCAGATCAAGCAATACCTCGACTCCTACGCCGACGCCTTCGGCCTGCGGGAGCGGATCGAGTTCCGCAATGCGGTGGTGCGAGCCGAGCATCGCGCCGACGGTGGATGGCAGATCGAGGACCAGGTCGGCAGCACGCGCTCCTTCGACCTGCTGGTGGTCGCCAACGGGCACCACTGGGACCCGCGGATGGCCGACTTCCCGGGCGAGTTCACCGGCGAGACGATCCACTCCCACGCCTACATCGACCCGTGGACACCGCTGCACCTGATGGACAAGCGGATCCTGGTGGTCGGCCTCGGCAACAGTGCCGCCGACATCACCGTCGAGCTGTCCCAGAAGGCGATGCGCAACGAGGTCACGCTCTCCACCCGCAGCAGCGCCTGGATCGTGCCGAAGCTGATGTACGGCAAGGCAGCCGACATGAACTACCGGACCAGCCCCCACCTTCCACTGAGCTGGCAGCGCAAGGTGGCGCAGTGGGGGCAGCGGTTCACCGCCTCCGACCCGACGCTGTATGGCCTGCCCGCGCCCAACCACAAGTTCTTCGAGGCCCACCCGACCCAGTCGGGAGAGCTGCCGCTGCGGCTGAAGTCCGGCGATGTCACGCCGAAGGGAAACGTCGCTCGTCTCGATGGTGAGACCGTCCACTTCGAGGACGGCACCAGGGCCGACTTCGACGTGATCATCTACGCCACCGGCTACAACATCACCTTCCCTTTCTTCGACCCCGCCTTCATCAGCGCGCCGGGCAACGACATCCGGCTCTTCAAGCGGATGTTCAAGCCGGGACTGGAGGACCTGGTCTTCATGGGCTTCGCCCAGGCCACACCCACGCTCTTCCCGTTCGTGGAGGCCCAGGCCCGCCTGCTCGGTGCCTATGCGGCCGGGCGCTACGCGCTCCCCGGCGATGCCGAGATGGAGCGGGTGATCGACGCCGATCGGGAGCGCTACACCGGGCATGTCCTGGACCGTCCGCGGCACACACAGCAGCTCGACTACTTCGTCTACGAGCACGACCTTCGGGCCAAGGAGCTGCCGGCCGGGAGGGCCCGCCTCGCCGCCGGATCGCCCGGCTTCGCGCCGGCGACCGCGCCGGTGACCGCGCCAGTGACCGCTCCGGTGATCAGGGCATGAGCGAGCGGTCCTGGGCGCGGCTCGTCGACCGGCGCGGGGACGCCCGTGGCGACGCCCGGCGCTCCGCACTTCTGGTCGCGCTGGACCAGCTGCTGCGCGAGCAGAGCCTGGACGAGGTGAACGTCGCCGACATCTCGCGGCGCGCCGGCGTCACCCGCTCGGCCTTCTACTTCTACTTCGAGTCCAAGGCGATCGCCGTGATGGCGCTGATGGCCGAGCTGTACGACGACGCCTCGGGCGCCACGGACGCTCTGGTCGCCGCCGAGGGGGAACCGGAGGAGCGGATCCGGGCCGTGATCACCCGCCTCTTCGACTCCGTGGACGCCACCCCGCACACCTACCGGGCGCTGCTGGAGGCACGCGCCACCAGCGCGACCGTGCGGGAGCTCTGGGACGCGGGTCTCGTCGACTTCGCCGGCGAGGTCGCCGCGATGATCACCGCCGAACGCGCCGCCGGACGGGCCGCGCCGGGCCCTGATGCGGCGGCGCTCGCCGCGGTGTTGCTCGACCTCAACAACCACGCGCTGGAGCGGCACTCGCTCGGTAGCGGCCCGCCGCGGCAAGAGCACATCGAGGCCCTGACCGCGATCTGGCTGCGGGCCGTCTACGGCTGCCCACCGACCAGCTGACCCGACCGATGCGACAACCACCACCGGAGTCTTGATGAACCCGACCACCTTCCTGTCTGCCGGCACCACCTGCGCTGCTGACCACTACCCGGCGACCAGTGACGCGCTGACCACCGATGCCGGGCGACCGGTGGTCGTGATGGCCCACGGACTCTCCTGCACCAAGGACTCCGGCCTCGCCCCATTCGCGCAGGCATTCGCGGATGCGGGTCTCGACGTACTGACGTTCGACTATCGGGGCTTCGGGGAGAGTGGAGGGACGCCCCGCCAAGTGGTCTCCCTGGCCGGTCAGGTCGCCGACCTACGGGCCGCGATCGAGCACGCCGCCACCCTGCCGGGCGTCGACCCGGGCCGGATCGTGCTGTGGGGCGACTCGCTCGGCGGTGGCCACGTGATCTCCGCCGCGGCAGGGCGTACCGACCTGGCGGCGGTGATCTCGGTGGTGCCGATGGTCGACGGACTGGCCGCTGCCCGGCTGGCCGCCCAGCACCACGCCCCCGGCCAGTTGGCGCGGTCCACGGCGATGGGGATCGGGTCGAAGGTGCGCAGTGCCCTCGGCGGCGACCACCGGATGATCCCGGTCGTGGCCCGGCCCGGCGAGGTCGGCGCGCTCACCCTCTCCGGTGCGCTCGAGGACCTCACCTCGATCGCCGGACCCACCTGGCGCAATGAGATCGCCGCCGACGTCGTCACCGAGCTCGGCGGGCGCGGACCGGCCAGGGACGCCGCCGCGATGCCCTGCCCCTGGCTGGTCCAGATCGCCGACTTCGACCGCAGCGCCCCGCCCCAGGCGGCGGCCAAGGCGGCCTTCGCCGGGCGCGCCGAGGTCCGCCACTATCCCGGCGACCACTTCGACCTCTTCGCGGGCAAGCCCTGCCACGACGCGGCCGTACGGCATGCGGTGCTCTTCCTCACCCGCCACCTGACCCCGCACGCGACGGCGAGCGCCGCGACCGCTTGACGTCGTCAACGTGTGGGATTTCAGGCACGTGGTGCCTGAAATCCCACACGTTGAGCACGTTGACCGCGTCGATCAGTTCGAGGTCGCGTCGCCGAGCTGTTGGAGCACGTCGTCGAACGGGACGCCGTACGTCGTGGTGTCGGCCGCGCGTTTCTCGCCGGTGAGGGTGGCTGGGGTGTCGACCACGACCGCTTGGGGGTGTCGGCCGCTCATGTACTGCGACTGCTTCCGGAGGCCGTCCGGGTAGACGCTGCCCGAGCGCTCGTTGGAGCCGACCATCAGTTTCTCGATCGAGTGCGGGTTGGACATCGCGATCACTCGCGCGCCGGGTGGGAAGGCCTGGTCGAAATCGGCGACGGAGAAGCCGGAGTCGAGGGGTTGCAGGGGGATCGTGGCGTCAGGAGGGAGCTGGCGGCCGGAGCCTGCCCACATGGCGACGGAGACCACGTCGCCGGGCTTGGCGTCGCCGATGAAGGACTCCTCGACCTCGACCTGGAGCAGTGCGGTGTTCACCACGAAGAGGTCGCCGGTCACTTCGTCGACCTCGGTCACCGCGGGGCCCACCTCGGCGCCGAGCAGGGTGCCGGAGATCGCTTGGCTGACGTCGCCGACCTCGAGCCACTCCGCGACGTCGTCGGCGAACATGAAGTTCGCGTCGGGGTAGAAGTCGGCCGGGGTGAGTCCGGCGTCGGGCGAGGCAGCGGCGGCGCTGGGGGCGCTCGCGGTCGGATCTGTGGTGGCGGACGGATCGGGGGCGCCGGCAGTAGGGGCGGGGCTGTCCGTGCCGCAGGCGGTGAGGGTGGCGACGAGCGCGGCACTCGCGATGGCGGCGGCGATGGAGATGCGTCGACGGCTGTCGGTGTCCTGGCGCACCGGGTCTGAACCGGTGACCGGGCGATGGCGGCCGCGCGCATGCTGGTGCGACGGCGGCGAGGACGGTCCGTGGATGGTCTGCATGGTCGTTACGACGGGAGTCTCGTCGGCAGAGGTTCCCTCGGGTGGGCACCCCGTAACAGCAGACGGAGTTGAACAAGGCCCTTAGCCCCTCCACGGATCGAGGCTTAGCCTCGATCCGTGGATGGGGCTTGGCTTGTCACCCCGGTGACAACATTCGAGGTCCCTGGTTCGAATGCCGCGTTGGGTTAGTGTCGCGAGACCATCGTTCTCGGCGGCGAGGAGAGGCCCATGATCGCGCTGCACACGTTCATCGCCATCGTCGTGGTGGTCGGGCTGATCATCCGGTTGCGGGTGGAGCCGGTGATCGCCCTGGTGATCGGCTCGCTCTACCTGGGCCTGGCAGGAGGCGTCGGTTTCGCGGGCACCGTCGAGGCGATCACCCTCGGCTTCGGCGACATCATGGCCGAGGTCGGCCTGCTGATCGGCTTCGGTGTGTTGATCGGCGCGTTGCTGCATGCCTCCGGAGCGTTCCGACGGCTGGTCGAGGTATTGGTGCGCGGCGTGGGTGCCGGTCGGCTGCCCTATGCGCTCACCTCTCTCTTGGCCGTCGTGATGCCGTCGATCTACGTCGATGTCCAGGTCGTGCTCGCCTCTCCGGTGGCCCGTTCCGCCGCACCGACGCTGGGCCAGCGCGGGCTGCCGCTGCTCGCCTCGGCCTTGGGTGTCGGCATCTTCTCCGGCTACGTGTTCGTGATCCCCGGCCTCGCCGCGATCTCGATCGCCGGGCTGCTCGACGTCCCCCTGGGCACCTGGCTCCCGTACGGCGTGGTGATCGGCCTGATCACCGCGCTGGTCACCACCGTGCTGATGGCGTTGGTCCTGCGTGCGCCGTACTGGAAGCCCGACGGTGACGAGGAGGCGGACGAGGCGCTGCTGGAGCAGGAGGCCGAGCATGCAGCCGCCGAGAGCGAGGGGGAGTTCGCCTCTGCGCCGCTGCCGCTGATCGTGCTGTTCCTCCCGATCCTGGTGCCGCTCCTGCTGATCGCGTTCGCTGCGTTCGCCGATCTCTGGGACATCTCCAACGCCTTCATCGCCTTCATCGGCGACGCCAACATCGCCCTCTTCATCGGGCTCCTCGGCGCCTACCTCCTGGCCAGGACCACCTCGGGGGAGGCGGCCACCAAGGAGGCGATGGAGGGCGGCTTCCACACCACCGGCGAGATCCTGCTGATCACCGGTGTCGGCGGGTCGCTCGGTGCGGTGATCACCGAGACTGGGCTCGACGGCGTGCTCGCTGACCTCTTCTCGGCAGACGCCGGCGCGCCGGTGATCCTCAGCGTCCTGCTGGCCTGGTTCGTCGCAGCGGTGCTGCACCTGGCGATCGGCTCGGTCTCGGTCGCCGCGATCACCGCGTCGGGGATCATCGCGCCGGTACTCGCCAGCATCGACGTGGCACCGGTCGCGATCGGTCTGGCCATCGCGTCGGGCGCGATGTTCGCACTGCAGGTGAACAGCAACTTCTTCTGGATGTTCAAGGCGCTGCTCGGTCTCTCCACGCGCGGCACCCTGAAGACCCTCACCGTGGTGACCTCGATCGGGTCGGTGGTCTCGCTGCCGATGGTGCTGCTGGTCGCGCTGCTGGTGCCGGCGTGAGTCGGAGCTGAGAGGTCCTTTCGGGCGGCGGGCTCCTACTTTGGGAGGATGCGTCCGGCGCGGCTCCCCGGGCACACTGGAGTGATGGACGACTCGGACGATCCGCTGAAGGCGACCCTGCTCGCGTATCTGCACCGCACCAGGACCGCGATCTTGTGGAAGCTGGAGGGGCTGGACGAGCGCCAGGTGCGCCTTCCGCACACACAGACCGGGCTCAACCTGCTCGGCATCGTCAAGCACTGCCTCAACGTCGAGGTCGGCTACTTCGGGGCGACCTTCGGTCGGGTCTGGCCCACACCCGAGGAGATCGTCGCCGAGGAACGGTACGACGAGGACCCGCAGGCCGACTGGTACGCCACGGAGGACGAGACCCGCGACGGCGTGATCGACCTGGCCCGCCGAGTCGCCGCGTTCGCCGACGAGACCGTCGCGTCGCTGCCGCTGGATGCACCGGGTCGAGTGCCCTGGTGGCCCGAAGAGCGCGCGTCAGTGACTCTTCAGCAGGTGATCGTGCACGTGTTGGTCGACCTCAGTCGCCACGCCGGACATGCCGATGTGGTGCGCGAGAAGATCGACGGCAAGGTGGGGATGTTGCCGAACGCCAGCAATGTCGACGAGGGGATCGACTGGACGGCGTACCGCTCCAAGTTGACCGGGATTGCGATCGCCTCGGCCTGACTGGGCCGCTCGATCGGCCGGTCAGGCGCGGTAGGCGTCGAGGTCGGCGGCGAGTTCGGAGAAGAGCGCCTGGTTCATCCGGAAGGCGATCTTGACCTCATCCACCACGCGCTGCACGTCCGTGGCCTCCAGCGGGAGCGAGTCCAATGCGGCGCGGTAGGCGTCCTTGTATGGCTTCGGCTTCGCGATGGCGCCGAACTCGTAGAAGGCGACGCCGCGCCCCTCGGGCAGATCGTAGGTGCGCTGCAGCAGCCGCCCGATCACCTGACCGCCGGAGAGGTCGCCCAGGTAGCGCGTGTAGTGGTGGGCGACCAACAGGCCACCCCAGGCGCCGGCGGCATGGATCCGGTCGGCGTAGGCGCTGGCGGCAGGGGAGTCGATCTGGTCCACCGCGACACCGGGTGCCCAGTGCTCCAGGTCGGCGTCGATCGCCTCCAGGCGCTCGAGAGCCGGGTCGTGCAGCGGTGCGACGAGCGGGTCGGTCGCGTGCGCCCGCGTGGTCTCTTCCAGAGCCGCATAGACCCGGCGCAGGCGTAGCAGCAGCGCGGCGTAGCCGTCGGTGCTCAGCCGTCCCTCCAGCAGTTCGCTCATGTACGGCGAGTGCTCGGCGGCCTCGTGCTCGGCGCGAGAGCCGTCGCGCATCGCCACGGAGAGGGAGGGCAGATCGGTGGCGAGAAGCGTCATCGTCGTTCCTGTTCGGCCGGCCGGTGTCGCAGCGGTCCGCGACAAGTTGCTGACAGTTTGTCAGGACGGTGTCCGACGGTCAAGTTCGGGGAAAGGTAAGGTTTACCTTACTACCCCGCGAGTGGTCACGTCATGTGTCCCAACCCGCGGAGGACGAACTCCTCGACCGCGGGCAGCGGGAGCTGCCGGGTGGTGAGGGCGGCGTGCAGCAGGGACATCGCCGTACGACGGTCGCTGATCCGGAAGTCTCCACTGGCGATGCCCTCGTCGAGGATCTCCTCCAGCACCTCCTCGACGGCGGCGACGTGGTCGTGGATCTCCTTGGTCGCGGCGTCAGAGAGCAGGTGGTAGAGGATCCCTCCCATGCCGGTGTGGAACTGCTGGCCGGCGCGGAGCTGGTGGCGCAGGTAGACGCGGATCTTCTCGACGGGGTCCGCCGCCGCCTCCAGGTCCGCGCGCAGCGCCGCGAGGTAGTTGTCCGTCTCGTAGGAGGCGAAGGCGACCACCACCGCTTCCTTGTCCCGGAAGTGGTGGTAGATCGCGGTCCGGCCGATGCCCGCGCGGGAGGCGATCTGCGCCATCGAGATCGCGTCGAAGCCACGCTCGTCCATGAGCTCGGCGAAGGCCTCGAAGATCCGCTGACGCACCTGGTCGCGGTGGGCCTGGACGGTCTCGGCTTCGATCTTCGGCACGGACGCGATCCTAGATGAGTGCGCGGCGGCCCCGGCGCCCTCACGGACGCCCGGGCCGCAGCGGTGGTTCTGCCAGGGCGTATCTCCCCAGTCCCCGCCTGCTGCGCGACGTTTCCGACTGGGGAGACAAGCCCTCGGTGCTACCGAGTCAGCGACGCTTCTTGTTCTTCTTCGGCTTCGTGACCTTGTAGCCGGCCGAATCGCGGGCCACGGTGTGGTTGACGTCGCCGCGGTAGACGACGTTCACGCGGAACTTGCCCGCGCCGCGCTTGGGAAGGGTCAACGCCACGGCGCCCTTGCGGTTCAGGGTGGCGACTCGGTTGAGGACCTTCTTCTTGCCCTTCTTGACGACGACCGCGACCTTGCCGGTGGCTCCCTTGGTGACGTTCACGACCAGACGACCGGGCTTCTTCGTCGTCGGACGCTTGGCGACCTTCACGTTCGCGGTGGCCTTCTTCTTGGCGAACGTGACCGGCGTGTAGGTCTCGTACGGCGCAGCCTTGGCCCCACCGCCGGCGTAGGTGTAGACGCCGTAGTCGATCAGCGACGCGGGATCCTCGTGCTCAGCGACCTTGGCGTCGATGGCCGCCTTGTCCACGATCAGGCTCGCCTCGAAGGTGCCCTCGGGGGTGAGCTCGATGGCGCCTGCGTCGGGCCCGCCGATGGTCGCCATGTCCTCGGCCATCACGGCCCAGTCGACGTCGCTGTTCACCCGCGTCGAGGACGCGGCGTCGGCGGAGGGCTGCCACACCTCGGCGAACTTGCCGAAGGCGATGTAGACACCCGCGGGCTTACCCATCAGCGGAGGACGGCCGGCCGTGGCTGCCGCCGGGTCGAAGCCGGTGCCGGTGACGGTGATCTGCTGCTCGCCGCTCGGCAGCAGCTTGGTCGCGGAGACCTCGACCTCGGGCTCGTCCACGAGGCCCAGGTCGACATCGGCCGGCAGCGCCGGCTTGTTGTCCTGCATGCCACTGCAGCCGGTGGAGTAGAAGTGCGGGCGCACGAAGGAGGGCACGACCTCGACGAACTCAGCGGGCCATGAGCCCCACCAGCCGGTGGCGCCACCGTCGGTGGTGCAGTTTCGGCTCTGCGCGCCGCTGGCGTCCTCGAGAGTGTCGGGGGAGACCTCGACACCCTGGTAGTCCGGCGTCAGTCGGAAGGAGTCGAGGCTGGTGGTGTCGATCGATCCCTCGCTGAAGGTCATCACCGGCACGCGGCCGAGGTCGACCGGGTCGGTCGGGTTGCCGTCCATGTCCTGCCCGGCGCCGATGGTGAAGTCGACGGTGAGCTCACCGTTGCCCTCGCCGTCGAGCACCAGCGCGGGGTCGCTGTAGATCTCATCCGGCGCGCCGAACTGCGCCGGATAGGCGTTCACGGTGTAGCTCCCGGTCCAGGCGATGTCGATGGCGCCGGTCTCGGTGTCCTTCGTCCCGGTGCCGTCGGTCAGCTTCACGGCGTTGGGAGTCGCCCCTGCCGGGGCCGTGGGCATGGAGGTGGCCGGGACGGGGTCCACGGTGTATTCGGTCTGACTGCCGCCGGAGACCGTCCCGACGAGCTGTGTCGCGTTGCCGGACAGGTCCTTGAAGTTCCACGGGCCGAAGATGCCCTTCTGGGCGTAGCCGCTGAGGCCCCACGTGAAGACGGCGTCGGTGATGCTCACCTCTTCGGCGTGGGCTGCTGGGGCACTGGCTACCCCGAGCACGGCGACGCCGCTGGCTGCGACGGCTCCGGCGGCGGTCCCGGCCAGAGCTCTACGAAGGCGATTCATGGTCATCCTTTCGAGCGGTTGAGCAGTTGTGTGCTCACGGTCAGTCCCGCGGCTCCGAGCAGCAGCAGGGCGCCGAGCAGCCACTCCCATGGGCTGTCGGACGAGGGGTCGGTCGTCGCGGGCGACGACGTCAGGGCATAGGAGGTCGGTGGCTGGTAGGCGCCGACCGGGAAGGTCGCATCCGTCGGCAGCAGCGAGGTCGTCATCGGCAGCCCCGGGCCGACCCGTTGTTGTTGGGGCTGCACGTCGGTCGGGGCGGACGGGAACGTCGGCGGGGTCGGCGCGACCGAGTTGGTCGGCGTCTCGGTGGGTGTCGTCGACGGCTCGGGGGTCTCCGGCTCCACCTGTGTCGTCGCGTCCCAGCTGATCGACACCGGATGCGGGAGCTTGTGACGATCGGCGGCACCACCGGAGGAGAACCAGTAGGCACCCGAGCCGAGCCGTTCCAGGTAGCGCACGAAGGTCGTGGGGAACGATCCCCACCAGTCCCCGGTGCGGACCTGCGGCGAATCGGCGCTGTCGTAGCGCACACCGAGATAGGCGAGTGCCGAGGTGAAGCCCGTGGTGCTGCGGAGGTCGGCACGCCTGAGGTTCGCCAGCGTGACCGTCGCCGGCGCGACGGCACTCCACTTGCTCTGGTCGGTCATGCTCGAGGCATAGCCGGCCGCGGTCGCGGTGATCTTCGCGCTCTTCGGCGTCACGGTCAGGACCGGGTTGCTGAGCGTGAAGAAGCTCATCCCGGAGTAGTAGACGACGCTGAAGGAGCCTGTCCAACGCACGGTCGCGGTCCCGGCCTCGGGATCGACGGTGCCCTCTCCGCCGGAGATCACCACCTGGTGGTTGGAGAAGATGCCGCTGCTGGTGGACGGGATCGGCTGCCCGTCGGGGCCGGTGCTCAGTCCGGCCCAGGTGGCATCCACCACGCCGGCGCTGGTGACCTTCTCGATCTCGACCTCGCCGGCGCGCTGGCGCCAGGCAGTCCGTCCGTTGTGCTTCCACTTGCGGTCGACGATCGTCTGGCCGCCGCGGCCAGGGTCGGGCACCTTGCCGGCAGCGAGGAAGTTGAAGGTCCCGGGGGCGAAGGCGCGGTTGTTGGCCTCGTCGTTGACGCCCCAGCGCAGCACGGCGTCGTCGACCGTGAAGATCTCATCGGTCTCGGGCGGCGTCGTCGTCGGAGACGTGGTCGGCGCAGTCGTGGGTGTGGTGGTGGGCCCGGTGGTGGGCGGCGTCGGAGACGTGGGGGTGCCGCTCGGCTGGCTGGTCGCAGTGGTGGTGGGCGCCGGCGCCGCGGGCTGTCCGGTCGACGCGGGCGCCGTCGATGCCGCTCCGGCGGAGGCGGCGCTGGTCGGCTCGTCGGTGGCGGTCGCCGCGGCGACCTGCTCGCTGGCGGCGGCGGGCGCGGTCGTCGTACCGGCTGCGCCGAGGAGGATCGCGAGGCCGAGGGTGGCGGAGGCGACTGCGGCCGAGGAGGAGATGACGTCGCGGCGTCGGCCCCTGCCTGCTGTACGGCGTGTGGTGTCCGGCTCGGTCATCTCAGACACCTCCGGCCGGCGTCAGGCCGGACGTTCGGGCCGCGCGCTGCCTGCTGCGTCGCCGCTGGAGCTGCACCAGGCAGCCGGCGAGCGCCAGCACGAAGACGAGGAGTGCGCCGGCCAGGAAGATGCGGGAGCCGTCCCACCACGCCGCCCCCTGCTCGTCGGCCTCCTCGGCCTCGGTGGCGGGGGCCGGCTCCGGTGCCCCACGGACCGCGAACCGCTGCTTGACCGTGGCGCCCGAGGCTGCGCCGGTGAGCTTGAGCTGGTGGGTGCCGGCGGCGAGATCGGCCGGCAGTTGCAGCACTCCGGCGACCTCGCCGGCCTCCCCGGCGAGCATCGGGCCGATCGCGGCGACACCGTCGTCCAGCACCCCGACCACCTGCTCACCGGGGGTGAAGCCGCCGCCGGTGAAGGTGAGGGCGTGGCCGGCCTGTGCCGTGGTGTGGTCGATGGTGACACCGCGCTTGGTCCGCTTCACCGGTGCGTCCGGCGTGGTCTCGGCCGGGGTGGTGGAGCTCTCGGACGGCGTGGTGCCGCCCTGCTCCGGCGTGGTGTCGTCGTTGTCGGAGGGGGCGTTGTCGTAGATCTCGCTGAACGCGACCGGGGTGAAGGTCTCGTTGGCGGGGTTCTTCACCCCGTGCGCCCCGATCGTGATCACGCCGCAGGTCACCTTGGTGCAGTCGACCTCCTGGACCTTGCCGTTGCGGTCCACCGACTGGAATGTCGGACCCGGTACGACGAGATCCACGCTGAACGAGCCCGACTTGCTGAGCACGGCGTGGGCCTCAGTCGCCGTCGACCCGCCGGGGAAGGCGATGAACTTGAGGTAGCCGGCGTTGTCGGCGCCCTCGGAGTCGGGGATGTAGCGGTAGTCACTGCCGGTGACCCCTCCTCGCGACGGCTTCCAGGATCCGCCCGAGGGATCGTCGACCCAGCCGAACATCAGATACACACCGCCGAAGCCGCCGGCGACGGACTGGAAGCCGCTGCCGCTGATCGTCAGCTTGGTCTGGTACCGCGTGTCGGCACTGCTGCCGCCGACGTCGTTGCGCACGGTGATCCGGCCCGCGGCCTCGACCGGGGAAGCGGTCGCACCCACGACCGCGGCGAGGCCGGCGGCGATCAGGGAGAGGGAGAGCAGGTGGACGATGCGCTTCATGCGGTCTCCTCTTCGGTGGTGCTGGCGCGTCGGTCGGGGACGATGAGCAGGTCTCCGGTCGCGGGGTGCGCTAGCACGTCGATCGGGTAGTCGTAGACGAGGCTGAGCAGGGGAGCGGTGAGCACGTCAGCGGGCGTGCCCTCCGCGGCCAGGCGTCCGCCGTGCAGCAGGACGACCCGGTCGGCCCAGGCCGCCGCGAGGCTGAGGTCGTGGAGGACCACGGCGACAGCGCCGCCGAGGTTGGCGTGTGCGCGGGCTTGCGCGAGGACGGTCTCCTGATGGCCGATGTCCAGGGCGGCGGTCGGCTCGTCGAGCAGCAGGATGCCGGTCCGCTGGGCGAGGGTGCGGGCGAAGGCGGTGCGCGCCTTCTCCCCTCCGGAGAGCACGCCGAAGGGGCGCGCGGCGATCCGGTGCGTGTCGGTGGCGGTCATCGCCTCCTCGACGACGCGCTCGTCGTCGTCCTCCTCGGGCAGGCCACGCCAGGGGGAGCGGCCCATCCGGATGACGTCCCCGGCGGGGAACGGGAAGGAGACCTTGTGCTCCTGGGTCAGCACGGCGCGGTGGCGCGCCATCTCGCGTAGCCGCCACTGCGCCAGCGGCCGCCCGTTGAGCAGGACCTCTCCCTCGTCGGGATCGAGATCGCCGGAGAGCACGGAGAGGAGCGTCGACTTCCCGGCACCGTTCGGACCGACCAGTGCCAGCACCTCGCGCGGTCGGACCTCGACCGAGACCTCGCTCAGCACCGGCCGTCGGCCGAAGGTGACCGTGATGCCGTGCGCGCTCAGCCCGCTCATGCCCAGCCTCCAGCGGTACGACGCGTGCGGCGCAGCAGCCAGAAGAAGAACGGTCCGCCGACGAGCGAGGTGAGCATGCCGAGCGGGAGGTCGGTGTAGGGGATCGCGGTGCGGGCGACGGTGTCGGCACAGATCAGGACCAGCGCGCCGGCCAGAGCGGACGCCGTCACCACAGCCACATGACCCGGCCCGGTCACCATCCGGACCAGGTGCGGGATGACCAGACCGACGAACGCCACGATCCCGCAGAAGCTCACCGCGGCCGCGGTCAGCAGGGCGACCACCACGATCAGCAGGATTCGGAGCCGCTCGACGTGGACGCCGAGGTGGCGGGCCGAACGCTCGCCGAGGGAGAGCAGGTCGAGCTGGCGCGCGCAGAACAATGAGATCGCGATGCCGACCACCGCCAGCGGGGCCACCACCCACACGTAGGGCCAGCGGCTGCCGTTGAGGCTGCCCAGCTGCCAGAAGACGATCGACTCCCGCGCCTGCGTGTCACCCAGGAACATCAGCATCGCCAGCAGCGCGCCGGCCACGGCGTTGACCGCGATGCCGGTGAGCACCAGCGTGACCACCTCGGTACGTCCCTCGGAGCGGGAGAGCGCGTAGACCAGCAGCGTGGTGCCGAGGCCGCCGAGGAAGGCGCAGGCGGCGATGGTCCAGTCGCCGGCGAAGTTGAGGCTGAAGACGATGGCGGCACCTGCGGCGACCGCTGCCCCGGAGGAGACTCCGACCACGCTGGGCTCGGCGAGCGGGTTGCCGAAGATTCCCTGCATGACGGCGCCTGCGACCGCGAGGGAGGCCCCCACGATCACGGCCATCGCGATCCGCGAGAACCGGACGTTCCACAGGGTGAACTCGCCCCGCGGATGGCTGGGCAGCGGCCCGATGTCCAGTCCGATCCGATGGGCGATCGAGCCCAACACCTCGTCGAAGGGGATCTTCAGCTGGCCGGCGCCGCTCGCCACGACCGTCATCAGCGCGAGTCCGATCACCAGCAAGGTGTAGAGCACGGTGATCTTGCGCCGACGGCGTCGCACCGCGGCATCGTCACCGGCGGTTTCGGCGTCGCTCTCGCGGCCGGCCGGCAAGCGGGGCTGGAAGGTGGTGGTCACAGTGCGTCCGGTGCGTAGAACGCGACGGCGAGGGCGTTGAGGACATCGGCGGTGCGTGGGCCGAAGCTGAGGATCTGCTCGTCGTCCATCGCGATGATCCGCTCGTGCTCGCCCGCGGGTGTCTCGGCCAGCGCCGGGAAGTGGTCGAGCAGTCCGTCGATGCCGCCGACCGAGTCCAGTCCGTTGCGCATCATCAGGACGACATCGGGTTGAGCCTTGATCAGACCCTCGTCGTTGACCGGCTTCATCCCGTTCCAGCCGATCTCGCCGCTGACGTCGTATCCGCCGACGGCCTCGATCAGCGCATCCGCGCCGGAGCCCTCGCCGAACATGTAGTAGACGTTCGCCTGGCCCCGTACGTAGAGGAAGATCGTCCGCAGCTGTCCGGTGACGTCCTGGGGCGCGACCTTGGCGATCTCGGCCTCGACCGCGTCGGCCTCCTTCTCGATCCGCTTTCCCAGCTTGGTGCCCTGCTCGGGCACGCCGAGGGCGTCCGCGACCTCCTGGGTCAGGGAGGAGAGGTTCTCCAGATTCCGCTCGGAGTCGGTGACCACGACCGGGATCCCGGCGTCCTTGAGCTGCAGGATGACGTCCCAGGGACCGAGTGAGGTGTCGGTGAGGACGACACTCGGGTTCAGGTCGAGGATGGACTCGGCGTTCAGCTCGTGCCCGTTCTGGGTGACCAGCGGACGATCGGCGATGTCCTGGTAGGCCGAGGAGGTGTCGCGGCCGACGATGTTGTCGCCCAGACCGAGCTCGAAGACCGTCTGGGACAGCGTCCCGTAGATGTCGAGAGCGAGGATCCGGCTGACGTCGGTGACGGTGACCTCGGTGCCCTGCGCATCGGTGACCGTCGCCGGCAGCTCCGGCTCGGGGTTCTCCTCGACCGGCCGGATGTCGGGCTCGGGCAGGTTGATCTCGATCGTGCCTTCCGCGGAGCGAGGATCTGCCAGCGGCGTCACGTCGGCGAGATCCGGCACGCTGGTGGCCGGGGTGTCGTCGGCGTCGGCACTGCCCCCGCCGATCGGTCCGCAGGCGGTGGTCACGACGGCGACCAATGCGACCAGGAGGGGCGCGGTACGACGGGGAAGGGCGCGCATGGTGCTCTTTCTGGGCGGGGGTGTGCTCTGCTGCCAAGCGCCGGACGCCCCCCTCGGGGAACATCTTTCTGTCAGCTTGTCAGTAAGATTGCCGCACTCTAACCCATTTGGTTAGGCATGCCTAAGGGGGTGTCTCGGGATCGGCGTCGCTGTGCCCAGCGGCGGCCCGAGCCGATCTGGGTGCTGACACGCCGCACGGTAACAGAAATAGGTTAGGCTCACCTAACAGGTGTCCCAGAAGCGGGTGAGTCAGACTCAGAGAGAGGGGTCGTGATGTCGCTAGTCGAACTCGCGGTGGCCGCGGGCCCGGGCGCCGCGTTGATGGTGGCCGTCGGCTCCGACGAGCTCGGACTCGACGAGCCAATGGGTCACGAGCAACGTCCGCTCCGCTGATCCGCTGCTGCTTAACGGTCGTAGAACCTCCGGCCCAGTCGGTCGAGCAACTCGTTCAGCGCGGCCGGGCCCTCGACGGTGAACGGACAATCGAGTGCGGCCAGGATCAGCACCGGCCAGTCCAACGTGTCCGTCTGCAGGGTCAGGCAGCACGCGTTGTCGCCGTCCGCTTCGACTTTCGCCCATCGCCCGGCCACCGCGCGCGCCCGGTCGGACGGCGCCTCGAGGCGCAGCACCACGGTGTGCTGCTGGGGGCGATCGCGTAGGCCGTCGCTGACGAAGCGGGCCGCATCGCCGCCGGGGATCTCGCGAGCGCGAAAGAGCTGGCCGGTGGTGCCGGGGGTGCCGGTGACCCGGTCCACGCGGAATGAGCGCCAGTCCTGACGCAGGCGGTCGTAGGCGACCAGGTACCACCGGCGGCCGAGGTTCACCAGGCGGTGCGGCTCGACCCGGCGCTCGGTCGTCGTACCGTCGGCGGCGGCGTAGCCGAAGGTGACCAGCTCGGTGTCGCGGCAGGCTTGGGCGAGTGCGGCGAGCACCGACGGGTCGAGGTCGGCGCCGGATGCGCCAGGCAGCCCCTCGGTCTGCGTCTGCAGTGCGCTCATCCGACGGCGCAACCGTGGGGGCATCAGTGCGATCACCTTGGTCAGCGCCGCCACGGTGGTCTCCTCGAACCCGGGCACGCCACCGTTCGCCGCCGCGCGCAGGCCGACAGCGACCGCGACCGCCTCGTCGTCCTCGAGCAGCAGTGGAGCGAGGGTGCTGCCGGCCTGGAGCTGGTAGCCGCCGGCGGCACCGCGTACGGCGGCCACGTCGTACCCGAGGTCGCGCAGGCGATCCACGTCGCGTCGCACCGTGCGCGGGCTGACCTCGAGCCGGTCGGCGAGGTCGGTGCCCGACCAGAACCGATGGGTCTGCAGCAGGGAGAGGAGGCGCAGCATCCGGGCGCTGGTGCTCATGGATCCCAGATTAGATCGCATTGAGGACAGAACCTGACCGCAATGCTTCCTAGCGTGGAGGCATGACCACAAGCCAGAGCCCTCAGGAGCGGGGACCGGTGATCCGCACGGTCGGACTCACCCGTCACTTCACCCGCAACAAGACCACGATCGAGGCCGTCGCCGGACTCGACCTGGAGATCGCCGCCGGCGAGCTCGTCGCCTTCCTCGGACCCAACGGCGCGGGGAAATCGACCACGCTGCGGATGCTGACCACGCTGATCGCGCCGACCTCCGGCAGCGCCGAGGTGGCCGGGTACGACGTCGTGCGGGACCGCGCCGCGGTCCGCCGCTCGATCGGGTACGTCGGCCAGGGCAATGCAGCCGGACACCAGTTCCGCGGTCGCGACGAGATCTACTGCCAGGCGCGCGCCCACGGACTCTCGAGGTCGGTCGCGAAGGAGAGGACCGCGGCGCTGCTCGACGCCTTCGACTTGAGCCAGCACGCCGACGTGCCGGTGGCCCGGCTCTCGGGTGGTCAGCGGCGACGCCTGGACGTCGCGATCGGGCTCGTGCAGCAGCCGCCGGTGCTCTTCCTCGACGAGCCCTCGACCGGTCTCGATCCGCAGAACCGGGTGAACCTGCAGGAGCAGGTCCGGCGCCTCAACACCGACCTCGGCACCACGATCGTGCTGACCACCCACTACCTGGAGGAGGCCGACGCCCTGGCCGGGCGGGTGATCGTGGTCGACCACGGACGGGTGATCGCCGACGACACCGCCGCCGCGCTCAAGTCGGCGCTCGGCGACCTGATCGCGATGGAGTTCACCGATGTCGAGGCCGCGGGCGCTGCGGCCGAGCGCGCCGATCGCGTCCCCGGCGCGCAGGTGCGGGTGCAGGGCAGCCGGGTGGAGCTGCGGGCGGCGTACGGGCGGGATCTGGCACCGGGACTGGTCAGCGACCTCGCAGCCACCGGCACACCGGTGGCGCGGCTCGAGGTCGTCGGACCGACGCTCGACGACGTCTTCCTCGACCTGACCGGTCGCAGCCTGCGTGAGGCACAGCAGGAGGCGGACGGGACCGACCCGTCTGCTCAGAGCACGACCGATCAGGAGGTCGCAGCATGACCATCGAGATCACCGCCGGACCGACCCCGGCCGAGGCGATGCCGGTGGACCGGTCACTGCAGACCCGGCCGGTCGGCCTCCTCGCCGACATCGGCAATGTGCTCGTCCGCGAACTCCGTCCGATCCTGCGCCAGCCGGCATCCGTGCTCTTCGCGATGGTGCAGCCGCTGGTCTTCCTCGGCCTCTTCGCGCCGCTGTTGCCCGACACGGGGGAGGTCTCGGCGCTGCAGTGGTTCGTGCCCGGCATCGTCGCGATGACCGCACTGATGAGCGCCTCGTTCACCGGCGCCAACCTGTCGGAGGAGATCATCAGCGGCTCGTTCGAGCGTCTCCTGGTCTCCCCGGTCCGGCGCTCGGCGCTGTTGATCGGCAAGGCGCTGCGGGAGATGGTCCCGCTGGTGCTGCAGACCGCCGTGATCGTGGTCGTGGTCACGCCGTTCGCGTTCGATCTGCATCTCGGTGGGGTGCTGCTCGGCGTGGTCGTCTTGATCCCGTTCAGCGTGGGCATCGGCGCCCTCAGCCTGGCGCTCGCCGTCGCTGCGAAGGAACAGGCATGGGTCTTCTGGACCGTGCAGCAGACCGTGATCTTCCCGCTCCTGTTGCTGGCCGGGGTGCTGCTGCCGATCGACGGTGCGCCCGGATGGCTGCAGACCGCTGCGGATCTGAACCCGCTGACCCACATCGTCACCGTGGAGCGGGCGCTCTTTGCCGGCAACTACCCGGTCGAGGACCTGATCGTGGGGTTCGGCGCCTCGCTCGCCGTCGGACTCGTCGGCCTGCTGGTCGGGGTGCGCGCGATGGACCGCGCCGACTGAGCCGTGAATCCAAGCTGAGAGGGAGCAGATCTCTGAGCCCGCAGGACTCAGATGCGCGGCACCACCTGGCTGAGCAGTCCGCCCATCCGGGTGGCTGCCGCGCGTCCGGCTTCGAGCACCTCGGCGTGGTTGAGCGGCTCACCGGTGATCCCGGCGGCGAGGTTGGTGACCAGGCTGATCCCGAGGATCTCCATGCCGGCCTCCCGGGCGGCGATCGCCTCCAGGGTGGTGCTCATCCCGACCAGGTGGCCGCCGATCGCCCGGACCATCCCGATCTCGGCAGGGGTCTCGTAGTGCGGTCCGGGGAACTGGACGTAGATCCCCTCGTCCAGGGTGGGGTCGACCTCGCGGCACAGCTCGCGCAGACGTGAGGAGTAGAGGTCGGTCAGGTCGACGAAGTTCGCGCCGACGATGGGGGAGCGGCCGGTCAGGTTGATGTGATCGCTGATCAGCACCGGCTGGCCGGGGCTCCAGGTCTCCTTCAGGCCGCCACAGCCGTTCGTGAGCACGATCGCGCGACACCCCGCTGCAGCGGCGGTGCGCACCCCGTGGACGACCGCCTCCACGCCCTTCCCCTCGTAGTAGTGGGTGCGGCTGAGGAAGACCAGGAGCTGACGGTCACCGGCGGCCACCGACCGGATCTTTCCGGCGTGGCCAGCGACCGCGGCTGCGCTGAAGCCCGGGAGGTCGGTGGTCTCGATCTCGGCGGTCGGGGTGCCCAGCGCGTCGACCGCGGGCAGCCAGCCGGAGCCGAGCACCAGCGCGACATCGTGGCGCGCAACTCCGGTCAGCTCCGCGAGGCGGGCGGCGGCCTGGTCGGCCAGGGTGTACGGCGAAGGCTGCTCGGTCACCGTGCGAGCGTAATCCCCGGTCCACCGATCTCGGCCACCGCGTGCAGCGGCTCGACGAGCGAGTCCGCGCAGAACGTTCTCAGAGTCCGGTGGAGCGGCAGTCGCGACGCCGGAGCGCGGCCACGTAGTCGGCCGGAGCGTCCGCGGCCTCGGCGGCATCGGCGAGCACGCCGAGGTAGGAGGCCGACGGGAGGCCGCCCTCGTAGGCGTCGAGCACGTAGGTCCAGGCGACCACCTCGCCGACCAGCGTGGAGAGCCGCACCTTGGTCCGCCGGTAGAGGCCGGAGTCGGCCGACTCCCACTGGTCCAGCGCGATCGCGTCGGCCGGCGTGACGTCGTAGACGGCCACGAAGACCTGGTCGATCGGGTCCGGGACGATGGTGGCCAGGGCGCCGTCCCAGCCGTGCTCCTCGCCGCCGAAGGTCAGCCGCCACCCGGTCAGCCAACCGGTGGTCTGCAGCGGGGAGTGGGGGCACCGCTCGCTCATCCGGGCGGGATCCAGGTTGGTCCCGTAGGCGGCGTACGCGGTCACGACGGCCAGGGTAGTGGGACGCGGCCAACCAGGCTTCCCCGGCGCCCGACCCCCGCCCGCGGACGACTAGGCTGGGGGCGTGACCCACTTCGATGTCCTCGTCCTCGGTGCCGGCCCCGGTGGGTACGTCGCCGCGATCCGCGCCGCCCAGCTCGGCAAGTCCGTCGCCGTGGTGGAGAAGCAGTACTGGGGCGGTGTCTGCCTCAACGTCGGCTGCATCCCCTCCAAGGCGCTGCTAAAGAACGCCGAGCTGGCGCACACGCTGACCCACGAGAAGGCCAAGTTCGGCATCGAGGGCGACGCCACGATGTCCTACGGTCCCACCCACAAGCGGTCGCGCCAGGTCAGTGCGGGCATCGTCAAGGGCGTCCACTACCTGATGAAGAAGAACAAGATCACCGAGATCGACGGGTGGGGCACCCTCACCGGTCCGAAGGCGATCGACGTGGCCGCCGACAACGGCGACGTCACCTCCTACACCTGTGATCACCTGATCCTCGCCACCGGCGCGACCGTGCGTACCGTGCCGGGCGTCGAGGTCAACGGCAAGAACATCGTCAGCTACGAGGAGCAGATCCTCGACGAGACGCTGCCCGGGTCGGTCATCATCGGCGGCTCCGGTGCGATCGGCGTCGAGTTCGCCTATGTGATGAAGAACTTCGGCGTCGAGGTCACGATCGTGGAGTTCCTCGACCGGATGGTGCCCACTGAGGACGCCGACGTCTCCAAGGAGCTCGCCAAGCACTACAAGAAGCTCGGCGTGAAGGTGCTCACCTCCACCGCGGTCAAGGGTGTCGAGGACACCGGCAGCGGCGTGAAGGTCCGGGTCGCCCCCGCCGACGGCTCTGGTGAGGAGCAGGTGCTGGAGGCGGACAAGTTCCTCGCCGCCTTCGGCTTCGCGCCGCGCGTTGAGGGCTACGGCCTGGACAAGGCCGGCGTCGAGCTCACCGAGCGCGGCGCGATCGCGATCGACGAGTACTGCCGCACCAATGTCGAGGGCGTCTACGCGATCGGCGACGTCACCGGCAAGATGATGCTCGCGCACGTCGCCGAGGGGATGGGCATCGTCGCCGCCGAGACCATCGCCGACGCGGAGACGATGCCGGTCGAGTACGACTTCGTCCCGCGGGCGACGTACTGCCAGCCCCAGATCGGCTCCTTCGGCTACAGCGAGCAGCAGGCCAAGGAGCTCGGGTACGACGTCAAGACCTCCACCTTCCCGTTCTCGGCCAACGGCAAGGCGCAGGGCCTGGGTGAGGCCGTTGGTTTCGTCAAGATCGTGGCTGACGCCGAGTACAACGAGATCCTCGGGGCGCACATGATCGGTCCGGACGTGACCGAGCTGCTCCCGGCGCTGACGCTGGCGCAGAAGTGGGACCTCACCGCGGACGAGGTCGGCCGCAACGTCTTCGCCCACCCGACGCTGTCGGAGTCGGTGAAGGAGGCGATCCACGGGATCGCCGGCCACATGATCAACCTCTGAGGGGCGCAGCACGACCCCGGCTCCCCGACAGGAGCCGGGGTCGTGTCATGCCGGGGTCAGGTCACGGACGCCGTTCCCGTCGTGTGATCGGCGAAACTCCGGCCAGCGGGCCGGCCGCACCGCCGCACGGCACTGCAAGAATGGCGTTCATGGCACGCGTGGTGATCGTCGGAGGCGGACCTGGTGGCTACGAGTCGGCGCTGGTCGCCGCCCAGCTCGGCGCGGAGGTCGTGGTCGTCGACTCCGACGGCATCGGCGGCTCCGCGGTGCTCACCGACTGTGTGCCCAGCAAGACGTTGATCGCCACGGCCGAGGTGATGACCGACTTCGCCGCCGCCGGCGAGCTCGGCATCCACTCCGACCCGCCGCGGGTAGACCTGGCCGACGTGAACCGGCGGGTCAAGGCGCTGGCGTTGGAGCAGTCCGCCGACATCGCCCGTCGGCTGGCACGGGAAGGGGTCATCGTGGTGCGCGGTCGGGGTCGTCTCGACGGGCCCGGACGGGTGGTCGCGACGGCTGGGGACGGCAGCGAGACGACGTACGACGCCGACGCGGTGTTGATCGCGACCGGGGCCGCGCCGCGCACCCTGCCGTCCGCACAGCCGGACGGCGAACGGATCCTCACCTGGGAGCAGGTCTACGACCTCGACGAGGCGCCCGAGCACCTGATCGTGGTCGGCTCCGGCGTCACCGGCGCCGAGTTCGCCAGCGCGTATCAGGCGCTCGGCATCCCGGTCACGTTGGTCTCCTCGCGGGACCGGGTGCTGCCCGGCGAGGATGCGGATGCCGCCGAGCTGCTCGAGGACGTGGCGCAGCGCCGCGGGATGACCGTCCTCGGCCGCTCCCGGATGGAGTCGGTGACCCGGGACGGCGACACCGTGACGGTGGCGTTGACCGACGGTCGCACCGTGACGGGCTCACACTGCATCCTGGCGCTCGGATCGGTGCCGAACACAGCGGGGGTAGGGCTGGAGGAGGCGGGCGTGATCCTGAAGGACGGGGGCTTCGTCAACGTGGACCGGGTCTCGCGCACCTCCGCCCGTGGGGTGTACGCCGCCGGCGACTGCACTGGCGTGCTGATGCTGGCCTCGGTCGCGGCGATGCAGGGCCGGATCGCGATGTGGCACTTCCTCGGCGACGCGGTGCAGCCGCTCGACCTCACCAAGGTTGCCTCGAACGTCTTCACCGCGCCCGAGATCGCCACGGTCGGCTGTTCGCAGCGTGCGGTGGACGCCGGCGAGATCCAGGCCGAGACGGTGACCCTGCCGTTGCGGGGCAACCCGCGAGCGAAGATGCAGGGCGTCACGGACGGATTCGTGAAGCTCTTCTGCCGCCCCGGCATCGGGATCGTGGTTGGGGGAGTGGTGGTCGGTCCTCGCGCCAGCGAGCTGATCCACCCGGTGGCGCTGGCGGTGGCGCAGTCCCTGACCGCCGATCAGCTCGCGCAGGCCTTCACCGTCTATCCGTCGATGAGCGGCTCGGTGGCAGAGGCCGCCCGGCGACTGCACCATGCGTGATCGGGCGTGCTGATCGGGCGTGCTGATCGGGCCTGGTCGATCTGGCTCGACCTGTCTGCTCTCGCCGCTCGGACGGCCACTGTCGTGCGCGCGGCCGGCCCGCCGGCGTACTTATCAGCCGAAACCCGCACGACACGCCGTGCCACCCCGGCGTGTCGTGCGGGTTTCCCCGGCTGACCGGGGAAACCCGCGCCCGTTGGCAGCCCACCACACCCCGGTGCGAGAATGCGCCCATGCGCGTCCACCTCGGCTGCGACCACGCCGGTCTCGAACTGAAGTCTCACCTCACCGCCTGGCTGACCGAGAACGGCTACGAGCCGGTCGACCACGGGCCGTTCGTCTACGACGCGCTCGACGACTACCCGGTCTTCTGCCTGCGGGCCGCCGAGGGGGTTGCCGCCGACCGTGCCGCTGGCCTGGACAGCCTCGGCGTGGTGATCGGCGGGTCAGGCAACGGCGAGCAGATCGCGGCCAACAAGGTGGAGGGCATCCGCGCTGCGCTGGCCTGGTCGGAGCAGACCGCGAGCCTGGCGCGCGAGCACAACGACGCCTGGGTGGTGGCCGTGGGCGGCCGGATGCACTCGTTGGAGGAGATGACCCGGCTGGTCGAGGTGTTCCTGACCGCCCCGTTCCCCGGCGACGAGCGGCACGTGCGGCGGATCGCGCAGATGGGTGAGTACGAGAAGACCCGCGAGCTGCCACCACTGCCGGCCTCGGCGCTCGATGCCTGAGGGGCACACCCTCCACCGGCTGGCCCGAGATCTCAGCGGCACCTTCGGCGGCCGCACGGTCCGCGTGGGCAGTCCTCAGGGGCGGTTCGAAGAGGCGGCGCGTCAGTTGGACGGCGCCGAACTCGTCGACGCCGAGGCCTGGGGCAAGCAGCTCTTCATCCGGTTCGACGGCGAGCGGTTCGTCCACGTCCACCTCGGGCTCTACGGCACCTTCGCCGTCCACGACGACGTCGCCGAGGTGCCCGCTCCCGTCGGTCAGGTCCGCCTCCGGCTGGTGCGTCCGGCCACCGCCACCGCACAGGCTGCGTACGGCGACCTTCGCGGCGCCACGACCTGCGCCTTGGTCTCCGCGGCCGAGCGGGATGCGGTGATCGCCCGTTCCGGGCCGGACCCGTTACGGGCTGACGCGGATCCGGACCGGGCCTGGCAGCGGATCCGTCGCAGCACGGCGCCGATCGGGACGCTGTTGATGGACCAGAGCGTGCTCGCCGGCGTAGGCAACGTCTACCGCGCCGAGGTGCTCTTCCGGCACAAGCTCCATCCGTTGCGCCCCGGCCGTACCCTGCGCGTGTCGCAATGGCAGCAGATCTGGGACGATCTGGTGGTGCTGATGACCGACGGGGTGGCGACCGGGCGGATCGACACCGTCCGTCCCGAGCACACTCCGGACGCCATGGGACGCCCGCCCCGCGTCGACGACCATGGTGGCGAGGTCTACGTCTACCGCCGGACGGCGATGCCCTGTCACGTGTGCGGCCGACCGGTCCGCACCGAGGTCCTCGGGGGTCGCAACCTGTTCTGGTGCGCCCGCTGTCAACCGGCCTTCCGGTCGCGGGCTGGTGCGCGGTGAGTCGGCCCCGGTCCCAGTTCTTCGGCCCCGACACCGTCACCACCCTGGTGCTCGGCGCGATCTCGGCGGCTGTCGTGGTCCTGGTTGCGCTCTTCCCCTCGGATTTCCCGTTCACCCCGTTGATCGTCCCGTTGTTCCTCGCCACACTGCTGCTCAACAGGCAGCGGATGGTCTGGTTCGCCGGTTACACCGCGCTGTGCCTGACCGCCACCGCCCTGTTCCAAGACTCCCTCTCGGCCCGCACGCTGGCAGCCTTCGCCGTCCAGTACGGCCTGTGCCTGACCGTCGTGGTGATCGGGATGCGGGCCAGCGTCGGCATCGGACGGCTCCGCGGGGAGTCGATGCTGGTCGACCTGCGGGACCGGATCCGGGCCCAAGGCGAACTCCCCTCGGTACCGGACGGCTGGTTGGTCGAGTCGGCCCTGACCTCGGCTGGGGGCGCTCCGTTCGCTGGCGACTTCGTCGTGGCGGCGACCCGTGAGTGCGGCACGGTCTTGGAGGTGGCGGTCGTCGACGTCTCCGGCAAGGGCGAGGCGGCCGGCACCCGTGCGCTGCAGCTCTCTGGCGCGATGAGCGGACTGCTGGGGGCTCTCCCGTCGGAGCGCTTCCTGCCGGCCGCCAACGACTTCCTGATCAAGCGTGCCTGGGAGGAGGGGTTCGCGACCGCGGTCCATGTCTCCGTCGACATCGCCACCGGGCAGTACGCCGTCCGCACCGCCGGCCATCCGCCGCCGGCACACCATCACGCCGCCACCGGTCGCTGGGATGTGGTCGAGGGGGACGGCACCGTGCTCGGTGTGTTCGAGGGCAGCGACCCGATCCCGGTCACCGGGTGCCTGCACCCCGGGGACGCCCTTCTGCTCTACACCGACGGCATGGTCGAGCTGCCCGGGCGTGACATCGATCTCGGCATCGACGTCATGCTGGGCGCGGCCGACGCACTGGGCGTGCGGTCGTGGGAGGGGGTCGCCGAACGGCTCGTGGCGACGGTCGGCTCACCCGACGACGATCGGGCCGCGCTTCTGGTGCATCGCCGTACCGGGTGAAGTCCCGGCGCACGGCGCCGGTTGGGGCGGTCGCCGCGCCATGTGGCACCATGACACCCGCATCGTGACCTGCGGCATCGCGGATGGTCGCGGCGCGGGGATGTAGCTCAATGGTAGAGCCTCAGTCTTCCAAACTGATTACGCGGGTTCGATTCCCGTCATCCCCTCTCAAAGCGGCCGAGTCGGCCACTTTGGCGGGGCGTAGCGTAGTGGCTAGCGCGCCTGCTTTGGGAGCAGGAGATCGCAGGTTCGAGTCCTGTCGCCCCGACCGGACGATGTGCCGGACCGCCCCGCACCACCCCCTGATCACGTAGGAGAACCACCTGTGAAGAGCGCCGTCGAGACCTTGAGCCCGACCCGGGCCAAGCTGACCGTCGAGGTGCCCTTCGAGGAGCTCAAGCCGAGCCTCGACGCGGCGTACCAGCAGATCGCGAAGCAGATCAACGTCCCCGGCTTCCGCCGCGGCAAGGTCCCGCCGCAGGTCATCGACCGGCAGGTCGGCCGCGGTGCGGTCCTCAACGAGGCCATCAACGATGTGCTGCCGAAGGCCTACACCGAGGCCCTCCAGGAGAACGACCTGACCCCGCTGGCACAGCCGGAGATCGAGGTCACCAAGCTGGAGGACAACGAGGCGTTGGAGTTCACCGCCGAGGTGGACGTGAAGCCCGAGATCACCGTGCCCGCCTACGACGGCCTCGAGGCATCGGTGGACGACCTCGAGGTCTCCGCCGAGGACGTCGACGAGCAGGTCGAGGCCCTTCGCGGCCGGTTCGGCACCTTGAGCGACGTGGAGCGCGCGGCCGCCGACGGCGACTTCGTGGTGATCGACCTGGCCGCCTCCAAGGACGGCGAGACCGTCGAGGGCGGTGAGGTCTCCGACTTCTCCTACCAGGTCGGCAAGGGCGGCATGATCGACGGACTGGACGAGGCGCTGACCGGCCTCGCCGCCGGCGAGAGCGCCACCTTCACCTCCCAGCTGGTCAGCGGCGACCTGGTCGGTCAGGACGTCGAGATCGCTGTCGCGGTCAAGCAGGTCCAGGAGCAGGAGCTGCCCGAGCTGGACGACGACTTCGCGCAGGAGGCCTCGGAGTTCGACACCCTGGCCGAGCTCACCGATGACGTGCGCGAGCGTCTCACCCGCGGCAAGCGCCTGGAGCAGGCCGCCGAGGCCCGTGACGCGGTGCTCGAGGCGCTGCTCGAGCAGGTTGAGATCCCGCTGCCGGAGACGATGGTCACCGAGGAGCTCAACGCCCGGCGCCAGAGCGTCGAGCAGCAGCTCGGCTTCGCGGGCATGACGCTGGAGAAGTACCTGGAGGAAGAGGGCCAGACCCAGGAGGAGTTCGAGGCTGACCTCGAGCGCCGGGTCCGTGACGCCGTCGCCGCCCAGTTCCTGCTCGACGAGATCGCCGAGAAGGAGGAGATCGGCGTCGACCAGAACGAGCTCACCCAGCACATGGTGCGCCGGGCGCAGCAGTCCGGTCAGGACCCCCAGGAGTTCGTCAACCACATGCTCGAGCACAACCACGTGCCCGAGCTGGTCTCCGAGATCCGCCGCGGCAAGGCACTCGCGGTGCTGGTCGAGACCGCCGTGGTCAAGGACGCCTCCGGCAACCCGGTCGAGCTGAAGAACCTGCTGCCCGACGGCTCGATCGGTGACCCCGAGGCCGAGGACGCCGAGGAGGCCCCGGTCGACGAGGCCGCCGAGGAGAAGACCGAGGACTGACCTCGGTCCCACAGCGCCGGGGGGCGTCGATCCGTGAGGATCGGCGCCCACGGCGTTTTTCCGCCCTGAGCTGAGCCCCGACGCTCAGGGCGATGGTCCTCCGTCCGGGGAGGGTGGTGCCATGAGCGACCAACCCGTCCCCGTCCGTCCCGACTCCGCTCGCTCCGTATCGGGGCCCCGGTCCACCGCGACGGTGGTGTTGGCGGTCATCGCGTTGATCGTCGCGATCCCGCAGGCGGTCTGCGGTGTGTTGATGTGGGTGGCCACCGAGAACGAAACCACCGAGGACCCCTTGGTCGGAGTCGGCTACCTCGTCGCCCTCTTCCTCGGGATCCCGGGTCTGATCGGTGTGCTGCTCGCCGTGCCCGCCCTGCTCCTCTCGCGGCGACAGACAGGTGTCGTCCTCGCCGTCCTCGCGCTGGTCGCGGTGGCGATGCCGGTGATCGCGGTGGTCGCGGCCATGCTGCCGGGGCCGACCTGGTGAGCATCGTGCTTGCCTGAGCCGGCCGCGACGGATCCGCTGTCGGCGAACAGGGGCCAGGATCGCGTGGTTCCGACGGCCGTCGCGGCTAGGGTCACAGCGTGACTCCGAATCCCGAGATGGCCGCGCCGCAGATGAACGGCGGGGCGGGCCTCAACCTGCTCGACGACAACATCTACAGTCGCCTGCTGCGCGAGCGGATCGTGTTCCTCGGCTCCGAGGTCCGCGACCAGAACGCGAACGCGATCTGCGCGCAGCTGCTGCTGCTCTCCGCCGAGGACCCCGAGGCGGACATCTTCTTGCACATCAACTCGCCGGGCGGCTCCGTCGACGCCGGTATGGCGATCTACGACACCATGAACTACATCCCCAACGACGTGGCCACCGTGGGAATGGGGCTGGCCGCTTCGATGGGTCAGTTCCTGCTCTGCGCCGGCGCGAAGGGCAAGCGTTACGCGCTGCCGCACGCGCGGATCATGATGCACCAGCCCTCCTCGGGCATGGGCGGCTCTGCCTCGGACATCAAGATCCAGGCACAGCAGTCGCTGCACATCAAGAAGGTGCTGCTCGAGCTGATCGCCGAGCACACCGGTCAGACCGTCGAGCAGGTCACCGAGGACGCCGACCGCGACCGCTGGTTCACCGCGGCCCAGGCCTTGGAATACGGGCTGGTCGACCAGGTCATCAAGAACGCCCGCGAGGCATCCGACGAAGGCCGCCCGGCCCACAAGAAGGACTGAGCATGAACTACTACATCCCGCAGTGGGAAGAGCGGACCTCCTACGGCGTCCGTCGGATCGACCCCTACGCCAAGCTGTTCGAGGACCGGATCATCTACCTCGGCACCCCGATCTCCGACGAGGTCGCCAACGCGGTGATCGCGCAGTTGCTCTGCCTGCAGTCGATGAACCCCGACCAGGACATCAGCATCTACATCAACTCCCCGGGCGGATCGTTCACCGCGCTCACCGCGATCTACGACACGATCCAGTTCATCAAGCCCGACGTGCAGACGACCTGCATCGGCCAGGCCGCCTCCGCGGCCGCGATCCTGCTCGCCGCCGGCACGCAGGGCAAGCGGCTGGCGCTGCCCAACAGCCGGATCCTGATCCACCAGCCCTACACGGAGGGCACCTTCGGCCAGACCTCGGACATCGAGATCCAGGCCAACGAGATCCTGCGGATGCGCGAGCTGCTCGAGAAGATGATCAGCGACCACAGCGGCAAGTCGATCGAAGAGGTCAGCAACGACATCGAGCGCGACAAGATCCTCACCGCTGAGCAGGCCAAGGAGTACGGTCTGATCGACTCGGTGCTGAGCTCGCTGAAGACACCGGCTCTGGCCTGACCGGTCACCACAACTGATGACGACCGCTCCGAGGCACCCCTCGTGTCGCCCCCACCACGGGGGCGAGGCGAGGGTACCGTCGGGGAGTTCACACCTGAGGAGGACCGTCCGTGGCACGTATCGGTGACGGAGGCGACCTGCTGAAGTGCTCGTTCTGCGGCAAGAGCCAGAAGCAGGTCAAGAAGCTCATCGCCGGCCCCGGCGTCTACATCTGCGACGAGTGCATCGACCTCTGCAACGAGATCATCGAGGAGGAGCTCGCCGAAGGGACCGACGTCGAGCTCGCCGAGTTGCCCAAGCCGCGCGAGATCTTCGAGTTCCTCAACTCCTACGTGATCGGCCAGGAGCAGGCGAAGAAGTCGCTCGCGGTCGCGGTCTACAACCACTACAAGCGGGTCCAGGCCGGTGTGCAGACGGCCGGCGGCAAGCACAACAAGGACGAGGTCGTCGAGGTCGCCAAGTCCAACATCCTGGTGATCGGCCCGACCGGCTGCGGCAAGACCTATCTCGCGCAGACGCTGGCCCGGATGCTCAACGTCCCCTTCGCGATCGCCGACGCCACCGCGCTCACCGAGGCGGGGTACGTCGGTGAGGACGTCGAGAACATCCTGCTCAAGCTGATCCAGGCCGCGGACTATGACGTCAAGAAGGCCGAGACCGGGATCATCTACATCGACGAGATTGACAAGGTGGCCCGCAAGGCGGAGAACCCCTCGATCACCCGCGATGTCTCCGGCGAGGGCGTCCAGCAGGCGCTACTGAAGATCATCGAGGGCACCACGGCCTCGGTGCCGCCCCAGGGCGGACGCAAGCATCCGCACCAGGAGTTCATCCAGATCGACACCACGAACATCCTGTTCGTGGTCGGCGGTGCCTTCGCCGGGCTCGAGCACATCATCGAGCAGCGGGTCGGCAAGAAGTCGCTCGGCTTCACCGCCGAGGTCAAGGGCAAGGCCGAGCGCGACGCCGACGACCTGCTCCAGCAGGTGCGCCCCGAGGACCTCACCAAGTTCGGCCTCATCCCGGAGTTCATCGGCCGTCTGCCGCTGATCGCCTGCGTGAACAAGCTCGACCGCGACGCGCTGGTGCAGATCCTCACCGAGCCGCGCAACGCGCTGGTCAAGCAGTACCGCAAGCTCTTCGAGCTCGACGGCGTCGAGCTCGAGTTCACCGAGGACGCGGTGGAGGCGATCGCGGACAAGGCGATGGAGCGCGGTACCGGTGCCCGCGGCCTCCGCGCGATCATCGAGGAGGTGCTCCTCCACGTGATGTACGAGGTGCCCTCCCGCGGTGACGTCGAGAAGGTCGTGCTCACCCGTGAGGTGGTCGACGACGAGGTCGCGCCGACGCTGGTGTTGCGCGAGACCAAGAAGAAGAAGTCCGCCTGACTAAGCCTCGGATCGATGCCGTGAGTCGAGCCGACTGACCTCACTTGGCGGTGGCTTCGTCGAGTTGCTGGACGATCTCGGCGAACGGCACTCCGCAGGGCGTGGTGTCGGTGGCCCGGGTCTCGCCGGTGAGGGTCGCTGGGGTGTCCACGACGAGTCACGGTGGGGGGGGAGACCCGGTCGAAATCGTCGACGGTGTAGCCGGAGTCGAGGACGGGATCTCGCCCCAACCGATGGTGACCCTGTATCGGTCACGCGGGACACCCTCCTCGGGGAGGGTGCATCGCGCCCAACCGGCAATCCTCTCGTCAATGAACGCCTGGTTGACAAGGACGTCGATGTACGGATCGCGCGTCGGCGTTGGCGGTGCTGGGGAGGAGCACGGTGCTCACTGCCACGAGGGGCGCGAGAGCGGTGAGGAGTGTCCGTGGACGGTGTCGATGATCCTTACGACGGGTGTGCCCCCGCCTGAGGTCCCCTCGAACGATTCGACGGTGCCTCGGGATACAGCGCCGATCGGCCGGGCCCGCACCAGTGGTGCGAACCCGGCCGATCGGGGCCGTGAGTAGTGGTTAGGCGGGTGCGCCGCTGTCGTCGGTCGCGTCGTCGGCGATCTCGGCGGTGACGGCGATCTCGGTGGCTGCGTCGTCGACGGTGAAGACCAGGTCGCCGACGACGTTGCCGGCGCGGCGCAGGTCGTCGGCTGCGGCCTCGGCGTCGCTGAGCAGCGCCGCGGGGCCCGTGACCTCCACGCGGGCCAGCGGCGCGCGCATCTTCACCTTCGCCTGCGACTTGGCGCCGCGGATGCCCGACAGCGCTGCGGCGACGGCGTCGATGGCCGAGGCCCGGCTGGCGGCGGCGCTGCCCAGGTCGGTCACCACGGGCCAGGGAGCACGGTGCACCGAGCCCGGACGCCACCACGACCACACCTCTTCGGTGACGTAGGGCAGGAAGGGTGCGAGCAGCCGCAGCTGAGCCTCGAGCGCGACGGCGAGCGTGGCCTTCGCGGACTCGGTCGCCTGGCCGCCGTCCTCGGCGTACGCGCGCTCCTTGACCAGCTCCAGGTAGTCGTCGCAGAACTCCCAGAAGAACTTCTCGGTGACCTCCAGCGCCGTGGTGTAGTCGTAGGCGTCGAACGCCTCGGTGGCGGCGACGATGGTGTTCGCCAGCCGGCCGATCAGAGCGGTGTCGACCTTCTGGGTGATCGCGACGCTGGACAACTCGGTCGCCTTGACGCCGCCGAGCACGAACTTCGATGCGTTGAGCACCTTCATGGCCAGCCGGCGGCCGACCTTCATCTGCTTCTCGTCGAAGGGGGAGTCCAGGCCGGGGCGGGCGATCGCGGCACGCCAACGCACCGCGTCGGCGCCGTACTTGTCCAGGATCTCGTTGGGCACCACCACGTTGCCCTTGGACTTCGACATCTTCTTGCGGTCGGGGTCGACGATGAAGCCGGAGATCATCGCGTGCGACCATGGGGCGGCGTCGTTCTCGAAGTGCGCGCGGACCACGCGGGAGAAGAGCCAGGTGCGGATGATGTCGTGCGCGTGGGTGCACAGGTCCATCGGGAAGATCCGCCCGAAGAGGTCCTCACCCTCGGCGCCCTGCTCCCAACCGCCGGCGATGTGCGGGGTGAGGGAGGAGGTGGCCCAGGTGTCCATCACGTCCGGGTCGCCGATGAAGCCGCCGGGCACGCCCCGCTGCTCCTCGGCGTAGCCCTCGGGGGCCTGCGTGGACGGATCGATCGGCAGTTGTTCCTCACCTGGCAACAGCGGGCTGTCGTAGTCAGGCTCGCCCTCGGCGTCGAGGCGGTACCAGACCGGGAAGGGGATACCGAAGAACCGCTGGCGGGAGATCAACCAGTCGCCGTTGAGGCCGCCGACCCAGTTGTCGAACCGGTGCTTCATGTGCGCCGGCAGCCACTCGATCTCGGCACCGCGGGCCAGCATCGCCTCGCGGATGTCGGCGTCACGACCGCCGTTCTTCAGGTACCACTGACGGGTGGAGACGATCTCGAGCGGCTTGTCGCCCTTCTCGTAGAAGTTCGCCATCCGCTGGGTCTTCTTCGGCTCGCCGTCCAGGTCGCCGGTCTCGCGGAGCTTGGCCACCATCGCCTCGCGCGCGGAGTGCACGGTCTTGCCCTTGAGCTCCTCGTACGCCGCCGCTGCGGACTCCCCGGCCAACCACTCGGGGGTGTCGCGGGAGAAACGGCCGTCGCGGCCGATCACGGTGCGCACCGGCAGCTGCAGCTCGCGCCACCACTGGACGTCGGTGAGGTCGCCGAAGGTGCAGCACATCGCGATGCCGGCGCCCTTGTCGGGTTCGGCCGCGGCGTGCGCCAGGACCGGCACCTCGACCCCGAAGACCGGGGAGGTGACGGTGGTGCCGAACAAGTCGGCGTACCGCTCGTCGTCGGGGTGCGCGATCAGGGCGACCACGCTGGCGATCAGCTCGGGCCGGGTGGTCTCGACGTACAGCGGGGTGCCGTCGGGGCGGTGGTAGGCGACGCGGTGGTAGGCGCCGGCGTACTCACGCGCTTCGAGCTCGGCCTGGGCGACAGCGGTCTGGAAGGTGACGTCCCAGAGCGTCGGCGCCTTCTGCAGGTAGGCCTCGCCGCGGGCGAGGTTGCGCAGGAAGGCCCGCTGGCTGACCGTCTGCGCGCGCGGCCCGATGGTGGTGTAGGTGGTGTCCCAGTCGACGCTCAGGCCCAGCGTGCGCCACAGCGACTCGAAGACCTGCTCGTCCTGCTCGACGAGCTGCTCGCAGAGCGCGATGAAGTTCGGACGGCTGACCGGGATCTGACGCTTCGGATCCGGCTTCTCGGGCGGGGTGAAGTCGGCGTCGTACGGCAGGCTCGGGTCGCAACGGACGCCGAAGTAGTTCTGGACGCGCCGCTCGGTCGGCAGGCCGTTGTCGTCCCAGCCCATCGGGTAGAAGACCGACTTGCCCTGCATGCGCTGGTAGCGGGCGATCAGGTCGGTGTGGGTGTAGGAGAAGACGTGCCCCACGTGGAGGCTGCCGGAGACCGTCGGCGGGGGTGTGTCGATCGCGTAGACGTTCTCGCGCGGCTGGGCTCGGTCGAAGGCGTAGGTCGCCTCGTCCTTCCAGGTCGCGGCCCACTTCTGCTCCAGGCCCTCGAGCGCAGGCTTCTCGGGTACGGCGACGACGGGCGCCGTCGTGGACGGTGTCGTCTCCGCTGCCTGGCTGTCCTGGGTCGTTTCCATGGACACAAATCCTAGAGCGATGCAGGTCGGAGCCCGAATCCGACCGGCCGGTGGCGGTCTCCGGAGGGCTGTTTCGGGGCGCGGGACCCCGGAGAACCCGCCGACACCACTACTATCGCCCGATGCGTTCCATCCTGCTCCTGATCGGAACCCTGCTCACCCTCGCGGTCACCGCGCTTCCGGGTGCACCGGCGCAGGCCGAACCGGCTGAGCCTGCGGCGCCCGGCGGCGTCGGCACCGCACTGGCGGTCGACGATCCGCCGCAGCGCGGCGTCGCGCCTCGGCGTGCCGCGCTGACCCTGCAGGGGCGCGGCTACGGACACGGCCGCGGACTCTCCCAGTACGGCGCCCAGGGTGCCGCCAGCAAGCATGGCAAGAACTATCGGCAGATCCTCCGCTTCTACTACCCGGGACTGAAGGTCGGCCGGGCCGGCGGCCAGCTCCGCGTGCTGATCAGCGGCGACACCAGCGACGACGTGGTGGTGCGCCACGCGGCCGGACTGCGGTTCCGCCAGGTCGCGGGCGGACGGACCTGGAAGCTCGGGCGCAAGGGTGCTCAGCAGTGGCGGATCACCGCTGTCGGAGGCCGCAGTCGCCTCTCGGTTCGTGACGGCGGGTGGCGCACCGTCCGGACGGTGCGCGGGGAGGCCGAGTTCATCAGCGCCGGAAAGCCGCTGCGCCTGGTCACTCCGTCAGGCACCCACGCCTACGCCGGTGCGTTGCGCTCGAGCAAGGTGAGCGGGGGACGGGCCACGGTCAACGTCCTGAGCCTGGAGGCCTACCTGCGCGGCGTCGTACCGCTGGAGGTGCCGGCGCTGTGGCACCCGCAGGCGGTCCGCTCCCAGGCTGTCGCCGCACGCACCTATGCCGCCTTCGAACGCGCCGCGAACAAGAACGACCCCTACCACCTCTGCGACACCTCCTCCTGCCAGGTGTACGGCGGCGTCGGGCAGTCCCACCCCGCCTCGGACAAGGCGATCCGCGCCACCCGTCGCCAGGTGCTGCGCACCAAGGGCGGCGCGGTGGCGTTCTCCCAGTTCTCGGCGAGCAACGGCGGCTGGAGTGTGAAGGGCTCCTTCGGCTACCTCCGGGCCCGCAAGGACCCGTGGGACCGCTGGTCCGGCAACCCCTACCGAAACTGGAAGCACGGTGTGAGCGCGGCGGCCATCCAGAACGTCTATCCGGGGATCGGGAACTTCCAGCGGGTCCGGATCCTCAAGCGCGACGGCAACGGAGCGTGGGGAGGTCGAGTGGTGTCGCTCCGGGTGATCGGGTCGGCCGGGTCGACCACCGTCAGCGGCGATGCGTTCCGGATCGCGTTCGGGCTGCGGTCGACGTGGTTCCGGGTGGTCTGAGGGCCGGCGGGCGGCTGGGCAGTTTCTCCGGCCGGCCGGAGAAACTGGAGCCGGTCGCATGGAGTTCCTCGTGACCGGGAGGAGATTCACCGGCCGCCCGGTGAAACTGCCCGGCCCCGCCGCCGCACCACCCACCGCAGCACCAGCCCCACCAGCAACGCCCAGAACGCCGCCCCGATCCCCACGACGGTGACACCGGACGCCGCGACGACGACAGTGGCGGCCGCGGCCTCCCGGTCCTCGGGGTCGGCGAGCGCGTCGGTGAGGGAGGCGGCGAGCGTGCCGAGCAGCGCCAGTCCGGCCGCGGCCTGCATCACTCCGCCGGGCGCGGCGACGACCAGCGCGACCAGTCCGGTGCTGCCGGCCGCGATCACCAGATAGGTGACGGCGGCGGAGACGCTGGCGATCCATCGGCGGGCGGGGTCGCGACCCGCGGTCGGGCCGGCGGTGAGCGCGGCGGTGATGGCCGCGAGGTTGATGGCGTGGCCACCGGTGGGGGCACCGACCACGGTGCCGAGACCGGTGACGGCCAGGCTCTCCCGCCACGGCACCCGATAGCCGAAGCCGGCCATCACCGCGACCCCTGGCACGTTCTGCGAGGCCATCGTGACCACGTAGAGCGGTAGCGCGACGCCGACCAGGGCCGCAGGCGACCAATGCGGGGTGGTCCACTCCAGTTGGGGCCACCAGCGCTCGGCGCCCACCTCCGCTGTGAACGCGACCATCGCCAGCGCGACCAGGAGTGCCCCGGGCACCGCCCACCGCCGAGCGACCGCGAGCAGGACCAGCCAGGTGAGCACGACCGGCCCGACCACTGCAGGGTCGTCGACCACCGCGGTGACGGGCGCGACGCACAGCGGCAACAGGACGCCGGCGAGCATCGCCTTGGCCAGACTCGCTGGGATCGCGCTGACCAGGTCGCCCAGGCGGGGGATCGCCGCGGTGAGCAGGATCAGGAGGCCGGTGACCACGAACGCGCCGACCGCCGTCGGCCAGCCGCCGGCAGCGCCCGCGGAAGAGGCGAGCAGGGCGGCGCCCGGCGTGGACCAGGCGATCGAGATCGGCATCCGGTGGCGGAGGCTGAGCCAGAGCATGGCCAAGGCCTGGGTGACACAGAGGGTGAGCAGGCCGGAGGCGGCCTGCGCTGGCGTCGCGCCCATCGCCGTCAGTCCGGCCAGGACCACGACGAAGGAGCTGCTCGCTCCGACCACCGCCGTGATCACACCGGCGACGACGGGTCCGTGTTCGGTCTCGGTGGTCACGCGGGTCTCCCCTCGCTAGGGTTCTGTAAACAGAACCGTAGGGGAGGCAGTGTGCGGTGACGAACCAGGATCCGGACCGCGGGACACCCGAGACGCCGGCAGTGCGGATCGGTGCCCGGATCCGCGCCCTGCGCGCAGTCCGCGGGATGCCTTTGCGGCTGCTCGCAGAGGAGGCCGGTATCGGCAAGGGGTCGCTCTCGGAGCTTGAGACCGGCCGTCGCAACCCCACCCTCGACACGCTCTACGCCGTCGCGCGTCCGCTCGGTGTGCCGCTGGCAGCGCTTCTGGACGACCACGACGGCGCCACCATCGCCTCGTCCGGGGGAGCGGCCGACGGTCTGGTCGCCACCCGGGTCCGGGTGCTCCGCACGGCGACCATGGTGACCGAGGTCTATCTGTTGCACCTCGCGCCCGGCGCGGTCCGCGCCTCCCCGGCGCACGTGGACGGTGTGGTTGAGCAGCTGACGGTCCTCGCCGGCACCGCCGTCATCGAGTACGGCGACCAGCGTGTCGAGCTCGCCGCCGGCGACCATCTCGCCTTCCCGGCTGACCAGCCGCACTCCTACCGCGCCGACGCGGGGATGGCCGTCGAGATGGTCAACGTCATCACCACCCCGCAGGCGGGAGGGGAGCGTCAGCTGTAGCGGGCATGGGCGGCGACGACGGCCGCATAGATGGTCGGGTCCAGCGCGGCGCCCTCGCGTCGTACGTCCGTCTCGCGAAGGACCAGCAGCCGGTTGAGCCGCACTTCGCTCGGACGCCGCTCGCGGTCCCAATCGCCCGACCCGATGTCCATCCAGTAACGGCCCGCGGCGGCTTCCTGCGCCGCGTCGCGGTCGTGGTCCTTGCTGGTCAGGACGAGGCAGTGGACCAACGGGTCGCCGTCTGCGCTGGTCGTCGTACCGATGACCAGGACGGGCCGGTCCTTGCCCTGACTCGGGTCGTCCTCGTAGGGCACCCACGCCCAGCAGACCTCGCCGGGATCGGGGCGGCCATCGGCCTCGGGCCGGTACGTCGCAGCGTCGCTCATGCGGCCATCTTGCCGTTGTCCGACGCCAGCGAGCGCCACCAGTCCACGGTCGCCCGTGCCGCCGCGGCGATCGGTGTCGGGGTGAGCCCGAGGTCCGCCTCGCTGACCGCCGATGACATCACGAACGGAGCGGTGAACTGGTAGGCGAGCTCGGCCAGTTCTCGGGTGTCGGTGTGGACCAGGCCGAGAGCGTTCATCACCCACGCCGGGATCGTGCCCAGCGACGGGACCGGGACGTCGGCGGCGTCGGCGAAGGCGGTGATCAGCTGGCGCTGGGTCAGCGGCGGTGCAGTGGGAGCGTGCAGCACGCGACCCCACAGGTCCTCGCGCTCCGCGGCGCGGATCATCGCGGCAGCCAAGTCCGGGACGTAGGTCCAGGAGTGCGGCTGGTCGAGCGAGCCGACCACCCGGATCGTCCGACCAGCGAGCACTGCGGGGACCACGCGTTCACCGGCATGGGATGTCCGCACCCGCGGGCCGAAGAAGTCGGAGGCGACCACGCTCACCGTGGGGGTCTCGCTGGCCGCGCGGGCCGCGAGCAGGGCGGTCCGCACGCCCGGCTTGCCGCCCTGCGCCGTCCGTGGGGTGGTCTCGTCGATCGGGTGATCGGTGCGCCCGTAGGCGTAGAGGCTCTCCGGGAAGACGACCGGAATGCCGGCTCGGCCGGCTGCTGCCAGGACCGCCTGCTCGATCGCCGGCAGTTCGGCCCGCCAGGTGCTGGCGCGGTAGCGCGAGGCGTGCACGCAGTGGTGCAGCGCGGTGGCACCCTCGAGCGCGGCCGCCAGGTCTTCCGCTTGGCCGGCGTCGGCGCGCCGGCGCTCGATCAGCGGATGGTCGGGGCCGCTGCCCGATCGGGTGAGCAGGCGGACCGGGGCGCCGCCCTCGGCGAGTTGAAGAGCGACGGTGCTGCCGACGGGGCCGGCGCCGGTCACGACGTGAGGTGCGTTCATGGGTGATTCCTTTCCAGAGGACGGGCAGAGAGCGGTGCTCTCGGTTTGAGTCTGGAGGGTGGCATCAGGGAAAGCAAGAGCACTGCTCACATTTGTTGACGTTGCTCTCCCGTGTCGGCACGATGGTCGTCATGTCGACGCCACGCCAACGCGCCCGGGCCGCGACCATGCAGGAGATCACCCGGATCGGCCGGCAACACCTGGCCGAGCACGGAGCCGCGGCGCTCTCGCTGCGCGCGGTTGCACGCGACCTCGGGGTGGTCTCCTCGGCGGTCTACCGCTACGTCGCCAGCCGCGACGAGCTGCTGACGCTGCTCCTCGTCGACGGCTACGACGAGCTGGGCGCTGCGGTCGACAGTGCGGTGGAGGAGGTCGCCGAGACCGCCTTCCGCGAACGGTTCCTGACCGTCGGGCGCGCCGTCCGATCCTGGGCACTGCGCGAACCGGCGACCTACGCGCTTCTCTATGGCGCACCGGTCCCCGGCTATGCCGCGCCGGAGGATCAGACCACCGGACCTGGCACGCGGGTGCCCGCGACGCTCCTCGCGATCACCGCCGCCGCCGACGCCGCCGGATGCCTGGACCCGGTGGCCGAGGCGCCGGCCGGTGAGACGCTCGCATCAGGCCTGGCCGGGGTGCGCACGCAGTTCGACATCGACCTCGCCGACGGGATCCTGGTTCGCGGGGTGCTGGCCTGGGTGTCGATGTTCGGCGCCGTCAGCTTCGAGGTGTTCGGGCAGTACGGGCCGGACCGCCTGGGTGACCCGGTCGAGCTCTTCGAACGACAGTTGTCTGGCCTGGCCGACGGGCTCGGGCTCCGCGACGCCTGAGGCCCGCAGAACAGGCAGGTTCAGGTCCCGGCCAGTTCCGGTCGGAATTGATCCGACCGGAACTGGCCGAGCAGGCCGGGCGTGGCCTCCTCGGCCAGGCGATAGGCCGCCGAGGTCGGGATGTCGTCCACCTCGGTGCGGCCGCTGCCGCCTGCGGTGGTCGCGGTGAGCGTCACCAGGCCGACCCGCCGCTGGAACCAGCTCTCGCGCACCGTCCAGCCGATGACGTGCCCACCCCCGAGTGCCGTACGACGCCGCGCGAGTGAGCCCGATCGCATCACCACATAGCCGGCGATCCAGCCGTGCCCCAGACCGCGGCTCCGGTCGTGGGCCAGGAGCGCCGCCACGGCCAGCGACGCCACGCTGATGCCGAGCAGGAACGGCGTCGCATCGAAGGCGAGGATCGCGGCGACCACCAGCAGGTGCACCGGAAGAGTGGCGGTGAGGGCACGGGTCCAACGGCGTCGTACCGCCGCCGGACCGTGGGGGCGCAGCTCTGCCGCGACAGGTGCGGCCGACCCGAGCACCGCCGCGGCCGCGTCACGCACCACAGCGCCGGGGGCCGGCGGCACCAGGATCGCGCTGTCCGAGCCGCCCGAGCCCAGCCCGGTCACGATCGCGCTGAGTCGCGCTCCGTGGGCGATGCGGAGAGCGGCGCCCTCCGCCACACTGACGCCCGCCACGCGGTCGACGTCCAGGCTGGTCTCCCGCGTGGTGGTCAGGCCGCGCCGGACCTGCCACGAGCCGCTGAGCCGGCTCAGGGTGAACCCCCAGTTGAGGAACAGATAGCCGCCGATCACCAACAGCGTGGCGGCGATCAGCACCGCGACGAGCGCAAGGACGACGAGGATGACCCCGAGTCTGGGCACATCCCCGTTGTCGACACCGAGGTCGATCTCTGCGGACGGGAACGCCTGGGCGAAGAATCCGATCAGCGCCGCGGCGGCGATGAACCCGGCGGAGGTGAATGGCGCATAGAGAAGCCAGCGGGGGGAGAAGCGGGCGGCCACGACTGGCGCGGACCGGACGTCAGGCTCTGCGGCGCTGCCCGGGGCCTCCTCGCCCGATCGGGGAGCTTCGCCGGCGCCCTCGGCCCTGCCAGGCCGCTCCAGCAGGCTGGTGCGCAGCTCGGCCGCTCTGTCGCGGGCGAGTCCGTCGAGCTCGAGGTCGTCCTCGTCGCCGGCGCCACCTGTGCCGGTGCCGATGACCAGCTTGGAGACTCCCAGCACGCGGTGCCCCAGGGTGGCGGTCATGTCGACCGTGCGCACCCGCTCCAACCGTGCCGACGTGGTGCGCCGCTGCAGGACCCCCCGTCGCAGCTCGATCCGTCCTTCGACGATGCGATAGGACGTGGTCAGGTAGCGGGCGACGCCGAGCGCCAGCGGCGCAGCCACGCCGACGATTGCCCACGGGCCGAAGCCCGACGCCGTACCGAAGAGCAGCAGGGGGATCAGCGCGGGCAGGAACCGGGCGAGTTCTGTGAGGGGCTGAAGCAGCAGCATTCGGGGGTCCAGCCGCAGCCACGGCGTCGGTGCGACCGGGGCCGGCGCCGGATCGGGAGCCTCGTCGCTCACGTGGCATCGCCCTCGACGAGGTCTGCCTTGCGGGTCAGATCATCGACCAGTCCCAGCGCGACGTCGGTCTCGAGGCCGTCGATCTGCAGCGGGCCGGCCGCCGACGCCGTGGTGACCGTCACGGTGGCTAATCCGAGCAGCCGCGCCAGTGGGCCCTGGGTGAAGTCGACGGTCTGCACTCGTGACATCGGGGCGATCCGTCGCTCCCGGCTCCACCATCCCCGCTGGGTGTAGACGGCCGTGTCGGTCGCTTCCCAGCGGTGCACCAGATAGCGCCACTGCGGGACGAGCAGGGTGTTGGCGACGGCGAGCGCCACGGTGAGCGCGATAGCCGGCCAGGTCCACCAGCCTTCCAGCCACAGTGTCGTGGCCAGGCCCACGCCGACCACCACCAGCAGGCACGAGATGGCCGAAGAGAGGGACCACATCAGTCGTGCTCGGGGACTCACGCGATGCCTCGGGTCACGCAGCTCGTTCACGCGCCCGACCCTAGATGAGTCAGTCCAAGCGGTCGCACGCTGCGCGACTCCAGCCGGGCGCGCCGCTCCCCATCGAGCCGTCGCGTGGCTACTGTCGCGGAGTATGTGGAAGGACGCGGTGAACCGGGCGCTCCACGCGCTGACCGGATACGAGTTGCGACGTCCCGACCTGCGGCCGACGGGCGCAGCGCAGCAACGCCAGGCGCACGCCGCCCGCCTCACGGCATCGCGGCGGCGGGTGGCGAGGCTGCGGGAGGCGAACCGGCGACTGCGCGACCAGGTAGCGGCCGCCGAGCGGTCGGCGCGGCGCGCGCGCCGCGGGATCTCGATGCCGCCAGAACAGGCGGAGGGGGCGCTGGCCGAGCTCGGCGGAGTCCCGACCGAGCGGCTGAGCCTGACGGACATCGCCAACCTCGCCGGCACCGACAAGGGCACGATCGGCCCGAGCGAGGACTGGCCGGCGCACAACTACACCGATGTCTACGGTGCCTACCTCGAGCCGTGGCGCGACCGCGAGGTGACCATCCTCGAAGTCGGCCTCGGCGTGCCCGGTGATGCCTGGGACGCGCGCATCGCGCACGGGCGCAACGAGGGCGGCGGCGGATCCTTGCGGACCTGGTACGACTTCTTCCCGCGAGCCCGGATCCATGGCGTCGACATCAACCCGGCGCCGCACCTGGACAACGACCGGATCACCACGCACGTGATGGACCAGGGCGACCCCGAGGCCATCGCCGCATTCCTGGACTCACTCGGCGATGTGGACTTCGACCTGATCGTCGACGACGGCAGCCACCGTCCCGACCACCAGCAGATCACCTTCGGATGCCTCTTCCCACGGCTGCGTCCGGGTGGGCTCTACCTCATCGAGGACCTGCTGAGCAACGGGCTGGGGGATGGCGGACGCGGGCGTCGTTCGTTCTCCGAGCAGACGCTCAACACCCGGCGGGTGCTGGAGCGGTTCCGACTGCACGGGGAGTTCGACGAACCGCACGCCATCGTCGACCCGGGCTACTGTGCCGATCACATCGCCAGCGTCACCTTCCACGTGCCACGGCGGGCCGCGCCGCACACCGAGGCGGTTTGCGCGATCCGCAAGAAGTAGGAGATCGCGCGGCGCGTAGCGCAAGGAGAAGGACCCGGAGGCGATGCCCCCGGGTCCTTCTCGACACGTCTCGCGAACGCCGCGAAGCCGTTGCTCAGTCCTTGAGCTCGCAGATGACCTCGCCGTTGGTGACGCCGCCGCCGACCTCCACCGTCAGCCCGGTGACGGTGCCGGCCTTGTGCGCCTTGAGCGGCTGCTCCATCTTCATCGCCTCCATCACCACGATGACGTCGCCCTCGGCGACCGTGTCGCCTTCGGCGACGGCGACCTTGACGATGGTGCCCTGCATCGGGCTGGTCACCGCGTCCCCGGACGCAGCGGCGCCGGCCTTCTTGCCTCCGGCGCGCTTGGGCTTCTTCGCCCCCGCCGTCGCGGCGCCGCTGATGCTGCCCAGACCGCCGGGCAGGACCACCTCGAGGCGGCGACCGCCGACCTCCACGGTGACCTTCTGCCGCTCGACCGGTTCCTCAGCCTCGCCGAGGTCACCGGCGTAGGGCTCGATCTGGTTGTCGAAGTCGGTCTCGATCCAGGTGGTGTACACAGTGAACTCGCCCTCGCCGGACGGGTTCGACGCGGCGACGTACGCGGGGTCGTTGATCACGGCCTGGTGGAACGGGATCACCGTGGGCATGCCGTCGACCACGAACTCGTCCAGCGCACGGCGCGAGCGCTCCAGCGCCTGGGTGCGGTCACGGCCGGTGACGATCAGCTTGGCGATCAGTGAGTCGAACGCGCCAGGAACGGTCTCGCCCTTCTCGTAGCCGCCGTCGACGCGGACGCCGGGGCCCTGCGGCGGCGCCCACTCGGTCAGGGTGCCGGGCGCCGGCATGAAGTTGCGCCCGCCGTCCTCGGCGTTGATCCGGTACTCGATGGAGTGACCGATGATCTCCGGGTCGCCGAAACCGAGCTCCTCGCCCGCCGCGATCCGGAACATCTCACGGACCAGGTCGATGCCGGTGACCTCCTCGGAGACGCAGTGCTCGACCTGGAGGCGGGTGTTGACCTCGAGGAAGGAGATGGTGCCGTCCTTGGCGACCAGGAACTCACAGGTGCCGGCGCCGACGTACCCGGCCTCCTTCAGGATCGCCTTGGAGGACTCGTAGAGGCGGGTGACCTGGTCGTCGGTGAGGAACGGTGCGGGCGCTTCCTCGACCAGCTTCTGGTGACGGCGCTGCAGGGAGCAGTCGCGGGTGGAGACGACCACCACGTTGCCGTGCTGGTCGGCCAGACACTGGGTCTCGACGTGGCGGGGCTGGTCGAGGAACTTCTCGACCAGACACTCGCCGCGACCGAACGCTCCCACGGCCTCGCGGACCGCGGACTCGTAGAGCTCGGGGATCTCCTCGAGGGTGCGGGCGACCTTCAGACCGCGGCCGCCGCCGCCGAAGACAGCCTTGATTGCGATCGGGAGACCGTGCTCGTTGGCGAAGGCTACGACCTCGTCGGCGTCCTTGACCGGGTCCTTGGTGCCCGGGGCGAGCGGCGCGTTGGCCTTCTGCGCGATGTGCTTGGCCTTGGCCTTGTCGCCGAGGGCGTCAATGGCGTCGGGCGAGGGGCCGATCCAGATCAGCCCGGCGTCGAGCACGGCTTGGGCGAACTCGGCGTTCTCGGCGAGGAAGCCGTAGCCGGGGTGTACCGAGTCGGCGCCGGAGCGCTGCGCCACGTCGATGATCTTGGCGATGTCCAGGTAGGAGTCGGCCGGCGTGGCGCCGCCGAGGGAGTGGGCCTCGTCGGCCAGGCGCACGAAAAGGGCGTCGCGGTCGGGCTCGGCGTAGACGGCGACGCTGCCGATACCGGCGTCCTTGCAGGCACGGATCACGCGGACCGCGATCTCACCGCGGTTGGCGATCAGCACCTTCTGCAACGGCTGGGGCACGAAGACTCCTCGAACGTACTGGGGTAGGTGGGCGGCGCTGGGCGGCGGCGACGCCGGTGGCGGTCGCGGCGCGGAGCACCGAGCGGGATTCTAGGACGTCCATCCTTTCTGCGGCGCCGGGGACCGTAGAGCGGTCGGTCGGCTCGCAGGTCCGGAGTGGTTAACAATCGCTAACCTTCGCGTTACGATGCCGCTCATGACTGGCTTCGAGTTGTCCCGCGAGCACGAGGAGTTCCGGCGCAGCGTGCGCGAGTTCGCCGAGGCGGAGATCGCTCCGCACGTCGCCGGCTGGGACCGCGAGCACCACTTCCCGGTCGAGGTCGTGCAGCGGATGGGCGCCCTCGGGTTGATGGGCCTCTGCGCGCCGGAGGAGTACGGCGGCGCCGGCGAGGACGGCGACTTCACCTCGCTGTGCGTGGCGATCGAGGAGATCGGCCGAGTCGACCAGGCGCTCGGGATCACGCTCGAGGCGGCCGTGGGTCTCGGGATCAACCCGATCCTCACCTACGGCACGCCGGAGCAGAAGGCGACCTGGCTGCCCGACCTGGTCGCCGGTCAGCGGCTGGCCGGCTTCGGTCTGACAGAGCCAGGAGCCGGCTCCGATGCCGGCGCCACCCGCACCAGGGCCGAGACCGACGAAGCCTCGGGCGAGTGGGTGGTCAACGGCGGGAAGCAGTTCATCACCAACTCCGGGTCGGAGATCACCTCGGTGGTCACGGTGACGGCACGGACCGGGAGTCGTGGCGACGGCTCGGCCGAGATCTCGGCGATCATCGTGCCCGCCGGGACGCCGGGGTTCGTCGCCGAGCCGGCCTACGACAAGCTCGGTTGGAACATCTCCGACACCCATCCGCTCACCTTCACCGACGTCCGGGTGCCGGCCGACCACCTGCTCGGGGAGCGGGGACGCGGCTACGCCCAGTTCCTGGCCACCCTCGACGACGGCCGGGTCGCGATCAGCGCTCTGGCCACCGGCCTGATCCAGGCGTGCTTGGAGCAGTGCGTCACCTACGCCGGGGAGCGCCAGACCTTCGGTGGCCCGATCGGCCGCAAGCAGGGCGTCGCCTTCCAGATCGCCGACCTCGAGGTGATGCTGCAGGCCTCCCGCCTGCTCACCTACAAGGCCGCCGCGATGAAGGACGCGATGCTGCGCGGCTCGGGACCCTCGGTCGGCGAGTTCAAGCGGGCCGCCTCCGTCGCCAAGCTCTACACCTCCGAGTCGGCGGTGACCGCCACCCGGATCGCCACCCAGGTCTTCGGCGGCTACGGCTTCATGGAGGAGTACCCGGTCGCCCGCTTCTACCGTGACGCCAAGATCCTGGAGATCGGTGAGGGCACCTCGGAGGTGCAGCGGATGCTGATCGCGCGGGGGCTCGGACTGCCGGTGGAGTGAGGCGGGGCTCTGCTGTCGGTTTCCCCGGTTCACCGGGGATCCCGTCACTTCTCAGGCGCTGCAACCCCGGCGAAGTGACAGGAACGCCTGGGGCGTGGGGCCGGTGTGGCACACGTGGCGACGCAACCGGTGGGGGAGTGCCCCCCGCCGTGCGTTTGAGCCGGGTCAGCGCGATCTGAGTGTGCGTTTGAGCCGGGTCAGCGCGATTGCCAGAGTCCGGTCCAGGAGTGTCCGAGATCGCGAACCAGTCGGCGCAGCAGCGGCAGGCTGACCCCCACCACGTTGTGGTGGTCACCTTCGATGCGCTCGACGAACGCCCCCGCGAACCCGTCGACGGTGAAGGCGCCGGCGACGTGGAGCGGCTCGCCGGTCGCGACGTACGCGGAGATCTCGTCGTCGGCCAGATCGGCGAAGTGGACGGTCGTGGACCCCGTGCCGGTCCGCTCCACCCCCGAGAGCACGTCGATCAGGCAGTGGCCGGAGTGCAGGACGCCTGCTCGCCCACGCATCGACCGCCAGCGCCGTTCCGCCTCCGCGGGATCGCCTGGTTTGCCGAGGGCGACCCCGTCCAGCTCCAGCACGGAGTCGCAGCCCAGAACCAGTGCATCCTCGGGCAGGTCGTCGCGCGCGGCGACCGCCCGCGCCTTCAACTCGGCCAGCCGCTGCGCCAACTCCGCCGGAGGTACGTCGACCACCTGGCTCTCGTCCACCCCGGAGACGACCACCAGCGGGTCGAGCCCGGCTGAGCGCAGCGTGGTCAGGCGGGCGGGGGAGGCGGAGGCGAGCACGAAGGTCGGCACGGGCCGACCCTAGTGTCGAGTGTCGTAAATCATTGAACGGTTGGCGCACCGGTGGCACGCGCCTCGCTGTGTTGGCCGCGCTCGGAAGACGCCCGGTATGCCGTCGCCCGGCCGCCTTGCGATGCACGCACCACCGGCACGCCACCCGTCCAAGCCTTCCGCCCTGCGCCACTGGACGAACGCCGTCCGGCAGACCGGGTGCCCTGATTGAAACGTTCTTGTCTGTGGAATGGTGCCGGAGTCTCCGTGTCGCCCCTGACGCGGAATCCACCCTCGACCACGTCTGGAGTCCCCCTTGTCTCGCCGCCGGCCGTCCGTTCTCGCCGCCTCGTTCTTCGTCCCTGCGCTCGCCCTCGGCCTCACCGCCTGCGGTGCTGGCTCCGTCAGCACTGACGACCTGGAGGAGCAGGTCGCGAGCATGCTGGAGGAGCAGACCGGCAACACCCCGGACTCCGTCGACTGCCCGGACGAACTGCCGGCCGAGGAGGACGCGACTGTCCGCTGCACCTACGAGATGCTCGACTACGAGGTGGGCGTGGCCGTGACGACCACGAGCGTGGACGGCAGCGAGGTGAACTTCTCGATCAAGGTCGACGACGAGCCGACCAGCGGCCCCGACGGTGCCGATGACAGCGCCGACGACAGCGGCGACGACAGTGCGGCCGGCACCACGATCCCCGGCGACGACGTGGCGGCCGAGGTGACCCGGTCGCTGACCGAGTCGGTCGGGCAGGCACCGGACGCGGTCGAGTGCCCCTCGCCGCTGACCGCTGAGACCGGGAGCACGACGCGCTGCACGCTGAGTGCCGACGGCACCGACTACGGCGTCACCGTCGAAGTCACCGAGTTCGACGACGCGACCGGTGACTACCACCTCGACATCGCGGTCGACGACCAGCCGATGTCCTGACCGACAGTTGCGTGCTGGCCGGGCTCAGAGCCTGGCCAGTGCGGACTTCAGCGGGTCCAGGCCGAGGGAGCCGAGGTTGAGCGCGTCGGTGTGGAACTGCTTGAGGTCGAAGGAGGCTCCCTTGCGCGCCTTGACCTGGTCCCGCGCCTCCAGCCAGATCCGCTCGCCGACCTTGTACGACGGCGCCTGACCCGGCCACCCCAGGTAGCGGTTCACCTCGAACCGCAGCGTGCCGTCGTCGACCCGCGTGTGGGCGCGCATGAACTCGAAGACCCGGTTGGCGTCCCAGGTCTCGCCGGCGCGCCAACCGAACGGATTGTCGGCGGGGATGGTGAGGCCGAGGTGGACCCCGATGTCGACGATGACCCGGGCGGCGCGCAGGCCCTGCGCGTCGAGGAAGCCCAGCCGGTCGCCGGGGTCGGCGAAGTAGCCGAGCTCGTCCATCAGACGCTCGGCGTACAGGGCCCATCCCTCGCCGTGCCCACTGACCCAGCACAGCAGCCGCTGCCAGCGGTTGAGCAGGTCGGCACGGTACGTCGCCTGCGCGCACTGCAGGTGGTGACCTGGAACGCCCTCGTGGAAGACCGTCGTCGCCTCGCGCCAGGTCGAGTAGACCTCGTGGTCGTCGGTGAAGGAGAACCACATCGTGCCCGGCCGCGAGAAGTCCTCCGAGGGTGGCGTGTACCAGGCGCCGCCGTCGTTGACCGGCGCCACCTTGCACGCGAGCGTCCGGATCGGCTCAGCGATGTCGAAGTGCACGCCGTCGAAGGAGGCGAGCACGTCGTCGGCCTTCGCCTGCATCCACCGCTCGTAGGCCTCCCGACTGCCGCAGTCGCGTGCCGGGTCGGCGTCCAGCGCGGCGACAGCGTCGTCCACAGTGCCGCCCGCCACGATCCGGTCGGCAGTGGCCGCCATGTCGTCCTCGATCCTGCGCAGCTCCTCCCAGCCCCACCGGTAGGTCTCCTCCAGGTCGATCTCGGCGCCCAGGAAGTAGCGGGAGGCCAGCGCGTAGTGCTCGCGCCCGACGCCGTCGTGCTCGCGTCCGCGCGGTGCGAGGTCGGTCTCGGCGTACCGTCCGAACTCGGCGACCGCTGCCGAGGCTCGGGCCGCGGCAGCGGTCAGTGACTCCTGCAGCGCGCTGGGGGCGGCGGCCACCAGGCGGGCGAAGAAGTCGCCTCCGCTGCCTTGTTGGCCGGTCCACCCGCGGACCTGGTCGGCGACCTCGACGTACTGTCGGCGGGCGGAGACCCGTCCGGCGTCTGCCTCGGCGGTGAGCGTGGTGCGGTAGCCCTCGAGAGCGTGGGGGATCGCGGAGAGCCGCTCGCCGATGGCCTGCCACTGTTCGTCGGTCTCTGTCGGCATCAGGTCGAAGACCTCCCGCACGGCATGCAGCGCGGAGCTGATCACCGAGAATTCGCTGCGCTCGACCTGGGCGTCGGCTCGCTCCACAGCGAGTCCGACCCGCTCCAAGAAGGCGTCCTTGGCGACCTGTTCCCGCTCGTCGGAGGCGGTCAGCGCGGTCACGTCGGCGACCGCCCGCCGGTGCAGCTCCTCGAGCGCCTCGAACCCGTCCGGGCTCAGGTCCGGCAGTCGGTGGTCGTAGCCGGGAATGCCGGCGTAGGTGGCCTCGATCGGGTCGAGGGCAGCAAATTCCTCGACGTAGGCATCGGTGCGGGCGTCGACCGGTCGCGTCATGGTGGCGACCCTAGCCAGCCGGGCCGTCGCTGGCACCCCAGATTCGGCGCGAGCGGGAGGAGCGGAGGGGATTCGATCAAGCAGGTTGATCCCCACCACTCCGTTGCGCCGGAGGAGGGCAGGATGCGCATGGCCGGACGACGCCGGTCCACCCCCGCGCCCGCAGCAGACGCCCCACCTTGGCTGCGGTCACGCAGGGATCACCGAACACCTGGGTGTACCCGAGGCGCACGGTGTGCTCACGTCCCAGCGCCGCATCGAGATCGCGTTCAAGATCACGGGCGCGGTCGCGCGCTGAGGTGTGCCCCAACCGCCCGTCGAGCTCGACGATCTGGCGATGACCCCCGACGTCGTAGCAGACATCGCGGAACATCAAGCGCCCGGCGGCGTCGGTGGCCGGCACCTGTCGTTGGCCGCGGGGGAGCCCGTGCGGCCGCTCAACGAGGTTGAGAAATCCATGCTCGAGCACGGAGCAGGCTCCGTCGGCGACATCGTTCAGAATGCCGACCAACCAGACCCGGCGCCGCACTCGCGCCAGCCCGTCGACCTGTGCGCGCAGCCGCGCCGCGGTGGTACGTCGCCCTCCGCAGGCGTCGGCGAGGATGGCGATGGCGGTCAGGTCGTCCTCGGCCCGGTCGGCGAGGTCGATGACGACGGCGTCGTACCGGAGCCGGGGTGGAGCGAAGTTCGCCTGAGTGGCATCGTCGAAACGGCGGGACTGACGCACCTGCACCCCGTGCGGAGCACTGACCCGGCGTCCGTGAGCGACGACGACCTCGATGGGGTCGTCGTCTCGTGCTGATCGTCGTCCCGGGCCTTCGTGGGCCCGCAGGGCGGAGCGCCCGTCGAGCGCGGCCGGCCAACAGGCCAGAACGGCGGCCCATGCGCGTTGCCACCAGGTCAGTGGACCGCTGTGGTTGACGTAGACCCCGGGGTGCACCCGTGTCCACTCGCGCCGGCGGACTCGGCGAGCGATGTCGGTGGGGCTCAGACCCACGGCACGGGCCTGTCGTCGGGCGATGACTCCATGCTGGAGGTCGAGAAGGGCTGCCAACTCATCCATCCCCAGGCCCTGCCCCAGCGCAACCGGTCCGCACACGTGGACCGGACTTGCCTGTGGACGAAACCCGGGATCACATGAACGGAGGCGATCGGATCAAGCAGGTTGATCCGATCGCCTCCGATCTTCGGTGCTCAGGCGCTCAGCGCGGGAGCCCGCTGGCCCGCCACGCCCCGCGTCCGTGCGGCAGCCCACGGCCGGGCACCTGGCGGTGTTGGCGGGACGGCGCTGCCCACTGCGATCGGGGCGGCTGCGGAGCGGGCTCGCCACCGCCGAGCGTGGAGAAGACCGCGACCAGCGCTGCGATCTCCTCGGGGGTGGCGTCCGGGTTGACCACGCGCAGCACCGGCTTGGTCGGCTCCTCCCCGCTCACAGCGGGATGTTCCCGTGCTTCTTAGGCGGCAGCGACTCGCGCTTGGTGCGCAGCAGGCGCAGTGCCCGGACGACCTCGACCCGCGTCTCGTGCGGCTGGATCACCGCGTCGACGTAGCCGCGTTCGGCCGCGATGTAGGGATTGGCGAGCGTCGTCTCGTACTCGTCGATCAACTCCGCACGCTTGGCCTCGACGTCCCCGCCCTCGGACTCGACCGCGGCCAGCGTCTTGCGGTGCACGATGTTGGCAGCACCCTGTGCCCCCATCACCGCGATCTGGGCGGTCGGCCAGGCGACGTTGATGTCGGCGCCGAGGTGCTTGGAGCCCATCACGTCGTAGGCGCCGCCATAGGCCTTGCGGGTGATCACGGTGACCAGCGGCACGGTGGCCTCGGCGTAGGCGTAGATCAGCTTGGCGCCGCGACGGATGATGCCGGAGTGCTCCTGGTCGACGCCGGGGAGGAAGCCAGGGACGTCGACGAACGTCAGCACCGCGATGTTGAAGGCGTCGCAGAACCGGACGAACCGCGCGGCCTTCTCCGAGGCGTCGATGTCGAGGGTGCCGGCGAACTGCATCGGCTGGTTCGCCACCACGCCGACGGTCTGTCCCTCGACCCGGCCGAAGCCGACGATCAGGTTGGGTGCGAACAGCTCTTGGACCTCCAGGAAGTCCTCGTCGTCGACGACGGCGGTGATCACGTCGCGCATGTCGTAGGGCTGGTTCGGGGAGTCCGGGACGATGGTGTCCAGCGCCCGGTCGGTGTCGGTGACCTCGGTGTCGGCGACCTCGTCGTACGACGGCGCCTCGTCGAGGTTGTTCTGCGGCAGGAAGCTGAGCAGTGCCTTGACGTATTCGAGCGCGTCGTCCTCGTCGGAGGCCATGTAGTGGGCGTTGCCCGACTTGGTGTTGTGCGCCCGCGCACCACCGAGCTCCTCCATCGTGACGTCCTCGCCGGTGACGGTCTTGATCACGTCGGGACCGGTGATGAACATCGCCGAGGTCTGGTCGACCATGATCGTGAAGTCCGTGACCGCCGGCGAGTAGACGTGACCGCCGGCGCAGTTGCCCATGATCAGGCTGATCTGCGGGATCACCCCGGAGGCGTGCACGTTGCGTCGGAAGATCTCGCCGTAGAGGCCGAGGGAGACGACGCCCTCCTGGATCCGGGCACCGGCACCCTCGTTGATGCCGATGATCGGCGACCCGGTCTTGATCGCCAGGTCCATCACCTTGGTGATCTTCTCGCCGTAGACCTCGCCGAGCGAGCCGCCGAAGACGGTGAAGTCCTGGGAGAAGACGCAGACCTGGCGGCCGTTGACGGTGCCGTAGCCGGTCACCACGCCGTCGCCGTAGGGGCGGTCCTTCTCCAGACCGAAAGCGGTGGAACGGTGCCGGGCGAGCTCGTCGAGCTCGACGAAGCTGCCCTCGTCAAAGAGGAGCTCGATCCGCTCCCGGGCGGTCTTGCGTCCCTTCGCGTGCTGCTTCTCCACGGCCTTGGCGGAGCCGGCGTGCACCGCCTCCTCGAGGCGGCGGTCCAGGTCGGCGAGCTTGCCGGCGGTGGTGTGGATGTCGATGTCGCTCGGGGTCCCGGATTCGGGCTGCGCAGTCACTTGGCCTCCTATGTCTTCGTGCGTCAGGGTAGTGCCCGTGACGGACCAGCCGATCCAGCGCCCACCCCTCGAATCCTCCGCGCTCAGCGCGGCCTTCGCCGCACAGCCCGACCTGCTGGTGGAGCTGCATCCGGTCGCCCCGTCGACCAACGCGCTGGCCGGCGACCGCGCCCGCGAGGGCGCCGAGGAGGGCTTGGTGGTGGTCGCCGACCACCAGGCTGCCGGGCGTGGGCGCCTGGACCGCACCTGGGAGACCCCGGCGGGTGCCGCGGTCACCTTCTCGCTGCTGCTGCGCCCCAGCGTCCTGGCCTCCTCCTGGCCCTGGATCCCGCTGTTGGTCGGGCACAACGTGGCCAAGGCGCTGACCTCGCTGGGTCACCGGGCCCAGGTGAAGTGGCCCAACGACGTGCTGCTCGTCGACGACGCCGGGACCGGGCGGAAGGTTGCCGGGATCCTGGTCGAGCGGGTCGAGACCGCCCAGGGTCCGGCTGCGGTCATCGGCGTCGGGATCAACGTCTCCACCACGGCCGACGAGCTGCCGGTCGACACCGCGACCAGCCTCGCGCTGGCCGCCGGACCGGGTGACCCTGCCCCCGATCGCACGCAGATCCTGGTGGCGGTGGTGACCGCGATCCGGGAGGCCTTCGACGCCTGGCAGGCCGGCGGCACCGAGGCCACCGAGCGGCTGCGCGCCTCCTACGTCGCCCGCTGCGCGACGGTCGACGTGGACGTGCGAGTGCATCTGCCCGGCGGCGGCACCCTGGTCGGGCGCGCGAGCGACGTCGACCCCGAGGGCCGCCTGGTGGTGGAGAGCAGCGACGGGATCGAGCGGGTCGGCGCCGGCGACGTGGTCCACGTGCGCGCCGAGGCCTGATCCGTCGGCCGATCGGTGGGATGATCGCGGCGTGGCCATCTCGAAGAAGCTGCTCAACCCGGACGAGCGTCTGCTGATCAGCACGCGTCAGCATCCGAAGGCGCTGTTCGGCCCGATCCTGGTGCTGGTCCTGCTCCTGGCCCTGGGCGTCTTCGTCCAGGTCGCGGGGAACAGCACACTGCTGGCCCAGATCGTGTGGGTGCTCTGTGCGATCGGCATCGTCTGGTTCGTGCTGCGACCGTTCCTCGACTGGCTGACCACCGTGCACGCCTTCACCGACCGCCGGCTGATCACCCGCCGCGGGATCCTCACCCGCCGGGGGCACGACATCCCGCTCGCCCGGGTCAGCGACGTCTCGATCGAGATCCACCTGCTCGACCGGCTCTTCGGCTGCGGCAGCCTGCTGATCGCCGACGCTTCGACCCACGGGCTGGTCCGGCTCAACGACATCCCCGACGTCGAGGGCACCCAGCGCACGCTCAACGAGCTGCTGCACGAACTGCACACCGGCCGCGGAGGCAACGAGGGTGTGTGACGCGAAGGCTCGGTCGAGGAGGACGACCCGATGAGCTCGGACCACGCGGGAGCTTCCCAGTACGACATCGACGCCACGTTCCTCGGCTCGGCTCCCGGGCTGACCGCCGAGGAGGTCGCCGAGCGGGCCGGAATGGAGGTGGATCGCGCGCGCCGACTGTGGCGCAGCCTGGGCTTCCCCGAGCGCGGCGGCGCGCCCGCCTACACCGAGGCCGACGTGGAGGCGCTGGCCACGATGGCCGGGTTGATCGAGGCCGGCCTGCTCGACATGGACACCGCCCTCAACGTGGCGCGCGGTGTCGGCCTGTCGATGGCGCGGCTGGCGGACTGGGAGGTGGGCGCCATCTCGCAGCGGGCCGAGGAGCTGTACGCCGAGTCCGAGCCGCGCGAGGAGGGCGACGCCGTGATGGCGCGGATGTTCGCCGACTACGGCGGACAGTTCGAGCGGATGATGCTCTACGCGTGGCGCCGCCATCTGGCCGCTGCGGTGGCCCGGATCGAGTCGTCCCGGGGCGTCGACACCGACCCTGGCACCACCGAGCTCACCGTCGGCTTCGCGGACATCGTCGGGTTCACCGCCCTGTCCAACGAGGTCAGCCGCGAGAAGATCGGCGACATCGTGGAGCTCTTCGAGTCCCGTTGCGGCGATGTGATCAACGCGAACGGCGGCCGCCTGATCAAGTCGATGGGCGACGCGGTGCTCTTCGTCAACGACGAGCCCATGCCTGCCTTCGTCACCGCCGAAGGGATCATCAACGTGATCGGGCGCGATCAGCGGATGCCGGACGTGCGGGTCGGGCTGGCCTCCGGTTCGGTGGTGATGCGTCTGGGCGACGTCTTCGGCCCGCCGGTGAACATGGCGTCCCGTCTGACCGCCGTGGCGCGGCGCAACCGGATCATCGTCGACCACGCCACCGCTGACCGGCTCCCGGCCGGCGAGGTCGAGTCGCGGCCGCTGCCGCCACGACCGGTCCGTGGCTTCGGGGTCGTCGAGCCCGTCGCCGTACGGCGTCCGTGACCGGGGCGCGGACACGCATCTAGTAGCGTTCCGGCCGTGCCGGAGCATGCCCCTCGAATCGCCGTCATCGGCGGTGGTCAACTCGCACGGATGATGGCCGAGCCCGCGAACGCGCTGGGAGTGCCGCTGCGCCTGCTCGCCGAGGGTGAGGGCGTCAGCGCCGCCCAGGTGATCGGCGATCACCAGGTCGGCGACTATCGCGACCTCGACACCCTGCGCCGGATCACCGACGGCTGCTCGGTGGTCACCTTCGACCACGAGCACGTCCCGACCGAGCATCTGCACGCCCTGGCAGAGGGCGGTCTGGACGTGCGTCCCGGACCCGACGCACTCGTGCATGCCCAGGACAAGATCGTGATGCGCGAGGCGATGACGCGGCTCGGAGCACCCCAGCCGCGCTGGGCGGAGGTGGCGACGCGCGAGGAGGTCGTCGACTTCGGTCTGCCGTGTGTCCTCAAGGTGAGCCGCGGTGGATACGACGGCAAGGGCGTGTGGGTGGTGCGCACTGCAGAGGAGATCGTCGAGCCGCTCGAGGCCGCGGCGCGGACCGGTGTCCGGCTGCTGGCCGAGGAGCTGGTCGACTTCTCCCGCGAGCTCTCCGCCCTGGTCGCGCGGGCGCCGAGCGGGCAGGCCGCGGCGTACCCGGTGGTGGCCACGTTGCAGGTCGACGGGGTCTGCAAAGAGGTGATCGCTCCGGCGCCGGACCTGGCCGCCGACCTCGGCGCCTCCGCGCAGCAGCTCGCGTTGCGGATCGCCGGTGAGCTCGGTGTCACCGGCATCCTGGCGGTCGAGCTCTTCGAGTCCCGCGACGACCAGGGCAATCCGATCGTCCTGGTCAACGAGCTCGCGATGCGACCGCACAACACCGGTCACTGGACCCAGGATGGCGCCGTGACCTCGCAGTTCGAGAACCATCTCCGTGCGGTCCTCGATCTGCCGCTGGGCTCGCCCGAGCCGCGTGCCCGCTGGTCGGTGATGGTCAACATCCTGGGTGGGGACCGCCCCGAGGTCGGCCGCCTCTACGACGGCTATCCGCATGCGCTCGCCCGCGACGCGCGCCTGCGGGTGCACCTCTACGGCAAGGACCTGCGGCCGGGACGCAAGGTCGGCCACGTCAACGTGTACGGCGACGACCTGGACGACTGCCTCGAACGGGCTCGGCACGCGGCGGCCTGGTTCCGCGGCGATCTCGGCAACGAGAGCGAGTGACCGCCCGAGCCCGAGCCTGAACCTGGGTGAGAGGGGTCGGTGCCGCTGGAGGGCCACCGATCCGTCCTCGCTACGCTGCGGCCATGACTGCGCGCGTCGGCATCGTGATGGGCTCGGACTCCGACTGGCCGGTGATGGAGGCCGCCGCGGACGCGTTGAGCGAGTTCGACGTGACGTTCGAGGCCGACGTGGTCTCTGCGCACCGGATGCCCGAGGAGATGCTCGACTACGGCCGGGAGGCGGCCGGACGCGGGCTGTCGGTGATCATCGCCGGCGCCGGCGGGGCAGCGCACCTGCCCGGAATGCTCGCCTCGGTCACCCCGCTGCCGGTGATCGGCGTCCCGGTCCCGCTGAAGTACCTGGACGGGATGGACTCGCTGCTCTCCATCGTGCAGATGCCGGCCGGTGTCCCGGTCGCCACTGTCGCGGTCGGCGGCGCCCGCAACGCGGGGCTGCTGGCGGTGCGGATCTTGGCGGCGACGGATCCGGCGCTCCAGGAGCGGATGCGGGACTTCCAGGCGGAACTGAAGGCGACGGCACACGCCAAGGGAGGCGTCGTACGAGAGCGCGCATCGCGTCCATCGGTCGTTGAGTAGGCGGAACATCTAGCTGCCGTTCACCCGTTGGGGCCCTTGTCTTGACTGGTTCAAGTGGTAGAACGGATCGCATGGCCACACATGCGAAGTTGCACTACACGACTCCGGGCCTCACCCAGGAGGTCGCTCAGCGCGTGATCGATCTCCTGCAGGACCGGCTCAACGCCGCCAACGACCTGCACCTGACCCTCAAGCACGTCCACTGGAACGTGGTGGGTCCCCACTTCATCGCGGTCCACGAGATGCTCGACCCGCAGGTGGACACGGTGCGCGGGTTCGCCGACGACCTCGCCGAGCGGATCGCCACGCTGGGCGGCTCGCCCACCGGCACACCCGGCAACCTCGTCAACCAGCGCTCCTGGAACGAGTACAGCATCGGGCGGGCGCCCACCCAGGAGCATCTCGCCGCCCTCGACGTCGTCTATCAGGGCGTGATCGAGTCCTACCGCGCCGGGATCAAGGAGCTCGACGAGCTCGACCTGGTCACCCAGGACATGTTCATCGCACAGACCGAGCAGTACGAGCTCTTCCACTGGTTCATCCGTGCGCACCTGGAGGACAAGTCCGGTTCGCTCTCCACGAGTGGTGCCACCACCGAGGAGGAGGCGGCGCGCGCCGCCGAGTGAGGCGACCTTCGCGCGGATCGAGGCCGCCGTCCCGAGCATCGGGGCGGCGGCCTCGTCTCGTTCCCGGTCTCGTGTCCGGGCTTCAGCTGTCGCGGTTGCGCCACTCGATCGCGGGACAGGTGTCCATCACCATCGGCACGCCGGCGGCGGTGGTGCGCGCGAACGCTTCCTCGTCGACGACTCCGAGCTGGAACCAGACGCCCCCGGCGCCGATCGCGACCGCCTCGTCGGCGACCCCTCCCGCCTCCTCGGAACGACGAAACACGTCGACCACGTCGACGGTGAAGGGGATCGCGTCCAGCGAGGGATAGGCCTTCTGCCCGAGCACCTCCACGTCACCCCCGGCTGCCTTCGGGTGCACCGGCACGATCCGCTTGCCACGCTCTTGGAGCAATGCCGCGATCCGGTACGCCGTGCGGCCGGGGTTGCCGGAGAGCCCCACCACCGCCCAGGTCTCGGCCGCCAGCATCCGGTCGACGACGTCGGGGTCCTGCCATCCGTTCTGGGCCATGTCGGTCCAACTCGGACGGCGCGTCGGATCTTCCCGCCGGCCGTGGGCCGCGGGCTGTGCAGCGCAGTCAGTCGGCGAGCAGCCGGCGTACCTCGGGGAGGACGTCGTCGAAGGATCGGCGGGAGCGGAGCACGACGACCTGGGTGTCCTCGTGGGCCGCGGCATCGAGGCCGATCCGGGAGGTGACGGCGCCGATGGCGTCGGCGAGGTCGCGGCGCGGGTCGTCGCTGGTGCCGCGCAGCCACCGACGCAGCACGTGGTTGTGAGCGGTGACCACCGCGTTGGCCAGCACTTCGGCGAGCAGGTCGTCGGCGAGCTCGCCGTCCACCGGGGTGATCCAGCGGCGGATGTGGTCGCGGAAGAGCTGTTGATAGGCGCGCTGGTTGGCCGATTCCGTGGCTCGCAGTGCCGGCACGCTGGTGGTCAGCGCGTACCGGGCCCGGGCGACGTCGCCGTCGGCGAGGTAGTTGTCCAGCACGATCCGTGAGGCCTCCAGCAGCGCGAGGTCCGCGGAGTCGCGGGAGGCGCTGGCCAGTCGTGCGTCGACGGCCCCCAGGATCGGCGCGTGGTCGGGGAAGACCACCGCCTCCTTGCTGGGGAACGAGCGGAAGAAGGTGGTGCGACCGACTCCGGCCTCGGCGGCGATGTCGTCGACAGTCGTCGCCTCGAAGCCGCGCGCGGTGAAGAGGCGGAACGCCGCGGCGACCAGGCGGGCGCGGGTGCTGCTCGCCGGCATGGGGAGCTCCGTTCTTGGGGTCTCGACTCTTTGGCGTCCTGGGTGGTACGGAGTACCGTACTAGGAGAACTCAGTATCACAACGGTCTCGGCCGGGAACAGGTGGCGACGGTGGGCAACGACTTCACGAGCTATGGACTCTCCGAGGAGCACCGCGCGATCCGCGAGGCGGTCCGGGCGCTCTGCGACGACAAGGTGACGCCGTACGCCGCCGTGGTCGACGAGGAGGCCCGCTACCCGCAGGAGGCGCATGACGCGCTGGTCGCGGCCGACTTCCATGCTCCGCACGTGCCCGAGGCGTACGGCGGCGCAGGCGCCGACGCGCTTGCCACCTGCATCGTGATCGAGGAGGTCGCCCGCGCCTGCGTCTCGTCCTCGCTGATCCCGGCGGTCAACAAGCTCGGCTCCCTGCCGGTGCAGCTCGGCGGCAGTGAGGAGCTCAAGCAGACATACCTGTCCCGGCTCGCGGCCGGTGAGGGCGGCTTCTCCTACTGCCTCTCCGAGCCGGATGCCGGCTCGGACGCGGCGGCCCAGAAGACCCGTGCGGTCCGCGACGGTGACCACTACGTGCTCAACGGCGTGAAGCGGTGGATCACCAACGCCGGAGTCTCGGAGTTCTACACGGTGCTCGCCTCCACCGACCCCGACGCCCGATCCCGCGGGATCACCGCCTTCGTGGTGGAGAAGTCCGACCAGGGCGTCTCCTTCGGCGCCCCGGAGAAGAAGCTCGGCATCAAGGGCTCGCCCACGCGTGAGGTCTACCTGGACAACGTGCGGATCCCCGCCAGCAGGATGATCGGAGCCGAGGGGGAGGGCTTCGAGCTCGCGATGCGCACGTTGGACCACACCCGCGTCACCATCGCCGCACAGGCCGTCGGCGTAGCCCAGGGCGCGCTCGACTACGCCCTGGGCTACGTGCAGGAGCGTCAGCAGTTCGGGCGTCCGATCGCGGACTTCCAAGGGCTGCAGTTCCTGCTGGCCGACATGGGCATGAAGGTGGAGGCCGCCCGGCAGCTCACCTATGCCGCGGCTGCGAAGTCCGAGCGTGGCGACGCCGACCTCACCTTCTTCGGCGCCTCGGCCAAGTGCATCGCCTCCGACGTGGCGATGGAGGTCACCACCAACGCGGTCCAGGCCCTCGGCGGCTACGGCTACACCCGGGACTACCCGGTCGAGCGGATGATGCGCGACGCCAAGATCACCCAGATCTACGAGGGCACCAACCAGGTGCAGCGGATCGTCGCCGCACGCCAGTTGCTTCAGGGAGTACAGCAGCCGCGCTGAGCTTCAGGCCGAGTCGGTGCAGGGGTATCGCAGGTGGGGCAGCTATCTGTCCCGGATGGTGAGAAGTTGCCGCCACGGTGGTTCAACCGGCGCGCGAACGGCAAGGAGCCCTGCATGACTACAACGATCCGTCGCTTCACCGCCGCCGTCGCGCTCCCCGCCGCCCTCCTGTTCACCTTCACCGCCTGTGGCGGCGACGACGGAGACTCCGGTTCGGACGACACCTCCTCGGAGAGCAACGAGAGCACCGAGTCCGACGACAGCAACGCCGCGGCGTCGCCCGAGGCCGAGGAGACCGAGACCGAGGGCGGGGAGATGCCGGAGGCCGGCTCCATTCCGGACCCCGTCAACGACCCTGAGGGCTTCGAGGCCTACCTCGCCGACATGTACGTCGACGCCGGCATGACCGACGACCAGGCCGACTGCATGGCTGGCGCCTTCATGGACAACGTCGACCTCGCCAAGGCGAACGACCCCTCCGCGATCACCGAGCTGATGAACGACCCCGCGCTGCAGGAGGCCATGACCAGCTGCGTGTGACCCTCGCCCCTTTCGGCGCCCGGAACCACGTGGTTCCGGGCGCCGAGTGCGTTCCCACCCCAGAGCCCACATGGCTCCCGGTCGAGGTGATGCCGGGAGTGTCGGCGTACGCTGACGAAGGAACAGGTTCTACTTCGGAGGTACGACGATGCCCTCACTGCGCTGCCCCTGCGACACCACGCTCCGTGGCGACACCGACGACGAGCTCGTCGAGAAGGTCCAGGCCCACCTGGCCGCCGAGCACCCCGGACGGGAGTACTCCCGCGAGGAGATCCTCTTCATGGCGATGTGACGCCGCGCCTCTCGACAGGTCAGGCAGGGAAGATCCGCGGGAGGTCCGAGGCCGATCCGGTGAACTCCGGCGCTCGCTTCTCCAGGAACGCGGCGACGCCCTCCTTGCCGTCGGCGATCGAGGTCCAGTACATCGCGAGTGAGTCCGAGAGATGCGCGTGCAGCGGCTCGGGCGCGGCACCGTTGCGGTAGAGCAGTTGCTTGGCCAGGCCGAGGGCGGTCGCAGACCGACCGACCACGAAGGAGCGGGCCAGCTCCTGGGCGGTCCCGAGCAACTCGTCGGGCTCGTGCACGCTGCGCAACAGGCCACCTGCCAGGGCCGTCTCGGCGTCGAGGATGTCGGCGGAGTAGACCCACTCCAAGGCCTGCTGGATGCCGACGATCCGCGGGAGGAACCACGACGAGCAGGCCTCGGGCACGATCCCGAGGCGACCGAAGACGAAGCCGATCCGGGCCTTCGTCGAAGCCAGCCGAAGGTCCATCGCCAACGTCATCGTGGCGCCGATCCCCACCGCCGGCCCGTTGATCGCGGCGATCACCGGCTTGGGCAGCGCGTGGATGGCGAGGGTCACCTTGCCGCCGGTGTCGCGGATCCCGGTGGCGTAGGGCTCCTGCAGGTAGTGCGCGGCGAAGTCCTCCGGCGTGGGGGAGTGGCTCTCGTCGAGACCGAAGACGTTGCCGGCCGCATTGAGGTCCATTCCGGCGCAGAACGCCCGGTCTGCGCCGGTGACCACGACCGCCCGCACCTCATCGCGACGTGCGTCGGTGAGGAAGAACTCCTCCAGTTCGCCGGCCATGGTGAGGTTGAACGCGTTGAGTGCGTCGGGACGGTGCAGGGTGACGGTGGCGACCCCGTCGCTGTCCACCTCCACACGCAGTGTCTCGTAGCTTCCCATCGAGCTTCCTGTCGAGCTTGCCATCGGGTCAGAGCCCCTTCTGGTTGCAGATCTTGGTGGTCAGATCGTCGGTGCGGTCCTCGATGATGATGTCGAAGAGCTGATCGGCGCGCTCGGCGTCGATCACCACGTCGCTGTAACCGCTGCCGACCGCCTGGTAGTCGACGGGCAGGGTGCAGGACGTGCCCTTGCCCGAGCTCGAGGCGGACATCGCCAGGGCGAAGCGTGCCGCGTCGAGGGGACCCATCCCCTCGCCGACGGCGATCGCGCCCGGCGCCGCCATGTTCAACCGCCAGTAGCGCACCGGGTTGAGCACGGTCCAGGGCGAGACCACCTTGTCGCCGATCGCCGCGATCACCTCGCGCTGGCGTCGTACCCGGGCGAAGTCGTCGTTGCTGCCTCCGTAGGCGGCGTGCCGGGAACGGGAGTATCCGAGCGCGGTCACCCCGTCGACCTCCTGGCAACCCTTCTCGATGTCGAGGTTGGCCTGCTTGTCGTCGATCGCCTGCTTCGGGCAGATCTCCACTCCGCCCACGGCGTCGACCACGTCGACGAACCCGGAGAAGCCGATCTCGACGTAGTCGTCGATCCGGATTCCGGTGGTGGACTCGATGGTCTCGGTGAGCAGCTCGGGCCCACCGATGGCGAAGGCCGCGTTGATCTTCTCGCCCGAGCCATGGCCCGGGATATCCACCAGGGTGTCCCGGGGGATCGAGACCAGCGTGTCCGGCCCCGACCCGGTGTGCAGCAGCATGATGGTGTCGGTGCGGGGGTTGCCGGCGTCCCCTCCGGTGCCGAGCCGCTCGCGGTCCTCCTTGCTCAGCTCGCCGCGGGAGTCGCTGCCCACGATCAGGTACGTCGTCCCCGGCTGGTCCCCGGGACGATCCCCGTCGGGTTCGTAGGCGACCTTGTCCACCTTGCTCCAGGCGAAGATCGGCACGGCGATCAGGTACACCAGCCACAGCGCCAGCAGAGCGAGGATCAGCTTGATCCACCGGCCGGGGCGCCGCCAGCCACTGCGCGAACGGCGCGTAGGTGCGGCCTGCGGCGGCGGAGTCGACCCTCCCGGCTGGGCGCCCGGCGGAGGTGGAGTGCCGGGGCGCGGCTGTTGGGGCAGCAGCATGGTGGGTTCGGGCCGGTCCGCGGGTGGCGGCGCGGGTGGCCGGGGACGCTCCTGGGTCGGCTCCCCGCCGCTGCCGTAGATCCAGTCATAGTCGGGCTCGTCGCCGGACCCGTCGCCGCGCCTGCCGCTTCCTGCCATGGCGGTGACCGTACCGGTCAGCGGAGAAATGTCCTCTCAGAGGCTCAGGCCTCCGAGGCGTGACTCTCGGCGTGTCTCCTGGCCTCGGCCCACGGGATCCGTGCCCGCACCGTCGCGCCGCTCGGGGCGCCGTCCTGGGTGGCTGCCCAGGCGCTGTAGCCGGCGAAGCTGCTGCGGGCGCCGGGCTCGAGATCGGCCAGGTAGGCGGCGACGTACCCGATCAGCTGTTCGTCGCTCCAGGTGGCGGCCCGGGCGGAGCGTGCGTGTGTCGGCAGTCCTGCGGCGGCGCAGGCTGCTCGCCAGGAGCCGAACCGGCGGATGATCCACGCGACCGACGGGCCACCGGCCGTGCTGCGGTGACGCTCGTAGGCGGCGGTGCTGAGTGCGTCCCCTCCTGCGGCCGCGCGGAGCGCCGCGAGCAGGTCGTCGTCGGTGAACGTGGTGGCCATGCCCTGATCATCCACGATCGAGGGGCAGGTCGTACTCCGCTCCGAGGTGCTCGGAGCGGGTGATCTGGTAGACCACCTCGCCCAGCTCGGCGCCGGGAAGCGGATGCGGCCAGGCGCCCACGTAGGAGCGCACGTGGCGCAGACCGCACTTGCGCATCACCGCTTGGGAACCGGTGTTGACCTGCATCGTCTCGGCCCAGATCCGGTCGAGTCCGACGGTGTCGAAGCCGTGCCGGATCAGCCGGCGCGCGCCCTCCGTGGCCAGGCCGCGGCCCCAGGCTGCGCGCCGCAGCCGGTAGCCGAGTTCGGCCGCCCGCGGATCCTCGTCGTCGACCGCCAGGGTCCACCAACCGAGGAACGCCTCGGCATCGTCGCGGGCGAACCCCGCCCAGTAGCCGATGCCGCGCTCGTCCGCGTCGGGGCGGAGCCGGCTCGGGAGGTGCTCGTCGACCACCTCCGCGCGACTGAGTGCACGCCCGAAGATGTGTCGCAGCACCTCGGCGTCGGAGTCCAGTTCGACCACGTGCTCGGTGTGCGCTGCGGTCAGTGGCTCGAGCCGGATGCGCTCGGTCTCCAGGACGGGGCGGCTCATCGGTCCATCATCGCCGACGGAGCACGCGGGGGCCCCGGGGCGCTATCGTCGCGATCGTGAGCGCGTCGTCCCCGGAGCTGCCGTTGTCCCGCCCGCCGTCGTACTCGCGGATGGAGTTGGCCTCGTTGACAGCGCGGGCGCAGGCGAACCTGCTCGGGAACATCCACGGCGGCGAGATCGTCAAGCTTGCCGACTCCGCGGCCGGGGTCGTGGCGCAGCGGCACAGCGGGGGTCCGGCGGTGACCGCCTCCCTGGACGAGATGAGTTTCCACGAGCCGGTGCGGGTGGGTGACATCATCCGGACCAAGGCGCAGGTGAACTGGGTGGGCTCGACCTCGATGGAGGTCGGCGTGCGGATCGAGACCCAGCCGTGGGACGACGCCAGCTCGGAGACGCTGCACGTGGGTTCGGCGTACTTCGTGTTCGTGGCCATCGATGCTGCCGGCCATCCGCGCCGGGTCCCTGCGCTGACCCCGGAGGACGCCGAGGACGAGCGTCGGCAGCGCGAGGCGGGGATCCGTCGGGCGCACCGGATGGCTCGTCGGCAGGAGATCGAACAGGGTCGCGCAGGTCTCAGCGACTGACTGCCACCGTGCGCAGGACCGCGGCGACCGCCTCGACCGCGGCCGGACGTGGCGGCGCTCCGTACGACGCCAATTGCACGTGCCGCACCCCGCCGGCCACTCGGCGGGTGACCACTCCTGGGTTGCGGTGCGCCTCCAGGGCGAGTCCGGGCAACACGGTCACCCCGACGCCGCTGGCCACCAGCGCCTGCACGGCCACGTAGTCGTCGCTGGCGAAGGCGATCTCGGGGATGAAGCCGGCTGCGTCGCAGAGGTGCAGCAGTTCGCTGCGGCAGCGCTCGCAGCCGGTGATCCAGCGACGGGTCGCCAGATGTCCCAAGGGGGTGGGGGAGGTGGCACTGCCCGGTCCGAGCTGGGCGGCGTCGGAGGTGACCAGATGGAGCGTGTCGCCGAAGAGGGTCTCGGCGGTGACGCCGCTGTCGGCGGGGTTTGCGACGCCGGTGGGTTGGTCGGGGTAGGCGAAGGTCAGCCCGAGGTCGACGGCGCCGGCGCGCAGCAGCTCGGTGGCCTCGGGCGGCTCGGCCTCGATCAGGTCCAGGGTGAGGCCGGGGTGACGGGTCGCGAGCAGCGAGATCGCCGCGGGCACCAAGGTTGCGGCCCCGGACGGGAAAGCGGCCAGGCGGACGGTGCCGGTGCGCAACTGGTTGGCCGCGGTGAGCTCCGCCTCGGCTCGCTCGAGGAGCCCGAGCACCTCCTCGCCGCGCCGCGCCAGCAGGACGCCGTCCGGGGTGAGCCGCACCCCGCGTCCGACGCGCTGCAGGAGGACGCTGCCGGTCTCGGCCTCGAGGCGCCGCAGATGGTGGGAGACGGTCGGCTGGCCGTAGTGCAGGGCAGCGGCCGCAGCCGAGACGCTTCCGGTGCGGTGCACCGCGACGAGCGCCTCCAGTCGGCGCAGGTCGATCATCCGGGCTCCCGCATGCCCGCACGCTATCAATCGATGCCATCGATGTGAATCCATCAGAAGAACTATTGGACCGATATACGGGGAGCGGCGACCATGGATACATGGACTCGCCGGGCTCTGTGTCGCTGACCTTCGCCGCCGTGCAGCGCGCTGGAGAGGTCGTCGCTGCCACGCTGCCCGCCACGCCCCTGGTCGCGCATCCGGTGCTCGACCGGACCGTCGGTCGCACGATCCTGGTCAAGCACGAGCACGTGTTGCCGACGGGCTCCTTCAAGGTCCGTGGCGGTGTCCACCTGGGAGCCACGCTGACCGAGACCGAGCGACGCGTCGGCCTGGTCACCACCTCGACCGGCAACCACGCCCAGTCCGTCGCGTTCGCGGCCCGCGCCGCGGGGGTTCAGGCGACCATCGTGATGCCGCGGTGTGCCCCGGAGGTGAAGCGGGATGCGGTGGAGGCGCTCGGCGCTCAGGTGATCGTCCACGGCGACGGGTTGGGGGAGGCGGCGGCGTACGCGCGATCTCTGGCCGTCGACGGCGGGTACGTCGATCCGACCGACCCGCGGATCATCCTCGGCCACGCCACCGCCTACCTGGAGCTGTTCACCGCTGTGCCAGCGCTCGGTGCCCTCTATGTGCCGATCGGTAGTGGCACCGGTGCTGCCGGTGCCTGCGTGGTCCGGGACGCCCTCGCCCCGGACTGCGCGGTGATCGGGGTGCAGTCGTCCTCCGCCCCGGCAGGATGGCGCTCGTGGCGCAGCGGGCGGATCGAGACCGCCGCGGCCACCACCCGTGCATCGGGCCTGGCCACGACCAGCGGCTATCCCGCGACGCTCGCCACCCTGCGTGCCGGACTCGCGGACTTCGTGCTCGTCTCCGACGACGAGATCGACGCTGCCGCTCGCCTGCTGGCCACTCGAGCCGGCACGCTGGCCGAGGGCGCCGGCGCCGCTGCACTGGCCGGACTTATCGCCCAGGTCCAGGCTCCCTCCGGCGGGCCCGGCTCCGACCGCCCGGTCGCCGTCGTCTGCACCGGCGCCAACGCGTCGGCCGACGAGATCGCTCGCCTCGCCGGCAGCGTCGCCGCCGCCTGATCCCCCACCGCGGCCTGCTTTCCTGCCGACCCGGCTCAAATGGAGGTCGGCGGCAGTGGCGCCGACGTGTTCGGCGCGTCGCCCACCGTGTGACGGGTGTGACTGGTGATACTGGCGGAACTGCTCCCTTCCCCAGCAGGAGTTCCACCTCATGGCTGCTTCCCCCGCGGCACCCCCTGGGTCGACGGACCCAGGAGTTGCAGAACGCGCGGCCCGAGTGCGATTCCGGCGCGCGATGACCCTGATGGCGTTCACGCTGGTGGCCCCCGGGTCCGCCCAGTTGATCGCCGGCAACCGCAAGGTCGGACGGATCGCGCTGCGGATCTGGATCGGACTGCTCTGCCTCGGCGCCCTCGCCCTCGTACTCGGTGCCCTCGACCACTCGCTCGCGATCACCCTCGCCTTCAACAGCACCCTGCTCTTGATACTCCGGCTCGGCCTCTTCGCCGCGGCGATCGGTTGGGCGGCGCTCTTCATGGACGCTTGGCGCCTCGGCCAGCCACTCACTCTCGAGCTCCCCCAGCGGCGGGCCGTGGTGGGCGTCAACGGCCTGCTCTGTTTCTCCGTCGCCGGCACCCTGCTCTTCGGCGCCCACCTGGTTGGCGTCCAGCGTGACCTTGCGATCGCGCTCTTCGGGGACAGCCAGGTGAGCGGAGCCCACGACGGTCGTTACAACGTGCTCCTGCTCGGCGGCGACTCCGGGGCCGGCCGTTGGGGCCTGCGCCCGGACTCGCTGACGGTCGCTTCGATCGACGCGGAGACGGGCAAGGCGGTGCTGGTCGGGCTGCCCCGCAACCTGCAGCGCTTTCCGTTCCGCGAGGGGACGGTGATGGATGAGCAGTTCCCCGACGGCTTCGACTGCGACGGCTGCTACCTCAACGGAGTGAGTACGTGGGCCGAGGACCACACCGACCTGTTCGGCAAGTCGAAGACGCCCGGTGTCGACGCCACCGTCTCCGCGGTCGAGGGCGTCACCGGGCTGCGCATCAACTACTGGGCCATGGTCAATCTCGAGGGATTCAAGGACCTGGTCGACGCGGTCGGCGGAATCACCCTCAACGTGCGCGAGCCGATCCCGATCGGTGGTCTCGGCGAGGACGTCACCGGCTACATCGACCCCGGCAAGCGCACCCTCGACGGCTTCGAGACCCTCTGGTACGCCCGGGCGCGTGAAGGGTCGGACGACTACTCCCGGATGGCCCGCCAGAAATGCGTGCTGAACGGATTCCTGCAGCAGGTGAGCCCACAGACGGCGCTGACCAACTTCGAGGAGCTGGCGAAGGCGACCACCGGGATGTTCTCGACGAACCTGCCGGCCTCCGAGGTCGGACGCTTCGTCGAACTCGGCCTGAAGACCCGCGACCAGAAGGTCGCGACCGTCTCGCTGGTGCCGCCCAGGGTGAACACCGCCGAGCCGGACATCGACGAGATCCAGGAGATGGTCGCCAGCGCGATCGAGAGCTCCGAGGGTGGCGACGATGAGGGCGAGAAGACCACGAAGAAACGCAACCGTTCAGTGACCGGCGGCTCGATCGGCACTCGGGACGGCGGCTACGCAGCCAATGAGTCCGCGGATCTCGCTGGGGCGTGCTGAGACCTGTCGGCCAAGACCCGCACCCACCTCACCGCAGCGGCCGCCGCGCGAGCGCGGCCACCACGGCGTCGTACCGCTCAGCTGAGCCGGTGGCCAGCAGCGGGGTGCCCAGGCGGCGCGGCTCCCAGTCGGTGCCGTCGTGGCGTCCGATCCGGCCGCCCGCCTCGGTGAGGATCAGGCCGCCGGGGAGGTGGTCCCACGGCATGCTGCGGTTGTAGAGCAGGGCGGCCGCGTCGCCGGCGATCAGGTGCGGGTAGTCGACCCCGCAGCACGCCCAGGAGATCTCCAGCGTGCCCAGCCCGTCCAGCTCCTGACCGCGCCACCTCCACCGCGCAGTCCGGTACGGCGCCGCGCCGGCGTCGGCGACCAGCAGCCGCTCTCCGTTGCGCCAGGCGCCCGCCCCCTGCTCGGCGACGTAGGACACCTCGTGCTGCGGCTGCCAGATCCAGCCGCGGGTGACCTCGCCGCCGCGCACCTCGGCGACCATCACGGCGTGGTCGGGGGAGCCGTTGACGAAGTTCTTGGTGCCGTCGACGGGGTCGACTGTGAACGCGTGCTCGGCCGTGGCGAAGGCGTCGAGGAGGCCGGGGTCGGCGGCCATCGCCTCCTCGCCGAGCACCAGTGCGTCCGGGTAGGCGGCCGCCAGGGCGGCCGTGATCCGGACCTCCGACTCGTGGTCGGCGACGGTGACCAGGTCACCGGGGTTCTTCTCGCTGACCTGGTCGGCAGCGAGCGCCCGGAACCGTGGGGTGATCACCTCGGCGGCAACGTCCTGCAGGAGCTCGAGCACGGCGTCGGTGTCCACGCGACCACGCTACTCATACGTGGCCCGTCACCCGCCGCCGGGCGGTGAGTAGGGTGTCCGCCGTGCGGGTGCAGGCAGTGGTGGTGACGTTCAACCGGCTGTCTCTCCTGCAGCGGCTCCTCGCCAGGCTGGCGACCCTGGACCGCCTCGACGGAGTGCTGGTGGTCGACAACGCCTCGACCGACGGCACCGGCGCCTGGCTGCGCCAGCATGCCGCCGACCTCGGGGTGCGCCACCGGACCCTGGAGGAGAACACGGGCGGTGCCGGTGGCTTCCACGCCGGGCTGGCGTGGGCGATGGAGGCGGGGGCCGATCTGGCCTGGTTGATGGATGACGACGGCCTGCCCGAGCCCGACTGCCTGGACCTGCTGCTGGAGAGGGTCGAGAGCGACGGCCTGGAGTTCTGTGGTCCGGCGGTGGTCGCGGAGCAGGATCCGGCGCGGCTCTGCTTCCCGATCCGGCTGCCCGGCGGCACCCGGGTGGTGCACGAGATGGCGGCGGTGACAGCAGCCGCCCGGGACGGCCTGATCGACGACGTGGTGATCCCCTTCAACGGGGTGCTGGTCACCCGCGATCTGGTGCAGCGGATCGGTCTGCCGCGCGAGGAGTTCTTCATCTGGGGCGATGACGTGGAGTACCTCTGGCGCGCTCAGCGGGCCGGGGCCCGGATCGCCACGGTGGCAGCGGCCACGTTCGCCCATCCCGCCACGGACGACCTCGGCACCCCGATGCTGTTCGGGCGGACGACGTACAACCACACCGACTCCGACCTCAAGCACTACTGCATGGCCCGCAACAACGTGCTCAACCTGCGCGACTACCGCGGTTGGCCGTTCGTGGCGATGTTCTGGTTCAAGACCCTCTGGTTCTACCTCTTCACCCGCCCGCGCCCGTCCCGGATCGTGCTGAGTGCCCGGGCCGGGTTGGCCGGGCTGCGCGGCGACTTCACCGGCCACCGGAGGTATCTGCGGTGAGCGCCGCCACGTCGCGCCCACCGGCTCGCCCCGACAAGGTCGCGGTCGTCGTCGTCACCTACAACCGTGCCGACCTGCTCGCCCGGATGCTGGCGGGCCTGGCGGCACTGGACCACCCGGCCGATGCGGTCTTCGTGGTGGACAACGCCAGCACCGACCACACCCGCGACGTGCTCGATGCAGCGACCGTGCCGGGCCTGGTGACGATCCACTCCGAAGAGAATGTCGGCGGCGCCGGCGGCTTCCACCTCGGCCTGTCCACGGCGTACGACGAGGGCTACGACGTGATGTGGCTGATGGACGATGACGTGGTGCCGGCTCCGGACTGCCTGACCCGGCTGTTGGAGGTCGACGGCCCCTGCCTGATCGCGGTGCGCGAGGACCGCGCCGGCGCGCTGGTCGAGAAGGCGGCTACCCGGTTCGACCTGAGCACCCCGTGGGCGATCCGGCCGAAGGCCTCCAGTGTGGAGTCCGACTACGGCACACGCGCAGCGATGCCGGCGACGGTCGAGGTGCAGAACGCTGCGTTCGAGGGCTTCTGGGTGCGTCGTGAGGTGGTGGACCGGATCGGGTTCCCCGACCCGAGCTTCTTCATCTTCTACGACGATGTGGACTACGTGGTCCGTGCTCGCCGAGCCGGCTTCGGGGTGCTCGCCGTGCGCGACGCTGTCCTGGTTCGCCAGCTCGATTTCGACCAGCAGCACGACCTGGCCGGGTGGAAGGGCTACTACATGTACCGCAATCTGTTCGCGGTGCACTTCCGGTACGGCGAGAACCCGTTGGTGCGGTTCAAGCCCTGGTTGATCGCTCTCGTGGTGGTCTTGCTCAGCCCGGTCCGCGGCGGTCGCGCGGAGGCAGGCAACGTCATCCGGGCGGTGCGTGATGCCCACCGGATGCGGCAGCCGGATCCGTCGACCCGCCCGCGGCCGCCTGCTCGTCCTGACGCAGGCTGACCAGGCGCACCCGCCAGCCGACCCGGTTGCCGGTGGCGACGCCGGAGATCCATACCGCGAACGCGCCCAGCGCCACGCCCCCGACCACGTCGACGGCGAAGTGCCAGCCGAGGTAGACGGTGGAGAGCACGGTGAGGCCGAAGAAGATCCACGCCGCGCGTTCGACCCACGCCGGGAGGCCGAGCAGTCGGACCATCAGACAGATGGTCACCATGATCCCGACGTGCAGGGAGGCGAATGCGGCGATGGTCTGCAGGGTGCCCGAGCCCCAGGGGTCGGCCAGGACCGCGAGTCGGTCGGCTCCCATGTCCTCCTGCAACGCGGTGACGTAGGTGCGTGGCAGGTCCGCGAACTGGGAGGGGGCGGAGTAGATCGGTCCGACGGTCGGCACCAGCAGGTAGACCACCGCGCCGAGGAACCAGTCCACCGCGATCGCGGTCACGTACCAGGCGCCGGCACTGGTGTGTCGGGTCCAGACCAGCGCGATCGCGATCGAGACCGGGACGAGGGCGATCCAGGCGATGTAGACCAGGGAGAAGACATGGGCGGCGACGCCGGTGCCGAACCAGGCGTGCAGCGTCGCGGCCGGGTCGTGCCCGGCGAAGAGGAACTCGTCGATCGAGGAGAGCGTGTCGTCCCACTCGCGCGGGTTGGCGAAGGGCGCCATGCTCTTCACGTTGCGGAACGCGGCGTAGGTCAGGTACCAGGCCACGACCCCGTTGATCGCGAACCACCACTGCTCGGCCGGCCACCGCTCCCGCATCACCTCGCGGCCGATCGCGCCGAGCCCCGACGGCCGGGTACGCCGTACCCGCGCCCGGTGCACGATCCGGGGGACGACGTCGATCCCGAGCGCCGCGAGCACGATCAACGGCATGCGCAGATAGGCCGGCATCGCCACGTCGTCGGGGTCGCGGATCGGGAGATCCAACGTGACGGCCATCACGACCATCGCCAGCGCCAGTGCCAGACCACAACCCCAAGCGAGCGCGAACATGCGGGCTGATCGGCGGAAAGCCAACCAGGTGTTCACCTGGTGCAGAGTAATAGGCAATGCCGACATCGGGGCGGAGGCCTCGCGGCGGCGCGGGATCTGGGGCACCTCGGGCTAGACTCGCCGCTCGTGTCGACCCCTGAGAATCTCCCTGACCTGCTGGTCGTCGGTTCTGGCCTCTTCGGCCTCACGATCGCCGAACGGTGCGCCACCGAGCTCGACTTGAAGGTGCTGGTGCTCGAGCGCCGCCACCACCTGGGCGGCAACGCCTACTCCGAGGTCAACGAGGAGACCGGGGTGGAGGTGCACAAGTACGGCGCGCACCTCTTCCACACCTCCAACCAGCGCGTGTGGGAGTACGTCAACCGGTTCACGTCGTTCACCGGCTACCAGCACCGGGTGTTCGCGAAGTACCAGGGCCAGGTCTACTCGTTCCCGATGAACCTGGGGCTGATCAACCAGTTCTTCGGCAAGGCGCACACCCCTGACGAGGCCCGTGCCCTGATCGCCGAGCAGGCCAGCGAGTACGCCACCGAGGACGCCACCAACCTGGAGGAGAAGGCGATCAGCCTGATCGGGCGCCCGCTCTACGAGGCGTTCGTCAAGGGCTACACCGCCAAGCAGTGGGAGAAGGACCCCAAGGAGCTCAGCCCGGACATCATCACGCGCCTCCCGGTCCGCTACACCTACGACAACCGCTACTTCAACGACGCCTACGAGGGTCTTCCGGTCGACGGCTACACGGCGTGGCTGACCCGGATGGCCGACCACCCCAACATCGAGGTGCGCACCGAGGTCGACTTCTTCGACGTCGCCGACGACTACAGGGGCAAGGTGCCGATCGTCTACACCGGCCCCGTCGACGAGTACTTCGGCAACGCCGAGGGGCGTCTCTCGTGGCGGACCGTGGACCTGGAGGAGAGCGTCGTGGACGTCGACGACTACCAGGGCACCTCGGTCGTCAACGCCAACGACGCCGACCTTCCCTACACCCGGGTGCTGGAGTTCAAGCACTTCCACCCAGAGCGCGCCAAGACCCACCTGCCCGGCAAGAGCATCATCGTGCACGAGTACAGCCGGTTCGCAGGCGATGACGACGAGCCGTACTACCCGATCAACACAGCCGAGGACCGGGCCAAGCTGCTCAAGTACCGCGAGCGGGCCAAGAAGGAGCCGATGGTGCTCTTCGGCGGCCGCCTCGGCACCTACAAGTACCTCGACATGCACATGGCCATCGGATCGGCCCTGTCGATGTTCGACAACAAGCTGGTACCGCACTTCCGCGACGGCAAGCCGCTGGAGAGCGGGGGAGAGGACGCATGACCATCACCGACACCCAGACCACGGACGCGGAGGCCCTGACCCCGGGCCACGAGCGGGTCCTGCTGATGCGGCAGATCATGCCCGCCGACCGCGACACCGACGTGATCCGTCTCTATGTGGACCCGGACCCGGCGGCGCTGGACGCGGACAAGTTCGACATCGGCACCTCCAAGGCCGCGCACGAAGCCGCCGCGATGGCCTCCCGCCTGCAGAGCGCGACCAAGGGCGCCCGCACGGTCCACCCGGACCAGATCGTCTCCCGGACCGCCTTCCGGGTGGAGCACGGGGAGACGATGTCCTTCGGCAGCTACTTCAACGCCTTCCCGGCCTCCTACTGGCGCAGGCACACCATCGTCGACGAGGTGCGCCTGACCGTGCGGCTCGAGGGCGAAGGCGCCAGCGTCATCGTCTACCGCTCGATGGCCAACGGCCGCTCCCAGCGGGTCGACTCCGGCACCGTCGAGGGCACCGCCGGCGAGTTCTCCTTCGACCTACCGCTCAAGCCATTCACCGACGGCGGTTGGTACTGGTACGACGTCATCGCGGCCGACGAGGACGCGACGGTGGCCTCTGCCGAGTGGACCGCCGAGGTCCCCGCCGAACGCGCCGAGCGCGGCACGGTGACCATCGGTATCACCACGATGAACCGGCAGGACTTCTGCGCCAAGCTGCTGGGTCAGCTCGGCAACTCCAACCAGCTCGCCGCGATCCTCGACGAGGTCCTGGTGATGGAGCAGGGCACCAAGCTGGTCAAGGACTCGGAGTTCTTCGACGAGGCGGCCGCGGCGCTCGGCGACCGGCTGCGGATCCTCGAGCAGGGCAACATCGGCGGGTCCGGCGGCTTCGCGCGGGCCCAGTACGAGGGGCTCAAGGCCGACCGGTCGACGTACGTGATGATGCTGGACGACGACGTCGAGTGCGAGACCGAGGGCATCGTCCGGGCAGCCACCTTCGGCGACCTGTGCCGCAAGACCACCATCGTCGGCGGTCACATGTTCAGCATCTACGAGAAGGCCCAGCTGCACAGCTTCGGCGAGCGGGTGGCGCCGTACACCTTCTGGTGGGGCTCGGCGCCCGGCGTCTTCCCCGGCTGGAACCTCGGTGAGCGCAACATCCGCTCGACCCGTTGGCTGCACGCCCGGATCGACGTGGACTACAACCCGTGGTTCATGTGCCTGATCCCCGCCGAGGTGCTGCGCGAGATCGGTCTGTCGCTGCCGCTCTTCATCAAGTGGGACGACTCCGAGTACGGGCTGCGGGCCAAGGACGCCGGCTTCCCGACGGTGAGCTTCCCCGGAGCGGCCGTGTGGCACGTGCCGTGGACCGACAAGAACGACGCGCTGGACTGGCAGTCCTACTTCCACGTCCGCAACCGGTTCATCGCCGCGCTGCTGCACTCCAAGTACCCGCGCGGTGGCCGGATGGTCCAGGAGAGCTTCAACCACCAGATCAAGCACCTGGTGTCGATGCAGTACTCGACCGTGGCGCTGCGCCACAAGGCACTGATGGACGTGCTCGCCGGACCTGGCGTGCTCCACGAGCAGCTGGGCTCCACGCTGCCCGAGCTGAAGCAGCTGGTGAAGGGGTATGCGGACGCCGACCTGATCGCCGATCCCGAGGCGCTCCCCGAGGTGAAGCGACACAAGCTGCCTCGCAAGGGACGCGAGCCCTCCGCGGTGATCTCTGGTCGTGCGGCCAGCGTCCAGGCACTGCTGCAGCCGCTGCGTCAGCTCCGCAAGCCGCGGGACCAGGCGCAGACCAACCCGGAGGCCGAGATCATGGCCCAGGACGCGCGGTGGCACAAGATCGCCCGCTACGACTCGGCATTGGTCTCGCTGCCCGACGGCACTGCAGCCGCCTTCTACCGGCGCGACCGGGGCACCTTCTTCGCCAAGATGAAGGAGACCGTGGCGATCCACAAGGAGCTCGCGCTGCGCTGGGACGAGCTCGCCGAGCAGTACCGTGCCGCCCTGGGGGACATCACCTCGCCGCAGAGCTGGGAGAGGACGTTCGGCCCCTGGCTGGAGAGCGAGGGGACCTCGTCGGAGCCGGTGGATGGCTGAGTCCACTGCCGTCGCCGGCGACGGTGGTAGGCCGGCGCACCGCGACCTGAGTGCGGTGCCGCTGGCGCCACCGTCGGCGAACAACGGTCTGCTCGCGGTCTTCCAGCGCCGCTACCTGCTCCGGCTGCTGGTGCGCCGTGAGATCAACGCCCGCTACCAGGGCTCCTTCCTCGGCTTCCTCTGGTCCTACATCAACCCGCTGGCCCAGTTCTTCGTGTACTGGGCGGTGATCGGCGGGATCCTCGGTCTGCACGACAACGTGCCGAACTTCGCGGTGCACATGTTCGCCGGGCTGGTCATCGTGCACTTCTTCACCGAGACCTTCGCGGCGGGCACACGCTCGATCGTGCGGAACAAGTCGATCGTGGTGAAGATGCCCCTGCCACGGGAGATGTTCCCGGTGGCCACGATGCTGGTCTCGTTGTGGCACACCGTCCCGCAGATGATCGTGCTGACCATCGCCTGCCTGCTCTACGGCTGGACCCCGGATCCGGTGGGCATGCTGGCGATCCTGATCGCCGTGGTGATGATCATGACCATCGGCACCTCGGTCGCGCTGGTCTTCAGCGTCGCGAACGTCTTCTTCCGCGACTTCGGCAACGTCGTCCAGGTGCTGCTGCTCTTCGTCCGGTTCGGCGTGCCGATGATCTACCCCTACACCATGGTCGAGGACCGGTTCGGGGAGCTGGCCCGGTTCTATCTGCTCAACCCGCTGGCCGATGCGGTGCTGCTCTTCCAGCGCGCCTTCTGGGTCGGCACCACCGAGGACCCCGAGTACACAGCGGCCCACCACATCCCGGACAACATCCTGCTCATCGGCTGTGCTGCGGCCGGGGTGGGCATCGTGATGCTGGTGATCGCGCAGATCATCTTCTCCAAGCTGGAGAACAAGATCCCGGAGCGGCTCTGATGACCACCTCGATCCAGCTGACCGGCGTCACCAAGAACTTCACGCTGCGCTACCACCGCACGTTCAAGGAGATCACGGTGGCGATGGCGCGCGGCCACAAGACGAGCGACACCTTCCGGGCCGTCGACGACGTCTCCTTCACCGTCGAGCAGGGCGAGTCGATCGGGCTGATGGGCCTCAACGGCTCGGGTAAGTCGACCCTGCTGAAGATGATCTCCGGGGTGATGCGTCCCGATGCCGGCGAGGTGCTGGTCCGGGGCCGGATCGCCGGTCTGATCGCCACCGGCGCCGGCTTCCACCCCCAGCTGACCGGGCGCGAGAACCTGATCCTCAACGCAGCGATCCTGGGTATGTCGGAGCGGGAGACGATGCGGAAGTTCGACGAGATCGTCGAGTTCGCCGGGCTCGGCAAGAAGCTCGACACGGAGGTCGGTCACTACTCCTCGGGCCAGAAGGCCCGGCTCGGCTTCGCGGTCGCGATCCACGTCGACTCCGATATCTTCCTGGCAGACGAGGCGCTGGCGGTCGGCGACCGGCCGTTCCGGCGCAAGTGCCTGGAGAAGATGCAGGAGGTCCGCGACGGTGGACGGACGCTCTTCTACGTCAGCCACTCGACCGGGTCGGTGCGCAAGATGTGCGACCGGGTGGTGGTGCTCGAGGAGGGCAGGGTCGGCTTCGACGGCGATGTGAAGGCCGGCATCAAGTACCTCCAGTACGACGACGACCTGCCCACCGACGAGGACGAGGAGATGGCAGCCGACATCTGAGGTCGGCCGCCGGCGCTCGCCCGGGCGAGCCGGCCCGGTCAGCGCCGGCGCACCCAGCGGTAGCCGCGCAGCGCGGATCTGCCCGGCGCACTGCCTTCCAGGGCGCGCACCGCCTTCTCCCGGGCCTTGTACGTCGGCCGCAGGTAGGCCCGTTCGAGCTCCTGGCGCGCCTCGTGCAGCTCGTGGTGCAGCCGGTCGATCTCGTGTCGGTTGCCGGTGGCCTCGAGCAGCAGGCGGCCGATCGCGTCCAGGGCCGCGTCGGCCACCTCGTCCTCGGCCGGTCGGTCCGGGTCGGCCCAGTGGGCCGGGTAGACGTGGGGGGAGCGTTCGACGCCGCGGAGCTCGTCGAGGTCGCCGACGACGCGGTATCCCCGCTCGGCGATCGCCTCCACCCAGGAGGCCTCTCGGTCGCGCACCCACGGGTGCAGGTCCGGCGGCAGCGAGAGGCGTGCGGAGTCCCGGCGCTGGGAGAGGGTCTGGTGGGCGAGCAGCTCGCGGACCAGTGGCCGGTAGTCCGGCGGCGCGAGGGTGGCGTTCATCGACTGGTTGATCCGTCGGATCAGCGCGGTCTCGGGGACGCCGAGGGAGGGGTTGGAGCGGTCGTTGCCAAGGTCGAGGTCGATCCCGGTGAGGCCGAACGCCTCGATGAAGCGGTCCCACAACAGCCCGGGCGCGGAGCCGGGCGGAGGTACGGTGACCACGTGCACCTGCTCCGGGGGCAGGTCGCCTGCCCACCGCTGCAGGATGTCGGGCAGCTCCTGGACGCCCCAGAACCACGAGCCGATCCGGCCGGCGCGGGCCGGGTCGGTGATCTGGTCCAGGAAGGCGCGATAGCTCAGCGTGGCGCGGTGCTTGACGTTCTCCTGCCACTCGGCCGGGATCTGGCGGGTCAGGTCGCGGGCGGAGACCAGGACATGGATCTCGGCGCCCTCGTCGCGCCCCAGCGAGGTGAGTGCGCGCTCCACGTGCGCCTTGCCGGCCCGGGCCAGGATCTCGTGGCTGATCACGACCGTCGTCGGGCCGGCAGCATCGGTCGCGGCCTCGGCCAGCCGGTCCCACGCGCCGATCGCCTCGTGCTCCAACCCGCCCCATGGCAGTCGCATCAGGTCGAGAGCGGCCAGGAAGTGTGCGTCGAAGCGGTCGCCCGGGTAGGCGATGCCTGCCTCGGCGAGCCGCTCCTGGTTCCGGAAGAGCACGTCCTGCAGGTAGGACGTCCCGGTCTTCGGGGTCCCCACGTGGAGGAGGATCCGGCGGGTCACCAGGCACCGTCCTTGGTATCGAGCAGCAGGTCCATCGCCAACCGGAGCGTGGTGAGCTCGCTGTCCGCCGGCCGAGCCGGTGGGGCCGGCGGGGCGGTCGAGGGAACGAGCAGCTCCAGACGGCCGCGCACAGCGTAGCCCGCGCGCTGGAGCAGGCCGACGCTGCGCTCGGCATGCTCGTTGAGGTGGCCTGCCCACGGCGCCGGCACCGGCGTCGGTCCGGTCGGCCCGGCCAGCTGCCGCAGCCGCGGCAGCAGCCGCCGGGAGAGGAGCGTGGTGCGGGTGGCATCGCTGACCAGGACGCCGAGAGGACGTCCGACCTGGCGGGCGAGATCGATGGTGGGCAGGTGCACCGGAGGAAGGCCCGCGCCACCGACGAGGTCGGGCAGGTGTCGGGGTTCGAAAGAGAGGGTGACCTGGGCACGGCCCACCCGCTCGGCGTTGCGGGCGGCCATCCCCACCACGTCGAGGGAGGTCGGCAGCCGGTCGGCGCTGACCCGGGAGCGGAGCCAGTCCTCGAACCCGAGCACCCCGCCCCGGACGGCCCGGGTGGCCCAGGCGTGCACGGCGAGCGTGTGGAGGTCGGTCAGTGCGAGGTCGACCCGGTAGGGGTTGACGCGTGCGGGCGCGCGATGGAGGAGCACCCAGCCGTCGCCGTCCCAGGTAGGGCCGGGACGGACCCGCCCGGCAAGACGTCGGGCCAGCGGGCGTCGTACCGGGGGGAGGGGGGCGAGGGAGGCGAGAGACTCGGCGATCAGGCCGGCGGCGACCGGCAGCAGGTCGCGTTCGGGCAGCGCCTCGGGGCGGACCGGCTCCGGCCCGAAGGCGGCTGCGTGGAGCCCGGTCAGCGGCAGGTCGGGACGTCCGCGGTCGGGGATCCCCGCGCGCAGCACCCGGTCGGCCAGCGCCGGACCGACGGTGCGCCCGGTGGCGGCGGCGACCTCGTTCAGCCGGCGCAGCAGCTCCAACTGCTGAGCGCCGGGGAGGTACTGGGGACCGACGACGGGGCCGGCGCCGCTCGCGCTCGCTGCCCCCGACGGGTGGGCCTGCTGCCACCGGGTCCAGGTGGTCACCGAGCCGGCGGCGAGCTCCTCGACCCACCCCGTGGCGAGGCCGCCGCCATGGTGCGCGGACCCGGTGGGAGAGTGGGCAGGCTCACCGGTTGCGGGGGGAGTCGGGGACACCCCGACAGGCTATGGTGTCAGGGAGGTTCAGCAGGTAGTGGCGTCGTCGCGAAGGGGCATGAACAGCCGAGGTCAGGTGCCCGAGCGCAGCATCCAGGATCATCTGGTCGTCCTCCACGTCGGAGCGATGAAGACGGGCACCACCTATCTCCAGGGCAAGGCCTACGCCAACGAGGACGCGCTGGGCGAGCTCGGCGTCGAGCTGGCTGGTGCGGACTGGGGCGAGCAGGTCTCCGCGGTGCAGGAGATCGTCGGGATGGGCCGCCGCGACCCGGTGCTGCGCGAGCGGAACCGGGGCGCCTGGCAGCGGATGGCTCGGGCCGCCGGTCGCGACGGTGCCGACGTGACTTTGTTGTCGATGGAGTTCCTCGCCTTCGCCGACCTGCGCGAGGCGCGACGGGCGGTCGCCGCCTTCGGCGACCGCGAGGTGCGAGTGGTGATCACGGTGCGCGACACCGCAGCGGTGATCCCCGCACTGTGGCAGACCTCGGTCACCTCTGGTGGTACGACGACGTGGCCGATGTTCCGTCGGATGGTCCGGCTCAGCGGCCGGGCGAACGGACGCGCGGGCCGGCTCCTGGCAGCCCTGCGGATCGGCACCCCGACCCGGTTCCGCGAGACCATCGACATCCCCCGGATGCTGCGGGTGTGGTCCGAGGTGCTCTCGCCCGACCAGGTGCACGTCGTGGTGGTCCCCCGCCCCGGTGCGCCGAAGAGTCGCCTGTGGAACGACTGGTGCGCGACCTTCGGCGTCGACGGCGAGCGGTTGACCGAGGAGCCGGCCGACGCGAACGAGTCGCTCGGCTTCCCCTCCGCCGAGCTCGTCCGCCGGGTCAACGCAGCGCGTGGATCCGCCACCATCCGTGATCAGAACGTGGTCAAGAACGAGCTCGGCCTGAGGACGTTGGGACCGCGGCGTCGCCGGGAGCGACGCGCCCTGCTCGATCCGGCGACGTTGCGCGCTGCGCTCGCCTGGAACGGCGTGATCCGCCGGGCGGTCCAGAGGGCCGGGGTCGTGGTGCACGGCGACCTCGCGGACCTACCCACCACCGAGGCCGAGTCGCCGATCCCCGTGGAGGACGTCTACCTGCCACCGACCGACGACGAGCTCCTGGCTGCCGCGCGCCGCGGTGCGCGCGGCTTGCGACGGATCGTGCGACTGCGCAGCACACGCACGATCCGTGCTCGTCCGCGCCGTCGCCGGTTCCGGCGGCGCCTGCGTGCCCAGCTCACCGGTCCGCGCCAGTGGGCCCAGAGCGCCGATCCGGTGGAGGCGGCTGTCGCGGATCTGGTCGCGCTCACCGGAGCGCTGGTGCGGTTGCAACGCAAGCGCGCGCGCCAGCGAGCCCGCGGCCGCCGCTGAGGCCCACTTCCGCGTGTTTCCAGATTTCCGATCCGCGTCGGCGTGTCGACTGGAAATTACAGCATTGTAGTTACTCAGTTTCTCTTCCCAGTGGGTGTGACTGATGTGAAAGTTGCTTCTCGTGTGAACCCTTCCCCTCACACGATGGAGCAGATCTCGCATGTCACCTTTCTCTGTGGACGAGGCTCGGCGCAGCCGGTTCGTCACCGTGTGCCAACACTTCCTCGCCCTCGCCGTCGTCGTCGCGCTGCTGACCCCCGCCGCGCGGACCGTGACGATGGACGTGCGACCGGTCCCGGCCGGCGGTGACTCCGCCCGGGCCGCGGCGGGTGGCTCGGAGATCGGTCTCCGGGGCGTCCGCACCGACGCCGCGGTGCCGACCAACACCGTTGACCCTGAGGTCGAGGAGTACTCGCTCACCGCTCCGGCCGGCGCCCGCTCGGCTCCCGGCTCGATGAAGGCACGGGCGCGGATCGTGGCCGGCGGCGGCGAGCGGATCGTCACCGACGCGCTGCCCGTCGACGGCTACGGCACCCTCGGGGTGACCTGGGCGTCGGGCACGGAGGTCGCCGACGACGCGATCGCGGTCCGGGCTCGCACCCGCACCGGCGACACCTGGTCGGAGTGGACCGATGTCGAGTACCACGACGAGCACGGCCCCGACCTGGACAGCCCTGAGGCGCAGCACGCGCGACCGGGCACCGACGCCCTGCTGATCGGTGACGTCGACGACGTGCAGGTCCAGGTCGAGAGCAACGACACGGCTCCGGCTGACATGAAGCTCGCGGTGATCGACCCCGGGACCACCACCATGGCGCGCCAGACCGCGGCCATCGACACCGCCGAGCTCGACGGGTCGTCGGGCGAGCTGACCCGCGAGGCGTCGTACCGGGTCGAGATGGGTGGGGAGCAGGAGACATTGAGCCTGGCTGCCGGCGACCCCACCCCGAAGCCGAAGATCTTCTCCCGCCAGCAGTGGGGCGCCGACGAGCGCCTGCGCGACCGATCGTCACTGCGCTACTACGAGGTGCACGCCGGGTTCGTCCACCACACCGTCAACGCGAACGACTACACCCGGGCGCAGGTGCCCGGCATCATCCGCGGGATCTACGCCTACCACACGCGTTCGCGTGGGTGGAGCGACATCGGCTACAACTTCCTGGTCGACCGGTTCGGCAGGGTCTGGGAGGGCCGCTACGGCGGCGTGGACCGCCCAGTGGTCGGCGCGCACACCCTCGGCTACAACGACGACGCCTTCGCGATGTCGGCGATCGGCAACTTCGAGACCGCGCGGCCCTCCTCGGCGATGGTGCAGGCCTACGGACGCCTGATGGCGTGGAAGCTCTCGCTGCACGGGGTCTCGGCGGCGTCGAGCCGCCAGTCGGTGGCGGGTCGCTCGTTCGCGGCGATCAACGGTCACCGCGACGCCGGCTCGACCGCCTGTCCCGGCCGTTACCTCTACAACAAGATCGGCCGGATCCGGGCGATCGCCGCGGAGGCACAGACCGGGTGGGAGAGCCGTGATATCGACTCCGACCTGGTCCGAGGATCCGCCCCGGATCTGATCCTGCGTCGCAAGTCCGACGGCAAGGCGTTCACGATGACCGTGCAGCACACCAAGGCCGGTGTGGTCCGATTGAGCAAGGCACGTCCGGCCGCGATCAACCTCAGCGGCGCGGTGAAGGCATTCACGGCCGGGGACTGGGACCGCGACGGGGTCGGGGACATCATCGTCCGCAAGCGGGCCGATCTACAGCGGCTCTATCTCTACCGCGGTCTGGGGCGCGGCAAGTACGCCGCACCGACCGTGCTGACCCAAGGGTTCGCCGGCATGCGGCTCTTCTCCGTCGCCGGCGACGTGACCGGCGACGGCTACCCGGACCTGATGGGGCAGCCGAAGGGCGGCGACATGATGATCTATCCCGGCCGCGGGACCGCGGGTCTCGGCCGCGGGTTCATCGCCCACTCCGGCGTCGCGGGGACCCACAACATCGCCATCGGCCGCTGGGACGGCGACGGCGCACCCGACGCGCTGGTCCGCAAGAAGTCCCGGCTCACGCTGTGGCGCGGCAACGGTCCGGGTGGCTGGACCGGCAGCCAGGCGATGGCGCTCAACGTCGGCTCCTACAACTGGCTGATCGGGATCGCCTCGGCCGACGCCGACGGCCACAGCGACATGCTGGCCCGGTCGCGGGGCAGCGGTGACGTCTGGCTGCTGCCGGGCACCGCCCGCGGGTTCAAGGACCGGGTCCGGATCGGCAACCTGGCGGCGTACGACCTGGCGGGCTGAGCCGGGGCAGAAGCGTGAGAGACGAGGTCCTGGCGCCGTTCAGGCGGGGAAGCGGTTCGTCACCTGCTCGGAGACTGCGATCTCCTCGAGCCGTGACGGCGCGGCCTGAGCGACCAGGACCAGCGAGCCGCCGCGTGCGAGCGGCTCGCAGAGGGTCGCGACACCTGGTGGGGAAGCCGGGTTCGCGTCCGTGAGGAGGCGGCCGCCGTCGGGGATCAGCTCCCCGGCGGTGGCCGCTCGCCACACTGCTTCCTGCGTGATCAGGGCCCCGGCGATGGAGAGGGCCGCGTCCTCGCCCAGTGGGGTGTCCCAGGCCGTGAACTCATCAGGCTGTGACCAGATCTCCACCCCGACGTCGTGGACGCCCTCAGGTACGCCGTCGGGGAATCGGACCCCGAGCGGCAACAGCGAGCAGGCCAACACGGTGCGCTCACCGACGGTGCCGGCATAGTCGGCCAGCGTCGCCGGCCCACAGACCACGGCCTCCGCGATGTCGGCGCTGTCGGTGACCACCAGCCCCCCGTTCCAGGCCGCGCCCAAGAAGACCGTGGTGAGCCAGTGCGGAGGAAGGTCGACATAGAGGCCGTCGCCCTTGTCCAGCCCGAGCTCGTCGAGGAGGAGCGAGGATGCCTTCGCCACCCAGTTCGCGTACGTCGTCACCGACAGCTCGACCCGTTCGCCGGTGGCGTCGTCGTAGAAGGTGACCAGCGGGCGTCCGGGTTCGTGGCGCAGACGGGTGGCCAGGATGTTGGCGAAAGTCATCGCGGTGGGGGAGCTCACGCGGTGAGGATAGGTGCCCATCGTTGCGGCGTGATGGCGCGCCCCTGCCGATCGGTGCGGAACGGAGAACCCCGCACCACAGTGCCTGCGCGCCGATAGGGTGCGGCGCATGACCAGCCCCACGCCGACCAGCGCCCGCACCGGACCGTCGGGGTCGGAGATCGAGGGGTTCTGGGCGGTGGTGCCCGCCGGCGGCGCCGGCACCCGGCTGTGGCCGCTGTCGCGCTCGGGCGCGCCGAAGTTCCTGCACGATCTGACCGGCACCGGTCGGACACTGCTGCAGCAGACCCGCGACCGGTTGGCGCCGCTCGCCGGCGAGCGGGTGATGGTGGTGACCGGGCAGGCCCACGAGGTCGCCGTACGGCAGCAGCTGCCGGAGCTCGCCGCGGACCACGTGCTGGCCGAGCCCTCGCCGCGCGACTCCATGGCCGCGATCGGCTGGGCGGCGGCGGTGCTGGAACGGCGAGGAGCGGAGGTGATGGGCTCCTTCGCCGCCGATCACGTGATCACCGACGACTCCGCCTTCGGCGCCGCGGTCCGCTCGGCCGTCGACGCGGCCCGCGGCGGCTGGCTGGCCACCATCGGGATCCAGCCGACGTTCGCCTCCGCCGCCTTCGGCTACGTGCGCCACGGCGACCCGCTGCCCGGCCTGGAGGGGGTGCGCAGCGTGATCGGCTTCGTGGAGAAGCCGTCAGTACCGGTCGCCGCGACCTACCTCGCCTCGGGTGACTACCGCTGGAACGCCGGGATGTTCGTGGTCCGCCCCGGAGTCCTCCTCGACCTCCTCGCCGAGCAGGATCCGCGCTTCGCGATGGCACTGCGCGAGCTCGCCGCCGAACCGGACAGTCTCACCGAGAGGTGGCCCGGGCTGCCGAGAATCGCGATCGACCATGCGGTGGCCGAGCCGGCGGCGGCCGATGGGCGGGTGGCCACGGTGCCCGGCAGCTTCGGGTGGGACGACGTCGGTGATTTCGACTCGCTCGCGGGGCTGCTCGGTGAGGCTGCGTCCTTGACCGTCCTCGGCGAGGACTCTCGGGTCCGCGCCAGCAATGCCAGCGGACTGGTGGTGCCGGGCAGCGACCGTCTGGTCGCGGTGGTCGGGATCGACGACGTCGTGGTGGTCGACACCGACGACGCGCTGCTGGTCACGAGCCGGGAGCGGGCACAGGAGGTCAAGGCGATCGTCGCGGCCCTCAAGGAGAGCGGGCAGACCGAGTTGACCTGAGCACCATCAAGCGCAGACGGTCGGCCAGAACCCGTACCGCCGGCGCCGCCCGCGTCAGCCCATGTTGGCGCCGCCGATGGGCTCCGGCGCGTCGGTGAAGGGATAGTCCAGCATGAACTGCTCGAGTGCCTCGCCGCTCGGCTCCGAGCAGTACTGCCAGATGCCGAGCTGCTCGTCCTTGCTCTCCCCGCCCTTGGCCGTCCAGTGCGACATCGCAATGTGCTGGCCCTCGGGGAACGAGTCGCCGTCCTCGGAGGTCCACGGCGCGGCGATGAAGGAGTAACGGTTGTTGGTGTCGTTGACGTCGAGGGTGGCGGCGATGCCCTTCACCTGGGCGAGCATCGCGGCGTCGTCGGCCACGGTGTCGTCGTACCAGAGGATGGTGAAGCCGTGCTCGAGGTTGTGGACGAGTGCCTCAAGCTCGGGCCGGTTGTCGGCGGTGTAGAAGCGCTGGTCGATCGAGACGGGTGCGACGCCGCCCCCCACGTTCCAGTGCTGGCCGAACGCCGGCGGCGCGAACTCGTAGTCGACCTGCACGCCCTCGTCGACGTGGTCCTGCATGCCTTCGGCGTCGCGGGTCACCAGGTCCTGGCAGACCGTGGCGGAGGCGCCGATCTCGCTCAGTTCCTTGCCCTTGTACTTCTGCCGCTGGAACCAGGAGTTCACCGGGTTGTACGCCGCGGCGCCGATGATCAGGACGGCGACGACGATGCAGGCGATCACGATCACTCGTCCCTGGCGCTTCTCGGACTTGCGCTGGGATCGCCGGATGTCGTCGATGACCTTCTGACGGTCCGACTTCGCGGACTTGGGGGTCTTGGCCACGGGCGGGATACCTCGGATGTTCGGTCGACTGATCGCGGTTGACGCGTCAGCGATCGGGTGCGGGACGCGGTGAGTCTACGGAGTGCCCGGGAGGAGTTGGATCTCGGTATCACCCGAGGTGCCTCCGGGGACCTCCGGGGACGGCTCGGCGCGCCAGCCGTGCGCGAACGCGAGGATCTCCACAGCGACCCGCTGGGTCGCCGGACACCGGACCAGGTCCTCGGCGATCGTAGTGCTGGTGATCCCGGCGCGGGCCAGCGCGGTGACCAGGTCGCCGAGGGGCGCGGGTGCGCCGAACGGGGCCTGGGTCGCGGGGTCGCCGACCACGGCGGTGACCACTGCCTCGCGGGCGCCGTACCCGAACATGTCGGCGCCGTCGGCGCGGATCAGCGCCGCGGCTCCGGTGCCGTCCTCGCCGCGCGGGAGCACCAGGTCGGCCCGGCCCCGGACCACGGCGCAGGGGCGGGCGGCCAGCTTGCCCTGGGCGAGCTCGGCGGCCCCGGCGATCTCGTCGGCGACGGCCGGCGCGGTGACCAGCAACGGGTTGCCGTGGGCGTCGGTCCGCCCCTCGAAGGACTCGAGCACTCGCAGTCCGGCGGCCCCGATCGCGATGTCGGTCTGCCCCTCTCGCCAGGCGCGGCCGGCGGTGTCGGTGACGACCACGGCGACGTTGGCGCCCGTCCGCTCCGCGATTCCGGCCCGCAGCGCTCGTGCCGAGGCGTCCGGGTCGGACGGCAGCAGCACCACCGATCCGGCAGCCACGTTGGAGGCGTCGATGCCGGCGGCCGCCATGGTCAGGCCGAGTCGGTTGCGCACGATGCGGGTCGGGCCGCGTCGCGCCACGTCGCGGACGGTCTCGGCGTCGATCCAGTCGTCCCGCTCGCCGGCGACCACCTGGCCCTCGGCCTTGCTGACCACCTTGCTGGTGATCACCACGACATCGCCGTCGACCAGGCCGCTCCGGCCGGTGAGCAGGTCGACGAGCAACTCGGCCAGGTCGTCTCCGGCGGTGACTTCGGGGAGCCCGTCCGGCGCGACCACGCTGACCGCGCCTCCCGAGCCGCCGGCGGGTACGTCGCTCACCGCTCACCCGCCAAGGCGATCGCAGCGGCGGCCATCGCCGCGGTGGCGTCGTGGTCGGTCATCATCAGCGGTACGGCGGCACAGGCGACACCGTCGGCACGAACCCGCTCCACGTGGTGGGCGTCGCGCTCGTCGACCAGCCAGCCGTCCAGTACCCCGCCGCGCCCGCGTGCGCCGTAGTGCAGCCCGACCCCGGCCGCACTGACCTCCACCCCTATCGAGGTGAGCATCTGCTCGGCCATGCCGCGGACGTGACGGTCGCCGACGATCGGGGAGATGCCGATCACCGGTGCGGCGGTCTGCTGCACCGCCTCTCGCAGGCCGGGTACTCCGAGGATCGTGCCCACCGAGACGACCGGATTCGACGGGGGGAGGAGGACCAGGTCGGCCCCGCCGATCGCGTCGAGCACGCCGGGGGCGGGCGTGGAGTCATCCAGGCCGACCACCGCCACGACCTCGGCTGCCGGTTCGGCCCGCAGCCGCACCCAGTACTCCTGGAAGTGCACGACCCGCTTGCCGCTGGGGGAGTCGGGGTCGGCGATCGCGACGTGGGTCTCCACACGGTCGTCGGTCATCGGCAGCAGGCGCACCTGCTCGCCGTGGGTGGGGGTGAGCCAGCGACGGCTCAGCGCCTCGGTCACCGCGGAGAGCGGGTAGCCGGCCTCCAGCATCTGGGTGCGGACCAGGTGGGTCGCGATGTCGCGGTCGCCCAGGCCGAACCAGGTGGGCTCGACGCCGTAGGCGGCCAACTCCTCCTTGGCGCTCCAGGTCTCGTTCCGGCGTCCCCAACCGCGGTCGGGATCGATGCCATCGCCTAGGGTGTACATCACGGTGTCCAGGTCCGGGCAGACCTTCAGCCCGTGCAGCCACCAGTCGTCGGCGGTGTTGGCGATCACGGTCACCCGCGCGGTGGGCGAGACGCCCGGCAGCGCCCCGGTGGTGATGCCGTGCAGCAGGCCCTGCAGGAACTTGGCCCCACCCATGCCGCCGGACAGGACGGTCAGGTTCTCCATGGGGCACCACTCTGCACGGTGCCCCTCGCGAGCCGCTCAGCGGGAGCCCTATAGCAGATTCGGGCTTGACCAAACGGGTATGACATGCATGTAATTTCACCATCGTCACTCGTGGTCCACGAACCGTTCGGCTGGCTACCGGGCGCGGGCACGGAACGCGACGTATGGGGGTCGAAAGGGGCGAAAAAGATGAGGGAACTCTTCCTGGTCGAGGCAGAGTCCGACGAGATGGGCTGGCAGGAGCGAGCCCTGTGCGCGCAGACCGATCCCGAGGCGTTCTTCCCTGAGAAGGGCGGATCGACCCGGGAGGCCAAGAAGGTCTGTCAGACGTGCGAGGTGCGGGTCGAGTGTCTGGACGCGGCGCTGCTCAACGATGAGCGGTTCGGCATCTGGGGCGGCCTGTCCGAGCGCGAGCGCCGCAAACTGAAGAAGCGCGCGGTCTGAACCTGGACCGCGACGCGCCACTGCCGTAGCGAACGCCACGGCGGTGCTGGTTCGACCGGCCACCCGGTCCGCACGTAGGGTGGCCGGTCGTGCCAGCGCCGACTGAACCAGCGCCGATCGAACCTGCGCTGATCGAACAAGGTGATCCGGCCTCCGTCGCCGTGCTTCTCGTGAGCCACGACGGAGCGGCGTGGTTGCCCAGCGTCCTCGAGGGAGTCGCGGCCCAAACCGCGCCGATCGAGTCGCTGGTGGCGATCGACACCGGGAGCCGGGACGGCTCGGCAGACCTCGTCGAGAACGCCTGCGCCGCCGCCGGACTGCCGGCCACCGTGGTGCGCGCACCGATCGGCACCACCTACCCCGAAGCAGTGGAGATGGGCCTCGCGCGATTGCGCGAAGCCCCTCGGCCGCCGACGTGGGTCTGGCTGCTGCACGACGACTCGCGGCCCGATCCGGCAGCGCTGCGGGCGCTGACAGCCGTCGCCGCCGAACGTCCCCACGCCGACTTCCTCGGCCCCAAGCTGCGTGAGTGGCCCTCACTGCGCCGGCTCCTCGAGCTCGGCGTGACCATCAGCGGCACCGGGCGTCGCGAGACCGGCCTGGAACGCGGTGAGTACGACCAGGGACAGCACCCCGAGGTGCGTGAGGTGCTCGCGGTGAACTCCGCCGGCATGCTGGCCCGTCGCGAGACGCTCGAAGCGGTCGGTGGGTTCGACCACCACCTGCCGATGTTCGGCAACGACCTCGACCTGGGCTGGCGGTCCGCAGCGGCCGGTCACACCACGCTGATCGTGCCGGACGCGGTGGTCTTCCACGCCGAGGCCGCGCATCGCGGCGTCCGGCGCACCGCGCTGACCGGCCGGCACACCCACTTCCAGGAGCGGCGGGCGGCGCTCTACACCCTGCTCGCCAACGTCCGACCGTTCGCTCTGCCGTTCCAGCTGATCCGGATCGTGCTGGGTTCGCTGCTGCGGATGCTCGGATTCCTGGTGGTGCGTTCGGTCGGCGAGGCGCTCGACGAGCTCGCGGCGCTGGTCGCCGTGGCCACCCGTCCGGGTATGGTCCATGCCGCACGCCGCGAGCGGGCCCGGGTGGTCGCCGCCAACCGCGGAGACGCCGGCCCCGACACCGAACGGGTACGACGCCTGCTCGCGCCCTGGTGGCTCCCCTACCGCCACGGGCTCGATTTCGTGGGCGACCTGGTCGCCGCCGCGACCAACCAGGCCGCCGACGTCGCCGAGCGTCGCCGGGCAGCCGCGGCCGAGCAGAGTCTGCAGCAACCGTCTGCTCGCCGACCGACCGAGGACGAGGAGGAGTTCGAGGACTCCGGGTTCGTGGTGCGCTTCTTCACCAATCCGGTCGCCGTGGTGCTCGCTGTCGCGGTGCTGGCGCTGATCGTGGGTGCGCGTGACGCCTTCGGCGACATCTCCGGTGGCGCGCTCTCCCCGGCTCCGTCCGGGCGCGGCACGTGGTGGTCCCTGCACCTGGAGTCCTGGCATGCGCTCGGCTTCGGCACCGCGGTGCCGGCGCCCGGATACGTGCTGCTGCTGGCAGCGCTCGGCAGCCTCTTCGGGCCCGGATGGACGATGTCCTTCCTGCTCATCACCGCTGGCCCGCTGGCGGTGTGGGGAGCGTGGCGGTTCCTCCGGCTGGTCGGACGCCTGCTCACCCCGGCCGGAGCGCCCCGCTGGGTGATCGCTGGTGGCGCCGTGGCCTACGCCGCCGTCCCGCTGGCGGCCGGCGCCTGGGGGAGCGGACGGTGGGGGGTCATCGTCGCTGCCGCCCTGCTGCCCTGGATGGCCCACGCCGCCCTCGGCTTCGCCGACCCCGAACCGGCCCGTCGGTGGCGCGCGGCGTGGCGCGCGGGTCTGGTGCTGGCGGTGCTGACGGCCCTCGCGCCAGTGCTGTGGTGGCTCTTCCTGGCGCTGGCCGTCGTAGTGCTGGTCGCGGCGGCGGTGCTGGTCCGCGCGACCATCGGGGAACGCTCGGTGTGGGGTCCACCCGTCGCCGCCTTGGCCGTGCCCCCGGTCGTGCTCGCGCCGTGGTGGCTGCCCGCGCTGTGGACCGGCGCCGGCTCCGCCCTCTTCCTCGACATCGGCCGCTGGCCGACACCGGCCACCGGCGGGTGGAGCCTGCTCGCCGGCCGGTTCGGCGAGTCCGGTGCCCCGCTGTGGATCGGCCTGATCCTGCCCGTCCTCGCCCTGCTCGCCCTGCTGCCGCGCGCCAGCCGGATCGGCGTCCTGGTCTGCTGGCTGGTCGCCGCGGTGACGGCGGTGGTCGCCATCCCACTCGCGATCACCTCGATCGACCTGCCGGGACTCGCCACCCAGCAGCCCGGTCTGGGCGCGGTGCTGCTGCTCCTGCACGGCAGCTGGGTGAGCGCCGTGGTCCTCGGCGCGGCCGGGCTGCGCGGCGTCGAGCTCGACCGCTGGCGCCGGGGCGCGGTCGCTCTGGTCGCCGCGGTGGCGGTCGTCGTACCTGTGGGTGGGGTGGCGTGGTTCGTCGTCGACGGCGGTGAGCAGTTGACCGAGCGTCCGGCGACCGGGGTGCCGGTCTACATGCAGCAGCGAGCCGAGTCGGCCGACCAGGACGGCATCCTGGTGCTGCGCGGCAGCGTGGCCGAAGGCGTCGACTACGAGGTGGTGCGCGGCGACGGTCCCACCGTCGGCGAGGACGAGATCACCGGACTCACCGAAGAGGACCCCGAGGTCACCGAGGAGATCACCGCGTTGATCACTGCCCCGTCGACGGAGACCGTCGAGGCGCTGAACCGCCGCGGAGTGCTGTACGTCGTGCTCCCCGCGCCTGCCGACGGTGAAATCGCTGCCCGGCTCGACGCCTCGGGCGGCCTCGACCGGGCCAGTACCTCCGATCGCGACACCCAAGCGTGGGAGATGGCGCAGGACCCGCCCGCCGACAGCGTGGAGGGCCCGCGCTCGTGGCTGCGGATCCTGTTGCTGGTGGTCCAGTTCGTGGCGATCGCGGTCCTGATCGTGTGGGCCCTCCCGCAGGTGCGAAGGAGCCGTGGATGACCCCCGACCAACCCGACCAGACCCCGCAGACCCCGCAGACCCCGCAGCCGGGGCGCCGACGGAGCGTCCCCGCGTCGGCGGCGGAGACCGGTGAACTCCCGGTGGCCTCCCGCCGTCGCGCCCAGACCGCCCGACGGCGCTGGGACGTCCTCGGCGTGCTCGCCCTGATCCTGCCCGCCGTGGTGCTGGGCGCCGTGGCGCTGATCGGGTCCCAAGAGGATCCGGCGGCCGGAGCACACCCGCCCGAGACCAACCCGTTGACGCGCTCGACAGTGGTCTGCCCGCCGGCGATCGACAACGGCGGTCGCGCTGCCGACGTCGTGGCTGCGCGTGCGCCGGGGGTCGCCGGAGGAGAGGTCACCGTGCGCTCGGGGGAGCGACGACTCTCCGAGGCAGCGCCGGTCACCGTTGACGACGCGCCGGTCACCATCCCGGACACCCCCGCTTCGGTCGTCCTCGACGCCGAGGGCGAGGCCGCCCCCGGCCTGGTCGCAGGTCGTCGGGAGTCGCTCGCCGCCCCGCCGTGTCGCCCGCTCGCCTACGACGAGTGGTACGTCGGCCTCGGCGCGTCCGCCCGCAACGGCTCGGTGATCACGCTGGTCAATCCCGACGACACCCCGGCGGTCGTGGACGTCACGCTGCTCGGGCCGTCAGGCCCGGTGGAGGAGGACCGACTCCGCGACGTGCCCGTCCGCGCCGGCGGCACGGTCCGGCTCGACCTCGCCGAGATCGCTCCGCGCCGTTCGGAGGTCGCCGCCCACGTCGCCGTGACCCGGGGACGCGTCTCGGCCTCGGTGGCGCACCAGTGGGACCCGCTCGGAGCCGGTCGGGTGAGCGTCGAGGCGCTACCCGCCCAAGCCGAGCCCACCACCTCCGGCCTGCTGCTCGGCGTCGACCCGGCTGCCGAGCAGGCCTGGCTCCACCTGGCCAACCCCGGTGACGACGAGGCCCGGGTCTCGGTCCGGGTGCTCACCGAGGAGGCCGTCTTCGCCCCCAGCTCGGCCGAGGACGTGGTGCTCCCGCCGCTCAGCTCGCGCAGGGTGCCACTGCGCTCGCTGGTCGACGCCGAGGCCGGCGAGGGCATGCTCGGCCTGGTGGTGGAGTCCAGCGCCCCCGTGGTCAGCACGGCACGCGGACTCGTCGAGGAGGACCTGGTCGCGGTCGGCGCTGCGGCGAGGCTCGAGGAGCCTGCTGCGGTCGTCGTACCGGAGGGGGAGGGGCGGCTCTATCTGGGTGGCGCCACCGGCACCGGCACCGTCCGGGTCGACGCCTATGACAGTGACGGCAAGGCCCTGCTGTCTGACGAGCGGGTCGAGATCGGGGCCGACCGTGCCGCCGTCCTCGACCTCCCCGACGGCACCGCTGCGCTCACCCTCTCCACCCGCAACGCCGACGTGGCCGCCACGGTCCGCGTCGACACCGGCGGCGACAGTCCCGGCGCCACCTACATCCCCGTCCAGCCCGCCCTCCTCGACTCCGAGGTCCCGACCGTCCTCCCCCGCTAGGGGGTTGAGTTGGGGTTTCGGGCCCGTTCGATTGTGAGTTTGGGCCCGTTGAGTTGTGGGTTCCGCTCCCGGTGAGGAGCGGGTCGATCGAAGCCCCACCTCAAGGGGCCCGAAACCCCAACTCGAGGGGCCCGAAACCCCAACTCGACGGGTGGGTCAGTCGTCGTGGTAGCGGGGGTCCACCTGGGAGGCCGGGATGCCGAGGAGTTCGGCCACCTGCTCCACGATCACGGTGAGGATCATCGCCTCCAGATCGGCGCGGTCGATGGCGCGGTGCTCGATCGGACGGCGGAAGACGACCAGGCGGGTGGGGGCGCCGCCGCGGCCGCGGATCAGTGAGGAGAGCGGCACCCGGCCCTCCTCCCAATCCGTTGGCAAGTACGGCGAGTCCTCGACGGCGTACTCGACCAGACCCAAACGGGCCGACCAGCGTTCGTCGATCTCGGTGACCACCTCGAGCACGATCCGGTCGAAGATGTCGCGTGGCGAACGGGGGAGCGGGGGGCGGGGCGACAGCGGTCCCGGCAGCACCGCCGGGCCGCGCATGCCGCGCCCGCGGCGATCCCGACCACGGCGGCCGCCGTCGGTCGAGTTCTCCATGATCAGCGAGCCTATCGGCCGCGCGCGCGAACGGGCGGTACGGTCAGCCTCGTGAGTCTCGCCCGGCGCTGTTCCCGCACTGCATGCGCGCGTTCCGCGGTGGCCACGCTGACCTACGTCTACGCCGACCAGACCGCGGTCCTCGGGCCGTTGTCGACCTACGCCGAGCCCCACGCCTACGACCTCTGCGCGTTCCACTCCGAGCGCCTCTCGGCGCCCCGGGGCTGGGAGGTCGTCCGGCTGGCTCTCGGCAACCAGCAGAGCGGCCCCAGCGAGGACGATCTGCTCGCCCTCGCGGACGCTGTCCGCGAGGCCGGTCGCCCGGCCCCGGTGGTCGAGCCGCCCCGGGAGGCCGGTCGCGAGGTCGCCCGACGGGGACACCTGCGGGTGCTGACCTCGGACTGAGCTCTGCGGACAGGTGCATTAGGGTCCGGTCCATGCCCTCCTCGACCACGTCCGTCGACAACCTCGCCGCCGTGTTCAAGGCGTACGACGTCCGCGGGACCGTCCCCGACCAGCTGGACGAGGAGTTCGCCCGCGCAGCCGGCACCGCCTACGTCGAGGTGCTCGGCGCGAGCGCCGTGGTGATCGGCTACGACATGCGCCCGAGCTCGCCGGGCCTGGCCGGCGCTTTCGCCGACGGCGCCACCGCCGCCGGTGCCGACGTCACGATGATCGGCCTCGCCTCCACCGACCAGCTCTACTTCGCCTCGGGCCACCTGGAGCTGCCCGGCGCGATGTTCACCGCCAGCCACAATCCCGCGCAGTACAACGGCATCAAGATGTGCCGGGCCTTCGCACAGCCGGTCGGCACGGACTCGGGCCTCGCCGAGATCCGCGACCGGATCGCCACCGGTGCGCCGGCCACGGCGACTCGGACCGGATCGGTGAGCCAGCACGACGTACTCCAGGCGTATGCGGCCCATCTGCTCGGCCTCGCGCCGGTCACCGGGCGACGACTGAAGGTGGTCGTCGACGCCGGCAACGGGATGGCCGGCCACACCGCACCCGCCGTCTTCGACCGGCTCGCCGACCAGATCGACCTGGTGCCGCTCTACTTCGAGCTCGACGGCACCTTCCCGAACCACGAGGCGAACCCGATCGAGGCAGAGAACCTGCGCGACCTCCAGCAACGTGTGCTCGCCGAGGGCGCGGACATCGGCCTGGCCTTCGACGGTGACGCGGACCGCTGCTTCCTGGTCGACGAGCGCGGCAAGGCGGTCTCGCCCTCGACCCTGACCGCACTGATCGCCGACCGTGAGCTCGCCAAGGAGCCCGGCGCCACCGTCATCCACAACCTGATCACCTCGCGCGCCGTTCCCGAGCTGGTCAGCGAGCGCGGCGGGACCCCGGTGCGCACCCGCGTCGGCCACTCCTACATCAAGGCCACCATGGCGGAGACGGACGCGATCTTCGGTGGCGAACACAGCGGCCACTTCTACTTCCGTGACTTCTGGCGTGCCGATTCCGGCATGCTCGCCGCACTGCACGCGCTGGCCGCGCTTGCCGCCACCGACCAGCCGCTCTCGGCCCTGATGGCCGAGTACGAGCGGTATCCGCTGAGCGGGGAGATCAACTCCACCGTCGCCGACCAGGCAGCCGTCCTCACCGCCCTCCAGACCCGGTACGACGACCGCGACGGTGTCACCCTCGACCATCTCGACGGGCTCAGCGTGAGCCACGCCGACTGGGCGTTCAACGTCCGTGCCTCCAACACCGAACCCCTACTCCGCCTCAACGTCGAGGGGAAGGACGAGACCACCATGGCCAAGATTCGCGACGAGGTCCTCTCCGTGATCCGGGGCGACGCGTGAGCGCCGGCGGCGCGGGCGCGGGCGCGGGCCTCGACCCCGAGCTGCTCGCGATCATCGTCTGCCCGGCCTGCCGCGCCGACCTGGAGGTCACCGCGGCGGGGGAGGAGACCGAACTGGTCTGCACCGACTGCGGGCTGGCCTACCCGGTCCGCGACGGCATTCCGGTGCTGCTGGTCGACGAGGCCCGCAAGCCGGCCTGAGCGGGCTGGATCCGACAATGACCTGGTTCGACGAGTCTCGGCTCGACGACGAGACCGCCCTGGGCGCGGCCGACCTTCGGCTGCGCACCCTGGCCGAGTCCGGCTCCCGGGTACGACGCGAGGTCGGTGCGGCGACCGAGGCGATCGCCGAGGCGGTGGCCCGCGCCAGCGACTCCCGGCCGCGCGCGGTGATCGCCGCCGGCCCTGACTCACGGCTGCTGCGTGCCGTGCTGGAGCCGGTCTGCCCGGTGCCGTTCGTGGCCTGGCCCAACCCGGGGTTGCCCGGCTGGGCCGGCAGCCTCGACCTGGTCGTCGTGCTCGCCCCCGAAGGCGGTGACGAAGGCGCGTCGTCCGCGGTCGCCGAGGCCGCCCGTCGCGGCTGTCAGCTGGTCGTGGCGACCCCGCCGGCCTCCCGGGTCGCCGACCACGCTGGCTCCCGGTGGACCACGATCCTGCCCACCCAGACCGGCGACCAGCTGGCGACGGCCGTGGCCATGCTCGCCTTCCTGCACCAGGTGGCTCTCGGACCCGTGGCGAGCCCGGACGCCGTCGCCAGCGCGTTGGACGAGGTGGCGATGGCGTGCGCGCCGCGTCGCGACATCTCGATCAATCCGGGCAAGATGCTGGCGCTCGCGCTGGCCGATACCGACCCGCTGGTCTGGGGCGGCTCGGTGCTGGCGGCCCGGGCCGCTCGACGGGTGGCCGAGTCGATCCGCCGCTCCTCGGGCCGAGCGGCACTGGCGGGCGACGCGGAGCACCTGTTGCCGGTGATCGAGGCGGCACGTCCGCACAGCGTCTTCGACGACCCGTTCGCGGACAGCGACGAGTCGGGCGGAAAGCGGCGCCCGGCGCTCGTCGTACTGGATGACGGCGCGGACGACCCGGTGGCGCACGCGCAACGCGAGCGCCTCGAGGCGGCCGCTGCGGACCAGCGGGTGCGGGTCGAGACCGTGACCGCGGAGACCGACGGCGACGTGGCTCGCTACGCCTCGCTGCTGCTGCAGGGCACCTACGCGGCCGAGTACCTGCGACTCGGGCTGGTGACGGAGTGAGCGCCTGCTGCGGCCCCGGCCGCGACGCAATCGGGGGCGAGCCAGTCGAGCCCACCGAACCGGCGTTACTGCCGATCCCCGGCGTCCCCGACCGCGCTGCCTCCGACGGCACACCGGCGCCGCGCTTCGCCTCGATCCCGGGCCAACGGTTCACCATGGGCACCGACGACCCGCGCGGCTACCGGGCCGACGGCGAGGGTCCGGCTCACCCGGTCGAGATCGACGGCTTCGAACTGGCCGTGCACACGGTCACCAACGCCGACTTCGCCGCCTTCGTCGCGGCCACCGGCTACGTCACCACCGCCGAGCAGTTCGGCAACTCCTTCGTCTTCGTCGGGCTGATGCCCGACGACGCCCCACCCACCCAGGCGGTCGCCGCCGCTCCCTGGTGGCGGCTGGTCGAAGGCGCCTCCTGGCGTGCCCCCGAGGGGCCCTGGAGCGACGTCGAGTCCCGGCCCGACCACCCGGTGGTGCAGGTCAGCTGGCTGGATGCCCAGGCCTACTGCCAGTGGAGCGGCACGCGGCTTCCCACCGAGGCCGAGTGGGAGTGCGCCGCTCGCGGCGGGCGCGCCGAACAGCACTTCCCGTGGGGCGAGGAGCGCGAGCCGGACGGCGAGCACCGGATGAACGTCTTCCAAGGCACTTTCCCGGGCAACGACACCGGTGCCGACGGATGGGTCGGCACCTGCCCGGTCGGCAGCTACGCCGCCAACGACTACGGTCTGTATGAGATGACCGGGAACGTCTGGGAGTGGTGCGCGGACTGGTTCCACCCCGGCTACTACCGGGTCGCGCCGACCACCGCTCCGACCGGACCTCCGGCGGGCCAGGCGCGGGTGATGCGCGGCGGTTCCTATCTCTGCCACGACAGTTACTGCTGGCGCTACCGGGTCGACGCGCGCAGCTCCAACACCCCCGACAGCACCACCGGGAACCTAGGGTTCCGGGTGGCGCGGGACGGCTGAGATCGGCGATTTCGGGGTGCGGGTCAGGGGTGGCGCCGGCGTGAGTTTCCCCGCTGCAGCGGGGAAACTCACGCTGACCACGCGAAGCTTTCGCCGCGAAGCGCCAGTTTCCTGAGTACCGCTCTCAGGAACGACCGGTAGACCGGAGGAATGCCCGGAGAGCGAACTCGGCGCCGACCGGACGCGCAGCCGTCCCCGCAAGGCGTGCCGACCCAGCCGAAGATGCGCGACCCCTGGTGGGACAACGCGAAGATGGCCCTGGTCACCCTGGTGGTGATCGGGCACGCGTGGACCCTGCTGCCGGTCCGCCAGGAGGTTGAGGGCCACCTCTACGACTTCCTCTACCTCTGGCACATGCCGGCCTTCGTCTTCGTCACCGGCTACCTCTCCCGCGGCTTCAGCTACAGCACCGAGCGGATGTGGCAGCTGGTCCGCACCGTGGCGGTGCCCTACGTGATCTTCGAATGCCTGATGGCGCTCTTCCGGGTGTACGTCGGCGGCGAACAGCTCGAGGATCTCTTCCGCGACCCGCACTGGCCGCTGTGGTACCTGGCTGCGCTCTTCTTCTGGCGCCTGCTCACCCCGGTCTTCCGGCCGCTCACCGGCGGACTGGTCGTGGCGATCGGGATCAGCCTGGCCGCGGGTCTGTGGGCCGGCGACACCCTCGACATGGCGCGGGTGCTGGGCATGCTGCCGTTCTTCGTGCTCGGCCTCAAGGCGACGCCGGCACGCCTGGAGTGGCTGCGCGGACCGATCCCGGCGATCGCCGCCGTCGGCGTCTTCGTCGGGTTCTGGTTCTTCACCGCCAACCTCGACCGTTGGGCGGCCACCGAGTGGCTCTACTACCGCGCCCAGTACGGCGAGCTCGACGTCACCACCCCGGAGGCGCTCGCGACGCGTGCCGCGCTGTTGGGCCTCGGCATGCTCGGCGGGTTCGCCTTCCTGGCGCTGGTGCCGCGTCGTACCGGCTGGTTCACCCGGATGGGCAGCTGGACCCTGATCGTCTACCTGTTCCACGGCTTCGTGGTGAAGGGGCTGCTCTACGCCGAATACCCGGAGTGGGCGGCGGCGCACGAGAACCTCGCGCTCGCCCTGACCACCGTGGGGGCGGCCGCCCTCGCGCTGCTGCTGGCGTGGTTGCCGATCGCCGGCCGACTGCAGCACCTGGTCGACCCGTTGGGCACTGCCGAAGAGCGGGTACGACGCGCCGTGCGGCTGCACCGGACCACCACCCACGGCGAGCTCGCCGGAGCGGAGCACCGGGTCGAGGAGAGGCGCCCGGTACCCTTCCGCGCGTGAGCACCTCGCCCCGTTCGTCGCTTCCCCCGCTGCGCGCCACCAGCAAGCACCGTGTCAGCGAGCACCGTGTCGGTGACGCGTCATGAGCGCAGGTCTGTTCGGGCTGCTGGACGACGTCGCCGCGATCGCCAAGCTCGCCGCGGCCTCCGTCGACGACGTGGGGGCGGCTGCCGGACGGGCGTCGGCGAAGGCGGCCGGGGTGGTCATCGACGACACCGCGGTCACCCCGCAGTACGTGCACGGCGTCGCAGCGGACCGTGAGCTGCCGATCATCAAGCAGATCGCGATCGGGTCGATCCGCAACAAGCTGCTCATCATCTTGCCGGTGGCGCTGCTGCTCAACGCGTTGTTGCCCGACGCGCTGCCGATCATCTTGATGATCGGTGGTGCCTACCTCGCCTTCGAAGGTGCCGAGAAGATCTGGTCCAAGATCTCCGGCCACGGTCATCACGAGACCCCTGCCGTCGAGCGTGGGCCGGACGCCGAGAAGACGATGATCTCCGGCGCGGTCCGCACCGACCTGATCCTCTCGGCAGAGATCATGGTGATCTCGCTCAACACCGTCGCCGACGAGTCCTTCTGGTCCCAGCTGGCGATCATGGTGGTCGTCGCCCTGCTGATCACCGCCGTGGTCTACGGGGTGGTGGCACTGATCGTGAAGATGGACGACGTGGGGCTGCTGCTGTCCCAGCGCTCGTCGGCCGGGGCGCAGCGGGTGGGCCACGCGATGGTCGCCGGAATGCCGAAACTGCTCGCCGCGATCACCGTGATCGGCACCGCCGCGATGCTCTGGGTGGGCGGCCACATCCTGCTGGTGAACCTCGAGGAGGTCGGCTGGTGGAGCGCGCCGTACGACGCCATCCACCACCTGGCAGAGGACGTCCACCACGCCGTGGACGTCGCCGTGCTCGGGCCGACGCTGGCCTGGAGTGTGGAGACCGTCGCCTCGGCCCTGGTGGGCCTGCTGGTCGGCGCCGTGATCGCCGCGGTCGTGCACTTCGTGCCCAAGCGCGGCGGCCACGCCGAGGCGCCGTCGACCGGGAGCGCCGGATGAGCGCCGACGAACGGCGTGGCGAGTCGCGCACAGTGCTGACCTACGGCACCTTCGACCTGTTCCACATTGGCCACCTGCGATTGATCGAACGGCTCGCCAAGCTCGGCGACCGGCTCATCGTCGGTGTCTCGACCGACGAGTTCAACGCCGGCAAGGGCAAACGCTCGGTGGTCTCCTACGAGGACCGGGCCGCGATCGTGAGCGCCATCCGCGGCGTCGACCTGGTGCTGCCCGAGGAGTCCTGGGAGCAGAAGGCCGACGACATCGAGAAGTACGACGTCGACCTGTTCGTCATGGGCGACGACTGGCGCGGCAAGTTCGACCACCTCGAGGAGCACTGCGAGGTGCTCTACCTGCCCCGCACCGTCGGGGTCTCCAGCACCGAGATCAAGCAGATGCTGACCGCCTTGGACCCGGTGCACCTGGACGAGCTGCAGAGCGCGGTCACCGTGCTCACCAAGCTGCTCACCCACTACCGCGACCTGACCTGATCGCCTCGGCGGACCCGGTCCCTGGATTGAGCCGCGCCCGAGGCCCGCTTGTAGTGTGGGCAGGGTCATGCGCGGGAGATCCCGAAGGAGCGCAGATGCGCCGCAGGACACCGTTCACGAGCCTCGAGGACGACACATTCATGGACTACTCCATTGCTGACCTGAGCCTGGCCGACTACGGCCGCAAGGAGCTCACCCTCGCCGAGCACGAGATGCCCGGCCTGATGGCCCTGCGCGAGCGGTACGGCGACGCCAAGCCGCTGGCCGGCGCCCGGATCGCCGGATCGCTGCACATGACCATCCAGACCGGCGTGCTGATCGAGACGCTGGTCGCCCTCGGCGCCGACGTGCGCTGGGCCTCCTGCAACATCTTCTCCACCCAGGATCACGCCGCCGCCGCGGTCGTCGTCGGGCCGAACGGCACTGTCGACGCTCCCGCCGGCACGCCGGTCTTCGCCTGGAAGGGCGAGACCCTCGCCGAGTACTGGGACCTGGCCGAGAAGGTCTTCGACTTCACCGACGAAGCCGGCAACCCGGTCGGCCCCAACATGCTGCTCGACGACGGTGGCGACATCACCCTGCTCGTGCACAAGGGGGTCGAGTTCGAGAAGGCCGGCGCCGTACCGGGCCAGGACTCCACCGACAACGAGGAGTACAAGGAGGTGCTGCGCGTCCTGGCCCGTTCCCTCGATGCGGACCCGACGCGCTGGACCAACATCGCCAGCGCCATCAAGGGCGTCTCGGAGGAGACCACCACCGGTGTGCTGCGTCTCTACGACCGGTTCAAGGAGGGCTCGCTGCTCTTCCCGGCCATCAACGTCAACGACTCGGTCACCAAGTCCAAGTTCGACAACAAGTACGGCTGCCGGCACAGCCTGATCGACGGCATCAACCGCGCCACCGACGTGATGATCGGCGGCAAGGTCGCCGTCGTCTGCGGCTACGGCGACGTCGGCAAGGGCTGCGCGGAGTCGCTGCGCGGCCAGGGCGCCCGCGTCATCGTCACCGAGATCGACCCGATCTGCGCGCTGCAGGCCGCGATGGACGGCTTCGAGGTACGACGCCTCGAGTCCGTCGTGGAGACCGCCGACATCTTCATCACCACGACCGGCAACTTCGACATCATCCGGGTCGAGCACTTCGAGAAGATGAAGAACCAGGCCATCGTCGGCAACATCGGCCACTTCGACAACGAGATCAACATGGCCGGCCTGGCCAAGATCCCCGGCATCGTCAAGGACGAGATCAAGCCGCAGGTCCACCAGTGGATCTTTCCGCCCAAGGATGCGGCAGAGGGGAAGAAGGTCATCGTGCTCTCCGAGGGGCGCCTGCTGAACCTCGGCAACGCCACCGGCCACCCCTCGTTCGTGATGTCGAACTCCTTCACCAACCAGGTGCTGGCCCAGATCGAGCTCTTCACCAAGCCCGAGGAGTACCCGGTCGGTGTCTACGTGCTGCCCAAGCACCTCGACGAGGAGGTCGCCCGCCTCCACCTCGGCGCCCTCGGTGTCGAGCTGACCACGCTGTCCCAGGAGCAGGCCGACTACCTCGGTGTCCCGGTCGAGGGCCCGTTCAAGTCCGACCACTACCGTTACTGATGGCGCGAGCGGGTCGCCGCTGATCGACGCCTCCGGCTCGGTCCGCGGCGCCCTCGCTCCGGTCGCTCGTTCCTCGCTTCCTCCACTCGGTCCCCACGGGCCGACCCGCCCGGCGTCGGCGGCGCCACGCTGCCGCGCACGCGGTCGAGGTTCGCTGGGTGTGGTGTGGTCTGGCGGCCGACGGTGGTCGGTGGGAAGGGCGCGAGCGGGTCGCCGCTGATCGACGCCTCCGGCTCGGTCCGCGGCGCCCTCGCTCCGGTCGCTCGTTCCTCGCTTCCTCCACGCGGTCCCCACGGGCCGACCCGCCCGGCGTCGGCGGCGCCACGCGGCCCGCGACGCAAGGAACACCCGCCGATGACGGGTGTGACGTCCGTCCTTTGGCAAGATGGTGCGCATGAGCCAACCCGCCGCTGCCGCCTTCCCGACCAAGGGTCGGGTGTTGGTGGTCGACGACGACGCGCCGCTGGCCGAGATGCTCGGCATCGTGCTGCGTCAGGAGGGGTTCGACTCGCGGGTCTGCGCCCGTGGTGACCTGGCGCTCACGGAGTTCCGTGACTACCGCCCCGACCTGGTGCTGCTCGACCTGATGCTGCCCGGGCGGGACGGGATCGACGTGTGCAAGGAGATCCGGGCCGAGTCCGGCGTACCGATCGTGATGCTCACCGCGAAGAGCGACACCGTGGACGTGGTGGTCGGGCTGGAGTCCGGGGCGGACGACTACGTGGTCAAGCCGTTCAAGCCGAAGGAGCTGATCGCCCGGATCCGCGCCCGGGTACGTCGTACCGACGCCGTCGCCGCGGAGAGCCTCACGTTGAAGGACCTGGTCATCGACGTCGCGGGGCACTCGGTGACCCGCAACGGTTCCGAGATCGCGCTGACCCCGCTGGAGTTCGACCTGCTGCTCTGCCTGGCCCGGCGACCGTGGCAGGTCTTCACCCGGCAGGTGCTGCTGGAAGAGGTCTGGGGCTATCAGCACGCCGCCGACACCCGCCTGGTCAACGTGCACGTGCAACGGCTGCGCTCCAAGGTCGAGCACGACCCGGAGCACCCCGAGATCGTGCTGACCGTCCGCGGGGTCGGTTACAAGGCCGGCTCGAGCTGAGCATGCTGAGTCGCGCGGACGACGGGTCCGGCGGCGACCCACGTGTCTCGGCACGGCGCCCGGGGACAGGGTCCCGCGCCGTCGCCACCGTCCGTCGGGGCCTGACCTTCTGGCGACGCTCGGTCCAGGCCCGTGTGGTGGTGGCGACAATGCTGCTCAGCACCCTCGCCGTCGGCGCGGTGGGCTGGTTCCTGCTGCAGCAGGTCCGCGACGGGCTGCTGGAGCACCGTGCCGATGTGGTGCTCGGCGAGGTGGACGCCGAGACCGCCGACGCCGAGGATCGGCTGAGCGCGGCGTCCGGCACCGAGGTCAACGTCTCCCGGCAGCAGCGCGACCTGGTCGACCCGATCGTGGAGCGTGGCACCAGCCGCGGCTATTTCGTGGCCCTCGGGGGACCGGTCGGTGACGGGCTGGAGCTCGCCGACGGTGGCGCCCTCTACACCAGTGGTCTCGACCTGGACAGCATCCCGGCCGAGCTGGAGGCGCACTTCGACGCGGTCAACCAGGAGACCGCGTGGACCTACACCACGATCATCCACACCGACAGCGATGGCGAGACCCAGGTGCAGCCCGGTATCGCGGTCGGCTCCCAGGTCCAGCTCCCCTCGGACGGCCAGACCTACACCCTCTACTTCCTCTTCCCGCTCGAGGAGGAGGAAGACACCCTCGGCCTGGTCACTCGGGCGGTGCTGACCGCGGCCGGAGTGATGATCCTGCTGGTCGGTGGGATCACCTGGCTGGTCACCCGTCAGGTGGTGACGCCGGTGCGGATGGCGCGCAAGGTGGCCGAGCGGCTCGCCGCAGGCCGGCTCCAGGAACGGCTCCGGGTCACCGGTGAGGACGACCTGGCCCGGCTCGCCTACTCGTTCAACCAGATGGCGACCAACCTGCAGCGACAGATCCGCCAGCTCGAGGAGCTCAGCTGGGTGCAGCGCCGGTTCGTCTCCGACGTCTCCCACGAGCTGCGCACCCCGCTCACCACCGTCCGGATGGCCGGCGACGTGCTGCACGACGCCCGGGACAGTTTCGACGGTACGACGGCGCGCGCTGCCGAGCTCCTCCAGGACGAGTTGGACCGTTTCGAGAACCTCCTGGTCGACCTGCTGGAGATCAGCCGGTTCGATGCCGGCGCCGCTGTGCTGGAGACCGAGGACGCGAATCTGCTCGACCTCGCCCACCGGGTCGCCGACGCCTACCGACCGCTGGCGGAGAGCCGCGGCCTGCGGGTGGAGATCGAGGAGGTCGACGGCGCGGTCCGGGCCGAGGTCGACGTACGACGGGTGGAGCGGATCCTGCGCAATCTGGTCACCAACGCGATCGACCACGCCGAGCCGGACGACGCCGACCATCCGGTCCGGATCCGCCTGGCCGGGGATGACCACGCCGCCGCAGTGACGGTGCGCGACTACGGGGTCGGCTTCGCTCCCGGCGACGCGGCGATGGTCTTCAACCGGTTCTGGCGCTCGGATCCGGCACGCGCGCGCACCAGCGGCGGCACCGGCCTCGGGCTGGCGATCTCACTGGAGGACGCCCACCTGCACGGCGGCTGGCTGCAGGCCTGGGGAAGGCCGGGGGCGGGCGCCCAGTTCCGGTTGACCGTGCCTCGCCATGCCGGTGGACTGCTCACTTATTCACCCCTCGGGCTGACCCCGGACGACGCGCCACCCCTGCCGGCCGGCGAGCCGACCGAGGCGTCCTCCTTGACCGTCGACCCCGACCTCCTGACCGACCCGCCGACCCGGGGGAGCACCCGCGATGACGACGAGAGCTGAAGCCGTGACCCGGCAGCGGCTGGCCGTGCTGGTCTGGCTGATCGTGGCGCTGGGCCTGGCCGGGTGCGTCGGCCTGCCAGAGCAGGGGCCGATCGTCACCCAGGATGCCGACGTCGAGCAAGACACCCAGCAGGCGCTCGACATCGACGCCCGGCCACCCGTCGAGGGCGCCTCCCGGCTCCAAGTGGTGACCGGCTTCCTGGACGCGATGACTGCATGGCCGATCCAGACGTCGGTCGCCAAGGAGTACCTGACCGCCGATGCGGCCGACGTGTGGACCCCGGAGAACGAGACGATCGTCTACTCCGACGCGCAGCCGCCGCAGCAGGCCAGCACCGAGGTCACCGTCGAGTTGACGGGCGCCGACCTGATCGATGACGTCGGCTCGTGGCGCGGGGCCCTGCCGCGACGGGACCAGAAGCTCCGCTTTCCGATGGCGATCGAGGACGGCGAGTTCCGGATCGACGGTCCGCCGGACGCCCTGGTGGTGCCGGCCAACTGGTTCCAACAACGGTTCCAGCAGGTCTCCCTCTACTACTTCACGCCCAGCGCGGAGACCCTCGTCCCCGAGCCCGTCTTCCTGCCGCAGGGCGACCAGCTGGCGACCAGCCTGGTCACCGCCCTGCTGAACGGTCCGCCCGACGGTCTGCGTGACGTGGTGGGCAGCTTCATGCCCGAGGATGTCTCGATCGGACTCTCGGTGCCCGTCTCGGAGTCCGGGGTGGCCGAGATCAACATGGTCGGCGAGGCGCCTCGCCCCTCCGCGGCCGAGGCCGAGCTGATGGTGGCGCAGATGGCCTGGACCCTGCGCCAGGCCCCCGACATCACTGCCTTCCGGATGCGGATCGACGGTGAGGACATCCGCGTGCCGGGCGGTGCCACACTCCACTCGGTCCAGGCCGGCGCCCGGTTCGATCCGAAGGGGGCAGGCACCTCGACCGCGCTGTACGGCCTGCACCGGGGTCGCGTCGTGACCGGCGACCCGGTCGGTCTAGCGCCTGTCGCCGGAGCGTTCGGCACTGGCCGGTACCAGCTCCGCTCGGTGGGGGTGTCGCCGGACGGCACCCAGGCCATCGGCATCACGGGTGACGGTACGACGGCGCTGCGCAGCACGATCGCCGCCGAAGAGGGCAGCGACGAGAACGAGCAGCGCGGCGTGGAGACGGTGCTGTCGGGGGTCGATCTCGCCCGACCGACCTGGGACCTGGCCGGCGGTGTCTGGCTGCTCGACCGTCGTCTGGACGGGGCCGCGCTGTGGCGGCTGTGGGACGGACGGGCGAAGGAGATCCAGATCCCCGGCGTGACCGGTCACAACGTCAGCGAGATCCTGGCCTCGCGCGACGGCACCCGGCTCATCGCCGTCGTACGGCGCCCCGGCGGAGGCGACGCGATCCTGAGTGTCCGGATCGTGCTCGGTGCCGGTGGTGCGGCCCAACGCGCGCTGCAGACCACGACGGTCTATCCCGGGATCGCCGGCCGACGGATCGTCTCGATCGCCTGGAGCAGCCGAACCCGGATCGCCGGGCTCACGCCGGCGCGGCCAGGCAGCCTCTTCGAGGTCGACATCATCCCGGCCGACGGCGCCGAGGTCGGGGTGGACACGCTCTCCACGATCGTCAGCGGAAGGGTGCTCGGCCTCGCCGGACCCGTCGACGAGAACTACCCGACCTACGCCGTGCTCGCCGAGGGACTGGTCGACGTCCGCACCCGTGGCACGGTCAGTCTCAATCTGCCGGTCACCCAACTCGGCTACGCCGGCTGACCGCTCGCGGCACCCGACCGGACAGCGGCACCGATCCGCCTTGACCCGCCCTTGCCACTGGGCGGCACCTGGGGACGACCTCACGCCTCCACAGGTACGACGTAGCCGCTGCATCGCGCCGGTCAGGCTCCCTTTACTCGTCACATGTCTTCAATGTCGCCACTGCGCACCGCGCTCGCCGACGCCTGGACCGACCTCCTGCTCGGCTCGGCGTGCGTGGGGTGCGGGGAGCCCGGGCGGCCGCTGTGTCGTGCCTGCCGCGGCGCCCTCCCCGAGCAGGCGAACCCCGCCTGGCCCACGCCCACGCCACCGGGACTGGTCACGCCGTGGGCGGCGGGGGAGTACCGCGACCTGCTCCGATCGATGCTGCTCGCGCACAAGGAGAAGCAGGTGGTCGCGTTGGGCCGTCCGCTGGGTGCGCTGCTGGCGTGCTCGGTGAGCGCTGCGGTGGCCGATCTCGATCCAGCCCACCCCGTGCTCCTGGTGCCGGTGCCGTCGCGGCCGGCGGTGATCCGCGCCCGTGGCTACGACCCGATCACCCGGATGACGCGCCTCGCCACGCGGCGACTGCGGGGGCAACGGCGGGTGGCGCACGTCGTACCGCTGCTGCGTTCCCGCCCCGGCGTCGCCGACCAGGCCGGACTCCGGGCGCGGGAGCGCGGTCAGAACCTGGCCGGATCGATGGCGTGCGCCAGCAGTGGGTTGCGGCGCCTGCCGGTGTCGACCGGGTACGTCGTGGTCTGCGACGACGTGCTCACCACCGGCGCCACCGCGCGCGAGGCACAACGCGCGCTGGAGGCGAGCGGGGTGCAGGTGCACGCGGTCGCCGTGGTCGCGGCGACCCGCAGGCGGCACCCGCCTGAGAACACCTCCCGCGCGATCTCTGAGAACCAGGTGTGAAGGTGACCCAGATGTGGCCGGAGCCTTTCGTCGGGGCGTACCACGGACTAACGTCTGTGCATGGAGTCCGTCCGGGTCCGTGGTTGCGCCGCTCCGGTGCGCGGACGCCCGTGCACGGTGCGGCAAGCCGATGCCAGTCGCAGGCGAAACGGTCCACGTAAGCCGCTGCCGGACCTCGGTTCGACAGCGGTGATCACGGTGCGGCTTAGTCGTAAGTCCTGCCTCGGGCCGGCCGTCAGATACGGCCGCCCCCGGGAGAAGGGCAGTAGTGGCAGCAAGCTGCGAACCCCTCAGCAGGCGGGTGTGGGGGAGAAAACCAGGTCGGCCGGACGGACTCCACCTCCTGCGCCGCTCTGCGGCGCGTCGCCGGCGGCGGCCTCGGTCGACGACCGCTCCGCCTTCAGGGTCGCCTTCCCTCGGCCGCCTTGGCGACGCGCGCGCAGAGCGACGCAGGCCGTGGCGGCGGCGGCCTCGGTCGACGACCGCTCCACTACCAACGCCGCCTGCCTGCGGCCGCCCTCGAACTTCCCCTTGTCGCGCACCGAGAGGTGGGCGTCGTAGTACCCATCAACCCAACACATGGAGGTCACTGATGGACGTTGTGGTCACCGGACGGCACTGCGAGATCTCGGAGCGCTTCCGCGAACACGCCACTGAGAAGCTGGCGAAGCTCGAGAAGCACGATCACCGGATCATGCGGGTGCACGTCGAACTCGAGTGTGAGACCAACTCGCGACAACAGGAGCGCGCCGTACGGATCGAGCTGACCGCCTACTCCAAGGGCCCGGTGATCCGGGCGGAGGCAGCGGCCGACGACAAGATGGCCGCGTTGGACCTCGCCCTGGACAAGATGGCCGCACAGATGCGCCGCGCCGCCGACCGGCGCCGCATCCACCGGGGACGCAAGGGCCCGGTGTCGATGGGGCAGACCCTCTCCCCGGAGCGGGTCGAGGAGCTGGTGAACTCGAACAGCTCCGACGAGGCTGGGGTCGCCGTCGAGGAGCGCCAGGTCGGCCCGATCACGGTGACCGGCGACGGTCCTCTCGTGGTCCGCGAGAAGACCCACTCGGCCACCGCGATGACCCTGGACCAGGCCCTCTACGAGATGGAGCTGGTCGGACACGACTTCTACCTGTTCGTGGACAAGGAGAGCGAACGTCCCGCCGTCGTCTACCGCCGCCGCGGCTACGACTACGGCGTGATCTCACTCGACCTCGGCAACGGGGAGGGCTGAACGCCTCGATCCAGCGATCCGCGGCCACTGCGCCGCCGATCATTGGATCGAGGCTGAGCCACTCCCACGCCGGCCGGAGGGACGTGCCATGATGCCCGGGTGACGAACGGCACCCCTCCGGCAGGCGGTCCGGTCACCTCACCGGGTGAGCCGGTTCGCGTCCTGGTCGTGGACGACCAGGAGCTCTTCCGTCGTGGACTGACGATGCTGCTCGGCATCGAGCCCGGCATCCAGGTGGTCGGCGAGGCCGACGACGGCGTACGCGGCGTCGAGTTGGCGATCGCCACCGTGCCCGACGTCGTCCTGCTCGACGTGCGGATGCCGAAGCAGTCCGGCATCGAGTCGTGCCTCAAGATCAAGGAGGCGGTGCCGACGACGAAGATCGTGATGTTGACCGTCTCCGACGAGGAGAGCGACCTCTACGAGGCGGTCAAGAGCGGCGCCTCGGGCTATCTGCTGAAGGACTCCTCGATCGAAGAGGTCGCCCAAGGCATCCGCGTGGTCGCCGACGGCCAGTCACTGATCAGCCCGTCCATGGCCGCCAAGCTGATCACCGAGTTCAAGACGATCTCCGAGCCCGAGCAGGTCCACGCCCCGGCGCTCAAGCTCACCGACCGCGAGCTCGAGGTGCTGCGCCTGGTCGCGAAGGGGATGAGCAACCGGGAGGTCGCCCAGCACCTCGCGATCAGCGAGAACACGGTGAAGAACCACGTCCGCAACATGCTGGAGAAGCTGCAGCTGCATTCGCGGATGGAGGCGGTCATGTACGCCGTCCGCGCCAAGCTCGTCGAGATCGAGTGACCCGGCGCACGCCCACCCTCGCCGCCACCGTCGGCGCGCCCTTCTAGTGTCGCGTGTCGTCAATCATTGAACGGTTGGCGCACCGGTGGCACGCGCCTCGCTGTGTTGGCCGCGCTCGGAAGACGCCCGGTATGCCGTCGCGCGGCCGCCTTGCGATGCACGCACCACCGGCACGCCAACCGTCCAAGCATTTCCGCCACACGCCACTAGTGTGCGGAGGGTGCAGTCCCTCTCGCTCGCCCAGGCTCGTCGGGTCGCGCTCGCCGCGCAGGGCTTTGCCGACGCCCCGCACACCAGGCCGACGATGCGCACCCTGGACCGCACGCTGGGCCGCACCGGCGTGCTGCAGGTCGACAGCGTCAACGTGCTGCAGCGGGCGCACTACATGCCGCTCTACGCGCGGATGGGGCCCTACGACCCCGATCTGCTGCGTCGTGCCTCCGAAGGACGCCCGCGACGATTGGTGGAGTACTGGGCGCACGTCCAGGCGTTGATGCCGGTCGAGCTGTGGCCGGTGATGCGGTTCCGGATGGAGCGCTACCGGGAGCAGAACTACGGGTGGTGGCGCGACGTCGACCACCATCTGAAGGAGGAGCTCTTCGCCGTCATCGCCGACCGTGGCGGGCTGCCGGCCAGCGCCCTGGACGACGGCGCGCCGCGCGAGGGCGACCACTGGGGCTGGAACTGGTCGGCGGCCCGCAAGGCGCTCGACATCCTCTATCGGACCGGGGACCTGGCGATCGCGGGCCGCACCTCCCAGTTCGAGGTGATCTACGACCTTCCCGAGCGGGTGATCCCCGCCGAGCATCTCGCCGCCCCCACCCTGAGCGCCGAGGACGCCCACGTCGAGCTGGTACGACGAGCGGCGCGCAGCCACGGCGTCGCGACCGTCCCGGACCTGGCCGACTACTACCGGATGCGGGTCGGCGAGGCGTCGATCGCGGTGCAGACGCTGGTCGACGCCGGTGAGCTCGAACCGGTGCGCGTGGAGGGCTGGACACGTCCGGCCTACCTCCACGTCGCCGCACGCCTGCCCCGCCGGATCCACGCCCGCACGTTGCTGAGCCCGTTCGACCCGGTGATCTGGGAGCGGGCCCGCACCGAGGCGCTCTACGATTTCCACTACCGGATTGAGATCTACGTGCCGGCCGCGCGACGGGTGCACGGCTACTACGTCCTTCCGTTCCTGCTCGGCGACCGGATCGTCGGTCGGGTCGACCTCAAAGCAGACCGCGCCACCGGCCGACTCCTGGTGCCCGCAGCTTTCGCCGAGCCGAGCGCCCCCGCGACGACGCCGGCGGAGCTCGCTGTGGAGCTCCGCCGACTCGCCGGATGGTTGGGATTGGAGGAGATCGTCGTCGGCAGCCGCGGTGACCTGGCTCCCGGACTCGCGACCGAGGTGGCACTCAGCGCATCCGCAGCGTCCTGAGCAGCTTGAGCTGGGCGTTGCCGATCCCGACGAACCTCTCCAACGTCATCGACGGCGGGGGACCGAGCGGCATCAGCCGCTGCGTCGCGATGGTCTGTGACTCGGTGTACTTCCGGATGCCTTCGGCGCCGTGACGCCGTCCCAGGCCGGAGTCCCCCATGCCTCCCATTCCGGCCTCGATCGATCCGGCCGCCGCCGCGGCGCCGTCGTTGATGTTGACCGATCCGGCCCGCACCCGGTTCGCCATCCGCTGCGCCGTAGCGGTGTCGGCGGACCAGATGCTCGCCGAGAGGCCATAGCTGCCCTCGTTTGCCTTCGCGATGGCCTCGGTGTCGGAGGTGACCCGGTAGAGCGAGATCACCGGACCGAACGTCTCCTCGTCGCACACCGGCATCGCAGCGGTGACCCCTTCCAGCACGGTGGGCTCGTAGACCAGTGGGCCGAGGTCCGGGCGGGCCCGACCACCGGTCAGCACGGTGGCGCCCGCCGCCACCGCTGTGTCCACGTGTCGCTGCACCGTCTCCAGTTGGGCCGGTGAGGCCAGCGACCCGACGTCGACGGAGTAGTCGTAGGTCTGACCCAGGCCCAGCCTCGCCGTGGCGGCCACCAGTGCGTCCCGGAAGGCGTCGTACACGTCCTCGTGGACGATGACCCGCTCGATGTGGATGCACATCTGGCCGGTGTTGGCGAAGGCCGCCGCGACGCAGCCGGCAGCCGCCTTCGCGATGTCGGCATCGGCGCGCACGATCAGCGGGTTCTTCCCACCGAGCTCGAGGGAGGCGGCGATCAGTCGCCCGCCCGCGCGGCCACCGACCGTGCGCCCGGTCGCGGTGGACCCGGTGAAGCAGAGGTGGTCGACCCCGTCGATCAAGGCGTTGCCGACCACCCGACCCGGCCCCACCACCACGTGCCACAGGTCCTTGGGGAGCCCCGCCTCGGCCATCAGCGCCCGGGCCCACAGCAGCGTCAGCGGAGTCTGGGAGTCCGCCTTGGAGACCACGCCGTTGCCGGCCAGGAGGGCCGGCAACACGTCACCGACCGCGAGATAGAGCGGGTAGTTCCACGGAGAGATCATCCCGATCACGCCCTTCGGGATCCGCACCTCGCGCACCTTGGTCAGCCCGGGCATCGCACCCCGGACCCTGTTGTCCTTCAGGTACGACGACCCGTGGCGCGCGTAGTGCCGCGCGATCGTCGCGACCTGGAGGATCTCCTGCCAGGCGCTGAACCGTGCTTTGCCCATCTCCCACTGGATCAGGTCGATCACCTCGTCCTGCCGCTCCACCAGCAGGTCGTGGAAACGCAGCACCACCGCGGCCCGCGCGCTCGCGGGCACCGCCTGCCAGGCGGCCTGGGCGGCGCGGGCGCTGGCGATGGCGTCCGCGACGTCGGTCTCGGTCGAGGCCGGGACGACGGCTGTCGCCCGGCCGTCGTAGGGCGCGGTCGCCTCGTTGGTCGCGGCGCCGGAGGGGTCTCGGCTCACCCATCCGCACCACTCCTCGAGTTGGCTCTGGCTGACCCAGGAGGGCCGAGCATCGGCGGTCGGGGTGTTCACGCGTACAGCCCGTCCAACACGTCGGCGTACTTGCGGTGCACGACGCGTCGTTTCAGCTTCAGTGTCGGGGTCAGCTCCTCCGACTCAGCGGTCCACTCGACCGGGAGCAGCCGGAAGGACTTGACCTGCTCGGGGCGGGAGAGCCGCGCGTTGGCCGCGTCCACCGCCTGCTGTGCCATCGCCAGCATCGTCGGGTGCTCGGCGAGCCGGGCGAGGTCGGCGGCGGTGTCGGCGTCGATGCCGGCCTGGCCGGCCACCAACGGCGCGATCTCCGGATCGAGGGTGAGCACCGCGACGACGTACGGTCGAGCCTCTCCGAAGACCAGCGCGTGACCGACGATCGGCGACTCCTTGAGATGGTTCTCGATGTTGGAGGGCGCGATGTTCTTTCCGGAGGAGGTGATGATCATCTCCTTCTTGCGGTCGACCACCTTCAGGAAGCCGTCCTCATCGATCTCGCCGATGTCGCCGGTGTGCACCCAGCCGTCGGCGTCGATCAGGGCACTGGTGGCCTCCTCCTGCCGGTAGTAGCCGTCCGAGGTGACCGGGCCCCGGGCCAGGATCTCGCCGTCCTCGGCGAGCGCGATCTCGATCCCGGGCAGCGCCCGTCCGACCGTGCCGAGGCGGAACTGGTCGGGTCCGCACGCGGTGACCGCCGCGCACGTCTCGGTCATCCCGTAGACGTCGTAGATCCGCATCCCCAGGCCGGCGAAGAAGCGGGCGACCTCGAGCGGCATCGGTGCGGCGGCCGACGCCGCCCATTCGCAGCGGTCCAGCCCCAGCAGCGCGCGGAGGAAACTCAACAGTGCGCCGTCGACGGCCTCGAACCTCGCGGTCAGCTCGGCCGAGGGCGTCGCGCCGAACTGCTGCGCTTCGACGTACTCCAGGCCGATCGCCATCGCCTGCTCGACCTGCGCCCGCTTCTCCGGGTCGGTCTCGGCGGCGAGCTTGGCCGACACGCCGGTCTTGATCTTCTCCCAGACCCGCGGGACCCCGAAGAAGCGGGTGGGATGCACCTCGCCGAGGGCGCCGAGCAGCTGCGCGGGATCGGCGATCAGATGGATCTCCGCACCGTGGATCTGCGGGATGTACATGCCCAGCGTCCGCTCGGCGATGTGGGCGAACGGCAAGTACGAGATGAAGACGTTGTCCTGGCCGGGCGAAGCGACCTGCAACGAGCACATGCACTCGTAGAGGACGGCGTGGTGGCTGAGCACGACGCCCTTCGGGTTCCCGGTGGTGCCGGAGGTGTAGAGGATGGTCAGCGGGTCGGTCGGGGTGATCGCGTCGATCCGCTGCTGCACCGCGTCCGGTACGGCGACCCGGTGGTCGGCGCCGCCGGCGAGGAAGTCGTCCCAGCCGACGAACCGGTCGTCGCCGGCCGGCGCCTCCGCGTCGATCAGCACGACGGTCCGGATGCTGGGGGTCTCGGCCAGCGCCGCGGTCCAGCGAGCGAGGTGGTCGGCGCTCTCCAGCACCACCACGGTGGGCTCGGAGTGCCCGGCCACGTAGCTGACCTGATCGGGGGAGAGAGTGTTGTAGACCGACATCGACACGGCCCCGGCATTCATCGCGGCCAGGTCGGCGACCACGTGCTCGATCCGGTTGCTCGCCATGATCGCGACCCGGTCACCGGCGACCACACCCGCCTCGATCAGCGCCGCCGCGCCGTCGTAGGCGCGTTCGCGCAGGTCACTCCAGGTGAGGGTGCGCCAGCCCGGGGCGTAGCCGCCGGGCGGCACCTCGATCCCCACCTTGTCGGAGTAGGCCGGCGTGTCACCGCGGTCGGCGGCGGTGCGGGCGAAGGCGACCGGCATGGTCAGGCCGGCGATGCTCTGCTCGATCTGGTCGCGCAAGGCGAGGGTGTCGGTCATGGGCGGTGTTCCTCTCAGGTGACGGGGGTCTGTCGGGGGTAGGGGATCGGGCACGACGCAGGCAGGGTCAGCCCTGGTCGGGAACGTTGCGGGAGCCGCGGGCCTGGGTGCCGTTCGGCGGGTCGGTGCACCGCACGTCGGTCGCGGGGTCGCGCCGCGAGATGTCGTGCAGATCGCGCTGGTGGTTGGGGGTGTAGACGCAGTTCTTCAGGATCCGCGGCACCAGCAGCACGCGGCCGCTGCCGTCACGGGTGGAGCCGGCCATCGCATCGGCCTGCAGCGGCACCCAGTCGAGCCAGTGGTGGAGCCCCTGAAGGTGGTCGGCCGCCATCGTGGTGAGCGGCAGCCCGTTGCGCAGGATCGACCTGAGCCTCGGTGAGGCGGTTCGCCACAGCTCCTCGACCCGGGGCAGCAGGTCGGTGGCGTTGACCACGGTGCTGCGGATCGCGGGCGAGGCGCTCTCGAACGAGGTGGCGACCAGTGCGAGGTCGCGGGCGATCGCACGCAGGTCCTCATCCAGCGCGACACCGGTGCGCAGCGGCGTCTCGGCTCCCTCGACCACTCGGGTCAACGTGGGCTCCAGATCCTTCAGCAGGGCGAACGCCGCCTCCATCTCGATGCTCAGCGCGCGCAGGTCCACCTCCTCGCTGCCCTCGAAGAGGGCAGCGGTCTCCTCGGCGATGGTGGCGATGTCGGCCGGGTCCAGGTTGCGCATCAGGGCCTGGGCGTCGGCGAGGACCTCGGGGACGGTCAGCGGGATCGAGGTTCGGGTGGCGGGCACGGTGTCGCCGTCGGCGTACAGCGTCCCGCCGTCGCGGCGGGGCCGCACGTCCAGGTACTGCTCGCCCACCGCGGAGAGGTTGCGCACCTCGAAGTCGGAGTCGCGCGGGATCTCGACGCCCTGGTCGATCGAGAGCTCGGCGACCACGGTGGCGCCCTCGGTGCGTCCGGTGAGTGCGACGTCGGAGACCTCGCCGATCCGTTGCCCGCGGTAGGTGACGACCGACCCTTCGTGCACGCCGCCAGCCGCCGGCAGTTCGACCCAGAGCGCATACGGGCGGTGGAAGAGCGAGCCGCCCACGATGGTGTCGGCGACATAGACGACGCCACCGATCAGCACCAGCAGGATCAGTGCCTGGGCGAGGTGCGCCCGGCGGCGCCACACCCGTGCGCTCGACGCGCCGCTCACCGCTCGCCCTCCGACGGCGTGATCGGCGGCTCGTCCCCGCGTGCGATCGAGAGCAGGGCCTCGAGATCGAGGAGGAAGGTGAGATCGAAGTTCGCGAAGTCCCCCGGTGCCGCCTCGTCGCTGCCCTTCGCGAATGCGGCCAGTCCTTCCAACACTCCGGTGATGTCCTCGCTACTACCGACCAGGGAGGTCAGCACCGTCGTCATGTCGGCGAGGCTGGCCACCGCGTCCTCACGGACCGCACGGGTGAACGGCGTCGCGGTCGTCTCGAACCGGTTCAGTGAGCCCAGCGTCCGCATCATCCGGGTGCGCTGCCGCTCCAACACGGTGACCAGGTCCGAGAGGTCGGTCAGCGAGGCGGTGATCGTCGGAAGGTCGTCGGCGAGGTCGACGGTGAGCCGGTTCAAGGAGCGGGTGAGCCGGTCCAGCGTCCCGAACTCGTCGTTGAGGTCGCTCACCGCTGTGTCGAGGCGACCGAGGAGCCGGCGGACGTCGCCGGCGTTGCCCGTCAGTGCCACATTGACCTCGTCGATGATGGTGGCGATGTCGCCGAAGCTGCCGCCGGTGACCACGGTGGACAGTGAGCTGAGCAGGTCGGTGATGTCGGGTGCGGTGCCGGTGGCAGCCACGTCGATCGCGTCGCCGTCGGCGAGCAGGTCACCGCGTCGACCGGGCAGCAGTTGCACGAAGGCGGTGCCCATCGGTGAGGTCAGGCGGATCTCGGCGCTGCTGGTCGCCCGCAGCTCGACGTCCTCGGAGACGGCGAGCTCAACCTCGGCGAGGTAGTCGCCGGCCTCGACAGCGGTGACCTGGCCGACTGTCGCCCCGTCCAGCTTCACCGGCGCGTCGACGGGCAGGTTGAGGGCGTCGGCGAACTCCACGGTGATCGCGTACGTCGGCCCGTCGACCAGGCTGGGCATCGGCACGTCCTCGAGCTGCAGTCCGCAGCCGCCGCCGAGTCCCAGGGTGGCGACCAGGACGGCGGCCGTCGTACCGCGTGGTGTGGGGCGTCGTCGGGGGCGCTGCCGGGCTGCTGTGGGGCGGCGGATCACGGGATGCCTCCAGGGAGCCCGTCGTAGATGCCGTCCAGCAGCGGGTCGAGCAGACCGGTGCCGTCGGGCTGGAACAGTGCGGAGCAGGCCCGGCCGCCCTGGGGCACCTGGGAGACCAGCAGCTGGCAGAAGTGGTCGCGGAAGATCGAGGAGAACGGCCCCACGCTGAAGGCGAACTGGACCCGCAGCCGACCCAGCTTCCAGTCGTAGGCGCGGGCGTAGTTCTCCGCCATCGTCGGCATCACGTCCCAAGCCTCACCGAGGGACTCCTTGTGCTCCTCGACCAGCGCGACCAGGTCGTCGAGACCGGCCAGGTCGTCGCCGAGCACGGTGGCGTTCCGCTTCAGGAACCGGGTGGCCACCCGGGTGAGCCGGTCCAGGCTGTCCAGGGTGAGCACCATCTCCTCCCGTTGGTCGGCCAGCACCGAGGTGGCCGCACGTGCGCCTCGGGTGAAGGAGCGGATGCGGCCGTCGCGTTCGGCGAGCAGGTCGACGATCGCGGCAAGTTCGGTGCTCACCGCGGTGAGGTCCGCACGCTCGTCGTTGACCACCTCCAGGGCGTCCTGACCGTCGGCGAGGACGGTGCCGAAGTCGTCGCCGTTGCCACGCAGGGTGTCGGCCGTGGACTCGAGCAGCCGGCCGAGATCCTGGTCCCCGGAGGCGCGGCCGAGACCGGAGTCGAGGGCGAGCACCAGCTCGTCGAGGGAGGTCGCGATCTCGTCGACGGTGGCGGGGGAGCGAGTGTGCTCGACGGCGATGTGGTCGCCGTCGGCCAGCGTGGCGCCGCCGGTGTAGGCGGGCCCGATCTCGATGGTCCGGTCGGTGACCAGGGAGGACTGCAGGATCTCGGCGCCGGCGTCGGCCGGCAGCTCGACGTCGGGGTCCAGGTGCAGGACGGCCCGCATCGTGGTGCCGCGGCGCTGCACCGCGACGATCTCGCCGACCTCGACCCCGAGGTAGCTGACCTGGTTGCCGACGTAGAGCCCGGTGGTGTCCTCGAAGTCCGCAGTGACCACCATCGCGCCGTCGCCCTCGCCGCGCAGCCAGCCGTTGATCCCGCCGCCGCCGAGCACGACGGCGAGCGCGAGCAGACCGACAGCCGCTAGTACGACGATCCGCGTCCTCATGAGCAGTCCTCGGGCAGCACCGTGCACAGCAGGTTGTCGGGGAGGATCGCGTACGGCGCGTTGACGCCGAGCCAGGGGCCGTCGCCGGCGGAGTTCGTGAACACGCGCATGGTGGGACCGGCCAGCCGCAGCGTCTCGGCGAGGTCCTGGCGATGCTGGTCGAGGACGTCGAGGAACGAGCGCAGGTCGCGCAGCCCCGGCGCGAGCTCGGGGGCGGTCGCGTCGACGACCTCGGTGAGCCCCGTGACGAACCGGTGTGCCTCGGCGAGCAGCGTGCGCAGCGCCTGCTGCCGCTGCTGGACCATCGCCATCACCAAGGCGCCCTTGGTGAGGATGGTGTCCAGGGTGTCGGTCTGGTCGATCACCAGCTCGGTGACGTTGCGGGTCGAGGTGAGCAAGCTGTCGAGCTGCTCCCGACGGTCGGTGACCATCCGGGACACCCCGGAGATGCCCTTCAGCGCGCGGTTGAGCTCGTCGGGCGCGACCGCGAGGTCGGTGGCCAGCACGTTGATGGCGCGCTGCAGGGTGGGCAGGTCGAGGTCCTGGACGGCCGGAACGCTCTCCAGCCAGAATCGGTCCATCGTGTAGCTGTCGAGGGCGTGTCGCACGTCGATCGTGGCGCCGTCGGCGAGCACCTCGCCGCTCCCGGGCGCCAAGGCGAGGAACCGTTCACCGAGGATGGAGAGCAGCTTGACCTCGACTGCACTGTCCTTGGTCAGGCCGACGTCGGCGGGATCCTGGGTCAGCGCGAAGCTGACGTCGACCTGGTCGCGGTCGGTGGTCACCGCGGTCACCGTGCCGACCTTCAACCCGGCGACCCGTACGTCGTCACCGGCCTCGAGTCCCGCGCTGTGCCGGAGCCGGACGTGGTAGCCGGGGTCGCCCTCGACCAGCCGCAGACCCAGCAGGACCAGCCCGATGACGACAGCGGCGACCACGAGCTGCACCGGCAGGCTCAGGCCGGTCCACAGGCCGCCGGAGGCACGGCGCGTCCTCATCGGCACCGCTCCGTGTTGCGGTTGCTGCCGAGTCCGAGGTCCAGCGACGGTTCCACACCCTTGAGCGCGATGTCCAGGCTGCAGACGTAGACGTTCAGGTAGCTGCCGTAGCCGAGGGTGCGCAGATACACCTTGAGCTGCTGGGGGAGGCCTCTGCCGGCGGCGACGAGCTCGTCCTCGTGGTCGCGCAGGTAGCGGAACCAGGCTCGGCTCAACCGGACGTCCTCGATCAGGTGCGGTCCGGCCTCCTCGACCAGCTGCGCCGTGGTGGCGCTGAGCTCGGCCAACGAGTCCAGGCTGGTCGCGATCCGCTGGCGGTCCCCGGCCAGGCCCGTGCTGAGCCGGCCCAGTCCGCGCAGCAGCCGGCTGATCTCGGTGCGGTGGCTGTCGGTCGATTCCAAGACGGCTGTGACGTTGTCGACCACAGTGGTCAGTGCGTCGTCGCGCTCGACCAGGCCGGAGGTGAGGTCGGCGGTCTCGGTGAGCAGGCTGCGCAGGGTGCTGCCCTGGCCTTGGAGGACGGCGACGATGTTGCCGGCGAGCCGGTTGATGTCCTCAGGCTGGAGCAGGTCGAAGATCGGTCGGAACGCGTTGAAGAGCGCGGTGAGATCCAGCGCCGGGCGGGTCGACTCCAGGGCGATCGTGTCGCCGTCGGCGAGCACGCCGACCGCATCGTCGCCGCTGTCCTGAGTGCGGCGCCCAGGGGGCCGCTCGAGCGCGACGAACCGCTGGCCCATCAGGTTCAGGTAGTCGATGGTGGCGACGGTGTCCGCGCGCAGCTCCTGCTCGGCGCTGACCGAGAAGGAGACGATCGCCCGGCCGGTGTCCGCGTCGTCGCCGAGCTGGGTGCCGGTGACCCGTCCGACCCGCACCCCGGCGACGCGTACGTCGTCGCCGACGCGGAGGCCGGTGGCGTCGGAGAAGACGGCGGTGAGCTCGATGGACTCGCCACTCTGGCTGCGCGAGAGGGTGCCGGCCACCATCGAGGTGAGCAGCAGCGCGAAGGCGGTGAAGAGCACGACACCGATCGCCGCGCCCCGGTGGCGCCTGAGCTCGGAGAGTTGCCGTGCCATCAGCGGCCCCCCGGACAGTTCGGACCGGCCAGGTTGCCGTAGCGCGGGCAGTCCTCGGCGTCGTAGGGGTCCAGGAGCTGCGGGGCGAGCACGCCTTCCATCTGAATCCGACCGTCCTGCACGGCGGCGGCGCCGTTGCGCAGCACCTGCGGTGCCTTGCCGAGGAGAGCCTCGAACGCGGGGTGTCGGTCCGCGAACACCTGCAGGGTGGCCGCGGTGTCGGCGAGCAGTCGCGCGGTCTCGGTGTCGTGGGCGGCGAGGAACGCGGTGATCCCCTCGGGGCCGTCCAGCAGTCCGGAGGTGCCGGTCATCAAGGTCCGCAGGTCCTGCTCGTGGCGGACCACGGTTCGTGCAAGGGGCAGTGAGTCCTCCAGCGCGGTGACCAGCTCGGGTTCGATGTCGGCGAGCAGGTCGGCGTTGTCCGCGACCAACCCGAGATCCTCCATCACCTGCGGCTCGAGCGCGGCCCACCGGGAGAGGTAGCCGTTGCCGTCGCGGATCAGCTGGTGCAGGTCCTCGCCCCGGCCGTCGAACGCGCGGGCCAGCTCGGAGAGGGCGGTGTCCCACTGCCCCGGGTCCACCGCCGCGAGCAGCCGTTGCGTTGCCTCGAAGGTGTCCATCAGTCGCAGCGTGGCCGCCGAGGTGTCCGCTGCGACCACGTCGCCGTCGGTGAGATGGTCCCCGGCCCCCACCTTCGACGACGCCGGTACGACGCCGGCCCCGCGTCGTGCGGAGCTGTCTGTGTCGGTGACGAGGTCGACGTACTCGTTGCCGAAGAGGGTGCCGGGCAGCACCCGGGCGCGGACCGTGGCGGGGATGGCGAGGGCGTGGTCGGCGTCGACGAGGACCTCGGCGCTGGGGCCCTCCGGATCGCCGACTCCGGGATCGACGGCGACCACCCGTCCGACCCGCATCCCCTGGTACTTCACGTCGGAGTTGATCGCCAGGGTGTCGCCGACAGTGGGCAGCCGGACCTCGACCCTGGCGTCGTCGCTCAGCACACCGAGGGTCTGCAGTCCGAGCACCAGGGTGAGCAGGCCGAGGAGCACCGCGCCGACGAGGCCGGCGGCGGCCAGGCGAAGTCGGAGCGCACGCGGGGAGAGGCGGGAGCCGGTGAAGAGCAGGTCGGACATCGACGTCTCACCCCGAGATCTGCACCTGCTGGTCCGCGCCCCACAGGAGCAGCGTCAGCAGGATGTCGACGACGGTCAGGGAGATGATGCTGGCCCGGATCGCGCGGCCGGTGGCGCGGCCGACGCCTTCGGGACCGCCGGTCGCGGTGTAGCCGTGGTAGCAGTGGATGAGGGTGACGATCGTGGTCAGCACGACCACCTTGATGCCGGAGTAGATGACGTCGATCGGCGCGACGAACGTGCGGAAGTAGTGGTCGTAGGTCCCGGCGGACTGTCCGTAGAAGGTGGTCACCATGAAGTCGGTGGCGACGTAGGTGCCGACCAGGCCGATCAGGTACAGCGGCAGCACCACGATCCAGGCGGCGACGAGCCGGGTGGAGATCAGGTAGGGGATCGGGCGGATCGCCATCGACTCCAGCGCGTCGATCTCCTCACTGATCCGCATCGCACCGAGGCGGGAGGTGAAGCCGCAGCCGATCCGCGCGGCGAAGCCGAGCGCTGCCACCATGGGTGCGAGCTCGCGCGTGTTGGCGTAGCCGGAGATGAAGCCGGTCAACGGGGCCAGGCCGATCACGTCGAGGCCCTGATAGCCCTCGAGCCCCACCTCGGTGCCGGTGAGTGTGGAGAGCAGCAGCACCACCCCGACGACGCCGCCGCCGACGATGAAGATGCCCGACCCGAGCGCGACGTCGGCGAGCACCCGGGAGATCTCTGCGCGGTAACGGGTGAGCGCCAGCGGGAGCGAGGCGACAGCTCGCCAGGCCAGCACCAGCTGGGCGCCGATCGAGGCCAGCGGGCTCAGCACCGCCTCCTCGACCGCCTGCTGGCGGGCACTCGGTGCGCGGGTCGGCTCGCGGGTGGGCTCGCGGGTTGGCTCGATGGTGGTCATCCGAGCAGCCCTCCGGTGAGGGTGCTGTGGATCTGGGAGATCACGAAGTTCGCGGCGAAGAGCAGGATGAAGTTGGTGACCACCGCACTGGTGACGGCTTCACCCACGCCGGTCGGGCCGCGCTGGGCGTTGAGCCCCTTGTAGGAGGCGACCAGAGCGCAGATCACGGCGAAGACCGCCGCCTTGAGCAGCGAGAGCCAGAGATCCGAGAGCTGGGCCAGGGTCGTCACCGAGGCGAGATAGCTGCCGGGAGGGAGGTCCTGCAGCACGGTGCTGATGCTGAGCGTGGTGAGGATCGTGAAGAACATGACGACGCCGTTGAGCAGCACGGCGACGATCACGATCGCCACCATCCGCGGCACCACGAGACGCTCCAGGACCGGCAGCCCCATGACCTTCAGCGCGTCGATCTCCTCACGGATCGTGCGCGAGCCGAGGTCGGCGCAGATGGCGGAGCCGGCGACACCCGCCAACATCAGTGCGGTGATGAGTGGCGAAGCCTGGCGGACCACGGCGAGGGTGTTGCCGGCGCCGGTGAACGCGACGGCGCCCACCTCCTGAGCGAGCACCCCCACCTGCAACGCGAGGATGATGCCGAACGGCACCGACACCGCCAGCGCGGGCAGGGTGCACACCTTGATCGCCGTCCAGGTCTGCACCACCATCTCGGCGACCGGGAACCGACCGGCGGCGAGGCTGCGGCCGAACGCGACGAACGTCTGCCGGCCGAAGGAGAGCATCCCGATGAGCTCGCCCAGCGGGCCGGTCACGACCGAGGGCAGCGACCTGGTCCCGTGTGCGGACATGCGGCGGTGCTCCCTTCGGGCTGGTCGGGTGCGGGCGGCGGGGTCCGGGGTGTGTCGTGACACATCCGGCGAACGGTCGATGACAGTAGAACTGTCACAATGGAACTGTCTACCTGGATGTGACCTACGTCAACCCCTGTGAGTCGACAACGGGTATCCAGGCGGGAAGTCACGTTGCGTAGCCTCCGATGACAGTCGTACTGTGACAGTCATGAGCGCAGTTCCCCGTGTCGTGCCGGAGAGCGAGGCTCTCCGGGACGACCTCGGGGAGTCCGCGGAGGCGACGTACTCGATGAGTGTCGACGAGCTCGCAGCGACCGCCGGGCTGAGCGTGCGGACCACGCGCTACTACGCCAGTCTCGGGCTGATCCCGCCGCCGCAGCGACGGGGCCGGATGGCCTGGTACGGACCGCCGCACGTCGCCCGGCTGGAGATGATCCGGGCACTGCAGGGCCACGGCTTCACCCTGCAGGCGATCGAGGGCTACCTGGCCTCGCTCCCGCCCGATGCCCGGATGGAGGACCTCGCCGTCCAGCGGGCGATGCTCACGTCGTGGACCCTCAGTGGGCCCGAGGAGCTCACCCGCCGCCAGCTCGAGCAGCACGCCGGCCGGAAGTTCAGCGACGACGAGCTCGCGCTCGCCGAAGAGCTGGGGATGGTACGCCGCAGCGACGCCGAGCGCGGTCCACGCTTCACCCCGGTGCACGGCTTCGACGTCACGGTCCGGCTGCTCGACCTGGGCATCCCGGTGGCCGGCGTCCGCGCCGCGAACGACGCCATCGTGCGCCACATGGAGGCGCTCGCCGAGGAGCTGACCGAGGTGCTGCGCGAGGACGTCATCGCCCCGTTGCGAGCGCAGGACCTGTCCCGCGACGAGGCGGAGAAGGTGGAGCAGAACCTCTCCCAGCTGCGCCATCTGACCCTCGACGCCATCGTCAGCGCGTTCCAACGCTCGGCCAACGACGTCATCGCGCGATCGCTGCGGCGTCGCTGACGGTGGCGGGCGGGGTGCGGTGGCGGGCGTCGTACCGGATAGCCTCTGCGGCGTGACGCAACGCACTCTGGTCCTGCTCAAGCCCGACGCCGTCCGACGCGGACTCGTGGGTGAGGTGCTGTCCCGCTTCGAGGACAAGGGCCTGACCCTGGTCGCGATGGAGCTGCGCACCATCGACGCGGCGCAAGCCGACGCCCACTACGCCGAGCACGTGGAGCGGGACTTCTACCCGCCGCTGCGGACGTTCGTGACCAGTGGTCCGCTGGTCGCGCTGGTGCTCGAGGGTGATGAGGCGATCGAGGTCGTCCGGGCGCTCAACGGAGCCACCGATGGCCGCAAGGCGGCTCCGGGCACGATCCGCGGTGACCTCTCGATGTCCAACCGCGAGAACCTGGTGCACGGCTCGGACTCGCCGGAGTCCGCGGAGCGCGAGATCGCGCTCTGGTTCCCGAACCTCTGACGTCATCGCCACACTCGTCACACCCGCCACACGCGTATCGGCGCAAAGCCACCCCTGACGCTCGGGCGTGTCTGCGCGGGAGAGCCCGCAGATTTTCCTACCCTCGCAGGCGGAGGCCGTCGGATCGCACGCACGCTCGGCCTCCCCGACCACCCGTGACACGGCAGCCGAAGCAGCACAGGCATCACAGGCAGCACAGTGCAGTGGGGCGGGGAGTCGGCTTCCCCGGAGCGTGCGATCGGATCCACCCCGGATCCGGCAAGGGCTGCGAGGCGACGCGTGAGGGCGAACTCCATCATCGGTCGGGACATGGCCGTGGACCTCGGCACGGCCAACACACTCGTCTACGTCCGTCGGCGCGGCGTGGTGCTCGACGAGCCGAGCGTGGTCGCCATCAACGAGGCCAGCGGTGAGGTGATCGCGGTCGGGCACGAGGCCAAGCAGATGCTGGGGCGCACCCCGGACAACATCACTGCCCTGCGCCCGCTGCGCGACGGTGTGATCGCCGACTTCGAAGCCACCGAGCAGATGCTGCGCCAGTTCATCGCCCGGGTGCACCGCCGCCGCTACTTCGCCAAGCCGCGCATGGTGATCTGCGTGCCCTCGTCGATCACCCCGGTCGAGCAGCGCGCGGTCAAGGAGGCCGGCTACCAGGCCGGCGCGCGCCGCGTGTACGTCGTCGAGGAGCCGATGGCGGCGGCGATCGGGGCCGGTCTCCCGGTCCACGAGGCCACCGGCAACATGATCGTCGACGTCGGCGGCGGCACCACCGAGGTCGCGGTCATCTCGCTGGGCGGCATCGTCACCTCGCTCTCGATCCGCACCGCCGGTGACGACTTGGACGCCGCGATCGTCGCCTGGATGAAGAAGGAGCACGGGCTGATGCTCGGCGACCGCACCGCTGAGCAGGTCAAGATCAGCCTCGGCACCGCTTTCCCGCGGTCGGGGGAGTCCAACGGCGAGATCCGCGGCCGCGACATGGTCAGCGGACTACCGCGCACCGTCGAGGTCACCGCCTCGGAGATCCGACACGCGCTGGAGGAGCCGCTCAACGACATCGTCGACGCGGTCCGGGTCACCCTGGACCAGACACCACCCGAGTTGGCCGGCGACATCCTGGACCGCGGCATTGTGCTCACCGGTGGCGGCGCCCTGCTGGCCGGCCTCGACGAACGCCTGCGCCACGAGACCGGGATGCCCGTCCACGTCGCCGAGGACCCCCTGGTCTCGGTCGCGATCGGCGCCGGCCGGTGCGTGGAGGAGTTCGAAGCACTCCAGCAGGTGCTGGTGACCAACCCCCGGCGGTTCTGATGACGCTCGACACGATGCCGCCGCGGCGTCCGGATCGACTCAGTGAGGACGCGGTCCGCGGGATGCGCGGCGCCGGCGATCCGGTACGACGCAGCCCGGCCAGCCGCGAGCGTGAGCGTCGACGTGGACCGTCCCGCTCGTTGGTTGCCGCCGTGGTGCTCGGCTGCGTGGCCCTGATGGTGGTGGACAAGGCCGGCGGCGAGGCCTCGCCGGTCGATCCCGTCCGCCGCGTGGTCGGGGAGGTCGTCGGGCCGATGCAGGCGGGTGTGAACACGGTGGTCGGACCCGCGGTCGGCCTCCCCGGCGCCCTGCAGAGCAACCAGCGCCTGCGCGAACGGGTCGAGGCGCTCGAGGACGACAACGCCGCGCTGACCCAGCAGCTCGCGAAGGCAGGGTACGACGACGACCGGCTCGCCCAGCTCGACGGATTGCGCGCGCTCGCCGGTGACACCGGCTACGCGCTCCTCCCCGCACGGGTGATCGGCATCGGCCCGGCCGCCGCCTTCTCCGACACCGTCACCATCGATGCCGGCTCCGACTCCGGACTGCACCCCGACATGACCGTGGTCGCGGCCGAAGGGCTGGTCGGACGGATCACCGCCGTCACCGGGCACACCGCCACGGTCCGGCTGATCACCGACCGGGGCTCCACGGTGGGCGGTCGGATCGGCGACAACGGCGAGCTCGGCTTCGTGCACGGCACCGGTGGCCTGCAGGACGAGGGCACGCTCGACATCGAGCTGGTCAACCAGTCGGTGCAGCCCAAGGCAGGTCAGACGGTGCTCACCTGGGGCAGCGAGGGCGGAGCGCCGTACGTCTCCGGGGTGCCGATCGGCACCCTCACCCGGGTCTTCGAGTCGGTCCGGGAGACCAGTTATCGCGCGGTCATCGACCCAGCGGTCGACTTCACCAGCCTCGATCTGGTCGGGGTGGTGGTTCCCTCGGGCACGCACGACCGGGTGATCGAGGCGGATGGCTCGGCGCGGATCGGAGGCGAGCGATGAAGGGACGCCTGGTGGTGACCGCGGTGGCGGTCGTCCTCGCGTTGCTGCTGCAGACCACCGTGCTGCCCAGGATGGGGTGGCCGGACGCCGGCCTGGGACTGGTCCCGGATCTGCTCCTGCTCGTGGTGGTGGCCACCGCGCTGACCACCGACGCGCGCTTCGCCACGCTCACCGGCCTCTCCGCAGGACTTCTGCTCGACCTCGCGCCGCCGGCCGACCACGTCGCTGGCCGCTGGGCGCTGGCGTTGGCCCTGGTCGGCTATGTGGTGGGTCGACTGGGCCACGACAACGACGGTGGCGAGGAGACCCGCCCCAACGGCTGGGTGGCGTTGGCCGCGGTGATCGGCGGCTCCTTCCTGGGCACCTCGGTCTATGCGCTGAGCGGGATCCTGCTCAGCGACCCGGCGATGCCGTTGGGTGAGCTGTTGCCGGTGGTGCTGATGTCGATCGCGCTCGACCTGGTCGCCGGCCTCGTGGTGGTGCCGTTGGTCGTCCTCGCGCATCGTGCGGCGGCGCGGGTCGGGTCTGCGCCGACCGGCCGGGTCTCGCCCGGCTGGGGCAGTGCGCGTGCCACCTCCGTTCGACGGACGGTGCAGTGACCGCCACCACCTCGCGCCGCAGCCGGTTGCGCCTGATCGTCATCCAGGCGCTGGTCTTCTCCCTGCTCGCCACGCTGGGAGCCCGTCTCTACTTCCTCCAGGTCGTCTCGGGAGAGGACTACCAGGGCCAGGCGGCGTCGCAGTCGATCCGCGACGTCGTGGTGCAGCCGCAGCGCGGTCTGATCGTCGACTCCCAGGGGCGTCCGCTGGTCACCAACCGGCTGGTCTGGGTGGTCTCCATCGACACCACCCTGCTCGGTCGGTTCGACGAGAAGCAGCGTCGGGCGCTGCTGCGTCGTACCGGCGGCGTGCTGGGGATGAAGCCCGCCGCGATCGAGCGCAAGCTGGCGCTGTGCGGCACCGACGGCGCAGTGCCGGGCAAGTGCTGGAACGGCTCGCCGTACCAACCGGTCCCGGTCGCCGAGAGCATCACCGAGCAGCAGGCGTTGCGGATCTCCGAGCAGCCCGAGGACTTCCCGGGCGTGCTGGTCGAGCAGCAGAGCGTGCGGGAGTATCCGGCACCGTTCGGGATCAACGCGGCGCACCTGCTCGGCTACCTCAGCCCGATCACCTCCGACGAGCTGGAGGCGGCCGAGGACTCCGAGGACAGCTCCGTCAACGGCGCCTCAGTGGTGGGCCGGGCCGGGGTGGAGAAGAGCTACGACGACTGGCTGCGCGGACAGCCCGGCTACCAGCGGGTGGCGGTGAACTCCAAGGGCCAGGTCCTCGGTGATGTCGACGACACCGCGGCCCAACCCGGCGACACGCTGGTGACCTCCATCGACGCCAAGGTGCAGGCGGTCGTGGAGGCCCAGCTGAACAAGATGATCACCACCGCCCGCGGCACCTTCGACGAGGTCACCGGCCGCAACTACGAGGCCGACTCGGGGGCGGCTGTGGTGATGGAGGCCGACACCGGCCGGATCGTGGCGATGGCCAACCAGCCGACGTACGACCCCGACGTCTGGGTCGGCGGCATCTCCTCGACGAAGCTCAAGGAGCTCTACTCCGAGGCCGCCGGCACCCCGCTGCTGGCGCGCGCCTTCCAGGGACAGTTCGCCCCCGGCTCCACCTGGAAGCCGTTCATGACCGCCGGCGCGCTGACCAACGGCTACTCCACCAGCACCGTGCTGAGCTGTCCCTCGGCGATCCGGATCGGCAACCGCGACTTCCACAACCACGAGTCCGGTGCCTACGGCTCGGTCACCTTCGCCCGCGCGCTCGAGGTCTCGTGCAACACGTTCTTCTACCAGGTCGGCACCCGCTACTGGCGGGAGCTGGGCTCCGATCCCGCCGACGTGAAGGCGAAGGATCCGCTGGTGGAGGAGGCGAAGGTCTTCGGCTTCGGCTCCCGCACCGGCGTCGACCTCCCCGGCGAGGCCTCGGGCAGGATCGCGGACCGCAAGTGGAAGCTGGCCTATTACAAGTCCATGAAGGACTACTACTGCGGGATCTCCGACAAGCCGCAGGACGCCGAGACCAGCGACTTCGTCTACAAGTTCGCCTACGAGTTCTGCGTCGAGGGCTACAAGTACCGGGAGGCGGACGCCGCGAACTTCGCGATCGGCCAGGGCGACACCATCGTCACCCCGCTGCAGCTGGCCCGCGCCTACGGAGCATTGGCCAACGGCGGCACCCTGTGGGAGCCGCGGGTGGGCAAGGCGATCGTGTCGCCGAGGGGTGAGGTGATCAAGCAGATCAAGCCGACCAAGGCTGGCGGCGTGGACCTGCCGGCGTCGGTGCTCGGCTACATCGACGAGGCGCTCAAGGGGGTCAGCCGCACCGGCACGATGTCGTGGAAGCTCGGCGGGTTCCCGCTGGACGACGTACAGATCCGGGCGAAGACCGGATCGGCGGAGGTCTACGGCAAGCAGTCGACCGGGTGGGTCGCCTCCTACACCGACGACTATGTCGTGGTGATGATGATCAGCCAGGGCGGCACCGGCTCCGGCTCGACCGGCGACGGCGTCCGCGCGATCTGGGAGGCGTTGTACGGCGTCGAGGGCGACCAGGTCGACCCGGCACGGAGCGCGATCCCCGGCACCACGCAGCCCGACGCGCTGCCGGAGTTCGGCCGCGACGGCTCGATCCTGCCTCCCGCGCGGGAGGGGGGCCGATGACCGCGCCACGCCGCAGCACCGTCTCCCGTCGCACCGTCGACCTGCGCCGCTGGGCGGACTTGGACTGGATCCTGCTCGGCGCCGTGATCGTGCTCGGCATGCTGAGCTGTCTCCTGGTCTGGTCGGCCACCGTCAACCGTGACGACCTCACCGGCGGTGACGAGCGCGCCTTCTTGGCCAAGCAGGTGGTCAACCTCGGCATCGGTCTGGTGCTGATGGCGATGGTGGCCGCGACCGACCACCGCTGGGTCCGGATCCTCGCACCGGTGGCCTACCTCCTCGCCGTGGTCGGGCTGGTGCTGGTGCTGGTCATGGGCAGCACCGTCAACGGGTCCCGCTCCTGGCTGATGATCGGCGGGCTCTCGCTGCAACCCTCGGAGCTGGCCAAGCTCGCCGTGGTGGTCGGCATGGCCCTGGTCGTCGCCGAGCGCCACGACGGACGTTGGCGCGAGCGCGTCGGCGCCGCCGATGTGGGCCTGATGCTGGCGGTCGCCGGGCTGCCCGCGGTGCTGATCCTGGCCCAGCCCGACCTGGGCACGATGCTGGTCCTGACCGCGACCGTGTTCGGCGTGATCGCTGCCTCCGGCGCGCACCGCCGCTGGCTGCTCGGCCTCGGCCTGGGCGGCGTCGCGGTCGCAGCGGTAGCAGTGCTCAGCGGTTTCCTCGAGGAGTATCAGGTCGACCGCTTCCTGGCCTTCACCGACCCCACGCTCGACCCGCGTGGCGCCGGCTACAACGTGGAGCAGGCCCGGATCGCTGTCGGCAACGGCGGGCTCTTCGGGCAGGGACTCTTCGACGGCTCGCAGACCCGCGCCGGATTCGTGCCCGAGCAGCACACCGACTTCGTCTTCACCGTTGCCGGCGAGGAGCTCGGTCTGATCGGAGCGATGCTGATCGTGGTGCTGCTCGGCATCGTGCTCTGGCGGGCGCTGCACATCGCGACCCAGACCGACGACGTCTTCGGCCGGATCGCGGCCGCCGGGATCGCCTGCTGGTTCGGCTTCCAGGCGTTCCAGAACGTCGGAATGTGCCTCGGGATCATGCCGGTCACCGGGGTGCCGCTGCCGTTCGTCTCCTACGGCGGCTCCTCGATGTTCGCCGGGATGCTCGCGATCGGACTGTTGCAGAACATCCACCTGCGCACGCTCTCCTCACCAGCGGCCCGGATGCAGCCCGCGAAGCGCCTGCTCAGTGCATCCTTCGGCCAGCGGTGAGCGGCGCCGCACCCTCCCACCGAGCCGTCCGGTGAGATCCGGCACAATGTCGGCGTGCTGACGATCCGGCGGGAGCCGCGCGACGTGCCCCGCGTGGCCGCTGCGCTGGCGACCGTGGAGACGGTCGCGGCCCTGGCGATCGCGCACACGGCTGCGGGCGGCACACCGCCGAGCCTCGCGTTGCTGCTGATCTTCGCCGTCCTGGTGTACGGCGCCGGTCTGGTCGTGCTGTGCCGCCGTCTGCCGATCCGGTACGTCGTCCCCGGCCTGATCCTCGCCCAGGTCCTGCTGCACGGATGGCTGAACGCGCTGGCCCCGGCCGAGCATGCCGCGCACGCCGCGATGGACAGCGCCGCCGCACCGTTCGGCCTGACCTGGACGATGCTCCTGGCCCACACGGTCGCCGGGGCGAGCGCCGCGCTGAGCTGGTGGCTGCGTCGCCGGAGCGTCGCCGTCCTGGTGCGTTGGTCGCAGCCGGTCGCGGTGGGCCCGCAGGTGCGTCACCGTGCCCGGACGCGGGGGCCGGAGCGTCCGGTGGCCGAGCTGCTGCAGGTCGCTCTCGCGCCGACCCGCGGGCCACCGGGTGCCGCGCTGCTGCCGAGCTGAGCCCTCTTCGAACGTGTCGGGAGTGCTGTCGGTGGCGCGCGCCTCCGCCCTCTTCCACAACGTTCACGGACCGAGAGGTCCGGAAAGGCTCGTCATGTCTCTTCGTCGTACCCTCCTGCCGATCGGCGCCACCGGCGCCGCCACCGCCATCCTCGCCCTCGCGGTGACCCCGGTCGCCTCCGCCCACGTCGGCGTCACCCCCAGCGACACCGGGGCCGGTGCCTATACCGTCCTCACCTTCAGCGTCCCGCACGGCTGCGATGGGTCGCCGACCACCGAGGTCGCGATCCAGATGCCGGAGGAGGTCCCCGCGGTGACCCCGACACGCAACTCCTTCTACACGGTCGAGACGAAGGTGGAGACGCTGGACGAGCCGATCACCGACGCCCACGGCAACGAGATCACCGAGCGGGTCGCCCAGGTCGTCTACACCGCCAAGACGCCGCTGCCCGACGGCGAGCGGGACACCCTCGAGCTCTCGCTGCAGTTGCCTGACGCCGCTGGTGAGACCATCGCGTTCCCGGTGATCCAGACCTGCGTGAAGGGCGAGACCGGGTGGACCGAGGTCGCTGCGGACGGCGGCTCGGAGGACGACCTCGAGCACCCGGCGCCGACCGTCACGATCACCGAAGCGGCCGAGGACGGCCACGGCGCCGAGGCGGCTGCCGACGAGTCGGCGGACGAGGGCGCCGAGGCCGCGTCCGATGCCGACTCCGACAGCGACTCCGACGGTGGCAACGGGCTCGCCATCGCCGGCCTGGTCGCCGGCGTGCTCGGCATCGTGGTCGGCGGCGTTGCATTGGCACGCACCGGCTCGAAGGGCTGACCTCGGCTGGTGCGCCGGCTCGGGATACACGCTCTGGTCGTGCTGATCGCCCTGTTCGGGGTGGTCGGCACGGCCGGGCCTGCGTCGGCGCACGCCACCCTGGTCTCCTCGGACCCGGCTGAGGGCGCGGTCCTCGACGAGGCGCCGGGTGAGGTCCGGTTCACCTTCGACGAGCCGGTCGCACTCGTGCCGGACGGGGTTGCCGTCTTCGATGCCGCGGGGGAGCCCGTCGAGGCCGACGACGCCGCCGCCCGTGACGACGAGCTGGTCGTCGATCTTCCCGACGATCTGGCCGACGGCACCTACGTGGTCACCTGGCGGATCGTCTCCGCCGACGGCCACCCAGTCGCGGGCTCGCTCACCTTCCACATCGGGGCGCCGAGCGAGACCGTCGTGCCGCCCCAGGTCGATGACGCGTCGGCCGATCCGTGGGTGGAGACGGCACGTGCCGTCGTCGCGGCGATCAACTACCTGAGCCTGCTGCTGGCCGGCGGGCTGCTGCTGTTCGCCGGCCGGGCGACGGCCGGTATCCGGCTGCTGCCCGAGGTCCGCGGCCGGCTGCGCCGGGTGCTGCGCGGCGCGGCCGTGATCGGCGTGGCCAGTGCGCTGCTGGCGGTGCCGCTGGTCGGCGCCTACCAGCTCGGCCTGGGCCTGGACGGGCTCGTCGACCCCGCGATCTGGGAGCTGTCCTTGATCCGCGAGGACCTTGTCGTCCTCGTCCTCCAGGCAGTGGGTCTCGGTGCCGCCGCCCTGGCCGCGGGTCGGGTGGCGGCCGGAGGTTCCCCGCTCGCGGTCGAGCTGGTGGCCGCCCTGGCGGTGATCTCTCCGGCGCTGGTCGGCCACTCGCGGGCCTACGAGCCGACCACGCTCCTGGTGCTCACCGACGCGCTGCACCTGCTCGCCGGTGCGACCTGGCTCGGCGGCCTTGTCGGTCTGGCCCTGGTGCTCGGGTCCGTCCGCGGACGAGCGCGGGACGCGGCCGTCGTACTTGCTCGCTTCTCGACGATCGCCGCCGGTCTGCTGCTGGTCCTCGCCGTCACCGGAACCCTGCTCGGCTGGCGGATCCTCGGCTCGTGGTCCGGTCTGGTGGAGACGACGTACGGCCGACTGCTGCTGGTCAAGCTCGGCATCGCCGGCCTGGTCGCGCTGGTGGCGGCCTGGAACAGGCTTCGCCTGCTGCCGGGGGTCTCGGTGGTCGGCCACGATCAACAGCGCCGCGCCGTGGACCGGGTACGACGCGCCGTCGCCGTCGAAGCGCTCGGACTCGTCGCCGTGCTCGGTGTGACCGGGTTCCTGGTCGAGAAGTCTCCGAGCGCGGAGTCCGCGGCCCCGCCGGCAGCCAGCACCGATGTGGTCACCGGCGTCGCCGACGACTACCGGGTGCTCGCCGTCCTCGACGAGACCGATGGACGCCAGCGGCAGGTGAGCGTGCAGATCCAGGACGAGACCGGGGAGCCGGTCGACCTCTACCAGGCGCCGACACTGGAGGTCTCCGCGCCCGGCATCGATCTGGGCGAGATCCCGCTGGTGCCGTCGGGAGCGGGGACCTACCTCGCCGACCTGGTCTTCCCGCGCGACGGCACCTGGCAGCTGCAGGTCGGCGTGCGCATCGACGAGTTCACCAACCCGGTCACCACACTCGAGGTCGAGGTGGGCTAAGCCTGGATCCAGGCTAAGAGGTTGCGGGCTCAGCCCTCGCTGACCTCGACCACCACCGGCACGGTGTGCAGGAACCCCTCCACGCGCGTCTGCACGAAGAACCGGTAGGAGCCGGGCTCGGAGAACGTCGTGTGGAAGGTGAGCCGGGTGCCGTCCTCGGTCGTCTCCGGTTCGCCGTAGGGGTGCACATGGACGAAGCCGCTCGCGTCGGTGTCCTGCAGCGGGAAGCCGGTCAGGTGGGCGGACGTGCCCAGATAGCTCCCCAGCTGCACGGGGGCGCCGTTGAGGTCGCTGATCAGGATCTGCAGCCGGCCGTCGTCGCTCACCTCGCCGGTCCCTTCGACGGTGGCCCGCACCACGCCGTCCTGGCCGGCACCGGGCTCGGATTCCTCGGTGGGGAACTCACGGGGTCGGCCCGGCACGGCCGCGTCGGCGCCCAGGGCGACCGGGCGTCCGGCGGCCGTCGGGACGAACTCGGCCAGCACCCGGTAGTCACCGGGGGAAGTGAGGTCGACGCGTGTGCGCCAGGTGCCGTCGGCGCCCTGGACCGGGTGCAGGTGACGGAAGACCTCCAGGTCGTCGCGGACGACGTAGAGGTGGAGCAGCTTGGTCTGCTCCTCGGTGTAGTCGGTCACCGGCTCACCGTCGCGACCGAGGATCCGGAAGGAGACCTCTCCGGGGCCGTCGCCACTGGTCGGTATCCGCACGTCGGTCATCCGATAGCCGCCCGCGGCAGCCGTGCTGCCATCGCCGATCGGCTCGGCGTCGGTCTCACCGGGAGCGTGGGTGTGACCGGCGCCGTCTTCGGGCGGCTCCAGCACCAGGCGGTCCGGGTCGCGCGGGGGCTCCTCGCCGGTGCACCCGGCGAGCGATCCGAGAAGGAGGCCGAGGAGAGCCGCGGCCGGAGCGATCGGGCGGGTCACGGCGAGATGGTGAGGAACAGGAACGCGGCGAGCAGCACCAGGTGCACGGCGCCGTTCATGGGCTTCGCGCGGCCGGGGACGACGGTCAGCACGCTGACCACCGCCGAGAGGGTCAGCAGCACCAACTGGACCGGGTCGAGGCCGAGAGCCAGCTCGCCGGGGAGCCAGATCGAGGCCACTGCGATGGCGGGGATGGTCAGGCCGATCGAGGCCATCGCCGAGCCGTAGCCCAAGTTGAGGGAGATCTGCACCCGGTCCCGCAGGGCGGCACGGACCGCGGCGATGGTCTCGGGCGCCAGCACGAGGAGGGCGATGGAGACACCCACCACCGCATGCGGGAGGTCGAGCCAGTCCACGACGTCCTCGATCGCGTAGGACTCCACCTTCGCCAGACCCACCACGGTCACCAGCGCGACGGCCAGCAGGCAGAGGCTGATCATCGCCTCACGTCCGGTCGGCGGGTCGGCGTGCCCGTCGCCGTCGAGGTCGGCCGGGTCGGTGCCACGGGCAGGGGACCCGGTCTTGACCGGTAGGAAGAAGTCGCGGTGGCGGACGGTCTGGGTGAAGACGAACCCGCCGTAGAGCACCAGCGAGGCGACCGCGGCGAACGCCAGCTGGGACCCGGTGAAGACAGGGCCGATGGCCCCGGTGGTGAAGGTCGGCACCACCAGCGTGAGACCGGCAAGGGAGACCACCGTGGCCAGCGCGGACCCGGTGCCCTCGGGGTTGAACTCCGCGAGGTGGTGTTTGATCGCCCCCACCACCAACGCGATACCGACGATGCCGTTGAGCGTGATCATCACCGCGGCGAACACGGTGTCCCTGGCCAAGGTGGCCGTATCCCCATCACTGGAGACCATCAGGGTGACGATCAGGCCCACCTCGATCACCGTCACCGCGACCGCGAGCAGCAGCGATCCGAACGGCTCGCCCACCCGGTGTGCCACCACCTCTGCATGGTGCACGGCAGCGAGCACCGCTGCGATCAGGGCGATCGCGACCACGCTGCTGCCGAGCAGTCCAGGCTGCGTGCCCCAGGCGAAGACGAGGACGATCGCACCGAGGAGGGGAGTGGCGACCGTCCATCCGAACCGGCCGGACGTGGTCGCGCTCATGCGCAGAATCCTACGGGTGTGGCCCATGCCGGCCCTCGCCGGGCGGCACCGCCGGACGACCTCCCCGGCTCCCGCGAACGGGCCATCCACGGCCCCGGCGACTACCCTGGATGCCATGTCCAGCCAGCCCCTTGAGCAGCCCGTGGGGGAGACGGTCGAGTCCGTCTTCGCCCGTCTCGAACCGCACCTGCTGACGGTCTCCAAGCCGATCCAGTACGTCGGCGGCGAGCTCAACTCGACGGTCAAGGAGTGGGACTGCGGCGCGGCAGGCGAGCACGGCGTCACCGTCCGGTGGGCACTGATGTACCCCGACGCCTACGAGGTCGGCCTGCCCAACCAGGGAGTGCAGATCCTCTACGAGGTGCTCAACGAACGGGATTGGATCGTCGCTGAGCGCACCTATGCGGTGTGGCCGGACATGGAGCAGGTGCTGCGCACCGAGCAGATCCCCCAGTTCACCGTCGATGCGCACCGCCCCGTGGCTGCGTTCGACCTGTTCGGTCTCTCCTTCTCCACCGAGCTCGGCTACACCAACATGCTCAACGCGCTCGACCTGGCCGGGATCCCGATCCACGCCCGCGAGCGCACCGAGGATCACCCGATCGTGCTCGCCGGGGGCCATGCCGCCTTCAACCCGGAGCCGATCGCCGACTTCGTCGACGCCGCGGTCCTCGGTGACGGCGAGGAGGTCGTGCTCAAGATCTCCGAGCTGGTGCGGGAGTGGAAGCAGCAGGGCCGGCCCGGTGGGCGGGCCGAGGTGCTGCGCCGGCTGGCGGCCTCCGGGGCGGTCTATGTGCCGGCGTTCTACGACGTCACCTATGCCGCGGACGGGGCGATCGCGGGCGTCGTACCGAACCATCCGGACGCGCCAGAGCGGGTCCGCAAGCACACGCTGATGGATCTGGACGCCTGGCCCTACCCGGCCAACCCGCTGGTGCCGCTCGCCGAGACGGTGCACGAGCGGTTCAGTGTCGAGATCTTCCGCGGCTGCACCCGCGGCTGTCGGTTCTGCCAGGCCGGGATGATCACCCGTCCGGTGCGTGAGCGGTCGATCGAGACCATCGGCGACATGGTGGAGAACGGGGTCCGCAAGTCCGGCTTCGAGGAGGTGGGTCTGCTCTCCCTCTCCAGCGCGGACCACACCGAGATCGGGGACGTGGCCAAGGGCCTGGCCGACCGTTACGAGGGATCGAACGTCTCGCTCTCCCTCCCCTCGACGCGGGTCGACGCCTTCAACATCACCCTGGCCAACGAGTTCTCCCGCAACGGTCGCCGCTCGGGGTTGACCTTCGCCCCCGAGGGCGGCAGTGAGCGGATGCGCGCGGTGATCAACAAGATGGTCACCGAGGAGGACCTGATCCGCACCGTCGCGACGGCGTACTCACACGGTTGGCGGCAGGTGAAGCTCTACTTCATGTGCGGCCTGCCCACCGAGACCGACGAGGACGTGCTGCAGATCGCCGAGCTGGCCAAGCGAGTGATCGCCAAGGGCCGCGAGGTCTCTGGTCGCAACGACATCCGCTGCACCGTCTCGATCGGCGGGTTCGTGCCCAAGCCGCACACGCCGTTCCAGTGGGCCTCGCAGCTCGACGTGGAGACCACCGACGAGCGGCTCGCGCTGCTGCGCGACAGCGTCCGTGCGGACAAGAAGTTCGGCCGTGCGATCGGCTTCCGGTACCACGACGGCAAGCCCGGGATCATCGAGGGACTGCTCTCCCGCGGCGACCGCCGGGTCGGCGCGATCATCGAGCAGGTGTGGCGTGACGGCGGCCGCTTCGACGGCTGGAGCGAGCACTTCTCCTACGACCGGTGGATCGCCTCGGCCGAGCAGGCACTGGCCGGCACCGGCGTCGACCTCGAGTGGTTCACCACCCGCGAGCGCGAGTACGACGAGATCCTCCCCTGGGACCACCTCGACTCCGGCCTCGACAAGGACTGGCTGTGGTCTGACTGGGAGGACGCCCTCGCCGTTGCCGACGGCTCCGCCGACATCGAGGTCGAGGACTGCCGCTGGACCCCCTGCTACGACTGCGGCGTCTGTCCCGAGATGCAGACCGAGATCCAGATCGGCCCCACCGGCAAGAAGCTGCTGCCACTCTCCGTCGTCTGAGAGTTGAATTGTTCGTTGGGGCCCCTCGAACTGTTCGTTCGGGCCCCTCGAATTGTTCGTTGGGGCCCCTCGAATCGTTCGTTCGGGCCCCTCGAATCGTTCGTTGGGACACGTGAGGGCCCGAAGGGCTGACTCGAGGGGGCCCGAGAGGCCGACTCAACTGACGGCCAGGGGATCAACAGCGGGTCAGAGGATCGGCTCGCTGAGGTCGTCGCCCTCGACGTAGCAGACCAGGCGGTCGCCGGACTGGACGTCGTCGGGGTCCTGGATCATCGCGTTGTACTCCAGGTCGCCGTTGGCGTCGCTGAACTCCTGGATCGTGGTCTGGTCCTCGGCGGAGACGACCTGCGTGCAGTAGCCGGTCAGCTGGTCCGCGATGGCGTCGCGATTGTCGTCGGTGACGTCCTCGGTCCCGACGATCTCGCCGTCGTGGTCCTCGGTGCAGTCCTTCTTGATCATCGCGACCTCACCGTCTTCTTCGTCGATGTCGACGCACTGGCCGACCTCGGCGTTGCCAGGAGTGACCACCTGGTCGGCGACGAAGAAGACGATCGCGCCGACGCCGATCGCACCCACGAGGGTGACCGCACCGATGACGATGCCGGCGACCGACATCCAGCGTCCGCCGCGCTTGCCGTCCTTGGTGCGGGAGAGGCCCACGAACCCGAGGATCATGCCGATCAGGCCGGTGCAGCAGAGCAGGCTCAGCACGAACGACGCGATCGACACCCCGTCGGTCGGCGGCTTCGCAGCGGGGGCGCCGAAACCGCTCGGGTCGGGCGAGTAGGGGGCACCGTACGGCTGGCCGTAGGGGTTCGATCCGCCCGACTGACCGTAGGGGTCGGACCCGCTCGGCGGGCCGTAGGGATTGTTGGGGTCGCTCACGCGCAGCACCCTACGGGGATGTCGGCGGATGCCGCGACAATGCCTCGGTGACTGCACCCCGCACTGCCACGTCCACTCCCGTTCGCCACGTCGACGATCGCGAACGCCGCGCAAGGCTGGGCGTCCGCCACGGGTTGGCCACGCCGTTCGACAGCATCGACAAGGCGGCGACGGCGCTGGTCGCACTGCATGCCACGGAGGGGGCGACAGTCCATCTGGGGCTCTGGGCTCGGGTCACCGGCCTCACGGTGGACGACGTCGAGACCTCCTTGTACGACGCCCACACGATCGTCAAGCAGATCGCCATGCGGCGCACGCTCTTCGCCTTCCCCCGCGACCTGCTGCCCGCAGTGTGGGGGAGCGCCGCGGCCCGGGTGGCCACCCAACAGCGCAGCCAGGTGCTGCGCGATGTCGAGCGTGCCGGCCTTGCCGACGACGCCGAGGCGTGGCTGGCCCGGGCCGGCGAGGAGGTGCTCGCGCTGCTCTCCGACGCCCGCCCCCGGACCGCCACCGAGATCCGCACGGAGGTGCCCGCGCTCGCCAGCAAGATCACCCGCGGCACGCCGGAGAAGAAGTGGGGCGGCGAGGTGGCGATCGGCCCCAACGTGTTGACCGTGCTCGGAGCCGCCGGCCGGATCGTGCGTGGCGTCAACGGTGGCCATTGGCGTCTGAACAGACCGGTCTGGACCACGCCGGAGGCGTGGCTCGGCGCGATGCCGGAGCCGGTCGCCGCCGAGGACGGCTACGCGACGCTGGTACGTCGCTGGCTGGCTGCTTTCGGTCCCGGCACCGAGGACGACCTGGTCTGGTGGCTCGGTGCCACCAAGACCATCGTCCGCCGCGCACTCGCCGATGTCGGCGCGGTGCCGGTCTCACTCGACGGCGATGCCGGCGGTTGGCTACTGCCGGACGACCTCGAGCCGGTGGCCGCGCCAGAGCCCTGGGCTGCGCTGCTGCCCACCCTCGACTCGACGGTGATGGGGTGGAAGCACCGCGACTTCTATCTGGACCCGGCGCAGCGTCCTTACCTCTTCGACACCAACGGCAACGCCGGCAACACCGCGTGGTGGGACGGGCGGATCGTCGGGTGCTGGGTGCAGGACGAGGACGCCGCGGTGCAGGTGGTGCTCGAGGACGACGTACCGGGGGAGGCGAGGGCGGCACTGGAGGCCGAGGCGGGGCGATTGACGGCCTGGCTCGACGGCGTCCGGATCACCAACGTCTATGCCTCGCCGCAGATGAGGGGCGCCCGGCTGCCATGACTGCCGAGGTCGTGAGTGTGAGAGTGATCCCTGAGCCGCTCTGACACTCACGACTCGTTAGGATGCGGCAGTGAGTCGCGCGCAACCCGAGCAGCAGGCACCGCCCGTGCAGCGGCTGCGGATCCGCTACGCCAAGCGCGGTCGGATGCGGTTCACCAGCCACCGCGACGTGAGCCGCGCCGTCGAGCGGGCGGTGTTCCGTGCCCGGATCCCGATGGCCTACTCCTCGGGGTTCCATCCCCATCCGCGGATCTCCTATGCAGGCGCGTCGCCGACTGGTGCTGCCAGCGAGTCCGAGTACGTAGAGCTCGCGTTGGCGGAGGTCCGCGAGGCCTCGACGGTCGGGGACGCTCTCGACGAGGCGCTGCCCGAGGGCCTCGACGTGCTCGCTGTGGTGGACAGCGCATCTAGCCGCGCCGGTTCGCTCTCCGACCTCCTCACTGGCAGCCGGTGGCGGATCGAGACCCGCCAGTCTCCCGAGGAGGGCGCCGCGGAGGCGGTCGAGGCGTTCCTGGCAACCGAGTCGGTCGAGGTCGAGCGGATGACCAAGAAGGGGCTGCGGACGTTCGACTGCCGTGCCGCCGTGGTCACCATGGCGGTCGACGACGGGGGCACGATCGAGCTGCTCCTGGAGCACGCGACGCCGGCGGTCCGCCCCGACGACGTGCTTACCGGGTTGCGTGAGATGACGGGCTGGTCGCCGCCGACCAACGCGTTGCTCACCCGCCTCGCCCAGGGCGTGCTCGATCGGAGCGCCGAGACCCTCGGCGACCCGCTGGCACCGCGGTGATGCCAGGGGCCTGCCGGCCTTGTGCGATACTCGCCACAGACCGACACCCAGCGTGCTCCTCCGGGGGTCCTCATACGAGGCTTGGCGCTGGTCGGTCCGACGATGTTCTCGCCGGGTGAGGCACGACGTTCACCGGCACGGTGGGGGACGGTACGTCGCCAGACCGCGACGCTGGCTCGGATCGGTGACAGGGATCCGGGGCTGGGCGACCGCGGCAGGGGACGGCTCGTGCTCCAGTGACGCTCCGCGGAGGGTGTCGTCGCAGACGACAGGCTTACGTCGGGCGACCCCGGTCGCACGGCGACGACACACCCGGGCGGTGACGTCCGGGCGAGGAGCAGCGCATGAACGACGCGCCCACCAGCCCTTCCGAGAACGAGGAGCCCACCTCGTCCAGCACGCCGGAGTCCTCGGCAGGCACCCCGCCGCCCGAGGGTGACGGTTCGGCAGCGAAACCGGCGAAGAAGGCTGCAGCGAAGAAGACCACCACTCGCCGCACCACCAAGAAGGCGGCATCTGCACCGGCCGACGGTACAGATGTGCCAGCCGCGGAGAGCCCCGCCGAGGAGCCCCCGGCCAAGCCGGCCAAGAAGGCCGCCAAGAAGGCCCCGGCAAAGAAGGCCACTTCTCGCCGTACGGCGACGACACGACCCGAGGAGCCCGCGACCACGTCCGAGTCGGTGTCCGAGCCGGAGGCTGCTGACACCCCCTCGGACACGCTCCCGCTCTTCCAGGCACCGGCCGCGCCGGCGCGTCGCAAGCGGACCACCAAGACTGCGGCGAGCCCGGCTGCCTCGGACGCCAACGAGCCGACCACCGCCGAGACGGCAGCGGAGAAGCCGCGTCGTACCCGAACGGCGAAGAAGACGACAGCGGCGCCTGCTCTCGAATCCGCTGACCAGCCCGCGCTCGACGAGACCGTCTCCAGCGAGTCCGGCCCCAGCGAGTCCGGCCCCAGCGAGACCACGGCTGCGGACAGCGATGTCCCGAAGACCGGCGCGAAGCGGACCAGGTCGTCCAGGAGTGGCGCTAAGAAGAGCGCTGCCACGAAGGGCTCGGATACCCCGGAGTCCCCGAGCGCGACGGCCACCACGGACGCCGCTGACGCACCCGACTCCGCCACGACGGACGCACCGGGCGCGCCGGAGACTGCGGACACTTCCGCCCAGCAGCCATCGAGCAAGTCCGGCAAGGGCCGGTCCCGCAAGGGCGCGGCCAAGGGCGAGGCGACGGACCAGGCCGAGTCGGAGGGCGGCGCTTCGGCGCAGACCGCCGAGGAGCCAGCAACCACCGACAAGGCGCCAGTCGACGGGGAGCGGTCCGAGACCGATGGGGGCACCGACGAGTCCGGTGCCCACGGCGATGGCGAGGGCGGTGAGGGCGATGGCTCGGGCCAGCCCCGTCGGCGCCGTCGCCGCGGCGGCCGTCGTCGGCGCAAGTCGGGCGGCAACGGTGACAACGGCGAGGCCAGCACGTCCGAGGACGAGAGCACCGAGAGCGCCGAGAGCGCCGAAGCCGGCCCGGGTGAGTCCGAGGGTGGCGAGGGTGACGACGCCGATCGGTCGGAGGGCGGCACGTCCTCCCGCCGTCGCCGTCGGCGGCGACGCGAGGGCGAGGGCGGCGGCGACGGTGGCGACGACCCGCAGAACACGGTGACCAAGGTCCGACGCGCGCGCAGTGCGGAGGACGAGATCACCGCGGTCTCCGGTTCGACCCGTCTGGAGGCGAAGAAGCAGCGCCGCCGTGAGGGTCGCGAGGCGGGCCGCCGTCGGGCTCCGATCATCAGCGAGGCGGAGTTCCTGGCGCGTCGCGAGGCGGTCGACCGGGTGATGGTGATCCGGCAGCGCAAGGATCTGACGCAGATCGGCGTGCTGGAGGACAAGGTCCTCGTCGAGCACTACGTGGCCCGGGAGTCGCAGACCTCCCTGATCGGCAACATCTACCTCGGCCGGGTGCAGAACGTGCTCCCGTCGATGGAGGCCGCCTTCATCGACATCGGCAAGGGCCGCAACGCGGTCCTCTACGCCGGCGAGGTCAACTGGTCGGCGCTGGGCCACAAGGAGGGCCAGCCCCGCAAGATCGAGTCGGTGCTCTCCTCGGGCCAGACGGTGCTGGTGCAGGTCAGCAAGGACCCGATCGGCCACAAGGGCGCACGCCTGACCAGTCAGATCAGCCTCGCCGGTCGCTTCCTGGTCTATGTCCCCGACGGCACTACGTCAGGTATCTCCCGCAAGCTGCCCGACACCGAGCGGGCCCGCCTGAAGGCGCTGCTCAAGGAGATCGTCCCCGAGTCGGCCGGCGTGATCGTCCGGACCGCCGCCGAGGGGGCGGCCGAGGAGGAGCTCACCCGCGACGTCGAGCGCCTCAAGGCCCGCTGGGAGGACGTCGAGGCGAAGGCCGCGAAGGGCAATGCGCCCCAGCTGTTGTACGGCGAGCCCGACCTGACCCTCAAGGTCGTCCGGGACCTCTTCACCGAGGACTTCTCCAAGCTGGTGATCCAGGGCGAGGACGCCTGGTCCACCGTCAGCTCGTACGTCGAGCACGTGGCACCCGACCTCGCCGAGCGGCTCGAGCACCACCAGCCCGACGCGGGCGGGGACGTGTTCGCGACGTACCGGATCGACGAGCAGATCGCCAAGGGTCTGGACCGCAAGGTCTGGCTCCCCTCGGGCGGGTCGCTGATCATCGACCGCACCGAGGCGATGACCGTCGTCGACGTCAACACCGGCAAGTTCACCGGCTCCGGGGGGAACCTCGAGGAGACGGTCACCAAGAACAACCTGGAGGCCGCTGAGGAGATCGTCCGTCAGCTCCGGCTGCGTGACATCGGCGGCATCATCGTCGTCGACTTCATCGACATGGTGCTCGAGTCCAACCGCGACCTGGTGCTGCGGCGCCTGGTCGAGTGCCTGGGCCGCGACCGCACGCGACACCAGGTCGCCGAGGTCACCTCGCTCGGCCTGGTCCAGATGACCCGGAAGCGGATCGGCACCGGGCTGCTCGAGGCGTTCAGCGAGAACTGCCCGCACTGCCAGGGCCGCGGCCTCGTGGTCCACGACATGCCGGTCGAGCCGAAGCGCGGCGGCGGCAACGACGGCGACGGGGAGTCTCGTCGCGGACGTCGACGCCGAGGCAAGGGCCAGGGCCAGGGCGACCAGGACGGCAGCCAGTCGAACGGTCAGTCGAACGGCGCCGACAGTGGCCAGTCCGCCGTCCCGTCGCCGACGTACGTCGCCGCGATGGCCAACACCCATCCGCCGGTCGCCGAGTCGGAGCCTGCCGACGAGCCCGCAGCCGAGCCCGCAGCCGAGCCCGCCGCCGAGCAGCCTGCCGAGCAGCCCGCCGAGCAGCCCGCCGAGCAGCCCGCCGAGCAGCCCGCCGAGCAGCCCGCCGAGCAGCAGGCACCGGAGCCGCAGCAGACGTCCCCGGAGCCGCCGGCACCGGCCGAGGAGCCGGCCCCGGCCAAGCCGAAAACCACGGTGGTCACCCAGACCCGTCGCCGGGCTGCCCGGCGCCCCGCAGGGCCGCCGGCCGGCAGTGAGAGCACCGCCGTGCCGACCACCAGCCCCGCGACCCCCGAGCCGACCCCCGAGCCGCCGGAGTCGCCGGTGACCGGTTCGATCGGGCAGCCGCCGGCCGACGGTGCGGTGGAGCCAGCCGTCTTCTCCGTGGACCCGGCCAGCGAGACCGCGCAGGCGGTTGCCGACAGTGCCGAGCCAGCCGACGAGCCCCCCGCCGAGGAGCCCACGGTCGAGCACGTGCCGATCAAGAAAAAGGGCTCGCGCAAGCGGTGATCCGGATGGCGGCCCGCCTCGTTTTGCCGGGACGGACCGCCATCCGTACTATTGATCGTCGGTGCGCCCCACGTGCGCCGACCTGCTGCTGGAAGCTCCGGCCGACACCCGTCATCGGACCCGAGGTTCGACGGCGCGATGTGCTGCGGAGGCGGGTAGCAGACGTTGGACCCAAGAGTTTGTTCAGTCAGGACCGAAGGAGACCGCGGTGTACGCGATCGTGCGCGCAGGCGCCAAGCAGGAGAAGGTCGCCGTCGGCGACGTCATCGAGATCGACAAGGTCTCCACGCCTGTCGGTGACTCCCTGACCCTTCCGGTGGTCATGGCGGTCGACGGTGACAACGTCACCACCACCGGCCTGGACAAGGCCGCGGTGACCGTCGAGGTCCTCGCCGCCACCAAGGGCCCGAAGATCGTCATCCAGAAGTACAAGAACAAGACCGGCTACAAGAAGCGCCAGGGGCACCGCCAGCGGTACACCCAGGTCAAGGTCACCGACATCAAGCTCTGAGCATCCGCTCGCTCACGATCCAGAAGGACTGAAGAGATGGCACACAAGAAGGGTGCGGCGTCTACCAAGAACGGCCGCGACTCCAACGCCCAGCGTCTCGGCGTGAAGCGGTTCGGCGGCCAGCTGGTCAACGCCGGCGAGATCATCGTCCGCCAGCGGGGCACCCACTTCCACCCCGGATCCGGCGTGGGTCGCGGCGGTGACGACACCCTGTTCGCGCTCGTCGGCGGCAACGTCGAGTTCGGCAAGAAGCGCGGCCGCAAGGTCGTCAACATCGTTCCGGCGGAGTGACCTGACGCTCCACCGTTCGACTTCGTGGAAGGGCGTCCCGGTGGGACGCCCTTTCGCTATTTGGTCTGGAGGCTCGTGCCACGAGGGCCTCGACCACCGACTGACTGAGAGACTGATCCCATGGCTGTGCCCACCTTCGTCGACCAGGTGACCCTCCACGTCGCGGCAGGTCGCGGCGGCAACGGTGTCGCTTCGGTGCACCGCGAGAAGTTCAAGCCGCTCGGTGGACCGGACGGTGGCAACGGCGGGCCCGGCGGCTCGGTGATCCTGCGGGTGGATCCCGACGTCACCACGCTGCTGGACTATCACCACAGCCCCAAGCGGCGCGCCGAGCACGGCGGCCACGGCGCGGGCGGTCGCCGCAACGGGGCGCACGGCTCCGACCTGGTGCTCCCGGTCCCCGACGGCACCGTGGTCTCCCGTCCGGACGGCACCGTTCTCGCCGACCTGGTCGGCGCCGGCACCGAGCTGGTCATCGCCGAAGGTGGCCACGGCGGCCTGGGCAACGCCGCGCTCGCCTCCAAGGCCCGCAAGGCGCCCGGTTTCGCGCTGCTCGGTGAGCCCGGCGACGAGCTGGAGATCGTGCTCGAGCTCAAGGTGGTCGCCGACATCGGACTGGTCGGCTTCCCGAGCGCCGGGAAGTCCAGTCTGATCGCCGCGATCTCCCGGGCCCGGCCCAAGATCGCCGACTACCCGTTCACCACGCTGGTCCCCAACCTCGGCGTGGTCACCGCCGGCGACACGGTCTTCACCGTCGCCGACGTCCCCGGGCTGATCGAGGGGGCTGCCGAGGGCCGCGGACTCGGCCACGACTTCCTGCGTCACATCGAGCGATGCGCCGCCCTGGTGCACGTGCTCGACACCGCGACCCTGGAGCCCGGTCGCAACCCGGTCGACGACCTCGACATCATCGAGGCCGAGCTGAGCCGGTACGGCGGCCTCGACGACCGCCCGCGCCTGGTCGCGCTGAACAAGGTCGACGTACCCGATGGTCGCGGCATCGCCGAGATGGTCGAGGAGGAGATCGAGCAGCGCGGGTGGCGGGTCTTCGAGATCTCCGCGGTCAGTGGCGAGGGCACTCGTGAGCTGGTCTTCGCGATGGCCGAGATCGTGCTGGCGGCGCGCGCCGAGCGGGCCGAGGAGGTGGCCGAGCGGATCGTGCTCCGGCCCCCGTCGGTGGGCGGCGAGGACTTCACCGTCACCAAGACCGGCGCCGGGTGGCGGGTGCGCGGGAAGCGGCCCGAGCGCTGGGTGCGGCAGACCGACTTCAGCAACGACGAGGCAGTCGGCTACCTGGCCGACCGACTCAACCGACTCGGCGTCGAGGAGCGGCTCCTGGCGATGGGCGCTGTCGAGGGCGACGCTGTGCTGATCGGTCACCCCGACGACGCGGTGGTCTTCGACTTCAAGCCCGGCGTGGACGCGGGGGCGGAGAACCTCGCCCGCCGCGGCGAGGACCACCGGTTCAGCGAGTCCCGGCCCGCCGCCGAGCGGCGCCGAGAGATCCAGGAGCAGATGGCTGGACGCGGGGAGAGCGAGACCCGCGCCGATGTGGCTCGCCGGATCGACCGCCCCGAGGTGTACGGACCCACGTCGTACGAGATTGGATCCGAGGAGGACCCCGACCTCTCCGAGAGCATCAGCGACGAAGAGGCCTGGCTGGAGGAGGACCCCGGTGACCGATGACGTCACCGCGGTCGCCGACTCCGCGCTGCGCGAGCAGGTGAGTGCCGCGCGGCGGGTCGTGGTCAAGGTCGGTTCGTCCTCGCTGACGACCGCCGCGGGCGGGATCGATCCCGACCGGGTCCGGACCTTGGTCGACGCGGTGGCCGCCGTCCGGGAGCGGGGGAGCGAGGTCGTGCTGGTCTCCTCCGGAGCGATCGCCGCCGGACTGGCTCCGCTCGGGCTCAAGCGCCGCCCGCGGGGCCTGGCCGCCCAGCAGGCGGCCGCGTCGGTGGGGCAGGGCCTGCTGGTGCACCGCTACACCGAGGAGCTCGCGCGCCACGAGATCACCGCCGGCCAGGTGCTGCTGACCCTGGACGACGTGACCCGACGCTCGCACTATCGCAACGCCCACCAGACCTTCACCAAGCTGCTCGAGCTCGGCGTGCTGCCGATCGTCAACGAGAACGACACGGTGGCCACCACCGAGATCCGTTTCGGCGACAACGACCGTCTGGCCGCGCTGGTCGCCCACCTGGTCCACGCCGACCTGCTGGTGCTGCTCTCCGACGTCGACGGTCTCTACGACGGGCCGCCTCACCGCGAGGGCACCCGGCTGATCGGGGAGGTCGTGACCCCTGCGGACCTGGCGGAGGTCACCATCGGGGCCGCCGGCGCTGCTGGCGTCGGCACGGGCGGGATGGCCACCAAGGTCGAGGCGGCGGCGATCGCGACAGGAGCCGGCATCCCCGTGGTCCTGACCTCGGCGCAGCACGCCGGCGAGGCGCTGCGCGGCGGCCCGACGGGCACCCTCTTCCACGCCACCGGACGGCGGCGTCCGACCCGACTGCTCTGGCTGCGTCACGCCACTGAAGGCAAGGGCGCGGTGCGGCTCGACGCCGGCGCCGTACGGGCGGTCGTCGATCGACGTGCGTCGCTGCTGGCGGCGGGCATCACCGAGGTGCTCGGCGACTTCACCGCCGGCGACCCGATCGACCTGGTCGGCCCCGACGGTGCCGCTGTCGCCCGTGGACTGGTCAACTTCGACGCCGCCGAGCTGCCGCACCTCCTCGGCCGCTCGTCGAAGGAGCTCAAGCGTGAGCTCGGCGCCGCCTACGAGCGCGAGATCGTCCACCGCGACGACCTGGTGCTGCTCTGACCCGGGCCGCCCGTACGCTGGACACGCCATGAACGACGCACCGACGGCCTACCTGGACCACGCCGCGACCACACCGATGGTCGAGGCAGCGGTCGAGGCGATGACGCGGCAGTTGCGCGACCTGGGCAATGCCAGCTCGCTGCACGCCTCCGGCCGGCGGGCCCGCCGCGTCGTCGAGGAGTCCCGCGAGTCGATCGCCCAGGCACTGGGGTCGCGTCCCGGCGAGGTGGTGTTCACCTCCGGCGGGACCGAGGCGGACAACCTGGCGCTGAAGGGCCTGTTCTGGCAGCGGCGCAGCGCGGAGCCGACCCGGAGCCGGATCCTGGCCTCCGCGATCGAGCACCACGCGGTGCTCGATCCGCTGGAGTGGTTGGCCGAGCACGAGGGCGCCATCCTGGACCTGGTCGCCGTCGATCGCGACGGTCGGCTCGACCTCGATGCGGTACGACGCACGCTGGAGGTGGCCCCCGACGAGATCGCCCTGATCAGCGTGATGTGGGCCAACAACGAGGTGGGCACGCTGCAGCCCCTGGACCAGGTGGTGGCGCTCGCGGGCGAGCGCGGCATCCCGGTGCACTCCGACGCGGTGCAGGCGCTCGGTGTGGTGCCGGTCGATTTCGCCGCCTCCGGCCTCGACGCACTTTCGCTGTCGGGCCACAAGATCGGCGGGCCGCAGGGGGTGGGTGCGCTGGTGGTGCGACGCGAGGTCGAGCTGACGCCGCTGCTGCACGGCGGCGGTCAGGAGCGCGACGTACGCAGCGGCACCCTGGACGTCCCCGCGATCGCGGGCTTCGCGGCAGCCGTCCAGGCCGCGGCGCAGCATCAGGCGACGCATGCTGCGCGGCTCCGCACGCTGCGTGCTCGGTTGGTGACGGCGGTGCAGGGCGCCGTCCCGGACGCGGTGCTCAACGGTGGCGAGGACGGGCTCCCCGGCATCGCCCACTTCACCTTCCCCGGCTGCGAGGGCGACTCGCTGCTGATGCTGCTCGACGCCCGCGGGATCGAGTGCTCCACCGGGTCGGCCTGCTCGGCCGGCGTACCGCAGCCCTCCCACGTGCTGCTCGCGATGGGACGGGACCCCGAGACCGCCCGCAGCTCGCTGCGGTTCAGCCTCGGCCACACCAGCACCGAGGCCGACGTCGACGCGCTCGGCGCGGCGATCGGCCCCTGCGTCGAGCGCGCCCGCGCGGCGTGGGCCTGAGGGAGACCACCCGATGAAGGTCGTCGCCGCCATGTCCGGTGGAGTGGACTCCGCCGTCGCCGCCGCCCGTGCCCACGAGGCCGGACACGAGGTGACCGGCATCCACCTTGCGCTCTCCCGTAACCCGAAGTCCTACCGCTCCGGGGCGCGCGGCTGCTGCACCATCGAGGACGCCAACGACGCCCGTCGCGCCGCGGACGTGATCGGCATCCCGTTCTATGTCTGGGATCTCTCCGAGCGCTTCCATGCCGACGTGGTCGAGGACTTCATGGACACCTACGCGGCCGGGCAGACCCCCAATCCGTGCCTGCGCTGCAACGAGAAGATCAAGTTCGCCGCGGTCCTGGAACGGGCGCTGGCGTTGGGGTTCGACGCGGTCGCCACCGGTCACTACGCCCAGCTCCGCGACGGCGACGGAGGCCTGGAGCTGCACCGTGCGGTCGACGCGGGCAAGGACCAGTCCTACGTGCTGGGCGTCCTCGACGAGCATCAGCTGCGCCACTCGCTCTTCCCGCTCGGCGACACCCCGAAGCCGCAGGTGCGCGAGGAGGCCGCGGCCCGTGGGCTGCTGGTCGCGGACAAGCCGGACAGCCATGACATCTGCTTCGTCGCCGACGGCGACAACGCCGGCTGGCTGGAGGAGAAGCTCGCCGAGCGGTACGACGACGCCCCGTTCCTCACCCCGGGCCCGATCGTCGACGAGGTCACCGGCGAGACCCTCGGCGAGCACCGCGGCACCTACGGCTACACGATCGGACAGCGCAAGGGTCTGCGCCTCGGACGGCCGGCACCGGACGGGCGGCCGCGCTATGTCCTCGACATCGAGCCGGTGAGCAACACGGTCACCGTCGGTCCCCGCGAGCGGCTGGCCGTGACCCGGATCCACGGCACGTCGCCGCGCTGGTGCGGTGCGCCGCTGCCGACCGACAGCGGACCGGCCGATGTCACCGTGCAGCTGCGCGCCCACGGCGCGGAGCATCGCGCGACCTGCCTCGTCGGGGCCGGCGGCGCCGAGGTGACGATCGACCTGATCGACCCAGCCCACGGCATCGCGCCCGGCCAGGCAGCGGTGATCTACGACGGCACCCGGGTGATCGGGTCGGCCACCATCACCCGCACCGAACGAGCCGCCGGATGACCGAGTCCATCGCGGAGCCGACTCCACGAGCGAGTGGCATCGGCTCCTTCCCCGGTGAACAGCAGCGTGACTACGACGAGGCGTTGCGCGTGGTGCTCGGTGAGCTGGCGGAGTCCGGCGACGGCCATGGGCTGCCGTTCGTGCCGGAAGTGCCCGGACGTGGCGCCATCGCCGGCATGACCGGTCGTACCCTCGGGCTCTTCGCCTCGGTGGGTCTCTGGGACGCCGACCTGCAGCCGGAGGGGTGGCGACTGACCGGCAGCAGCGGCGCCCCGCCGATCGACCAGCGGCGTGCCCGCAGCCTGCTCGGTCAGGACCTGGACAGCTGGGAGGAGCAGATCGCGGGATACCGCGGCCCGGTCAAGACCCAGATCGTCGGGCCGTGGACGCTGGCCGCGACTGTCGAGCGTCCGCGGGGCGACAAGGTGCTCGCCGACCACGGTGCCCGGCGCGATCTCGCCCAGGCGCTGGCCGCCGCGGCCACCGAGCACGTCGGCGATCTGCGCCGCCGCACCCCGGGCGCGGACCGGATCGTGGTCCAGATCGACGAGCCCGCCCTTCCCGCGGTGCTCGCCGCACAGATCCCGACTGCCTCCGGCTTCGGGAAGCACCGGACGGTGCACCCGCCGGACGCCGATCAGGCGTTGCGGTGGCTGTGTGAGGCGGTGGCCGAGGCCGGCGCCGAACCGTGGGTGCACTGCTGCGCCCCGGGCGCACCGATCGGCCTGCTCCGCGGGGCGGGCGCCCAGGGGGTGGCCGTCGACCTCGACCTAGTGGACGCCGCTGGTCACGACGCGTTGGCCCAGGCGCTGGAGGACGGCGTCGTGGTCGCGCTCGGCGTGGTTCCCACCCGGCAGGAGGCGCCGGGAGACAGGGCTGTGCTGGAGCGGGTGCAGCGCTGGTTCGACCTCACCGGCCTGGACCCCGCCGACCACAGGGCCCAGGTGGTGCTGACGCCGGCCTGTGGCCTTGCCGGCGCCACCGACACCCAGGCGCGCCGCGCGCTCCAGGTCGTCGTACGGGCAACCCGGGCACTCGCGGAGGCCTCCGCGGAGTGAGCCCGCGAACGCCGACGGCGGTCGCCCGTGAGTGGGCAACCGCCGTCGACGGAGTGGGTCAGCCGACGTGGACGCCCTCGGGGCCGTCGGTGGCCAGCTCGGTGTGCTTGACGTCGAGGAAGAGCCAGATCACCGCCGAGGCGACGAGCATCATCACCGATCCGACCAGGAAGGCATGGGTGGCGCCCTCGGTGAAGCTGCCCTGGAAGACGGCGGCCTCGAGGAACGAGAGGTCCGTCCCCGGGACGGTCGCGGTCGGGTCGCCGCCGTTGGCAGTGATGCCCTGCCCGAGCGGGCCGGCGATCTCGTCGGCCCGGCCGTTGGTGAAGTGCAGGGCGACGGTGCTCAGCATCGCCAGGCCGAGCGCGCCGCCGACCTGCTGCATCGTGTTCAGCACGCCCGACCCGATGCCGGTGTCCTCGGGACGCAGGTGGTGCACGGCGGTCAGCGTGAGCGGGACGAAGGTCAGGCCCATGCCGATCGACATGGTCAGCACGAACGGGAAGATGTGCACCCAGTAGTTCGTGTCCGCACCAACGACGTCGCCGCCGGTGAGCGCGGTCAGCACCGCGTGCGGCGAGTCCTCCACGGTGATCCGGGAGAACATGAACAGTGAGAACGCGGCGATCAGGGTGCCGGTCCCGGCCAGGAACCGCGGGTCGATCCGGCTGATCAGGTTGGAGGCGGAGCCCGCGCCGATCACCATTCCGAAGGCGAACGGGAGGAAGGCGAAGCCTGCCCGGAGGGGCTCGTAACCGACGATCTGCTGCACGAACAGGCTGAGATAGAAGAACATCGCGAACATCGCGGCCGGGGCGATCATCATCGCCACGAAGCTGGTGGCGCGTGTGCGGTTGGCGAAGACCCGAACGGGGAGCAGCGGGTGGGCCACCCGCGACTCGATGACGGCGAAGGTGGCCAGCAGGATGACGCCGGCGGCCAGGGAGACGATGGTCTGAGGGTGGTCCCAGCCGTAGGCCTCCTCCCCGGCACGCGAGAGGCCGAAGACGATGCCGAGCAGACCGAGGGTGCCGGTGATCGCACCGGGGACGTCCATCTGGCCGGGGTGGGTCTCCGACTCGGTCAGCACCCGCGGCGCGAGTGCGGCGGCGACCAGGCCGATCGGGACGTTGATCAGGAAGGTGAGGCGCCAGCCGTCGAGCTCGATGCCGAGTACCGAGTCCAGCCCGGTCAGCCAGCCACCGAGAATCAGGCCGACGGCGGCCCCGACGCCCGACATCATCGCGTAGACGGCGAAGGCCCGGTTGCGGCGAGGGCCGGCGGGGAACGTGGTGGTGATCAGGGCGAGAGCGGAGGGGGCGGCGAGCGCGGCCCCCAGCCCCTGCAGCGCACGGGAGCCGATCAGCAGCGTCTCACTGGTCGCCAGACCACCGAGCAGGGAGGCGATGGCGAAGACGATCAGACCGGTCATGAAGATGCGTCGACGACCGTAAAGGTCACCGAGTCGGCCGCCCAGCAGCAACAGCCCGCCGAAGGCGAGCGCGTAGCCGGTCACGATCCAGGTCAGGTTGGCCTGGGAGATGCCCAGGTCCGCGCCGATGAACGGCAGGGCGATGTTGGTGATGGTGCCGTCGAGGACAACCATCAGTTGGGCGGTGCAGATGAGCACCAGCGCCCACCCCAGGCGGGCGGGCGCGCCCGCCGACGGGCGCGGCGCAGCGGTGTCGAGATCAGTCATGGGGTTCCTTCGGACGAGGGTGGTGGAGCGGAGGATGCGTGGGGGAGAGGACCGTGCGCGTCAGCGCGTCACGGCCGGGAGGATCACCTGGTCCACGACCCGGGTGATCACGTCGTCGGTGGGCTCCTCCCCGAGGAGGAACTGGCGGTGCAGCAGGATGCCCGGCAGTGCCGGGATCACGATCTCCAGATCGACGTCCTCATCGATCTCGCCGCGGTCCCGTGCCCGCTCGAAGAGCTGAAGGGTGCGCGCGGCCTTGGGGCCGATGAAGTCGCGTCGGAAGACCTCGGCGAAGTCGGCGTCGCGGCTGATCGCGGTGATCAGGCTGCCCATGATCGCCATCTGCTGCGGGTCGGTCATCCCTCCCGCACCGCAGAAGGAGGCGATCAGGTCGCCGCGCAACGTCCCGGTGTCGGGGGCAGGGTGCTCGCCCTTGTGGGCCAGGAGCGCCTCGATGACCAGCTCGGGCTTGCCCTTCCAGCGTCGGTAGAGCGTGGCCTTGGACGCCCGCGCGGCGGCGGCGACCTTGTCCATGGTGAGCAGGTCGTAGCCGACCTCGGCCAGGATCGCCAGCGTCGCGTCCAGGATCTCCTGCTCGCGCTCGCCCTCGACGCGGGGTCGCTGGGGGGAGTCGGTGCCGGTCTCCTTTGCCTGGGGCGACATGGGTCTCCTGCTCTGTCGGTCTGCGCGACACGATGATGGAACGGAACGGTTTCGTACCGTTCTATAGTACGGAACCGTTTCGTTTCTGCAAGTCCGTTGCGCGGTTGTTCATTCCCGGCAGGGGAGGGCGCCGATGTCGGTGGCACCCGGCAAGATGAGCCCATGAGCACAGCCCCAACCGCGATACCGACACGGGCCCGTGAGGAGCACGCCGAGCTGGCCGAGATCGTCGAGGAGGCGCGCTGGCGCTACTACGTGCTCGACGCCCCCACGCTGTCGGACGCCGACTTCGACGCGAAGATGCGGCGTTTGGAGGAGCTGGAGGAGGCGCACCCGGAGCTACGCACCCCCGACTCGCCGACGCAGCAGGTCGGCGGAGCGGTCTCCACCGAGTTCACCGCTGTCGATCACCTACGGCGGATGGAGAGCCTGGACAACGCCTTCTCCACCGAGGAGTTGGGGGCCTGGCACGCCCGGCTGGCCCGGGACGGAGTGGAGGACCCCGCGCTGCTGTGCGAGCTGAAGGTGGACGGCCTGGCGATCAACATCCTCTACGAGAAGGGGCGGTTGGTGCGGGCGCTCACCCGCGGCGACGGCACCACCGGCGAGGACGTCACTCCCAACGTCAAGACCATCGACAACGTCCCGCATCGGCTGAGCGGCACCGACGAGTTCCCGGTGCCCGACCTGGTCGAGGTGCGCGGCGAGGTGTTCCTCCCGGTCGAGGCGTTCGAGCGGCTCAACGTGACGATGACCGAGGCCGGCAAGCCGGTCTTCGCCAACCCGCGCAACGCGGCGGCCGGCTCCCTGCGGCAGAAGGATCCCCGGGTCACCGCGACCCGGGCGCTCGGCATGGTCTGCCACGGCATTGGCGCCCGGGAGGGCTTCGAACCCTCTGCGCAGTCCGAGGCCTATCGCGCTTTGCGCGCCTGGGGCCTGCCGATCTCGGAGCAGGTGAAGGTGCTGCCCTCCCTGGAGGAGGTCCGCGGCTACATCGATCACGCCGGCGAGCAGCGCCACTCGATCGTGCCGTACGAGATCGACGGCGTCGTGATCAAGGTCGACGACGTGGCGCTGCAGCGTCGTCTCGGCTCCACGAGTCGGGCGCCGCGGTGGGCGATCGCGTTCAAGTACCCGCCGGAGGAGGTCAACACCGAGCTCCTGGCGATCGAGGTGAACACCGGGCGTACCGGCCGGGTCACCCCCTTCGGGCGGATGCGTCCGGTCAAGGTCGCCGGCTCCACCGTCGAGATGGCCACGTTGCACAACGCCTACGAGGTCAAGCGCAAGGACGTGCGGCCCGGCGACACCGTGATCCTGCGCAAGGCCGGTGACGTGATCCCCGAGATCGTCGGCCCGGTGCTGCCGCTACGTCCCGACGGGCTGGCGGAGTGGGTGATGCCGACCGAGTGCCCCGCCTGCGGGACTGCGCTGGTCGAGCAGAAGGAGGGCGACAAGGACCGTCGTTGCCCCAACCACGAGCATTGCCCGGCACAGGTGCGCGAGCGGGTCTTCCATGTCGCGGGGCGCGGCGCCTTCGACATCGAGGGCCTCGGCTACGAGGCGGCCGTGGCGCTGCTCGAGGCGAAGGTGATCGCCAACGAGGGCGACGTCTTCGCGCTCTCCGCCGACGACCTGCTGACCACCGAGCTGTTCACCCGCGCTGCGAAGAAGAAGGGTGACGAGGACCGGCAGCGCTCCGCCGACGGTGACCGGGTCCTCTCCGCCAACGGCCTGGCGCTCCTCGGCAATCTCGCCGAGCGCAAGCAGGTGCCGCTGTGGCGGGTGCTGGTCGCGCTCTCGATCCGCCACGTGGGCCCGACCGCTGCTCGCGCGTTGGCTGCGGAGTTCGGCTCGATGGAGGCGATCCGCGGTGCCTCGCACGAAGCGCTGGCCGCCGCGGACGGCGTCGGGCCGACGATCGCCGACGCCGTCGTCGAGTGGTTCGCGGTCGAGTGGCACCGGGAGATCGTGGACAAGTGGACCGCCGCCGGGGTGTCGATGGCCGACGAGCGCGACGAGTCGATCGCGCGGACCCTGGAGGGCCTGACCGTGGTCGTCACCGGGTCACTGGACGGATTCAGCCGCGACTCCGCCAAGGAGGCGATCCTCTCCCGCGGCGGCAAGGCCGCCGGGTCGGTGTCGAAGAAGACCGACTACGTGGTGGTCGGCGAGAACGCCGGCTCCAAGGCGGACAAGGCCGAGCAGCTCGGCGTGCCGGTGCTCGACGAGGCCGGGTTCGTCGAACTGCTGGCGCACGGCCCGGCTGACGCCCCCGACTCCGCCGACTGAAGGCTCTCCTCCCGCGCCCAGCGCCCGGCGGGTATGCGTCATACGTTTCGTGGGCGTCAATCCCCAGAACGTATGACGCAAACCGGGGGCGACCAGTGCGCCTCCACGCCGCGCGCCCACCCAGGGAGTGCCTCTCGCCGCGGCTGGTCCGCACCGACGACGGGAAGAGCGCGGGCGCTCCCTAGGATGGTTCCCATGCCTGAGACCGCACGCGCCGAGATCTCGCGCGAGGAGGTGGCCCACCTGGCCGACCTCGCCCGGATCGACCTCGACGACGCCGAGCTGGACCACCTGGCACCGCAGCTCGCGGTGATCCTGGAGTCAGTGGCCGCCATCCGTGGCGTCGCCGGCGACGACGTCCCGCCGACCTCCCACCCGATCCCGCTGACCAACGTCTTCCGTGAGGACGTCGTCCGCCCCGGGCTGAGCGCCGAGGAGGCGCTGTCGGGTGCGCCGGCCGCCGAGGAGCAGCGGTTCTCCGTGCCGCGGATCCTCGGAGAGGAGCAGTGATGTCCGAGCTCATCCGGAAGTCCGCCGCCGAGCTGGCCGACGCGCTGGCCGCAGGCGAGACCACCTCAGTGGCGCTCACCCAGGCGCACCTGGACCGGATCGCCGCGGTCGACGGTGACGCCGATGCCGGCGTGCACGCCTTCCTCCATGTCGACGCCGACGGTGCGCTCGCCCAGGCCGCGGCCTCCGACGAGCGGCGTTCCGCAGGCAACGCGCTGCACCCGCTGGACGGCGTACCGATCGCGGTGAAGGACGTGCTCACCACCACCGGGCTGCCCACGACCTGCGGATCCAAGATCCTCGAGGGCTGGGTCCCGCCGTACGACGCAACCGTGGTGCGCCGGATCAAGGACGCCGGACTGCCGATCCTCGGCAAGACCAACATGGACGAGTTCGCGATGGGCTCCTCCACCGAGCACTCCGCCTACGGCCCGACCCGCAACCCCTGGGACCAGACCCGTATCCCCGGTGGCTCCGGTGGCGGCTCCGCGGCCGCGGTCGCCGCCTTCGAGGCGCCGCTGGCGCTCGGCACCGACACCGGCGGCTCGATCCGCCAGCCTGGTGCCGTCACCGGCACCGTCGGCGTGAAGCCCACCTACGGCGGCATCTCCCGCTACGGCCTGGTCGCCATGGCCAACAGCCTGGACCAGGTCGGTCCCGTCACCCGGACGGTGCTGGACTCGGCGCTGCTGCACGAGCTGATCGGCGGCCACGACCCGCTCGACTCCACCTCGGTCGACGCGCCCGTCGGCGACCTCGTCGGCGCCGCGCGGCAAGGTGCGGCCGGTGACCTGAGTGGCGTGCGGGTCGGTGTCGTCACCGAGCTCTCCGGCGAAGGCTGGCAGCCCGGCGTGATGGCCCGCTTCTCCGAGACCGTCGAGCTGCTCACCAAGGCCGGTGCCGAGGTGGTGGAGGTCTCGTGCCCGAACTTCGTGCACGCGCTGGCCGCCTACTACCTGCTGATGCCGGCCGAGGCATCCTCCAACCTCGCCAAGTTCGACGCGATGCGCTACGGCCTCCGGGTCACCCCGGAGGGGTCGCCGAGCGCCGAGGACGTGATGAAGGCGACCCGCGACGCCGGGTTCGGCGACGAGGTGAAGCGCCGGATCATCATCGGCACCTACGCACTCTCCAGCGGCTACTACGACGCCTACTACGGCCAGGCGCAGAAGGTGCGGACGCTGATCAGCCGTGACTTCGCCGCCGCCTACGACAAGGTCGACGTGCTGGTCTCGCCGACGGCGCCGACCACTGCGTTCCCGCTCGGGGAGAAGCTGGACGATCCGTTGGCGATGTATCTCAACGACCTCGCCACCATCCCGGCCAACCTGGCCGGCGTGCCCGGCATCTCGGTCCCGGCCGGCCTGGCCGAGGAGGACGGCCTGCCGGTCGGTTTCCAGATCCTCGCCCCGGCGCTCGCCGACGACCGGCTCTACCGGGTCGGCGCTGCCGTCGAGGCGGCGGTCACCTCCGCCCAGGGCGGACCCCTTCTCGACCGGCTTCCGGAGGTGCTGGCATGAGTGCGAACGACGTCCTGGTGGACTTCGACGAGGTCGTGGCGTCGTACGACCCTGCTCTGGGGCTGGAGGTGCACGTCGAGCTCAGCACCGCCACGAAGATGTTCTGCGGCTGCCCCACGACCTTCGGTGGCGAGCCGAACACCCAGGTCTGCCCGACCTGCCTCGGCCTGCCCGGCGCGATGCCGGTGGTCAACGGCAAGGCAGTCGAGGCGGCGATCCGGATCGGCCTCGCCCTGAACTGTGAGATCGCCGAGTGGTGCCGCTTCGCCCGGAAGAACTACTTCTATCCGGACATGCCGAAGAACTTCCAGACCTCGCAGTACGACGAGCCGATCGCGTTCGAGGGCTATCTGGACGTCGATGTCGACGGGGAGACCTTCCGGGTCGACATCGAGCGGGCGCACATGGAGGAGGACACCGGCAAATCCACCCACGTCGGCGGCGCCACTGGTCGGATCCACGGCGCGGAGTACTCCCTGGTCGACTACAACCGCGCCGGCATCCCCCTGATCGAGATCGTCACCAAGCCGATCGTCGGGGCGGGGGAGAAGGCGCCGGCCGTGGCGCGTGCCTACGTCGCGCAGCTCCGCGACCTGATCGTGGCGCTCGGCGTCTCCGACGCCCGGATGGACCAGGGGTCGATCCGGGCCGACGTGAACCTCTCGCTGGCGCCGAAGGGCTCCGGGGTCCTCGGCACCCGCACCGAGACGAAGAACGTGAACTCGCTGCGCTCGGTGGAGCGGGCTGTGCGCTTCGAGATGTCGCGGCACGCCGGCGTGCTCAACGCAGGGGAGAAGGTCTTCCAGGAGACCCGTCACTTCCACGAGGCCGACGGCACCACCTCCTCGGGCCGGGCCAAGTCCGACGCCGAGGACTACCGCTACTTCCCCGAGCCCGACCTGGTGCCGGTGGCACCCTCGCGGGAGTGGGTCGAGGAGCTGCGTGCCACGCTGCCGGAGAACCCAGCGCAGAAGCGAGCCCGGCTGCAGGCCGAGTGGGGCTACTCCGACCTGGAGATGCGCGACACCGTCGGCGCCGGAGCGTTGGAGTTGGTCGAGGCGACGGTCGCCGCCGGCGCGGCTCCCCAGGCGGCGCGCAAGTGGTGGCTGTCGGAGATGGCGCGCCGCGCCAACGACGCCGGGGTCGAGCTGTCCTCGGTCGGGGTGAGCCCGGCGCAGGTCGCCGAGGTGCAGCGGCTGGTCGACGCGAAGACCATCAACGACAAGCTGGCCCGCCAGGTCTTCGACGGCCTGGTCGCCGGCGAGGGCACGCCGGAGGAGATCGTGGCCGCCCGCGGTCTGGCGGTCGTCTCCGACGACGGAGCGCTCTCCGCAGCGGTGGACAAGGCGATCGCGGACAACCCGGACGTCGCGGAGAAGATCCGGGGCGGCAAGGTGGCCGCGGCCGGCGCGCTGATCGGTGCCGTGATGAAGGAGATGCGGGGCCAGGCCGACGCCGGTCGGGTGCGGGAGCTGATCATCGAGAAGCTGAGCTGAGCTGGCGGAGGTTGTCGGTTTCCCGGTTCACCGGGGATCCCGTCACATCCACACCGTTGCAGCGGCCAAGAAGTGACAGGATTGCCGGTGCCGTGGGGTGGGAGTGACGTGAGTGACACGCTGCGCTCGGGCACGCCCGCCATCTCGGTCACCGACGGCCGCGCGGCGTAGGATGCGGCCGAATCATTCATCACGCCCGTGGCGGGGGAAGCCGGTCCGAGTCCGGCGCTGACCCGCAACCGTAGGCCGCCCCGAGGGGCGGCGAGCCGGAGCACCTGCCACGGGTCGTCCTGACGCAGACGCTGTCGTGGAACGCAGCGGGTCGGCCTCGCCCTCCCGCCGCATCGCAGCGGGAAGGAAGACATGGCCACGAACCGGATCCGTCGTACCGGAGGACTGGCGGTGGCGGCGATCGCCCTGCTCGGCGCCTTGACCGCCTGCGGAGACGACGGCGACACGGCCACCGATGACGCTGGTGAGCCGACGTCGTCGGCGACCACCTCCGAGCAGGGAGGAGCGGCCGCCGAAGCCGCTGCGGGCTGGTTCGCCGCCCAGCTCGAGGACGGTCTCCTGGTGAACGAGGAGTTCTCCTCGGCCGACTACGGCGGCACCGTCGACGCGATCTACGCGTTCGAGGAGGTCGACGCCGATCCGGAGACCGTGGCCACGATGACGGATGCGGTGCTCGCGGCCGGTCAGGAGTACGTCGCCCCCGGCAAGGACGTCTACGCCGGCAACGCCGGCAAGCTGGTCAGTCTGGCGCTCGACCACGACACCGACGCAAGCGACGTCGGCGGCTTCGATGCGCTGGCCACGCTCGAGGATCGGGTCGACGAGACCGGTCGCACCAGCGACAAGAGCGAGTACGGCGACTTCGCCAACTCCCTCGGCCAAGCCTGGGCGGTCCACGGGCTGGACGCGGCCGGGTCGGCCGAGCGGGACGCAGCACTCGACTTCCTGCTCCTCCAGCAGTGCTCGGACGGCTTCTTCCGCCAGGACTTCTCGCCGGTCAAGGCCAAGGACCAGTCCTGCGACGCCGGCAAGGGAGCCCCCTCGATCGACGCCACCGCGCTCGCGGTGGTGCTGCTCAGCGACCTCGCCGAGGGCGACGCCGACCTGACCGGCGCGCTCGAGCGTGCGAGTGCCTACCTGGTGAACGAGCAGGCCGAGGACGGCTCGTTCATCGGCAGCGCGGAGCTGCCGGCCAACGCCAACAGCACCGGGCTGGCCGCCCGCGCACTGGTGGTCGCCGGCGAGGACGAGGCGGCGGCGAACGCCGCAGCCTGGGTCTACGCCCACCAGCTCCCCGAGGGCTGCGAAGGTCCGCTGGCCGACGCCGCCGGCGCGATCGGGTACGACGACGCCGCGCTCGCCGCGGCCGGCACCGACGGGATCACCGCGAAGACCTCCTACCAGTGGCGGCTGGCCACCGCGCAGGCGCTCTCGGCGCTCGTGGTGACCCCGGAGGGTGCCGAACCCGCCGCCTGCCCCGCATCCTGAGCCAGGCGTCATGGTCGGAGTCCGCCCCCGCGGCGTCGTGGCCCAGCTGGTCGGCCTGATGGCGGGCCTCCTGCTGGTCCCGACCCCGCCGGCCGCCGGCGAACCGGCGATGGACGCGACCGCGGCCGATTGTGACGGGGTGGCGGTGCTCGTCGACCCCGGAGCCCTCGGCGGCTCGGACACCACGGCGTGCGTGACGGAGACGACCGCCTCGGCGGCGTTCGACGCCGCCGGCATCAGCCTGGAGTTCCTGCCGCAACAGCAGGGCTTCGTCTGCCGCATCGACGGTCGTCCGGCGGACGGACCGTGCTTCAACGGGGATGCCTACTGGAGCCTGTGGTGGTCCGACGGGAGCCAGGACTGGGCCTATGCCACGCTCGGTGTCACCGCGCTGGAGGTGCCGAACGGCGGAGCCGTCGCCTTCACCTGGCACGAGGGTGCGGGCAGCGCCGTACCGCCGGAGACCGACGTCGAGCAGTTGGTGACCACCGCCGAGGGAACCGCCGACGCGACTCCGTCGGTGCCGGGCGACGGCCAGGAGTCGAGCGCGGACGACGGCGTCCCCGGTTGGGTCCTCGGAGTGGTGGTCGTCGTGGTGCTGCTCGGCGCGCTGGGTCCGCTGCTGCGCAGGCGGGCCGCAAGGACCGGCCGCGTCGGATGAGGGTGCCCCGCGAGTTGCATCCGGTGGCCTGGTGGGTCTGGGCCATCGGGCTCGCCGTGGTCGCCTCGATCACCACGAACCCGATCCTGCTCGGCCTGCTGCTCGGGGTCGCGACCCTCGTCGTACTGACCTGTCGTGGGGACCAGCCGTGGTCGCGCTCGTTCCGCCTGTACGTGTGGATCGGGGTGCTCACGATCGTGATCCGCATCGTCTTCCGGGTGCTGCTCGGCGGGGATGTGCCCGGCCACCTGCTGTTCGACCTGCCCTCGATCCCGCTCCCGGCGTGGGCGGCGGGGATCAGCCTGTTCGGGCCGTTCACCCGGGAGGAGCTCGTCGCGGCGTTCTACGAAGGTCTCCGGCTGGCGACCGTGCTGATCTGCATCGGCGCCGCCAACGCGCTGGCCAACCCGAAGCGCCTGATGAAGTCGCTGCCGCCGGCTCTCTACGAGATCGGGACCACGATGGTCGTCGCGATCACGATCGTGCCGCAACTGGTCGACAGCGCCCGGCGGGTCCGTGCGGCGCAACAGCTGCGCGGGGCGGAACGGGGCCGGCTTGGTCGACTGCGAGGACTGCGACGGATCCTGGTGCCGGTGCTGGAGGATGCCTTCGAGCGAGCACTGGCGTTGGCGGCGGGGATGGACGCCCGCGGCTACGGCCGTGCGGGCCCGGCCACCCGCAATCAGCGCCGCCTCACCGGGGCGCTGATGCTCGGCGGCCTCTGCGGGATCTGCACCGGCGTGTACGCCGTCTTGGACCAGACCGCGCCGCGGCTGCTCGCCGGCCCGATGCTCGCCGCCGGGTGCGCGGCCGCGGTGCTCGGCTTCGTCAGTGCTGGTCGTCGCGTCGGCCGGACCCGCTATCGCGCCGCCCGGTGGGCCTGGCCGGAGTATGCGGTGGCTGCCTCCGGCCTGGTCGCGGCCGTGACGTGCTGGATCGCGCTCGCCGACCAGCCGGCGATGGCGCACCCGGGCGTGATCGGCCTGCCGTCGGTGACCTTGGCCGCGGTCGTCGGTGTGCTGGTCGGAGTGCTGCCGGTGTGGGTGGCACCGCCGCCGCTGACCACGGCCAACCGCCGCGGCGCGGGCCCCCGAGCCGACGCTCGCCTGGATCCGAAGCCGACCGAGCGCCCGACGGTGCGTCAGAAGGCGAGGACGCCGTGATCGAGCTGCGCCGGATCGGCTTCAGCTACAGCGATGGCGCGACCCCCGTGTTGCGCGACGTCGACCTGAGCGTCGAGGACGGCGAGCTGATGCTGCTGGCCGGGCCCACCGGAGTGGGGAAGTCGACGTTGCTCGGCGTGATCGCCGGCCTGGTCCCCACGTTCACCGGTGGCACACTCACCGGCGACGTGCTCCTCGACGGGTCGAGCATCATCGATCTCCCGGCCCGCGAACGCGCTCAGTCGATCGGGTTCGTGGGCCAGAACCCCGGCGCCTGGTTCGTGACGGACACGGTCGAGGAGGAGCTCGCCTTCGGGATGGAGCAGCTCGGGGTGGCTCCGGCGACGATGCGCCGCCGCGTGGAGGAGACACTGGACCTGCTCGGCATCGCGGACCTGCGCGACCGCGACCTGCGCACCCTCTCCGGTGGTCAGCAGCAGCGGGTCGGCATCGGTGCGGTGCTCACCACCCACCCACGTCTGCTGGTGCTCGACGAGCCCACCTCCGCGCTGGACCCGACCGCAGCCGAGGACGTCCTCGCCACGCTGACCCGGCTGGTGCACGACCTGGGCGTGGCGGTCGTCCTTGCCGAGCACCGGTTGGAGCGGGTGGTGCCGTTCGCGGACCGGATGTGCGTGCTCGGCGCCGACCCGGCAGCGCCAGGCGGGGTGCGGGTCGGTGAGCCCGCCGACCTGCTCCTCACCTCACCGGTCGCACCGCCGCTGGTGGAGCTGGGGCGCGCGGCCGGCTGGAATCCGCTCCCGCTGACCGTGCGCGACGCGCGTCGCCGTGCCCGACCGCTGCTCGACACGCTCGGGCCGCCGCCACCCCGGGAGGCGCCGGAGCAGGTGAATCGGGTGCCTGCCGTGGTGGCGGAGCGGGTCGGCGTGGTCCGCGACTCCGCAGCCGTGCTCACCGGCGTCGACCTCACCCTGAGTCCCGGCACGGTCACCGCGTTGATGGGACGCAACGGAGCGGGGAAGTCCACCCTGATGTGGGCCATCCAGGGTCGGCTCGGCGCCAGCAGCGGCCGGCTCCGCGTGGACGGAGGAGATCCGCACCAGGCGCGGCCGGACGAGCGCCGTACCCGGGTCGGGTTGGTCCCGCAGAACCCGGCCGACCTGCTCTACCTGGAGTCGGTGCGTGAGGAGTGTGCCGCGGCCGACGCCGACGCCGCCCACGCCCGTGGCGTCCCGGTGGAGGGGGAGTGCGCCGCCCTGCTGGAGCGGCTGGTGCCCGACATCGATCCGTCGACCCATCCGCGCGACCTGTCCGAGGGCCAACGTCTGGCTCTGGCGGTGGCGATCGTGTTGACCGCGCGCCCCGGCATCCTGCTGCTCGACGAGCCGACCCGTGGACTGGACTACACCGCGAAGCACGCGCTGGCGCGGATGCTGCGCGACCTGGCCGCCGGCGCGGACCGTCCGGACGCACCCGCCCGCGCGGTCCTGGTCGCCACCCATGACGTCGAGTTCGTGGCGGGCGTGGCGGACGCGATGCTGGTGCTCGCCGACGGCGAGATCGTCTCCTCGGGTCCGGTCGATCAGGTGATCGCCGAGTCCCCGGCCTTCGCGCCCCAGGTGAGCAAGGTCCTCGGCACCGGATGGCTGCACGTCGACGAGGTCACCGCGCGACTGCGCGACCGACTCGGCGGCGAAGGCGGCACCCAGTGAGGCGCCCGGCGGTCCTCGCCGCAGTCCCGCTGCGACCCCGTTCGGTCGCGGTGCTCGCCCTCGCCTCGGTGGTCGGCGTGATCATGCTCTTCTGGCCGTTGGTGCTCCGGGTCGATCCCGGGGCGACGGAGCGCGTCGATCCGCCGTTCCTCTTCCTCGTCCTGCTGCCGCTGATCCTGGTGGTGGTGCTGGCCGAGGTCAGCGAGGGTGGCATGGATGCCCGGGTACTGGCGGTGCTCGGGGTGCTGACCGCGGTCAACGCGGTGCTCCGGGCGCTCAGCGCCGGCACCGCCGGCGTCGAATTGGTCTTCTTCCTGCTGGTGCTGGGCGGGCGCGTCTTCGGCCCTGGCTTCGGCTACGTGCTCGGGTGCACCTCGCTGTTCGCCTCCGCGCTGCTGACGGCCGGCGTCGGCTCGTGGCTGCCGTTCCAGATGCTGGTCGCGGCCTGGGTCGGGATGGGCGCCGGACTGCTGCCGCGACGGATCACCGGTCGCGCCGAGCTCGCCATGCTCGTCGGGTACGGCGTCCTCGCCTGCTACGCCTACGGATTGCTGATGAACATGTGGGGCTGGCCGTTCATCGCGGGCATCCAGGTGCCGGGCCAGGACAGCTCCGAGCTGGCCTATGTCCCCGGAGCCCCGGCGGCCGAGAACCTGCACCGCTTCCTGATCTACACCCTGCTCACCTCCACCGGCGGCTGGGACACCGCCCGGGCGCTGACCACAGCGTTGGCGATCGCGCTGCTCGGCCCGGCAGTGCTCAGCACGCTGCGTCGTGCGGCCCGGACCGCTCGCGTGGTCCGCACCGACACCTGAGCGCCCCCGGCCGCCCAGCCTTATCCACGGATCGAGGCTCAGAACGTGTTGGGGAAGTCAGGGCCGTAGCGAGCGTCGCATCCACGGGTGGGGATGCAAGGCGGCGGAGGGAGGCGATGTGGTGCATCGTTGACCGATCGCCAACGCAGCAGGCCCGCTCGTGGGGCGGCGCGTAGTAGGTCATGACTTTCCCAACACGTTCTCAGGGCTCGATCAGCAGGATCCGGTCGTCCTCGTCGCCGGGGCGGCCGCGCCCGTCGGTGTTGCTGGTGGTCAGCCACAGCCGCCCGTCCGGCGCCAACGCCACCGAGCGCAGCCGGCCGTACTCGCCGGACCGCTCCCCGACGAAGTACGACGTCGGGTCGCTGGCCACACCACCGGCCACCTTGATCCGCCACAACCGCTCGCCGCGCAGCGCCGCCATCCACAGGTAACCACCGACGAAGGCGATGCCCGAGGGGGAGGCGACCGCCGGCCGCCAGGCCAGGGCCGGACGCTGGAACGACGGCGGCCCGGCGTCACCCTCGACCACCGGCCAGCCGTAGTTGGCCCCCGGCACGATCCGGTTGAGCTCGTCGGCCACGTCGTCGCCGAACTCCGAGGCCCACAACTGGCCCTCGCCGTCGAACGCGAGACCCTGCACGTTGCGGTGGCCCCAGGACCACACGGGCGTGCCGAGCGGGTTGTCCGGTGCCGGGGCACCGTCGGTGGTGATCCGCAGGATCTTGCCGGCCAGGGAGGCCCGGTCCTGCGCGAGGTCGGCGTCACCGGTCTCGCCGGTGGCGACGTAGAGGTGGCCGTCGGGGCCGAACTCCAGGCGCCCGCCGTCGTGCAGGGCGCCCGCCGGGATGCCGGTGAGCACCGGCTTCGGCGCGCCGAGCCCCTCCTCGGTGAGTCTCACCCGCACCACCCGGTTGTCGGTGCGGGTGGTCAGGTACAGGTAGAGCTGCCGGTCGGTGCTGAAGGTCGGGGAGACCGCCACCCCGAGCAGGCCTCCCTCCCCGCGGGCCACCACGTCGGGGATCTCGCCCAGGTCGGTCACCTGGGCCTCCACGTCCGACCCAGGCTCGGGTGGTGTCACCAGCAGCACCGAGCCGGTGTCGCGCTCGGTGACCACAGCCCGTCCGTCGGGCAGGAAGTCCAGGCCCCACGGTGTGTCCAGCCCGGTCGCGATCGTGCCGACCACGTCGGGGACGCCGTCGAAGGTGAACATCCCCGGGGTGCCGCCCTCCCCGGACGGCGCAGCGGTCAGTTCCTCGTTGACCGTCACGGTGCTCTCGTTGCCGCCCTGGCTGCAGCCGGTCGCCAGCACGCACAGCGTGAGCAGCAGCGCGGCCTTGCCGCGCGTGGGTAGGCGCATCGCTCAGCACCTCCCCAGGAAGTCCAGCAGCAGGTCGTGCACCTCGTCGGGGCGCTCGAGCTGGAGGAAGTGGCTGCCGCGGAGCTCGACGTAATCCGCATCGGGCATCCGCGCCGCCGCGGTCGCCATGTCCCGGGCACCGGCCAGGACGTCGTACCGGGCCGCGACGAAGCGGGCGGGGACGGCGAGCGAGCTGAGTGAGACCCGTGCATGCCGTGACGTGCTCAACGCCAGGTGGGCGTACCAGCCGACCGGGGTGGTGAGGAACTCGGTGATCCCGTGGGCAGCCGCGTCCCGCTCCACCGGCCCGAGCATGAAGCCGGTCCGCCCGAGGAGGTCGATCGTCCGAGGACCGACCGGCAGCCGTTGCGTCAGCGGGGTCAGCGCCCAGCCGAGGTACTTGCCGGCCCGGCAGGCGTTGACCGTCAGCGCCCGTGCCAACGGCCGCGGCAGCCGCAGCGGAGCAAGCATGGTGGCGAAGGTGTCGCCGGGGACGCCGCACATTGCGAAGAGGCCCCGGACGCGCTCAGGGTGGCGCGCGGCCAGCTCGAACATGGTGTTCACGCCCATCGACCAACCCATCAGCACCGCACGTTCGATGCCGAAGTGGTCCATCACCGACAGCCCGTCCTCGACGAAGTGCTCGATGTGCACGTGTCGCGGATCGCGTGGCCGTTCGGACCCACCCACACCGCGGTGGTTCCACGACACCACCCGCACGCCGCAGCCCGGGTCGAGCAGCCGGGGCCAAAGGTAGTGGTTGGTCCCCAGCCCGTTGCAGAGCACCACGGTGGGGCCCTCGATCACTCCGTCGGGGTCGTTGGTCCATGCCCGGACGGTGGTGCCGTCGTCGGAGAGGATGTCGTGGAAGGTGACCGCGGCGGCCGGCGCTTCGCGGGCGGGGAGCAGCATGGCGCCGATTCTGCCGGAGCCGAGGCGACAGCGGCTCGCCGACACCGGGCACGACACCCCGGCGGGTGGAGGGTGATCCGCGGGACGCGGATCGGTAGGGTGCCGCGCATGGGGCACCCGTCGTGAGCACACGGTGGGGGCCGACGATCCGCGGGCTGCGCTACCGGCGCGGGCAGACCGTGGTCATGATGGTGGTGATCGCCACCCTGGCCGCCATCGCCGGGGCAGCGCCCTGGTATGCCCGGATGACCCGCGACCAGACCACGGTGCAGGCCTTCGACCTCGGTGCTCCGGCGTCGACGCTACGCATCGACTCCTCCGGTCCCGCGGTGCCCGACGAGCTGGTGCCGGACGACCCGATGATCGTGGACCCGGTGCCGAGCCGCGATGCCACGGTGACCTGGGCCCCGCCGGACATCGCCAAGCCCGGCGAGGGGATGCTGCTCAGCCGCGCCGGGGTCTGTGACCACCTGCGCTTCGTCGAGGGGGCCTGCCCGACCGAGCCGGGTCAGATCGCGGTCTCGACCGCCGACCAGGAGCTGTGGGGTCTGCAGGTCGACAGCACGGTGCCCTTCAGCGCGTCGGGCGGCGGCGCCGAGGGATCGCTGAGGATCGTCGGCGTCTACGAGGTGGTCGACGGCGACGACCCGTACTGGTACGACCTCGTGCCCGACGGCCACTCGGGCTGGCGCGACCTGGAGATCCCGGTCGCCGACCGGTTCATCATCGACCCGGCCACGTGGCAGCTCTACCCCGACATCGATGGACAGAGCCACCTCGACCTCCGTGTCGACGCCCAACAGGTCGACTCCGACGACCTGCCCCACCTGCAAACGTTGTACGACGACCTCGACGCCGCTGTCGCCGCGACCGGGGAGGAGACGCTGACCAGCGCGATCCCCGACACCATCGACGAGCTCGAGCACGGGTTCGACGTTGCCGGTCGCGGCATCGCCCTCACTGTCGGCCAGCTCGCCGCGGTCGGGCTGGTCTGCCTGGTGCTCGCGGCGCTGCTCGGCGTACGGGCGGTGCGTCGCGACCTCGGACTGCAGCGACTGCGGGGCAGCTCCCCGGGCCGCCTCGCCCGGACATCCGCGCTGGAGTGGCTCGTCGTCGCCCTGCCCAGCACGGTGCTGGGCTTCGTCGGCGCCATCGGGTTCGCCATCGCTGTCCGCGCCGCCTGGCTGGACCAGGCGCGAGTGCTGTGGCCGCCGTGGACCTCGGTGGCGGCCGCGGCGATCGTCCCGATCGTGGGCAGCCTGCTCGTCGCCTTCCTCACCCGACGCGTGGCTCGTGCTCCGATCCCGAGCCTGTTGCGGTCCACCGAGTCGCGGGCAGCGGCCGGCCGCGTCGGACTGCTGGTGCTCGACGTGATCCTGCTGGCCGTCGTCGGCTGCTCGATCCTGGTCGCACTGACCTCGACCGAGTCCTCGCCCCTCGTGCTGCTGGCGCCGGCGCTGCTCGCCGTGGGCGGTGGCGTGCTGGTGTGCCGGCTGCTGGTGCTGCTCATCGGCAGGCTCGGCCCGCGCTGGCTGGTCCGCCGTCCCGCCCTCGGCCTGGGCTGGCTCGAGATCGCCCGTGGGGACGGACTGCGCGCGATGGTGGTCGTCTCGGCGGTGGCCACCGCGCTGCTCGTGCTCACCACGCAGGCAGCCCTGATCGGCGACCACAACCGGGACCACCGGGCCGACGTCGAGACCGGCGCCGCCACCGTCTACCGCACCACGACCGACGCCGGTCAGGTGCAGCGCGCGCTCGACGAGATCGACCCGGAGCGCCAACGGGCCACCGCGGTGGCCACCGTCGGCCGCTCAGGCGACAGCTACCGCATGCTCTACGTCGAGCCTGAGGCCTTCCGGCGTATCGCCTACGGCGCCGCCGAGGCCGCCGATGCCGGACAGTGGGCGGCGATCACCGCACCAGCGGGGCGGGCGACCACCCTCACCGGCGACCGGTTGCGGGTCCGCCTCACCGGGAAGGTCGACGCGCGGACGCCGATGGGCGTGCGGGCCACCCTGCTCGACGCGTCGGGAGAGGCTCAGTCGCTGACGGTCGGACAGGTGCGTCCCGGCGTGTCGGGCAGCCAGGTGCTGGAGACCGGCATGGACTGTGCAGAGGGCTGCCGGCTGCTGTCGATCCAGTTCGATCCCGAGGGTGAGACCGGCTTCCAGGGCTCGCTCGCGGTCGACACCGCTGCCAACGGATCCTGGGCGCCGGTCGAGCTCGACCCGGACGGTTGGCGCCCGATCGGCGTCGACTACGACGGCTACCGGCTCGACGTCGCCGCCGGTCAACCGGCCGGAGCGCTCGACCTCGACCTGGCCACCGGTGGGCTCTCCCTCGCCCTGCAGTCCACCTACCTGGCAGGCGACCTGCCGGTGCTCGTCTCGGAGCGGATGGAGGTCACCGTGGAGGACGGCCACGAGGTCCACACCCCCGGCACGGCGCTGCTCCCCGTCCAGGTGCAGGGGAGCCTGCACGACGCGACCCCGCGACTCCTGGAGGACGCGATGGTGAGCGATCTGTCGGCCACCACGCGGTACGGCGACGCGCGCACCGACTCGACCTCCGAAGTGTCGCTGTGGTTCGCCGAGGGCGCGGACGATGACGCGTTCATCGAGGAGCTGGACATCCTCGGTGTGCAGCTGATCGAGGTGGGCGACGCCGCCGAGGCGCGCACGGCGTACGCGAACTCCTCCGAGGCGCTCGCCAGCCGGTTGAACCCGATCGCGGCGGTGCTCGTGGCGCTGCTGGCCGCCGGAGCCCTCGGGCTCACCCTGGCCGGTGGCTGGCGCCGCCGCCGCGACGACGTACGGGCTCTCGACCTCGCAGGCGTGCCGCGACGCGTGTGGGTGCGCGCCACCAGGGTCGCGCACCTCGTGCCCGTGGTCACCGGCGTGGTCGTCGGCGCGGTCGCAGGAGCGATCGGGACCTCGATCGCCGTGCAACGGGTGCCGATCTTCGCCACCGCGGAACCAGCGATCCACCTGCAGCTGGACCTGCAGCAGGCAGCGCTCGGCGTCGCGGTCGCGGCAGCGCTGGTGGTGCTGCTGTGCGTGGCGGTGGCCGCATGGCGATCGATCACCTCCGGCCGGAGGTGGGAGCGGTGAGGGACACGACGATCGAGCAAGCCGGCGTCGCGGTCGCGGCGCACGCCGTGGTCCACATCTACCGCACCGAGGGCCACGACGTCGCTGCGCTCTCCGGGGTGACGCTGACGGTGTCACCCGGTGAGGTGGCGGCGCTGCTGGGTCCCTCCGGCTCGGGCAAGTCGACCCTCCTGCAGCTGTGCGCCGGGTTGCTCCGCCCTGCGGCCGGGCGACTCACCGTCGGCGGGGACGACCTCGCAAGGCTGTCGCCGACCGAGCTCGACGAGTTCCGCCGCGTCACGCTCGGCATGGTGTTGCAGGGTGCCGACACCAACGTCGTGCCCTACCTGAATTGTGCGGACAACGTGCGCCTGGCCCGACCCGGGCTGAGCGCCACCCAGGTCTCCGACGCCCTCGCCCTGGTCGGTCTCCCCGGGTACGACGACCGCGAGGTCACCCCGCTCAGCCCCGGTGACCTGCAGCTGCTGGCCCTGGCCGGAGCTGTCGCGCACCGGCCGCGGCTACTGCTCGCCGACGAGCCGACCAGCAAACTCGACCACGCCTCGCGGGACATCGTGATGGAGGCGATCTTCCGGATCAACGCCGAGCTCGGCACCACTGTGCTGCTCGTGACCCATGACCCGGTGGTCGCCGCACGCATGCCGCGCACGGTGACGATCCGTGACGGCCGGATCGGCGCGGAGGGCCGGTCGGGTGAGGAGTTCGCCGTCATCAGCGCAGACGGCTCACTGCCGCTGCCGCCCGACGTACTGGCCGACCTGCCCCCGGGCACCTTGCTGCGGGTGCTGCCTGAACCCGACGGACTTCGACTCGTCCGAGCGGAGGACGATGATGCTGCGACTGACTGATCTCACCGTCAGCTACGGCGAGAGAACGGCCCTCGCCCCGCTGTCCCTGGAGGTGCCGTCCGGCCAGCTGGTCGCCGTCACCGGACCGTCAGGGTCGGGTAAGACGTCGCTGCTGCTCGCCATCGCGGGTCGGGTGCCGGCCCGTGGCGAGATCGTGCTCGACGACCGGGCGTTGCGCCCCTCCGACATCGCACTGGTGCCCCAAGGCAACCACCTGGCTCGGGTGCTCACCGCGTCGGAGAACATCGCGCTGCCGTTGGCGGCAACCGGGACCGCCGACCCGGTCAGGATCGCCGATGCCGCCCTGCACACCGTGGGGCTCGGCGAGAGTGGCAACCATCTGGTGGAGGAGCTCTCGGGCGGACAGCAGCAACGGGTCGCCGTGGCACGCGCGCTGGCCCGCTCGGCGGCCGTCGTACTGGCCGACGACTGCACCAGCGACCTGGACGGTGCCAACCGCGAGAAGGTGCTGGCCGCGCTGCGCGCCGAGGCCCGCCGCGGCGCCCACGTGCTGTGCGCCACCAACGACCTCGACGCTGCTGCCGAATGCGACGCGCACCTGGCGCTGGACGAGGGTGTGGTCAGCCGAGTGCGCTGAGCCGAAGATCTGCTCCTCGAGGGTGATCGGGTCTCACGTCGGCAGCATCTCGGCCGGCACCGGCCGGCGCGTGGCGCGGGTGGCGCCGATGCTCGCCACCACCACGCAGCCGATCGCCACCCACTGCACGCCGTGCAGCTGCTCGCCCACCACGACCAGTCCGGCGAGCGCGGCCGCTGCCGGCTCCAGGCTCATCAGCACGCCGAAGGTCGCGGCCGGCAGCCGTCGCAGCGCCACCATCTCGGCGCTGTAGGGCACTACCGAGCTCAGCAGCCCGACCGCGGCGCCGATGAGCAGGATCCGGGTGTCGATCAGCTCACCGGCGTCGGTCAGGGCGAGGGCGGGGGAGAGCAGGCAGACCGCGACCAGGCTCGCGAAGGCCAGCCCGTCGAGCCCCTCCCACCGGCGACCCGTGCCCGCGCTGAGCAGGATGTAGCCGGCCCACGCGGCGCCGGCCAGCAAGGCGAAGGCCACGCCGATCGGGTCCAGGCTGCTGCGCTCGAAGCCGAGCAGGACCACACCGAGCGCGGCCAGCCCGACCCAAGCCAGGTCGCGTGCCCGCCGGAACCCCACCGCAGCGAGCAGCAGCGGGCCGATGAACTCGATGGTGACCGCGACGCCGATCGGGATCCGGGCGAAGGACTGGTAGATCGCCCAGTTCATCAGGCCGAGACTGACGCCGAACCCGGCGACCGTCACCCAGTCGGCACGGCTTCTGCCGCGCCAGCGTGGCCGGACGACGAGCAGCAGCACCACCGTGCTGGTGGCCAGCCGCAGCCAGACGATGCCGGTCGGGGAGACCTCGTCGAAGAGCGTCTTCGCAAAACCGGCGCCGAGTTGGACCGACGCGATCCCGACCATGACCAGCGCGACGGCCACTCCCAGCGAGGGCACTCCGGTGCGCGACTCGGTGGGTGGGGGCACGTGCCCCAATGTAGGACGCACCGTTGGTGGTGCCTGACCGGCCCGGCGCATATGCCGCCCGGTTTCGCGTTGACCCGGCGCAAATGGACGTCGGGTTCACGCGTTTGAGCCGGGTGGGCGCCGATCGGGTGTGCGTTTGAGCCGGGTCAGCGGTGCTGCGATGAGTTCTGCCGCCGGGTCAGGTCCGTACCGCAGAAGGAATTCCTGTGCGATTCTGGGTGCACCGCGGCGCCCGGAGGAAAAGAGGCAGCGATGACGACCGTGCTCATGGCCGGCACCCGCAAGGGGCTGTGGATCGGACGCTCCGAGGATCGCGAGACCTGGGAGTTCACCGGGCCGCACCACGACATGGAGGAGGTCTACTCCTGTCTGGTCGACACCCGACCGACCCTCGAGGGCCGTCCACCGAGGTTGCTGGCCGGCGCCTCGTCCAGCTGGCTCGGCCCGCAGGTGCGCTGGTCCGACGACCTGGGCGCGACCTGGCAGGAGACCCCTGGCGGCGGCATCCGGTTCCCCGACGGCGCCGGCGCGACCGTCGAGCGAGTCTGGCAGCTCGTGCCCGGCGTGGCCGACGGCACGGTGTGGGCCGGCACCGAGCCGGGCGCGGTGTGGCGCTCGAACGACGGCGGCGAGACCTTCGCCCTCGAGGAGGGGCTCTGGAACCACCCGCACCGCCCCGAGTGGGGCGCGGGGTTCGGCGGCCAGGCCTTCCACACCATTCTCCCGCACCCGAACGATCCGGACTCGGTGACGGTGGCGATCTCCACCGGCGGTGTCTACCAGAGCACCGACGGCGGCGCCTCGTGGGCACCGCGCAATGCCGGCATCCGCGCCGACTTCATGCCGGAGGAGATGCGCTACCCCGAGTTCGGCCAGTGTGTACACAAGGTCGCCCGGCATCCCGCCACCCCGGACCGGCTCTACGCCCAGAACCACGGCGGTGTCTACCGGTCGGAGGACGAGGGCGGCTCATGGACCTCGATCGGTGACAGCCTGCCCAGCGACTTCGGGTTCCCGGTGGTCATCCACCCGCACCGCCCCGAGACGCTCTACGTGTTCCCCCTCGCCGCCGGGGAGGGCCGCTACCCGCCCGAGGCACGGGCCCGGGTCTGGCGATCCGATGACGCGGGCGGGTCGTGGACGCCGTACGACGCCGGGCTGCCCGAGGACTTCTACGTCGGTGTGATGCGCGACGGGATGTGCGCCGACGACGCGGATCCGGCCGGGATCTACTTCGGCGCCCGCAACGGCACCGTGTGGGCCTCGGCTGACGACGGCGAGAGCTGGCGCCAGATCGCCGCGAACCTCCCCGACGTGATGTGCCTGAAGGTGGGCAGCTTCTGACCCGGGCGGTCTCGAGGGCCACGCCCTAGGCTGACGCCATGAGCCAGACCCCCGAGATCGACATCAAGCCCCGCTCGCGCGACGTCACCGACGGGCTGGAGCGGGCTGCCGCCCGCGGGATGCTGCGAGCGGTCGGCATGGGAGACGACGACTTCGCCAAGCCGCAGGTTGGGGTGGCGTCGAGCTGGAACGAGATCACGCCGTGCAATCTCTCCCTGGACCGGCTGGCGAAGGCGGTCAAGAACGGCGTGCATGCGGCGGGCGGCTACCCCCTGGAGTTCGGCACGATCTCGGTCTCCGACGGCATCTCCATGGGGCACGAGGGGATGCACTTCTCCCTGGTCTCGCGTGAGGTGATCGCCGACTCGGTCGAGGTGGTGATGAACGCCGAGAGGCTCGACGGTTCGGTGCTGCTGGCCGGCTGTGACAAGTCGCTGCCCGGGATGATGATGGCCGCAGCCCGACTCGACCTCGCCAGTGTCTTCCTCTACGCCGGCTCGATCATGCCCGGCAACGTCGACGGCCGCGACGTCACCATCATCGACGCCTTCGAGGCGGTCGGCGCCTGCCTTGCGGGGAAGATCAGCCGGGACGAGGTGGATCGGATCGAGCGCGCGATCTGCCCCGGCGAGGGCGCGTGCGGGGGCATGTACACCGCCAACACGATGGCTGCTGTCGGCGAGGCGCTCGGCATGTCGCTGCCGGGCTCGGCCGCGCCGCCAGCGGTGGACCGGCGTCGCGACGGTTATGCGCATCGCTCCGGCGAGGCGGTGGTCAACCTGCTCCGCACCGGCATCACCGCCCGGCAGATCATGACCAAGGAGGCGTTCGAGAACGCGATCACCGTGGTGATGGCGCTCGGCGGATCCACCAACGCGGTGCTGCACCTGCTCGCCATCGCCCGCGAGGCCGAGGTCGACCTCACCCTCGACGACTTCAACCGGATCGGCGACCGGGTGCCGCACCTGGCCGATCTCAAGCCGTTCGGCAAGTACGTGATGAACGACGTCGACCGGATCGGCGGCATCCCGGTGGTGATGAAGGCACTGCTCGACGCCGGCCTGATGCACGGCGACTGCCTGACCGTCACCGGCCGCACGATGGCCGAGAACCTCGCCGAGATCGCGCCGCCGGCACTCGACGACGACGTGATCCACGCCCTCGACCGGCCCATCCACAGCACCGGAGGTCTCACCATCCTCAAGGGATCGCTGGCCCCTGACGGCGCCGTGGTGAAGTCGGCCGGCTTCGACGAGTCCGTCTTCCGTGGCACCGCTCGTGTCTTCGACGGTGAGCGTGCGGCGATGGACGCCCTGGAGGCGGGCAGGATCGGTCCCGGTGACGTGGTGGTGATCCGGTACGAGGGCCCCAAGGGCGGACCGGGGATGCGCGAGATGCTGGCCATCACCGGCGCGATCAAGGGGGCCGGCCTCGGCAAGGACGTGCTGCTGGTCACCGACGGCCGTTTCTCCGGCGGGACCACCGGGCTCTGTGTCGGACACATCGCGCCGGAGGCGGTGGACGGTGGCCCGATCGCTTTCGTCCGCGATGGCGACCCGATCGTGCTCGACGTACTGAATCGGACCCTCGACGTCGAGATGGACGACCACGAGGAGCGCCGCAAGGGCTGGACGCCGAACCCGCCGAAGTACACCCGCGGCGTGCTCGGCAAGTACGCCGCCACCGTCCGCTCGGCCGCCCACGGAGCCGTCACCGGCTGAGCGAGAGACCTGCCTGTCCACCCCCGGACCCGCGAGCCGATCACCCTCCGACGCGGGCGTAGCCTCCTCCCATGCCCATCCTTCGTTCTGCGACGTCCACCCAGGGGCGCAACATGGCGGGAGCGCGGGCGCTGTGGCGCGCGACCGGCATGACCGACTCCGACTTCGGCAAGCCGATCGTGGCCATCGCCAATTCCTTCACCGAGTTCGTGCCCGGCCACGTCCACCTTCGCGACCTGGGCAAGCTCGTGGCGGGCGCGATCCAGGAGTCCGGCGGTGTGGCCAAGGAGTTCAACACCATTGCGGTGGACGACGGGATCGCGATGGGTCACGGCGGCATGCTCTACTCGCTGCCGAGCCGGGAGCTGATCGCCGACGCGGTGGAGTACATGGTCAACGCGCACTGCGCCGACGCCCTGGTCTGCATCTCCAACTGCGACAAGATCACCCCGGGGATGCTGCTCGCCGCGCTCCGGCTGAACATCCCCACCGTCTTCGTCTCCGGTGGCCCGATGGAGGCCGGGAAGACCGTCGCCATCGAGGGCATCGTCCACGAGAAACTCGACCTCGTCGACGCGATGGTCGCCTCGGCCAACGACGCGGTGACCGACGAGCAGCTGGACACGATCGAGCGGTCTGCCTGTCCGACCTGCGGCTCCTGCTCGGGCATGTTCACCGCGAACTCGATGAACTGCCTCACCGAGGCGATCGGACTGGCGCTGCCCGGCAACGGATCCACGCTGGCCACGCACGCTGCCCGCAAGGAACTCTTCGTGGAGGCCGGCCGGCTGATCGTCGACATCGCCCGGCGCTACTACGAGAACGACGAGGTCGACCTGCTGCCGCGAGCGATCGCGAGTCGCGAGGCCTTCGAGAACGCGGTCGCGCTCGACGTCGCGATGGGCGGCTCCACGAACACGGTGCTGCACCTGCTCGCCGCCGCGCGCGAGGCCGAGCTCGAGTTCGACGTCCACGACATCGACGCGATCTCCCGTCGGGTGCCGTGCCTGTCCAAGGTGGCCCCGAACAGCCCGAAATACCACATGGAGGACGTGCACCGCGCCGGTGGCATCCCGGCGCTGCTCGGTGAGCTGCACCGCGGCGGCGTGTTGAAGACCGACGTCCGTGCGATCCACGCGCCCGACATCGACAGCTGGCTGGGGGAGTGGGACATCCGATCGGAGCGCCCGAGCCAGAAGGCGCTCGACCTCTTCCTGGCCGCACCGGGCGGTGTCCGCACCACCGAGCCGTTCTCGACAGAGAACCTCTGGTCCAGCCTGGACACCGACGCCGCCGAGGGCTGCATCCGCGACCTGGAGCACGCCTACTCCGCCGACGGTGGCCTCGCGATCCTCTCCGGCAACATCGCGCCTGACGGATGCGTGGTGAAGACCGCCGGCGTCCCCGACGACTGCCTGACCTTCCGCGGCACGGCGATCGTCTTCGAGTCCCAGGACGACGCGGTGCAGGGCATCTTGGACAAGAGTGTCCGCGAGGGCCACGTCGTGGTGATCCGCTACGAGGGCCCCAAGGGCGGCCCGGGCATGCAGGAGATGCTCTATCCGACCTCGTTCCTCAAGGGCCGCGGTCTGGGCCAGAAGTGCGCCCTGATCACCGACGGTCGGTTCTCCGGCGGCACCAGTGGTCTCTCCATCGGTCACATCTCGCCCGAAGCCGCCGGCGGCGGCCTGATCGCCCTGATCGAGGACGGCGATCCGATCTGGATCGACATCCCCAACCGCCGGATCGAGCTCGAGGTCGACGACCTGGTGCTCGACGAGCGCCGCGTCGCCCAGGAGAAGCGGGAGCGCCCGTTCACTCCGGTGGACCGGCAGCGTCCGGTCTCGGCGGCGCTGCGCGCCTATGCCTCGATGGCCACCGCGGCCTCCGACGGTGCCTACCGCCGCGTGCCCGAGTGAGACGGCTCGACGGTCCCACTGGCGCGTTCCTGGCCTACCTGACCATCGTCGCGGTGGTGCTGGTGGCCTTCGGCGCGCGTCTTGCCGACACCCGTGATTCCGGTACGACGCCCGCGGCCACCGACGACGTACCAGGTGTCGTGCCCAGCGTGGTGCCCAGCGTGGTGCCCAGCGTCGTCGGTGCTGTCGAGACCGAGAAGCCAACGATCGACCCGGCCGCCCAGACGGGGGCCACCAGCGGCGACGAGCTCGACGACGAGCTCGGCGAGGAACGACCGCGCTGGCAACGGGAGCCGGTCTTCACCCCGCGGCGGATGCTGGTCGCCTACTACGGCACCGCGGGCACCGGGGCGCTGGGGGTGCTCGGGGAGCGGACGCCGGAGCAGACGCACCGACGGCTGATGCGAGCTGCCGCGGCCTTCGAGCGGGACGGTCGTGAGGTGCAGCCGGTCTACGAGCTGATCGTCACGGTGGCCGACGCCCATCCCGGCAAGGACGGGGACTACAACCACGACATCGCGCGCCCGGACGTGGCCCGTTACCTGGCCGCCGCCCGCCGCCAGGGAGCTCGCGTGGTGCTCGACCTGCAGACCGGCCGCGCCGACTTCGCCGACGTGGCGCGCCGATGGGAGTGGGCGTTGCGGGAGCCGCACGTCGACCTGGCGCTGGACCCGGAGTGGCGGATGGGGCCGCGTGAGGTCCCCGGTCAGGTCGTCGGCGCGGTCCGTGCCGCGGAGGTCAATCGGGTCTCGGACTGGTTGGCCGACCTGGTGGTGCGCCACGACCTCCCGGAGAAGCTCCTGGTGCTGCACCAGTTCCGGACCTCGATGCTGCCCGACATCGAGGGGATCCGGGGTCGCGACGGCCTCGCGCTGGTGCAGCACGTCGACGGCTTCGGGACCCCGGGGCAGAAGCTGGACACGTTCCACGCGGTCGCGCACCCGCGCACCTTCCGGATGGGCTTCAAGCTCTTCTACGACGAGGACGTGCGGCTGATGGGTCCGGCCGCCGTGCACGCCATCGACCCGCGGGTCCGGTTCGTCTCCTACCAGTGATGGCGACGGGGCTGGACCACGCCGGCCGCACCGCCTCCTCGCCGCTCCGGCTCGGCGACCGCCGTCAGCTTCCCGCCTCGACCGAACTCGATCGCCGTGGCGGCGCCGATCTCGGCGGCGGAGGTGAAGGCGTCGCCGGCCGGCACCAACGTGTGGCCGTAGACCGCGAGCGTGTCCTCCCACGCGTCGATGAACGCCGGCTCGCTGGTCACCGCCGCGGTGTTGCGCTGACTGGCGCGGGGGGCGGCGAGGGCCGCATCGATCGGCATGTCGAGGTCGATGCGATTGACCAGCATCTGTAGCACCGTGGTGATGATCGTCGACCCGCCGGGCGAGCCCAGGGCCAGGAACGGACGCCCGTGCTGCAAGAGGATCGTCGGCGCCATCGACGACCGCGGTCGCTTCCCGGCCTCTGGGCTGTTCGGGTCCTCGGCCGACCAGGTGGCGGAGAAGTCGGTCAGCTCGTTGTTGAGCAGGAAGCCGCGTCCGGGCACCACGATGCCCGAGCCGCCGGTCTGCTCGATGGTGAGCGTGTAGGAGACGACGTTGCCCCACCGATCCGCTGTGGTCAGGTGGGTGGTCGAGAGGCCGTTGTCCTCCCAGCTCCTGGCCTCTCCGGTGTCGCCGCAGGCGCCGTCGACGTCGGTCACGTCGCCGGGCGGGACCGGCTTGGGCTGGGCGGTGTCGGGATCGATCAGACAGGCGCGCTCGGCCGCGAAGCGGTCGGAGAGCAGCTCGGCGGTCGGCACGTCGACGTACGCCGGGTCGCCGACGTAGGCGCCACGGTCTGCGAAGGCCAGCGCCGAGGCCTCCAGGTAGTGGTGCAGCACATCCGCTTCGCCCATCGCGGACGGATCGGACTGCTCGAGGATGTTGAGTGCCTCACCCACGGTGGTCCCGCCCGAGGAGGAGGGCGCCATGCCGTAGACGTCGTACCCGCGATAGCGGATCCGGGTGGGCTTGCGGTCCACGGTCCGGTAGTCGGCCAGGTCCTCGGTGGTCATCGCGCCCGGCGGCACCGGGAGGTCGGTCTCCGCGGTGGTCGGCGGGTCCGTGACCGCGTCGACCACATCCTCGGCGAGCGCGCCGGTGTAGAGCGCGTCGGCCCCGCGGCGGGCCAGCAGCCGGTACGTCGCAGCGAGGTCCCGCTGACGGAACCGGGTGCCGACCGCCGGGGCGTCGCCGTCCGGCAGGAACTGCTCGCTGGTGGAGGTGAACGCGGCGAACCGCTCGGCGTTGTCCAAGGTCTGGCTGCGGAAGGTCTCGTCGACCACGAAGCCGCGCTGGGCCAGGCGGGTGCCGGGCTCGAGCGCCGCGCGTAGCGAGATGCTGCCCCAACGATCCAGGGCCCGCTCCCAGGTGGCGGCGGTGCCCGGCACGCCGACCGCGACGCCGCTGGTCACCCGCTCCGGCGAGAACGGGTACGGCTCTCCGGTCGCGGGGTCGACGAAGGAGTCGCGCGCGAATGCGGCCGGTGCTGTCTCCCGACCGTCGATGGTGCCCACCCGACCGGTAGGGGCGTCGTAGTGGACGAAGTAGCCGCCACCGCCGATCCCGGCCGAGTACGGCTCGGTGACACCGAGGGCAGCGGCCGCCGCGACTGCCGCGTCGGTGGCGTTGCCGCCGCGGCGCAACACCTCGAGCCCCGCCGCGGTGGCGTCGGCATCCACGGTGCTGACCGCGCCGCCGTGGCCGACCGCGACCGCCTGCTTCCCCGGCTGTCCCCCCGGATGCTTGCCCGGATGACCCGGTCCACTGGGATGGCCGCGCTCGCCGGCGTGGGCCGCGGGTGCGGTCGGTGCGGTCGGCGCGGTCAGTGCGGCGACGAGGAGACCGGCGGCGATCAGGCCGGTGACACGGATGCGGTTGTTCATGAGACCTCCCGAGACTCGCTCTCCACACTGCACCCGCTCCGCAGGGTTGTCGAGGCCGGACCAGTAGGTTGAGCCGCGTGGTGACCCAGTCTTCGGAGCAGGACCCGCCGACGGGCGACCCGGTCGGTGACGTCGTCGCCGGGTGGAGCCCACGCCAGCCCCCGCAACCGGTCACGCTGACAGGCGCGCACGTCACGGTTCAGCCCCTCACCTCGGCCCGGTACGCCGACCTCTTCGCCACCACGTGCGACCCCGACGGCCCCGATCTGTGGACCTACCGTCCGGTGGAACGGCCCCGCACCCTGGCCGAGCTGTGGATGCACCTGGCCGGTGTCGCCGAGGCCGATCTGACCTTCGCCCTGGTGCCCGCCACCGGCCCGAGCGCAGGCCGGGCCGCCGGGATCGCCTCGCTGGCCCGGGTCGAGCCTGCGCACGGCCAGATCGAGGTGGCAGGGGTGCTGCTGGGCACCGGCCTTGCCCGGACCACCGCCGCCACCGAGGCGATCCACCTGCTGATGCGCTACGCGTTCGACGACCTCGGCTACCGCCGGTTCGAGTGGAAGTGCGACAGCCTCAACGAGGCCTCCCGCCGCGCCGCGCTCCGGCTCGGGTTCGGCCACGAGGGACGGTTTCGTCAGCACCTGGTGGTCAAGGGCCGCAATCGCGACACCGACTGGTTCTCGGTCATCGACGCCGAGTGGCCACGCGTGCGCGACGGCCACCGGGCCTGGCTGGCGGCTGACAACTTCGACGCCGAGGGGCGGCAGCGGCGGTCGCTGGCGTCGTACCTGGCCGGGTAGAGGATCAACTGTCGGCGTCCTGTGCCACGGTGGGCTGATGGACCCGCGCATCAGCTTCGTCACCCTGGCCGTCACCGACCTCGCGGCCACCCGCCGCTTCTATGTCGACGGCCTGGGGTGGACACCCGAGCTCGAGGCGCCGGGGGAGGTGCTGATGATCCGGGTCGGTGATCGCGTGGTGCTCTCGTTGTGGGATCGGGGCCATTTCGAGGCCGAGGTCGGTGCCCGGGCCGCAACGGACGGCGTGCCGCCGCTGACCCTGGCGCACAACGTGGCCACCCCGGCGGAGGTGGATGCGGTGCTCGCTGAGGCGCGTGCTGCAGGCGCGCCGGAGGTCGCGGAGGGACAGCAACGCGCGTGGGGTGGCTACACCGGCTACTTCTCCGACCCCGACGGCTTCCGCTGGGAGGTGGCGCACAACCCCGGCCCGATCGGGCTCTCGGTGCTTCCCGAGGGCTGACCCGGCTCCACCTGCAGTGCCACAGTGGTGGTGAACGACGATCCTTCAGGAGGCTTGACGATGAGCGATCCGAAGCAGCGACTCAGCGAGCAGGAGGTGCGTGCGGCCCGCCTCGACGATTGGCGCCAGCTCCTCGGCCGGATCCGGGCCCGGTTCCGTACCGGTGACTTCGCCACCGGCCTGGTGCTGGTGGAACGGATCGGCGCCTCGGCGGAGGCGGCTGACCACCACCCCGACGTCTCGCTCACCTATCCGGAGGTGATCGTGACGCTGTCGAGCCATGACGTGCACGGGATCACCAGCCGCGACGTCGAGCTGGCCCGGGCGATCAGTGCCCACGCGGCCGATCTCGGTGTGGAGGCCGACGTGGCCGGGCTGACCGAGCTCGAGCTCGGTCTCGACACCCCCGCCGGCGAGCGGTTGGCTCCGTTCTACAGCGCGCTCCTTGGCAGCACGGTGCAGCAGGGCGAGCCGGTCCATCCCAGCGGGCAGGTCCCCACCGTGTGGTGGCAGGAGCCCGGTGAGCCGGACGAGGAGGGCCCGGCCCTGCCCGCGCCTGCGGTCGAGCAGCGCTGGCACTTCGACGTCTGGGTGCCGCACGACGAGGCAGAGCGGCGTCTGCAGGCGGTGCTCGACGCGGGCGGCACCCTGGTCAGCGACGCGGCGGCCCCGTCGTATTGGGTGATCGCGGACGCGGACGGCAACCGCAGCTGCATCTGCACCTCGGCAGGGCGCTGAGCAGCCAAAGGGGCGATTAACCGGGGGCGAGTAGCAAGGGGTGAGCGACGAGGGGCAGCCACATCGTGGGACCGGCGTACCAGCATTTGGGACGACTGGCACACTGTGCTGACGGGCAACGGACGGCCGCGTACGGTGGCACCATGCGCCACCTTCTCGTACGCACCGGACGCGCCGACTGAGATCAGTTCGCGCGTCCACCCCTCGTTGCCTCGCAACCGAGGGGTTTTTTGTTGAGTACGACGACCCACACCCCACGCAGGACAAGGACAACGCGGATGAGTGAGCAGCACGGCTCGGGCGGGACGATCACCGGGGCCCAGAGCCTGGTGCGGTCGCTGGAGGCGGCCGGAGTCACCGACATCTTCGGCATCCCGGGGGGCGCGATCCTCCCGGCCTACGACCCGCTGATGGACTCCCGGATTCGTCACATCCTGGTCCGCCACGAGCAGGGCGCCGGCCACGCGGCGCAGGGCTACGCCGCGGCCACCGGCAAGGTCGGGGTCTGCATGGCCACCTCCGGCCCGGGCGCGACCAACCTGGTCACCCCGTTGGCCGACGCGCACATGGACTCGGTCCCGATGGTCGCGATCACCGGCCAGGTCGGCGCCAGCCTGATCGGCACCGACGCCTTCCAGGAGGCCGACATCCGGGGCATCACCATGCCGATCACCAAGCACAACTTCCTGGTCACCGACCCGGCCGACATCCCGGCGCGGGTGGCAGAGGCGTTCCACATCGCCTCGACCGGTCGTCCCGGACCGGTCCTGGTCGACGTGACCAAGTCGGCGCTGCAGTCGATGACCGGCTTCGACTGGCCCACCGAGTTGGTGCTGCCCGGCTACCGCCCGGTGACCCGTCCGCACGCCAAGCAGATCCGCGAGGCCGCCCGGTTGATCCTGGAGGCGCGCAAGCCGGTGCTCTACGTCGGCGGCGGCACGATCCGCTCCGGCGCACACCGTGAGCTGCTCACCTTCGCCGAGCTCACCGGCATCCCGGTGGTGACCACCCTGATGGCGCGCGGCGCCTTCCCCGACAGTCACCCCCAGCACCTCGGTATGCCCGGCATGCACGGCACCGTGGCCGCCGTGGCCGGACTGCAGAAGAGCGACCTGATCATCAGCCTGGGCGCCCGGTTCGACGACCGGGTCACCGGCAACCTGGACTCCTTCGCGCCGGGCGCGAAGGTGATCCACGCCGACATCGACCCGGCCGAGATCGGCAAGAACCGCCACGCCGACGTCCCGATCGTGGGCGACGTCCGCGAGGTGCTGGTCGACCTGATCACCACCCTGCGGACCGAGGCCGACGCCGGCCACACCGGCGACTACGAGGGTTGGGTGGCCTTCTGCGCCGGAGTGAAGGCGAAATACGCACTGGGGTACGAGAAGCCGGCCGACGGCGGACTCGCTCCGCAGTACGTCCTCGAGCGACTCGGCGCGATCAGCGGCCCTGACACGATCTTCACCGCCGGTGTGGGGCAGCATCAGATGTGGGCGGCGCAGTTCATCGGCTACGAGTTGCCCAACACCTGGCTCAACTCCGGTGGCCTGGGCACCATGGGCTACTCGGTGCCCGCCGCGATGGGCGCCCAGGTCGGGATGCCCGACTCGGTCGTGTGGGCGGTGGACGGCGACGGCTGCTTCCAGATGACCAACCAGGAGCTGGCCACCTGCGCGATCAACAACATCCCGATCAAGGTCGCGGTGATCAACAACGAGTCGCTCGGCATGGTCCGGCAGTGGCAGACGCTCTTCTACAACGAGCGGTACTCCAACACCGACCTGCACTCCAAGCGGATCCCCGACTTCGTCAAGCTCGCCGAGGCATACGGCTGCGTCGGCCTGGCGTGCGAGTCACCCGAGGACGTCGACGCCACCATCGCCAAGGCGATGGAGATCAACGACGTCCCCGTGGTCGTCGACTTCCGGGTGCACCGGGACGCGATGGTGTGGCCGATGGTGGCCGCCGGCACCAGCAACGACGACATCAAGTACGCGCGCGACCTGGCGCCGCAGTTCGACGAAGACGACCTCTGAGGGGATTCGACATGGCACAGCACACCCTCTCCGTCCTGGTCGAGGACAAGCCCGGCGTCCTGGCCCGGATCGCCGCGCTGTTCAGCCGGCGCGGCTTCAACATCACCTCGCTCGCGGTCGGTCCCACCGAGCACGCCGAGGTGTCCCGGATGACGATCGTGGTCGACGTGGCGTCCTCGCCGCTCGAGCAGGTCACCAAGCAGCTCAACAAGCTGGTCGAGGTGATCAAGATCGTCGAGCTCGAGTCGTCCGGCTCGGTGCACCGCGAGCTGGTCCTGGTCAAGGTCGGTGCCACCGCGGAGAACCGCGGCCAGGTGCTCGACCTGGTCCAGCTCTTCCGGGCCAAGGTCGTGGACATCGCCACCGATGCAGTCACGATCCAGATCGTCGGCAACGCCGACAAGATCGCGGACTTCCTCCGGATCGTCGAGCCCTTCGGCGTCCGCGAGCTGGTCCAGAGCGGCATGGTCGCCATCGGCCGTGGCGCACGCTCGATCTCCGAGCGCGGCAAGCCCGTCGCCGTACCGGTGCCACCTGCCGCCAACGCGTGACAACCGCCGGGGCCGAGTCGCGAAGCCCCGACGGACCAACCAACCCCAACCCAGCAAGGAGAGCCCCAGTGGCTGAGATGTTCTACGACGACGACGCCGACCTGTCCCTGATCCAGGGCAAGAACGTCGCTGTCATCGGCTACGGCAGCCAGGGTCACGCCCACGCCCTCAACCTGCGCGACTCCGGCGTCGACGTGCGCGTCGGCCTCGCCGAAGGCTCCAAGAGCCGCGCGAAGGCGGAGGAGGAGGGCCTCAAGGTCCTCAACGTCGCCGAGGCGGTCGAGGAGTCCGACGTCATCGTCATCCTCACCCCCGACCAGGTGCAGCGCCACGTCTACGCCGAGTCGATCCAGCCGCACCTGGCCGCCGGCGACACCCTGGTCTTCTGCCACGGCTTCAACGTGCGCTACGGCTACATCCAAGCGCCGGAGGGAGTCGACGTCATCCTCGTCGCGCCCAAGGCCCCGGGCCACACCGTGCGCCGTGAGTACGTCGCCGGCCGCGGCATCCCGGACATCATCGCCGTCGAGCAGGACGCCTCGGGCCAGGCCTGGGAGGTCGCCAAGTCCTACGCGAAGGGCATCGGCGGCACCCGTGCGGGCGTCATCAAGACCACCTTCACCGAGGAGACCGAGACCGACCTCTTCGGCGAGCAGGCGGTGCTGTGCGGCGGCATGTCGCATCTGGTCCAGGCCGGGTTCGAGGTGCTCACCGAGGCCGGCTACCAGCCCGAGATCGCCTACTTCGAGGTGCTCCACGAGCTCAAGCTGATCGTCGACCTGATGTGGGAGGGCGGCATCGCCAAGCAGCGCTGGTCGATCTCCGACACCGCCGAGTACGGCGACTACGTCTCCGGCCCGCAGGTCATCGACGCCGACACCAAGGAGCGGATGAAGGGCATCCTCGCCGACATCCAGGACGGCTCGTTCGCGAAGCGCTTCATCGACGACCAGGACAACGGCGCAGTCGAGTTCAAGAAGCTGCGCGAGGAGGAGGCCGGCCACCCGATCGAGGCCACCGGCAAGACCCTCCGGGCGCACTTCGCCTGGCAGCAGGTCGACGACGACTACACCGAAGGTTCCGCAGCGCGCTGACCTCCACCCCTCACGACGCCCCGCGCACCGATTGGTGTGTGGGGCGTCGTGTTTCGGGTGCCGGAGGTGTCGGTTTCCCCGGTGCACCGGGGAAACCGACACTTATCGGGCGTTGCAACCCCCGATAAGTGACAGGTTTGCCTGGGGCGTGGGGCGGATGGGGCCGATGGTGTCACCGCACCCGTCGTCGTGGCGGGGCTGTCGCGCCGCGGCGGAGCATGGTTCCCTGACCTCATGCCCGAACTCACTCTGGCCGGCCACGCCGGCGACCTCCACGTGCAGTCCTGGGAGCCCGCCGGCGCGCCGCGCTGCCTGGCGATCCTGGTCCACGGCTACGGCGAGCACATCGGTCGCTACGAGCACGTCGCTGTGCGACTGGTGGCCGAGGGCGCGGCCGTCTACGGGCTCGACCACCTCGGCCACGGCCGCAGCGCCGGTGAGCGGGTGCTGATCGGCGACTTCGAGCCGGTCGTCGACGACGTGCACACGCTGGTCGAGCATGCCCGCGCCACTCACCCAGCTCTGCCGGTGGTGATGATCGGTCACTCGATGGGCGGCATGATCGCGGCCCGCTACGCCCAGCGGTACGGCGAGGGGCTGGCCTGCGTCGTGCTCTCGGGTCCGGTGCTGGGCCGGTGGGACGCCGTCGACGCCCTGCTCGCCGCCGAGGAGATCCCCGATGCACCGATCGACCCGTCGACCCTGTCCCGCGATCCGTCGGTAGGGGAGGCCTACGTGGCCGACGAGCTGGTCTGGCACGGTCCGTTCAAGCGGCCCACGCTGGAGGCGCTGAGCACCACCATCGCGGCCATCGACGCGACCGGCGCGGTCACCTCGACACCGGTGCTGTGGCTGCACGGCGAGGAGGACCAGTTGGTGCCGATCGAGGGGAGTCGGACCGGTTGGCAGCGACTCCGGGGCCCCGACGCGGAAGAACGGAGCTATCCGGGCGCCCGTCACGAGATCTTCAACGAGACCAACCAGGACGAGGTGCTCGACGACGTGGTCGAGTTCGTGAACCGGCAGCTCAGCCGGGTCAGCCGCTGACCACCAGCAGCACCGCGCCGACCCCGACCAGGCCGACGCCGGCCCATTGCAGCCCGGAGAGCCGCTCTCCGAGCAGGGTGACGCCGAAGATGGCCACCAGCACCACGCTCAGCTTGTCCACCGGTGCGACCAGCGCGGCATCGCCCACCTTCAGCGCCCGGAAGTAGCAGATCCACGACGCACCGGTGGCCAGCCCGGAGAGCACCAGGAAGATCCAGGTCCGGGTCGAGACCCCGCCGGGGGAGTGGAACTTCCCGAGCGCCAGCAGGATCAGACCGAGGGTCACCAGGATCACGACGGTGCGGATGAAGGTGGCCACGTCGGAGTCGATCCCGGCCACGCCGACCTTGGCGAAGATCGCGGTCAGTGCCGCGAAGACCGCCGAGAGCAACGCCCAGAACCACCACGCATCGCTGAGGTCCATGGCTGGCCTTTCGTCGTACCGGACGGGCCGGCACGACGTTAGTACGCCTGCGGCACCTGTTCGTGGGAGCATCGCCGGGTGACGATCGGGTTCGTGCTCGGCGGGGGTGGCGTCCGCGGCGCCGTGCATGTGGGCATGCTGCAGGCGCTGTTCGAGGCCGACATCCGGCCCGATCTGGTGGTGGGGACCTCGATCGGGGCGATCACCGGGGCAGCTGTCGCCGCCGACCCGACCTCGAGCGTGGTCGACCGGCTCACCGCGGCCTGGTCCTCCCCGGCGGCGGCTCGGGTCTACGGCCAACCCTGGTACCAGCAGCTGCGTCGCTTCGCCCGGAGCCGGATCAACCTCTACGACCCGGCGCCACTGCGCGCCCTGATCACCGAGGCGGCCGACGGGCGGGAGACCTTCGCCGAGCTCGCCGTGCCGCTGGTCGTCTCCGCTGCCTGCATCGAGACCGCCTCGGAGGAGTGGTTCGACACCGGTCCGTTGATCCAGGCAGTGCTCGCCTCGGCCTCGGTGCCGGGCGCCCTGCCCCCGACACCGGTCGGGGACCGGCACTATCTGGATGGCGGACTGGTCAACTCGATCCCGTTGGGGGAGGCGATCCGGCGCGGTGCGACCACCGTCTACGTGCTGCAGGTCGGACGGATCGAGGAGCCGTTGACCGCGCCCCACAACGCCGCCGACGTGGCCCGGGTGGCGTTCGAGATCGCGCGCCGCCACCGCTTCTTCCGCGAGCTCGAGAACGCACCGGAAGGCGTCACGGTGCACGTCCTGCCGACCGGGGGCGCTCTGCCCGGCGACGAGAAGCTCGGAGCCTTCAAGCGCCTGGACACCACCGAGCACCGCATCGAGCAGGCCTACACCCACACCCGCGAGTACCTGGCTCGGGTCCGGGCCGATGCCGAGGACGGAGGCAGCAGGTGATCGCCCCGCCGCCCCGTCCGGTACGACGCCTGGTGCTCGCCCCCGCCGTCGTCCTGCTCGCGCTGCTGGCAGTGCCGACCACGGCGATGCTCGCCCTGGTCGTCGGTGCGGCCCTGACCTGGGTGCTTCCCGGTCGGCTCCGCGTGGTGCGCGTGCTGTGGATGGCGGCGTTCTACGTGATCTGGGATGCGCTCGCCCTGCTGCTGTTGTTCGGTCTGTGGATCGCGTCGGGCTTCGGGTGGGCCCTGGACCGTCAGTGGTTCCGCCGGGCACACGTGCGCCTGGCCCGGCGCATGCTGGACCTGCTGTTCTGGCAGGCCGGTTGGACGCTGCGGCTGAGGATCGAGGTGGAGGTCGACGACGACCTGGTGCTGCCCGACGTACCGCTGCTGGTGGTGAGTCGGCATGCCGGCCCGGGTGACTCCTTCATCCTGGTCCACGAGCTGCTCAGCCGCGCCCGGCGCGGACCGGCGATCGTGCTCAAGGACACGCTGCAGTGGGACCCTGCCATCGACGTGCTGCTCAACCGGCTGCCGTCGGCCTTCGTCACGCCGGCGGGTCGGCGTCGCCCCGGTCAGCCCTCGACCCGCGGCACGATCGCCCGGATCGCCGGCGACCTGGACGCCGACCAGGCGCTGGTGCTCTTCCCCGAGGGCGGCAACGTCACGCCGGCGCGGCGTACCCGTCGGATCGCGGCGCTGCGCGAGGCAGGTCAGGAGGAGCTGGCGGTGCGGGCGGAGGCGATGCCGCACGTGATGGCGCCGCACGCCGGCGGCTTCAGCACCGCGCTCGAGGCACTGGAGGACCGCGGCGGTGCGGCGGTGCTGGTGGTGGCGCACACCGGGCTGGAACGGCTGGTCACGGTCCGCGACATCTGGCGCGAGCTGCCGATGGACAAGACGATCGTCCTCGGCGGCTGGGTCACCCTCGTCGCCGACCTGCCCGCCGAGCCGGAACAGCGCGCCGCCTGGCTCTTCGACCAGTGGGGTCGGGTCGACGCGTGGATCCAGCAGCGCACCCCCGCCGACCCCACCCCCCGTTGAGTTGGCCTTTTGGGCCCGATGAGTTGGCCTTTTGGGCCCGTCGAGTTGGCCTTTCGGGCCGTCCACAACGACGCCCCGCGGTGGCTCCGCGGGGCGTCGCTGCGCCGTTCAGTGCTGGTACGGGGGAGGGGGTGCGGCGCGCAGCAGCCGCATCCTGGCCACCGCGACCTGGGCCCGGTGCCTGCGCCGCGAGCGAACCGTCCGCTCGGTGCCCGGGGCGCGCCGCGTCATCACTTGACCTCCGAGCGCAGCACGGCCCAGAGGCCGACGAGCATCGGCAGCACCAGCCAGATCCCCGCAGTCACCCCGAGCTGGGCCCACTGCTCGCTGGTCAGAGCCGTGTCGTACAGCGGGTAGGTGGCCATGTTGAGGTCGAACCACGCGCCGTGGTCGGCCCACCACTGCTGGTTGCTGGCCAGCGCCGAGGAGACCCCGGGCAGCACCAACGAGTAGACGAAGTAGCCGACGATGCCGGCCGCTGAGCTGCGCAGCAGCACGCCGAGGGTGAAGCCCATCAGCATCCCGATCGAGTTGGCCAGCACGATCTGAGCGAACTCCCGCGCCGAGACGTTCCAGACGACGTCCACGCCGGCGATCGACGAGCCGATCAGGTTGCCGAGCGCCCCCACCCCGAGCGCGATCGCCATGCCGGCGACACCGACGGCGACGGTGAGCAGCCACTTCGCCGCGATCACCCGCGACCGGCTCGGGACCATGGTGAAGGTGGCGAGACCGGTGCGCTGGCTCCATTCACCGGTCACCGACAAGATCGCGATGATCGGCAGGATCACCGACATCGGGATCCCGATCGCGGAGGCGAAGCTCTCGAAGTCCAGGTCGGCCTCGGGGGCGAAGATGATCGTCGCGCCAGTGGCCACCACGGAGAGGATCACGATGCTGGCCATCAGCCAGAAGCCGGAGCGAGTGTCGAACATCTTGCGGAGCTCGACGCCGAGCACTCGGGTGAACGGGATCGGGGCGACCTCGGCCCGCGGACGTCGTACGGCGGGCGGCTCGGTGGTCACCGGAGCGGTCGTCACCGTCGGGGTTGCGGTGCTGGTCGAGGCGTTCATGCTGCGACTCCTTCGCGCTGGGTCTGGGCGGTGAGCTCGAGGAAGATCTCCTCCAGTCCGGCGCCGTCGGCGGCGCGGAGCTCGGTGACGGGGATGCCGGCCGCGAAGGCGGCGCGGCCGACGGCTGCCAGGTCGCTCTCGGCGCGCAGGGCGTCGCTGCCGGAGGGATGCACCGTGATGCCGGCCTCGGTCAGCGCCGCGGCCAGCGCGACGGAGTCCTCGGCACGGACCAGCGTGCCGGCGGTGGCGAGCAGTTCCTCCTTGGTGCCGCCGGCGACGATCTCGCCGTTGCCGATGACGATGATGTCGTCGGCGATCACCTCGATCTCGTGCAACAGGTGCGAGGAGAGCAGCACAGTGCCGCCGTCGTCGGCGAACCGCCGCAGCAGGTCGCGCATCCAGCGGATGCCGGCCGGGTCCAGTCCGTTGGCCGGCTCGTCGAGGATGAGTACCTCGGGGTCGCCGATCAGGGCCGCGGCGATCCCGAGGCGCTGACGCATGCCGAGGGAGTAGTTGCGGACCCGGCGACCTGCCTCCTCCTCGGTCAGGCTGACCAGGTCGAGCATCTCGCTGACCCGGCTCTTCGGCATCCCGATGGTGCGGGCGGCGAGGGTGAGGATCTCCCGCCCGGTGCGGCCGGCGTGTTGCGCGGAGGCGTCCAGCAGTACGCCGACCTCCCGGCCGGGGTTGGGCAGGTCGGCGAAGCGACGGCCGAGGACGGTCGCCGACCCGGAGGTGGGCTCGGTGAGGCCGACCATCACCCGCATCGAGGTGGACTTGCCGGCGCCGTTCGGCCCGAGGAAGCCGGTGACCCGGCCCGCTTCGGCGGTGAAGCTGATGTGGTCGACGGCGGTGTAGCCGCCGTACCGCTTGGTCAGGGCATCGATCGTGATCATGGGCTCCACCCTCGCCGCGCGCAGGCCTCCTGCGCGTCGGGCACTGCCCTGGCTTCCGCCCCGGTCCGACCCCGAGGTCGGTCTCAGGGGTGACCCCGAGACCGGTGTCGGAGGAGGGTCAGGTTCACGGGAAGGTACGGCGCCCGCCCGGTGTTGTGCCGACATGCGTATCGACATCTGGTCCGACGTCGTCTGCCCTTGGTGCTCGATCGGCAAGAAGCGCCTCGACCGCGCACTCGCCGACTTCGAGCACGCCGACGATGTGGAGGTCGTCTACCACTCCTATCAGCTCGACCCGGCAGCTCCCAGCGAGCCGACCGAGCGGGCCCGCGACATGCTGGCGCGCAAGTACCGGATGTCGGAGGCACAGGCCGCGCAGGCGCAGGACCGGGTCACCGCGCTGGCCGCCGAGGAGGGCATGTACTGGCGCCATGACGAGACCTGGCACGTGAGCACGGTCGATGCCCACCGGCTGCTGCACCTGGCGCTCGCGGAGGCAGGCCCGCAGGTGCAGTCGCAGCTCAAGGAGGCGCTGTGGCAGGCCCACTTCGGTGAGGCCCGCAACGTCGCCGACCCGGTGGTCCTCACCGAGCTCGCGGTCGGCGTCGGCTTGGATGCCGACCGGGTGGCGGTGGTGCTCGGCTCGGACGAGTTCGCCGACGCCGTCGAGGCGGACATCCGGCGGGCCGCAGCACTCGGCGCCACCGGTGTGCCGTTCTTCGTGGTCGACGAGAAGTACGGAATCTCCGGCGCACAGCCGGTCGAGCTCTTCGCACAGGCGCTCGAGCGCGCATGGTCGGAGCGGTCGCCATTGCAGATGGTGACCCCGGGTGCGGCTGGCGATGCTGATGGTGCGGACGGCGCGTGCGGGCCGGACGGCTGCGCGATCTGAGGTTCCGCGCCGGGGCCCGGACACATGTTCGTAACACGCAGGTTCTCCGCTACTGTGAACGTCAGCACAGCGTCGTGCCGACTCCTCAACCCGCACGCACACCCAGGCCCCGCCGGGGCCGTCGCGAAGGAAGCCCGCTGTGACTGATCGTCCCGTTGTCCTCATCGCCGAAGAGCTGAGCCCCGCCACCGTCGAGGCGCTCGGACCGGACTTCGAGATCCGCAACTGCAACGGCGCGGACCGCGCCGAGCTCTTGCCCGCGATCGCCGACGTCGACGCGATCCTGGTCCGCTCCGCGACCAAGGTCGACGCCGAGGCGCTCGCCGCCGCCTCCCGCCTGAAGGTGGTCGCCCGCGCCGGGGTCGGCCTCGACAACGTCGACGTCAAGGCCGCGACGCAGAGCGGCGTGATGGTGGTCAACGCGCCGACCTCCAACATCGTCTCCGCCGCCGAGCTCGCCGTTGCGCTGATGCTGGCCGCCGCGCGTAACATCTCGCCCGCCCATGCTGCGCTGAAGGACGGCGAGTGGAAGCGCTCGAAGTACACCGGCATCGAGCTGTACGAGAAGACCGTCGGCATCGTCGGCCTCGGCCGGATCGGCGTCCTCGTCGCCCAGCGGCTGTCCGCGTTCGGCATGAAGGTGATCGCCTACGACCCCTACGTGCAGGCCGGCCGGGCCGCGCAGATGGGCGTCCGTCTGGTCGACCTGGACACGCTGATGGCCGAGTCGGACTTCATGTCGGTGCACCTGCCCAAGACCCCGGAGACGATCGGTCTGATCGGCGCCGACCAGCTGGCCAAGGCGAAGCCGTCGCTGGTCCTGGTCAACGCCGCGCGCGGTGGGATCGTCGACGAGGCCGCCCTCTACGACGCGTTGAAGACCGGCCGGATCGCCGGCGCCGGACTGGACGTCTTCGCCAAGGAGCCGTGCACCGACAGCCCGCTGTTCGAACTGGAAACCGTGGTCGCCACTCCGCACCTGGGCGCCTCCACCGACGAGGCTCAGGAGAAGGCCGGCATCGCGGTGGCGAAGTCGGTGCGTCTGGCGCTCTCCGGTGAGCTGGTCCCCGACGCGGTCAACGTGCAGGGCGGCGTGATCGCCGAGGACGTCCGTCCGGGCATCCCGCTGACCGAGAAGCTCGGCCAGATCTTCACCGGCGTCGCCGGCGAGGTCGCCAGCGCGCTCGACGTCGAGGTCCGGGGCGAGATCACCTCCCAGGACGTGAAGGTGCTCGAGCTGGCCGCCCTGAAGGGCGTCTTCTCCAGCGTCGTCGAGGAGTCGGTCTCCTATGTCAACGCTCCGCTGCTGGCAGCCGAGCGCGGCACCGAGGTCCGCCTGGTCACCGAGGCAGAGAGCCCTGACCACCGCAACCTGATCACCCTGCGCGGCACGCTGGCCGACGGCAGCCAGGTCTCGGTCTCGGGCACCCTGGTCGGCATCGCCCAGAAGGAGCGTCTGGTCGAGGTCAACGGGTACGACGTGGACATCGAGCCCACCGACCACCTGGCTTTCTTCACCTACTCCGACCGGCCCGGCATGGTCGGCACCGTCGGCCAGATCCTCGGTCAGGCGGGGGTGAACATCGCCGGCATGCAGGTCGCCCGCGACGCCAAGGGTGGTCAGGCGCTGGTCGCCCTCTCGGTCGACTCCGCGATCCCGAGCGAGACCCTCGCAGAGATCTCGGAGGCGATCGACGCGACCACGATCCGCGCGGTCGACCTGGCTTGACTTGATGGCGCGAGCGTGTCGCCGCTGATCGGCGCCTCCGGTCGGTTGCGGCGCAACGCTGCCGCTCTCGCGGTCGAGGTTCGCTGGGGTTGAGGTTTCCTGGCGGCTGGGCGGCGGAGCTACGCCACCAGCACCGGCCCCGCCGTCGTACGACGCGGGGCCGGCGTCGTCCGTCCGGACCCCTCCTCCAGCACCCGCCGGGCGCGGGCCAGCCGCTGCACCGCCTCGACCAGGTCAGCCGGCCCGAGCGTGTAGACCAGCCGCAGGTGGCGGCCCAGACCGCCGGCCGGGGCGAAGACGGGCCCGGGGGCCAGGAGCACGTCGTGGCGTGCCGCCTCCGCGGTCAGCATGGTGGAGTCGCCCGCCGGACCGTCGGGCAGCCGACACCACAGCGCCATCCCGCCGGCGGGCATCCGGAACTCCCAATCGGGTAGGTGCTCGGCGAGAGCGCCGGCGAGCGCGTCGCGTTGGGCGCGCAACCGTTGCCGGTTGGCTTCGACGATGGCGTCCGCGTCGGCGGTGAGCACCCGTGCGAGCACGGACTGCTCCAGCACGGCGGCCCCCAGGTCCAGACCGATCCGGGCCTGGGTCAGTCGGTCGACGAGGTCGTGGGGCGCCCGGATCCAGCCGAGGCGCAGTCCGCCCCAGATGCTCTTGCTGGCTGAGCCGAGGGTGATCGTGCCGGGATGGTGGACGGCGAAGGGGGGAGGCGTGGCGGCGTCGGTGGTCTCGTCGAGGACAAGTTCGTGGTGGGCCTCGTCGACGACCGGCACGCAGTCGTGGCGCCGCAGCAGCGCGGCCAGTCGGGCGCGGTCCGCCTCGGCCATCACCAATCCGGTCGGGTTGTGCAGGTCGGGCATCAGGTAGGCGGCGGCTGGCCGGTGCCGCGCCACCAGCGCGGCCGTTGCGTCCAGATCCCACCCGTTCGGTTCGAGCGGCGCGACCACCAGCCGGGCACCGCCGGTACGCACCGCCTGTGCCGCGTTGGGATAGGTGGGGGAGTCGATCAGCACCTTGTCGCGGGCGCCGGTCAGTGCAGCGGCGACCACGGCGGTCGCGGCCAGCGCACCGGGGGTGACGATGATCTGCTCCGGTCGGGTCGGTAGCCCGCGGGCGTCGTACCGGGCGGCGATGGCGGCCTGCAGTGCGGGGAGACCGGCGGGGTAGTACCCGTTGCCGCCCAGGTGGGCGGGCAGGTCGGCGACTGCCGCGGTGTAGTGGGCGGCGATGCCGGGTGGGGCGGTCGCGGCGGCACAGACCAGATCGAGCAGGCCGGCCCGCGGGACCCCGGGATTGAGCGCGCGGTCGGGGGCGCGCACCGGTCCGCCGGGAAGCCGGGTGAAGGTCCCGGCGCCTTGCCGCGCCTCGGCGTATCCGCTCTCCCGCAGCGCCACATAGGCGCGGGTGACGGTGGTGCGGGAGACCCCGAGCGCCCCGGTCAGCTCCCGCTCGCTGGGCAGCCGGGTGCCGTAGGAGATCCGGCCGTCGCCGACCAGTTCGCGGATCGCCTCGGCCAGCCCGAGGTAGGCCGGGGCGCGGTCGAAGGTGCCGATCAGGTCGGCCAGACGGTGCGCGGAGATCGTGGTGGCGCTCATCAGGAGTCCAGTGAACCACGATTGGCTATTTCATAGCAGTCCAATCTGCGCGATCGTAGGCGCATGACCTGCACCACCCCCGTCGAGCAGCCCCGCCCGGCGGCCCTCGCCGATCTGGGACCGCTGGCCCAGTTGCGCGCCGGTCGCCTGCTGCGCCGGGTGCCCCAGTTGCTCCTCGGTCTGATCCTGTACGGCGTCAGCCTGGCCTTGATGGTCCTCGGAGCCGTCGGGCTCTCACCGTGGGACGTGCTGCATTCCGGCTTCATCCGGCATGTGCCGATCACGCTGGGTCAGGCAGTGGTGCTGTTCAGCTTCTTGGTGCTGCTGCTGTGGATCCCGTTGCGGGAGAAGCCCGGCATCGGCACCATCGCCAACGCATTCCTGGTCGGAATGGCCGCGGACGCCACCCTCGCACTGCTGGCACCCCCGGAGGGGTGGGCTGCCCGGTTCGGGCTGATGTTCCTCGGCGTGCTGCTCAACGGGCTCGCCACTGCGCTCTACATCGGTGCCCAGTTCGGCCGGGGACCGCGCGACGGGCTGATGACCGGGCTGCACCGACGTACCGGCCTCTCGCTGCGCCTGGTCCGGACCGGCCTGGAGGTCAGCGTGGTGGTCCTCGGCGTGCTGCTCGGCGGGGTGGTCGGTCTGGGCACGGCGGTCTACGCCCTTGCGATCGGGCCGCTGGCCCAGTGGATGCTGCCGTGGTTCCTGGTGGATCTCCCTGGTCGTCCCCCGAACCCGGGCGATGACCCTGGTATGAGTCGGGGGCACACTGGATAGTCTCGGGGCATGAGCACCGACGGATCCGCTGCCGCCCCCGATCCCGCCGCCGCGCAGGCCACCCCGCTCGCGCCGCCCGACCCGGTCGTGACGTTGACCGCGCCCGAGGCTCCGGCGCCGGTGGTTGAGACGCAGGCGCCGAAGATGGCGCCGCAGGTGGCTGCCGAGATGGTGCCCGAGCTCGACGCCAAGGTGGACAACTTCCTGGCCAGCCTCGACGGCGCCAAGATCGGCAGCCCGGAGTTCGCGGCGCAGGCGGAGAACGTCCGCACCATGGGCGACGCCGACATCCGCAAGGCCGCGGAGACCTCCAACCGGATGCTCGACAAGCCGGTCTCCGCGCTCAAGGAGGGCGGCATCTCGGAGACCTCCGATGTCGGCAAGTCGCTGCTCGCCCTGCGTCGTACCGTCGAGGACCTGGATCCGGGCCAGGCCAAGGGCGTGAAGAAGTGGTGGGACAAGCTGCCCTTCAACGACAAGGTCGAGGACTACTTCCGCAAGTACCAGTCCTCCCAGAAGCAGCTCAACGGCATCCTGCACAGCCTGCGCAGCGGGCAGGACGAGCTCACCAAGGACAATGTCGCGCTCAACCTGGAGAAGACGAACCTGTGGGCCACCATGGGCCGGCTGAACCAGTACATCTACGTCGCCGAGCGGCTCGACGCCAAGGTGTCGGCCAAGATCGCCCAGATGGAGCTGAGCGACCCCGAGGGTGCCAAGACGCTCTCCCAGGACGTGCTCTTCTACGTGCGGCAGAAGCACCAGGACCTGCTCACCCAGTTGGCGGTCTCGATCCAGGCCTACCTGGCGATCGACATCATCATCAAGAACAACATCGAGCTCATCAAGGGCGTCGACCGGGCCACCACCACCACGATCTCGGCGCTGCGCACCGCGGTCATCGTGGCGCAGGCGTTGAACAACCAGAAGCTGGTCCTCGACCAGATCACCGCGCTGAACACCACCACCTCCTCGATGATCCAGCGGACCTCGGAGATGTTGCGGGAGAACTCCGCAGCCATCCAGGAGCAGGCCGCCTCCTCGACGATCGGCATGGAGCAGCTGCAGGCCGCCTTCAACAACATCTACGCGACGATGGACTCGATCGACGAGTTCAAGCTCAAGGCGCTGGACAACATGGCGACCACGATCGGCGTGCTCGAGACCGAGGTGACCAAGTCGAAGTCCTACCTGGAGCGGGTCCGCCAGCACGATGCGCGCAACGCCTCGGGTGCCCTCGACATCAGCGGTTGAGCAGCACGACCCCGAGCACAACGACGAGAACGAGCAGGAACGAGGCACGGTGGGGCTGAAGGCGTGGTGGCGCCGGGTGCGGAGCGAGGACGAGCAGGAGGTGGAGACCTTCGAGGTGCCGGCTCCGCCGACCGAGCAGGACGTCCTCGCCGCGCTGAACCAGGTCAACGCCACCCTGCAGGCGCAGAACGCGCCGCCGGTGGTCATCTCGCGGGTGGTGCGGATCGCGCGGTCGATCAACCAGACGCTGCCGCGATTGCGTGAGTCGGGTCTGGGCAGCGAGGAGGGGTATGCCGTGGTCGCCACCGCCACCGACTACCTCCCCGAGGCGATCCAGGGCTACCTGCGCCTGCCCCGCGAGTGGGCCGACACCCGCCCGATCGACGGCCACAAGACCGCCCTGCTCATCTTGATCGACCAGCTCGAGCTGCTCGCCGCGACCATGGACAAGATCCTCGACGCCGCCAACCGGGCCGATGCCCAGGCGCTGATCGCCCATGGCCGGTTCCTGCAGGCACGATTCGGCCACGCCGCCGACGGCGGCGACCTCAGTCTGGAGACTCCGTGACCGATCCCTCCACCACCGGTACGACGCTCGCCGCCGCGCTGGACGCCCTGGTCGCCGTCGCCCGCACGTCGGGTGTCGACGATGCCGTCGCCCGGCGCGAGGGCGAGTCCCTCGCCGCTACCGTCGCCGAGCCCAACAAGGGAGCCTTCGTCGCGTGGGTCGCGCAGACCGGACGTTCGGACGGCGACAGCGGTGCCGAGGCGTTCTTCGACGCCGCGGTGGCCGGCCGACGGTTCCGCGCCGGGCCGACCCCCTCGATGGCGTTGCTCAGCCTGGAGCGTTCGCCGCACGCACCCGACTACGCGAAGGCGCTCGGCGAGGTGGCACTCGCCGCGAGCACGCTCGGTGCGGTCGACCCACGCGCCGTCGGCAACGCGGCGATGGCCAGCTCCGCGCAGCTCGGCGAGGCAACTGCGCTCGCCGCCGGCCACACCTCCGACGGCGCTCGCGGGGCGTTCGACCTCGGACCCGACCCGCAGCGAGAGCAGGTGCCGGGGACGACCGACCAGGTCCTCGACCAGCTCCGCACCGTCGGCAACGAGGTGCAGCAACGAATCCGGGATCTTGCGGTCACCGGTGGCGCCGACACACCGACACCGACCCCGGCACCGACCCGGTCACCGATGGACGACGCGCCGCGCACGGCGGCCGCCGAGCCCACTGAGCCCGAGCCCCAGCCCGAACCCGCGCCGGAGGAGGAGCCGAAGTCGGTCGAGGAGTTGCTCGCCGAGCTCGACGCCCTGATCGGGTTGAAGACCGTCAAGGGGGAGATCCATCGCCAGGCCGCCGTGCTGCGCGTGGAGGGCCTGCGCCAGGAGGCCGGGCTGGAGACCCCGACCATCACCCGCCACCTGGTGTTCAACGGCAACCCGGGGACCGGCAAGACCACGGTCGCGCGTCTGGTCGCGGGCATCTACCGCGCGCTCGGACTGCTCTCGAAGGGGCAGCTCGTCGAGGTGGACCGCTCCGAGCTGGTCGCCGGCTACTTGGGCCAGACCGCGGCGAAGACGGCTGAGGTGGTCGCCTCCGCGGAGGGCGGGGTGCTCTTCATCGACGAGGCCTACGCGCTCTCCGGCGACCAGTACGGCAAGGAGGCGATCGACACCCTGGTCAAGGAGATGGAGGACAAGCGCAACGACCTGGTCGTCATCGTCGCCGGTTATCCGCTGCCGATGGCGGTCTTCATCTCCGAGAACCCCGGTCTGGAGAGTCGCTTCCGGACCACCATCGACTTCGTCGACTACACCGACGACGAGCTCGTCGACATCTTCGCCCTGATGGCCTCCGGCGCGGACTACGACGCCGCTGACGACGTACTGGACCGGCTTCGGGAGATCCTCGCCGAGGCCGTCCGCGGGCCGTCCTTCGGCAACGCCCGTTTCGTGCGGAACCTGCTAGAGGCGGCGATCGGCCACCACGCCTGGCGCCTGCGGGAGGTGGCGGAGCCGACGCTGGAACAGCTCCGCGCCCTCGAGCCCGACGATCTCGTGGTCGACCCCAACGACGCCGACGGGCGGGACCCGACGACGACCACGGAGGGCGCCCTGGCGCCCCCGGAGGACGCCGAGGACGCCGTACCGATCGATCCGTTCACCGACGAAGAGCCAGGAGAGGGATCGTGAGCCAACCCGCCCCCGCCGCCCCGGCGCCCCCTGCGGTCGCCGTACCGGCATCCGCGCCGGCAGCCGCGGGGTCGCCGACGCCGCAGCCGGACGCGGCGCACGTCGACACCCCGGCGCTGCTCAACCAGTGGCAGCTGATCGGGATGAGCGTGGCGATCCTCTTCGGACTGCTCTCCGCGCTGGTCCAGTTCGTCTCCTGGCAGGCCGACGGCCGCGCCGCCGACGACACCGAGCAGCTCACCCGGGTCCAGCAGATCCAGTCCACCCTGCTCCACGCCGACGCATTGGCGACCAACTCGTTCCTGGCCGCCGGCATCGTCGACGCCGGGGACCAGCAGCAGGACTACGACGCGGCGATCGACGAGGTCCTCGCGCTGATCATCGACGCTGCCGAGGCGCAGCCCGCGGACGAGGACGCCCTCGCCGCCCTCAACCAGCAGGTGAGCGAATACGACGCCGCCGTGGCGGTCGGACGCGCCTACAACCGTCAGGGCTACCCGGTCGGGGCGGAGTATCTCAGCGGAGCCAGCCGGCAGTTGCGCGAGGAGGCACAACCGATCCTCACCAACCTGGTCGATGCCAACACCGAGCGCGCCGAGAACGCGCTGGGCGGCCAGCACCCCTGGTGGCTGCTCGGCGTCGGACTGCTCGCCCTGGCCGGGCTCCTCTGGGTGAACCGGCAACTCGCCCGCACCTTCCGGCGTCATCTCAACAAGGGCGTGGCGATCGCCGGGGCCGTGGTGCTGGTGACCACCCTGATCGCCGCGCTGGCGGCCTTCGTCGGCGCCGGGAGCAACGACGATCTGCGCGACGTCGAGCTGGCCCAGGCCACCGACCAGGCCGCGGCACGGACCGCCGCCAACGACGCCAAGGCCTACGAGAGCCTCCGGCTGATCAAGCGTGGCTCCGGCGACACCTACGAGGACCCGTGGAAGGCGGCCGCCGAGGTCGTGACCGACCGCAGCGACCCGGACCTGCTCGAGGACTGGGAGACCTACGTGGAGCGTCACCAGGAGATCGTCGAGCTCGACGACGCCGACCTGTGGCGCGGCGCGGTCCGGATCGCCACCGATCCGGGCGAGAAGGGATCGACTGCGCCGCTGGAGGCGTTCGACACCGCCTCCCAGGAGTTGATCGACGAGCGCACCGCCACGGTGGTCGACGAGCTCCGCTCCGGTCGCACGCTGGCGCTCGCGGGCAGTGTGCTCACCCTGCTGCTCGGTGTCGCGGCGGCGATCGCCGTCGCGCGCGGCATCGGCGAACGACGCAAGGAGTACGCATGAGGAGCATCGTGAGCATCCCCACCCGTCGACGCCGGGCCTCGGCGACGGCCGTCGCCCTCACCATCGGTGCGGTGCTGGTGGCGGGCTGCGCCTACGAACCGACCCCGGTGCCGAAGTCGGCGGAGGAGACCGCGGCCGCGCCGGCCGACGCCTCCGACGATGCGCCGGAGTGCACCACCGATCAGGGCACCCTCGCGTCCTACGCTCCGGACGCCGACGGCGGTGCCACGGTCCAGCGGATCCGCGACCGCGGCCGGATCATCGTCGGGATCTCCGCCGATACCTACCAGATGGGTTTCCGCAACCCGAAGACGAACAAGATCGAGGGCTTCGACATCGATATCGTCCGGGCGGTTGCGCAGGCGATCTTCGGTGGCGGGTTCGACGGCAGCTCCTCGATCCAGTTCCGGGTGATCGAGGCAGCCGACCGGATCCCGCTCCTGGTCGACGGCGACGTCGACATGGTGGTGCGCAACATGACGATCAACTGCGAGCGCTGGGAGGAGATCCGGTTCTCCCAGGTCTACTACGAGGCCACCCAGAAGGTGCTGGTCGGCACCGAGCTCGCCGACGAGCTGGCGCTCGCGGGGGAGCAGTTCGAGGTGGCGGACCTCGCCGGACAGCGGGTCTGCGCGCCGGAGGGGTCGACGAGCGTGGACAACGTCCGCGAGGCGGAGCCCGAGGTCGATGTCGCGAGCGCGCCCAACCACACCGGGTGCCTGGTCGACTTCCAGCAGGGTGAGGTCGACGCGATCACCGGCGACGACACGGTGCTGGCCGGCCTCGCCGCCCAGGACCCGCTCGCCGTGGTCCCCGACCAGGAGCCGCTCACCACCGAGCCGTACGGCGTCGGCGTCGGCCCGGACTCGGCGGACCTGGCGGCCTTCGTCAACGCAGTGCTCGAGGACATGCGCACCGACGGGCGCTGGCAACGCTCCTACCAGCAGTGGCTGGCGCCGTACCTGGGTGACGGCGCCAGCCAGCCCCAGCCGGTCCAGCCGTACCGGAGCCGGTGACCGTGGCCGGAACCATCGCGCCCCAGGCGCCCGGCAAGCTCGGGGACGCTCTCGAGCCCGCGGCGATCCAGACCTACCTCGGCGAGCTCGACTCCTGGCTGCGGGTACGACGCAACGAGCTGCACGAGCTCGACGCCGCCGCCCTCGGCGCCGGTCGCGGCGGTGAGCTCGCCGGAGACATGTCGCTGGCGCTGGCGTTGTGGAAGGCGATCGGGGACCGCTACCAGCTGGTCTTCGCCACCTGGGACGGCGGCCGGGTGCTGCGCCAGGAGCGCGAGCGGATCTCGGCGCTGATCTGGGGCAGGCTGGACGGTGCCACCGAGCTCCCCGGGGGGCTGGCGGTCTCGCTGCCCGAGGCGGGCCGGCTCTGCGACGCGCTCACCGGTCAGCTGCGGACCCGCCTCGCGCTGGTGCCCGGAGCCGACGAGCAGGCGGCCCGGATCCGCGACCTGCGAGCACAACTGGAACGCATCCGCGACCAGGTCGGACTCGAACCGGCGAACAGTCGCGACCGGGCCGTGCAGCAGTTGGCCGAGCTGGCGACGCGGCTGGAGGCGATCACCGCTAAGGCCGAGCGCGGCGGGGACGTCGGCGGCATGCTCGGGCCGTTCGAGACCGAGGCCACCACGTTCGAGCGCGACCTGATCGTCGGCAACGCGCGCCGCCGCGACGCCCGCGACCAGGTGCTCTCCGCCCGCGAGCTGCGCGCCGACCTCGAGCAGAGGGCGACAGCGCTGGCCAAGCTCGCTGCTGCCTGCGTGGCCACGGTCGACCCGGCGCCGCGCTATGCGGTCCCCGACGTGGACGCGTTGGGACCGGTGCCGGTCACCCCCGACGAGATCGGCGCCTACCTGCAGAAGCTGGACCGGGTCTCCCAGGCCCTCGAGCTGGCGCAGCACGCCTATGCCGACGCCCTCGAGGAGTACGCCCAGCTGGTCGCGTTGCTCGACGCCTACGTCGTCAAGGCGCGGGCAGCAGGTGTCGCCGACAGTCCCGACCTGGCCGCCAGCGAGCAGCAGGCCCGCGACCTGCTCGGGCGGCGGCCTACGCCGATGGCGGTGGCGCGTCAGCTCGTCACCACCTACCAGACCTGGCTCGCGAAGGAGACATCATGAGCACCCCACCACGTTCTTTGCTTCCCCCGCTGCGCTCCTCCAGCGAACAACGCGTCGGGGACCCCGCATGAGCAGCGCAGGGGCCTGCACCCAGCCCGGGTGCGGTGGACAGATCCTCGACGGCTACTGCGACGTGTGCGGCATGCCGGGCACCGGTGGTGCCTCCAGCGGTGTCGACACCGCCTCGGTCGCGCCGGCCTCCGGAGCAGTCGACCGCGCCGACCAGGCCGAGATCGGCACCGTCGCCGTGGCGGCGTCGACACCGGCGAACGGCACGCCGTGCGGCCAGCCCGGATGCACCGGGTCGATCCTCGACGGTTACTGCGATGTCTGCGGCACACCGGCCGCCTCCAACGCCGCGGTGGCCGAGGCGAGCGCCTTGGCCAGCGCGGCACAGGTCGGCGCGCAGTCGGCACCACTCGCCGACTCCGAGGCGTCGGTGGCGACCTCGGCCAGCCGGGTGCAGTCCGCGGCGATCGGCTCGCGGCGGGCCGGGCGGGACGGATCGAGCGCCACGCGTCGTACCAGGGCGGGGTCGCAGCGGATGCGAGCGGCTCGCCTGGGCGCTGGTCTGACCTCGGTGCCGCCGGCGCCGCACGTGGACGCCGCGAAGGCGATCATGGCCAACCCGCAGGTGCCGGAGAACCGGCGCAACTGTGCCAAGTGCGGCAACGCGGTCGGCCGCAGCATCGAGGACCATCCGGGCCGGGCCGAGGGGTTCTGCCCGCAGTGCGGGACCCAGTTCTCCTTCACCCCCAAGCTGGTCCCGGGTGACCTGGTGGCCAACCAGTACGAGGTCGCGGGGGCGCTGGCCCATGGCGGACTGGGCTGGATCTACCTGGCGCGCGACCGCAACGTGTCCAACCGGTGGGTGGTGCTCAAGGGCCTGCTCAACTCCGGCGACACCGACGCACTGGCCGCGGCGATCGCCGAGCAGCAGTTCCTGGCGCAGGTCGAGCACCCCTCGATCGTGGAGATCTACAACTTCGTCACGCACGAGGGCGCCGGCTACATCGTGATGGAGTACGTCGGCGGCAAGTCGCTGAAGCAGATCCTCAAACAGCGGATCGTGGCCAACAACGGCGCCTACGACCCGCTGCCGGTGGACCAGGCGCTGGCCTACATCCTCGAGCTGCTGCCGGCCTTCTCCTACCTGCACGACCTGGGTCTGGTCTATTGCGACTTCAAGCCGGACAACATGATCCAGGTCGGCGACGCGATGAAGTTGATCGACCTCGGCGGCGTGCGTCGGATCGACGACCAGGAGTCGGCGATCTACGGCACGGTCGGCTACCAGGCTCCCGAGGTGGCCGAGCTGGGCCCGTCGGTGGCCTCCGACATCTACACGATCGGCCGCACCCTGATCGTGCTCTGCATGGAGTTCCGCGGCTATCAGAGCACCTACCTGCACTCGCTGCCGCCGGTGGCAAGCACGCCCCTGTTCATCGAGTACGACTCGCTGTACTGGCTGATCGCCAAGTGCTGCGCGCCGGACCCGGCCGACCGGTTCGCCTCCGTGGACGAGTTGCGCACCCAGGTGCTCGGGGTGCTCCGCGAGGTGGTCGCCCGCGATCGCCCCGGCACCTCGCTGACCAGCGCCGCCTCGGTCCACTTCGAGTCCCCGGCCACGGCCCGACCGATCGTGGAGTGGAGCCAGCTGCCGGACCTGCGCGAGGACACCACCGATCCGCAACACGGCTGGCTCTCCACCGTCGGCACCGACGATCCGGCCCAGCGGCTGCGTGACCTGCAGGCCGCGCCACAGGACTCCGCCGAGGTGTGGTTGGCCCGGGCGCGTGCCGCGTTGGAGCTCGGCAACAGCGTCCAGGCGCGGGCCTTCGCCGCCAGCCTGCTCTCCCAGGACCCCTGGGAGTGGCGGGCGCTGTGGGTCGAGGGGCTGGCCGCTGTGCAGGCCGAGGATTTCGAGACCGCGAAGGCATCCTTCAACGCGGTCTACCAGCAGGTGCCGGGCGAGCTCGCGCCCAAGCTCGCCCTGGCCTTCGCCTGCGAGCGCGGTGGCCGCCCGGCCGTCGCGGAGAGCCTCTACCAGGTCTGCGCCACCACCGACGCCGCCTACGTCGCCTCGGCAGCCTTCGGTACGGCGCGGGTGCGCGCGGCCGCAGGTGACACCGCCGGCGCCGTCGCGGCGCTGGACCAGGTGCCGACCACCAGCCGCGGCTACACCGAGAGCCGGCAGCAACGGGCGGAGGTGCTGCTGGCCGGCAGTGCCCAGGACGTGGCCGTGCTGGATCAGGCCATGCAGACGGTGGAGCGATCGAGCCTGGACAGCACCACCCGGCAGCGGTACGTCGTCCGCATCCTCTCCGAGGCGCTCCCGGTGGTCGCCGGTGCCGGCGGTGCTGCCCGGCCCGGAGCTACACCGACCGGAGCGACACCGACCGGGGCCGCCTCGACCGGGGCAGCACGGATCGGGTCGGTCGACGCCAGCGAGGAGGGGGTGCGCGACGGCCTGGAGGCCGCCTTGCGATCCTTGGCCCGCGACACCCCCGACCTGCGGGAGCGGGTGGCCCTGGTCAACCAGGCCAACGCGATCCGGAACTGGAGCCTGACATGACCACGGTCTGCGCGGCGTGCGGCGCGGCGGCCGCCGGCACCGCACGTTTCTGCGAAGGATGCGGTGCGCCGCTGGCCGGCGCTCCCGCCGCGCCCGCCGTACCGCCGACGCGGCCCGGCAGCGATGACCCGCTGAGCGATGCGCCGATCAGTGCGCCCACCCGGCGGCCGTCCGCGGCACTGCCCGATCCGCTGCCGGCGATGACCCGGCGTCCCTGTGCGGAGTGCGGGGGAGAGGTCGGTCCCGACCTCTACTGCCTGGAGTGTGGGACCAAGGCGCCCAGCGAGCGGGACCACTTCCGGGAGAGTCCGGCCCCGTGGGTCGCCGGCGTCTGTGACCGCGGCATCACCCACGCCCGCAACGAGGACGCGATGGCGCTGCTGGCCGGGGCGCGTCCAGGCTCCCGGGCGGTGCTGGTCGTGCTCGACGGGGTGTCGAACTCGATCGACTCCGACGTCGCCTCCCTCGCCGGTGCTCACGCGGCACGCGAGGTGCTGCGGATGCCGCTGCCAGCCGGTCTCGGCACCGAGGAGAGCCGCGCCGCCGCGGCCGCGCGGGTCTTCGACACCACCGTCCAGGCCGCCAACACCGCGATCGTGGCGACCACCGACCCCGACTCACCGAACCCTGCCTCGGCCACCTTCGCCGTCGCCGTGGTCGAGGGTGACCGCGTGCATGTCGCCAACATCGGGGACTCCCGGGCCTACTGGCTGCCCGACGACGGTCAGGGCGTCCAGCTCAGCACCGACGACTCGATGGCGCAGGCACAGATCGCGGCGGGGGTCCCGCGCGAGATCGCCGAGACCTCCCCGCAGGCCCACGCCATCACCAAGTGGCTCGGCCGGGACAGCCCGGACCTCAGCCCGCACCTGGTCACCCGCGAGCTCTCCGTCGCCGGGTGGGTGCTGGTCTGCTCCGACGGTCTGTGGAACTACGCCTCCGAACCGGCCGACCTGACGGCGCAGATCGCCGCCGCCGGCACCACCGACCCGGCCGAACTGGCGCTGGCCCTGGTCGGCTTCGCCAACGACTGCGGAGGTCAGGACAACATCACCGTCGCCCTGGCCCGGGTCGACCCCACCGGGTCGGCGGCGACCACACCGGGCGCACCGGCCGCGAGTGGTCTCGGCACGGTCGGGCAGAATGCCGACCAGACGGAGCAGTCCGGCGGCGGCCCGACCGACCCGGAGATCGACGTACCGGACCGGAGCGACGTCCACGAGTTGTCCGACTTGCCCGACCACGCTCAGGAAGGTCCCAGCGATGGCTGAGTTCACCGCCGCCGTCTATCAGAACGAGTTCCTGCCCGACGGCGGGACGGATGTGAACGCGATCGTGACGGTGACCTGCACCGGTGCCGGTACGGCTGGGCAAGCAGGCTCCGGCGACGCCGGCGAGATCATCATCGTCGACACGTCCGGTTCGATGGGGCCGGCCACGATGGAGGCCGCCAAGGACGCCGCCAAGGCCGCGCTCGCCGAGATCGTCGACGGCACCTGGTTCGCGGTGATCGCCGGTGCCGACCGCGCGATGCTGGCCTACCCCCCGGTGACCTCCGGGCCGGGCATGGTCCAGATGGATGCCCGGGTCCGCACCCAGGCGATGGCGGCGATCGACCGGTTCGTGGGCAGCGGTGGCACCGCGATCAGCACCTGGCTCGATCTGGCCGGCCAGCTGTTCAGCTCGGTGCCCAGCATCTCCCAGCGGCACGTGCTGCTGCTCACCGACGGTGAGAACCGGGAGCGTCCCGGTCGTCTCGACGAGGCGATCAACCGGGCGACCGGCTACTTCCAGGCCGACTGCCGCGGCGCCGGGACCGACTGGCAGGTCGCCGAGATCCGACGGATCGCCCAGGCCCTGCTCGGCTCGGTCGACATCATTCCGCGACCGGACCAGATGCGCGCGGAGTTCCAGGCGATCATGCGCAAGTCGATGTCGCGCGGCGTCGCCGACGCCCACCTGCGGGTGTGGACACCGCAGGGAGCGCAGATCCTGTTCGTCCGCCAGGTCTCGCCCACTGTCGAGGACCTGACCGCACGTCGTACCCCGGTCAACCCGTTGACCGGCGACTATCCGACCGGTGCGTGGTCGGACGAGTCCCGCGACTACCACGTGGCGGTTCGGGTGGCCGCGAAGGCCGTCGGCCAGGAGCAGCTCGCCGCCCGGATCCAGCTCACCCTCGGCGACGACATCGTCACCCAGGGCCTGGTGAAGGCGACCTGGTCGTCCAACTCCGAGCTGACCACGCGGATCGACCAGCAGGTCGCCCACTACACCGGGCAGACCGAGTTGGCCGCGGCGATCCAGGAGGGTCTGGCGGCCAAGGCCGCCGGCGACGAGGCGACCGCCACCACCAAGCTGGGCCGTGCCGTGGCACTGGCCGCCGCCACCGGCAATGCCGAGGCCACCACCAAGTTGCGCAAGGTCGTCGACGTGGAGAACGAGGTCGAGGGCACGGTGCGGTTGAAGCGCGCGGTCGACAAGGCCGACGAGATGGCGCTCGACACGGCCTCCACCAAGACCACCCGGATCCGTAAGGACACTGCATGAGTGGGGAGGTTGCATGAGTTCGGTCTGTCCGTCCGGGCACGACTCGGCCGCCGACGACTACTGCGACGTCTGCGGTCTCCCGATCGACGCAGCGGCTGCCACCCCGGCGCCCCCGCCCGCCCAGCCGGCGTCACCAGCCGGGTCGACCCCGCCAGAGGCAGCAGCACCCAGCGCTGCCGACGCGGCCGCGACGGCACCGGAGGAGGAGAGCGCGGACTGTCCGAACTGTCAGGCTGCGAACCCGCCGAACGCGCTCTTCTGCGAGGCCTGTGGCTACGACTTCACCACCGGCACCATGCCGCGCCCGGTGGAGCCCGCACCGTTGGACCTCTCCGCGTTCGGCATCCCGGATCCCTCGTCGGCAACGCCGTCAACGCCCGACCCTGAGCCCGGCCCGGAGCCGGCCCAGGAGCCCGCCCAGGAGCCCGCCCAGGAGCCGCTCGCCCCGCGCCTCGACGCCGCCTGGGTGGCCGAGGTCTGGATCGACCCGGACTGGTACGACGAGCAGGACAGCGAGGACCCGCTCCCTTCGGCCGGGGTGCCGCAGGTGGTCCCGGTCCGGACCCGTTCGGTGCTGGTCGGCCGGGCCTCGCGCAGCCGCGGTATCGACCCCGACATCGAGCTCGGCAACGACACCGGGATCAGCCGCCGCCACTGCCAGCTCACCACCGACGGCACCCGTTGGTGGGTGGAGGACCTCGGCTCCTCCAACGGCACCTACGTCGGCAGTTCGGTCGGGGCGCTGCCGGTGATGCCGATCACCCCGGGGGAGAAGCGGGAGCTCGCCTCCGACGAACGCCTCTACCTCGGCGCCTGGACCCGCATCGTCGTACGCCGCGCCCAGCCTGGCGAGGTCTGAGCCGACCCGGCGCAAACGCACACGCAGATCCCGCTGACCCGGCGCAAACGCACACGCCGGACGACGAACGTCAGCGCCGTGTGGCCAGGATCAGCGCCGCGTCCGGCGCGGTCATCAACTCGACAGCGGTGAACCGCTCGTCGGTGAGCCAGTTCTCGCGCTGGATGTCGACCCGGCCGTCGGTGATCGGCGGCCACATCTGGCAGGGCACGAAATCGTCGAGCACCACCAAGCCCCCAGGCTCGACCAGCGCGGCCAACCGGTCGACATCGCCGGCGTCCGGGTTCCCCGAGTCCAGGAACAACAGCGAGTACGGGCCCTTGTCCATCAGCGTCGACCAGTCCGCGGCGAGGACGTCGACCAGCGGGTCGTCGGTGAAGATCTTCGCCGCGGCACGAGCGAGCTTGGGATCGAGCTCGGCGGTGATGATCCGCGCCTTGTCGTTGCGCACCCCCGAACGGAGCCACGCGGTGCCTACGCCGCATCCGGTCCCGAACTCGGCCATGGTGCCCTCGCGGGTCGCAGCCAGCGCGGCGAGCAGTCGTCCGGTCTCGTTGCGGCAGAACGACACATAACCCGACCGCCGCGACACGTCGAAGGCGCGCTGCACGACAGCGGGGAGATCGGGGTTCGCGCTCATGTTCCGAGTCTTCCATCCTGGTACCAACGTCTCGACATGCGAACAGGTCGTGGAACCCGCGAGACAGGGCGCGCGCGACGACGTACTCTCGTCGCACCATGCGGAGCGCTCTTCTTGTAATCGTGCGCCGCGGCGGGGCCTGAGAGAGGCCACCTCGCCGCGGTGAACGTGGCGTTCCTTCGTGAGCGTGGGCTTCTCACCATCTGAAGAGAAGCCCCGGAGTTCACCTCCGCAGCGGGTTCACCGTCCGGACTCATCCGCGCGACCCGCTTCCTCCGACGCAGTCGACCTCGTGCGATCCACGAGATGACGCCCCACCCGCTGCGGTGGGTGACCGGGGCCATCACCACCACCCCAGTACGTCATCACATCACCATCCGATCAGCACCGACGCGAACTCCGAGAGGACTTCACCATGTACGCGATGTACCCCGACTGGTCCGGCACCGAGTGGGGCCCGGCCAAGCACGATCCCGAGCACCCCTTCCGGCGCGACGGCGCACGCGGCCGGAATGCGCTCCAGGCAGCCTTCGGTGCCGGCAACGGCGCCGCGCTTGACCTGCGAGACGCGGACGAGAACCGCCCGGACGACAACTAACGTTTCGGTCCATGAACGACTCCTCCGCAGCCCCGTCCGGCACCCCCGTCACCAGTGGCCAGGTGGCCCTCGGTGTCATCCCCGGTGACGGCATCGGCCAAGAGGTGACCGCCGAGGCGCTCAAGGTGCTGGAGGTTGCCGCTCCGGCCGATGTGAAGTTCGCTCAGACGCGCTACGACCTCGGCGCCGAGCGTTACCTGCGGACCGGCGAGGTGCTGCCCGACAGTGTGCTCGAGGAGATCCGTGGCCAGGACGCGCTGCTGCTCGGCGCGGTGGGTGGAAAGCCGAACGACCCGAACCTGCCGCCCGGCATCCTCGAGCGGGGCCTCCTCCTCAAGCTCCGCTTCGAGCTCGACCACTACGTGAACCTGCGCCCCTCGCGCCTCTTCCCGGGGTCGGTGTCACCGCTCTCGGCCGACGTGCTGGGCAGGGGCGAGGTCGACTTCGTGGTGGTGCGGGAGGGCACGGAGGGTCCCTACACCGGCAACGGCGGCGCACTCCGGGTCGGCACCCCGGCCGAGGTCGCCACCGAGGTCTCGGTCAACACCGCCTTCGGCGTCGAGCGGGTGATCCGAGACGCCTTCGCCCGCGCCCAGCGTCGTCCCCGCAAGAAGCTCACCCTCGTCCACAAGACCAACGTGCTGGTCAACGCCGGCTCGGTCTGGTGGCGGCTGTTCCAGGAAGTGGCGGCGGAGTACCCCGACGTCAGCACCGACTACTGCCACATCGACGCGGTGATGATCTACCTGACCACCGACCCGCAGCGCTTCGACGTGATCGTCACCGACAACCTCTTCGGCGACATCATCACCGACCTCGCGGCCGCGATCAGCGGTGGCATCGGCCTGGCCGCCTCGGGCAACGTCAATCCGGACCGGACCGCACCGTCGATGTTCGAGCCGGTGCACGGCTCGGCCCCGGACATCGCGGGCCAGCAGATCGCCGACCCGACGGCCGCGATCCTCTCCGGCGCCCTGCTGCTGGACCACCTCGGTCACCCGGCCGCGGCCAACCGGATCGAGGCGGCAGTCCTTGCCGACCTCGGCGCCCGCGCCCCGGGCGAGCAGCGCAGCACGCCCGCCGTCGGCGACGCGATCGCTGCCCGAGTAGCCGGCTGAGTTGTGTCGGTTTCCCCGGTTCACCGGGGATCCCGTCACTTCCTCACCGTTGCAGCCCCTGAGAAGTGACGGTTTCCCGGTGATTCCGACACGCGAGCCCGAGGACTAGATTCGTGACCATGCAGATCACCACCACACTCGCCGAGCACCCGACCGACGACGCTCGTCTGGCCGAGATCCTGGCCAACCCGGGTTTCGGCACCCACTTCTCCGACCACATGTTCACGGTCGAGTGGACCCCCGAGCGCGGTTGGTACGACGCCCGCATCACGCCGTACGGACCGCTCACCCTCGACCCGGCGGCTGCCGTCCTGCACTACGCGCAGGAGACTTTCGAGGGGATGAAGGCCTACCGCCACGACGACGACTCGCTGTGGCTCTTCCGGCCGGAGGCGAACGCGGAGCGGATGGTGCGCTCGAGCCACCGCCTGGCGCTGCCGGTGCTGGAGGTGCCCGACTTCCTGCAGGCGGTCGAGGAGCTGGTCAGGGTCGACGCCCGCTGGGTGCCGGGCAATGACGACGGCGGTGAGAAGACGCTGTACCTGCGCCCGTTCATGTTCGCCTCGGAGAAGTTCCTCGGGGTGCGACCAGCGCAGCACGTCACGTTCATGGTGATCAGCAGCCCGGCCGGGGCGTACTTCAAGGGCGGCATCAAGCCGGTCACGTTGTGGCTCACCGAGGAGTACACCCGGGCCGGACGGGGCGGGATGGGAGCGGCCAAGACGGGCGGCAACTACGCGAGCTCGCTGGTCGCCCAGCAGGAGGCCTCCGCACACGGCTGTGACCAGGTGGTCTTCCTGGACACCCAGGAGGGCCGTTACGTCGAGGAGCTCGGCGGGATGAACATGTACTTCGTCTTCGACGACGGATCGATCGTCACCCCGGAGACCGGCACCATCCTCGAGGGCATCACCCGCTCCTCGATCATCGAGCTGGCCGGCAAGATGGGCCACCCGGTGACCGAGCGGAAGTTCGGAATCGAGGAGTGGCGCGAGGGCGTCGGCTCGGGACGGATCACCGAGATCTTCGCCTGTGGCACTGCCGCGGTGGTGACGCCGGTGGGCGCGCTCAAGTCGGCCGACGGCGAGATCCCTGCACCTGCCTCCCAGGATCTGACCATGCGGATCCGCGAGCAGCTGGTCGGCGTCCAGCTCGGACGCGCCGAGGACACCTTCGGCTGGATGCACCGGGTCGGCTAGCTTGAACCGTGACCGCTCCCGCCGGATCCGACCAGTCTGTCTGCGGCCGCGACGCCTACGAGGGACAGAGCTCACGCTCGCTACGCGAGTTCATCCGGACCGAGTCGGGGTCGGCTGGCCTGCTGGTGCTGGCCGCGGTGGTCGCACTGCTGTGGGCGAATTCGCCGTGGTCGGAGGGCTACCAGCACCTGTGGGAGACCGAGCTGTCGATCCGGTTCGGCGACAGCGGGCTCACCATGAGCCTGCACCACTGGATCAACGACGGTCTGATGGTGGTCTTCTTCTTCGTGATCGGACTGGAGGTCCGCCGGGAGTTCGCCATCGGCGAGCTCACCGACCGCAGCCGGATCGTGGTGCCGCTGGTCGCCGGGCTCACCGGGATGGTGGTGCCGGTCGCGATCTTCCTCGCGCTCAACCCGGACTCGGAGGTCGCTGCCGGGTGGGGGGCGGTGATCGGCACCGACACTGCCTTCCTGCTCGGCGTGATGGCGCTGGTCGGGCCGGCCGTCTCCACCCAGCTGCGGATCTTCCTACTGACGCTGACCGTCATCGACGACATCATCGCGGTCACCGTGATCGGCGTCGTCTACTCCGACCACCTTTCGCTCGGCCCCCTGCTCGTGGCCGCTGCCTGCCTGCTCGCCCTGGTCGGCCTGGACCGGGCTGGCGTCTGGCAGGCGGCACCGTACGTCGCCCTCGTGGTGCTGCTCTGGGTCGCGACACTCCAGTCCGGTCTGCACGCCTCCATCGCGGGGATGCTGTCCGGGCTGTTGGTGCCGGCCTTGGACCCGCGCCGTGCCGACGTGGAGGAGGCGGCGCGTCGGTTCCGGGCGTTCCGACAGTCCCCGATGGCCGGGGTGCAGCGCGATGCCCGGCGCTCACTGACCCGGACCATCTCGGTCAACGAACGACTCCAACAGGCCCTGCACATGCCGACCAGCTATGTCGTGGTGCCGATCTTCGCCCTCGCCAATGCCGGGGTCGACCTGCGTGAGGGCGTGCTCGGCGATGCGCTCGGCTCCACCCTGACCTGGGGCATCGTCGCGGGCCTGGTGCTCGGCAAGAGCATCGGCATCTTCGCCGGTGCCGCCGCCAGCGTCCGGCTCGGCTGGGGGCGGCTGCCGCAGGGTGTGGGCTCGGGGCACGTGCTCGCCGGGGGCGCACTCTCCGGTATCGGGTTCACCGTCTCGCTGCTGATCATCGGGCTCGCCTTCGACTCCGCGACGCTGCAGGACCAGGCCACGGTGGGGGTGTTGCTCGCTGCGGTGATCGCCAGCCTCGCCGGGTGGGCTGCGTTCCGCTTCGCCGCACGCTTCCTCGGCCAGCACGACGCCGCGCTGCCGCGGAAGCTGAGCATGCCGATCGACCCGGTCCGCGACCATGTCGCCGGGCCGGTCGACGCGCCGCTCACCCTGGTGGAGTACCTCGACTATGAGTGTCCCTTCTGCGCCCGGGTCAGCGGGGTCGGCGACGAGCTGCGCGCCCACTTCGGCGACGAGCTGCGCTATGTCACCCGGCATCTGCCGCTGCCCGTCCACCCCCACGCGGAGCTGGCTGCCCTGGCCGCGGAGGCCGCCGACCGACAGGGCCGGTTCTGGGAGATGCACGAGGTGCTCTTCGCCAACGCCGCCGAGCTCGAGCTGGAGGATCTGCTCGGTTATGCGGCCACCCTCGACCTGGACGTGGAGCAGTTCGCGCGGGACCTCGACGCGGACGAGGTGGCGCGGCGGATCGAGCGGGATGTCGCCTCGGCCGAGGCAAGCGGAGTCCGCGGCACTCCCACCTTCTTCGTCGGGGTCGGGGGCTGGGCGGTGCGCCACATCGGCCCGCACGACGCACGTACCCTGATCGGTGTGCTGGAGTCGCTGCGACCTGGCACACGCGAGGGGAAGGGGTCGACATCGCCACGCTGAGAGATCTGAGCGTCAGGATCAGCGCGCGGGTGCTGCGCACCCGGTGGTTGGTGCGCGCTCCCCTCTGGGTCTTCCGCGCCCGCCTGGGCTTCCTGCTCGGCGGGCGCCTCCTGATGTTGGAGCACCGCGGCCGGAAGAGCGGTGAGTGGCGCCAGGTGGTGCTGGAGGTGGTCGCCCATCCCACTGCGACCCGGTACGTCGTGGTCGCGGGGTTCGGCGAACGCGCCCAGTGGCTACGCAACGTGCGGGCCGACCCGCGAGTGCGGGTCAGTGCGGGGACGCGGCACCGGCGTTCGGGCCGGGCGGTCGAACTGGAGCGCAGCGAGGCCGACGCCGTGCTGGCGACGTACTCGGTTGAGCATCCGGCCGCCTGGCGCCAGCTCAGCGACACCATGGCGCACGGTCTGGGCACCGACCTGGCCACCCTGCCGGTGGTCGCCCTCGATCTCTGATCACCCACACCCCACCAGCACCCTTCGGTGTCGGCGTTGCGCACTCCGGCACCCTCGGCTGGGTAGTCTCAGGACGTGACCAGCCAGCCTCAGATCGGACCGACCCGGGTCGGGGACTACACCCTGCTCACCCGGCTCGGCGAGGGCGGCATGGGCATCGTGCACCTGGCCCGCGGCGCAGACGGGCGCCGGGTGGCGCTCAAGGTGCTGCGCCCGCACGTCATCGGCGACGCCGAGGCGCGGGCCCGGCTGGCGCGCGAGGTCGGTTCGTTGAGCCGTGTCCGCAGCCCCTGGGTGGCCGAGATCCTGGCCGCCGACCCCTGGGGCGAGATGCCCTATGTGGTCACTCGCTATGTCCCTGGACTCTCCCTGCACGACCACGTCCAGGAGGAGGGACCGGTCGCCGACCGTGACCTCTACTGGCTGGCGGGCTGTCTCGCCGAGGGGATCGAGGCGGTGCACGCTGCCGGCGTCCTGCACCGCGACGTGAAGCCGTCGAACGTGCTGATGGAGGGCCGCACCCCGATCCTGATCGACTTCGGCCTGGCCCGGGTCGCCGAGGACCCACGGCTCACCCAGACCGGTTGGCTGTTGGGCACGCCTGGCTACCTCGCCCCCGAGATCCTGTACGGCGACGAGGCCACTCCTGCTGCCGACGTGCACGCTTGGGCGGCGACCGTCGCCTATGCGGCGACCGGCCACGCGCCGTACGGGCGGGGGCCGGCGATGGCGATCATGGACCGGGCGCGCCGAGGGGAGCACGACCTCTCCGGTATCGCCCGGCCGATGGCCGACGTCCTGGCTGCGGCGCTGGCTCCCGACCCGCTCGAACGGCCCTTGCTGGAGGAGTTGCTCGCGTGGCTGCGACCGCTGAGCACGCGGCCCGCCGACCCACCGGTGCCGGCACCGGTGGGAGGGGTGCTCGGCGGCTCGGCGGAGGCGGACGAGGAGGACTTCACCCTGCCGTTGGCGCTTGCCGCCCAGGCCGGTGTGCTGCTGCCGCCGGTGCCCGCGACTCCGGTCGAGGAGGTCGCCACCGCGACCCCGATCACGGTCGCGGACCACGTGGCCCCCCTCCCGCAGGATTCGGTCCCACCGCCGGGACCGCCGGCCGCCCCCGCCCCGCCGACTGCCCCCGGCCCGCCGGCCGCTCCGACCACGCCGATGTCGCTCGAGGACCCGACCGCGACCGAGCGTCTGGCCGAGCCTGACGCGCTGACCCGGATGGAGGAGCAGTGGGACCGTCAGTGGGGGGAGCCGCCCGGTGCCCCACCTGCCGAGGTGCCGGCCGTGGAGCGGGTCCGCCGCGGCCTCGCGGTCACCGCCGCGGCCTTCGTGGTCGGGGCCGGTTTCGCCGCGGCGCCCTGGCTCACGCTGATCGGCGTGGTCGTCGTGATCTGGCTGCTGCGGGCCGGCTCCCTGGCCAGCTCGGCGGTCGCGGATCGCCGCCAGTTGCGCGGCCGCCGGTGGTACGACGGCCTCGGCTGGGCGTTCTCCAGTCCCTGGCACCTGCTGCGAGCCACCACCGGCACCCTGGTGTTGACCGTGTGGAGCGCCGGACTCGCCCTGGCTGCCGGGCTGCTCTGCTATGCCTTCGCGCTGGATCTGCCCACCGCGCTGGTGATCAGCGGGACCACGCTCGGAGTCGCGCTGTGGTCCGGACCAGGCTCGGACCGTTTTCGTCGGCCGGTCGGTAGGGCGCTCTATCCGTTGACCCATCGGCCGGTGGTCTGGTTGGTGCTGTGCGCGGCGCTGGTCGTGGCCGGATCGCTGCTGGCGATGGTGGCGATCGGGCAGGGAACGCTGTGGGCTCCGGCCGACAGCGGCCCGTTCGGGCTCGGCTGACTCCGTGCCATTGCAGTGCCCGGGCCGCCCAGCATGTGACGGCCCGCACCCGGGCGGTCCAGGACGTGGCAGACTGGCCGACGTGTCACCGCAGCGATTCACCCTGATCATTACCTAGCGCGTCGTCGCCGGGCCCGCCCCGGACGCGACGCGCAGACCTCTCGTGCCCCGGGAGGTCTTTTGCATTTCGCCCCCAGCACCACTCACATCAGCAACCAGCGAGAGACGGACCGATGACCCAGCCCCTGGACCTCCACGGCGCCTTCCACGTCTACGACACCACCCTGCGCGACGGCGCGCAGCAGGAGGGCCTGAACCTCTCGGTGGCCGACAAGCTGACCATCGCCCGTCAGCTCGACGGACTCGGGGTGGGCTACATCGAAGGCGGTTGGCCGGGGTCGAACCCGAAGGACACCGAGTTCTTCCGGCGGGCAACCGCCGAGCTCGACCTGAAGCACGCACGACTGGCGGCGTTCGGATCGACCCGTCGTGCCGGCACCACGGCCGCGGACGACCCGATGGTCGCCGCGCTGCGCGACAGCGGCGCCCCGGTGGTCACCCTGGTGGCCAAGTCCCATGCGGGTCACGTGGAGAAGGCGCTGCGGACCACGCTGACCGAGAACCTCGCGATGGTCCGGGACACCGTGAGCCACCTGCGAGCCGAGGGGCAGCAGGTCTTCCTCGACGCCGAGCACTTCTTCGACGGCTACCGGCTGGACCGCGACTACGCGTTGGAGGTGCTGCGGACCGCTGCGGAGGCCGGCGCCGACGTGGTTGCGTTGTGCGACACCAACGGCGGGATGCTCCCGCCCTGGGTCTCCGACGTCGTCGACGACGTGATCGCTGCCACCGGGGTGCGGGTCGGCATCCACTGCCACAACGACACCGGCTGCGCGGTGGCCAACACGCTTGCGGCAGTCGACGCCGGCGCGAGCCACGTGCAGGGCTGCATCAACGGGTACGGCGAACGCACCGGCAACGCCGACCTGGTCAACGTGGTCGCCAACCTGCAGCTCAAGCTGGACCGACAGGTGCTCCCTCCCGGCCTGCTCCCCGAGGCCACCCGGATCGCCCACGCCGTCGCCGAGGTCACCAACGTGCCACCGGCCTCCCGCCAGCCGTACGTCGGCTCCTCGGCGTTCGCGCACAAGGCCGGTCTGCACGCGAGTGCGATCAAGGTCGACCCGGACCTCTACCAGCACATGGACCCGGCCGGCGTCGGCAACGACATGCGCCTGCTGGTCTCGGAGATGGCGGGCCGTGCCTCGATCGAGCTCAAGGGCAAGGAGCTCGGCTTCGACCTCTCCGGCGATCCCGAGCTGGTCGCCCGGGTGACGGCGCGGGTGAAGGAGATGGAGGCCGGCGGCTACACCTTCGAGGCCGCCGACGCCTCGTTCGAGCTGCTCCTGGTCGAGGAGGTCGAGGGCGCGCGTCCGTCGTACTTCGACGTGGAGAGCTGGCGGGTGATCACCGAGACGCTGACCCACGCCGAGCCGGGGGAGGAGGCGGTCTCCGAAGCCACGGTGAAGCTGGCGGCCGCCGACGTGCGCTACGTGGTCACCGGCGAGGGGAACGGCCCGGTGAACGCGCTGGACCAGGCGCTGCGCTCGGCGATCGGACAGGCCTACCCCGAGATCGCGAAGTTCGAGCTGATCGACTTCAAGGTCCGGATCCTCGACCAGGGGCACGGCACCGACGCGATCACCCGAGTGCTGATCGAGACCAGCGACGGCGAGGTGACCTGGGTGACGGTCGGCGTCGGCGCCAACGTGATCGAGGCGTCCTGGGAGGCGCTGGCCGACAGCCTCACCTACGGCCTGCGCCGCCACGCGACGCCACTGACCTAGATCACGGCCAGCCGGCGCTCGGGCAGCCGCCGTCGGTCCGCGGCCGCACGGTGAGCAGCGTGATCGACCGCGCCGGGAAGCTGCGCACCGAGGACCCACCGCGCCAGGTCGAGCGACGCACCGGACGCACCGAGGTCGGCCGCTGGCGGACGCCGGCCGGGCGGGTGACCTTCCCCGGAGCCGACCGCAGTGTCCGGGTCACCACGCAGCTGGCCTTCGCGCGATCCGGCATCGCCAGCCGGATCCGGGTCTCGCCCTTCCATCGGGTGTTCACCACCAGCATCGACCCCTGGGGCCCGTGCCGGGTGCCGGCGATCACCAGCGAGCGCGGCACGCCGGTCACCCGGACCGGCGTCTGTCCGACCAGCTGCCGCACCAGGTACTCCAGGTGCGCGGTGCCGGAGAGGGCGTAGCTGCGGCCGAAGCGTTCCAGCAGTGTGTCGAAGTTGGAGACGTTGGAGATCCGCACGCCGGCGTTGACCTGGCCGACCAGCTCGACCCCGCGCAGCAGGTCGCCGAGGAACTCCAGGGATCGGTGCCGGCCGCTGGAGTGGAAGCCGCCGAACTCGGTGACGGTGAGGAACCGGTCCGCCGCGCCCTTGTGCCGGGAGCCCCGCATCGCGTCGGCCAGCGTGACCAGACTGCCGTTCGTGGCGCGCCCGCCCGTCATGTAGGCCCGATGCATCGCCTTCACCGCGGTGGAGCCGCCGATCGCGGCGTACTGGTGGACCGCGAGGCAGTCGAAGTCGCGGCCGCCCGCCTCCATCAGGTCGACGAAGGAGAGAGTCGCCCAGGCGCTGCACACCGAGACGTCCACGCCGGGGACGTCCTGCAGCGCCCGGTAGAAGTCGCTGAAGCCGGGCATCCGCCCAGCGGCGTACTGGATCCTCATCGCGCCCTTGGGCCGGGCGCCGCGCTTGCCGTCGCCGAACCGGATCCGGTCGTGCGCGGCGTTGAGCGTGAACACCCGTGCGCGAGGACCTGCCTGGGCGAGTGACTCGACGTAGCGCCACTTCTTGCCGGCGACCCGGATCACCGGCGGGGTGCGCAGCGAGATCGGTGTGTAGCGGGTCCGGTAGGTCTGGCCGGCGCGTCCGTTCGCACGCGCCGGGGCGGCCAGGTCGCAGCCCGAGGCGCGATAGAGCCGGTCGTCGCCGGGGGTTCCCTGCTGGGTCCGGGTGCCTCCGCGCACGTAGTCGCGCAGCCGCCGGTCCAGCGGCACCGAGCGCCAGTAGCGCTGGTCGTTCAAATAGGGCTCGTTGCCGATCTCGACGGTGAGCCGACGCTGGCCGGTGGCCTTCGCGACGGCCTGCACGAACGCACGAGCCCGCTCCGGCGTGGTGTTGATCATCGGGACCATCAGGTTGGTGGCGGACTTCGCGTGGTCGGCGAAGGCGGCCTGGGCACCGATCGAGTACCCGGAGCGCGGTGCGGCGATCGCGGTGAAGTGGGGGGCGGCGAAGCCGCCGCTGGTCTGGCAGCCGATCGTGGTCATCGAGCGGCGGTAGTCGAAGAGGTTCGCGACCGTGCCGCCGGCGTACCGGATCGAGCGCAGGCCGGCGTCGGCGAGCAGCCCGGCGACCCGGGAGCGCACCCGCCGCTTGGCCGGATCCCAGGCGCCGTCGGCGTCGTCGAGCCAGCGCAGGTTGCCGCCGACGATGCCCGGGACCACCTTGCCGTGCCCGAGACCGTCGCGGGTCAGGGTGACCGGCGCGGGCGCGAATCGGCCACGCGGTCCGCCGAGGCCGCTCTCCGGCGTGGGCGGGACCAGCTCGTCGAGACCGACGCCGTGGCGACGGTCCCAGAGGTTCCCGTCGTCGTCGGTGGTCGGGTCGGGTGTCGCGGCCGCCGGGGTGAGCACGGCTGCGGAGAGGGTGAGCGCGACCAGAGCGACCAGGATCGCGACGGCCCTCGGGGGGCGGGGAAGCGTGCGCCGGCGGTGATGCATGGCGTGACCGTAATCTGCACCGACACCCTCCTCGGGGCACCGCGCCGATGAGCTCAGCCTGCGGTGAGGCGGCGGGCGACGTCGTTCCAGCTCTGCACGAGCTCCTCGACGCTTCGACCGTCGACCTCGAGCTGCTGGTGGAGGAAGGGCACCGTCAGCGGAGCCATCAGCACCATCGCCAGGTAGTGCAGGTCGCCGGTCACGCCGAGCTCGCCGAGCAGGAACCGCACGTGCATCGTGGAGAAGCCGAGCACCGCACGGTTGGAGGCCCAGGTCCGTCCGGCGGCCTCGATGAGGGCCGCTTGGGTCAGGTTGGTCCGCATCCGCGACTCTCCGAAGGCGACCAGGCGGTCCCACGGCTCGGCGCCGGGGCCGAGCGGGGGCGGACCGGTGATCACCGCCTCCTGCCAGGCGGTCTCGGCGTGGTCGAGCAGCGAGGCCATCATCCCCTCGCGGCTGCCGAACCGCCGGAACACGGTGCCCTTGCCGACCCCGGCCCGGGCAGCGATCGCCTCCATCGTCACCGCCTCCACCCCGCGCTCGGTGATCAGCGCGGTGGCCGCGGCGAGCAGTGCCTCGCGGTTGCGGGCCGCGTCGCGGCGCTCGGTCGGTGCGATCGGGAGCAGCGGCAGCGGGTCGGCAGGCATGACGCAGATCACCCTAGTGGGGACGAACTTCCTGCCACGACCGGAATACAAACGGACCGCGGTCCGTTTCGATCACCATGACTGACACCACCCGCGTCGCCGTCCTCGTCGGCAGCCTCCGTGCCGACTCCGTCAACCGTCGTATCGCCGAGGTGCTGCGGGAGACCGCTCCCGAGGGCATCGAGGTCGACATCATCGACGGTCTGCTGGACCGCATCCCGTTCTACAACGAGGACCTGGACGCCGGCTCGGCGCCCGCATCCGCCTACGAGCTGCGCACCCGCGTCGCCGAGGCCGACCGCGTGCTGGCTGTGACCCCGGAGTACAACGGCACCATGCCGGCGGTCCTCAACAACGCCATCGACTGGCTCTCCCGTCCCTACGGCGCCGGCGCCCTGGTCGGCAAGCCGTTCGGAGTCGTCGGCGCCACCCCCACGCCGTACGGCGGGAAGTGGGCGCACGAGGACACGGTCCGCTCCGCCCGCATCGCCGGCGCCAAGGTCGTCGAGGACGTCACCGTGTCGCAGTCCGCGATCGAGGTCGACCCCACCACCGATCCCGAGGTCCGCGCCAAGCTCGCCGCGGCACTGGTCACCCTGGTCGAGGCGAACGCCGAGGTCGTCGCCGCCTGACCGACCGGTCCCGCCTGCCAGGTACGGTCGGGTCGTGGCCGATCTCCACGACCTGACCGCCCTGGAGCAGGGTGCCCTGATCCGCTCCGGTGAGCTCGACCCGATCACGCTCACCGACCACTACCTCGACCGCGCCGCGCGTCTCCCCTCGGAGTACGTCGACGGCGCGTTCGCGTTCCTGGATCCCGACGCCGCGCGGCTGCGCGCCCGCGAGGTCGCCGCTGTCGGCCCGGTCGGCACCGGTGCCTCCCCGTTGGCCGGGGTGCCGACCGCGATCAAGGACCTGAACCTGACCGCGGGCACGCCGACCGCATTCGGCTCCCCGGTCTTCGCCGACCACGTGCCGTCGGTCTCGGACGCGGTCACGTTGGCCATCGAGGAGGCCGGACTGGTCAGCCTCGGCAAGACCTCCACCCCCGAGTTCGGGTCGCCCTGCTACACCGAGCCCGACGGGCGCCCGCCGGCGGTCACCCCCTGGGACGTGACCCGGATGGCAGGTGGCTCCTCGGGTGGCGCGGCGGCGGCGGTCGCGGCCGGACTGGTCCCCGTGGCGCACGGCTCCGATGGCGGCGGATCGATCCGGATCCCCGCCTCCTGCTGCGGCCTGGTCGGTCTCAAGCCGACCCGCGGGCGGATCAGCGGCTTCCCGATGTACGGCGACCCGGTCGGGTTGGCCACCTCCGGCTCGATCGCCCGCACCGTGGCGGATGCGGCCGCACTGCTCGACGTGCTGGCGGGCCGTCGCGCGGGAGACCCGTTCTGGGCGCCGTCACCGGCCGGGACCTTCCTCGAGGCCGCTGGCCGGGAGCCCGGACGACTGCGGATCGCGGTCTTCGACACGCCGGTCATCGCCGACGTCGACGTCGACGCGGGCGTGAGGGCCGCGTTCGAGGAGACCTGCGTGCTGCTCGGGTCGCTGGGGCACGCGGTCGAGGGTGTCCCGGTGCCGATCCCGCCCGACGCGGTGGCCGACTTCGAGACCTGCTGGGCGGTGCTCACCGCGCTGTCCACCGCACCCCTGGCCGACGCCCAACGGGGTCTGCTCCGCCCGCTCACCCGGTGGCTCGGCGAGTGGGGGGAGTCGATCTCCGGTCCGGCCTTCGGGCTGGCGATCGGCCGGTTGCGACGGTTCGCCGCCGAGGCACTCGTCGCCCTGGCGCCGTACGACGCCGTGCTGACGCCCACGCTGGCGACGGTGCCGCTGCCGGTCGGTGCGATCCGTGACGACGCCGACCCGGCCGGTGACTTCGCCGCGCAGAAGCGCTTCACCCCGTGGACCTCGGCCTGGAACGTCACCGGGATGCCGGCGATCTCATTGCCGCTGCACACCTCGCCGGACGGACTGCCGATCGGGATGATGCTGGCTGCGCGTCCGGCGGAGGAGGAGCTGCTGCTCTCGCTCGCCGCCCAGGTGGAGGCTGCCGCACCCTGGAAGGACCGCCACCCGCCGTTGTGGTGACTCCACGCCCTACTGCCTCCGACGTGCGTTTGAGCCGGGTCGACGGGGTCTGGGTGTGCGTTTGAGCCGGGTCAGTCGAGGTCGCCCAGGCCCCGGGCGTGCAGTGCGTCCCCGGTCTCCAGGGAACGGGCGACCATCCGGATCACGAACGGGGAGAGGTAGGCGCGGGGGCTGCGGCCCAGGCCGCGGGCCCGGGCGGCGTCCCGGGTCTCCCGGGCGATGCTCAGCGTCGCGGGAAGGGCGCCGATCGCCAGGCTCAGGGCAAGCGCCACCCGCTCGGGGCGGATGCCGATCGGCCGCAGCGGCCGCAGCCAGCGCACCACGGCATCGAGCATCGCGTTGACCGACGTGGTCGAGGTCAGGACCACGGCGGCCAGGGAGAGCGTGATCAGGTCCAGGAGCGTCTCGATCGCCTTCCCGGGGCCGTACCACCACCACTGCAGCCCGCCCGCGAACGCCGCGATCAGCAGCACCGCACGGGTCGCGCGGGCCACGGCGCGGAGACGGACCCGGGCAAGTGCGGTCAGCGCGAGCGCGACCAGCAGGAAACCGGCGGCGGCCCAGGGGGAGCGGATCAGCACCACGACCAGGCTGAAGACCGCCAGGCCGAGCACCTTGGCGCCGACGGGCAGCCGGTGCAGCAGCGTGTCGCCGGGTTGGTGCGCGCCGAGCAGGAGATCGCTCATCCGCCGCTCCCGATGCTCGGTACGTCGTCCCCGACCGACCGCACGTAATGATCGACAGCCGCACCCGGCTCCCCGTCGAAGACGACCCGCGACTCGGCGACCACCAGCACCCGGTCGCAGCGCCGAGCGAGGTCGAGGTCGTGCGTGACCAGCACCAGTTGCTGGTCCAACGCGAAGAGGCGGTCGGCCACCCGGCGGGTGTTGGCCAGGTCGAGCAGCGTGGTCGGCTCGTCCGCCACGAGCACCGATGGCTGCACCGCGAGCACGCCGGCCAGGGCCAGCATCTGCTTCTGACCGCCGGACAGCGAGTGCACCGAGTCATGGGCGTGGTCAGCCAGGCCGAACTCGGCCAGCACCTCCAGCGCCCGCTCCCGCCGACGGCGAGCGGACCGCTCGTGGCGACGCAGCGAGAGCTCGACATCCTCCACGCAGGTGGGCATCACCAACTGCGCGGATGGGTCGGTGAAGCAGAAGCCGACCCGGCGCCGTACCGCGGCGGCGTCGCGCCCCACGTCGAGACCGTCCACCCGAACGGTGCCGGTGGTGGGCTCCACCAGGCCGTTGAGCAGGCGGGCGAGGGTGGACTTGCCCGAGCCGTTCGCCCCGACGATCCCGATCCGCGCCTCGGTCAGGGTCGCCGAGGTCGGCGCGAGGATCGTCCGGGAACCGGGGCCCGTCGCGGTGCTCAGCCCGACGACGACACCAGCGCCGTCCAACTCGATCCGTGCCATGGCCCCTCGCTCAGGAGCGCTGCAACAGCTTGGGGAAGGCCCGGTGCACCTCGGCGGCGATGAGCGCGACGAATGTCGTCTTCACCAGGTCGCCCAGCCAGAACGGGATGTCGTACTGCAGCGCCTGGGTGAAGGAGACGTCGAAGTAGAGCTTCATCCCCACGATGCCCATCGGGTGGATCACCAGGAAGCTGGCGGTGATCGAGCAGGCGAAGACGACGAGGGCGCGGGTGCGTGCGCCGCGCGCCACGTAGGCGACCAGGAAGCCGGCGAGTGCCGCGGCGAACGGGAACGAGAGCAGATAGCCACCGCTCTCCCGGAAGAAGACCCCGATCCCGGAGGAGTGCTCGGCGAAGACCGGCAGGCCGATGATGCCGAGCAGCAGGTAGAGCGCGACGGCGAGAAAGCCGCGGACAGGCCCCAGCAGGCAGCCGGTGAGCATCACCGCGAAGGTCTGCAGGGTGATCGGCACGCCCGTGCCGCCGACCGGGATGGCGCCGATGTAGGAGCAGATGCAGATCAGTGCGGCGAAGCTCGCGATCAGGGCGAGGTCGGTCGTGGGTCGAGACCGGCGCTGCGCGCCGGACACGGTGGCGACATCGGTGGGGGTGCTGCTGGTTTCGGCGGTCACGGTGGCCCTCTCGAACGACGAGCCGCTCAATCCTGAACGGCGTTCAGGTGAGTAGCCTAAGGGGACCGAGGAGGTGGCAGTGGCGCGGTACCGCAAGGTGGACGTGGTCGACCGGGCGATCGAGGTGCTCGACGACCGTGGTCTCGACGACCTCTCGATGCGCAACGTGGCTGCCCAGATGGGGGTACGCGCCAGCGCCCTCTACCACCACTTCGCCAACAAGCAGGCGTTGCTCGACGCCGTCGCCGACCGGATCCTGGAGCTGGGCCGGCGAGCGACCGAGGTGGTCACCTGGGACGCGGAGCTGCGTCTGGTCGGCACCGAGCTGCGCGACGCGATGCTGAGCCGGCGCGACGCCGCGGTCCTGATCTCAGCGGTGCACGCGCTCGGCGGAGGGGCGCGTGAGCCGCAGCGACGGATGGAGGACGCACTGCGTCGTGCCGGCGCCGACGAGCACCTCGCCCGGGTCGGCGCCCGCACCCTGCTCCACTTCGTGTTCGGGCACGCGGCGGAGGAACAGCTGCGCGCCTCCGGCGAGAGCGACGACTTCGCTGTCGGCTTGGGGCTGGTGCTCGACGGGCTGCTCGCGGCCGTGCACCGCACTCGCGGAGCGGGCGTCGTCCCTCGGTAAACTCGTGCGCAACCTCCGGGAGGCACCGTTCCCGACCTGACGAGAGTCCGACACGACGAAGGGTCCGGCATGACGAGCGACGACATGACGAACAGGTCGACGAAGCCGGTGACGGTGGTCCTCTTCGGCGCGACCGGCGACCTGTCCCGGCGCAAGCTGCTGCCCGGCCTGTTGCACCTCTTCCAGTCCGGGCTGCTCCGCGACCTGCAGGTCGTCGGCACCTCGCTGGACCAGCACGACGACGAGTCCTTCGTGCGCTTCGCCGCGGAGGCGGTCCAGGAGTTCTCCGGTGACGACGGAGACATCGATGGCTGGCCGGAGTTCTCCAAGCGGCTGCACTGGGCGCCGGGCGCCGAGGGGGCTGCGGGCCTGCGCGCCGTGGTCGAGAAGGCCGAGGCGGCGTACGACGAACAATGCACCCGGCTGCACTATCTGAGCGTGCCGCCGAAGGCGGCGCTGTCGGTGGTGCAGACGCTGCAGGAGGCGGATCTGGCCGACGGCAGCAGGATCGTGATGGAGAAGCCGTTCGGGGTCGACCTCGAGTCCGCCCGCGACCTCAACCGTCGACTGCACGCAGTCTTCGACGAGTCGCAGATCTATCGGATCGACCACTTCCTCGGCAAGGAGGCGGCTCAGAACATCTTGGCGTTCCGGTTCGCCAACGGCCTCTTCGAGCCGATCTGGCACCGCAACAACATCGACCACGTCCAGATCGACGTACCCGAGGAGCTCGGGCTGGAGCAGCGCGCCGACTTCTACGAGTCGACCGGCGCCTACAAGGACATGGTCGTCACCCACCTCTTCCAGGTGCTGGCCTTCACCGCGATGGAGCCGCCCACCTCGCTGATGCCCGACGCGATCCGGGACGAGAAGAACAAGGTCTTCCGCTCGATGGTGCCGATCGACCCGGCCGACGTGGTGCGCGGGCAGTACCAGGGATATCGCGACATCCCCGGCGTCGCGCACGACTCGGAGACCGAGACGTTCATCGCGCTCAAGTGCTACATCGACAACTGGCGCTGGGCCGGCGTGCCGTTCTACCTGCGGACCGGCAAGCGGATGGCCGAGGGTGCGCGGATCATCTCGATCGCGTTCAAGGAGCCTCCGCGGTCGATGTTCCCCAAGCACTCCGGCGTCGGCGACCACGGCCCCGACCACCTGACCTTCGACCTGGCCGACCAGGCGAAGATGTCGCTCTCCTTCTACGGCAAGCGACCCGGGCCCGGCATGCGGCTGGACAAGCTGTCCATGCAGTTCGCGATGACCGACACCAGTTGGGCCGGGTCCGTGCTGGAGGCCTACGAGCGGTTGATCTACGACGCCGCGCGGGGCGACCAGACGCTCTTCACCTCCGCCGACGGCATCGAGCGGCTCTGGGAGGTCTCCGCTCCGCTGCTGGACAACCCGCCGGTGATCCGCCCCTACCGGCAGGGCAGCTGGGGACCCAACCAGATCCATCAGCTGGTCGCTCCGTACGCCTGGCGGCTGCCGTTCGAGCGGGAGTGGCGCGACCCCGACGCGCTCGGCTGATCACCTCCGGCGGGCGCCTGATCGGCAGCCGGGTAGGTCCCCGAATTCGGCGATGCCACCCGCGCGGAGCGGGCGCACGCTGCGGAGATGAGGCGTCCGTCAGCGGCGCTCGGGGCCGGAACAATCGCAGCACTGGTGCTCACCCTGGTGCCCGGCGCACTGCTGGCGACGGGTCCCGTCGCAGCCGCGGCCGCGCCCGACCGGGGCAAGCCGCGCACCGGAACCGTCGTGGTCACCGTCAAAGCCCCGGCCGGCGTGCCGGGCGTGGTGCGCCTGCGGTCGGGCGCGAAGGTCCGCGTGGTGGCGAAGAAGCCCGCCGGCACCACCACCCGGGTGAAGCTGCGGCTCCCGCGGGGTCGGTGGACCGTCAGCGCCGCGCAGCTGGTCGATGACTCCCGCCTCTACACCGCGTCGGTGAGCCGCAAGCGCTTGCGGGTCAATCCAGCGAGGAAGACCGCGCTCACCGTCACCTACCGACGTGCGCCTTCGGTCACCGGGCTCCAGGTGGAGCGGGTCGAGCCCACCGTCGTCGGGCTGCGGTGGACCGCCCCGGCCGGCCGCGCTGCGTCGTACCAGGTCCGCCGGGCGAGCGGTGCACAACCACCGGCCGGCGTCAGCGGCGGCACCGCGGTCCCGGTCACCGGCGCCACCGCGCTCGACGACGACCTCGACCCCGGTACGACGTACGCGTTCTCGGTCTTCGCCCGCCAGGGCAAGGGGCGGTGGGTCGGTCCGGTCTCGACCACGGTGACCACCCCGACCGGTGGCGCGGGCACCGAGCAGGCCTCGACGGTGACCAACCCGGCCACGGTGACCGTCACCGACCCCGCGGCCGTCCGCCCCACCGTGGTCGCCGGCGGCGTGCAGACCACCGTCCCCGCCGGCGTCACCCCCGTGCTCGGGCAACCGTGGATCCTGCCGCCGGACACCGGGATCCCCACCGGCTACCTCGGCACGGTGGTCGCCGTGGCGGCCGACGGCAGATCGGTGACGCTGGCCGCCGCCGGACTCGCGGACGTCTTCGACTACGCCGACCTGAGCGTCCCCGACCTGGGGGAGCAGGCGGGCACCATCTCCGGCCGACGGCTGCACGGGCGGGGCGCCGGTGCCCAGGCGGTGATCGCCTGTGGCGGTCAGCTGAGCGAGAAGTACACCATCGACCCCACCTTCGACCCTTACGGTCGTTTCTCAGCGAAGTTGGCCAAGTACCGGATCTTCGGCAAGTCGATCCCGAAGGGTGTCAGCTTCGACGCCGAGGTCGGGGTGGACCTTGGCGTGGCGGCGACCGCGAAGGTCACCGCGGGCGCCTCCTGCCAGATCGACATTGCGAAGATCACCATCCCGTTCGCGATCGGGCCGGTGCCGATGCTTTATGTGCTGCAGCCGACCATCGGCGGCAGCGTCAACGGCAGCTTCGATGTCAGCGGACTCGGGTTCTCCGCCCGCCTCGGTGCCGAGTTCGACGGCTACCTCGGGATCGGCGACGACGAGCTCGACGGCACCCTGATCGCCGACGGCGACCTCAGCGAGCCGGAGGTGACCGACGTCAGCGGATCGCTCTCCCTGACCGCCGGAATGAGTGCCACGCTCGGCGTCGGCAGCGGCAATCCGAAGGCGGGCGCGGTGATCGGCCTCAGCGCCACCCTGAATCCGCTGGACCTCTCGGCGTCGCCCTACCTCGGCGGTGGCACGTGTCTGGAGATCAGCGCGGCCCGGACTGCCAGCATCACGGTCGAAGCCAAAGCGTGGTTGGGCAACTGGGACTACTCCCGTTCGGTGCCCGTGCCCGGTCTCGACGAGGTCGTCCTCGACTACGGCGGGAGCCCGTGGCGGGTGCCGTCGGGCTGCGGGGGGCCTGCGGAGTACCGCATCGCGGAGGGCACCCTGGGCGTGGACTGGACGTGGTCGGCCTCGTGCGCCAACGACCAAGGATCCTGCGACGACGGTCCCGACTACACCTCCTCGTTCACCTCGAGCGAGTCCAGCTCGGCGCGCCTGCACGTGGCGACGCCAGGCGAGTGGGGCACGCAGTACGACGACTACCCGACGTACCTCACCGCGCCGATGGCGTTCGACTCGTGGAGCTTCGACGCCACCAAGACCTGGCGCCAGTCCGGGTGGGGCTGCAGCTGGACCTCCACCGACGAGACCACGGGTCCGGTGGAGTTCGGCGGCGCCTACTGGCAGACCGGTGCGCAGGTCCTTCCGGGCGCCGGAGTTCCGGACGTCGCGTTGGAGGACTACTACTACTGGGAGGAAGACCCGGGGGAGTGGTCGTCCGCCTGGTGGGGCTCGCTGGGAGCTTGGGACACCGACTTCTCCAACGAGTATCCACGGATCCCCGTACGTTCCTCGTGGGTCAGCGGGGGTGACTGCGAGGGCTCGAGCAGCGACGAGTGGGACCACAACCTGGAGTGGCTCGCCCCCGGTTACCTGTGGAGCTGGCCGGAGGAGGCGCGCCGCGCCTCCCGGACGTCGGAGGCCACCGAGCTCGAGGGCTGCACCGACGAGCTGTGCCGCTGGCGGGTCGATGGCTCCGACACCTATCAGTACCGCTCCGACTACGACGACTACGGTTACCAGGGCTCCGGGTCGGCGACCGTCACCTGGTCGTACGTGATCGAACGGCGGGCCTTGGAGTAGCTAGCGTCGCATGTCGGAAATCATTGAACGGTTGGCGCACCGGTGGCACGCACCTCGCTGCGTTGAGCCGCGCTCGGAAGACACCCGATATACCGTCGCACGGCCGCCTTGCGATGCACGCACCACCAGCACGCCAACCGTCCAAGCATTTCCGCCACACGCCACTAGGACCCGCCCTCAACCCGTCAGGGTCGCGCTTCGTAGACGTTGTTGAACGGGGTCTCGGCGACCCGGCGGAACCGGGTGAACCCGGCGTCGGTGATGACCTGGTGGATCGCCGCCTCGCCCGCCTGCGCCCCGAGTGCGTAGCCGCCGTTCTGCGACACCGCGTTCGGCACGCAGAGGTAGGTCGAGAAGCCGTAGTAGACCCTGCCCACCGGGTTCAGGTTCGACGCCACGGTGTCACCGGCCGCCGGCTCGACGATCATCCAGGTGCCGTCGGCGGCGAGGGCCTGGCGGACCTGGCGTGCAGCGGTGAGCGGATCGCCCATGTCGTGCAGGCAGTCGAACGTCGTGACCAGGTCCAGCTCGCGGTCGGAGAGCTCCTGCGCGCTGGCCACCTGGAACCGCACCCGATCGCCGACGCCGGCCTCCTCGGCCCGCTGTCGGGCAGCCTCGATCGAGCCGGCGTGGTAGTCGGATCCCACGAAGCTGCTCGCCGGGAACGCCTCGGCCATCAGCAGGGTCGACGCACCGTGCCCGCAGCCGAGGTCGGCGACGCTGGCACCGGTGCGCAGCTTGGCCTCCACCCCGTCCAGGGCCGGGAGCCACTCGGCGAGCAGGTGCATCAGGTAGCCCGGCCGGAAGAACCGTTCGCAGCCGGTGAAGACGTCGCTGTCGTGCTCGCCCCAGCCGAAACCGGCGCCGGTCCGGAACGACTCCTCGATGCGGGGCTGGGCCTTGAGCGCGCCAAGTGCCAGCTCGAAGGCGCCGGGCAGGAAGACCGGGCCGCTCGGGTCGGTCAGCGCGAACGCCTGCTCCGGCGTCATCGAGTACGTCGACGCAGCGGCGTCGTACTCGACGTACCCGCCGGCCGCCTGACCGCGCAGCCATTCGTCGACGTGCCGCGGGTCGGTGCCGGTGGCGGCGGCGAGCGAACGGGCGTCACCGGGCTGCTGCGCGAGGGCACGGTAGAGCCCGAGGCGCTCGCCGAGCACGACGTTGCCGGCGGCCATGGTCGCGCCGAGGTCGCCGACGAACCTGCCGACGAACGCCATCAGGGTGTCCATGTCGACAGCGGGCGTCGCGGTGGTCTCCTCGGCGGAGTGATCGATGGTGGTCATCAGGGTCTCCCTCAATCGGGCATCCGGGTGGATGCTGGTGGGAGGAACGGTGACCGGCGCCGGTTGCAGATCGATTGCAACGGCGCTGCAACCGTCGGGCCGAGAGTGGGAGCCATGCGAGCCAGAGAACCGGACCGTCAGGGACATCTGCTCCGCGGTGCCGTCCGGATCGGGTTCGAGACGTTCAACGACGCGGCCGCGGAGAACACGACGGTGCTCTTCGCTCCGATCGACCCGATCGTGCACAGCCGAGCCTGGAAGGCGCAGGTGCCCTACCTGGCGCAGCACTTCCAGGTGGTGACCATCGACCCGCGCGGCAACGGCCGCTCCGACCGTCCCACCGACCCGGGCGAGTACCACGACGCGAAGTTCGTCGGCGACATCATCGCGGTGATGGACCACCTGAGCATCGACCGCGCGGTGCTGGTGGGGATCTGCATCAGCGCCTGGCACGCGCTGCTGGCCGCCGCGCTCCACCCCGAGCGGGTGCTGGGCGTGGCGGCCGTGGCGCCGTGGATCAGGGACGCCATCCCCCCGCTGCCCGAACGGCTCGCGGCGGTCGACCGCTTCGAGGAGCAGCTCGACTCCTACGACGGCTGGTTCCGGATGAACCGTCACTTCTGGCGCGATCACTGGCCGAGCTATGCGGAGTTCTTCTTCTCCCAGATGCTGCCCGAGCCGCACTCGACCAAGCAGACCGAGGACGTCGTCGGCTTCGCCTGCGAGACCGACGCCTCGTGCATGCTCGCCGAGCACCGCAGCACACGCTGGACCGACGACCCGGACGAGGCGGCGTCACTGCTGCGCGGCATCACCCGGCCGGTGCTGGTGATCCAGGGGACCGAGGACCGCTGCCAGCCGCAGGCCCGGATGCAACGGCTGGCCGACCTGACCGGGGCCGAGCACCTGGTCCTCGAAGGGTCCGGCCACCTGCCGATGGCCCGCCACCCAGTGCCCGTGAACCGCGCCCTCAAGCGCTTTGTGGACCGGGTCGGCGGTGGGACATCAAGGGTTGAATCTGCTTTTCGGGCCCGTCGAGTTGGCGGTTCGGGCCCGTCGAGTCTGCAGTTCGGGGCGGCCGTACGGCGGCATCCCCGGGCTCTCTACCTCAGCTCGCCGATCGGTCTCGGTCATGTCCGCCGCGACCTGGCGATCGCCGATGCGATGCGGGAGCTGCGTCCCGAGGTCGAGGTGCAGTGGCTGACCCAGTCGCCGGTCGCCGAGTTCCTCGAGCAACGGGGCGAGGTGGTGCACCCGGCCTCCCGACTGTTGGCCAATGAGTCCGGCCATGTCGAAGCGGAGTCCGGCGAGCACGACCTGCACGCCTTCGAGGCGCTGCGCCGGATGGACGAGATCCAGGTGAACAACTTCATGGTGCTCGACGACCTCGTCGAGCGCGAGAGGTTCGACCTGTGGGTCGGCGACGAGGCGTGGGAGCTGGACCACTTCCTGCACGAGAACCCGGGGCTCAAGCGGGCTCCGTTCGTCTGGATGACCGACTTCGTCGGCTGGGTGCCGATGCCCGATGGCGGTGAACGCGAGGCGCTGTTGACCGCCGACTACAACGCCGAGATGGTCGAGCACGTCGCACACCTGCCCACGATGCGCGACCGATCGATCTTCGTCGGTGACCCGGCGGACGTGGTCGATCTCCCGCTCGGCCCCGGTCTGCCCGGCATCCGGGAGTGGACGCAGGCCCACTTCGACTTCTCCGGGTACGTGATGGGGGAGCGCCCCGACCCGACCCGCCGTGCCGAGCTCCGCCACCGCCTCGGGTACGCCGAGCACGACGTGGTCTGCCTGGTCAGCGTCGGCGGCTCCGGGGTCGGCCGCCACCTGCTGCAACGTGTCCTCGACTCCTACGAGGAGGCGCGCCGCCGGATCGACGGGCTGCGGATGGTGGCGGTGACCGGGCCGCGGATCGCGCCGGAGACGCTGGACGTTCCGAACGGGGTGGAGGTGCACGGCCTCCTGATGGACCTGAACCTGCACCATGCCGCCTGCGACGTGGCGATCGTGCAGGGCGGCCTGGGCACCACGATGGAGCTCACCGCCGCCGGTCGGCCCTTCCTCTACTTCCCGCTCGGTCACCACTTCGAGCAGCAGGTGCACGTGCGGCACCGCCTCGACCGGCACCGCGCCGGCCGGCCGCTGGACTACCGACGCGCCGATCCCAGCCTGATCGCCGACGAGCTGGCCGCTGCATTGGCGGCGCCGACGAACTACCTGCCGGTGCCCGACGACGGCGCGGAGCGTGCCGCCCGGTTGGTGTTGGACCTGTTGTGAAGCCGGGCAGGTGGCGGCTCACGACCTCGTTCCGTCGTCGATCCTGGCCCGGACCGAGGCCCACGTGGCGGAGGTCGCCTGCCGCAGTGCGTCCAGTGAGGTGCCGGCCAGCAGGTAGGCGTCCGCCCCGATCACCCAGGCCTGGCCGGGAGGACAATCGACCGCCTCCAAGTCGGCGCGGACCCGGGCGAGCTCTGCGGGTGCCTCGGTGGCCGCAGCCACCACCGAGCGGCACACCAGCTCGCCCACGGCCGGCATCGTGGGATCGGCCGCGGCCAGCCCACGGGCCGCCACAGCGGCGGCTTCGTCGCGCTCGCCGGTCTCCAGGAGAGTCGCCGCGAGGAGCCCGGCCGCGGTGGCGAACCACCACGGGTGTGCAGGGGAGGTAGCTGCCAGAGCCTCGTGGCCTCGGGACCGGGCCGTGGCGAGGTCGCCGGCGAGGCGGGCGAACCAGGCGTCGTACGCCTGCATGTAGCCGGCGTAGGCCCCGTAGCCGCTGCGCCGGTTGATCTCCTGTGCCGCTGCGATCGCGGCGTGGGCGTCGTCCCACCTGTCATCGGCGGCCGCCACGAAGGCGGACTCGAAGACCACCCACTGCAGCAGCCATTGGTCGTCGTGGGAGCGCACCAGCGGCTCCAGCTCCTCGACCACCTCACCCAGTCGTACCGCATCGCCGAGGTGGAAGAGGACTGTCTTCAGGCCGTCCAGCGCCACGATCAGCGCTTCCTCCGAGCGTGCCGAACGGGCCCGGGCAACACCGTGCTCGGCCTGCGCCAGGGCGGTCCGCAGATGCAGTCGCCCGGCTTCCAGGATGACCTGGCGGCCAGTGAAGTCGGCCTCAGCACGCCGGTCGCCGAGGTCGGCCGCCAGCGCCAGGCCCGCCGCCAGCGGCGCGGTCAGCTCTTCGGGCGACAGCCGCAACGCGACGGCAGCGTCACCGCCGCGGGCACGGAGCGCCACCATCTCCAGTCGCCGGTCGCCGTCAGCGCGGGCCAGTTCGAGGGCGGCGTCGACGTCGGCGAGCGTTCGCTCGTAGCGGGCCTGCGCATCGAAGGCTGCGGCCCGGGCGAGCAGGGCACGGGCCCGGGTGGAGTCGGGAGCTCGGGAGCCGAGGGACCGGTCGAGCAGCCCGATCGCGTCCTCGACGGCGGCACGCCGTAGGGCGGCCTCGCCCGCGAGCAGCCAACCGAGCGCTGCCCGTGGCTCGTCACCTGCGGCATGGGCGTGCTCAGCCATCACCTCCGGCTGGTGCGCGGTCAGATCGGCGGCACGACGATGACACGCGGCGGCCAGCGCCGGTGGGAGCGCGTCGTACACGCAGAGTTGGAGCAGGTCGTTGGCGAACTCGTACTGTGCACCGCTGCGGGCCAGCAGCCGCATCCGGACCAGCTCCTCGCAGGCGCGGGTGGTGGCGAGCTCGGAGACCTCCGCCAAGGCGGCGAGCAGGCGTGGGTCGAGTCGACGTCGCAGCACCGACGCCGCCTCGATCACCTGGCGGGCGGTGGTGTCGAGGCGGTCGACCCGCGCCAGTACGGCGGTGGTCAGTGAGGCCGGCACGCCGGTCTCCCCGTGGGAGAGGGCACGCAGCGACTCGACCACGCTCAGCGCGTGCCCGGCGGTCCGCGACATCACCTGGTCCGCGTGGGTGGCCAGGCCGGCGCGGGCAGCGAGCGCGTCCACCGCCGAGCGCGGCAGCGGCCCCAGCGGCAGCAGGGTGGCGCGGTCGTGCAGGCGAGCGAGGTTGTGGTTCTCCTCGGCGCGCACCGTCGCCACCAGCAGCACGTGCGCTTCGGAGAGGCGGGTGGCCAGATAACCGAGGAGGTCGACGGTGGCGGACCCCGCATCCTGCAGGTCGTCGATGCCGACCAGCACTGGCTGACCGAGGGAGAGTCGCTGCACCATGACCGCCACGGCCTCGTAGATCTGGCGGCGCTGTTGCTCTGCCTCGACGGCGAGGCCGGTCGCGGAGCCGATCACCGGCGCGAGGTCCGGGAGCAGGGAGAGCCAGGCGGCCTCGTGGCCGCCGACCAGCCGGGCGAGGTCGGACGGCGAGGCGGCCATCAGCACGGGGTGCAGGGCGTCTACGAAGGGTTGAAGGAAGAGGGACCGTTCGACCGGGTGGCATCGTCCGACCAGGACGAGCCCTCCGGTGCCGCGTGCGAGGTCGCCGACGGCCTCCAACAGTCGGGTCTTGCCGATCCCGGCCTCACCCTCGACCAGCACCAGCCTGCTCGCGGCGCTCTCGGCCACCCCGACCCAGGACCGTTCCACCAGGGCCAGCTCGGTGCCACGCCCCACCAAGGAGGAGCCAGCAGCCCGGGGTGGATGAACGGCCTCTGGCTGGGGCTCCTGCTCGCGCAGCACGGAGACATGGAGTGCGACCGTCTCCCGGTTCGGTGTCGTGCCGAGCTCCTCGCGCAGCCGTGTGGCCAGTTCGTCGTAGGTGGCCAGTGCGGCGCTCGGCCGACCGTCGGCGACCAGCGCGCGCATCCGGTCGCGGACCGCCTGCTCGTCGAACGGATCGGCGGCGATGCCACAGCCCGCGACGGCCGCAGCCTCGGTGGCATCGAGCGACACCAGCGATGCGGCCAGCCGATGCCGCGCGCGTCGGCGCAGGTCGTCGGCCTCCCGACGTACGTCGTGCACCCACGGCGCGTCGTCCTCGTCCACCAGCGCTGGCTGGTCACCGAGGAGAGCGAGGGCGGCCCGTGCTGCGGCGACGGCGAGCAGCCGCTCTCCGGCAGCCTCCCTGCTCCCGGCCTCGCCGATCAGCAGGTTCGCCTCGTCGAGGTCGACAGTCCAGGAGCCGTCGGCTGCCAGGCTGTAGGCGCCCCCGGCCCCACTCAACACCCCCGATCCCGATCCCGATCCCAGGATTCGCCGGGTCCTGCTGATCAGTGTGGCGACGTTGGCTGCGGGGTCCGCGGGAGGGGAGTCCTGCCAGAGCGTGTCGACGATCCGGTCCAACGACACTGGAGCCCCCCGAGCCGATGCCAACAGCGCCAGCAGGGTCCGCCCCTTGCGTGAGCCGAGATCCCTGCCCCGCAGCGTGTGGTCCGCGAGGTCGATCGTGAGCGCGGAGGCGAGTCGGATGCGCACTGCCATCGCTCCTCCTCCCGGGGCGTTCCATGCTGCACCGCCGCGCGAGCGTCGTACAGGCCCACCTGCCCTTTGAGGTTCCGCGGCTCAGCATCGTTGTCGGTGGTGGAGGACCCATTCGGTGTCGGTGTGGCGGGTGAGGGTGAAGCGTTCGTTGTGGGCGGTGCGGTGGTG
>VSSA01000045.1 GCA_008123405.1 Nocardioides sp. BGMRC 2183
TGGGGGTAGGTCTCGCCGAGGATGGTGCCGTCGCGGGCGCGGATCAGTTCGACCCGGGCGGTGCCGCGGGGGGTGACCACCCGGGCGAGTCCGTGGGGGGTGACCCAGCGGTGCGCGGCGAGGCCGAGCTGCTGCACCTGATAGCCACCTGTGTGGGTTTTGATGCGGTGGTGGGTGCGGGTCAACGGGGTCGCGTTGCGGTCCCCGGTCTGACCCGGTGGTGCGCCTGAGACGTAGGGGCTGGCGTGGTCCAGATCCACCCGCCCGGCGCACCCCGCGGGACTGACGCTGTGGGGGAACCCGTCCCCCACATGCCGCAACAACACCCGCTCCCGCACCCGGGACGGATGCTCATACGCGCTCACGGCCTGCACCGTGTTGAGGTCGATCACCGGCTGCACCCGAATATCCCGGCGCCCCAGCAACTCGGCGAGCTGCTCCATCAGGAACGGGCCCAGGTCCTCGACCCGCGCCACCCCCAACCCGGCGTCCACACCCAACGACTGCAATGCCAGCGCAGAGAGATGGACATGGATCACCGCCGACCGACGACGCCGAGTCTTCGTAGAAGTCTCAGCCGCAGCGTCGGGGTCCTCGGGGCCCTCGGGGTCCTCGGGCTGGTTGAGGCCGTTGAGGAACGCGACCGCGTCATGAGGCCGCGACAGCAGTTCCAGGGCCTGGACCCGCAGCTCGTTCCGACTCAACGGCCGGTCCCCGCCGTCACGATCCACGCTCGTGTGGGCAGCCAGGGCGTCGGCCAGATCATCGAGCACCGCGTCGATCTCCACCGCGACACCCACCGGCAACCGGGCACCGATCTTCCGGGTCCCCGGCTGGGCATCCAACACGTCGACCGCATCCCCAGCACGGGTACGAGACAGCCACACCCCGGTCTTGGCGTCCTCCGCGGCGATCCGGGCCCGATGCGCCTCGGGGTCGGCCTCGATCACCCTCGCCTCCGCCACCGCGATCACCCGACCCGCACCCTCACCCACCGCAGCAGCCACCGCACGATCGACCAGCCCGACCCGATCCCGCGACAACGACCGCGACAGCTTCGCCACCCGCCGCGCCACCCACACCTCACACTCACCAGCCACCAACCGCGCATACAGCAACGGCAGACGATGCCGCAGATCCAAAGCATCCTCAGCCAGATTGCGGGTCGCGACCACCCCCACCTGCAGCGCGATCGCAAGCTCCCCGAAACACAACTCCGCCACCCGCGGCGTCCCCTCACCACCGACCTGAACCAACCGGTCCCCGCCATAGACGACCGGCACCGCCCCCGGCTCCACCTGAGGGTCACCACCGTGCCGGTCACACCACGCCACCACCAACCGCAGCCGCTCCACCTCCACCGCACGACCGACCCGCACGCTCTCCTCCACCCCAGCCAACAACTGCGCGGCAGACGCATCGAGAACCGGGTCGGTAGC
>VSSA01000046.1 GCA_008123405.1 Nocardioides sp. BGMRC 2183
GGTGAATTCAAGCGGTTGGCGCAACTTGGTGTGGACCTGGTTGATCGGACAATAGCGCGGTGAGGGCTTCGGCGGGTGTGTGCCAGTTGAGGGTCTTGCGGGGGCGGGCGTTGAGTTCGGCTGCGATGTTGTCGAGCATGCCGGGGCCGTAGAAGGACAGGTCGGTGCTCTTGGGGAGGTATTGGCGTAGGAGGCCGTTGGTGTTCTCGTTGGTTCCGCGTTGCCAGGGTGAGTGGGGATCGCAGAAGTAGATCGACATGCCGGTGGCTTCGGCGATCTGGACGTGGTTGGCCATCTCGCTGCCCTGATCCCAGGTCAAGGAGAGCCGCAGCTGCTCGGGCAGGGCAGCCATCTTCGCGACCATCGCTTCTTGCACGATCTCAGCAGTATGACCACCGGGCAGATGGAGCAGCATCACGAACCGGGTGGTGCGTTCGACCAGGGTGCCGACCGCGGAACCTGACGCGGTGGTGCCGAGGATCAGGTCGCCCTCCCAGTGGCCGGGCACGGCCCGATCCTCGACCTCGGGGGGCCGGTCGCTGATCATCACCATCCCCGCCATCCGGCCACGGCGTTCCTCGGGCCGCTTGTGTGGTTTGCGCAGACTCCGCCCGGTCCGCAGGTGGGCGGTGAGCTCCCGTTTCAGCGCGCCACGACCCTGGACGTAAAGCGCCTGGTAGATCGTCTCGTGCGACACCCACATCTCCGGATCGTTAGGAAAGTCGACTCGCAGCCGCCGCGCGATCTGCTCGGGACTGTGGTTCTTCAACAACCGATCCTGCACCTCATCGTGAAGCCGCTGGTTCGTGACCAGCTTCGAGGCCTTGGGTTTGGCCAGCGCTTCTTCGGCCGCGTGTTGAGCGCGGCTCGGGGAGTACTCCCAATCGCGGGCCCAGTCGATCCCGACCAACCGCCCGGTATAGCCGACCCGTCGGGACCGGCGATGCCGCATGTGGTTCTTGACCTCGCGGGTGACCGTGGAGGTCGCCCTACCGAGCCCGGCAGCGATCGTGGTCAGCAGTTCCCCGCCGTACAGACCCGCCGCGATCTGCTCGCGCTCCTCCAAGCTCAGATATCGGCCGTGCTCCGGCTCGTGCAGCGACAACGGCGCCATGCCACCAGCCTCACGAAACCACCGGTTCCCGGTCCGTTTCGCCACGCCGGCCACCGTCGCGGCGTCCTCCACACCGCGACCCTCACGGATCGCTATCCAGAACCTGCGCTGCACCACCCGGAAAGGAGGACGAGGATCAGGCATCACAACTCCCAACTACTCAGAAGTTGCGTCGACCCCTTGAACCAAAG
>VSSA01000047.1 GCA_008123405.1 Nocardioides sp. BGMRC 2183
CCGAGGCGGAGCGGTTGGTGGGGATCGCGGCGACCGAGGCGGGGATCACCGACCTCCGGATCCGGCAGTTGGCTGCGATCGCGGCGTGGGCCGAGCATCATGTGGTCGAGGGCGAGGAGGATGCCTGCACGTTGACCGAGCGTGGTCTGGACACCGGCCTCCCGGTCGCCGGGCAGGGCGCGCCGTTGATCTCCGACTTCGCGGTCACCGAGCTCGCCGCGGTGCTGGGTCGTTCCCTGGACGCCGCCCGGTCCTATGTGGGGCAGGTGGTCGAGCTGTCGGTCCGCCTGCCGTACACCTGGGCACGCACCCTGACTGCTCAGGTGCCGGTGTGGAAGGCGCTGCGGATCGCCGACCTCACCCGCTGCCTCAACCCGGACGCCGCGTCCTTCGTGGACCGCCAGCTCGCCCCTGTGGCGCACGGCTGCACGTGGGCCCAGATCGACCGGCTCATCGACGCCGCCCTGACCCGGTTCGACCCCGATGCGGCCGAGCAGCGCCGCCAGGATGCCGCGGAGCAGCGCCGCTTCGACATCCACCTCGACCAGACCGGCACCGGCGGCACCGGCGGCACCGGCGGCACCGGCGGCTGTGGACGGTGTGCTCGATGCCGCCGACGCTCTCGACCTCGAGGAGGCGATCGCTGCCCGTGCCCGCGAGCTGGCCGACCTCGGCTGCACCGACTCCCGTGACGTACGACGCTCCCGCGCTCTGGGCGAGCTCGCCCGCGACGACCTATCCTTCGACCTCGCCACCGCGGCAGACCAGGCGCGGGCGAAGCGCTCCTCGCGCCCTCGACGCACGGTCGTGCTCCACGTGCACCTCACCGACGCCGCCCTCGCCGGCCGCAACCCAGTCGGCCGGTTGGAGGAGACCCGGGCACCGGTGACCGTCGAGCAGGTCCGTGCCTGGTGCGGCACGGCAGGGACCATCGTGGTCCGCCCGGTGATCGACCTCGCCGCCTGCACCCCGGTCGATGCCTACGAGATCCCCCAACGGCTCCACGTCCAGGTGCGGATACGCAACACCCGCTGCGTCTTCCCGCACTGCACCCGACCCGCCACCCGCTGCGACACCGACCACATCACCGCCTACAACGCCGGTGGGGACACCTGTCCGTGCAACCTCGCCCCGCTCTGCCGGACCCACCACCGCGCCAAGACCCACGCCGGCTGGACCTACCACCCCACCAAGCCCGGCACCTACACCTGGCACGGGCCACACGGCCAGACCTGGACCACCGACCCCACCGGCACCCGAC